>NZ_JBHVVL010000011.1:0-1288 GCF_042883605.1 Leifsonia sp. NPDC058194 | reverse complement strand
GCTCCCTGGCAGCGTTGAGTTCCTCTACAGAGGTGCGCGGGTACTGGTGGATAAAGCTGACCTCTTCACCCGGCTGAAGTAGAACGCCTGAAGTGACGATGGCGGGCCAGTGAGTGATTCGGAATGCCTTCATCATGTGGGCACGGTGACGTGCGCCTACTGCGTAGTAGAGAGGGCCATGAGAGCCTGGGACGGAGAAGAGTTCCAGGCGACCACGATCAGCGATCCATCCAGAGAGGGAGTCGTTGTCACTGGCTTCCACCAGAGAGTCGGCCAGGTAGTTAAAGGTGTCCGTTCGATTGTCGATCACTCCCCACTTCGGAGAGTCGTCCACCTGAGAGATGGCGCTCACCGGCACCACGATCTTGTGCTGACCCTCAGAGCGATAGCCACGCAACGATGCGACAAGAACGATGGGGTCGGTAGAGTTGAGCTCAGCGAAGCGATGGTCCAACCAAGACTGGGTATCCCTAGCGGAGCGGATCGAGTCGGCGGCATCGAGCAACTCCGCCAGTAGCTTGGCCGATGGAGAGTGGGCGGGTAGCGGTACAGCCGGTGGAGTTGAGTCCAACGCAGAGATATCCAGGTTGGATGGCGAACGTCGATGTTGCCAGCACAGACCGGAAGGGTCGTTGGTACTACGGGTGCAGTTCGGGTCATTGCACTCAGCGCTCATTCGGATTCTCCCCCTGGTGATAGAGCAGAAGCTCTGGAGATGAGTATAGCGTGCAGAGGTGTTCAAGAGCGCGAAGGGCGGGGCTGGTACCCCATGCAGAATAGTTATACTATAGCTATAGAGAGTTCGAGACGAGGAGAACGAGATATGCCGACCTACGAGCAGCCCCTGACGCTGGACCCCAGCACCGGCGAGTACAGTGCACAGCTGGACATGGCGTACGTGGAGGACCGTGACGCGGAGGTAGCCGAGTACGCTGCCAAGTTCGGGGTGGGCTTCGAGCTGGTCAACGAGTCGGGTTCAGGAGGTGGCTGGCCGATCTACAAGTTCACCGGTACGGCAGAGGCATTGCTCACCATGCTGGCTGAGTATCACGATGACCCCGACCTCAAGCGTCAGTGGTACGCAGCGCAGAACCAGGGTTGAGAGATGGCCACCGTGTTTGCTATCTCTGAAGAGTATGGGAAGAAGGCCGAGCAGGCTCGATCACGCCCCGGTGTGTGGGTGAACCTGCGCTCTGGGATGGCGACGGCAAACCTGGTCACTGAGATTCGTCAGGGACGATGGAGTCGAGTGGGACTGAACCCTGATGAGTTCGAGGCGAAGTCTTAT
>NZ_JBHVVL010000009.1:0-1952 GCF_042883605.1 Leifsonia sp. NPDC058194 | reverse complement strand
ATCGGTTTGTCATTCTGACAAATAACCCTTCGGGAAATAAAAAAAACGGCTCCATAAAGAGGAACCGTTTTGCTTCAAAAATCACGTTTTGTGTTATACTGGAGAAACGAAATTGTGTTTTCAAAATTGTCATTTTCGACATGATAACTTTTCTCGTAGTGTGGTTTTGCCGAACCCACTACTTTTTTTATGTCTCCGAACTTCATTTCTTCCCGTTCCGGCTTAACAATCCCTTTTGATTTTCGATACATATTCATTCCGGAAGGATACATGTGCAGCCGTCCGCCTTTTAAAAATTTCTTTTCCCGACCTTCTACGATCTTTGTTTGCACCTCACAGCCCTCTGAAGCCACTTTTAAGGCTGTTTCCCTGTCTTGGACATCTTCTAGGTCTATATCAGTCAAATAAGCGCTCAAATAGGCTCCTATGTTGTCTATATCCTTTAATGACTTGATTGTTACAAATCCTAAACCCCATAGACTCCTTAATTCAGCATTTTTAATATAAATCTTATCCAAATCATTAAAGCGCATTAAAACATGACAATGCCAGGCTCCACGTCCTTGTGGCTCTACCACCGATAAATAATCTATCGAACTTTCTTTCTTGTATTTATAACGCAACCTGTCGATAAAATTTTGAAAATCACTATAAAGTTTTTTCGTGTCCGTCATATTTTTCTTGTATGTCAAAGTTATATGTAATTCATTTGGCCGTCCTATAAAATTGTTATTTATCAAATAACGCAGCTTCTTAAAGGTTTGTCTCAAAGAATTATAATTTTCCTGCCGATTTTCCGAATGCTCGAACTCCCGGATCTCCCCAGTAGAGAGGTCTACAAACCTATCCTTGTCCAATTTTTTGATATTATTTTTCCGGTTCATCTTCTCCATATGCTGAACTTCAATGACGTGATTCATAGTGGTCACTTTTACAACATCATTTGGAGCTATGAAAACCGCGTCACCATTGCGTTTATCCATCCATTTCCCCTCAATTTTTCCTGTAATGTTTAATTAAAATCAAGTTAATAATAAAGAACCCCAAATCCGAAGTCAGTTTTTCAACAAAAATTAGCGTCCTTTTCCCAAATAGTCCCTATACAATTCCTTAATAGCAAACTCAATTACAGCATCTTTTGAAACTCTTCCAAATTCATTGTGTTTTGTAAAATGTTCGGCTAATAACTCTAGCTTTTTAAATGTTTCAACAGTAATTCGAGGTCCAATTTGTTTTTTCTCTTCCATCCAAACACACTCCTAACAAGTTGTTAACATAATTCTAACATTGGAAATAATAGAATTCAAGAACAGAAAAAAGAAGCACACTCGGAATGATATTTCGTTTCCTTTTGATTCCGAGCCTCCACCCCTTACAATCCCCAAAGGCAACCGACAAGGGAAAATTCGTCCCTTATCGGCACCTCCGGAAATTGTACAGCAAGGGGTCACTCCCAATAAAAAGACTACGACATATAAAACAGGTTTAGCTTCAGAGAAAAAGAGCATAAGGAAACTCGGTGCCACCCTAAAAAAAAGGGTGTCAAACAGGCTGTGCCTGTTGAGTTTCTATGCTCTTAGAACAGGTGCCGTTTTTGAAGCCAAAGATATAGCATAGATACCCCATAGATATAGCAGGGATATACCAAAATATCTCTAGAGATACGGGTATCTATGCTATATCTCTCTACAAGATTCCTCCACACGCTTGACGGAAATGCTTCAGCATTTTAGCACTCACTCGACAGAGTGTATAAGTGCGCCATTCGGAATTTCAAAGCTTCAAATTTCACAGAGAGTGCCCATTTATACACACCCCCTAAATCGTGGTGTGACAATGGGTTCTCGCCGGCTCGAAATCGGTTTGTCATTCTGACAAATAACCCTTCGGGAAATAAAAAAAACGGCTCCATAAAGAGGAACCGTTTTGCTTCAAAAATCACGTTTTGTGTT
>NZ_JBHVVL010000008.1:0-40706 GCF_042883605.1 Leifsonia sp. NPDC058194 | reverse complement strand
TCTGGTGGCTCCGACCGGCATCGATCCGGTGACCTTTCGATTTTCAGTTGAACGGAATGGTACGATTGTACTTGCGAAGCTGCGAAATGTGCATATAGAGTGTGCATACGTGAGCACAGCAGTGCACCTGCTCGCAGGTATTCGGGTACACCATCCGGGTACACCAAGAAGGGAGAGTCGATGTGTGAGGCGCATGATCCGAAGCCGTGGGTGAGTACCACTGGCTTCCGCACTGCGGTTCAGGCGTGGCACCCGATCTACGGGCTGTCTACCTACCGACCGCGTTACTAACCCGAACCAAATAGTGAAGGCCCCGGGGTGGAGCCCAGGGCCTTCGCGCCGATCCAGTTAGGAGCTGGTCGACATGAGGAAGTTTACTCACCTCGATCGCAGAAGAACGCAGCACATCGGAGTCCTGAGTGATGGCCGGTGGAGCGCGCACGGGAGATTAGCGGTACGGGCGACGGAGCCCGCCCAGAGTACGGAGGTGGTTCCGATCAACAGAAGACTTCGCGGGGCACAGCGCCCCGCATCACGAAAGGCGGCGTGATGGCCAGGCAGCGATGGCGAGCAGTTTGTGATGACTGTGATTGGCGAGCGGCGCAGACGGACCCTGGGCGCGCTTCGGCAGAGGTGCGCCTGATGACTCATCAGCGCAACGCGCATCCGCTGCACGGGCATGTTGAGCCTGTGTACGATCCTGCGGATTCTGAGACAGGAGAGCACTGATGGACAAGCCGAAGTGGAATCGCACCCTGGAGCCATACGCGCGTCTCTACGCCGAGCACCTGGCGCAGATGGAGGAGCGGCTCCGTGCAATGAGCGAGGAAGAGTTCAACGAGTTCGAGACTGCAGTTGCGCAGCCGAGTCAGACCAATGTCTGGTGGGCGACCTACCGAGCGGCCCGGCTCATCGATCCGCTGGTCCGGGATGAGCGGCGGCGACGTAATGAGCTTGTCAGCACCCCAGACCTCGAATCGGCGGAGGGTCATGGCACCCGAGAAGGAGAAGGATCAAATGGATAAGCCCAACACGGACCTATGGGGCGTTCTGGTTGAAGGACCAGTCGTCCAGACCTTCCCCTCCAAAGCGCAGCGCGACCATTGGAGCCGAGCCATGCAGAACTTCTGGGGCAAGAAGCCCATTTCGGTCTCGCGCGCAACCCCCGATAGTCGATGGGTTGAGGAGGGTCATGGCACGCGGGAAGGGTGAAGGGGCTACCAAGCTACCAAGGGGATTCGCGGGTTTCCGGGTTCCCGCTGACGACACCTTGCCGCTCAAGTATTACCAAGTCTGGCTCGAGCTACCCCCGCACGCGGGGAAGCGCAGGAAGACCCCGATCCGGTCGAAGAGCCCCACCGAGTTGATGATCAAGCTCGAGCAGAAGAAGGCCGACCTGCGCGAGCGTGGCGATCTCTACACGAACGACATGACCGTGCAGGCATGGTTCACGTACTGGTTCGAGAACGTCGTGAAGAAGGAACGCCGCCCATCCACGATCCGCGGGTACTCATCCGTGATCTTCGGGCACATCATCCCCACAATCGGGACGATCAAGCTCGAGAAGCTCACCGCGAACCACATCCGCGAAGTAGAGCGGACGATGCTCGCCGGCGGGGCAACCTCCACGTACGCGCTCAACGCGCACCGCATCATGTCCCGCAGCCTCGAGATCGCGATGCGGGAAGGTCGTGTCGGGCGGAACGTGGCGAAGCTGATGGACGCACCCCGCAAGGAGCGAAACGATCAGGAGGCGTTCGAGCTCGAGGAGGTGGTGCAGGTTCTCGGTCACATCGCTGACGACAAAGTCTTTGGCGCACGCTGGGCGACCGCGCTCCTCACCGGCGCCCGAAGGGGTGAGGTCATCGGTCTCGAGCGGGACCGAGTAGGCGAAGAACTCGACCTGTCCTGGCAACTCCAACGCATCATCTGGGCACACGGATGCGGGCTCCCGAAGGAGAAATGGCCAAACGGTCGGGCGAAGTACCCGTGCGGAAACCGGATCGCGCACAGCTGCCCCAACCGTCGCCTCGACGTACCCGCCGACTACGAGTACCGACACATCGACGGTGGCCTCTACTGGACTCGACCCAAGTCGAACGCGGGATGGCGGATCCTGCCGCTCGTGGACCCTCTGCGGTCTATCCTCGAGCGACACATGGCCACCCAGCCGGACAACCCCTGGGGGCTCGTATTCACGTGGGTCAACGACAAGAACCAAGTCCGCCCGATCGACCCTGATCAAGACACGCGTCTGTGGCGTACCGTCCTCGCAGACACCGGTATCGAGAAGGATGTTCCCCTTCACGGCCTGCGCCACACGGCTGTCGATTTGCTCTACGAAGCCGGCGTGGACGAAGACCTGATCCCGCTCATCGTGGGGCACTCCGACCGGGCAATGTCTCGGTCGTACAAGACACGGTCAAAGGCGCAGCAGGCCCGCATACGGCGGGCCCTCGAGCAGATGTCGGCGCTGGTCAACTCGCCAACCGGTGCACGTTCAGGAACACCCGCAGCAATCGAGTCGACACACCCAACTCCATAGCGAGCCGATGAGCGTCCGGGCACCACCTCATCGTGTCCACGCATTCGTCGTAGTCGATCATCTTCTCGGCTGCCGCACGATCCGCCAACACTTCATGTTTGGGGCGGTCGTCGCGGTGGCCGAGTTTTGCGTGGGCGAGTTCGTGCGCCAGGGTGGACCGGTCGTGGATGGCTCGCATTCCGGATCGGATGACGATCAGGTTGTGGTCTGGTAGCCACATTCCGTTGTCGGTCCTGATGGGCCGGTGTATGACCTCGATCCCGCGTTCTTCTGCATCTGCGTAAGGGTCATACCCGCCCACCTTGCCTCCCCTATTGGAACTGCTCGTCCTGCTCGCTCTCCTCGGTCTTCGGGTGAGCTGCCAATGCGACATCGCTTTGGCGTAGCTTGTCGAGCTCGTCCGCGTCCATCTCGCGCGGATCCTTCTTCTCTTCGTTAGTAGAAGATGTAGTCGACCCCGCCGACATTCGTTCCGCTCGAGCCATTGCGCGGTCGACCAGATCCCTGGCGGGGATGTCGAACGCGTCCGCCAATGCCGCGATCTGGGTCACGTTGATGTCCCGGTCTCCCTTGAGGACGTGCTTCAACGTCTCGTAGTTGATGCCTGAGATGTCGGCGAGTTGTTTCTGCGTCAGCCCTTTAGCTGCGCGCTCTGCTCGGATCTCTGCGGCTAGTGCGAGGTTATGCGTTCCCTTTTCCACTGGGTCAGTTTAGCCATGCCATGGGGACATGTGTGCCAAAAAGTGCCCATCTGTGCTTGTGTGGGTACGTGTGTACCTGTAGTCTGCACGTATGTACTTAAGAACTCGGGACGAGATGGTCGGCCAGAAGATCGCCGCGACCATCCGTGACAACCACTACGACAAGTCTGTCGTAGCAAAAGCCGCCGACATGACGGTCACTGCTCTGGACGAGCGCCTCGAAGGAGGTGCCTCGTTCAGTTTCGAGCAGCTGATCGCGGTCGGCGGCTTTCTTGCGTTGTCGGTCCCCGACCTGTTTGAGGAGGTGGTCACCACGTGACCCGCAAGACAACCACCGTAGAGCCCGCTGAAACTTCGGCTGAGAAGAAGGCGTACACGTACGACGAACTCGCCGAACTGGTGGGCCTCTCCCGAAGAACGATCCGCAACCACGTCGATGCCGGGAAGCTCATCCCCACTTTCCCGACCTCGGAGCCGCGCTTCACGGCCAAAGAGGTTGAGCGGTGGATCAAGTCCTGGCCTGTGAAGCCGCCGGCGAAGACGTCCTGAGATTCACCCGAAGCTGCTCAGTCCCCCTAAACGAAGAAACGCCCCCGCTGGAACGAGGGCGAATCAAGAGAAAGGCAAGGAAGTGCCTGACAACGTAATTGTACCGAGATCCATCCAGGAGTCTCTGGACAGTCTGAAGATCATCACGCTCACGGATGGTGAGGTGTGGTCGGCTCGTGACCTGATGCCCTACGCAGGGTACGAGCGGTGGGAACGGTTCTCCGACGCCATCACTCGTGCGATTGCATCGGTGGACGCGTCCGGTCTGGACGCGTCCGAACATTTTCGCGGCGCCGCGAAATCATCGCCGATGCCGAACGGTGGCACCCGGGAGATCGAGGATGTGCAGCTGACCCGGTACGGGTGTTACATCCTTCTGCAGAACGCGGATGCCCGTAAGCCTGAGGTTGCTCGCGCTCAGCAGTACTTCGCGATTCAGACGCGCACTCAGGAACTCTCACAGCCTGCGTTCGATCCGACGTCGATCGAGGGTGTGCAACTCATCCTGGCTGCGGCACAGACCGCCTTGGCGACCGTGAAGGAGTTGGAGGCCAAGGTCCAGGAGGATGCCCCGAAGGTCGAGTACGTCGACAACTTCCTTGATCGCACCGACGTGATCCTGTTCAAGGTCGCGGCGAGCGAGCTCGGGATGGGTGAGCATGCTCTCCGGAGTGCGCTGCTGGACGCCGGATGGATCACGCGCCGGGAGCTCTGGCACTGGTCGGAGAAGCGGCAGAAGAACGTCCGCGAATACGAGTACTTCGCCGCATCCGCACATCGGGACAAGTTCAAGTCGAAGGAGCAGCTGAACGCTCCCCGGCATCACAACGGGCAGATCAAGACGACGCTCTACATCTATCCCGCCGCGTTGCCTGCCATTCGGCGCCGGCTCACCCTCAAGGCGGTGGCGTCATGACCCGCACCGATCTGATCAACATGATCGCCCGCCGTCAGACGACGGTCGCGTACGCCGACCGGACGGTCGAGTTTTTGCAGGCGTATTCGGGTGCTCTGGATGACCGTTACGGGGTCCCTGTCGATGGCGATGCGCTCGCGATCCTCCGTAGGGCGGTGTCGTGATGCGCACTTTGAGGGTGTTTGCGGCTGGTGTGGTGTCGGCGTCGGTGGTGTCTGTGCTGGTGGCGTCGGTGTGGTTGCACTTGGTCGAACGGAAGGCATTCCGATGAGCCGCCGTCGATCTCATGTCCTCACTCATTGGAACCCGATCATTCGTTGGTTGCGGGGTTCCCGAGCCCTTAGGAGGGCGATCCGATGACCGCAGCGGAGACGATCGCAGCGGCGATCGAGAAGCTCGAAGGGCTCAGGTCCGCTAGCTCTCCAGGGCCGTGGCGTATCGCTACGTCGCCCTACGACGTCGACCTGGTCAGCTGTGAGGGGAGCGCACTTCTCAGCGGCGGCGAAGGTTACGGCTGGTTCCGTGAGGACGCCGACCTCGATGCGGTCGTGACTCTGCATCGCACCCTCGACCCCGTACTCGCGATCCTGCGGGATTCGCTGCGGAACATCGAGGTCGTCGGCGAAGGCCCGCGTGCGCCTCTCGGTATCCCCGAGGCCTTCAACCTCGCTCGCGCGATCCTCGGGGAGTCGTGATGAGACCCGACTACACCCCTCAGGATCCGGGCCCGGCAGGTGTTGCGGTGGTCGCGTTCGTGATCACACTCGCCGTGTTCGTCGCGATCTGTGCCGGTATCGCATGGGCGGTGATGGGCGCATGAACGGGTACAAACCGTTCGGCCCGGACTGGCTACTCATCACCATCGTGGTCCTCGCAGCCGTGCTCGCCGTCATCGCGGTCGTCATGTGGATGTTCCGCCTCACGGGGGTGACGTACGCGTGAAGACCTTCCTGATCACCACATTCCTGCTGGCAGTGGTGCTCGCTTTCGCCGGCGCCCTCACCCAGCAACCCCTCCTCTACCGGATCGGTGGAGTACTCGCCGTCCTACTCATGCTGGCCGCCTACGGGATCAACCAGCTCAACACATACCTGCAAGGAGAAAAAGACCGATGAGCAACCTCAAGACCAACCTGGACCGTGTCCGTGCCGCGAAAGCGATCATGGATGACTTCCTCGCCCCGATGTCTCGCAACCACCCGTTGTTCCCCAAGGGTGACGCGATGCGCGCTGTCGTGAACGCGGACCTGAACGACAGGAGAACCGGCATCACCCGGGAAACCGAAACCACACCGGGCCTCACGCTGGCACTCGACGTCCTGGCAGGTGCCCGATGAGCGACACCTTCACGATCACGGCCACGAAAGTCACGGTAACCGCCCGACTCAACACAGAAGTCATGCACAAGGGTTACGCCACCCAGCCGATCAAAGTGAGCGATGTCGAAGCCACTTTCGAGTGGCGTGATGGGGGATGGAAGCTGCGTGGCTGGCTGACCGTCTACGGGGCACGAGTCAAGAAGAACGGCGAGCTCTACGACGAGTACTTGGACCGATCTGTGACCACCTCATGGAAAACGGGTGAGTTCGCGGGAGAGGACGTGTGGGCGACCGACGTTGTGGACACCATGCGCCCGACGTTCATCCCGGCGGAGTTGAACCGATGAACGACCTGACCCGGAACCTGGCGGACATTCTCTACGGTCCTGAGTTCTCTCACCGTGACCTTCCTCCGAAGACCCCTGCCCCGTCGTGCCCCACGAAGCCCGCGTTCATCGCCCCGGACCCGCATGGGGATGACCTCCAAGCAGCAGGAGACGAACGACGCGACCGAGCCGAGTACACCCCGACCGATGAGGAGCTGTGCTGATGCGAATCCTCACCGTGCGGCAGCCGTGGGCGTGGGCAATCATCCACGGCGGCAAGAACGTCGAGAACCGCGTCCGGAACATCGCCGGCACCTACCGCGGCCCGGTCGCCATTCACGTAGGACTTCAGTACGACGCGGCATGGTCATCACGAGCGCTTGACGATGCGATGCAGGCATCCGGAGCTCGCCTCGGGAACCCGCCGATGCCCTGGTGGAGTGACGAAGGCCACATCATCGGCGTCATCGACATCGTGGGCGGGCACCACGGACCAAACACCGAGTCCTCGCGGTTTCGTTCAGTCCGATCCTGCTTCCAACCGGGCAAGCCCTATGGCGCTTGCTCCGAATGGGCAGAACCCGATGCATTCCACCTCGAACTAGCCCACCCGCGTGCGCTGACGACCCCCATCCCGTATAAGGGCGCACTCGGGCTCCGTGAGCTTCCGGAGACCATCGCCGCCCAAGTGCTCGCGGAGGTCAGGTCGTGATCGAACTGACCACCTGCTTCGAGTGTGACGAGACAGTCCCCGCCGACGAATGGCCCGACCACACCTGCCCCGACCCTGACCACGACCCCGCCGAACCCTGGATGGACCGTGACGTATGGGACGAAGACGACCACGAACAGGAGGACCACGAATGAGCTACACCGGCATTGTTCACGGCCTCGATGAGCGTCTCTATCATTCGGATCCCGCACTCAGCAGCACCGGTCTGGTGAAGCTGTTGCAAGCGCCGGCGAAGTACAAGCACTACCGCGACAACCCCGAACCAGCGAAGAAGGCGTACGACGTCGGATCCGCAGTCCACGGGAAAGTCCTCGGCGTCGGTGCACCTGTGACAGCGATCCCCGCCGAATACCTCGCGGTCAACGGTGCGGCATCCACGAAGGGCGCTCGTGCGTTCATCCAGGGTGCCCGTGATGCGGGGAAGATCCCCGTCAAACAGGCTGAGTACGACGAGATCAACGCCATCGCCGAATCCGTCCTCGCCCACCCGCTCGCACGGTCCCTGTTCGAGCAGGCAGGGCAGGCGGAAGCATCCGTGTTCGCCACCGACCCCGACACTGGTGTGCCCATCCGATGCCGGTTCGACTACCTCCCCGACTTCACCGTCGACGACCCCTGGTGTGTCGACCTGAAAACCAGTGCATCGGATGCGTCACCCGAAGCATTCGCCCGCACCGTCGCGAAACCAGAACTCCGGTACGACGTCCGTCAGGAGCATTACCTGCAGACGTACGGGGTGGCGACGGGGGAGTTCATGGCCCGCATGCGGTTCGTCGTCGTCGAGAAGACCGCCCCTTACCTGGTGGGTGTGTACGAGCTCGCACCCGAATTCGCCGACATGGGACGCCGCCAAATCAGACGCGCCTACGAAACGTACGCCGCCTGTACCGCAGCTGATCTGTGGCCCGGCTACCCCACAACTACTGAACCTCTGCAGCCACCCACGTGGCTGATGTTCTCCGAAGGAGTCATCGCATGAGCACCATCGAAATCCAGACCACCGAGGGCGGACGCCTCTCCTGGGTCGCCATCTACCAGGACAGCGACGATCAGCGTGCCATCCGGTGGGGAGACCAGCTTCTTAGCGGCTTCCGCCGTGGCGAGCCCCGCCCATACCTGCGCATCCTCGATCGTCCCCTCGGGAAGGTAATCGGCGCGTGGCAGGGAGCAGGATACGAGGCCTCCGAATGAACCTCACCGAGAGCATCGCCCCACGTTCGGACCAGCTCAACGCGGACGACCTCATCGCCGGACCAGTCACCGTCACCGTCACCGAAGTGCGCCAGGGGAACGCTGAGCAGCCGGTACATGTCGTCACCGAAGAGTTCGGCAACGGACGCCCGTACAAGCCGTCCAAGTCCATGAGACGCGTCCTCGTCGCCGCCTGGGGTGCAGACAGCACCAACTACGCCGGCCGACAGATGACCCTCTTCCGCAACCCCACCATCCGGTTCGGGAAAGAAGAAGTCGGCGGCATCCAAATCAGCCACCTTTCCAACATAGACGCCGCCCTGAAGATCGCCCTCACAGTCACCCGTGGCAAGCGTGCACCCTTCACCGTGCAACCCCTCAACGGCCGCGACTGGCTCACCGAACTGGAACAGGCAGCCGGGAACCTCGAGGCGATCGGGGCACTCGGACAAGCCGCGAAAGCCGCCGGCGCACCAGACCCCATCATGCTCGCCCTCTCCAACGCCTACCGCGAAGCACAGGCAGCGCAGACCGAGAACGGGGCCGACTCATGACCGCGGACCCGTTCGACCTGATCGCCGTCAACCTGCCCGACGAAACCCCACTCGACTGGATGGCCGCAGCTGCATGCGCCACCACAAACCCCGACGCATGGTTCCCGGAAAGCGGCGAATCACCACGCCCCGCCATACGCATCTGCACCAGCTGCGAAGTCCGAGCCCAATGCCTCCAATACGCCATCGACAACGGCGAGTACTGGGGCACATGGGGCGGACTCACAGCACGCGAACTGCGGAAGCTACGACACGAAACGGGGGCCGCCGCATGAGCCGGTCATGGACGTTCGACCTCGCGTTTGAGCGGGCACCGAAGGGACTGTCCGCGAACGACCGCCCCGGACACTGGTCGGTGAAGGCACGCAGCACCAGCATCGTCCGCACCCTTGTCGCCGCGCATGTGCGTGGCGCCAATGTGCCGGCGCTGAATCGGTGCCGTGTCGACGTCGTCTGGGTGGTCAACACACGCCATCGACGCGACGAGGACAACCTTGCCCCCTTCCTCAAAGCCATCTACGACGGCATCGGAGCGGACAAAGGCATCAGCGCACACGTCGTGCCGGATGACGATCCGGCACATATGGAGAAGGTTGGCGCAACTATTCGGTACGAGCGGGACGCCGTTGCTCACTTCAGTGTGACGATCACCGAATTGGGGGCCGTGTCATGACGATGACAGCGCGCGATCCTTGGATCCGTTTCTGGCCCAAGGTTGATGCCGGAGGCGATTGCTGGGAGTGGCAAGGAGCGGTCCGCCAGGACGGCTACGGCGCCTTCTGGTTCAAGGGGCAGATGACGACCGCACACCGCGTTGCGTACGAGCTGCTGATGGGGCCAATCCCTCTGGGCCTCCAGATTGATCATCTCTGCAAGAACCGGCAGTGCGTCAATCCGGACCACCTCGAGCCAGTCACAGCCGAGCTCAACCGGCGTCGAGGCGAGTACGGGAAGGCGGCGCAGGCTGCGCAGCGTGAGAAGACCCACTGTCCGCAGGGACATCCATACTCCGGAGCGAACCTCTATAGCGATTCGTCCGGAAAGCGTCAATGCCGGACATGCAAGAACGAATGGCAGCGAAAGAAGCGCGGCGCCACCATCCGATACGAGAAGGACGCACAGCCGCACTTCGAAGTCACTGTCACGGAGGTGACCGCATGAGCCGGCCGATGAAGGAGCGTTCGATCGTTCTTCGTCCTGACGAGCAGGAGCGGTTCTGGTTCCTCGTCGAGAAGACTGACAGCTGCTGGATCTGGCGTGGCACACTCCACAACCAGGGACACGGACGGTTCTCCGCGCGCTCGACCATGTACTTCGCACACCGAATCTCGTACGAGATGGTCAACGGTCCGATTCCAGAAGACCTCGTGATCGATCACAAGTGCTGGAACCGAGCATGTGTCCGCCCTGATCACCTCCGCGCGGTCACCCAGATGGAGAACATGCAGAACCTCTCGGGCCCGCACGCGGACTCGAAGAGCGGCGTACGCGGCGTTAGTTGGGATCCCACCAGGAACAAGTGGCGTGCCGATATCTGCGTCAACTACAAGCGGATCGCTCTGGGGCGATTCGACCGGATCGAGGACGCGATCGTTGCCGTCGAGCAGGCACGTGCAGAGCATTTCGGGGTCGTGTCATGACGGCCCCGACGCAGAAGGTACGCGACGCAACATCGCTCCGAGACGGTCACCGGTGCATCGCCGGACCCTCCGGTTGCTTCGGTCGCCTCGAGTGGAACCACCGCGAATCGTCCGGCTCGGGTGGTCGAGGAAGTAAGGCGCCCAAGGTCACGCCGGCGGATGGAGTGATGCTTTGCGCTCATCACAACCAGCTGCTCGAGGCTGACGCGACGTTCCTCCGGACCGGTCTCCGCATGGGCTGGAAGCTCAAAAGGAACCGGCTCATGACCGCAGACCAGGTCCCGTTCTATGACCGCAATCTTGGCGGCTACTTCCTTCCCGACACGGAAGGCAGGGCGCACCCGATGAAAGCTGCGGAAGCGATCGAACTGATCACCGCGGCCGGCGGATACACAACGAAAGGAGGGGTGCGCTGATGCCGAGAATTCGGACGATCAAGCCGGACTTCTGGGACAGCCGTGGGACTGCTGCTGCGTCGCTTAGGGCGCGTCTGTTCTTCATCGCTATGTGGAACTGGGCGGATGACTGGGGTGTTGGTGATGCAAACCCTCGACGCCTGTTGGGCTTCGCGTTCCCCAATGACGAATCTTCCGAGGTTGAACCGCGGAATTTCCGCCGCTTGGCGGAAGAGGTCACTTCCTGCTTCGACGTCGCATGGTACTCGGTCGGCGGCCGTGAGTTCTACTCAATTCCGTCGTGGGAAGAGCACCAGCGGACGGAGAAGAAGGCGAAGCGCTCAAATCCTGGCCCTGATCAGGCAGATTGCATCCTATACCAGCGAGTGGCGGAGATTCCGACGCTCAACCGCGGAAACCGGCACGACGGAAGGGGGAAGGGGGAAGTAGGAAGTAGGAAGGGGGAAGACGATATCTCTCCTGTTAACGAGACAACCTACGTGCGTGGTCCAAACGACAAAGACTGGATTGAAGCTGCGCACGAGGTCGGGATCAAAGACCTGGCCGAACTCCGAAGCACCCTTGCTGACACTCTGATGCGGGACATGAGCCTCCTTGAGGCGTTCGTGTTCGCACAGGAGTTCGGGAAGCTCACCCTGGACCCGATCTCCAACTTGGGCGGGTATGTCGCCACGGCATGTAGGAACACTCCGGAATCCATCTGCGACTTCGACGCACGAGTCGACCTGGGGGTGGCGTGATGAGCAACGAACTGATGCTCGAGGGAATCGCCCCGAAGCCAGCGCCTGAGAAGTACACCGAGCGGGACATGCTCGATCTCCTCCTCGACCGGTACATGGCACGTCGGCCTGGCACATACGCGGACCGGTGGGTGCGGGCCGAACACGTGCGAGCCCGACTCGATGGATACGCCTCCGGCCCGCAGCGGATCGCGGACTTTATTGCCGCGGACAAGTATGCGTCCACGCTGGCGCTCCACGGACACGAGGTGAAGGTGTCGCGCTCCGATTGGCTGACCGAGCTACGCGACCCGACCAAGGCGGAGGCGTTCAAGCGGTACATGCACCACTGGTGGCTGGTCGTCCCGCGCAGAGACATCGTGAAGCCGGACGAACTGCCTGAAGGTTGGGGGCTCATGGTGAAGTCAGGCAAGGGTCTCCGTGCAGCGGTCAAGGCACCGCGACTCAACCCAGAACCTCTCCCGGTTGAGTTGACGATCACGCTCATGTCGGCCGCCGCGAAGACTGCCCATCGGGAGCCGCTTCACCACGATGCGCCGAATGCGTTTGTGGGTTCGTGGTCGCCAACCTGCATGTGGTGCGGGCGTCCATCCCCGTGTTCAGCGCATCAGCCTCGCGCACATGCGCTGACTCTGGGGGTGGTGTGATGAACGTGAAGTTCCCGGACCATGCTTGGGCACGCCTGGTCTCCATCGCCGAGAAGCGAGAGATGAGCGTCTCTGACCTGCTCGTGGAGGCTGCCGAAGACCTCCTCGGCGCACCGCGAAGGGAACGCAAGCGACTTGCCCCCATCGAGCCCACGAAGGTAGCTGAGCTTCACTCTCAGGGCCTGTCTGATCGGCGCATCGCGCTCGTTTTGGACGCATCGGAAGGCGGCGTCCGGTATCGCCGCATCCAGCTTGGTCTTCCCGCGAACGGGAGAAAGGACATCACCAATGTTTGATCAGACCATCACCCGTCCTCCGGCACCTGAACTGTCCCCGATCGAACTGTTGCGGGTGATCGAGTTCGAGAACGGGGCAGACACATTCGAGGAAGCGATGACCGATGCCTGAGCGTCTGTGCCTGCAGTGCAACGAGAGCGAGGACGCGATCCGCGAGTCACAACGGCGACGCGACCCGATCTACTGCGGCGCCGTGGACTACTTCGGAGAGGTCGAGTGGGATCTTCCGCTGCATCGCTTTCGGGATCGGTCCGACCGCGAGCTCGCCAGCCTCCACATCCTGCCGGAGCACTTCAAGGAGTACCGCCGCCTGCTCTCGCCCTGGGAGATCAACGATGCGCACCGCGATGCGGAGTGGGCGGGCGACAAAACACGGGCTAGCGGTGATGCCTGATGAGGTCCCGTATCGATCTGTCTCCTCGTCCTGAGTGGTCACCCACACCAAGAGAACGAACCGACACCCCACCGCCGTGCAAGAAGTCGTGCTGCTGGTCACCGTTCGGTCACAGCACCGCACGCGACCACCTCCCGAAGTGGCACAAAGACGCATGCCACTGCCACACACCCGAACCCACGAAGGAGAACCAGACATGACCTGCGACCAATGCGGCGCGACCGTCGAAGACGAAGCACTTCACGCACGGTGGCATCGCAATCAGACCAGGGCGCTGCGGTTCGCCGCCCTGCCGAAATGCAAACTCTGCAAGGGCAGCGGCCGGCACCCCGGATTGCACAACCAATGCGGTCGATGTGGTGGCTCCGGAAAGGAGATCTACCGATGAGCGACGACTACATGAGGCTGATCGAGGCCGTCCGAGGCCCGTACAAGCCGGATGTCACTCTTGGCGAGTTGGCGGATGCTGTTGAGGCTCTGGTCAAGAATCCGCAGGCGGCTTTCGACGCCTACTGCGCTCGCCAGGACATCCACACCTACCGGGAACTCATCGCCCTGATCGAAGACGTGGACAAGGAACTCGCGACAGCTGAGGCTGAGCGTGACGCGTTGCGGGCACAACTCGACAGCATGAGGACTGAGGAGCGCACCGCGTGGTCCGGTGACTACCTCTCAGACGACGACTTTCGCCAGGTCACGCTACAGCGCCTGGTTGGCCCATGGACTCCGGTTGAGGGGGAACAGGCATGAGCGGCCAAACCATCATCACTAGTCGCGGGCGGGTCGAAGTGCCGGAGCCTGGCGAATATGTCGACCCGAGGAATGGTCAGCGCTACACATTGTGCGGCGTGCTCGGATACACAGTCACCCGCGATGCGTTCGGCGGCGTCATCGGCTTCACGGGCTGGCCCGAGAACTGGGAAGACCTAGTGCCCGAGGGGGAGCGGTGAACATACCAGACGAAGTGATGCGGAAGGGTTGGCGAGATTACACGGGCGGCGTAGACCCTGCCGACCTCCCGGCCAGCTGGCAAGCATTTATCGCTGGTGCTGAGTGGGCACGGAAGGAAGCACTCGCCGGGTGGGCTGACTGGATCGAATCTCGGGACGCCCATGTCCCGGGAGTGACCGTTGAGCAAATCGTGGCTGCGCTCCGATCAGGACGCGAACCATTCGGAACTTCGCAAGGAGAAGAACAGTGAGCGCCGCGAAGGATGCATGGGAAGTCTGGTACGACAACCCCGGTTGGTCGGGAACGACACCCGAAGAGGACTTCATCGCCGGGTACGCAGCAGGCCGCCGTCAGGCTCTTCTGGATGCTCATGCCCTCTGCACCACAACCACGGATGCGGGCGCGATCAACCGACTCATCGAAGCAGAACGAACGGAGGCGGACGGATGAGTGACACCGACCCCGACCTTCCGGGAGAGCGAGCCTCATTCGTCCCCGCGACGGGCGAAGCCATCGAGTACTCGAGACCGCGACCGCGTCACGTGATGCTCATCCCGAAGTCCATCGAGGAGCAGCGCAACATCCACCACAACCAACTTCGATACGCCGAGCTGCAGAAACTTCGCGCCGGCCAACCCAACCTCTACAACGAGACGAGGTACCGCAATTGACCGACACTGCTCCGCTCCTGACAGCGGTCGAAGCACTCACCAAACCCGTAGTCGAGAAAGTTCGGCAGTTCGACGACGACGGCAACCACCTCAAAACCTGGACCGTCGAACACGCACCACTCCTCGACCAGTTCCGTGACGCGGTCATACCGTCCAGCAACACCGCTGCCGGGTCCTCAGCGCTCGCCTCAACCCGCAACATTCTCGATTCGACCGCACTGTACGAGTACGCGAAGATCGCGTCTCAGACGGCCGACTGGTGCCGCATCATCAACGTCACCGCCGTGAAGGACGCGAGACTCAACCTGGTGCACTGGCTGCCCCGCTTCTCGAAGCTCAACAGCGACCCCGAAGCCGCAGCCTGGTACATCACCCAGCTGCACGGATGGACAAACCTGATCCGCGCACACATGGACCCACCCCGCCGGCGTAGCATCACCTACCCGTGCCCGATCTGCGGTAAACGATCCTGGACCGGTCCTGACGGGGAGGGCGGAACATGGCCCCTCGAACTCCTCTACCGCCTCGACGACAACGACAAACCCGTCATCCTCTCCGCCATCTGCAAAGCCTGCAACCCCGTCACCACATGGACAGGACACGACGCCGTCGAAGAACTGATCGGAGAGCTGGAGGAAAAGGGTAACGTGAGCGCATGAGCGATATCCCAAAACGGTTCCCGCCGCCGCTCGCCCGACACACCACCGATTCAAACGGGTTGAACCGCCCGGTAATGGAGCCGCCATTCGTCGAGTGTGGGCAGACGGTGACTCTCCGCGGAGTCGGTCTGGTCACGTGCATCCGCCGCAAGGGTCACCCCGTGGCGATGAACTACGGGCACTCGAACGGATACGAGGAATGGCTGTTCGATTCAGCCGACACGCCAACCGGTGGAGATACCGCCCACGAATGACAACCATGTCATTCTGCGATAACATGTGAGTGCCTTCCAGAAGTCCGCCTAAAACCGGACAGGAAGCCACCAACCACGAGAAGCCCCGACCGGAAACGGCGGGGCTTTTCTCGTTCCAGCGGCCCACAGTCGCGCGCCCCGACATCAGCTCGGATGACAAACACTCAGGACCACAAACCTGACCCACCACCAATCAGGCCACCAAACCTGACCACGTCCGGGTGTGACATCAACCAGGGGGTCGACCACACCCGGCACCCATTCCGTTCCTGGACCCGACTCACCCCCCAACACAGAACAGGGCCGAAGACTCCTCACCAAGCGCGCCACCGTGCAGGCGCCAAGCGCGACCGGACCAGCCCCAACGTTCACCACAGTCGGGCCCAGGACGGAACCAACCAACGGAGGTGCGAAATGCCCATAGCTCTCGGCCCCGCCTTCGAGACCGCCGTCCTCACCCTCGCCGGAATAGACCCCACCACCATCGACCCCGGCAGCCTCGACATCACCCTACTCAACCCCGCCGGCGACACCACCGTCCGCTGCACACTCGTACTCAGCGTCAACACCGACGCAGTCAAGGCAGCCATGAAGAACGCACTCGAGGCATAAGCCAGAGGAACTCACACCCGGTTTGGTGGCTTTTAAAGACATCAAACGCCCGCAATACTAGGGACCATGACAATGCCGGCCGCGTTCACCAAGCCCGCCAACCCTCGCCTAGCGAAGGTATTCGACGAAGCGATCGCGCGCGGGCATCAGATTCGCTATGCAGACGAGACTCAAGTCGCCGTTTTCCAACGCAACGAGCTCGGATGCATGGGCCTCATCCTTCTCATCATCATCGGACTACTGACCGCATTCATCGTCCCAATCATCCTGCTCGTCATCGGAGCCCTCAGCCCACGCGGACGAGTCATCACCTACACGGTGAAACCGAACGGGAAGATCAAGAAGAAGTCACGAGCGGCACGCCAGTAGCCCTCGCCAGATTCGCCGCTCGGAGGGCAACGTGTCCACTCCGATGCACAACGCGAACGGGCACAGGAGACGTGAAGTCACCGCCCGCGTCAAGACAGAAGAATCCCGGTGTGCCCTCTGTGGCGAACCCGTAGACCCCTCCCTCACAATGACCCCCGGGGGGCACGGCAAACGATGCCCAGGGGGGACATGCACAGGATGCATCCCACACCCAATGCGCGGCGAAGTAGACGAAGACATCCCCCGCTCACGAGGCGGCTCACCCTATGACCGCTCCAACTGCCATCTCCTCCACCGCGCATGCAACAGGTGGAAGTCGACGATGACGCTGGCAGAAGCGAGAACCAAGCTCCACGGCCAACAACCGAGCACCGCACCAGTTACTGCATCACCGATCTGGTAATGAGCCACGAGCAACAACACCCCGGGCACCCTGCACCAACAAGCAACGCGACACAGCGACTCGTTTCGATAACGACACGGGCAACCGCCTAGAACACCAAGAAGCACATCCGACACGCCAGCAAATGCACCAGGGCACCCACCCCTCCCCCCGGGCCCGACGGCCCACCCACGGCATAGGGCCTTTTCACACACGGATCTTTTCAGCTCGGGGGAGGTGAGCCGGCGTGGCTCGAATCGATGATCTGAAGCGTGCTCGTGACGTGATGTGGGAGTCGATTGAGGCTGCCGATCCTGACAAGCGGGCGCCTCTGATGAATCAGTGGCGTGCGCTCGAGTCGACAATCGCGGATCTCGCCGCTAAGTCTGAGAAGGCGGGTGACCCGATTGACGAAATCGCCGCCCGTCGAGCTTCTCGGGGAGGCGCCACCGCGCGCATTGGTCGAGCCGGTCGGGGGACGGGCTAATTCGTGGGAAGACGTCGCTGATCTTTCAGAGCAGGCCGGAATCGTTCTTGACGGCTGGCAGGAGATCATCCTGCAGGCTGCGATGGGTGAACGGTCTGACGCTACGTGGGCTGCCAAGCGTGTGGGCGTCTCCGTGCCGAGGCAGAACGGCAAGAGCCAGCTGCTCGTAGCTCGAGCGCTCGCAGGCGTGCTGCTCTTCGGTGAGAAGAAGATCGTTATCTCGGCGCATCAGCAGGACACCGCGCGGGAAGCGTTCTCGAAGATGGTTGAGATCCTCGACGCGGACGGTAACGGATGGTTGATGGATCGCGTCAAGCCGAACGGCATCATGAACGCGATCAACCGCGAGGCGGTCAAGTTCCGCAACGGCGCCACCATCCAGTTCAAGGCGCGCACCGGCTCCGGTGGCCGAGGGTTCTCCTCAGACTGTCTGCTGCTTGACGAGGCGCAGCGGCTGAAACGGCCGGCATGGGTTTCGATCAACTCGACAATGTCGGCAATGCCGAATCCGCAGGTCTGGCTTCTTGGTACTCCTCCCACACGGGAGGACGTTGAAGGACAGATGGGCGAGGTGTTTGAGAGCATCCGTAGGGCCGCGATCGATGGGACTTCGACGGCTGCGGCGTGGGCTGAGTGGGGCGCCGACTCGGGACACCCGGATTTCGATCCTGCTTCCGAGTACACACGGTGGGTCGCGAACCCGGCGTGGAACACACGCATCAATCACGAGATCGTGCAGGGCGAGTTTGAGTCGTACACGACTGAGGAGTTCGCTCAGGACCGTCTTGGAATGTGGCTGTCCGATCTGGGGTCGGTAGGCACTAGAGCGGTCTCGGCTGACTCTTGGGAGCGAACGGGGATCGCTGCGGCTCCAGCTACAGAGGGTGTGCGCGTCTTCGGGGTTGCGTTCTCGGCGGACGGGATGCGACTTTCTCTCGCTGGCGCGTTGAAGCATTCAGATGGGATCCATGTGGAGCTCGTCGATGCATACGCCGGCGCGATCGATGGCGGGCTGGCACCGCTCGCCGACTGGTTTGCCGAGAAGGACGTCGACGGCGTTCCTCGTTGGCGGCGATCCGCTTCGATAGTTCTCTCCGGTGCTGCTGGCGCACAGGTGTTGAAGCAGCTGCTGATCGAGCGCCGTGTTCGTGAGAAGCGAATCCAGATCGTGAACACCCCCCAGTACCTGCAGGCGTGCGGGATGCTCGACGACGCAATGAAGGGTGAAGGCGACATCGCCGTCACTCACCTTGCTGCTGATGGTCAGGCCGCACTTGATGCGTCCGTTTCGGTTGTGGACAAGGACAAGCGCGGCGGGTGGAAGGCAACCACACCAGACGGAGACGAAACCCCGCTCGAAGCGGTCAGCTTGGCCCTCTGGGGGGCGAGAACTTCAAGACGAACGCCGCAAGGCGACAGCGAGCGGAAGGCGGTCATCCTTTGAACGAGGTGAGTACCGTCTTCGTTGCGCCTGCCGTTGATCTGGGGACCGATCAGCCTCTTCTGCAGCAGCTGGTGAATGTGTGGCTGGCCAAGCATTCACGCAACACGATCAGGTCGGTCTACTACGACGGTGAAGCAGCGCTGAAGGACTTTGGAATCGCCGTGCCGCCGTCGATGACTCGAGTTGGTGCTGCGCTCGGCTGGGTTGCAAAAGGCGTCCACGCGGTGACCGACCGCTCCGAGTTCGAGGGTTTCGTCACCGCCTCTGGTGGCGACGATCCGTTTGGGCTTGACGAGATCCTTGACGACAACCGGTTCATCTACGAGTTCCCTGCTGCCACTGTCTCCTCGGCAGTCCACGGCTGCTCGTTTCTCACCGTGTCGCAGGGCGCGACGGGCGAACCGGACGTACTGATCATCCCTCGCGCGGCCGAAAACTCCGCAGCGATATGGGATCGGCGGCGACGTGATCTGAAGGGCTTCCTCTCGATCACCGATGTCGATGTAAACGGTGTTGTTTCGCAGATGATCATGTACACGCGCGAGCGCATGTACACCCTCGATCGTGACTCTTCCGGATGGAGCACGGATGTTGCTCTAAACCCTCTCGGTCGAGTACCCGTTGCGCCGCTGGTGCATAAGTACGAGCTTCGCCGGCCGCTCGGCCATTCGCGGATCACGCGGGCAGCCATGTACTACTCTGACGCCGCGCTTCGTACGATCCTTCGGAGCGAAACGTCAGCGGAGTTCTACTCTGCAGACTCGTACTGGCTGTTCGGCGCTGACGTGACGAAGTTCGTTGGCGATGACAAATGGTCGGCGGTCATGGGGCGCGTGAAGGCGCTTGACATCGAAGACGGTGACGACAAGCCCGACCTGCACCGATTCAACGGCGCCTCCCCACAACCTCACGTCGATCAGTTGCGTATGTGGGCGAACCTGTTCGCTGATGACCAGGACATGGAGGTGAAGTTCGCCGACGCATCGAATCCATCGAGCGCCGACGCAATCTTCGCCGCCAAGGAGACGCTGATCACCACGACTCGTGACGCCAACAAGCTGTGGGGCCGCGGAGCCGTGGAGGCTGCGCAGATGGCCGTCATGCTCCGGGATGGACTGAGTGAGGTTCCGCGGGAGATGAAGGCGCTGCGTGCACAGTTCACTGACCCTGCGATCGTTTCGCCATCCGCTCGTGCAGACGCGTTCAGCAAACTCTCCGCGAGTATCGCCGGTTTCGGAACGTCCGAGGTGGGTATGGAGTACGCGGGTCTCACGCGTGAGCAGATCGTCCGGTTCCAGGCCGAACAACGCCGCGCGTCGGTTGGGTCCCTCGTTCAGTCGCTGCGGGACACCGTCGCGAGGCCGTCCCCTGGCCAACCAGCCGTCTCTGACACAGCCGGATAGAGGTGTTGCCTATGCCAACGATGCAAGACATCGAGGCGTACAGGGACACCCTCACTGCGTTGTCGACGCGCGCTGTCGACGATGTCGGATTGCTCCTGGCAGCGGTCGGAACAGACGGGGACCCGGTCAAGATTAGGGATCTACTCATTGATGCTTTCCCCGCAGTGATCCAGCCCTATGTGACTGCTTCAGGGGAGTTGTCAGCCGCTTGGTATGAAGACCTTCGGCATGCGGCGGTGGGCGGGGAGTTCTACGCCACAACAGTCGCTAACCTGAACGCCGACCAGATGGCGGCATCCGTTCGATGGGCGGTTGGCCCATTGTTCGGTCAGTCCAATTCCACGGTCCTGGCTCTGCTTAGTGGGACGACTCAGCGTGCCGTCGCTGATGCCGGCCGGAACACGATCGACACGAACGCGCGCAAAGACGTCGTGTCAACATCCTGGTCGCGGGTGGCGCGGCCCGGTGCATGCGAATTCTGCACGATGCTCGCCGGCCGCGGTCCCGTGTACCGGTCAGAGGATGCCGCTGGTGTCGCGATCGGTCGAGGCGTAGATCCCTCACGGGCTTTCGACGAGAGCGGTAGCCGCAAGGTTGGCGGAATTGGGCAAGGCGTGAAGGCGCGAGGGAAGCAAGCTCTCGCACACGAGTATCACGACGACTGCCACTGCGTCACCAAGCCGACCTTCTACACCCGGGAGACGTACACGTACTCGGTCCGCGGTTACCCCCGTACCGAGAGTGTTCTCGTTCCGATCCCCGACTGAAGACTTCCACGGTTTCTTCCGTGGCGGTACGCGACCGTTTCGCGGCTCACGGGCGACGGCCCTCATACGGAAAGGGGCTCAGCGTGTCTGAGCAGACGGACAGCACCACTGTCACGGAAGAAGCCAACTCGCAGCAGCAGGAACAGGCGAAGGGGTTCGAGGCGATCACGTCTCAGGAGGACTTCGACAAGGCCATTCAGGCGCGCATCGCGAGGGAGCGCGCGAAGTTCGCGGATTACGACGAGCTGAAGACGGCAAAGACCGAGCTCGACACCATCCGCGAGTCGCAGAAGACCGAAGCAGAGAAGGTCCAGGAACGGCTCGACGCCGCCGAAAAGCGGTCGGCTGAGCTTGAAGTCAAGGCCACCCGCGCTGAGGTAGCCGCCGCCAAGGGAGTCCCCGCGGAGCTGCTTTCCGGCAGCACCAAAGAAGAACTCGAAGCGGCCGCAGACGCGCTCATCAAATTCAAGGGCGACACCCGTTTCGTCGCCGCCGGCGAAGGCAGCCACGTGGAGAACCTGAGTGGTTCACCCGAGGACCAGTTCGCCGGGTTCCTCCAGCAGCAGCTCGGCAAGTAGTCGAGCGCCAAACCCATAAGGAGAGACCACAATGGTCGCCGCAACTCTCGCAAACCTGCCCAGCGCAGTACTGCCGCCCACCGTGGCAGGTCCCATCTTCGACAAAACCAACGAGGTCTCGGCCGTTCAGCAGCTCGCACGCAAGGTGCCACTGTCACTGACCGCCAACACCGTCGTCCCTGTCTCCATGGACATCCCCGTCGCCGGCTGGGTGTCTGAGGGCGGATCCAAGCCGGTCGGCTCGTCCGCATTCGGCATCAAGCAGATGTCGGGCAAGAAGCTCGCGCTGCTCGTCCCCTTCTCCGAGGAGATCGTCCGCACCAACGCTGCCGGTGTCTACGACCAGCTGCAGCAGGACCTGCCCACGGCGCTCGCTCGCGCGTTCGACTACGCGGCGATCCGCGGCCTTGACCTGCGCACTGGCGGTGCGGGGCCGTTCGCGGACTACCTCACCAAGGGCGCGAACACCGTCGAGCTCGGAACCACCTCGCAGGCCAACGGCGGTATGTACGCCGATCTCGTGAAGGGTGAGCAGCTTGTCGCACAGGCTGGCTTCGACTTCTCCGGCTTCGCGGGCGATCCGCTCCTCAAGCCGACGCTGAAGCTCCAGACCGACACGACCGGCAAGCCGCTGTGGGTGTCGGACCCCACGCTCGGACTCGGCAACGGAAACCTCATCGGCTACCCCGCGTACTACAACCGCGGCGTCTCCGGCGCCTACCGCCGCTCCGGCGACCGCGTCCAGGTCGTCACGATCACGGGAACCCCGACCGGCGGTACGTTCTCTCTGAAGATTGGTGGGCTGACCGCTCCCGGTATCGCGTACAACGCGGCCACCTCTGCAGTCCAGACTGCGATTCGCGCGCTCAGCCCGCTGTGGTCGGCGGCGACGGTCACCGGCTCCGCTGGCGGCCCCTACACCATCACCCTGTCGCCGGTCGGTGGCCCCGCTGCACCGATCTACGCGGACGGCTCCGCCCTCACCGGCGGTACCGCGCCCGCAGCTGTGGTGGCACAGTCTCCGGCGATCGACACCAAGCTCCGTGCAATCGGTGGCGACTGGTCGCAGGCGGCTTGGGGTCAGGGCATGGACATCACCGTGAAGGTGTCGACGGAGGCTTCCTACGTCGACGAGGCCGGTACGACGCACTCCGCGTTCCAGGAGAACCTGGTGCTCCTTCTCGTGGAGGCGTACTTCGGCTTCGTCAAGTCGGACTCTGTCGGAGCGTTCACCGCCTACACGGATGCCGTCTAAACAACACCTTCTAGGGGTGGGCTTCCGTTTCTGGCTAGCCCACCCCTATCGGTAACACTCGGAGGAGGATCCCGATGTCTTGGACTGACCCATCCGACGTGACCGACGCTTGGATCGGAGAGGACGCGCCGGCAGATCCGATCAAGACTCAGACGTGGATTGACAAGGCGGAACGAGAGGTCAAGTACCGCGTCCCGGACATTCAGTCCCGCATTAGTGCTGAAGCGGCAGAGAGCCCAGCGCGCCAGGATCTTCAGCAGACCGCTATCGATGTGGTTGTTGCGATGGTCACCCGGGTTTTCCGCAACCCAGAGGGTATCCGGCAAGCAAACACCACCACAGGACCAATCACAGACTCGGTCACCTACGGCGGAAACACTCCTGGTGGACTTGGACTGACCGAAGATGAGCTCGCGAAGCTTCAGGCCCGCACTCAGGGCGCCTTCACGATCTCCCTCATCCCTCCAACTTCGCCGTTCTCCCCGGACTACGTGGGCGGGGTGAATCTGCTGTGACCCGCGCGGTCAGTGAGGAAGTCCTGTGGGCTGCACACCAGGCTGGCGCCACCGATACCCACGGAAACCCAACGAACGAATGGGGCACTCCTGTCCCGGTTTCGATTTACGTCTTCGCCCCAGGGTCAACCTCTGAACTTCGGGAACCTGGCTCCGACCGAGTGATCGTCGAGCCCACGATCTACGCACCGTCCACCGTGGTCTTCGACGCACAGGATCGGGTCACCGCTCGCGGCGACCTGTACGAAGTCGAGGGCGAAACCCGACAGTGGCGGCATCCGAACAAGAACCACAAGGTCAACGTCATCACGCTGAGACGTGTGGAGGGCTGAAACGATGGTCGGCACACGGGTAGCGCTGAAGATCTCCGGGATCCGCAAAATCATCAAGGGACCCGAAGTCACTTCGGAACTTGCCAGGCGGGCGAAACGAATCGCCGCCGCAGCCGGAGAAGGATTTGAGGCCGTAGTAAAGCCAGGCAGGTATACGGCGCGCGCGTTTGTGCAAACCAGTACGCAGGAAGCGGCAAAGAAGGAAGCCGATACCAAGGTACTCACGCGAGCTTTGGACGCCGGCCGATGACGGCACCAATGGTCCTCGACGATGTTGAGGCGATGGTCGTCGCGTTCCTCGATGCGCGTGTGACACAGCCGGTTTCGACGCGGATCCCAAACCCTCGACCCGCCACTTTTGTTCGTGCTTGGCGCACAGGTGGGTCAGCGGTGAACCGCGTACTCGAGCAGGCGCAGATCACCGTTCAGGGGTGGGCGTCGGATGACGTTTCTGCAGGTGACCTGACCCGACAATGCCGCGGCTCTCTGTTCAACGACTACACGGCAATGCCGCTCGTCAAGCGCGTCGAAGAGGTCGCCGGTCTCTACTACGACCCAGACCCTGAAACCGGGATATCCCGATACTCGTTCACCGTCTCCCTGATGGTGCGCGCCCACCGATAACCAGCCGGCCATGACCGGTTACTGACGAAAGGGAAACCACTATGGCCGTAAACGCCGCAAACGCCCGGATCTTCGGGTCTGACCTGGATGGCATCAACCTGGCCCCGATCGGTACGCCTCTTCCGGCGTCGATCAATGCTGCCCTGGACGGAGCATTCGAGGATGTCGGTTGGCTCCACGAGGACGGCATCAAGGAGGCAGCTACCGGCTCGAAAGAGGTTGTCCGGGGCTACCAGGGTGCGAAGGTCGTTCGCTCTCGTGTGAACGAGCCGGGCACGACTATCGACTTCACCGCGCTCGAGTCGAAGCCGCAGACGAAGTCGCTGCGATACAACGAGAAGTCGGTCACCACGGTCGCCGGTGTTCGACAGGTCACTCGAGGAGCCGGGCAGACGGTCAAAGCCCGTGCTGCCGTGATCTGCTTCTACGACTTCGACAACACCACGATCAAGGAGGTGTGGGCTATTCCACGCCTCGAGATCGTTCCGAACGGTGACCGCGAGTACGTCAACAGCGACATCGCCGGCTTCCCTTTCCAGGGGGAGATCATCGGTGACTACTACGTCTTCGAGGGCGCAGGAACTGTCACTGGCACTGGCTGGACGGTGACGATCTCCGGTACCCCGACTGGCGGCACGTTCACAATCCAGCTCAACGGCGCCACGACAGCACCGATCGCCTACAACGCTGCTGGCGCGGCTGTCGCTGCTGCCCTCAACGCACTGTCAGGTGTCACTGGCGTGTCGGGTGTCACTGGCACTGGTTCTGCCGGTGGCCCGTTCTCGCTGACCTTCCCGGCCGCGGCCGCACTCGTGGCAAACGGGTCCGCCCTGACGGGCGGCACCAACCCGGCCGTCACTGCGACCACGCCGTAACTGCGTGGCCCGGGCGGGTAATCGATGGCTCGATCCGCCCGGGCCACTTTCATTCGAGCCATCGCCTCCTAGAAGAGAGCCATCATGACTGCACCGAAGAAGCCAGAGGATCACCTGGAAAAGGCCGAAAAGCCGAAGATCACAAAGGTTGATGGTGGCCGTACCGTCACCCTCAGGGGGATCACAGTCACCGTTCCCGACGACGCGCTTGACGACTTCGAACTCGTCGAAGAGATCGGGCTCGTCCAGTACGGAACCGATGCGGACCGTGTACGAATGCCACTCATCCTCCGCCGGTTGGTCAGCGACGACGATTACCGGAAGGTGATGGAGGGACTTCGAGGCCCGAATGGTCGCGTCCGCTTCCAGACAGGGATCGAGTTCATCCAGGAGCTGTTCGGAGCACTCGACCCAAACTCCTGATCCTCAGCGTCGGCTATGCAGCCCACCGTGGAGCGTTGCGTGCCGCGCTGAGGTCTGAATACAACCTCGACCTTCGCCAAGTCTGGGGTAACCACACCCTGAGCACCCATGACCTCGGCGATCTCGTCACATGGCTCCCCGCAGGGTCGGTGTTCTGGCGTTCGATCGGTGGTCCTGCGTCCTTCTCCGAACTGGAGCTCGAGATCCGCGAGAACACCTTCTGGTTGCGCGTCCTTGAATGGCGCGAACGCGGATCCAAGGGTGAACAGCCGAAACGCGCTCCTGATGCGGTGTGGGCGTGGGAACGCGAAGCAGCAGCGAAATCGATGTCCCGCAAGGGCACCGCCTACCTCGAACGGCAACGCCGGCAGAGCGGCTAGACGACGAATTGGGGGGTGCCAGATGGCGACCGAAATCGCTGCCGCCTACCTAGCCCTTTACGTCAAAATGCCCGGTGTCCAGAAGGACATCGAGAACCAGCTTGGAGCAGAGCAGGCCGGTCAGAAAGCCGGCGCCAAGATGGGCGCAGGCCTCAACGGTGCTCTCAGCAACGTGCTCAAGGGCGCAGCAACCGCGACCGTTGCCACAGCTGCGGCCGGTATCGGTGCATCCCTTGTGGGCGGGTTTTCTCGTCTGAACAACATTGACGTGGCGAAGGCCAAGCTGACGGGCCTCGGGAATTCTGCCGCAGATGTCAACGGCATCATGGCGAATGCCCTAGCTGCGGTCAAGGGCACTGCTTTCGGCCTCGGAGACGCGGCGACTGTTGCCGCAGGTGCAGTGGCCGCTGGTATCAAGCCGGGACAGAAGCTCGAGGGCGTCCTGAAGTCGGTGGCGAACTCTGCCGCAGCGTCCGGTTCGAGCCTTAGCGATATGGGGTCGATCTTCAACAAGGTCGCTTCCACGGGTAAGGCGCAGAACGACGTCCTGCAGCAGGTCGCCGATCGTGGGATCCCGATCTATGCTGCCCTGGCCTCACAGCTCGGCGTCACGGCCAGTGCGGTGTTCGATATGGCCTCCAAGGGGCAGATCGGTTTCGATCAGTTCCAGTCGGCGATGACGGCTGCCTCTGGGACCGTCGCTCAGGAGATGGGCAAGACCATCCCCGGAGCGTTCGACAACTTTCAGGCTTCGCTCTCCCGGATCGGCGCGGGTGCACTCTCTGGGGTGTTTCCGAGCATTGCCACCACGATCATCGCCATCACCCAGGCGATGGCACCGCTTGAGGCCGCCGCTACCCGTCTTGGAACCGCGATCGGATCGATCGTGGGTCCGCGGATGCAGGGATTCATTCTCTATCTCACGGACGCGAACAGTGGTCTTGTGAATCTTGGCGCAAACCTCGCGCCTCTCGCTGGCATAATGGCTCCGCTCGCCGGAGCCTTCGCAGCCATTGGTGCCGGCGGTCTAACAGGGCTCCTAGCGGCCATTCCTGGGCTGGGCGGGCTGGCGCCAATAGCGACAGCACTGACTGGCCCTATCGGCATCCTCGCTGCCGCGTTTGCGGGGTTGGTCGCTGTATCGCCGCAATTGCAGGCGGCTTTCGGCGTCATCGGTGCGCAGCTCGGTCAGACATTCGGGAACCTACTTACGACACTGTCGCCGGTGATCTACCAGATCGGTTCGGCGCTGTCCGTGATGGCGCAGACCATCGGTGGTGTGCTTGCGAATGCGCTGCTCACTGTGGCGCCGTTCCTGTCCCAGCTGGTGAACATCCTGGGCGGTGTGCTGGTCGCAGTGTTGCCCTCCGTGCTGACGTTGATCACACAACTGTCAGGGATCTTCTCCGCATTCGCGGGCGCGGTGATTCCGGTCATCGGTGCAGTACTTCAGGCCATTGTGCCGGCGCTCTCGTCTTTGGGGCCGGTAGTCGGGACGATCGTGAACGCGGTTGTGCCACTGGTGTCGTTGCTGGCCTCGGCTCTGATGCCGATCTTCCAGGCAATTTCGCCGCTGGTGACTGCGCTGGTATCCGCGGTTTCCCCGCTGATCCCGGTGGTGCTGCAGTTGGCGTCGAGTCTGATCTCGACGTTGGTGCCGATCTTCACACAGTTGATCTCGATCCTGGCTCCGGTGATCTCGATGGTGGTGAACCTGGCCACCACTCTGATCTCGATGCTGGCGCCGATCTTCCAAGCATTGGCGCCGATCATCATGCAACTGATCACTGCGTTCATGCCGCTCATTCAGGCGATCCTCACACCACTGATCCAAGTGGTGGCAGCGTTGATGCCGGTGCTGCAGCCGATCCTTGATCTGTTCATTCAGTTGCTGACGCCGATCCTGGCGTTGATTCAGCCGTTGCTGCAGTTGGTGTCCGCGATCATCCCGCCCCTGTCGGCCGTGCTGACGTTCCTCGCGAACGTTATCGGCACAGTTCTCAAGGGTGCCTTCGCGTTCCTGATTCCCGTCATCCAGTCCGTCGTGCAGATCATCTCGAACGTACTGCAGCCGGTCATCAAGGGCATCACGGATGTCCTTGGTGGTGTGATCAACTTCCTCACTGGCGTCTTCACGGGCAACTGGAAGCAGGCATGGAACGGGATCGTGCAGATCTTCTCCGGCATTTGGAACGGCATCGTCGGAATCGTGAAGGGCGTCATCAACTCGATCATCGACGCCGTGAACGGGGTCATCGGGGGCATCAACGGTGTCGCCGGCATGGTGAAGGACGCCACCGGTGGTGCCGTAAACCTCACGATCGGTAAGATCCCGCGCCTCGCGCAGGGCGGCATTGTTCAGGCCACGAACGGCGGAACCGCAGCGATCATCGGCGAGGGACGATACGACGAGGCCGTAGTGCCTCTCAGCCCGGATGTCCTTGGTCGTCTTGGTGGGGGCGACGTGAAGGTCGAGGTCGTCAACAACTCGGGTGCGGCACTGGGAGACCTAATCGAAATGTACGTCACGCGTGGCAACACGCGACGACGCGTGGCGCTCGAGAACGGGGCACAGTAGATGTCGCAGCTGACGAACCTGTTCAAGAATCCGTCATTCGAGACGAACGCGACCGGGACCTACACGCTCCCGGGGACGACGGGTGTTGCACCGTTGACGTACCTGTCGACGGGCGGCTATTCGGGTGCCGATTTTGTTCGGGCGACGTGGTCGACCGCTTCTACCGCTACTGGTGGTGGGATGGCGGTCGGCCACAACGCGAACACGGGCGTTGAGAGGATCGATGTCGTCGCGGCGACCCAGTACACGGCCACGGTGTGGGTTCGCCCGTCGAAGGCGAAGACTCTGACTCTTTCGGCCTTGGTGTACAACACGACACCGTCGCAGGTTGGGTCTACTACTGTCGGCACGCCTGTGTCGGTGGCTGCGAACACGTGGACACTCCTGACGGTCACGTTCACGACCGGGACGGGCGGTGTTCGTGTTGTGCTGCAGGTGCAGGACACCGATGCGACCCGCTGGTCCATCGGTAACACGCTTGACGTGGACGCGGTCATGGTCGTGCCCGGATCGAGCGCACCCGCGTACGCGGACCCCTCCACTTCGTTGATGTGGGCTTGGTCGGGTGCTGCGCACGCGTCGACATCCGTCTTGTACACGCCGTCGATCGTGCTCAATCCCTATGGTGGGCTCGCGCACACGGACGCCGACCTGCCCTGGTGTGAGGTTGTCATCACGGACGTTTCGCCTCAGATCCCTGCGATGACGATCTGGAGGACCGCTGAGGACCGCCAGTTCCCTGTACGTGGCGGCATCAACGTGGCGCCCGGTACCGCGATCTCTGTTCCCGATTCGGAGTGCCCTAGCGTCACTGCCACCTATGTTGCTGAACTCCTCGACGCGAGCGGAAACCGGGTCCAGTTCTCCGCGCAAGCGACCGTGACGCTCGGGTTTACGGGAGTGTTCATCCATCAGCCATTGCAGCCTGAGCTGTACGTGTCACCAGTGTTGACCAGTGCAACCGCCACAGAGATCAGTCGTTCCTCCAACGGGCAGTTTGTCTTCCCTGAGGGTGCCACAGTTGGGACATGGATCGGTTCCGGGCGAACCGGTATCCAAGCGCCCGTCGAGTTGCTACTGACGACCGCTCAGGCCGACATGTTTTCACGCATGCTGGGCACGTATTCGGCACCGCAGACCGCGGTGTTGTGCATACGGACGACCGCTCCAAGTCGTCTGCCTCGACTGTTGTTCGCCGTGGGCCCGTCCACGAAGGAGATCGACTTCGACGTCATGCGGGAGGGCGATGACCTGCGGGTCGTGTGGGACATCACTGAGGTGCGCCCACCCGCGCCGGCACTCTCGCAGCCGGCGCTCGGGTACGACGACCTGGACTTCTTCTATTCGGCTGGTTACGACGTCATGGATGCCGCGTACGTGTCCTACTTCGACCGTGACCGGGACTATTCGCTGGCGGGGGTGGCACCGTGAGCCGGATCGCTTCGGACGTCTGTCGCGCGGTCCTTGCCGGGGGAGAGTTTGATCACTACTACTCGGCGGATCTCTACTACGCCGGCGAACGCCGCATCCCGAACGTTCCAGTGACAAAAGTGCGTTTCGATGAAGACGGCTCGGCACAGGTACAGCAGAGCGGGTCGTGCACAGTCGTATGGCAAGACGACTACGGCACTTCTATTACTCCGGACAGTGCACAGGGGGTGTTGGCACCTTTTGGCGCCGAGATCTACCTGTACTCAACGATCGTCGCCGGCCCATTCATTGAGAAAGTTCCCCTTGGGCAGTTCCGCATCACGAACGTCCCGTCGGCGCAGGACGAGGAGATGCTGTTCAAGGGGCAGTACATCACCACGGGTTCGATGGTCGACGTCGAGTTCAAGGAAAGGCTGCAGCGTGTCCAGCAGGACCGTTTCGACGCCCCGTCCGCTCCGACTGATCTGACGTCAGTGTGGGCGGAAATCGGCCGTCAGACCGGTCTCCAGATCACTCGGAACATCGCAGATGCGCTAATCCCTCGAGCGGTCGCGTACCAGGAGGACCGACTCAAAGCCGTCTACGACCTGGCGAACGTCCTCGATGCGACCCTGCACATGACAGCCGATGGTGCCCTGTCGATGCGGCCGAACGCGTGGCCCGCCCCTATCGATGCGCTGTACCGCGGCGATCGGGGGACCATCGTCTCGGTCGGTAAGGGCATGGCCACAGATGGCGTGTACAACCGGGTCGCGGTGCGTTCGACGACGGACGGAGGGACTGCGATTCTCGCGACCGCGGCGAAGACAGACGGTCCGCTGCGTGCAGTCAACGCGGATGGATCGCGCTCACCTTGGGGCGCTGTTACGGAGTTCGTTGACTCCCAGTATGTGACGGACACCACTACAGCCCTGCAGTACGCACAGCGCGAGCTTGGGCGGGTCGCCGTCATCGGCCGGCGGACGGTGCCGATCGTTGAGACTTTCAACCCTCTGCGGGAACGAGGAGACGTGATCACGGTTGAGCGGGCGAAGAAGGTGATCACCGGGAGGATCAAGTCCATCGAACGGGACACTGGCCCCACACAGACCATGCAGGTGGTCATCAATGGATGACGCAACCGCAATTCTCGCGCTGATCAAGGGCGTGTCCAAGGTGCGGGTGCTTCAGGGTCAGTACAGAGGACTGTCGAACGGACGTCTCCTCGTCGATGTCGGTGGTGGTCGAATTCCGGCACAGGTGTGGACGTCATACCGGCCCGCCTTGAATTCGGATGTGACTGTGGTGTTTGTCAACGACACCCCGTACATGGTCGGCCCTGCATCACCGCTCCCTCCTGAGGGGACTGTCGTGTCGGTGGCGTCGTCTCTGGTGACGTTGAACACTGATCAGGGGCAGGTGATAGCCACCTACCCGAACGGCGCCACGTTGACTGCTGGTCAGCAGTGCAAGCTTCTCTGGTCGGGCGAGCTCCCGCACGTGGTGTCAGTCATGTCGACCACACCGGCCCCGCCCCCGGTGCCAGGTGCGCCCGGCGGTGGTGGGGGAGTGAACGTGCAGGAGTTCACCGCGACCGATTCTGGTTCGTTTGGGTCCCGCTGGTTCACGAACCAAGTCTGGAGTTCTGACAGCAACCTGGGCGCCTTTTTCTTCGGTTCGAAGATCTCAGGCACGATCTGGCCGTTGGCGACGATCCAGAAGACCGAGGTGTATATCTCCCCGGTCCAGATTCGTGGTTCCGCGCCGAACATTGCCACACATCCGCACCCATCAAAGCCTGGCGGTGCGCCGTCGATGACGAACCGTCAGACGGTCGGGATCGCTGCCGGGTGGGTGACAGTCGACAACTCGATCGGTCAGGCCCTGAAGTCCGGTGGCGGGTCGTACGGGTGGGGTTTCAACCACGGCGGCGGCCCGACAATCATGCGCGACCTCACCGAGGACCCGCGTTCTGGCGCGATCCGCATCACCTGGATCTGACAACCACAAGCCCTGGAGGCATGCATGGGTAACACGCTTACGAGCGCGAAGGGTGGGCCTGTGTTCACGAACACGCCCACCCAGACCGCCGCAGATCTGAACGCGGCACGAGCGTTCACGGAGAAGCTCGGGAATCGCATCCAAGACACTGCCGCGAACCGTACTGCGCCCGGTGCACCCGCCTGGCTGGGTCTGGAGTGGTTTGAGACGGACACGGGTCTGTCGTGGCTGTACACGTCGTCGGGGTGGATTCAGACGCTCGAGGACACGGGGTGGATCACCCCGACAACGGAGTTCGCCTCCGGGTGGGTGACGTTCACGGACACGATCTGGACGGGGTTCCGGTACCGGCGTCTCAACCGGGTCACGTACCTTGCTGGTGCCGTTTCGAAGGCGTCATACACGGCACTGGACACGATCATGACGCTACCTGCCGGGTTCCGGCCGGCTCTGACGATTCCGGGTCCAGCGGCGAACTCGGGACAGTTCACGTTCGTTCGATCGGATGGTTCCGTCTGCACGGCTATCACGGGCACCACTCGTATTCCGATCATGCTCTCCTTCCCGGTCTAAGGAGCCTGCTCATGTCGATCGTTGATGGTAAGGGTCTGATCACGTGGGAGGGTGGCGAGTTCGCGCCCGGTAGTGACCTGTTGCGGCGCCTGCAGTGGGCGTTTCCTCAGATTCGTGCTGCGGGTGGGCGGATCAGTCTTACGGAGGCTGGGCGTCCGTTCGGTGTGCCTTCCGATGCGAACGTGCGTAATGCGTGGCAGACGGCGTCTGGTGTTTCAACGGTGTGGTTCCAGTGGGGCCGATTCTTGCGGGGTGAGACGCCGTCGGCTGCCGACCCGAGGTCGGGTAACACGATGGCGTCGGAGCACACGCAGGGTATCGCGGCGGACTGTTACTGCCCGACGGTGTTCGACGAGATGCTGCGTGCGAAGTTCTTCGCGATGGTCGGTTTGAAGCAGACGATCTCGTCGGAGTCGTGGCATTGGGCGATCCGTGGACCGTCTCTGGTTGATCTGACTTCGAGTGCCGGCGTTGGGTCGGTCACTCATCTCACCCCTGCTGCTTCGGTAGCGAAACCCATTCTGGAGGACATCATGGCTGTGCGTGCCACTCGTACGAGCACCGATCAGACGTACCTGATCGGGCAGGGATTCATCAAGCACCTGCCGGACCAGAACTACAAGGACGGCACCGTGCAGTTCGGACCCATCTCGGAGCTCGCCGACCCGCAGTTCCACGCCCTGTGCGAGGCGAACGGCATCCCGTGGAACATCGTGCCCTGGTTGGGTGCGGGGAACGGGTGGGACTACAACCGTGTCGTGCAGCCGCCGGCTCGTCCGGGAACTCCTGGGTACATGGACAACATGCGGACTGGCGCATTCAGCGAGCCCTGGTAACCCCCTACTCCCTGAGAGGGGGAATGCATGTCCGCAGTGGTTTTGGCGGGCGGCAACACTTTCATCGACATTCCTGGGGGATGGGTGACGATCATCGTCGCCCTGATCACGTTCGTGGTCGGCCCGTGGGCGTCGACGATTGTTGCCGCCCGTGTCTCCGGGAAGGTCAAGAAGGTCAGCGAGGACGTAGCGGCAACTCGAGAGCAAGTGGAGAACAACCACAAGAAACCGGACGGCACCCCGATCAATCTTCGTGAGGAGCAGGACGACCGCCACGGCGAGATCGTTGGGCTTCTCCGGGATCACGGCGAGCTGCTCGAGGAGCACGGCAAACAGTTGAAGAAGCTGGCCGACTCCGACCAGGAGCAGAACGAGTGGATCGACGACTTCAACAACACGTGGCCGCGGAACAAGTTCATGCCGCCGGCCAAGCATCGAGCACCAGACAACCCGAACGGAGAAATTCTATGAGTAAGCACGTGTCCACGATCTGGTATCCCAACCAGCGTGTTCTGCGCACCATCGTCCAGGCGGTCGTCGCCGCCGTTCCCACGATCGTTGCGATCGTCGGGGTCCTCGCTGATCAGTGGCCTGCACAGTGGCTGGTAGCTACATCCGCTGCTGCTGTCGCGATCCAGGGCGTCCTGGCGCGGATCATGGCGCTCCCTGGTGTCGATGCGTGGCTCACCGGGATCGGCCTGGGGTCGGCTCCGAAGTCTGCCTCGGAGGGCGGCATCCCAGCCGAAGTGAAGGATCAGATCCTCAACCAGCACGCCCTCCTGACCCCGTCTGAGCAGGAAGCGTCCGAGCAGGCTGCTGCGTCCCGTGTCAGCGGCCACGTCTAACCCCAACCCGAAGGAGTAGATCCATGAACGAAACCACTCGCGTCGCCGATACTCTGTCCGCGACGATGGACCGCCCTCGAGGCACCGCATCCAAGCTCAGTGTTCACGGCACGGTCGTTGCTGAGCTTCGCGGTCCGGACGGGAAGCTGAAGGGCTACTGCAAGACCCACAACCTGGTCACTTCGGTGGGGGATCAGCTGTACGCATCCCGTGGTGCCGGCCTGACCTCGTCTGCCCTCCCGACGGGGATGAAGCTGGGTTCGGGGTCGACGGCTGTGGCGAAGACGGGTGCGGGTGCTGCACTGGTCACGTACCTGTCTGGGTCGAATCAGGCGTTCGATGGTTCCTTTCCGTCGGTGACTGGTGGTGTGGCGACGTACAAGGTCACGTATGCGGCTGGTACTGCGACGACGGCGTCCCCGATCACGGAGGTGGTGATTCCGACTGACACGATCGCGACGAATGCGACGTCGACGGCGGCGAACACGATCTCCCGGGCACTGCTCACGGGCATCGGGTCAAAAGGGGCCAGCGATACCCTGACGATCACGTGGATTCACACAATTCTGGGCCAGTAGCCCGTGCCGCGGAATCTGGCGGTCACGGTCGGGTACATTCCGTCGCCTACTCTGCAGCTCGTTGACCCGACATCGGATCCTGCGGTTCAACCATCCGGGCTGTCTGGTTGGTCGTTGAAGTTCTCTGACGAGTTCAACGGGACCACCCTGGACCGGTTGAAGTGGGACACGCTGTACCCGGCGTGGAACATCTTCACGATCCAGAATCCCGGCGGGAACCGCACCAACACGGACAACGCGAACTACTACAACGACTCCTCCGCAACCATCGACGGCTCATCCAACCTGCTGTTGACGATGGCGCAGGACTCCACCACCTACCCGGGGTTGTCGTACAAGTCGGGCATGGTGCAGTCGCTGAAGTCGTACACGACGTCACCGGGGTGTTTCGTTGAGATGCGGATCCAGGTCCCTGTCCTGTCGAACATTCTGTGGCCGGCGGGGTGGATGTCGAACAGTGCCACGAACACGTGGCCACCGGAGACGGACATCTTCGAGCTGTTCGGCATGGGCCCCGGGATTGAGCAGAACGTGTACGTGACGACGTCCGACAAGGACACCGTCCACGTGAACGCCCCATCGAACCTGACGGCGTGGCACACGTACGGGGCGTGGTGGAAGTCGGACGGGACGACCGCGTTCTACATCGATGGTGCACTCTCGAGAACGTCGTCGAAGGTGATCGGTGGGTCGCAGTACCTGATCCTCAACCTTGCTGCGCGTACAGGGCAGTCGTGGCCGGGGGCGAACCCGACGATGCTGGTGGACTACATCCGAACCTGGAGGTGACCTAGTGCCGGTTCTGCAGTCAGCATCGAATGCGACCACAGCCACCATCGTCACCGCCACCCTGGCAAGTGTCCCGACCGTGGGGAACACGCTTGTCCTGATCGCGAACTCGGACTCCACTCTCACCCTGGACACCACCTCGGGGAGCACGGGCACCGGGTGGACGCAACGGTTCTCCTACGTGTCAGACCAAGGGTTCTACATCTGGGTTCGCCCTGTGGTGTCGTCGGACGCAACCGTCTACGGTGTCGTCCCTGGTGGTGGGGCGACGTACGCGAGCCTCGCGATCGTCGAGCTCGCGGGGGTCACTGCTGCACCGTTTGATGTGGTGGGGACGGTCGCGTCGGCCACGAACGCTACGACTCTCGCCGCTGCGACGATCACGACCACGGCTGCGAACGATCTAGTTCTTGTCGCTCACGCACAGCATGGGTACTCGGGGACGATTTCGAACACGTTCTCCTGGAACAACTCGTTCACCTCGCTCGTGCAAGCTCTGGTGGCTACTGGGCCGTCGAACGCGAAGACGTCTCTGGTGGTGGGGCAGAAGATCCAGGCCACGGCGGGTGCTGTGGGTGCGACGACCGCAACATGGTCGAGTCAGGCGCAGAACGTTGCTGCTGTGCAGATCGCATTCAAGGCGTCTGCTGGTGGGACGAACTACACCGGCACGCCGTCGGATGCGGTTGGGGTCACGGACAGTGTGACTGCAGGGTTCGGCCCTCAGATCACCCTGTCGGATGCTGTGGGCGTCACCGATGCTGCTGCTGTGGCGCGAAGTGTCAACGTCACCGTCAGCGACACGGTCGGAGTCACGGATACGGGTGCACCGATCACCCTGGCCTACGACTACACCCTCAACGACACGGTGGGCGTCACTGACGCTGCAGCGGATGTTGAGACGGTCGTACAGGCGCCGGCGGACCCTGTTGGTGCCACGGACACGCTGAGTGACACTGTGGACGCTGTGCGGGCCTCGAGCGACCCGGTAGGGGTCACTGATGTGGTCGCCGCATCTATCAGCGGTGGTGGCAGCTATACGGGCAACCCTGCCGATCCGGTGGGTGTGACAGATGCGGTCCTCGCCCAACTGGATCGGGTTGTCACTGTTGCCGATCTGCTGAACCTCGTCGACAACGCCCAGCCCGCGTCGGGTCCTGTCGCGAACCCTGCTGACCCTGTGGGCATCGCGGACAGTGCTTCGTGGTCGGCGGCTCGTTCGCAGCTGCCTTCCGACCCGGTCAACGTCTCCGACACCGTCACGACCACCCTCGTGCGGACGGTCACGGTAGTTGATCTGGTCGGCGTCACAGATGTGGTTGCCGCGCAGATCAACCTGCCGATACGGGACATCACCGTCTACGTGTCCGGCCCCACCAGGAACCCCCTGCGCGACGCCTACGCACAACCGAACCCGCTCCGTGTGTCAGGAGGCACCCGATGACCTATCTCCCTCGTGACGGCCGCGAGTACTTCCATTGGACGTTCACCGGCCTCCCTGACGATCACGGCGCTGTGGAGGCGTTCATTGATGGTCAGTGGCGTGCTCTCACCATGGACGGTGCGGTCGGCCGGCTGTTGGTAGCGGGCCCGGACGCTGACTCGACCGGCGCGGTCGTCGTCACCGCTGACACCGACGTGAAGGTCCGCGTCACCGACAGCCCGGAGATCGTGGTTCGTGGTGGTGGGTGGATTCGCATCACCGCGTGACCCCCATGCTGGGGGCATACAGGCGAAGTACTGCACCCCTAGGTTGTGGGCATGCCCGATCCTCAACAACTGGTCCTCCAGATGGGCCTACCAGACAGCCAGGAAGTCGGCGTCTACGCCGATTTCGCGAACATCTGGCACACACCCAACTCGTTCGTTCTCGACTTCCTCACCGTGAAGATGCCGCCGCACCCGCAGGCGGACCCACAGTCCGGCCAGCCGCTCGAGGACGTACCAGGTGTGCTCGAGACCACGGTCTCCGCTCGGGTCCGTATTCCTCCTGAGCAGATCTTCCCTTTGATGGCAGGGCTGCAGCAGCAGGCGAATCAGTGGCTACAGGAGACTGGGCGTCAGGCCCCTCCCGAGGTCTGGGACCCCACTCAGCCACCGAGTGCATAATCAATAGCAACACCACACAAGGAGACACACGATGGTCAGTCAGATCCAGAGCACGATCACGACCGCGGCGATCCCGCGGCCGCAGTCCGGCGTCTACACGTCGACCGCGCACGGAACTGTCGTCTCGATTTCGCAGACCGTGCCGCCGGCAGCGGCTCACTAACTCCATAACCAAGCGAGTCCCGGCCCATCCTCACAGGTGAGTCGGGGCTTTCTCTGCACCCAGCACCCCCAGTTCAGGCTTCGGTCTGGACTGGGGGTGCTTTCGTCGTGTTTGGGGGTGCCGCAACTGTTGCGGTTCCCCCAAAGGCCGTTTCGCCATTGCATCGCGGGCATGTGCATCCGGCTGGCCCCATCCCGCCGTCTGGCACGTCCGGGTTGCGGTCGTCGTAGGTTTCGGTGCATCCGCATCCCTCGGGGCATGGTCGGGTGTGCCAGTGCTCGCGGAGGTCGGCCATCAGGGCTTGGTACTCGGGGTCATCCCGGTACTGGTCAAAGAACCCCATCATTCGTCTCCTGTGAGTGCACGGATCGCTTTGACCGTGTCGCATGGGTATGGTGACGCGGAACATCCCCGGCAGACCGTGTACAGGCCGTGTTCGTTCTCCCCGTGGTGCTCGCGGTGGATGTCGAGAATCGCGGTTGCCGCTTCCTTCCGTGCCCACTCGGCGACAGCCAGGACACCGGCTTCGATCAGTACACCCCGATCGGTCCCCGCTGGTACGGCTGCGAAGGTTTCGTCGTAAGCCCGGCTGTAGACGCGTTTGATCTGCTCGCGCCGGGCTATCTCGTCCGGGATCTGCATCAGTCGGTCACCTCCACCCACGGGCCAACCAGACGCTGCTCACGGACGGCCGTGGCGGTCTGCACGATCTTCCCGCCCCTCACGTCAATCCGACGCCAACGCTCCTCCGTCGTCATGCTGTCGAGTTGCGCTTTGAGTGCGTCACGCTCCACGTCCAAGTCGGCAACGGTTTTCAGGCTGGCCAAATAGAAGCCGCGAAGCCTCTCTGCCTCAACCTTGATTTGGTCTCGGTCAGATATCAGGGCGCGAGAAAGATCTGCGATCCGATCCCGCAGCTTCTCCTGCTCCACCGGGGTCAGGTAGTCGTTGTCGTTGAACCGCCGTTCGAGGAAGTCCATGAGGTTCTCGTCAGTCATCACTCGCTCCCGTCTCGGACTCCGCCTTTGTGTGGGTGGCGTCGCGCATCCTCTCCAACGCGTCGTCGATCTTCGCCCATGCGCGCGCCCTTTTGGTCTCAGGGGCATCGTCGTCGTAGCCGAGTGCCCGCATGAGATTGATGCCGGGTTTGCTTTCCATCAGATCCCCTCCTTCGCCGGGTGCGGGACGAAACGCACGAGCTCCATGCGCTCGGAATCCCAGACGAAGACGATGGGACGGTCGTCGTTGTAGTCGTGCTCGGCTCGTGCTGCGTCGATCGCGTTGTCAAGGGCGGCGTAGTGCTTCACGAATCGCTCGAGGATGGCGATCTCCGCAACGTCGTCGTCCCACGTGTCGTTGACGGGTTCGAGGATGCCTTCGATCAGCGCCGTGGCGAATTCGTCGGCCTCGTAGAGCTTGCTCACGGCGTCGGGGTAGTTCATCGCTGCTCTCCTGTCTCAACATTCGAAACTATGTTCGACACCACCGACATCATGGTGCCTACCGGAATCCGGTACTATTACTCCGACAAGCATACCGACATTCGGTACGATTGGAAAGTAGGACAACATGGCACCCGTGGTAGCCGCCCGAAAGGAACTCACCGAACGCACCCGCGCGCGCATCGAAACGGCAGCCGCGGAAGCGCGAGACGCGGACGCGGCTCTATGGGACATCTGCCTCGACGCTAGCCAGGAGGGCAAGCTCGACGACATCGCAGCAGCCGCAGGTGTCGCACGCTCAACCCTTCAGGACAAGCTCCGCGAAGCCCGGAAGCGCCGAGGGTACTAGCCAAGCTTCGATCCGGACTGCGGACCTTTCGTCGTTTAGGGCGCTTTAGGCCGTTCGGATAAAGTCCGGTGTTCCCGCCAGAACTTCACGAGCTCGCCGGCGGGCGGGGTCTCCATCTGGTTCGCGTCGACCCGCCGTGCTGCACGATCGTGGCGCCACTCCTCGAAAGCGACCTTATAGTCCCACCCGAGCTGGCAAGCGTCCTCGAGGGTGCGCACCCAGCCGATGAGTTCCCTGGCCTCGCTGGTCGGCGCATACGTGACGACACGGAACCATTCCTCAGGCCGGTTCGGGTCACCCATCAGCATTCGCCGCACCACCGCGTAGGGCGGTTGTGATTCCGAAGCGCGTAGCAGCCACTCCATGGGGCGCGCATACGAGGTAGGGGACCAGTCAGGCACCAGCACAGATTACGGCTCGACCTCTGACACTAGAGGTCGTCTACCGGACGCGGTGATCCCGGTCTACCGGTTCAGCAGGAATTCGCGTTCCTCTGAATCGCAGCCTTGGCGGTGGTACAGGCATGCACTGCCCTGAGGGTTGGTTGACATAACCTTCTCGAAGTCTACGGTTCGACGGAATCGTTGACAAGGGGTAATCCTCTGTACCCCAGTCCACCCCATTGCGAGGGCCACGAATCATGTGAGTTCGTTGAGATTCCCGCATTCGACGAGCGGACAAACAGAACCTTCTGTGACCCAAAATGGTCACGATTCAATCGTTCGTGCCCTTACGATTCCCGAAACGTCACTATCAGGGGAGCAGCATGAACAACCTTGCAAGACCCGCAACCAGCGCCGAGCTGGTGCGGCGCAACATCCACGACGCCTTCCAACTCGAAGGGGTGGACATCGGCCGGCTCGCCAGTGTTGGCGGGGAGATCACGTTCTCGGAGCTCGTAGCCGTTGCCCTTCTTCTGGGCTGTCGGCCTGCTCAGTTCTTCAACTCTGATGCTTCGGGTACACCTTCGGGTACACCAGGCGATTCTGACCCGAGATGACAAAACCCCTACCTCGTAGACGAGAGTAGGGGAGAAGTCTGGTGGCTCCGACCGGCATCGATCCGGTGACCTTTCGATTTTCAGT
>NZ_JBHVVL010000007.1:0-199788 GCF_042883605.1 Leifsonia sp. NPDC058194 | reverse complement strand
AACCACCCCCACACAAAATAAACCCCCCCCCCGCCCCCCTCTTCCGCTGGGGTGGCGCCCTCCTCCCCCCACACCCCCCCCCCCACTTCGTGAACTTCGACGGGTGATCGCGCTTCGGAGCGCGGCCGCTCAGGAGGGCTGGACGGGGACGGGCTCGGTGTCGGGGATGGGGGAGGCGTCGCGGCCGCGCAGGTCGGGGTGGACGCGGTGGGCCAGCGCGGCGACGATGAACCCGACGAGGGCGAAGAGCGCGGCGGCCCAGAAGGCGCCGTTCGCTCCGAAGCCGTCGATGAGGAAGCCGGCGAGGGCGGAGCCCAGCGCTGCGCCGATGAGCTGGCCGGTGCCGACCCAGCCGTATGCCTCGGCGGTGTCGGAGAACTTCACGCTCGCCGACACGATCGCGAACAGCACCGCGAGGGCGGGCGCGATGCCGACGCCGGCGATGAGCAGGGTGGCGGACAGCGCCCAGGGCGACCACAGCATGAAGCTCGAGAGGGCGACGCCGACGAACACGAGGAGCATGCGGCGCGCGGTCGCCCACGGACCGATCGGGACGTGCCCGAAGGCGAGGCCGCCGACGAGCGAGCCGACCGACCAGATCGCGAGCACGATGCCGGAGAGCGGGGACCCCTCGTCGAACGTGGCCACCACGCCGGCCTCGACCGCGGCGCACGAACCGATGAGCAGGAAGCCGACGACGGTCGCCAGGAGCACCGGCGGCCGGGTGAGCACGACGCCGAACCGGCGCTTGCTGCGCGGGATGCGCACCCGCCCGACCTCGGGCGACGAGATGAACCAGAAGCCGCCGAGCAGCATGATCGCGACGGACATCAGGATGCCCTCGACGGTGCCGATCTGCGTGGAGACGAAGGTGATGGCGACGGGACCGGCGATCCAGATGATCTCCTGGGCGGAGGCGTCGAGGGAGAACAGCGGGGTGAGCTGACGCGAGTTCACCATCTTGGGGTAGATGGTGCGCACCGCAGGCTGGATGGGCGGCATGCTGAGCCCGGCGAAGAACGCGACGGCCATCGTCACGGGGATCGGCATGACGATCAGCCCGATCACGGCGACAGCGGCGGCGCAGAACGCGAGCGTGGTCCACAGCACGACCCGCATGCCGAGGACGCCCATCAGGCGGCTCGTCATCGGTCCGGCGATGGCCTGGCCGATGCTCATGGCGGCGAGGACGAGGCCGGCCGCTCCGTAGGAGTGATGGACGCGCTCGATGTGCAGCAGGAACGCGAGCGAGAGCATGCCGAAGGGGAACCGGGCGGTCAGCTGTGCGGCGATGATGCGCGCGACGCCAGGGGTCTTCAGAAGGCTCGAGTAACTGCTCACAATCCGATCACTCTATCGGGCCGATCGCCCGTTCCACGAGGGTCTGACGGAGGTGTGAGACCCGCATGGGGGGCTGTGGAAATGTGTATAACTCATGCACATCTGTGGACGACACGCCCACTAGATGTGGGGGGATGGAAATGTCGGCACCCCGCTATATAGTGGTCCCACACGGATCGCCGCAGCATACGGAAATCGCCTCGCTGCGGCTCGATCCACGGGGAAACAGCTCCGGACCAGCCCTTCGTGGCGGCCGGTGCACGACCATGCCGTCACTCGGGTTGACGGCAGTGCGAAGAGGGAGAGAACGTGGCAATCACCGTCGTGAAGCGGAACGGCGAGCGCGAGCCGTACGACGCCAACAAGATCAACCTGGCCATCGAGACGGCGGCCCAGGGTCTGGACGACAACATCACGTGGGTCACCCAGATCGCGAGCGAGCTCGAGCTCACTCTCTTCGACGGCATCACCACGCAGCAGCTCGACGAAGCCGTGATCCAGGTCGCCCTGCAGAACGTCAAGGACGACCCGGCGTTCGACACCGTCGCCGCGCGCCTCCTCCTCAAGACCATCTACAAGCGGGTGCTCGGCGACTACGCCGACGACGCGGAGCTCGCCTCCCTGCACACCTCCCACTTCCGTGCCTACGTCGAGCGCGGCGTCTCCGAGACGCTGCTCGACTCCCGCTTCACCCAGCTCTTCGACCTCGACCGCCTCGCCGCAGCGCTCGAGCCGTCGCGCGACGAGCTGCTCAAGTACATCGGCGTCGTCACCCTCAACAACCGCTACGGCATCAAGGCCCGCAACGGCGACTCGCTCGAGGTCCCCCAGTACTTCTGGATGCGCATCGCGATGGGCCTCTCCCTCAACGAGGCCGACCCGACGAGCCACGCCCTCGCCTTCTACGAGAAGATGTCGAAGCTCGAGTACCTCGCGGCCGGCTCGACCCTCGTCAACGCCGGAACGGCCTACCCGCAGCTCTCCAACTGCTTCGTGATGGAGATGCAGGACGACATCGAGCACATCGCGAAGTCGGTGCGCGACGTCATGTGGCTGACCAAGGGCACCGGCGGCATCGGCCTCTCGGTCACGAAGCTGCGCGCCCAGGGCTCGCCCATCCGCTCCAACAACACGACGTCGACCGGCCCGATCCCGTTCATGCACACGATCGACTCGGTGCTGCGGGCGGTCAGCCGCGGCGGCAAGAAGTTCGGCGCCCTGTGCTTCTACATGGAGAACTGGCACATGGACTTCCCGGAGTTCCTGGACCTGCGCCAGAACTCGGGCGACCCCTACCGCCGCACCCGCACCGCCAACACCGCGGTGTGGATCAGCGACGAGTTCATGAAGCGCGTCCAGAACGACCAGGACTGGTACCTCTTCGACCCGCTGGAGGTCAGCGACCTCAACGAGCTCTACGGCAAGGAGTTCTCGGAGCGCTACCAGCACTACATCGACGAGGCCGAGGCCGGCCGCATCACGATGTTCAAGAAGATGAGCGCGCGCGCCCAGTTCAAGGACATCCTCATGAGCCTCCAGACCACCAGCCACCCGTGGCTGACTTGGAAGGACACGATCAACAACCGTGCCCTCAACAACAACACCGGCACGATCCACCTCTCCAACCTCTGCACCGAGATCACGCTGCCGCAGGACCGCGACAACGTCTCCGTCTGCAACCTCGCATCGATCAACCTCTCGCGTCACATCGTCGACGGCAAGATGGACTTCGCCCGCATCGAGGAGAGCGCCCGTCAGGCCGTCCGCCAGCTGGACAACCTCATCGACATCACGGTGTCGAGCGTCGACGAGGCCGACTTCTCGAACCAGCAGAACCGCGCCATCGGACTGGGTGTCATGGGCTTCACCGACATCGTCGAGCGTCTCGGGATCAGCTACGAGAGCGAGGAGGCGTACGCCCTGATCGACGAGATCATGGAGCACGTCTCGTACGCGGCGATCGACGAGAGCGCCGACCTCGCCCAGGAGCGCGGCGCCTACCCGAACTTCGAGGGTTCGCGCTGGTCGAAGGGCCTGGTGCCCTACGACTCGATCGCGCTCACCGAGGCCGACCGCGGCATCCCGATCACGGTGGACCGTACGATCCGTCTCGACTGGGACCGCCTGCGCGAGAAGGTCAAGGGCGGCATGCGCAACGCCACCCTGATGGCGATCGCCCCGACCGCGTCGATCGGCCTCGTCGCCGGCACGACCCCGGGCTTCGACCCGCAGTTCTCGCAGATCTTCAGCCGTTCCACCTCGTCGGGCAAGTTCCTCGAGGTCAACCGCAACCTCGTCGCCGCCCTGCAGGAGCGCGGGCTGTGGGAGGACGTGCGCGAGTCGATCCTGCGTTCGCAGGGCGACATCCAGGGCATCGCGGCCATCCCGGACGAGATCAAGGCGACCTTCAAGACGAGCTTCCAGCTCTCGCCGCACTCGTTCATCGAGGTCGCCGCCCGCGCCCAGAAGTGGATCGACCAGGCCATCAGCCGCAACATGTACCTGGAGACCCGGGACATCGGCGACATGATGGACATCTACTACGCGGCGTGGGAGAAGGGCGTCAAGACGACGTACTACCTGCACATGAAGCCGCGTCACCAGGCCGAGCAGTCGACGGTCAAGGTGAACAAGTCCGAGGAGATCTCGGGCGGCCGCAAGGGCTTCGCGACCGTCGGCGCCGGGGCTCCCGCCGCCACGGCCGAGCCTGCCGCTGCACCGGCTCCCGCCGCACCCGCTCGACGCGGGTTCGGTTTCGGAGGACTCTCGGGGGGTGACAAGTAATGAACACCGCCACCAAGATCGAGGAATACTACGTGCCGGTCGACCCGATGGACGACCTGCAGTGCGAGTCCTGCCAGTAGTCCCGCACTGCGCGACCCGTCGAGTCTGAAGAGGAGAAAGAGAACTATGGGCATCCTGGGTACCGGGATCGAAGAGGGCCTGCTGCTCAAGCCGGTGAAGTACCAGTGGGCGATGGACCTGTACGACCAGGCCGTCGCGAACACCTGGTTCCCGAACGAGATCCAGCTCGGCGAGGACATCGCCGACTTCAAGAAGATGACCGACGAGGAGCGTCACGCGGTCACCTTCCTGATGAGCTACTTCAACCCGAACGAGCTCCTCGTCAACAAGGCGCTCGCGTTCGGCGTCTACCCCTACATCAACGCGGCCGAGGCGCACCTCTACCTCGCCAAGCAGATGTGGGAGGAGGCGAACCACTGCATGTCGTTCGAGTACGTGCTCGAGACGTTCCCGATCGACCGCGAGCAGGCCTACAACTCCCACGTCGACGTGCCGTCGATGGCCCGCAAGGAGGAGTTCGAAGTCCAGTTCATCAAGCGGATGACCGAGCAGACGCTCGACATCACGACGACCGAGGGCAAGCAGGACTTCATCCGCAACCTCGTGGCGTACAACGTGATCCTCGAGGGCATCTGGTTCTACTCGGGCTTCATGGTCGCGCTCTCGTTCCGCCAGCGGAACCTGCTGCGCAATTTCGGCTCGCTGATCGACTGGGTGGTGCGCGACGAGTCGCTGCACCTCAAGTTCGGCATCAACCTCATCCTCACGGTGCTCGAGGAGAACCCGGACCTGCAGACTCCGGAGTTCGCCGACGAGATCCGCCAGATGATCCTCGACGCCGTCGCGATGGAGGAGGAGTACAACCGCGACCTCCTCCCGGGCGGCATCCTGGGCCTGAACGCCAACTACATCAACCAGTACGTCCGCTACCTCGCGGACCGCCGCCTGGAGGAGCTGGGCTTCGAGGCCGAGTACAAGGTCTCCAACCCGGCCAAGTGGATGGCGACGGCCAACGACACCCTCGAGCTGGTCAACTTCTTCGAGTCGACCAACACCTCGTACGAGTCGAACGCGAAGGCGTCCACGGGACACTGACGCGCGCACACGCGACGCAGACGCCGCAGGGGCGGTCCGGACTTCCGGACCGCCCCTGCTGTCGTCGGCGGATGCGAGAATCGAAAGCATGCGTCCCCTCGTCTCCGCCTCTGAGCTCGCCGCAGAACTCGCGGGCTCCACGCCGCCGCGCCTGCTCGACGTCCGCTGGAAGCTGGGAGGTCCTCCCGGCTCCGAGGAGTTCGAGCGGGGGCACATTCCGGGAGCGGTATATGTCGACCTCGACACGGAGCTCGCCGGGCACGGCGCGCCGACCGACGGTCGCCATCCGCTTCCGCGGATCGCCGACTTCCAGGAGGCGGCGCGCCGCTGGGGCCTGGACGACGGCGACGCGGTGGTCGTCTACGACGACGTCTCAGGCACCTCGGCCGCGCGCGCGTGGTGGCTGCTCCGTCACGCCAGTATGCGGAACGTGCGCGTCCTGGATGGCGGACTCGCCGCCTGGCTGGCGGACGGCGGCGCGGTGGAGGCCGGTCCGGTCACCGCCGTGCGCGGCGATGTGACGCTCGCCTTCGGCGCCCTCCCCACCATCGACGCAGAACGCGCCGCCGCCCTCCCGGCTGACGGCGTCCTCCTCGACGCCCGGGCCGGAGAGCGGTTCCGCGGCGAGGTCGAGCCGGTCGATCCCCGCGCCGGTCACATCCCCGGAGCCGTGAGCGCCCCCACCGCCGAGTCGCTCGGGGCCGACGGGCTCCTCCTCCCCGCGGAACGCCTCGCCGAGCGCTTCGCGGCGCTCGGCGCGACGAAAGGCGCGGAGGTGGCGGTGTACTGCGGTTCGGGGGTCACCGCGGCGCACGCCGTCCTCGCGATGGAGGTGGCAGGGCTGCCGACGCCTGCGCTGTACCCGGGATCGTTCTCCGCGTGGTCGAACGATCCGGCCCGGCCGGTGGCGACCGGAGCCTGAACCCGGCGGCCGTTTGACCCGGCGGCCGTTTGACCCGGCAGCCGCTGCAGTGCGCCCCACGCTGTAATACGCGGCAACAGGCGTGCGCCTCTCAGCCCGAACGCCTAGTCTCCCTCCATGACCACGCTCGACATCCGCCCCTCCGACCTCCCCGGCGCGCTGCCGGAGGTCGAGGTGTGCGACTCGGTCGCGGCACTGATCGGCAACACGCCCGTGGTCGAGCTGCACACCCTCACGCGCGGGCTCGGATCGCGCGTGCTGGTCAAGCTCGAGGGCCGGAATCCGGGCGGCTCGTCCAAGGACAGGATCGCGCTCAACATGATCCGCTCGGCGGAGGCCTCCGGAGCGCTCGCGCCCGGGGCGACGATCGTCGAGGCGACGAGCGGCAACACGGGCATCGGACTGGCCCTCATCGGCCGGCTGACCGGCCATCCCGTCGTCATCGTCCACGCCGCCGACATCTCCGATGAGAAGCGCAAGGTGCTCGCCGCGTACGGCGCGCGGCTGGTCGAGGCCGACTGGGAGGCCGAGCCGGACGATCCCGCCAACCCCCGAGCGGTCGCCGATCGGATCGCGGCGGAGACGCCCGGAGCGTGGCGTCCCGCGCAGTTCGCGAACACCGCGAATCCCGACGCCCACTACCGCGGCACCGGTCCGGAGATCTGGCGGCAGACGGGCGGCCAGGTCACCCACTTCGTCGCCGCGATCGGGACGGGCGGCACCGTCAGCGGAACGGGGCGCTTCCTCAAAGACGCGACGGACGGCGCGGTGCGCGTCTACGGCGCGAATCCCGCGGGGTCGACCTACGGAGGCGGGCCGGCAGGCCGCATCCTCGTCGACGGGGTCGGCAGTGCGTGGCCGCGGGGGTTCTGGCCCGAGACGTTCGACCACGCGGTGGTGGACGAGGTCCATACGATCGAAGACGCAGAGGTGTACCGTACGGTGCGCCGGCTGGCGGCCGAGGAGGCGCTCCTGCTCGGACCCTCGTCGGGACTGGCCGTGGCGACGGCCCTGCGTGTCGCCGAGCAGGCCCCGGCCGGTTCGGTGATCGTGGCGATCGCCCCCGACGGCGGCATCAACTATCTGACGAAGGCGTTCGACCCGCTGTGGCTGCAGGCCTCCGGCGTCGACGCCGACTGACGACGCGGACGAAAGAGACACATGGCACTCCTCCACTTCGGCTGGTTCCTCGGCGCAGGCTTCGGCGTGCAGGGCTGGGGCGACCCGACGTACGGCATCGGCTACGACTGGCGGCAGCCGCCGGTCTACCAGGACGCCGCACGCACGTTCGAGGCGAGTGGGCTCGATCTGTTCATCATCGAGGACGGCGTGGCCGTCCCCGACACCTACGGCGGCAGTGCTGAGGTCAACCTCGCCGCTGCCCGCTTCGTGCCCAAGCACGACCCGCTCCCGCTGGTCCCGTACCTGCTCGGTGCGACGAGCAGGCTCGGCATCGTCCCGACGCTGAGCGCGAGCTTCTACGAGCCGTTCACGGCGGCGCGGCTGCTCAGCACCCTCCAGCACTTCGCGGGAGGCCGGCTGGGCTTCAACGTGGTCACCAGCGGCTCCGACCTGGCCGCGCAGAACTACGGGCTCGACAAGCAGGTGGAGCACGATCTGCGCTACGACCGGGCCGACGAGTGGGTGGACGTGGTCCGCAAGCTCTGGCGCAGCTGGGAGCCGGACGCGATCGTCGAGGACGCCGCGAACGGCGTCTACGCCGACTTCCGCAAGGTGCACACGATCGATCACGAGGGGCGGTTCTTCCGCGTGCGCGGCCCGCTGAACACGGCGCCGGCTGCCGAGGAGCCCGTGATGGTGCAGGCCGGTGCATCCGGCCGCGGGCGTGACTTCGCGGGCAAGAACTCGGACGTGGTGCTCGCGCTCGCCTCGACGGCGGAGCGGATGCGGGAGTACCGGGACAGCATCCGGGCGGTCGCGGTCGAGAACGGCCGCGACGCCGACGCGATCAAGGTCCTGTTCGTGGTGCAGCCGATCGTCACGGCGAACGCGGAGGAGACGGCCGCCGTGCGTGCGTCCCGCGCCGAGCTGACCCAGGCCGCCATCGACGAGCAGCTGCAGTCGATCTCGTATCTCACCGGGGTCGACTTCAAGACCTTCGACCTCGACGCGCCGCTGCCGGAGGTCACCACGAACAGCAACCGGGGGACGCTGGACAACTTCGTCCGCTCCGCTCCGGAGGGCTCGACTCTGCGCGAGATCCTGCAGACCCGGGCCAAGAAGGACGGCCTGGCGATCGTGGGCACTGCCGAGGAGATCGCGGACCATCTGGGCGAGCTGGGCGAGGCCGTCGGCGGCGACGGCTTCCTCTTCACCGGCCAGGTGCACCCCGCGAACGTCCATCGCACGCTCGATCCGCTCGTACCGGCCCTGCGCCGCCGCGGTCTGCTGCGCACCGAGCTGGGCGACGGCGGGCTGCGCAGCAACCTCCGGGACTTCTGATGACGAGCGGCGCCCCCGTCCGGTTCGGCACCGACGCTCCCCGGCCGGAGCAGATCGCGGCCGTCGCGGACGGGGCGCCGGTCGAACTGACCACCGGTGCCCGTGAGACGCTCGCCGCCTCCCGGGCCGTGGTCGAGCGGGCGATCGAGTCGGGCGAGGCGGTCTACGGCCTGAACCGCCGACTGGGTGCCGGCCGTGACGACGTCGTGGACCCGGCGGAATTCGCCGCGTTCCAGCGCCGGACGATCGCGAACCACCGCGGCGGCGTGGGCGATCCGCTATCCGAGCGGGAGGCGCGGGCCGTCGTCGCCGCGCGGCTCGCGGGCTTCACGCGTGGGGGAGCGGGTGTGCGCCCGGTGCTCGCCCAGGCGTATGCGGACATCCTGAACGCCGGAGTGGTCCCGTTCATCCCGTCACGCGGATCGGTGGGGGCTGCGGATCTGACGGCGCTGGCGGAGGTCATCGCCGTGGTGACCGGCGACGGCACGGTCCTCGACGGCACGGTCCTCGACGGCACGGTCCTCGACGGCACAGTCCCCGACAGCACAGTCGGCGGTACCGCGGCCCGAGACGCCTTGCAGGCGGCCGGCCTCGAACCGCTGGATCCGGCCCCGCACGAGGCCCTCGCCGCTCTCAGCTCCAACGCGTACAGCATCGGCGTCGGTTCGCTCGCGCTTCGGGAAGCGGAGTCCCTGACCGTCATGGCCGATCACGCCGTCGCGCTGTCGCTGGAGGCGGCGGCGGCCGCCGGGCCTGCGGGAAACCCCAGCCCGTACACGGCCGTGGTGGCCGAGGCGAGAGGCGGCCGCGGTCAGATCGGTTCGGCGACCGCGATCCGGGACGCCCTCGCCGGCAGCGTCCTGTACGACGCCGACCGCGCCGTGACGGTGCAGGATCCGCTCGCGTTCCGCAGCGCTCCTCAGCTGCACGGGGCGCTCCGGGAGGCCGTCGAGCGCGTCCGCGCGGAGGTGGAGCTCGAGCTCGCCGCACGCAGCGAGAACCCCGTCGTCGACATCGCCTCCGGCAGGCTCGTCTCGGGCGGCAACTTCCAGGCGCTCCCGCTCGCCCTCGCGTTCGAAGGTCTGCGGCTCGCGATCGCGCACGTGGCGGCGGCAGCCGAGCGGCGCACCGCCGCCCATTCGCTCGCCCTCGGCCCGGCCAGAGCGGACGGCCGCACCCGCGTGGCCGGTCTGCTGCTGTACTCGGCCGCGTCGGCCGCCGCGGAGCTCAAACAGCTGGCCGTGCCGGCCACGCTGGGCAGCACGACGCTCTCGGGCGTCGAGGACCACGCCTCCCTCGCCCCCCTCGCCCTGCGGCTGGCTCAGCGTTCGCTCGCGCTGGCCGCCGAGGTCTTCGCTGCGGAGGCGCTCCACGCCGTCGAGCTGCTCCACGTCGTCGGGGCGTTCCCCGCGGGGGCGGTCACCGGTCCGCTCGCGCTGCGCCTGGACGAGCTGATCGCCTCCGGTTCGCCGGCCCGCATCCTCGTCAGAGCGGCGGCCGAGGCGATCGGGTCTCAGAGCGCGGCGACATCCTTGCGGAACGCGAGGTAGGAGACCGCCTCCCAGTCGTCGTCGAGATCGAACTGCGGGGCGTAACCGAGGGAGAGGTAGAGGGCGACGGCCTCCGGCTGGCGCGCTCCGGTGGTGAGCACGATGGACCGGACCCCGCGGCGTGCCGCCTCGGCCTCCAGCTCGGCCATCACCCGGCGGGCCAGGCCCTTCCTCCGGTGGGCGGAGTGCGTCCACACGCGCTTCACCTCGACGGTCTCCGGGTCCTCCCGCATGAAGGCGCCGCCGGCGACCGCTCGACCGTCGCCGTCGAGCAGGAGCAGGAAGGTCCCGCCCTGTTCCGCGGTGAAGCGCTCCGCCGGGTACCGGCTGAGCTCCACCGACGAGGGGATGCCGTCGTTCAGGCCGTAGCGCTCGTCGTACTCGCGGGACAGTTCGTCGACGAGTGGGGCGGCGAGCGGGTCGTCCGGGCGGGTGACGAAGACCCGGGCGGTCTGAGCCAGGGACGGCGCCAGCGCGTCGTCGGATCTCGGTTCGGTCACGCCTCGACCCTACGACAGCGTCGCCGCGCGCGCGGTCCGGGGGTCACAGATCGTCATTCGCAACGGATTCCACGCAATGAAACGCGAAATCTGTTCGAAACCTGCACGAAAAGCGCCGTTTCACGCGCGAATTAGTGTGGGGACTGCACGCGAGCCCTGGGGTAAGCTCCCCATACCTCCTGCAACCCCTTGCACACAGGAAGAAGGACCAACACCATCATGCGTATCCGATCCGTGGCCCCGGTGGCCGCATTCGCCGCTGTCGCAGCGCTGGCCCTCACCGGCTGCGTCGACAACTCGACACCCTCCAGCAGTGGCACCTCGACGTCGAGCGCCGCCGCCGTCGATGTCAAGAAGGACGACACCCTCGCCGCCTCGCTGCCCGAGAAGGTCAAGTCGGCCGGCAAGCTCGTCGTCGGCATGGACAACACGTACCCGCCGAACGAGTACAAGGACGACAACGGCCAGCCCGTCGGCTGGGAGGTCGACCTGACCAACGCCATCGCCGCGAAGCTCGGAGTGAAGGTCGAGTTCGCCATCGCGAAGTTCGACAACATCATCCCGTCGGTCACCGGCGGCAAGGACGACTTCGGCATGTCGTCGTTCACCGACACGACCGAGCGCGAGCAGCAGGTCGACTTCGTGAACTACTACTCCGCGGGCATCCTGTGGGCCTCGGCCAAGGGCAAGACCGTCGACCCCGACAACGCCTGCGGTCTCAAGGTCGCCGTGCAGTCCACCACCTACGAGGACACCGACGAGGTCCCCGCCAAGTCCAAGGCGTGCACCGACGCGGGCAAGGCGGCCATCCAGGTCCTCCGCTACGACACCCAGGACGACGCGACCAACGCGGTCATCCTCGGCAAGGCCGACGCCCTCAGCGCCGACTCGCCCGTCACCCTGTACGCGATCTCGAAGACCGACGGCAAGCTCCAGGAGGCCGGTAAGACCTTCGACGTCGCCCCCTACGGCCTCCCGGTCGCCAAGGGCTCGGCTCTGACGCCGGTGCTGCAGAAGACGGTGCAGGCGCTGATCGACGACGGCTCCTACGGCAAGATCCTGGACAAGTGGGGCGTCTCCGACGGCGCCGTCACGACCGCCGAGGTCAACGCCGCTTCGAAGGGCTGACACGCATGTCCCAGGGCAACCCTGGCCGACCGGCGGTGGGGGAGACCCCGCCGCCGGCCGGCGCCCCGGTATCCGAACCGATCAAAGCCGTCAAACTCAGGCACCCGTGGCGGATCGTCTTCGCCGTCGTGCTCATCCTCGTCCTCGTCTGGTTCCTGGTCGATGCCGCGCAGCGCAGCGCGTACGGCTGGGAGTACGTCGGCAAGTACGTCTTCGACAGACGGATCAGCGCGGCCGCGCTGGTCACCCTCCAGCTGACCGTCTACTCGATGGTCATCGGCGTCGTCCTCGGCCTCGTGCTGGCCGTGATGCGGCTCTCCCCGAACCCGGTCGTCAAGTCGATCGCGTGGCTGTACCTGTGGATCTTCCGCGGGACGCCGGTCTACGTCCAGCTCGTGTTCTGGGGACTCTTCTCGCTGATCTACCCGCAGCTCGTGCTCGGGGTGCCGTGGACCGAGTTCCACGTCTCCTTCGACCTCGGGTTCATGCAGAACGCGTTCATCATCGCCATCATCGGTCTGGCCTTGAACGAGGCCGCTTACATGGCGGAGATCGTGCGCGCCGGGCTGCTGTCGGTCGACGGCGGCCAGGAGGAGGCGGCGACCGCGCTCGGCATGTCGTGGTGGCAGACGATGACCCGCATCGTGATCCCCCAGGCCATGCGCGTCATCATCCCGCCGACGGGCAACGAAGTCATCTCGATGCTGAAGACCACGTCGCTGGTGGCGGCCATCCCGCTCACCACCGACCTGTACGGCGTCGCACGCGACATCTCGGCGGTCACGTACACCCCGGTTCCGCTGCTCATTGTGGCGTCGCTGTGGTACCTGCTCTTCACGTCGATCCTGATGGTCGGGCAGTACTTCCTCGAGAAGCGCTTCTCGCGCGGCGTGAACATGCGACGGCCCGAGAACCGGGAGCCCGCTCTCGCCACCGGCGCGCTGCCCGCGGCCGGGGCACCGGACGGCAATGACCTCGGAGGCAAGGGATGACCGACATGAACGTATCCGCATCCACGACGCCGATGGTCCTCGCCGAGGGCGTCTCGAAGAGCTTCGGCTCCAATGAGGTGCTGAAGAGCATCTCGCTGTCCGTCAAGCCCGGCGAGGTGCTCTGCATCATCGGTCCGTCGGGATCCGGCAAGTCCACCTTCCTGCGCTGCATCAACCACCTCGAGCGGGTGGACGCCGGCCGGCTGTCGGTCGACGGCCAGGTCGTCGGGTACCGCCAGCACGGCGACAAGCTCTACGAGCTCAAGCCGAAGGAGGCGTCGAAGCAGCGCCGTGAGATCGGGATGGTGTTCCAGCGATTCAACCTGTTCCCGCACATGACGGCGCTCGAGAACATCATCGAGGCGCCCATCCGGGTGAAGGGGCTGTCGAAGGCGCGAGCCGTCGAGCGGGCCAACGAGCTGCTGCTGCGCGTCGGCCTCGGCGACAAGGGCGACCACTACCCGTCGCAGCTCTCCGGCGGCCAGCAGCAGCGGGTCGCCATCGCGCGTGCGCTCGCGATGGACCCGAAGCTGATGCTGTTCGACGAGCCCACCTCGGCGCTCGACCCCGAGCTCGTCGGCGAGGTGCTCGACGTGATGAAGGGCCTGGCCCAGTCGGGCATGACGATGGTCGTCGTCACGCACGAGATGGGCTTCGCCCGGGAGGTCGCGGACGAGCTGGTCTTCATGGACGGCGGCGTCGTCGTCGAGTCCGGCGACCCGCGCGAGGTGCTCGCGAACCCGCAGCACCAGCGCACGCAGGCGTTCCTCTCGAAGGTGCTCTGACCCTCCGCCATCCGTTCCGGACTTCTGTACGCTCACGCACGGCGTGTCGCGTGCAGAAGTCCGGAGCGGATAGCATCGCGGGATGAGCGATGTGGTGCTGGTCACGGGGGTCGGGCGGGCACGCAGCATCGGCGCCGGGATCGCCGCCGACCTCGCCACCGCCTCCGACGTGGCGTTCTCGTACTGGGACGGCTACGACGCGACGATGCCGTTCGGCAGCGAGCCCGCGTTCCACGACGAGCTGGCGGACCGGCTGCGCGCCTCGGGTGCCCGTGTGCTCCCGGTGGAGGCCGATCTCGCCGACCCGGAGACGCCCGCCGCCCTGATCGCGCGCGTGCGCGATGAGCTGGGCCCGGTGCGGGCGCTGGTGCTGAGCCACGCGCACTCGGTCGACAGCGGCATCCTGGACACCTCGGTGGAGGCGTTCGACGCGCACTTCGCGGTGAACACGCGTGCGAGCTGGCTGCTCATCAAGGCGTTCGCGGAGGCGTACGACGGCCCGCACGGGGCGGGGCGCATCATCGCGCTCACGAGCGACCACACGGCCCACAACCTCCCGTACGGTGCCAGCAAGGGCGCCCTCGACCGCATCGTCCAGGCCGCCGCCGTCGAGCTGGCACCGCGGGGGATCACGGCCAACCTCATCAACCCGGGGCCGATCGACACCGGGTGGATGACGCCCGACCTCGCCGCAGCGCTCGCGGCCGAGACGGCGCTCGGCCGTCTCGGCACCCCGCAGGACACCGCCGCCCTCGTGCGGTTCCTGCTGTCGGACGCCGGTGGCTGGATCAACGGCCAGCTCCTCCACTCCAACGGCGGCTTCCACCTCGGCGTCTGAGCCGCCTGCGCGCCTCCCGCCGCCGGAGGGTCAGCCGGCGAGGACCTTGCGGATGCGCTGCACGGAGACGCTCTCGGCGGTACCGAGCGACTGGGCGAAGAGGGAGACCCGGAACTCCTCCAGCATCCACCGGGCGTGCACGAGGTTCGGCGGGCTGTTCGGCGCGAGCGGGATGCGGCCGCCGGCGTCGGTGTAGAGCGCCACGGCGGTCTCCACCTGGGTCTGCCACGCGCGGTCGCGCCCCGGATTGACCGGGAGCGCCTGGACGCGCTGGCCGATGCCCGCGAGATAGCGCGGCAGGTGACGCAACTGCTCCAGCCCGGTCGCCGAGACGAAGCCCGGGTAGACGAGGCCCGCGAGCTGCGCCTTCGCATCGTTGAGCGAGGCGAGGAACACCAGGGAGGTCGCGCCGCCGATCGCCTTCTCCGCCGCGCGCGCGGCCGTGAGGATGCGGGTCACGAGCGCGACGGTCTCGAACATCGAGTCCATCACGATGCCGGACACGCGATCGCGCACGGCCTCGAACTCCGCCCGCATGAAGACCTGGCCGTCTGGCTTCATCCGGTAGAGCACGGAGTCGATCACCGCGAGCAGGCAGTCGTCGAAGGTCGCCTTGGTGTTCGGGTAGGGGCTCGCCGCGAGCGTGAGCTTCTCGTTCGACGTGAGGTGCTGCTGCACATAGGCGACGGGCGACGGGATGCTCAGCAGCAGCAGGCGGCGCACCCCGCCGGGCATCGCCTTCGCCTGGTCGGCCGGGGTGCTCATCAGCCGGATGGAGACGCTCGACCCGTCGTCGACCAGCGCGGGATAGGCGCGGATCGTGTTCGTCGATCCGCCCGGGCCGGTGTGGGTGCTGTCGAGGTACCGGGGGAGCTCCTCCAGGTCCCAGGTGGTGAGTCCGGTGCGCTCGATCGCGTCCGGCGTGCGGGCCTCGGCGACGCGGGCCACGGAGTCGCGGGCGCGCGAGCGCAGGCGGTCCTGGAGGACGCCGAGGTCCTTGCCGCTCGCCAGGGGTCGGCCGCGCTCGCCGATCACCTGGAAGGTGGGGCGCAGGTGCGCGGGCAGCCGCTCGGTGTCGAAGTCCGTGCCGCTCACGCGGGAGCCGGTCAGCCGGGAGATGGTCGCGGCAAGCGTGTCGGCGAGGGAGGCGGCCGGTCGTTCGCCCTCGTGCGCGCGCATGCCCGCGGTCGCGGAGAGCTCGCCCAGCAGGCGCTTCGCCCAGTCCGCCGCGGGGACGACCTGGCGGCGGATCGTCTTGGGCAGGGACTTGATGAGCGCCGTGACGAGCTCGTGCCGGAGCCCGGGAACCTGCCAGTCGAATCCGTCGGGCACCAGGCCGGCCAGCAGCGGCAGCGGCACCTGCACCGTGACGCCGTCGTCCTCCGCGCCCGGCTCGAACCGGTAGCGCAGCGTCAGACTCTGGTCGCCCTGGCGCCACACCGGTGGGAAGGCCTCCTCGTCGATCTCGGCGGCCTCGTCGTCGAGCAGCGACTCCGGCGTCATCGTGAGCAGGTCGGGCGTCTCGCTCCTGGCCTTCTTCCACCACCCCTCGAAGGTGCGGGTGGAGACGACCTCGGCGGGGATGCGCCGGTCGTAGAACTCGAACACGCTCTCGTCGTCGTTCAGGATGTCGCGGCGTCTGGTGCGCTCCTCGAGCTCGCGCAGCTCGACGCGCAGCTTCCGGTTGGCGCGGTCGAACGCCTGATGGGAGTCCCATTCGCCGTCGACGAGCGCGTGGCGGATGAACAGTTCGCGCGACAGCGGCGCGTCGATGCGGGAGTACTGGATGCGCCGCCGCGGGATGATCGGCACGCCGAACAGCGTCACCTTCTCGTACGCGACGACCGAGCCCTGGCTCTTCTCCCAGTGCGGCTCGCTGTACTGCCGCTTGCACAGGTCGCCCGCGATCGGCTCGGCCCAGGCCGGATCGATGGAGGCGTTCATCCGGGCGAACAGCCGGCTGGTCTCGACCAGTTCGGCGCTCATCAGGGCGTTGGGCTGCTTCTTGGCCAGGGTCGAGCCGGGGAAGATCACGAAGCGGGCCTGGCGGGCGCCGAGGTACTCGGACTGACGGGTGCGCGGGCCGCCCTTGGCTGGGTTCTTGGCGGGGCCGCCCGACTCGCGCTGGTCCTTGAGCCCGATGTGCGAGAGCAGTCCGGCGAGCAGCGAGCGGTGGATGCCGTCCGGGTTCACCGACGCCTCGCCGATCGTCAGTCCGAGGGGTTTGGCCAGCTGGCGCAGCTGCCGGTAGACGTCCTGCCATTCGCGCACGCGCAGGAAGTTGAGGTACTCGGCCTTGCACAGGCGGCGGAACGCGCTCGACGAGAGCTCCTTCTGCTGCTCCTCGAGGTAGTTCCAGAGGTTGAGCAGGGTGAGGAAGTCGCTGGTCGGGTCGGCGAAGCGGGCGTGCTTCTCGTCGGCGCTGCCGCGCTTCTCGACCGGGCGTTCGCGCGGGTCCTGGATGGTGAGGCCGGCGACGATCGCCATCACCTCGCGGGAGGTGCCGTGCCGCTTCGACTCGACGACCATGCGTGCGAAGCGCGGGTCGATCGGCAGGAGGGAGAGCGAGCGTCCCACCTTCGTGAGCGCCGGGTCGCCGCCGCGCGCGGTGGTGATCGCTCCGAGTTCGGCCAGCAGGTCCAGGCCGTCCTTGATGCCGCGCGAGTCGGGCGGGGTGAGGAAGGGGAAGGCGGCGATGTCGCCGAGGCCGAGGGAGATCATCTGCAGGATGACGGCCGCGAGGTTCGTGCGCAGGATCTCCGGCTCGGTGAACTCCGGACGCTTCTCGAAGTCCTCCTGCGAGTAGAGGCGGATGGCGATCCCGTCGCTGGTGCGGCCCGAGCGGCCGGAGCGTTGGTTGGCGCTCGCCTGCGAGACCGCCTCGATCGGGAGGCGCTGCACCTTCGCGCGCGTGCTGTAGCGGCTGATGCGAGCGGTTCCCGCATCCACCACGTACTTGATCCCCGGGACCGTGAGGCTGGTCTCCGCGACGTTGGTGGCGAGCACGACGCGGCGCCGGATGCCGGGCGTCGACGACGGCTGGAAGACGCGGTGCTGCTCGGCGGACGACAGGCGGCCGTAGAGCGGCAGCACCTCGGTGCCGGGCAGGTTGCGGCCGCGGATGGCGTCGGCGGCATCCCGGATCTCGTTCTCTCCCGAGAGGAAGACGAGCACGTCGCCGGAGGACTCTCGGGCGAGCTCGTCGAGCGCATCGTTGATGCCTTGGAGGTAGTCGCGGTCGGCTGCGGGCACCGGGTCCGGATCGTCCTCGTCGTCGAGGGCCTCGGCCACGAGCGGGCGGTAGCGGACCTCGACCGGGAAGGTGCGTCCGGAGACCTCGACGATCGGCGCGGGGGAGCCGTCGGCCGCGGCGAAATGGGCGGCGAAGCTCTCGGGGTCGATGGTGGCCGAGGTGATGATCAGCTTGAGGTCGGGGCGCTTGGGCAGCAGCTCCCGCAGATACCCGAGCAGGAAGTCGATGTTGAGGCTGCGCTCGTGCGCCTCGTCGATGATGATCGTGTCGTACTTGCGCAGCAGCCGGTCGCGGTGGATCTCGTTGAGCAGGATGCCGTCGGTCATCAGCTTGATGCGCGTGTCGGCGGAGACCCGGTCGGTGAACCGCACCTGATAGCCGACGACCTCGCCGACCGACTGGCCCAGCTCCTCCGCGATGCGCTCGGCGATCGTGCGCGCTGCGATCCGTCGGGGCTGGGTGTGGCCGATGGAGGTGCGGCCGAGCTCCAGGCAGATCTTCGGCAGCTGCGTGGTCTTGCCGGAGCCGGTCTCGCCGGCCACGATCACGACCTGGTTGTCCCGGATGGCGCGCGCGATGTCGTCCCGCTTCTGACTGACCGGCAGCTCGGGCGGGAACGTGATGCGGGGGAGGGCGGAGGTCGCAGACATGAGCCCTCCAGTCTATCCGTTCCGGCGATCGCAAACCCGTTGTGCACACAGAGTGCTTTGTGCTACAAAGTTAACCATGAACGAGAACAGCACCGGCGACGCCCGGGAGATGCTCGACCTCATCGATGGTCAGCAGCAGCGCGTCGACCGCGGATTGCGCCTCCCCGTCGTGTGGCTCTACTCCATCTGGGCGTTCGCCTGGCTGGTGGGGTTCCTCGCCCTCTACCTCGCCGTGCTCGGCGTCTTCGACCCCGTCGCCGCCGGCATCGTTTTCGGTGTGCTGATCGTGGCCTCCATCGTCGCCTCCGGAGTGATCGGATCGCGGATCGGCCGCGGCCTGCGCGGGCAGTCCCAGTTCGCGGGAACGGTCTACGGCATCTCGTGGTCGGTGTGCTCGGTGGCGTTCGCGCTGCTCGGCGGCGGCCTCCTGCAGCAAGGGATGCCGGACGACCTCGCGGGCATCTACTACCCGAGCGCCTACGCCCTGATGTGCGGCACGCTGTACCTCGCCGGCGCCGCGCTCTGGCACGACCGCGTGCAGCTCGTCCTCGGGCTCGCGCTGCTGGTCGTCGGCTCCATCGCGCCGTTCCTCGGTCTCGGCCCGAACCTCCTGCTCATGGCCATCGCGGGCGCCGTCGTTTTCGGCTCCGGAGCGGTCATCACGGCCCGCTCGCTGCGACGGTGACGGGCGTGGACGAACTCGATCCGGTCATCCACGCTGCAGCGCGGCTGAAGATCACGGCCACCCTCGCCACGGTCCCCGACGACGGCAGCATGTCCTTCCCGCGGCTCCAGGAGCTGCTCGACCTGACCGCGGGCAACCTCGCCACGCACCTGCGCAAACTGGAGGACGCCGGGTACATCGCGGTCGAGAAGACGCACCGCGGACGCGTGCCCGTGACGTACCTCGCGCTGACCACCACGGGGCGCCGGGCGTTCGAAGACTACACAGCGGCACTTCGCAGCATCCTGGGCGGTTGAATGGGGTAGGTTTCCCTCACCCGGTCCTTGTCAAAGACGATGAAGGAGACCACCCCATGTCCCACGGCTTCGCCACCATGTCCGTCGCGAGCATCCTCGCCGAGACGGCGCACCGCAGCCCCGAGAGCGTCGCGCTCATCTTCAACGGGGCGGAGATCAGCTACGGCGACCTGTGGGAGCAGACCCGGCGCTACGCCGGTGCGCTGCGCGACCGGGGCATCGGCCCGGACGACCGGGTCGCGCTGATGATCCCGAACGTCCCCGACTTCCCGCGCGTCTACTACGGCGCCCTGGCGCTCGGAGCCACGGTCGTGCCGATCCACGCCCTGCTGAAGGCGGAGGAGATCGCCTACGTGCTGCGCGACTCGGGCGCGGCGCTGCTGGTCTGCGCGGCCCCGCTTCTCGGCGAGGGGGCGAAGGGAGCGGCGCTCGCCGGCATCCCGGTGCTGTCGGTGCTGGTGCCGGACGACATGGCCGAGCAGCTGCCCTTCCCGCGGCTCGAGGTGGAGGCCGCAGCGGCCGACCCCGTGACCACCTACGTCCCGCGCGACCCGCTGGACACGGCGACGATCCTGTACACCAGCGGCACTACGGGCAAGCCCAAGGGTGCGGAAGGCTGCCACTTCTCGCTGATCGAGCAGGTGAACGTGCTCCTGGCGGGGACGCTCGACATCGAGCCGAGCGACCGGATCCTCGGCTGCCTGCCGCTCTTCCACACGTTCGGCCAGACCTGCGTGATGAACATGGGCTTCCGCGCGGGCGCGACGGTCGTGCTCGTGCCCAAGTTCGACCCCGCCACGGCGCTGCGGCTGCTCAACGAGCACGGCTGTACGATCATGACCGGCGTGCCGACCATGTACATCGCGCTGCTGGAGGCCGCCAAGACGAACCCCGAGCGGCCGCCGCTGCGCTACGGCATGAGCGGCGGCGCGGCCATCCCCGTCGCCGTCATCGAGCGGATGAAGGAGGTCTACGGCATCGACGTCCACGAAGGCTACGGCCTCACCGAGACCTCGCCCGTCGCCTCCTTCAACCACCGCGGCCGCCCGACCCGGGTCGGGACCGTCGGCACGCCCATCTGGGGCGTGGACGTCGAGATCGCGGACGCCGAGGTCGACGACAGCATCCACCTGCTGCCGCGCGGCGAACTGGGCGAGATCGTCGTCCGCGGGCACAACCTGATGAAGGGGTACCTCAACCTGCCCGAAGCGAACGCGGAGGCCGTGGTCGACGGCTGGTTCCGCACCGGCGACCTCGGCACCAAGAGCGACGACGACTACATCACGATCGTCGACCGCAAGAAGGACATGATCGTCCGCAACGGCTACAACGTGTACCCGCGCGAGGTGGAGGAGGTGCTGTCCACCCATCCCGCGGTCGCGATGGTCGCCGTGTTCGGGGTCGCGCACGACACCCACGGCCAAGAGGTCATGGCGGCGGTCACCCTGATGCCCGGCACCGAGACCACCGGCGACGAACTCGTCGCCTTCGCCCAGGAGCACGTCGCCGCGTACAAGTTCCCGCGCCGCGTGGAGATCCTGGAGGCGCTCCCGCTCGGACCGAGCGGCAAGGTGCTCAAGCGCGAGCTGGTCGCGCGCTACGAGGCCGCCGCGACAGTGTGAGGTATCTGGGCGCCGTGAGGCATCAGGACGCCGTGTCCATCGTCCGCAGCCGCACCGAGGAGTGCAGGTAGAACGCGGCGAGGAGCGCGTAGCAGACGCACGCCACCGTCGGGATGAACGAGTTCTCCGGGCGGCTGGCGAGCGCTCCGACGCACGAGACGAACGCCGCAGCCGCCAGGCCGCCGCCGATCCAGAAACCGGCGGCGGGCCGTGCGGTCGCACGCCACCACGAGCGGGGGTCCTCACGGTTCTCCCCGGCACCGCGGAAGACGCGAACACCGAACCCGACGTAGAGCAGGTTGAGGACGGCCACGATCAGCACGTCGAGCGTCGCATCGACGAGCCGCTGGAACAGGAACACGTTCAACGCGAGCAGCAGGCCGTAGCCGCCGATGATGTAGGCGACCTTGCCGGTGACCGTGGTGATCCTCAACCTCACGGGGAGAGCCTATCCGCCGAGCGTCAGTTGACCTCGTCGGGGTGGGCGCTGACCCGTCCCTCGCGCTCGAGGCCGGTGATCGCGGCGACCTCGGCGGCGGTGAGCTCGAAGTCGAAGACGTCGAAGTTCTCGGCCATCCGCTCGCGGCGGTTCGACTTCGGGAACACGATGTTGCCGGTCTGCAGGTGCCAGCGGATGACGACCTGGGCCGGGGTCTTGCCGTGGGCCTCGGCGGCGCCGGCGACCTCGGGAAGCTCGAACAGCGGGTACTTGCCCTGGCCGAGCGGGCCCCAGGCCTCGATCTCGATGCCGTGCTCGCGCGCGAAGGCCGTCACAGACGGCTGCTGGTGCGCCGGGTGCAGCTCGATCTGGTTCACGGCCGGCACGATGTCCGTGTTCGCGAGCAGCTTCTCCAGGTGCGGCACGAGGAAGTTCGAGACCCCGATCGCCTTCGCGCGACCCGACGCGTAGATGGTCTCGAGGGACTTCCACGCCTCGACGAAGGTGTCCTTCTGCGGGGTCGGCCAGTGGATGAGGTACAGGTCGACGTAGTCGAGGCCGAGCTTGTCGAGCGACTCGTCGAATGCGGCCTGCGCGTCCGTCTGGCGGTCGTTCCAGAGCTTCGTGGTGACGAACAGCTCGTCGCGGGCGATGCCGGAGGCGGCGAGGGCGTCGCCCACACCCTTCTCGTTGCCGTAGATCGCGGCGGTGTCGATGTGGCGGTAGCCGACCTCGAGCGCATCCGTGACGATCCGCGTCGTCTCGGCCGGGTCGACCTTGAAGACGCCGAAGCCCAGCTGCGGGATGGTGGTTCCGTTGTTGAGGGTCAGGGTCGGAGTATTTGCGTTTGCAACCATATCGTCAACGCTACCAGGCACCCCGGGCACGGCACCCGGTCGTAAGGTGTGCCCATGGCGAATCGGCTGCAGGACGCGATCAGCCCCTACCTGCGTGCGCACGCGGACAATCCCGTCGACTGGTGGCCGTGGGGCGCGGACGCGTTCGCCGAGGCCCGGCGGCGCGACGTCCCCGTGCTCCTCTCGATCGGATACGCGACCTGCCACTGGTGTCATGTGATGGCCCGTGAGAGCTTCTCGGACCCCGCGCTCGCCGCCGAGCTCAACGCACGGTTCGTGCCGGTCAAGGTCGACAGGGAGGAGCATCCCGAGGTGGATGCGGCCTATCTCTCGGCCGCGAGCGCCTTCACCGACAACCTCGGCTGGCCGCTCACCGTCTTCGCCACCTCGACCGGCCGCGCGTTCTTCGCGGGCACCTACTTCCCGCCGGAGCCGACCGGCGGCCGCGCCTCCTTCCGGCAGGTGCTCGACGCCGTCGCCGGGGCTTGGGAGCAGCGCCGCGACCAGGTCGAGACCGATGCCGGCCGGGTCGCGGCGGCGCTCGCCGCGGCCTCCGCGGCCGCGACCACGGTGCACGACCTGCCTCAGGACGGCGAACTCGACGCCGCCGTGGGACTGCTGGCCCACGCGGAGGACGAGCTGTTCGGCGGCTTCGGGACGGCGCCGAAGTTCCCGGTGGCGCCGGTGCTCGGCTTCCTGCTCGCCCGGCCGGCGGGGCGGCCGCTCGCCCACCGGACGCTGAGGCGGATGGCGGAGTCGCCGTTGCGCGATCCCGTCGACGGCGGGTTCTTCCGCTACGCGACCCGGCGCGACTGGAGCGAACCGCACTACGAACGCATGCTGTACGACAACGCGCTGCTGCTCGACGCGTACGCGACGGCCTGGCAGCAGACGTCCGAGGGCTGGGCGGAGCGCACCGCCGACGGGATCGCGGCGTTCCTCCTCGGCGTGCTGCGGCGCACCGGGGGCGGTTTCGCGTCGGCGCAGGACTCCGAGAGCGTCATCGACGGCGCGCGCGTCGAGGGCGAGTACTACCGGCGACCGGCAGCGGAGCGCGCGCAGCTGGATGCGCCCGCGGTCGACGCGAAGGTGCTGACCGGATGGAACGGCCTGGCGATCGGTGCGCTCGCCCGTGCGGCCCGCATCCTGAACCGGCCCGCCTGGATCGTCGCGGCGCACGAGGCGGCCGCGCTGCTGCTCGAGCGGCACCGGCGGCCCGACGGCACCCTCCTGCGCGTGTCGCTGGGCGAACGGCTCTCCGAGGCCGAGGCGACACTGGAGGACTACGGCGCCCTGTCGGCCGGACTGCTGGAGCTGTCGCTCGCATCGGGGGATGTCGGGCCGGCGGTCGCCGCCCGCGACCTCGTCGACCTGTGCCTCGCCTCGCCGGGGGCATCGGCCGGCCCCGCGTGCCCGTTCGAGGTTCCGGGTGGCGGCGACCCCGTGCTCGCCGCCACCGGCCTGGCCGTGCGGGTCGACCCGTCCGAGGGCGCCTACCCCTCCGGGCTCTCCGCGATGGCGGGTGCGGCGCACACGCTCTTCCTGCTCACGGGGGAGCGACGGTACGAGCGCGCGGCGCGCGAAGGGATGCGGCTGGTCGCCGGGCAGGCGGTGCACACCCCGACCGGTTTCGGCGCCGCACTGGCGCTGATGTCCCGCCTCGACGCCGACGCCGTGCAGCTGGTGGCGGTGCTCCCGGCGGGGGAGGATGCGGGTGCGCATCCGTCCGGGCCGGCCGATCCGGAGGGACTGCTGCGGGCGGTCCGCAGCCATCCCGCCGCCGTCGTCGCACTCGTCGACGACCCCGGGGCCGCGGCGTTCACCGCCGAGGGGTTCGAGCTCTTCGCGGGCCGCACCTCGCGCGACGGCCTGCCCACCGCGTATCTGTGCCGCGACTTCGTCTGCCGCCTGCCCGCCACGACGCCCGGGGCCCTGGTCGTCTGAGCGCCCCGGACCTGGGCAGCGTTCTCGCGGCGGCGCCCGCTATGCGCGCTCGAGCTTGTCGAGCATGCCCCACACGGCCTCGCTCAGCTCGGGATGCTCCAGCGCGATGCGGCGCAGCACTCCGTACTCGAACCGGGTGAAGATCTCGCGGCCCGCGGCGGGATGGTGCGCGCGCGCCTGCTGCTCGCCCAGGTCGAAGGCCTCGATGGCGCCGGCGCGCAGCGCGATGACCACCTGCTCGTCGACGCTCGGGAGGTCCGGGATGAAGTGCCAGGGATCCTCGCCCGCGCGGCAGCGGTGCTCGATGATCGCGGAGAGCTCATCGCGCGCCTGCTGGCGCAGCACTTCGATGCTCCGGGGTACGTGTTCTGTCACGGGCGACCTCCCTCCGCTGACGGTGGATCCGGCCTCGTCGCCGGAACGGTGGGTTCAGCCTAGACGGCGCTGCCGACGCTCGCGAATCGGGGCGTAACGACGTGTCTACCGCGCGGGTGGGGGCCGGGCCGCTCAGTCCGTGCGGGCGAGGAGGTACGCGTTCAGGTCGGCCGTGAGCTCGGCGTCGACCGGGTAGTCGCGGTCGTCGAGTGCGGTGATCGGGGCGGCCTGCCGCACGCTCGACACCAGCCACAGGGCGTCGGCGTCGCGCAGCTCGTCGGAGGTGATGCGGCGGTACTCGGTCGGATAGCCGCGCTCCTCGAAGAAGGCGAACACGGCCGCCTGAGTGGTGCCGGCGAGGATGCCCTGGTCGGTCTGCGGGGTGCGCACGACGCCGTCGGAGAGCAGGATCACGTTCGAGGTCGGCCCCTCCAGCGCGTAGCCGTCGGAGCTGAGGAAGATGACGTCGTCGGCGCCGCGGCGGGCAGCCTCGCGTCCGGCCGCCCGGTTCGTCGCATACGATAGGGTCTTGGCACCGGCGAGGAGCCAGGGCGAGGTCTCGGCGACATCGTGCCGGTAGCCACGGTCGAGCGTGACGACGCGGATACCCAGGCGCTGGCGGGAGAAGTCCTCGCCCTCGTCCACGAAGATCCAGCCGCTGGGCCGGCCCTCGCCCTCGATGCCGCGCGTGAGGATGAGCTTGGCGAACAGCTCTCCGTCGCCGCCGTTGCGAGAACGGTAGTCGTCGACGCCGGCGAGCACCGCGGCACGCCACACGTCCGCATCCGGCGCGGGGAGGTCCAGGAGCGCCGCCGAGTGCGCGAGCCGCTCCAAGTGCGGTTCGAGCGCCTGCGGGTGGCCGCCGATGACCGCGACCGTCTCGAAGACGCCGTCTCCGCGCGTGATGCCGAGGTCGGTGATGTGCACCTGCGGGGCGCCGAAGTCGGCCAGCGCGAAGCCCGGGTCGCCCGCGGCGCGGGTCGCGGCCGTGTCGGAGACGGTCGGTGCGGTCAGGGTCAGCAGGGTGGCGCGAGTCATGCATCCATTGTCCACCGCCCGGCCCCGCTGCACAGTGCCGCGCTCCCGCGCGTGCGGCGGCGCGGTCCGAACCACACGCCGTGTGCCGCGTCGCGGGACGTTTGCGCCGCGTCGCCGCACCGCGGACGTCCCGGGGCGGCGCAGTCGCTACCGCAGACGTCCCGGGAGGCCGCAGTCCGGGCGCGCCCCGCGCGCCCGGTGCGCGTGAGGCAGTCAGGTCGTCTGGCGGATGCGGAAGCCGTCGTCTCCGTCGGGGGCCGCGTCGCTCACGTCGAGCGCGTGCACCTCGGAGCCGGGAGGGCCCTGCCGCAGCCACGCGAGCATCCGGTCGATCGCGTCGGCATCGCCCTCGACCTCCACCTCGACACTGCCGTCGGCGCGGTTGCGCGCCCAGCCGGCGACGCCCAGGGCCTGCGCCTGCTCGCGTGTCGCCCAGCGGAAGCCCACGCCCTGCACCATCCCGGTCACGATCGCTCGTCTGCGGATCACACGCCCATTCTGCTCCCTGCTTGAATGGTCCGGTGAGCTCACCCGCCGACCGCGCCGCATCCATCGCCGCACTCCGATCCGACCTGACCGGGGCGGGATTCGCCGTCGCGGCTCTGACCGACCTCTGGGGCGAGGAGGCTGCGGAGGCGTTGCATCGCGGTCAGCGCGTGCCCGCCGAACGCGCACTCGGCCGGCTGCAGGAGTCGGCGCTCTCGACGCTCGCGCGCCTGTTCGTGCTCGGTCGCGCCGTGCCCGCCGACGCGGCGCGATCGGCTCTGCCCGCCCTCGGGACCGACGGCGCGGCGGCTCTCGGCCTGCTGCGCCGCGAAGGCGGCGTCGTCGCTCCGGCGGTCGACCTGCGCCCGTACGCGTTCGTCGACGCCCTCGGGCCGGCCGAATGGTGGATCGTGTCGGACCTCGGCGAGCTGGCGCTCGGCCACGCGCTGCCGGAGGACCACGTGCTCGGGGTGGGAGGCGCCTCCATGACGCTCAGCGGGCTCATGCTGCAGCGGCCCGCGCGCTGGGCGCTCGACCTCGGGACGGGGTGCGGCATCCAAGCGCTCCACGCGCGCCGCCACGCCGACCGGGTCGTCGCGACCGACATCTCGCCGCGTGCCCTCAAGCTCGCCGCGCTGAACGCCGAGCTCAACGGGGTGGACGGCATCGAGTTCCGGCTGGGCAGCATGTTCGAGCCCGTCGCCGGGGAGCGGTTCGACCACATCGTGTCCAATCCGCCGTTCGTGATCACCCCGCGCGTCGACGGGGTGCCGGCCTACGAGTACCGCGACGGCGGGATGGTCGGCGACGCGCTCGTCGAGGCGTTCGTCGCCGGATGCGGCGAGCACCTGGAGCCCGGAGGCGTCGCCCAGCTGCTGGGCAACTGGGAGTACCACGGCTACGCCGACGCCCTCGACCGGGTGCGCGGCTGGATCGACGGTTCGGCGACGCCGCTCGACGCCTGGGTGATCGAGCGCGACACCGAGGACGCCCCCGGCTACGCGGAGACCTGGATCCGCGACGGCGGGACCCGTCCGGGCACCCCGGCGTTCGACGAGCTGCTCGGCGCGTGGCTCGACGACTTCGAGGCGCGCGGCGTGCGGCAGGTCGGCTTCGGCTACCTGCTGCTGCGCCGGGCCGAGGGCGTTCCGACGCTGCGGCGGTTCGAGCGCATCCACGGCTCGCTCGGGGCGATCGAGGCCGGGCTGGGCGTCGCTCTCGATGCGGCGCTCGCTGCTCACGACCTGCAGACCGCGCTCGACGACGACACCCTCGGGACCCTCCGCCTCTCCGTCGCCGGCGACGTCACGGAGGAGCGCCACCTCTGGCCGGGGTCGGATGCTCCGACCGCGATCCTACTGCGCCAGGGCGGCGGGTTCGGCCGCACCGTCTCCGCCGACACCGGCCTCGCCGCCCTCGTCGGCGCGAGCGACGGGGAACTCAGCGTCGCCGCGATCGTCGGTGCGCTCGCCCAGCTGCTGGAGGTCGACGAGGACGCCCTGCGCGCCGACCTGCTCCCGGCGGTGCGCGGGATGCTGGTCGACGGGCTCCTCAGCGTGCCGCCGCAGGACTGAGGCTCAGCCCGCCGCTTTCTCCAACAGGGCGGCGATGATCTTCTCGTCGGCCGGTGTCAGCTCGACGACGGCGAACGCCGTCGCCCACATGGTGCCCTCGTCCAGCTGCGCCGGATCGTTGAAGCCGATGGTCGAGTAGCGTGCCTTGAACTTCGTGGCGGGCTGGAAGAAGACGATGTTCCTGCCGCCCTTGGCGTAGGCCGGCATCCCGTACCAGGTCTTCGGTACGAGCGAGGGCGCGTACTCGGCGACGAGATCGTGGAAGCGGCGGGCGATGACCTGCTCTTCCGGCGTCATCTCGGCGATCTTCGCCTGGACCTCGGCCGCATCGGCGGCGGCCTGCTCCTCTTTCGAGAGCTTCTTCGACGCGCGCTTGGCCTTGATCTCCTGGGCGCGCTCCTTCATGGCGGCGCGCTCCTCGGCGGTGAAGCCGTCGTCGTCGGACTGTGCGGGGCTCATGGCGTTCCTCCTGTGGTCTCTGGTGAGCCCAGCCTCCCGCATCCGAGCGCGCGCCGCTTCTCGGATCCTGCTCACCACCTCCACATCGTGACGGGTCAGGCGCCGAAGGCGGCGCGACGGAAGCCGCGGGCGCGGTGCTCGTCGGGCAGGTACGGCCCGTTGCCGAAGATCTTCTCGCGCAGAGTGCCCTCGCGATACTCGGACTGCATGATCCCGCGGCGCTGGAGTTCGGGCGTCACGTGGTCGACGAAGTCCTCGAACGAGCCCGGGGAGACGACGTACTGCACGTTCATCCCGTCGACTCCGGCGTCCTGCCAGGCCTCGACGTGGTCCGCGATCTGCTCGGGAGTGCCGACGACGCGCAGGTTGCCGAACCAGCGGACGAGCTCGCCGATCGTGTAGTCCGGTCGCGGGGACATCCCGATGAGCTTGCCGACGATGCCCTCCTGGCCCTCAGGCCGTTTCGCGATCTCGCTGATCGGCTCCTTCGGGTCGAGCTGTCCGAAGTCGTAGCCGAGGAACACGCTCTGCTTGGCGAGGTTGGCGTCGATGCTCTGGAAGTCGGTGATCTCTTCGTGGAGCCGCTTCGCCTCCTCCTCGGTGCTGCCGACGACGAAGCCCAGGATGCCGAACAGCTTGACATCCTGCGCCCGCCGCCCATGGCGCACGGCGGCGGCGCGCACGTCGGCGACGACGGGTGCGGCCTCCGCCGGGCTGAGCGCGTTGATGAACAGCCCTTCGGCGTTGCGGCCCGCGAAGTCGCGGCCGCGCGGCGAGACCCCGGCCTGGATCAGGAACGGGGTGCGCTGGGGGGACGGCTCGGTGAGGTGCGGGCCGACCACGTCGTAGAACGGGCCGACGTGGTTGATCTCGTGCACCTTCGCCGGGTCGGAGTACTGCTTGCGCACGAGGTCGCGCACGACGGCGTCATCCTCCCAGCTGGCCTCCCACAGCTTGTAGACCACGTCGACGAAGTCGTCGGCGCGGGCATAGCGGTCCTCGTGCTCGGGCAGGCCGGCGAGGCCGAGGTTGCGGCCGGCGCCGGGCAGGAACGTCGTGACGATGTTCCACGCGATGCGGCCGCGCGTCAGGTGGTCGAGCGTCGACATCTTGCGGGCGAACGCGTACGGCGGCTCCTGCAGGATGTTCTGGGTGAGCACGAAGCCGAGGTTCTCGGTCGCGTAGGCCAGCGCCGGGATGAGCTCGCCGGGGTCGTTGATCGGGAACTGCATGCCGCTGTAGACGGCGCGCTCCCGCGAGTTCTCGAAGGCCTCGTACGGCGCGAGCACGTCGGCGAAGAACAGGGTGTCGAAGCGGCCCCGCTCCAGCAGACGGGCGATGTCGGCCCAGTAGTCGACCGAGTTGTAGTCGAGCTGCTTGCTGCCCGGCCACGCCCACATCCCCTGGTCGTGGTGCGAGACGGAGAAGATGTTGAAGGCGTTGAAGATCATCCGCTGACGGTCGGTCATGGTCAGGCCACCTGCTCGTTCTCCGCGGGGGTCTCGACGACGCCCAGCACCTCTTTGCCGATCTCGCCGGCGAGCACCTCGGTCGAGTACGCCATGAGCTGGCCGGCCTGGGCGTTGCGCAGGTGGCGCTGGATGGGCGACTGCTTCAGGTAGCCGGAGGCGCCGCCGACGCGCACGCCGAGTTGTGCGACCTCCACCGCGATCTTGTTCGCCAGGTACTTCGAGCGCGACAGGTTCGGGAAGAACTCGGGCCGCCCCGCGTCCGCCTCGGCGAGCGTGCGCTGGAAGAAGGCGTGCACCGCCTCGAGCCGCGACTGCGCGTCGGCCACCTCGTGCTGGATCCACTGCTGGTGCGAGAGCGGCTTGCCGAGGATGGACCGGTTCTTGGCGTGATCGACGAGCGCGGCGAGGGCCGCGTCGGCGATGCCGAGCGAGATCGCGGGGAGGCCGGCCGGCACCGCGGCGAAGTCGCCCGGCCCGGGCGCGCGGCCGCGGTGCTCCTCGCTCAGGAGGGTGTCGCTGAACGACAGGAGCTGGCTCCGGGTCGCGCGCAGCCCGAGCGTGTCCCAGATCGGGATGATCGAGACGGTCTCGTCGGGGATCACGGCGAAGAAGGTGGGGGCGTCGTCGACGAGCGCGTTGACGAGCAGGTAGTCGGCGATCTCGCTGCCGGAGACGAACCGCTTGGCGCCGTCGAGCAGCCAGCCGCCCTCGGTCGGCCGAGCCGCCTGCTGGGGGTTGAGGAAGCGGTTGCCGCTGGTCGGCTCCGAGAGCGCGTTGGCGAAGCGCTTGCCGGCGAGGAACTCGTCGGCGAAGAAGGAGCCCTTCTTCTCGCGGGTGAGCTCGGCGAGTCCGACCCCCGCGCCGGTGTGCATCGTCACGATGGTGGCGATCGACGGGTCGGCGGCGGCGAGCACGCGCACGACTTCGCCGAAGGCCTGATAGCTGAGACCGTCGCCGCCGAGATGCTCCGGGAGCGTCGCGCGGCTGAGGCCCGCCGCGTGCAGCGCGGTGAGGCTGCCGACCGCGATCTCCGCGCGCTCGTCGTGCCCGGCGGCCTCGGTCTCGAAGCCGGCGGCGAGCGCGCCGACCCTCTCGAGCAGGGCGCGCTCGGCGTCGGGGATGTCGTGCAGGCTGGTCGGGGCGGTCATCGGGCTCCTTCGGGCTCGGGGGCGGTTTCGGGGGTCGGCGGTGCGGGGACAGCGGGGGCCGCGGGGGCGGAGTCCCGGTGGACGACGCGGCTCCGCCGCCAGACGCGGCGGGAGACCACGCAGAGCACGACGAGGGTCGCCAGGTACGGGAGCGCCTGGAACAGCTCGACCGGCAGACCCAGACTCTGGGTCTGCGCGAGCAGCGCGAGCGAGTTGAAGAACGAGAAGAGCAGCGCGCCGGCGATCAGGCCGAACGGGGTGCGACGGCCGATGATCACGACGGCGAGGGCGACGAAGCCGGCGCCTCCGGTCATGCCGGGGGAGAACGTCCCGATGCTCGCCAGGGGGACGGTGGCTCCGGCGAGTCCGGCGAAGCCTCCCGCGATCACGGCGGCGCCGAGGCGGAACCGCACCGGCGAGATGCCGCGGGTGCGGGCCACCCCTTCGTCGTCGCCGACCGCGCGCAGCCGCAGCCCGAAGCGGGTGTGGTCGAGCACGAGCCAGGCGAGGACGACGAGCACGATGGAGAGGTAGAAGAAGACGCCGGCCTGCGCGAGGCCGGGGCCGATCACCGGGACGGCCTCGAGCAGGGGGAGGTGCAGCGGAGGCTGCGTCTGCACGGTCTGGTTCGTCGCGCCCGCCGGGTTGACCGCCTGGTAGAGGAAGACGCTGAGCCCGGCGCCGAGCAGCCCGATCGCGATGCCGACGATGACGATGTCGGCTTTGGCGATCGCGGAGGCGACGCCCATCAGTGCACCGAGGAGGAGCCCGGAGAGGATGCCGGCGAGCACACCGGTCCAGACGCCGCCGAGGTGCGATCCGAGCACACCGAAGACCGCGCCGACGAGCATCATGCCCTCGATGCCGACGTTGAACCCGCCGGTGCGCTCGAGGAAGATCTCGCCGAGTCCGGCGATGACGATGGGCGCGCAGAGGGCCAGGGCGCCGGCGAGGACGACGGTCCAGAAGTCGATCGGGCTCATGCCGCGACCTCCGTCTTCGCCGCGATCGTGTCGGCCTTCTCCCGGCGGCTGAGCTGGAGGGCCGCCAGGGCGAGGGCGGCGGTCAGCAGCAGGATGCCCTGGGTGACGGTGCCGATGGCGGTGGGGGTCGTGCCGGTGGCGATCTGGACGCCTGCGGCTCCGGTGCCCAGGGCGGCGTAGACGATGGCGGCGATCGCGATGCCGATCGGGTTGCCCCGCCCGAGCACGGCGACGGCGAGGCCCGCGAAGCCGATCCCTCCCGAGACGGACGGCTCGAGGCGCTGGGTCACTCCGGCGACCTGCATCCAGCCGGCGAGGCCCGCGGCGGCGCCCGACACGAGGAGCGCGGTGAGCACGGCGGACCGCGGTGTCAGACCGAGCCGCGCGGCCAGCACGGGCCGCGACCCGTAGACCTCGAGCACGAACGCGTTCCGCGTGCGCGACCACCACCACGCGCCGACCAGGATCAGCGCGACGATGACGATGCCGACGTGGATGCGGCCGGAGACCGGGAGCTGCGGCAGCTGCGAGGGCAGCGGGAGGGGCGGCGACTGCGGGCTCGCATTGGTCTCCGGATCGCGCAGCGCGGTCCGCAGCAGATACGTCAGCAGCGAGACGGCGAGGTAGTTGGCGAGCAGGGTGAACAGGATCTCGTTGACGTTCCAGCGGATCTTGGCGACGGCGGCCGGGAGCGCCCAGAGCATGCCGCCCACGACGCCCGCCACGGCGCCGAGCGGCAGGGCGACGGCGGGGCTGGCGTCCGGGCCGAGCAGCAGGGCGACCACCGTGGAGAGGATCGCGCCGACGATCAGCTGCCCCTCCGCGCCGACCGTGACGACGCCCGCGCGCAGCGCCACGGAGACACCGATCGCGACCAGCGCGAGCGGGGTGGCGTTGGAGAGGGTCTGGGTGAGGTTGTAGCCGTCGCCGAATGCGCCGGTGAACCACCCGCCGAGGGCGGCTCCGAGGTCGCCGCCGGTGGCGACGACGAGCACGAGTACGACGGCGAAGCCGGCCACGACGTAGAGCGCGGCGATCAGCTGCCCGCGGCGGCGGAGCAGCCAGGCGGCGAGGCCGGTCATGCGCCGGCCTCCGCGCCGAGACCGGCCATGCCGCGCCCGATGCGGGCGCTGTCGAAGTCGGCGGCGTCGAGGCTGTCCACGATGCGTCCCTTCGAGAGGATGAGGATGCGGTCCGCGAGGTCGCGGATCTCGTCGGTGTCGGCACTGACCAGCAGCACCGCGGTGCCGGCTGCTGCTGCAGCCCGCACTTCGCCGCGGATCACGGCGCTGGCGTGCAGGTCGAGTCCCTGGGTGGGCCCGTGCAGGACGGCGACGGCGGGTGCGCCGTCCAGCTCCCGGCCGACCAGGAGCTTCTGCTGGTTGCCGCCCGAGAGGGCGCGTGCCGGGAGGTCGGGGTCGCGCGGTCGCACGTCGTGCCGTTCGAGCAGGGCGGAGGTGAACGCGCGCACGGCACGTGCGTCGATGCGGCCGCGGCGCAGGAAGCGCCCGTGGAGGCCGAGCGTGCGCAGCACGGCGGAGCGCGTCAGCGGCGCATCGGGGAGGAGGGCGTCGATGCGGACCTCTGGCACGTACGCGAGACCGGCCTGCGCGGCCCGGTCGGGGCGGCCGGCGACCGGCGCCCCGTCGACCTCCACCGTGCCCGAGCGCAGCCGGAGGATGCCGGCGGCCGCCTCCGCGAGGGCGGTCTGCCCGTTGCCGGCCACCCCCAGCACGCCGACGACTTCGCCGCCGCGCACGCTCAGGCTGATGCGGTCGATCCCCGTCCCCGGCGTGCCGGTCGACGCATCCCGCAGCTGAAGGCGGGCCTCGCCGGCGATGCTGTGCTCGCGGCGGGGCACGGGAGGGACGCTCCCGACCATCGCCCGCACGAGGTCTTCGTCCGAGACGTCGTCGACGGGGGAGGAGAGGGTGACGTGGCCGTGCGACAGCACGGTCACGGTGTCGGCGACGAGACGCACCTCGTCGAGCCGGTGGGTGATCAGCAGCACAGCGTAGCCCGCGGACGCGAGCGAGCGCACGCGGTCGAAGAGGGCGGCGGTCTCGAACGGGCCGAGCGCCGAAGTCGGCTCGTCGAGGAGCAGGATGCGCGCGCCCTGGGCCAGTGCGATGGCGAGTTCCCCGAGCTGGCGCTGCGCGAGGCCGAGCTCGCGCACGCGCACGTCGGGCTCGATGGCGAGCCCCGCCGAGCCCGCGGCCTCCCGCAGCAGCCGGGCGGCGCGACCGCGCCGGGCGAGTCGTTCCGGCTGCCCGAGGATGAGGTTCTCCGCGAGGGTGAGCTCGGGGATCAGGCTGAGCTGCTGCGGCACGAGACCGATCCCGTGGCGGATCGACGAGGCGCGCCCGGAGAAGACCACGGCCTCGCCGTCCACCGTCACCGTGCCCGCGGTCGGCTGCTCCAGACCGGCGAGGATCTTGAGGGCCGTGGACTTGCCCGCGCCGTTCTCGCCGACGAGGGCGTGGATGCTGCCGGGCTGCACGGTCAGGTCGACGGCATGCAGCACCTGGGCGCCTCCGTACGACTTGGAGGCGCCCAGGAGGGCGAGGGAGGTGGTCATCGCGTGGCTGCGGTCTGCCTGGTCGTCAGCCGATGGCCGGGATGGTGACCTCGCCGCTGGCGAGCTTCTTGGCGAGCTCGTCCACCTGCGCGGCGATGTCGGTGGGCAGGTCGGGTGCCGCGTCGACGGCGTTGATGTCGGCGAAGATCAGGCCCTTGTTGGCGATGGTGGAGGTGTAGCTGTGCTTTCCGAAGTCGCCCTTCTTCAGGTGGCCCACGATCTCCTCGAGGGTCGGGGTGAAGTCGAGCTTCACCAGGCCGACGTTGACGGACTTCGCGTCGGACGACGACGTGCTGGAGGCGCCGAGGGTCGCGATGCCGCCCGCCTTCGCCGCGGAGAGGACGCCCGAGGTGTAGCCCTCGGCGCCGGTGACGATCAGCTTGGCGCCCGCCGCGATCTGGGCCTTGGCGGCCTGGTTCGCGAGCGTCGGGTCCTCCCAGCTGCCGGTGAAGATCGGCTTGAGCTCGGTGGCGGCCGGGTTGGCGGCCTTCAGGCCGACCGAGAGCGCCTTGTACGAGGTCTCGTTGAACGGAGCGAGCTGGCCGTCGACGACGCCGATGGGGGAGAGGCCGGTCTTGCCCGCGACCCAGCCGGTCAGGTAGCCCTGCTGGTCGCTGGCGTAGGTCCAGGTCTCGACGTTGGCCGTGGCCTTGTCCAGGATGTCGGCGGAGCCGGTGGCGACGAAGTGCGCCTTCGGCAGCTCCTTCGCGACGGTGAACACCGAGTTGCTGAAGTCGAGGCCCCAGCCGATGATCAGGTCGTAGCCCTGCGACGCGTACTGGCGGAAGGCGGCCTCGGCGTCGGACGAGCTGGTCACGGACTCGCGGATCTGGGCGGTGATCTCGCCCTTCTTCTCGAGGGCGTGGGCCGCGTCGGCGGCGTACTGGTTGAAGCCGCCGTCGTTGGCCAGTCCGCCGAGCACGACGGCGACCTTGGGCTTGTCCGCGGCGGCGGAGGTGGAGTCGGCGGTGGCGCCGGAGGAGCAGGCGGCGAGCACGGCGACGACGGGCACGGCGAGGAGCGGGGCGAGCAGGGAGCGCAGCTTCATGGCGGGTGGGCCTTTCGGGGGTGGCGGAACGGCGAAGTCGCGGACGGGGTGCGGTGCAACTTGTCGATAAGTGTGCACGGGCGCCCGTCGGCAGCGCGACGTCGGCCGTAACGAAACGCCACAGTCGCCGGATCAGCGGGTCAGAGCGCGTCCCACGGCGGGCGCACGGAGCGCACGAAGGAGTAGCGGACGACCTCGGGGAGGTGGTGCTCGAAGGCGTAGAAGAGCCGTCGTCCGCTGACCGAGACGCCGATGAGCTCGAACGTGAGCACCGGCGTCCCCTCGGGCCGGCCGAGCCGTTCGGCATCGGCTCCCGCGAGGGCGGCCGCCCCCGGCGTCGCGACCTCCCACACCAGGGATTCGCCCCACGCCTGGGCGACCGCGGTGAACACGGACTCGTCCAGGTCGCGCTCCGTGTCGTCCGGGAGCAGCAGGTACCCGGACGCGAGCATGGCGGGTTCGCCGTCGGCGCGCCACCGCTTGACGCTGCGCAGCGCGGGATGCCCGGCCTCCACGTCGAGGAGGGCGGCGATGTGCTCCGGCAGCGCGACGACCGCGGACTCCAGCACCTCGACGCCCGCCTGGTAGCCCATCCGGGACAGCAGCACGGTGTGCTCGAACTGATCCTCCAGCCGGACGCTCATCCGCAGCCCGACGTGGTCGACGGTCGTCGCCGCGCCCTGCCGGCGGCGCAGGATGCCCTGGCGCTCGAGCTCGGCGAGCGCGTTGCGCAGCTGCTGCCGGGTGCAGCCGAGTCGCGCCGTCAACTCCAGTTCGCCCGGCAGCGGGGCGTTCGCCGCGGCGGCCTCGCGCACCTCGCGCAACAGCTCGTTGTGCAGGCGCCTGTCGTCCGCTCGGTCGGTCACAGTCACCGAACCTAGCGGGCGTCGAGAGCGGCGGCCAGCTCGTCCGTCATCCGGCGCTTCGTGTCGTCGTCGGCGAACGAGGCCGCGATCGACGCCACCGCGAAGCCGGCCAGGTCGTCGCGATCGAGCCCGAACGCCTCGGCGCAGACGGCCCAGTCGGTCTCGAGCGTCGTCCCGAGCAGTCCGGGGTCGTCCGTGTTGACGGTCACGATCACACCCGCGTCCCGCAGGGTGAGGAGCGGGTGCTGCGCCCAGTCGTCGTAGATCCCGAGCACGATGTTCGAGCGCGGGCACACCCCGACCGGGATCTGCTCGTCGGCCAGTCGCTGCACGAGCGCCGGGTCCTCCGCCGAACGGATCCCGTGGTCGATGCGCTCGGCGTGCAGGAGGTCGAGGGCGTCCCGCACTCCTTCGGGCCCGCTGGACTCGCCGGCGTGGACGGTGCGGTGCAGCCCGGCGTCCCGGGCGCGCGCGAACGCGTCCGCGAACCGGGCGGAGACACGGCCCGAGTCGCGCTCGTCGCCGTCGATCGACAGCGCCACCACATGCCGTGGGCGGGCGGTCGCCAGCCACTCCGCGGCCTCGCGGCCCTCGCCGGCGGTCTGCTGGCGGAGCAGCGAGTAGGCGAGCCGGACGGGTGCCAGGCCGTCCTGCTCCGCCTCGTCGATCCCGGCCGCGAGTGCGTCGAAGAGAGCCGGGATGCGTCCCTCCCATGCGCTCCAGTGCGTCGGGTTGATGATCGCGTCCGTGTAGCCGATGCCCGACGCGGTCTGCCGCGCGGCGAAGGTGTAGGCGTGCCGCGCCGCCTGCTCCGCGGTTCGCACGAGCCCGCACTCCCAGTCGAGGAAGCGCAGGAACGCCCCGAGATCGCCGGCGCCGCCGGAGTCGTGGTGGGTCGTGAGGTCGAAGAGGGTGGCCGCCGGTCCTGGCAGAGGCTCGCCCGCCGCCTTCGCGAGATCGAGCAGGTCGACCAGCCCGAAGTGGCCTTCGAGGTGCACGTGCACCTCGGCCTTGGGCAGGGCGCGGATCCAGGACTCGTCGATGCGCGCGGCGCGAGCCGTCCGCTCGATCTCGGGTAGGACGGAGGTCATCGGCGCGGGGCGTCCTTTCGCGGGGCGGAGCGTGCCGACTCTAACCGTCGCGCCGGCTTGTTGACAAGTCGGCGCACGAGGCTGCTGCTATCGCCCGCCCTCGCGCTTGCGGTGCCGCTGCGCCACCGCCTTCTCGCCGTAGGGGTAGACCTCTGCGCGTGGCGCGCTCGCGTCGTCCAGGGCGCGGCGCAGGTCGTCCGGGAGCACGACGTCGGCGGCGCCGAGGGTGTCGTCGAGCTGCTCGACCGTCCGTGCGCCGAGGATGACCGACGTGACGGCAGGGCGGTCCGCCAGCCAGCGGAGCGCGACCTGCGACGGGCTGGCGCCGACCTCGGATGCGACGCTCGCGACCGCGTCCACGACCTCCCACGTGCGCGGGTCGGCGTTGCGCGCATCCCACGCCTCCATCCCACGCGTGGGGTTCTCGGCCAGCCGGGTGGCGCCCGTCGGCGACTGGTCGCGCCGGTACTTGCCGCTGAGCCAGCCGCCGGCGAGCGGCGACCAGGGGAGCAGGCCCAGGCCGGCGTCGAGCGCGGCGGGCACGATCTCGTGCTCGATGCCGCGGACCAGGAGGTTGTACTGCGGCTGCAGGGTGACCGGCGGCGCCCAGCCGTGCTCGGCCGCGAGCCGCGCGGCCTTCGTCAGCTGCCAGCCGAGGTAGTTCGAGAACCCGTAGTACGAGATCTTCCCGGCCGACACGGCGTCGTCGAGGAAGCGCAGGGTCTCCTCCACCGGGGTCAGCCCGTCCCACGCGTGCAGTTGGTAGAGGTCGATGTGCTCGACGCCGAGGCGGCGCAGGGAGTCGTCCAGGGCGCGGCGCAGGTGGGTGCGGGAGAGGCCGAGGTCGTTCGGGCCGGCACCCATGGGGAAGCGGCCCTTGGTGGCGAGCACGATCCCGTCGCGGCGGCCGCCCTGTGCGAGCCAGCGTCCGATGATCGACTCCGAGACTCCCGAGCTGTAGACGTCGGCCGTGTCGACGAACGTGCCGCCGCCGTCGAGGTAGCGCTCCAGGATGGCGTACGACGTCGGTTCGTCGGCCTCCGCGCCGAACGTCATCGTGCCGAGGGCCAGTTCCGAGACCATGGTCCCGCTGTTTCCGAGGTTGCGAAGTTCCATACCCGCGAAGCTAGCCCCGAGCGGTCCCGTCGCCTACCGTTCGGAGGGATGAAGCTGCTCCTGATCTCCGACACCCACGTCCCGAAGCGGGCCAGGGCACTGCCCGGGCAGGTCCTCGCCGCCGTCGAGGAGGCCGACGTCGTCGTGCACGCCGGCGACTGGGTCGACACGGCCACACTGGACCTGCTCGAGGACCGCTCCCGGCGGCTCGTCGGCGTCTGGGGCAACAACGACGGGCCCGGGCTGCGCGCGCGACTGCCCGAGGTCGCGCGGGTGGAACTCGGCGGGCTGCGGTTCGCAGTCGTGCACGAGACCGGGCCAGCGGCGGGGCGGGAGGCTCGGGCCGACCGGGACTTCCCTGACGCGGACGTGCTGGTCTTCGGGCACTCCCACATCCCGTGGGACACGGAGTCGCCGGGCGGGCTGCGCCTCCTGAACCCGGGCTCGCCCACGGACCGCCGGCGGCAGCCGGAGTGCACCTACCTCACGGCGACGGTGGCGGAGGGCGCCATGCTGGATGTCCGACTCGTCCCCGTCACACGGGCTTCGGCACGACCGTGAGCACGCGCTCGATGTACTCGAAGAACGAGACCATGAAGCTGCGGAGGAAGGCCTCGGTGCCCTCGTTCGTCACGGTGCCGTCCTCCTCGATCAGCCCGGGCTTCAGCTGCAGGTAGGCCTCCGGCGCGTTCATCTGCGGCGCCTGCAGGAAGCTGAGGACGCTGCGCAGCTGCTGCTGCGCGACGGCCGTCCCGATCGCACCGGTCGAGGCCCCGATGACGGCGGTCGCCTTGCGCGCGATGACGTTCTCGCCGTGCGGCCTGCTCGCCCAGTCGATCGCGTTCTTGAGCGCCCCGGGAATGGAGCGGTTGTACTCCGGGGTCACGAAGAGCAGGGCCTCCTGCGCGGCGATGGCGGCCTTGAACTCCAGGGCGGAGGCGGGGAAGTCGCCGTCGAGGTCGCGATTGTAGAGCGGGAGGCCGCCGATCGGGATCTCGGTGAACTCCAGCTCGGTCGGGGCGAGGCGGATGAGGGCGCGCGCGAGGCGGCGGTTGATCGACTGCGTGGAGAGGCTGCCCACGAAGTAGCCGACCCGGTAGGGCGGTTGCAGCACGTTGATCGTTGCCATGCCGCCAGACTGCACCCGGTCCCCGCCGAGCGGAAGCCCGGAATAGGGCATCTGCCCGATGCTCGCCCGATGCCTTAGCGAGCAGTCTGAGGTGGTCGGAAAGAACGAGAGGGATGGATCGATGCAACTGCTCGAAGAGTATGTGACCGCACGGGTCAACGCCGCGGAGGACGCACGACGCCTGGCCGAGCGCGAGCTGCTGCGGCAGGTGCGCGAGCGCGGGGTCGTCGTGCGGTGGCGCGAGGCCGCCGAGGCCCGCCGGGTCGTGCACCGCTCGCGTCGCGCTAGTCGTGTGAGCGATGCGGACGCCGTCGTCGCCGAGCCCGACGCGGGGGCGCGGCCGGACGCCGGGACCACCCCGGAGGCGCCCGCACGCGAGCTCGCGCGCACCGGCCGGTGAGCCGCATTCCGCCCTCCGCAGAACGTCCGGGAGGCGGGCTGCCGATGTCGGTGGCGCGTGCCAGCATGGAGGCATGCGATCACCGGCGTCGAGCCCCACGATGATCGGGCGGGAGTCCGATCTGGCGGCGCTGCGCGACGAGCTCGAAGCGGTCGCCGCCGGCGGAACGCGTGCCGTCGTCATCGGCGGCGAGGCGGGCATCGGCAAGACCCGGCTGATCACCGAGTTCCTCGACCACGCGTCCGGGTCCGCCACCGTCCTGCTCGGGCGCTGCGTCGACCTCGGCAGCGATGGAGCCCCCTATGCGCCCTTCGCGGCGGCTCTGCGCCGCCTGATCGAGGTGGTCGGCGTCGACGCCGTGCTGGCGGCGGCCGGCCCGGGGGCGGGCGGTCTCTCCGCTCTCCTGCCCGAACTCGCGGACGAGACCTCCGTGCCGGTGCGTGCCGGTGCCGAGCGGCTCTACGAGCTCGTCACCGTGCTGCTCGAGAACCTCTCGGCCGAGCGCCCGCTGGTGCTGGCGGTCGACGACATCCACTGGGCCGACACCTCCACCCTCGAACTGTTGCGGTTCGTGGTGCGCATGAGCGAGCGCGGGCGGGTGCTGGTGCTTCTCGGCTACCGGAGCGACGAGGTGTCGCGCGGACACCCGCTCCGGGCCTATCTGGCCGAGCTCGAGCGGACCAGGCGGGTCACCCGCTGGGAGCTCGGGCGTCTCACCCGTGCACAGGTCGCGGCCCAGCTCGAGCTGCTGCTCGGCTGCGTGCCCGACGCCGCGACGGTCGACCAGGTCAACCGCTTCAGCGAGGGCGTGCCGTTCTTCGTCGAGGAGCTCGCCGGCATCGACGGCCTCGCCACCGGCGACGACCTGCCCGAGACGCTGCGCGAACTGCTGCTCGCCCGCTACGAACGGCTGAGCGAGCCGGCGCAACGCCTGCTGCGCATCGTGTCGGCCGGTGGGGTGTGCGTCGAGCACGACCTGCTCACCGCCGTCTTCGACGGCACGCCCGAACAGCTCGACGCCGCCGCGCGCGAGGCGGTCGTCGCCAATGTGCTGGCCGCCGACACCACCGAGTACTCGTTCCGCAACGCCCTGGTGCGCGAGGCGGTCCACGCCGACCTCCTGCCGGGCGAGCGCACCCGGTTCCACACCCGCTACGCCGAGGCGCTGGAGGCCGAGCCCCAGCGCTCCGCCATCCAGCTCTCGACCCACTGGATGGCCGCGCACGACCTGCGCCGCGCCTTCACGTCCTCCGTCGAGGCCATGGACGAGGCCCGCCGGTCCTACGCGTACGCGACGGCGGCCGCGATGGGCGACCGTGCACTCGAACTCTGGGAGCGGGTGCCCGACGCCGAGGCGCTGAGCGGCCTCAGCCGGGTGGATCTGCAGGCGCGAACGGCGTCGGCGCTCCGCAACGCCGGCGACAGCGAACGGGCGCTCGCGCTGGTCGCGGTCGCACTGGATGATCCCGCCGGCCTCGAACCGGCACGGCATGCACGCCTGCTGCGCGACAAGGCGCAGTACCTCACGAACCTCAACCGGCCCGGCGGCATCGAGCTGCTGCGGGAGGCGCTGGCGATCGTGCCTCCGGGCTCGGTCGCGCCCGACGACGCCCTGCGTCCGCAGCTGCTGGCCGAGCTCGCGGCCCGGCTGATGCTGTCCGCCCGGTTCGGCGAGGCCGTCGAGACGACCACCCAGGCCATCGAGGAGATCGGGGACGCCCGCGATCCGCGGCTCTCGATCGCGCACAACATCCGAGGCTGCGCGCTCATCGCGTCGGGCGAGATCGAGCGCGGTCTCGACGAGCTGGAGCGGGCCCGTGTCGTCGCCGACGGGGACACCGCGGCGCTGCTGCGGCACGCGGTCAACACGTCCGACGCCCTCAACGGGCTCGGCCGCTACGCCGACGCGGTGGAGCTGGCGGAGGCCGGAGCCGCCCGCGCTCGCGAGCGCGGAGTGGAGCGGACGTCGGGAGTGATCCTCTCGTCCAACACGATCGAGCCCCTCCTCGCGCTCGGCCGGCTCGACCGGGCGGAGGCCCTGCTCGACCCCGCGCTCGCGTTGGACCCGCCCCCCAGCTTCCGCGCCCACCTGCAGCATCTGAAACTCTGGCTGACGCTCTGGCGTGGCGACGTGGAGGGCGCCGACGCGCTCCTGCGCCGGTGGCGGTCGGGGCTACGGCTGCAGGGAGACCTCGAGGCCCAGTCCTTCCTCGGCGTCGCACGCATCGAGGCCGAAGTCGCGCTCGCCCGCGGCGACGCCCGGTGCGCGTGGGACGAGGCGCGCGTCGTCATCGATGACGACCACCGCTCCATCCCGGCCAAGGACCTCCCGGTCATCGCTGCGGCGGCGCGCGCGCTGGCCGACCGCGCGCTGGCCGACCGTGCCCTGGCCGACCGTGCACCATCGGGCGAGCCGCTCGACCTCTGTGCCGAGGCGGCCGGCGTCGAAGCGGCGCTGGCCCGGCTGGCCGACTGGCCCACTGCGCCGGTGTGGGGTGCTCTGACCACCGCGGAGCTCGCGACGGTGCACGCAGCGGCCGCGCCGACCGAGACCTCCGACGCCTGGGCGGTCGCCGTCGACGCGTGGAGCAGTGCCGTGTCGGCCACGAGCTCGCCGCTCGCGCCCGCGCACCTGCACCCGTACGCCCTCGCCAGAGCGGCGCGGGTGGCGATCGCCGCGGGGGATCGCGCGACAGCCGACCGGCTCGCCGCTGAAGCCGTCGCCATCGCCGAGGCGCTCGGCTACGGACTCATCGCGTCCGCGGCAGCAGCGCTCACCGCGCCGCGCGGCGTCCGGGCGGCGGTGGGAGCGTCGGGCCCCGGCGCCCCGCTGACGGAGCGTGAAGAGCAGGTGCTCGCGCTGATCGAGCAGGGCCTCAGCAACAAGCAGATCGGCGAGCGGCTCTTCATCAGCGCCAAGACGGCGAGCGTCCACGTGTCGAGCATCCTGCGCAAGGTGGGAGCGTCGTCCCGGACCGAGGCCGTCTATCGGGCGGGCCAGTCCGTCCGGTAGCGCAGCGCGTCGGTCGGCTCAGCGGGCCTTGGGCGCCGTCGAGCGCCGGGCGACCAGCTCGGGCTGGAACACGGTCTGCCGGGGGATCAGTTCGGCGTCCGCCGTCTCCTCCAACAGGATGCGGAGCGCCGTGCGCCCGATCATCGAGCGCGGCTGCCGCATCGACGAGAGGGGCACGGCCGCAGCGCCGGCGAAAGCGATGTCGTCGAACCCGATGATCGCGATGTCGTCCGGGACCACCACGCGACCGTCGGCGACGATCGCCTGCAGCAGCCCGAGCGCGATCAGGTCGTTGGCGGCGAAGAGCGCATCCGGCAGTTCGTGGCGCGGGCGGCTCAGGATGCGCGCCCCCGCCTCCGCACCCTGCTCGACGGTCATCGCCGAGGTCGCCACGACCTCCAGCTCGACCGGGGTGACGGCGTTCTCGGCCGCGACCCGTGCTCCGGCGAGCCGATCCTGCACCTGCCGGATCTCGAACGGTCCGCCCACGAAGGCGAGCCGCCGCCGACCAGTGTCGATCAGGTGCTCGACCGCCATCCGGCCCCCGGCGACGCTGTCGACCGAGACCGAGCTGAACCGGCTGCTGCCGCCGAAGCGGTCGACGAGCACGGCACGGATGCCGCGCTGGCGCAGGTGCTCGAGCCGCGGCTGGATATCGCCGAACGGGGCGATGAGCACGCCGCGCACCTGCTGCTCCTCGAACAGGTCGAGGTAGAGGCGCTCACGGTCGACGTCTTCGTCGGTGTTGCCGTAGAGGATGGCGATGCTGTGCTTCGACGCCTCGTCCTCCGCACCGCGGACCACATCGTTGAAGAACGGGTTCTGCCCGTCGAGCACGACGAATCCGACGATGGTGCTGACGCCTTTGCGGAGGCGCCTGGCCGCGTCGTTCGGCACGTAGCCGAGCGCCTGGATCGAGCGGGTGACGCGCACCACGAGCTCCGCCGAGACCTCGTCGGGGCGGTTGAGGACGTTCGAGACGGTGCCGACGGAGACGCCCGCATGCTGCGCGACATCCCGGATACTGGCCGGTTGCATCGTTGCTCCTCGTCCGGTTCTCGTGTTCACGGGCCTCGCTTGACCGAGGCGCCCTCCCCAAATATAGTGTAGCTGAATCGTCCATGAATCGATTCATGAACCCGTTCACCTCAATGAGGAGGCAGCAGTGTCCAGCAGCAACCCCACGACAGTGGCACCGCCGGTGCTGGAACTGTCGCGGGTGGTGAAGTCGTTCGGAGCCGTGATCGCGCTGCGGTCGGGCAGCATCCGCGTCGAGTCCGGCTCGATCCACGCGCTCGTCGGTGAGAACGGGGCGGGCAAATCCACCCTCGTCAAGATCGTCGCCGGCCTGTACCGCCGCGACGCGGGGGAGTTCCGCCTCCGCGGGGAGGACGTCGACTTCTCCTCGACCGCCCAGGCCAAGCAGGCCGGGGTGGCGGTCATCTACCAGGAGCCCACCCTCTTCCCCGACCTGTCCGTCACCGAGAACGTGTTCATGGGCCGCCAGCCCACGGGCCGGTTCGGTCGCATCGACCGCCGCCGGATGCGCAACGAGGTCGCCTCGCTCTTCCAGCGCCTCGGCGTGCGCATCGACCCCGATCGGCTGGCCGAGGGGCTCTCGATCGCCGACCAGCAGATCATCGAGATCGCCAAGGCCGTGTCGCTCGACGCCCGGCTGCTCATCATGGACGAGCCGACCGCCGCGCTCTCCGGCGTCGAGGTCGAACGGCTGTTCGCCGTCGCCCGGAGCCTGCGCGACGAGGGTCGCGGCATCGTCTTCATCTCCCACCGCTTCGACGAGGTCTTCTCGCTCTGCGACACCATCACCGTCATGCGGGACGGCTCGTATGTGTCGTCGGACCCGACGACCGAGGTGACGGAGGACGAGATCGTGCGCCGGATGGTCGGACGCGACGTCACCGAGCTGTTCCCGAAGCAGGAGACCACCATCGGCGAGCCGCTGCTGGAGGTCGAGGGACTCACCTCCGCCGGGGTCTTCGCCGACGTCGACCTCACGGTCCGCTCCGGCGAGATCGTCGCCCTCGCCGGCCTGGTCGGCGCCGGGCGCAGCGAGATCGCCCGCGCGGTCTTCGGCGTCGACGGCTACGACAGCGGGACGGTGCGCCTCGCCGGACGCCCGATCCCGAAGCGCCGCCCGACGGCGGCGATGGCGGCCGGCCTCGCGCTCGTCCCCGAGGACCGCCGCAAGCAAGGCCTGGTCCTGGAGGAGTCGGTCGCGCGCAACTCCACGCTCGCCATCCGCACCCGGCTGTCGAAGCTCGGGCTCATCCGCAACTCCGCGGAGAACGCGTCCGCCCGTGTCTGGGCCAGCCGGCTCCAGCTCAAGACCAACGCGCTCGACACCCTGGTGGGCACGCTCTCCGGAGGCAACCAGCAGAAGGTCGTGCTCGGCAAATGGCTCTCGACCGAGCCGCGCGTGCTGATCATCGACGAGCCCACCCGCGGCATCGACGTCGGCACCAAGGCCGAGGTGCACCGGCTGCTCTCCGAGCTGGCCGGGCGCGGGATGGGCATCCTGATGATCTCGTCCGAGCTGCCCGAGGTGCTCGGCATGGCGGACCGCGTGCTCGTGGTGCGGGAGGGCCGGATCACGGCCGATCTCGACCGGGCGACCGCCGACGCCGAGAACGTCATGTTCGCCGCAACGCACGCGTCCGAGGAGGCCGCACGATGACCGCCCCGACCATCACGCCCGCTCCCGCCGGGCCCGGTGCGGCGAGCCGCGCCTTCCGCACCTTCACGCGTGCCCGTGAGACCGGCATCCTGGCCGCGCTCGTCATCGTGATCGCGGTGACCACCGCGATCAACCCGGGCTTCCTGTTCAGCCCGGACGGCTGGCGCGACCTGCTCCTGACCCCGGCGATCCTCGCGCTCGTCGCGATCGGACAGGCGATCGTGATCATCACCCGCAATGTGGACCTGTCGGTCGGATCCGTGGTGGGCCTCACCGCGTATCTCACGGGGCAGCTGTTCGTGGGCATCCCGGGCATCCCGATCGTCCTGGTGTTCGTGATCGGCGCCCTCGCCGGCGGACTGCTCGGCCTGGTGAACGGGGCGCTCGTCGCCTACGGCAAGGTCCCCGCCCTGGTGATCACGCTCGGCACGCTCTACGCATACCGCGGGATCAACGTGCTCTGGGCGGGAAGCAACCGCATCAACGCCTCCGACGTCCCCTCCGCCTTCCTGAACCTCGGCACGGGATCGTTCCTCAGCATCCCGTATCTGACGATCCTCGCCCTGGTGGTGCTGCTCGTCGCCGGCTGGTACCTGCGCAACCGGAGGGGTGGCCGCGAGCTCTACGCCATCGGGTCCGACCCCGCGGCCGCCGAGCTCTACGGCCTCAAGGTCACGCGCCGGGTGCTCACGGCGTTCATCCTCTCGGGCGCACTCGCCGGCCTCGCCGGTGTGCTGTTCGTCGCCCGCTACGGCACCGTCAGCTCGCAGACCGGCACCGGCCTGGAGCTGCAGGCGGTCGGGGCGGCCGTCATCGGCGGCGTCGCCATCTTCGGCGGCAGCGGTTCGGTGTACGGGGCGGCGCTGGGCGCGATGCTCCTCCTCACCATCAACCGGGCGCTGCCGATCCTCGGCATCCAGGACTTCTGGCAGCAGGCGGTGGTCGGCGTGCTCATCATCGGCGCCATCGTCCTCGACCGCGTCCTCGCCCTGCGGCTCTCGCGCCGCCTCGTCGCCGACAGGGAGGTCGCCGCATGACCGGCATCGACACCGCCGCCACGACCGCGGCGCCCCGCACCTATCCGGACTACAGCCGGCCGCTCTGGCAGCGCTGGGTGCTCACCCGGGAGACCGCCGTCATCGGCGCACTCGTCGTCGTCGCCGTGGTGGCGTCCGTCGTGGTGCCCAACTTCGGCACCACGGTGACGCTGGGGTTCCTGCTGCTGGACGTGACGCCCATCCTCATGATCGCCCTGCCGATGACGTTCGTGATCGTCTCGGGCGAGATCGACCTGTCGGTCGCGAGCACCCTGGGTCTGAGCAGCGTGCTGCTCGGCGTGCTGACGAAGGCCGGCTGGCCGATCGAGGCGGCGATGGTCGCCTGCCTCGTGATCGGGCTGCTGGCGGGGGCGGTCAACGGCTTCCTCGTCACCGTGGTGGGGCTGCCCTCCCTCGCCGTCACGATCGGAACGCTCGCCTTGTTCCGCGGCATCGCGGTCGGCCTGCTCGGCACCACCGCCATCACCGACTTCCCGTTCTTCTGGCAGAACCTCGTCCAGATGAGGTTCGGGAACTCCGGGATACCGGTGGTCATGGTGCTGGTGGTCGTCCTCATCATCGTGTTCGCGATCGTGCTGCACGCGACCCCCTACGGACGCGGGCTGTTCGCGCTCGGTCTCAGCAAGGAGACCGCCGCGTTCTCGGGGGTGAACGTCGCCCGCACCAAGTTCATCGCGTTCATGCTCACCGGGCTGATCTCGGCACTGGCGGGCATCTACTGGACGCTGCGCTACGGCAGCGCCCGCGGCGACAACGCGACCGGCCTCGAGCTCTCGGTGATCGCCGCCGTGCTCCTCGGCGGGGTGTCCATCTTCGGAGGCAAAGGCGCGCTGCACGGCGTCGTCGCCGGTGTGCTCCTCATCGGCGTGCTGCAGAGCGCGCTCCGCCTCGCCAACGTCAGCTCCGACGCGATCAACATCATCACCGGCGTCCTGCTGATCGTCTCGGTGCTCTCGCCGCGCCTGCTCGCCTGGTTCAAAGCCTCCCGCGCCACCCGGCGCAGAACGCTCACCTGATCCCTCCCGCACCACTGCAACCACCATCGAAAGGAACAATGATGTTGCCCTCCACCACGCGCCGCGCTTCGCGCCGGCTCCTGACCGTCGGCGCCGGGGTCGTCGCGGTCGCCCTCGCGCTGACCGCCTGCTCCTCCGGCTCCGGGTCGGGTTCGACCTCCGGCGGCGACAAGAACTACAAGATCACCTTCCTGCCCAAGAACCTCGGCAACCCGTACTTCGACACCTCCGACAAGGGCGGCGAGACCGCGATCAAGTCGTTCGGCGGCACCTACAACCAGGTCGGGCCCTCGACCGCTACCGCCGACGCCCAGGTCAGCTACATCAACACGCTGACCCAGCAGCAGGTCGGCGCGATCGTGCTCTCGGCCAATGACCCGACGGCGCTGGGCAGCGCGCTCACCCAGGCGAAGTCGGCCGGCGTGAAGATCGTCACCTTCGACTCCGACACTGACGCGAAGTACCGCGACGTGTTCGTCAACCAGGCGACCGCCGAGGGCATCGCGAAGGTGCAGGTCGACATCATCACGAAGGAGATCGGGGACAGCGGCGAGGTCGCCATCCTCTCGGCCGCCGCGAACGCGACGAACCAGAACGCCTGGATCGACCTGATGAAGAAGGACCTCGCGGCGGACCACCCGAACGTGAAGCTCGTCGACACCGTGTACGGCAACGACGACGACCAGACCTCGTTCGACAAGACCGCCGCGCTGCTGCAGACGCACCCGAACCTGAAGGGCATCATCTCGCCCACCACGGTCGGCGTCGCGGCGGCCGCCCGCTACCTCTCGACCTCGGACGCCAAGGGCAAGGTCAAGCTGACCGGCCTCGGCACGCCGAACCAGATGCGGGAGTTCGTCAAGGACGGCACGGTCGACGAGTTCGCGCTCTGGAACCCGGAGGACCTCGGCTACCTCGCGGCCTTCACCGCCAAGGCGCTGATCGACGGCACGATCACCGGCAAGAAGGGCGACTCCTTCGAGGCGGGCAAGCTCGGCAAGTTCACCGTCGGCGACAACAACACCGTGCTCCTCGGTGACCCGTACGTGTTCAACAAGGACAACATCGACAAGTTCAACTTCTGATCCACCCGTCGCCCTCGGGCGGCGCTTCGGGACGGGTCGGCGCCGCGTGCGCCGGCCCGTTCTAGCGTTCGGCCGCAGTCGCGCAGAAGATGCAGAGCTCGGCGGTCGGCCGCGCCCGCAACCGGTCCAGGCCGATCGGCCGGACGCAGTGCGCGCAGACGCCATAGGTGCCGAGACGGAGCCGTTCGCCGGCCGCCTCGACCGCCGCGAGGTCGGCCGCCGTATCCGAGCGGAGGGCCTGCAGCCGGCTCCACTCCGAGCTGAGCGTCGGACCCTCGGGGTCGTGCTCGTCGTCGGCGGTCGACTCCGACCGCGAGGCGAGCAGCGACCCGAGGGTCTCCGCGATGTGCTCGCCCTCGGCGATGTCGCCGTGCCGGCGCCGGTCGAGCGCCGCGGCGAGCTCGTCGAGCTCGTCTTCGCTGAGCCCGCTCACGCCGTAGAGATCGATCGTGCCTGTGTCCGTCCTGGTGTGCATCGACGCACTCCTTTCCCCCCGTGAGAGGGTAACCCCGGTCGCGCCCGTAGGCTCGTAACCGTGCCTTCCTACCGTGTCATCGTGTCCGTCGGCGCCCTGCGCGCCGGCGTGCTGCCGCAGGCGGTCGAACCCGCCGCCGTCGCCGCCGCCGCCGAACTCACCGTCGTCGAGGCGTCGAGCGTCGACGTGGTCGCCCGCGAAGCGAGGCTGACCGTGCGCTTCGTCGCCGATTCCGTGCCGGAGGCGCTCCGCATCGCCCAGCGCACCCTGTCGGGCGTGCAGGCGGTGGCCGCGACGACGGGCTGGCGGCTCACCGAGCGGGTGGGCGGGCGGTGGTTCCGCCGGGCGTGACGCGTGCGTCGACCCGGGTCCTGCCCGTCCGGCTCCGGTGTCCGGCTCAGGCCGCCGCGGGGAGGGTCTGCTCGATCAGCGAGACGATCGCCGGGTCGTCGGGCTCGGTCGTCGGGCGGAAGCGGTGCACGGCACCGTCGGGCGTCACGACGAACTTCTCGAAGTTCCACTTGACCTTGCCGGCCTTGCCCGCATCGTCGGGGTGGGTGGTCAGCTCCGCATAGAGCGGGTGCGCCGAACGGCCGTTCACGCGCACCTTCTCCATCATCGGGAACGTCACTCCCCACGTGGTCGAGCAGTACTCCTTGATGGCGTCGGTGGAGCTCAGCTCCTGGAGGAACTGGTTGCTCGGGAACCCGATCACGGTGAACCCGCGGTCGCCGTAGGTCTCCTGCAGCTTCTCGAGCTTCTCGTACTGCGGCGCGAGTCCGCAGCGGGAGGCCACGTTGACGATCAGGATGACCTTGCCGGAGTAGTCGGCCAGCGACGCCGGAGCGCCGTCGATGGTGCTGAAGGGGATGTCCATGAGGCTCATGATGCGAGCGTAAGACAGTGCAGGCGGCCTCGGGGCGCGAGGGCGCGGTCCACAGGGAAGACTCAGCGGGGGCTCATCCGCCGTCGTGCGGATGCCGATGGGTCTGCACTGCCTCGTAGGTGAGCCGGAGCGAGGGGAGGGAGTCGGGGTCCAACCGTTGCACGATGCGCACGAAGAGGAAGTCGACGACGGCGAGCTGCGCGATCCGGCTCGACATGGCTCCCGGCCGGTAGCGGGTCTCGCTCGCGCTCGTCACGAGCACGTGATCGGCGTGCTGGGCGATCGGCGACGCGGGGAAGTTGGTGACTGCGACCGTGGTCGCACCTGCGCGACCCGCCGTGCGGAGGCTGTCCACGGCCTCCCGCGTCAGCCCCGAGTGCGAGAACCCGATCGAGACGGAGCGCTCGGAGAGCAGCGCGGCGCCGGTGAGGGCGAGGTGGATGTCGCTGGTGTTGAACGCGATGACACCGATCCGATGCAGCTTCTGCTGCAGGTCGATGGCGGCGAGGCTGCTGGAGGCGGCGCCGTAGATCTCGACACGGTCGGCGGCGACCACCGCGGCGGCGACCGCATCCAGAGTCGGCACGTCGATGCTCGACGCCGTCGACTCGATGGCGCGCGCCTCGTGGTAGGCGATCTTGGCGAGGACGTCGCGGCCGTCGTCGTCGGGGGAGATCTCGGCGTCGGCGACGCCGAACCGGTCGAGTGACACCTCCTCGCGCCCGCGGGTCGAGGCGAGGTCGAGCCGCAGGGCGCCGTAGCCGGCGTACCCCACGGCCTGGCAGAACCGGACGACCGTGGCGACAGACACCGCGCAGCGCTCGGCGAGACCCGTGATCGGGAGGTCGACGACCGCGACCGGTTCGGCCAGGATCAGCCGGCCGACCCGCTGCTCCGACGGCCGCAGCCCCGGCAGGGCCTGCGTGATCCGGGCGACGGCGTCCACGTTCATCGCATCCTCTCCGCCGGCTCGGGAGGAGTCGCGGCATGTAAACGATATTCCTTTGAATTGAATCGGCGGTAAATTTACGTCATGGTGTTTCCTGTCGGTTCGAGCGGACCGGCAGGGCGACGAAGGAGGCGGCCGTGCGCCGAGGGATCGACGGGGTGACCGGAGCGTGAGCGTGCTCGCGATCGACATCGGCGGGACCGGCTCGCGCGCGGCGCTCACGGGGGTGGAACCGGCGACCGGTCCCGGCGTCAGCGTCGGCCCCGACGGGATCCGCGTCGCGCCCCTCCTTGACGACCTGCTCGCCGGGCTGCCGACGGATGGTGTCGCCGCCGTCACTACGGTCTCGGTCGGAATGAGCGGACTGCTCGGCCTGACCCCGCCCGCCGCCGTGCTCGCCGAGCTGCGCCGACGTTGGCCGCGCGCGCGCATCCTGCTCGCCTCTGACGCCGTGACGGCCGCCGCGGCCGCCCTCGGCCTCGACGGCGGCGCCGTGCTCGCGGTCGGGACGGGCGTGGTCGGGCTCGCGACGGACTTCCACGATGTCTGGCGCCGGGCGGACGGCTGGGGTCACCTCCTCGGCGATGAGGGGGGCGGCGCGTGGCTCGGCCTCGCCGGCTTACGCGCTGCGGTGCGCCAGCACGACGGCCGCCCCGGTGGATCGCCCGTGCTGCTGGCGGCCGCCGAACGCCTGCTCGGGCCGGCCGAGAGCCTCCCGTCGCGTCTGTACACCCGGGATGACCGCGCGGGTGTCCTCGCCTCCTTCGCTCCCGCGGTGGCCGACGCCGCCCGGGAGGGGGATGCGGTCGCGCTCAGGATCTGGCACGACGCCGCCGAGGCGCTCGCCGCGACGGCCGGGGCGCTGCTCGCCGCGCCCGTCCCGCGCAGGCTCGCCGTGATCGGCGGCGTGACCGGTGTCGGTGCGCTGCTGCTCGACCCGCTGCGCGAACGTCTCGCTCAGATGGCTCCGGGCGTCGAACTGCTGACTCCGGCGGTGCGCCCGCTCGACGGCGCGCTCCTGCTCGCCGATGCGGACGGCCTGCCCGACGGCGGTCACCCGCCCTATCTCACCATCGACACCGCAGGAGCCCGCCCGTGACCGCCTCCACCGCGCCCGGCTCCACCGTGCCCGTCTCCACCAAAGCCATCGACCGCCACGCGGCCGCGCACGATGCGTCGCACTACCTGCTCGTCCCCGCGGAGGTCGCCCGCCCGGGCACGGCCCAGGAGGTCGCCGACCTCCTGGTCTCCGCCCGCGATCGCGGTCTGCCGGTGACCTTCCGCTCGGGTGGCACCAGCCTGTCCGGCCAGGGCGTGACGGCCGGCGTCCTCGCCGACACGCGCCACGCGTTCCGCACGGCCGACGTGCTCGACGGCGGCGCACGCGTGCGGGTGCAGCCCGGTATGACCGTCCGCCAGGTGAACGGCCGCCTCGCCCGGCACGGGCGCAAGCTCGGGCCCGACCCGGCGAGCGAGATCGCCTGCACGATCGGCGGGGTCGTGGCGAACAACTCGAGCGGCATGGCCTGCGGCATCGAGCAGAACACCTACCGCACCCTGGAGTCACTCGTCGTGGTGCTGCCGAGCGGGACGGTGCTCGACACCTCCCTCGCCGACGCCGATGAGCGCCTGCGCGCCGCCGAGCCGGAGCTGCACGCCGGGCTGCTCGCACTGCGCGATCGCGTGCGCGCCGACCCGGAGTCGGTGGCGACGATCGAGCGCTTCTTCGCCATGAAGAACACCATGGGCTACGGGATCAACGCCTTCCTCGACTTCGACATCGCGGTGGACATCCTGACCCACCTCATCATCGGCAGCGAGGGCACCCTCGGCTTCGTGGCCGAGGCGGTGTTCCGCACCGTCACCCTCCAGCCGGCCGCGACGACCGCACTCGCCGTCTTCGCGACGCTGCGGGAGGCGACGGCGGCGCTCCCGGCGATCGTCGCCACCGGCGCCGCGACCGTGGAGCTCATGGACTCCACCTCGCTGCGGCTGGCGGCCGGCGCCGACGACGCGCCCGCCGAGCTGCGCGAGCTGGAGATCGACGACCACGCCGCATTCCTGATCGAGTTCCACGGCCCCGACGCGCGGGCCGCCGAGGGTGCTCGCGCCGACGCGGCGCCGGTCTTCGACGCCCTGCCGCTCAGCCTCCCGCTGCGCTTCACGACCGACCCGGGCGAGCGCGCCGCGCTCTGGCACATCCGCAAGGGGCTCTACACGACGGTCGCCGAGGCCCGGGCGCCCGGCACGACGGCCCTCCTGGAGGATGTCGTGGTGCCCGTGCCGACCCTCCTCGACGCCTGCGCCGGCCTGCGCGACCTGTTCGCCGCGCACGGCTACGAGGACAGCGTGATCTTCGGCCACGCGAAAGACGGCAACATCCACTTCATGCTCAGCGAGCGGCTGGGCGAGCAGACCGGGGTCGACCGGTACCGGGCGTTCACCGACGACATGGTCGAGCTGATCCTGGGGCTCGGCGGCTCGCTCAAGGCCGAGCACGGAACGGGCCGCATCATGGCGCCGTTCGTCCGCCGCCAGTACGGCGACGAGCTGTACGCGGTGATGCGGGAGGTCAAGCGCCTCTTCGACCCGCACGGCATCCTCAACCCCGGAGTGCTGCTCAGCGACGACCCCGACTCGTATCTGCGCGACCTCAAGACGGCACCGGCCGTCGAGGAGGAGGTCGACCGCTGCGTCGAATGCGGCTACTGCGAGCCGGCGTGCCCCTCGCGCGACCTCACCCTCACCCCGCGCCAGCGCATCGTGCTGCGGCGGGAGCTGCGCGCGGCCGAGCTCGCCGGCGACGATGCGCTCGCCGCGGAGCTCCGCAACGACTACGACTACGCGGGCGTGCAGACCTGCGCGGTTGACGGGATGTGCCAGACGGCGTGCCCGGTCAACATCAACACCGGCGACCTGGTGCGACGCCTGCGCGGGGAGTCCGCGTCGCGCGTCGCCTCCGGCACCTGGGACGCGGCGGCCGCGGCCTGGGGGCCGGTCAGTCGCGCCGGCGGCGTGGCGCTCACCATCGCAGAGGCACTGCCCGTGCCGCTGGTGCGTGCGGCGACCGACGTCGGCCGGGCGATCCTCGGTGCGGACACCGTGCCGCGGTACGAGGCCGGTCTCCCGCGCGGCGGCAAGCGCCGTTCGCCGCGGGCGTCCGCCGAACCGCAGGCGGTGTTCTTCGCCGCCTGCATCGGCACCATGTTCGGCGCCGAGGGCGACGGGATGGGCTCGACGTCCGCCTTCCTCGCCCTGTGCGAGCGTGCCGGTGTCGAGGTGACCGTGCCGGACGGCATCTCCTCGATGTGCTGCGGCACCCCCTGGAAGTCGAAGGGGTTCCACGACGGTCACGAGCGCATGTCCGAGCGCGTGCTGCCCGCGCTGCTCGCGGCCTCCCGCGGCGGCGAGCTGCCCGTCGTCTGCGACGCGGCATCCTGTACCGAGGGCCTGGAGGCGCTGCGCGACGCGGCCGTGAAGGCCGGCGGCGACTACGACCGGCTTCGGTTCGTGGACTCCGTGGACTTCGCTGCGACGACCCTCCTGCCGGGCCTCGACGTGGTGGACGAGCTGCCGTCGCTGGTGCTGCACCCCACCTGCTCGACCCAGCGTCTGGGCGTCGACGGCGCACTGCGGCGCGTCGCCGAGGCCGTCGCCGCCGACGTGACGGTGCCGATCGACGCGGGGTGCTGCGCGTTCGCGGGCGATCGCGGGCTGCTGCATCCCGAGCTGACGGCCTCCGCGACCGAGCGCGAGGCGGCCGAGGTCGGCGTGCTCGCGGCGGAGGCGGCGGCAGCCGGGACCGTGACCGCCTACGCGTCGGCCAACCGTACCTGCGAGCTCGGGATGTCGCGGGCGACCGGGCAGCGCTACCGGCACATCCTGGAGCTGGTGGAGGAGGCTACGCGACCGACGCCAGCGGTGCCTGCGGGTCGGTCGTCCACTCGCTGAGCGACGCGTCGTAGACCGCGACATCCGTGCGGCCGAGCACGGCCAGGGCGAGCGCGTCGGCGGCGGCTGCGATGCCGCTGCGGCAGTATGCGACGATCGGATCCTGTGCGGCCAGAGCGTCCGCGAACAGCTCGCGGAGCTCGCGCGCGGGTAGGAACGTGTTGGTCTCGCGCGAGATCAGCCGGGCGGCGGGCACGCTGAGGCTGCCCGGGATGTGCGCGGCGGCGAAATCCCGTGCCGGCACCCCGCAGAGCAGCGTCGCCGGGCGGTCGCCCGAGACGATCTCGGCGACGGCGGCCTTGTCGGCCCAGAGCTCCGGCCGTTCCACGGCGGAGAACCCGCGCCCGGAGCGCGGCTCGACGTGACCGCGGGAGACGGGCCGCCCTTCGGCGCGCCACGCGGTGGCGCCGCCGTCGAGCACGGCCACGCGGTCATGGCCGAAGGCGCGGAACAGCCACCACAGGCGTGCGGCCCACTGGCCGGCGGCCGAGTCGTAGATCACGACTGTCGTCCCGGCGTCCACACCGACCGCATCGGCGGCCGCGGCGAAGTCGTGGGCGGACGGCCGCGTGAACGGGTACGCGCCCGTCGGGTCGCTGAATCCGCCGAGCAGCTCGCCGAACACCGCGCCCGGGATGTGACCGTCGACCAGGTACTGGTCGAGGCCGCTCACGAACGTCGGCCGGCCGCCGGGTCCTGCGGACGGCACGACCGTCGCATCCAGCACGACGAGGCCTTCGGAGCCGAGGTGGTCGCAGAGCCATTGCGTCGAGACCAGCGGGCCGGCCAGGGCCGCGCCGATCGCGGTCGAACGGGAGTCGTCGGGTGCCGGTGTCGTGCTCACAGCACCACGGTAGGCGGGGCCGCCGACGCTCGGGAGCCCCGCCGCAACGCGGCGTAACCCCACGCCCGACCCGCGCACCCCGGGCCGCGAGTCAGCACGGGCGGGCGGGGCGGGGCGGGGCGGAGTGGCGTGTCAGCACTCGATGACGTTCACGGCGAGGCCGCCCTCGCTGGTCTCCTTGTACTTGGTCGACATGTCGATGCCGGTCTGCCGCATGGTCTCGATCACGGTGTCGAGGGAGACCAGATGGGAGCCGTCGCCGTGCAGGGCGAGGCGCGCGGCCGAGACGGCGGTGGAGGAGGCGATCGCGTTGCGCTCGATGCACGGGATCTGCACCAGACCGCCGACCGGGTCGCAGGTGAGGCCCAGGTGGTGCTCCATCGCGATCTCCGCGGCGTTCTCCACCTGGCGCGGTGTGCCTCCGAGTACCGCGCAGAGGGCGCCCGCCGCCATGGCGCAGGCCGAACCGACCTCGGCCTGGCAGCCTCCCTCGGCGCCCGAGATGGAGGCGTTCGCCTTGAAGAGCGAGCCGATCGCGGTCGCGGTCAGCAGGTAGCGGCGGATGCCGTCGGCCGTGGCTCCCGGCACGAAACGCAGGTAGTAGTGGGCCACGGCCGGGACGATGCCGGCGGCGCCGTTCGTCGGGGCGGTGACGACGCGTCCGCCGGACGCGTTCTCCTCGTTGACGGCGAGGGCGAACGCGTGCAGCCATTCGAGGGCGGTGGCACGACCCGGGTCGTCCTGCACGCGTTCGAGGTGCTCGCGCATGGCAGCGGCCCGGCGGGGCACCTGGAGACCGCCCGGGAGGGTGCCGGTGCCCGCGAGCCCGTTGGCGACGCACTCCGCCATCGCCTCCCAGATGAGGTCGAGTCGCTCGCTCGTGCGCTCCGAGCCGTGCAGTGCCGCCTCGTTGCGGCGGGCCACCTCGCAGATCGGGATGTCGAGCCGCTCGCAGATGGCCAGCAGCTCCTCCGCCGTGTCGTACGGGAGGGGATGGGAGGCGCGCGCGGCCAGGTCGGCCTCCTCGCCGTCGCGACGGATGAAGCCGCCCCCGATGGAGTAGTAGGTCTCCTCGCGCAGGGGGAGGGGTTCGCGGGCGCCTGCGGCCCCGCGGCCCCACGCGCGCAGCGTCAGGGCGTTCGGGTGACCGGGGAGCCGGGTCCGTGGCTCGAAGGCGATGTCGTCGCGCGTGAACGGGATCTCACGTGTGCCCGCCAGCGCGAGCCGACCGTCGTCGCCGAGGCCGCTCCAGGCGCCGCGGACGTCGTCGGGGCGGCAGGTCTCGGGTTCGAGGCCCCGGAGGCCCGCGACGACGGCATCGGGGGTCCCGTGTCCGATCCCGGTGGAGCCGAGCGATCCGTACAGCGTGCAGGTGACCTGATCGACGTGCTCGAGGAGGCCGTCGGCGGCCAGCCGCATCGCGAACGCGCGCGCGGCCCGGAGGGGTCCGACGGTGTGCGAACTCGAAGGGCCGATGCCGATCGAGAACAGGTCGAAGGCCGAGACGTACGCAGTCACATCGTCAGTCTACGTCGCTCCGCGCGCACGGAATCCGCGTATGGCGACGAAGGTGCGCGGGATCCCTGCGTTTCAGGCGGGCGGCACGGGGACTTTCCCGGAACCGCCGACGCCACCGTCCACCCGTGCTTTCACCCGCTTTCATCGCGCGGCCCGCGCTGTAAGCGCCGCGTAAGCGCGGTGCAAGCGGGTCGCGCCACCATCGAGACATCACCCGATCCGAAAGGAAGGACCACCATGACTCGCAGCTCCGAATGGGCCGTCGAGGCCCACGGGCTCGTCAAGGTCTTCGGCGAGAACCGCGCGGTCGACGGCGTCGACCTGAACGTCCGCGCCGGCACCGTCTATGGCGTGCTGGGGCCGAACGGCGCCGGCAAGACCACCACCATCTCCATGCTCGCCACCCTGCTGAAGCCGGATGCCGGCGAGGCCACCATCTTCGGCCACGACATCCGCAAGGAGCAGCAGATCGTCCGCCAGCTCCTCGGCGTCACGGCGCAGTTCGCCTCCGTCGACGAGACGCTGTCGGCCAACGAGAACCTCATGATCTTCGCGCGGCTCCTCGGACTGAGCGGCCGGGAGGCGAAAGCCAAGACCGCCGAGCTCCTCGCCGAGTTCGGGCTCACCGACGCGGCCAACCGCCCGCTCAAGAAGTTCTCCGGCGGAATGCGCCGGCGGCTCGACCTGGCCGCCAGCCTCATCGCGCAGCCGCCGCTGATCTTCCTCGACGAGCCGACCACCGGTCTCGACCCGCGGACCCGCTCGCAGATGTGGGACACGATCCGGCGTCTGGTGTCGACCGGCTCCACCGTGCTCCTCACCACGCAGTACCTCGACGAGGCCGACCAGCTGGCCGACCGCATCGCGGTCATCGACCGCGGCCGCGTGGTCGCGGAAGGCACCAGCGACGAGCTGAAGGCCTCGGTCGGCGATTCGTCGCTGCAGCTGCGCCTCGCCGACGCGGCGGACGTCGAGGACGCGCGTCGCGCCATCGCGACGGTGCTCGGCGTCGACGCGGTCGTCTCCCCGGAGGGGGCGCGCCTGACCGCTCCGATGCGCGACGCGGACGCGGTGACCGACCTGTTCGTCACCTTCCGCGAAGCGGGCATCCACCTGGCGGAGATGTCCGTCCAGAAGCCGACCCTCGACGAGGTGTTCCTTACCCTCACCGGGCACGGCGTCGAAGCGGAGAACACGGACGACGAGTCCGACCCGGCCGAGAAGGCCGCTGTCACAGAAGGAGTCCGTGCATGAGCGCCATCGCCACCATCACCCCGCCGTCCGAGCGGAACCTGAAGAACCACGTCAGCGTCCGCCAGACCCTGGCCAACACGCTGACCATGGCCCGCCGCGGGCTGCTGAAGATCAAGCGGACGCCGGAGCAGCTCTTCGATGTGACGCTGCAGCCGATCATCTTCACGATCATGTTCGCGCTGCTGTTCGGCGGGGCGCTCGCGGGAGGGGTCAGCGCATACCTGCCGTACCTCATCCCGGGCATCCTCGCCCAGACCGTGATCACGACCTCCGTCGTCACCGGCGTCCAGTTGCGCGAAGACATGGACAAGGGTGTGTTCGACCGCTTCAAGTCGATGCCGATCGCACGGATCGCGCCCCTCTCGGGCGCACTGCTCGCGGACACCCTGCGCTACGCGATCGCCACCACGATCACGTTCGTCACGGGCTTCGTCATGGGCTGGCGCCCCGCCGCCGGGATCGGCTTCGTCGTGCTCGCCGGTCTGCTCGTCATCGTCTGCGCCTGGGCGATCAGCTGGATCTTCGCCTTCTTCGGTGTGATCGCGCGCACCGCGGGCTCCGTGCAGGGGATCTCGTTCCTCGTGCTCTTCCCGCTCACGTTCTTCTCGAACGCGTTCGTGCAGGCGAGCACCCTCCCGGACTGGCTGCAGACCTTCGTGAACATCAACCCGGTGTCGCACCTGGTCACGGCCGTCCGCGATCTGGCCAACAACGGCACCTTCCCGGCCGACGGCTGGTGGGCGCTCCTGGGCGCCGCGGTGATCGTGGCGGTCTTCGCCCCGCTCACCGTCCGGGCCTACATGCGCAAGGCGTAAGCCCCGCGCTCGCAGACAGCGGCCGTCGTACCCTGCGGAGGGGTGCGGCGGCCGCTTCGCGTGCGGGGGAGGCTCAGCGGGCCGGCTTCACCGATCGCAGCAGGTCCAGGCCGCGGGCCGATGCCTCGTCGAGGGTCAGGCCCGCGGCCGCCTCCACCGCCTCCGCCAGTCGTTCGGCGCCCCAGGATGCGGCGATCGGCGCCAGGATGCGCGTCCGATGCATGCTGGCGAGGTCTTGGCGCGAGTTCAGCCGGGTCGCGATCCCGACCAGGGCGAGCCCGGTCTCCACCCACCGGTCGCCGCGGCCGCCGGCCGTGTGCTCGTCGAGCATCCAGGCGGCGTAGCCCAGCAGGCCGCTTCCCAGCACCGGCTTGTCGACGTACCAGGTGCTCAGCCGGGTGAGGACGAGCACACGCACGCGGAGGCGGCGGGCGAGCTCGTCGGTGGCCTCCCAGGTCACCGTCCCGGGCGCGAGCTCCTCGGGTCCGGCCGCGTGCGCCCGCAGCTGGACGACGGTCTCGGCCGCCCCGAGCATCGTCAGCCACGGGTTGGTGAGGGTCTCCCGCTGCGCCGTCCCGTCGTCGACGAACACACCGACGGCCTCGGCGTAGTGCCGCAGACCGCCCGCCAGGTCGCCTTCGGCCAGCGAGATCTCCGCCAGCCCGCCGTAGCCGATGCCGTAGTAGTCCACGTAGTCGAAGCCCGTGCGGTCGACCTCCACGCTCAGGTAGGTGTCGAGGAGTTCGCGACCGCGTGCGGTGTCGCCCACCGTGATGGAGTTGATCGCGATGAGCCAGTCGAGCTGGCGCAGATCGCCCGCGGCCTGCAGCGGCGCGAGTCCGTCGTGCGCGCGCTGAGCCCAGCGGAGCGCCTCCACCGGATCGGCCAGCTGGCTGTGCAGCTGGGCCAGAGCCTGAGCAGCCGAGGCGGTCGACCAGGCGTCCTCGACGACCTGCCCGAGCGTGTAGGCGCGGTGCGCCTCCGCGAGACCCGCCTGGAGCTCGCCGGCGTTCTCGTGCAGCTGCGCCAGCAGGAGGTTGCCCATCACGGCGACATCGGGCTCGCTCGACGCGGCGTACTCGGCGAGCATCCGCATGCCCGGCTCGACCTTGCCCGCCACCGTGATGAGGTTCGACATGGCGTTCAGGCGCGGATCGGCGAACGCCCGCACCCGGCGGAGCCGTTTGAGACGCGAGATCGCCCGGACCGCCGTCCGCAGATCGACGTAGAGGAAGGTGCCGCCGATGATCGTGAAGCAGACCGCCGCATCCTCCCGCTCGCCGTCGAGCGGTTCCCAGTCCGACAGCGAGGCCAGCACGGTCGGCCCGAAGCCGAGCACCTCCGAGTGCGCGCTGCGCAGCGACCAGTAGTACGAGAGGAGGGCGAAGACGGCGGCCACCGTGGCGGGGCGACGGCCGTCGAGCGCCGAGCGCAGCACGCCGACGAGGTTGTCCTGCTCCGCGGTCACGCGTGCGAAGGTCTGCACCAGCTCGCGGCCGTGCATCGTCTCCATCGTCCGGTGGGCGAACGCGACCGCCCACGCGTCCATGCCGTCCCGCACCTCGTCGGACTCGCCCGCCTCGGTCAGCTCACGGTCGCCGAACTCGCGCACCGTCTCGAGCATGCGGTACCGCAGGAGGCCCGTGGTGGCGTCCTCCGACACGGTGACGAGGGACTGCGCGACCAGCGCGTCGAGGTCGTCGAGCACCGAGTCCGCGCCCGTGCCGGCGACGGCCTCGGCGGCCTCCGCGCTGAAACCGTCGGGGAAAGCCGAGAGCCGCCGCAGGAGCGCCTGCTCCGAGGCGGCGAGCAGGTTCCAGCTCCAGTCGATGACGGCGAAGAGGGTGCGATGCCGTTCCGGCGCGGTGCGCTCGCCGCCGGTCAGGAGCGCGAAGCGGTTGCTCAGCCGGCGCTCGATCTCCTCGACCGACAGTGAGCGCGTCCGCGCGGCGGCGAGCTCGATCGCGAGGGGGAGGCCGTCGAGGCGATCGCAGAGCCGGGCGACGGTGTCCAGCGGCAGCACGACGCCGGGCCGCGCCGCCCGCGCCCGCTCGACGAAGAGCTCGACGGCCGGGCCGTCGTCCGCGCTCGGCAGCGAGTCGAGCGGGTAGACGCGCTCGGCGCCGATCGCGAGCGGGGACCGGCTCGTGGCCAGCACGCGGACAGTGGTGGTCGCCTCGAGGATGTCGGCGACGTAGGCGGCGGCGGCGTCCACGATGTGCTCGCAGTTGTCGACGATCAGCAGGGTCTCGCGCTCGGCGAGCAGCCCGAGGATGCGGGAGTGGAGGTCGACGAGCGCGCCCGGGTCGCCGGACCGCGTGCTGCGGGCCTCCCGGATCCCGAGGGTGGACGCGAAGGCCAGCTCGATGTCCTCCGCGGTGCGTACGCTCGCCAGTTCCACGAAGACGACCGCGGGGGTGTGGATGGCGCGCCGGCCCACCTCCTGGGCCAGTCGCGTCTTGCCGAGGCCTCCCGCACCGAGGATCGTCGTCAGCCGGGAGGTGGCGATCAGATCCTCGAGGGCCTGCAGGTCGTACTCGCGGCCGAGGAGGGCGTTCGGGGCGCTCCGCAGCCCGATGCGGAGCTGCTTGGAGGAGCTCGGTTCCGGGGTGTCCTCCTCGGCGAGCAGCCGGGCGTTGAAGGCGACCAGCTCGGGGCCGGGGCGCGTGCCGAGCCGGTCGAGCATGGCCTCCTTGAGCTCGGCGAACGCGAGGAGCGCGTCGCTGCGTCGTCCGGCGGCGGCGAGGGCGGACATCCGCTCGAGCTGCAGGGACTCGTCCAGCGGGTGGGACAGGAGCAGCGGGGCGAGGTCGTCCAGAGCGCCGTCCGCGTCGCCTGCCGCTCGGCGCGCCCGGGCCCGGACCAGCAGGAGCTCGGCGCGCAGGGAGGCGGCCGTGCGTGCCAGGTCGTCGGCTAGAGGGGCGTCGCCGAGTTCGGCGCCGGGCTCGCCGCGCCATAGCCCGAGCGCCTGCGTCGCCTCCCGGGCCGCTGCGTCGGCGTCCCCGGCGGTGAGGAGTTCTCGAGCGGTGGCTGCCCGCCGGCGGGCGAGGCCGAGATCGGTTTGTTCGGCTGCGACGGCCAGGGCGTAGCCGCCCGGGGTCGACTCCACCAGGCCGTCCGCACTTGACGTCCGCAGGCGCGACACGAGGGTCTGCAGTGCCGCGCGCTCCTGTCGCGGAGGGGCGTCGTCCCAGAGATCGGCGACGAGAGCCGGGACCGACAGCGGGCCCCGAGCGAGCGTCAGCGCGACGATGAGCCGCTTGCCGCGCGCGCCGGCCGGTTCGGTGAGCGCGCCGGTGCGGTCCTCCACCAGCACGGGGCCGAGGACGGCGACGCGAGGGGATGAGGGCGCGGACTCCACTCGCCGAGTTTAGCCAGCGCGGAGGGCACGGCGGGTGCGCACGCGCGTAGGCTCGGCGTCATGGCGTTCGACTGGTCCCAGTTCTACGAGCAGCAGGGCGGCCGCACGGTGCGCCCGACGTTCGCGAGCGCGCTCGCCGCCTGGCCGGGGGAGCCGGGCGACGCGATCGATCTGGGCTGTGGGGACGGCGTCGAGACGCGCCACCTCGCGAAACGCGGCTGGAACGTGCTCGCGATCGATTCCGATCCCGGGGTCGAGGAGCGTGCGATCGCGGGGCTCGCCCCGGTGGAGGCCGCGCGGCTGGTGGTGCGCTCGGCGCCTTTCGAGTCGCTGGGCGATCTGCCTGCGGCCGACTTCGTGTACGCCGGCTTCGCCCTGCCGTTCTGCGAGGCGGACCGGTTCCCCTACGTGTGGGCCGACATCCGGGACTCTCTGCGCCCCGGCGCCCTGTTCGCCGGGGAGTTCTTCGGCCCCCACGACGACTGGTTCGGCCGGCCGGCGATGAACTTCCACGATCGTGCCGGGGTGACCGGCATGCTGGCGGGGATGGACGTGCTGCAGCTCGTGGAGGACGACCGCCGCGGGATGTCGTTCGAGGGTCCCAAGCACTGGCACGTCTTCCACGTCATCGCCCGCGCCTGACCCGCCGAGGCGGCGAATAGTCCGCCGTCTCGCGTCGAAACGGCGGACTATTCGCCGCCTCGACGGCCGAGCGCGCTCAGCGAAGGGTCTTGCGCGCGGTGATCTGGCCGGTGTCGAAGCCGAGCAGGTGCAGGCCGCCGTGGAAGCGGGCGTGCTCGATCTTGATGCAGCGGTCCATGACGACGGTGAGCCCCTTCGACTCGCCGTACTCGGCCGCCTCCTGGTTCCAGATGCCCAGCTGCACCCAGACGGTCGGCGCGCCGACCGCGATGGCCTCGTCGATCACGGCCGGGATGTCGCTCGGCTTGCGGAAGACGTCCACGATGTCCGGCACCTCGGGCAGCGATGCCAGGTCGGGATACGCGGGCTGGCCGAGGATGGTGTCGGCGTTGGGGTTCACGAAGTACACGCGGAAGTCGCTCGACTGCTGCAGGTACGTGCCGACGAAGTAGCTCGAACGCGCCGGGTTGGGGGAGGCGCCGACGATCGCGACGGACTTCGCCGCGCGCAGGATGGAGAGGCGCTTCTTGGCGTCGGGGCCGATCCACGTGCGCTGCGACTTGAGCAGCTTGGCGAGCGGGGAGTCGGCGGGGAGGGCGCAGCTCAGTCCGTTGACGAGCTGGACCTCGGTGGTGTCGGTCACGGCGCTCACGCCTCCTTCACGGCCTCGGTGAGGGCCTGGTCGAGATCGTAGATGATGTCGTCGGCGTCTTCGATGCCCACGCTGATACGCACGACGCCGGGCAGCACGCCCGCGTCGACGAGCTGCTGCTCCGTGAGCTGCGCGTGCGTGGTGGAGGCCGGGTGGATCACCAGGGTCTTGGCGTCGCCGATGTTGGCGAGGTGGCTCGCCAGGTTCACCGATTCGATGAGCTTCTGCCCGACCGGGCGTCCGCCCTTCACCACGAAGCTGAAGACGCTGCCGGCACCGGCGGGCAGGTACTTGAGCGCGCGGTCGTGGTGCGGGTGGTTCGGCAGGCCGGCCCAGTACACGTGCTCGATGCGCGGGTCGGCCTCGAGCCATTCCGCGACCTTCCGTGCGTTGTCCACGTGCGCCTGGATGCGGTACGGGAGGGTCTCCACGCCCTGCGCGAGCAAGAAAGCGGAGTGCGGTGCGAGCGAGGGGCCGATGTCGCGCAGCTGCTCCGCGCGCAGCCGGGTGAGGAAGGCGTATTCGCCGAAGTTGCCCGACCACTGCAGGCCGCCGTACGAGGGGACCGGCTCGCCGAAGAGCGGGAAGCGCTCCGAGTGCCAGTCGAACCGGCCGCTCTCGACGACGACGCCGCCGAGGGTGGTGCCGTGGCCGCCGAGGAACTTGGTGGCCGAGTGGATGACGATGTCGGCACCCCACTCGATCGGCCGGTTGAGGTAGGGGGTCGCGATCGTGGAGTCGATGGCGAGGGGCACGCCGGCGGCGTGAGCGACGTCGGCGAGGCCCTCGATGTCGGCGATCTCGCCGGAGGGGTTGGCGACCGTCTCGGCGAAGACGACCTTCGTCCTGTCGGTGATCGCCGCGGCGTAGTCGGCGGGGTCGGAGCTCTGGATGAAGGTGGTCTCGACCCCGAACCGGCGCAGGGTGACGTCGAGCTGCGTGATCGAACCGCCGTAGAGGTTCGCCGAGGCGACGATGTGGTCGCCTGCACCCGCGAGCGACGCGAAGGTGATGTACTGCGCGCTCAGTCCGGAGGCCGTTGCGACGGCGCCGAGGCCGCCCTCGAGGCTGGCGATGCGTTCCTCGAACGACGCGACGGTCGGGTTGGCCAGGCGGGAGTAGATGTTCCCGTACTTCTGGAGCGCGAAGCGCGCGGCGGCGTCGGCCGTGTCGTCGAAGACGAACGCGCTGGTCTGGTAGATGGGAAGCGCACGGGCTCCCGTCACGGGGTCGGGGATGTTGCCCGCGTGGATCGCACGCGTGCGGAAACCGTATTCGCGATCTGCCATGCGCTCACGCTACCGGACCGGTCGCATGCGCCCGGAGGCAGTCCGTAACAGACGTAACAGAGCGAAACGGAGGCTTGCCTCCCCGTTGTGGTACACTCGTGCTAGATCGCTCTTCCGGCGATCCCGGACGACGGTTCAGTACCCGGAGCGCGACAAGACTGGCCAGGGAGTCCGTCGTCATGTCGTGGATCGTCCTCATCCTCTCCGGTGTCCTCGAGGCCGTCTGGGCCACCGCCCTCGGCAAGACCGAGGGATTCACCCGCCTCTGGCCGACGGTGATCTTCGGTGTCGGCCTCATCGCCTCGATGGGCGGCCTCGCCTTCGCCATGCGCGAGATCTCGACCGGCACCGCCTACGCCGTCTGGGTGGGGATCGGCGCCGCCCTGACCGTGCTCTACGCCTCCCTCTTCGGCGGAGAGGGCTTCTCGCTGGTGAAGGTGCTGCTCATCCTCGGACTGGTCGGCTGCGTCGTCGGGCTGAAGCTCGTCGACCACTGAGCGCGGCCGCCGCCGTCACAGTGATCCGAGCAGGCGCTCGCCGTCGGGGACTCCCAGCCCGGTGCACGGGTCCCAGCCCGCGGTCGCGGAGTACGCACCGTTGTCGCCGTGGGTGATGTCGCGGAAGCCCGCTGCCACGTGACCGGCCCGCACCGAGTCGTACAGTGCGGGCTGGGCCAGCCCGATGGGTCGGCCCGTCTTCTGCACGATCCGCGCCACTAGCGCGGCCCAGAGCGGGGCGACCGCGCTGGTGCCGCCGATGACGGTGTCCTTCCCGTCGACCCGCACCCGGTAGCCGGTCTGCGGGTCCGCGACGGCCGATACGTCAGGGACCCCGCGGCCGCCCGGTCCGTTCGCGCCGCCCCCGGCGTCCGTGCCCCCCGCGCCTGACGGCACCCCGGCCCCGTCCTGCCAGGTGGGGAGGGGGAAGAAGGCGCTGACGCCGCCTCCGGTCGCGCCGCCTCCGGTGCCGTTGTTCCAGACGGTCTCGCTGGTCACCGCTCCGGTGGTCGCGTTCGCCTCCAGCCTGGTGCCGCCGCAGGCGAGTGCGTGCGGGGAGGATGCGGGGAAGTCGACGTGCGCCGCCCCGTCGCCCACGCGGTCGCTGCTACCGTCGTCGCCGGCGGCGACGGTCGTGGTCGCGCCGAGCACGGCTGCGTCTTGCAGCGCTTGGTCGAACGCCGTGCGCGCCTGCGCGGTCCACTGGTCCTCGGCCTGCCCCCAGCTGATGCTGATCGCGGCGGGGACCGGGTCGGCATGGGCGGCCGTCGTCACCGCGTCGAGGAACCCGGCGTCGGTGTTGGGGGCGAAGTACACGACGAGGGAGGCGCCGGGTGCCAGTGCCCCCGCGACCTCGATGTCGAGCATCACTTCGCCGTCGGCTCCGTTCGGATCCGACCCGGGCTGGTTGGCACCGCCGTCCACGCCCACCGCGGTCACCGACGGCGTCGCCAGCCCGAGACCCGCGAAGTAGGTGTCCAGGTCGTTCTGCTCGTAGCCTCCGCCGAGCTCGATGATCGCGATGGTCTGGCCGGTGCCGTCCGTCCCCTCGGGGAACGCGTACACCGCTCCGAGTTGCGGCGGCGTGTAGCTGACCGATACCGCTGCCGGGCGCGCGATGCGGAACTGCGCTCGCGCCTGCGGCCGGTCGTCCAGGCCGAGGACCGCCGTGACCACCCCGTCGAGGCGGCGCGGGATGCTCAGCGAGCCCGAGCGCTGCCGGTACGGGGTTTCGGCCCCGTCGCCGGAATCGGCGGGCGCGGAGCGTGCGAGGTCCGTCCCGAAGACGCGGGCGACGATGCGTGCCGGACCGCTCACCCGCACCGTCCGGCGGGCGGCGTCCGCCTCGTCGACCGAGAGACCGAGCGCGCTCAGGGTCGTGCCGACGAGTTCGACATCGGCCGGGTCGGCACCGTAGCGCTGCGCGAGCTCGTCGCGGCTCAGCCGTGCGGCGAAGGCGCTCTCCGGCAGTTCCGCGCGGCGGCGCAGCACAAGGGTCGCGGACACCACCGCGTCCGGGTCCAGGGCGCCGTGGGCACGGTATCCCGAGCGTTCCGGGCGCTCGCTGCCGGGCAGCGTGACGAGGTCGAGATGGTCGAGCCGGTCATCGCCGGGCAGCTCCGCGTCGGTCATAACCACGGTCTACACCCGCCCGCCGACAGCGCCCACCCCGCGGGCACGAGTCGCTCGCTACACCCAGCTGGGCAGCCACATGTGCATCTGCCAGAACCAGAACGGGATCTGCTCCCCGGTCCAGATCGGCCAGAAGTATGCGGTGAGCACGGCCGCCGCCCCGAGGAAGACCGCGACCCAGGCGATCCCGCGCCGTCGTCGGGGCCGGGGATCCGTGCGTCTCCCCAGCACCACCGTGATCGTCGCCGCGAGACCGAGGATGAGGTACGGCTCGAAGGCGATCGAGTAGAACTGGAAGATCGTGCGGTTGATGTAGAGCAGCCACGGCAGGTAGCCGGCGGCGACGCCCGTCAGGATGAGGCCGATCTGCCATTCCCGGTATCGCACGAGCCGGTAGATCAGGTAGAACAGGGCCGCTGCGGCCGCCCACCAGATCAGCGGGTTGCCGAGCGAGGTGATCGCCGCCGAGCAGCTGGAGACGTCGCAGCCGCCCTGCCCCTGGGTGGTGCCGACGTAGTACATGCTCGTCGGGCGGATCATGAACAGCCACGTCAGCGGGTTGGACTGGTACGGGTGCGGCACGTGCAGGTTGATGCTGTAGTTGTACATCTCCGTCTGGTAGTGCCAGAGGTTCTGCAGCCACAGCGGCACCCAGCTCAGCGCGCCGGTCCATTGCATGTGCGTCGACTCGGCCCAGTGCCGGTAGTAGCCGCCGTCGGTCACGATCCAGCCCGTCCACGTCGCGATGTAGACCACGAACGCGACCGGCACCATGAGCACGAACGTCGCCGGACCCTGCTTGAGTGCCGCGCCGCTCAGGTAGAACGCCAGACCGGCGCGGCGGCGGGCGACCGCATCCACCACCACGGTGTAGACGGCGAAGAACGCGAGGAAGTAGAACCCGCTCCATTTGACGCCCGCGCACAGCCCGCACAGGATGCCGGCGGCGATCAGCCAGGGCCGCCACCAGAGCACCGGTCCCCAGGCGGGGTCGCGCCCGGCGGAGCGCTCCGCGGAGACCGCCGCCGCCAGCCGGTTCGCGTGCCATCGGCGGTCGAGCAGGATGCAGCCGAAGGCGAGGAGGCCGAAGAACATCACCGAGTTGTCGAGCAGCGCCACTCGGCTCATCACGATCGCGTGGCCGTCGATCGCCATCAGGAAGCCGGCGGTGGCCGCGATGATGGTGGAGGTGAACAGCGCCCGGGCGATCAGGAACACCACCAGGACGGCCAGGACGCCCACGATCGCCGTCGCCACGCGCCAGCCGAACGCGTTGCCCGCCCCGGTCGCGAGCATCCCGAGCGCGATGATCCATTTGCCGAGCGGGGGATGGGCGACGAACGACGGCGACGACGTGAAGACATCCGTGTCCCCGGCGTTGAACTGCTCGTCCGCCTTGGCCGGCCAGCTGCCCTCGTAGCCCAGGTGCGAGAGCGTCCACGCGTCCTTGACGTAGAAGGTCTCGTCGAAGACGAGCGCGTGCGGGGAGCCCAGGTCCCACAGCCGCAGCACGGCCGCGAGCAGAGTGACGCCGATGGGGGCGCCCCAGTACCAGACGCGCAATCGCGTCGGAGTGCGCAGCACGCGCGCCCACCAGTCGTCGAGGCGGCTGCCGATCGGTCCGGGCGCGGCGTGCGCGGGGACGGGATCGGTCACGGGTAGCGAGCTCACCAGGCAATCGTACGGGGACCGGCCGCGCCTGGCGCCCTGCGCCCCGCCTGTCAGACTGGGGGCATGATCATCCTGGCCGCGACCCCCATCGGCAACCTCGGCGACGCCACCGCCCGTCTGGTCGAGGTGCTCGGCGCGGCGCCGGTCGTCGCCGCCGAGGACACCCGCGTCGCCCAGCGTCTGCTCGCCGGCCTCGGGATCGCCAACCGGCCGCGCCTGATCGCCCTCCACGACCACAACGAGCGCGACAAGGCGGCCGAGCTCGTGGAACTGGCCAGGGAGCAGGACGTCGTCGTGCTGTCGGACGCCGGGATGCCGACGGTCAGCGATCCCGGCTTCCACCTCGTCGAGGCGGCGGCCACGGCGGGGGTGACGGTGACCGCGCTGCCGGGGCCGTCGGCGGTGCTGACCGCGCTCGCCGTCTCCGGCCTGCCGACCGACCGCTTCACCTTCGAGGGCTTCCTCCCGCGCAAGCCGGGGGAGCGCTCGTCCGCGTTGCGCGCCCTCGCGACCGAGCCCCGCACGATGGTCTTCTTCGAGTCGCCCAACCGGCTCGCCGCCTCCCTCGCCGCGATGGCGGAGGTGCTGGGGGACGAGCGTCGTGTCGTGGTGTGCCGTGAGCTCACCAAGCTGTTCGAGGAGGTGCGCCGCGGGACTGCCGCCGAACTCGCCGCGTGGGCCGCCGACGGCGTGCGCGGTGAGATCGCCGTCGTCGTCGCCGGCGCGCCTGCTCGCGAAGCCGATCCTGAGACCGCGCTGGAGCAGGTGCTCGCCCTGGTCGCCTCGGGTACGCGCCTCAAGGATGCCGCCGCCGAAGTGGCGGAGGCGACCGGTCTCGGCCGCCGCGACCTCTACCAGGCGGCGCTGGAGCACAAGGGCCGGGCACCCCGCTAGCGCCGGACGGCCGTGTGGCTATGCTGGCCCGGTGACCGACTTCTTCTCAGCCGATGCGGATGCCGATCTCGCCGTTGCGCGGATCGAGGAGCAGATCGCGGAGGCCCAGGAGCGCGCGAGACGCGCCGGCGAGGTCCGGCAGCAGATCGAGGCACTGCGCGGTTCGGCGACGTCGCCGCGACGCGAGCTGACCGTCACCGTGGACGCGGGCGGGCGTCTCCTCGCGGTCGACCTCACGGACGCCGCATACCGGCTCGCCGCGCGCGATCTCGGGCGGCTCATCGTGGAGACCGCGAACGCCGCGCAGCGCCAGGCCGGCGCTCAGGCGGTGGCCGCCGCGAGCGAGGCCTTCGGAGAGGAGTCCGGCATCGTCGCCCACCTGCGCGACGAGGTCGAGAGGGCGCGCCCCGCAGCCTCCGACGGCGCGGGCGGCCCGGGCGACGGCACGCAGATCCACTACTGACGACGACGGACCGGGGGAAACAGGGTGGGGAAGAAGATCGCTGTGGATGCGGAGCTCATCCACGCGCACGCGGTCCGCGTCGATCAGGTGGCGGCCGATATCGGCGTCGCCCGGCAGGCGGCGGCATCCACGAACATGGGCGGCGGCGCGTTCGGCGTGATCTGCTCCTTCCTCGTGGCCCCGGCGACCCTCGCGGCGACGATGGCCGCATCCGCGATCTCCGCCGCCGAGGGCATGGTGACGCGCAGCGCGCGGGAGGTCCGCGGTGTGGCGGCCGACGCCGCGGCGGTCGAGGACGACATCGTGCAGGCGGTGCGCGCGCTCGAGAAGGGTCTGGGGTGAGCCGCCGGTGAACGCGAACCCCCTCGTCGCGGCCCCGGTCGACACCGCGACGCCCTTCAGCGGCGCCGGGCTGCTCGATTCGGGCACCCAACTGGCCTCGGCGATCGAATCCGGCGACTGGGTCGAGGGCGGCATGGCCGCGTTCTCGGCCGCGGCCGACACCATCGCGACCGTCTCCGACCCGCTCGGCTCCCTCATCGCCGCCGGACTCGGCTGGCTCATCGACCACTTCGAGCCGCTCAAAGGCTGGTTCAACGACCTCACGGGCGACGCGGGCGAAGTGCAGGCCTTCGCGCAGACCTGGACCAACATCCAGAAACAGCTCCAGTCGTCGGGCGACGAGCTCACGCGCATCCTGGGCGACGTCGACGAGCTCGCCGGCGAGGCGATGGACGCCTACCGCCGATTCCAGCAGGACTCCGCCCAGCACCTCCACGGCGCGGCCACGTGGGCGGGTGCGATGGCGACAGGCCTCGGCATCGCCTCCACCATCGTCCAGGTCGTCCACGACATCGTCCGCGACGTCCTCTCCCAACTCGTCGGCTCCGCGATCTCCTGGGCCTCCGAAGCCGTGCTCTCCCTCGGCCTCGCCACCCCGTGGATCGTCGAGCAGGTCTCCACCCGCGTCGCCTCCTGGACCGCCAAGGTCGGCTCCAAGATGACCGCCCTGGTCCGCTCCGTCAAGGCGCTCTCGAAGCTCCTCGACGAGCTGCGCGGGCTGCTGCGCGAGGCGGACGAGCTGTTCGGGTCGGTGCTGAAGGGTGGGAAGGAGGCCGCGAAGAAGGCCGCGCACAACACCAAGGAGGGCGTGGCCGGCCTTCCCGGTGTCCGCCGGCTCGACCCTCGCCGTAACAAGCTCATCGACGACATGCAGCAATGGGCGGATGATGCGGGGATACCCGGGTACAAGCCGTTCGGAGACCTGAGTGGCACCACCTTCATCGACAAGCACCTTCGGCAATTCGGCGATGAGGGATTTCCGGACTGGCGATGGCCACTCGAGGACGGCTTCGCGGGTCCCCGCGAACCGCACGGCCTCAGCGTCGGGGATCGAATCGATCGGATCGCACCGCCCAAGGTCGATGGGAAGTTCGCGGCCCCTGAAGGAACGGGCTTCTCCGAGCGGGCGGTTCCACCGGACCGGCTGAGCCCGGCATTCGTGACGACCACGTACGAAGTGCGCAAGCCGCTGCCGGACGACGTCGTCAAAGGACTGACGGCAGAGGCGTTCGAGCAGTCTGGCCAGGGAACTCAAATATTCTTCCCTCGAAAGGTGTCATGGTACATATTACACGGTTACCTAAAGAAGGTGGGATGATGGACTACGCCGAGCTACGCAACCGACTCCTTTCGTTGCCGGACGCGAGCCCGCAATGGCTCAGTTATGTGCTCGCGTACCCCGCTGATGGTCGGCCGATACCGGTGGGCTACTGCCTCATCCGGCAAGCCGACAAGACGTTCCTGGTGTACCAGGGGGATGATCGAGGAAGCGTGTCTCCGGCAGTCGGGGAGGACGGGAAAGTATTGGTCTTTCCCACGGAATCGGATGCGTGCGAGTGGATCTGGGAGACCGTTCTCTGGATGCAAGAGAACGGTCTGTAGTGGAGTTGCCGGCTGACGTGCGGGTTCGGTACAAGGGCGGATGAACGATGCTGAACTCGAAGACCGCGCGTCAGGCTCAGATCGACGGCGAAGGACATCCGGCGGTGATGGATGGGTCTTGCTTTCGAATGGAGGGAACTGTTCCAGTGACCGAGATCGCGGCCTCCAGGGTAGTAGCAGGAAAAACCGTGAGTTGAGGTGATCCGATGAGTTGGAAAGACTTCGACCTCGAACTCAAGGTCGTGGGAGGGCCCCGCCGTTACGAGTGGCGTTCGGCGGAGCCGGTGCTGGCCGCGCCCGTTCTCCGGGACGGTCACCTCATGGGTTATCTGGTGACGGCGCTCGACCCCGCTCAGAACGTGCTCGCTCTGACACTGTCCTACGAGCACGGGGACTACGTGAACGGCGGTTCTCGACACTGGACCGGCCTCATCAACAGCGGTGCGGAGAAGGGTGTGCCCGCGGCCGAACTCTTCCAGACGCTTCTCGGGGGCGAAGGGCCGGACATGGCCGGGACCGTTTCGCCGACGACGGAGCGGTTCGAGAGCACGGACGCTGTATTCGCCAGACTGAATCCAGACGTCGCCCGTCGCCGCGCTCAGGAGTCGTCTCGCTCTGAAGGCGCCGAGCGGAGCGTCGCCGTCCCCGCGCCCACGCGCGAGCAGATCGACGCCGTCCTCCGGGGCCAGGCGCGTCCGACTCCCGAGATCCAGGCGCGCATCGCCGCCCTCGATGGGGCGACGCACGTGCGCACCGCTCCCGAGGACGTCCTCGTCGCACTCGCCTACGACCCCGCGACTCTGCCCGCCGAGGCCGCTGTCGGGGCGGTGGTGCACGAGCCCACCTATCTGACCTCGACCTTCCTGACAGGCCAGACGCGGATCGACGCGCCCACCACGCTGATCCTCCGCGTCACGAAGGGCACCCCTGCCCTCTACACACCGCCGGGGCCGGGTGAATCCGGTGCCGGCGTCCTTCTGCTCGGCCGTGGGATCGACTGGCAGATCACCTCTCTCGCGCCCGGCGAGATCCAGGGCACCGTCCTCCGGGCTGAGCCCCGGTCATAGGCGGGGGACGGGGTAGCGGTCGTGAAGTACAAGGAACTCGTCGACAGGGTCGCGGCCATGCCGGGGATGGATCGAGCGTCGGTGCCGTACCTGATCACGCGATCACGGTGGGGCGATCCCAGTCCATCCGCTTTCGGGCTGGTGGCACGTCGCCGCGGCACGTACACGGCGACGTACGGAGACAACCGAGAGAAGACGACGCCCGTTACGGATGCGGAGGGCCGCGAGCTCTGGTTCCCGGACGAGGACTCCGCCTGCGAGTGGGCTTGGGAGCAGATCCAGCAGGCGCGCGCACCCCGTCCACCGGTAGACCCGGACCAGCGGGCCCGTGACGTGGCAGCCGGAGACGAGATCCGCCGACGATGGGCCGAGTTCGAGGCGAACCTCGATGACGCCGTCGTCGCGTTCACCGGTTTCGGGCGGGTGATGTTTCCGACGGCGGATCAAAAGGAGGTTCTCGTCCTGAGCAACACCGTGGGCACCGCCCTCCTGAACGCGGTGAACGAGGCGATCAGGGTGTCCGACACGATCACCTTCGACGAGGTCGCCCCCTTCGACACGGAGCTGCGGGAGCGTCTCTCCCAGCGCCTCCGCGTCCTCCTCCCGTACCTCGGACCCACCGCCGTGGAGGCGCTCGGCTGGCGCTGGGGCTTCCTCAATCTCCGCTGATGGATCGTCGACTGAGCGCGGCGATCGTCGCCTACATCCGTGACGAGGGCTCGGCCCTCCCCGGCCGCCATCCCGAGCGCGTCCCGGACCCGGATCTGCTCGCCCGGGTCGAAGCCGTCATCCATCGACTCGACGCGATCCGGCCCGACGAGACGGCCCGCGACCTGCTGACCTGGGCGGACAGACAGGCCGCCGCCGTCGCCGCGGAGTCGGGCGATCTCGCACCGGAGGCCGTCCGCGCGTTGCGCGACCTCGTGAGCTGGGAATGGCGCTGAACTGGACCTAGGCCCAGGGCCGCTGGGGGAGCAGCCGGATGTCGACCTCCGGATAGGGCGTGAAGCCCGCGTCCTCCGTCACGAGGGGAACCCCGACCGACTGGGAGTGGGCCGCGATCATGGCGTCTTTCAGCCGCCCGACGGTGCGCGGATCGGAGCGGAACGCGACGAGCCCCTGGATGAGTTCCCCCCCCGGCAGATCGTCGACGAGCGGTATGCGTCGATCTCGTCGATGACCTCGTCGGGGAGTCCGCTGATCAGGATGCTCGTGTCGAGCATGCCCAGCACGGTCATCGCGGGTCGGGAACAGCGTCGGTGTCGCGCGAGACGCTCAGTCGTCGCCGCTCTTCGGCCACAGCCTCCCGATCGACCAGCCGGGAGAGCAGTCGCAGCTGTGCCTTGGTCGTCTCGAGGGTCGGCTCGGTTTCGCGCGCAGCGTCGTCGACGACCGGGAGGAACGCGGCGCTGACGCGGCCGTGCGTCGTGACGGCGGCGCCCGTCGCGAGGTAGTGGGCGGGGTTGGCCTTGAAGGTGCTGATCGGGACGTGCGGGAGGCCGTCCACGTCGGCAGCGGTGAGCGTCATTTCTGCTCTGTTCCATCCGGTTCGGAGCTATTTTGGCGCTTTCGGCTCCGAACCAGCTCGGGGTTCGTCTTCCCGGCTGCGACACACAACGAGCCACACCCTCCCGCGCCCGTAGGATGGTCAGCATGTCCGACGGCTCTTCGTTCTACATCACCACGCCGATCTTCTACGTGAACGATGTCCCGCACATCGGGCACGCCTACACGGAGGTCGCCGCAGATGTCCTCGCGCGCTGGCACCGCCAGGCGGGAGACGACACCTGGCTGCTGACGGGCACGGACGAGCACGGCCAGAAGATCCTGCGCACCGCGACCGCGAACGGCACCACCCCGAAGGAGTGGGCGGACCGCCTGGTGACCAACGAGTGGCTGCCGCTGCTGAAGACGATCGACATCGCGAACGACGACTTCATCCGCACCACGGACGAACGCCACGAGACCAACGTGCAGAAGTTCCTGCAGAAGCTGTACGACGACGGCTTCATCTATGCGGGCGAGTACGAAGCCCTGTACTGCGTCGGTTGCGAGGAGTTCAAGCCGCAGAGCGAGATCGTCGACGGCACGGGCGAGTACGAGGGTCAGAAGGTCTGCGCCATCCACTCGAAGCCGCTCGAGCTGCTGCAGGAGAAGAACTACTTCTTCCGGATGAGCCAGTTCGCCGACAAGCTGCTGGCGCTCTACGAGGAGCGTCCCGAGTTCGTCCAGCCGGAGTCGGCCCGCAACGAGGTCGTGTCGTTCGTGCGCCAGGGCCTCAGCGACCTGTCGATCTCGCGGTCGAGCTTCGACTGGGGCATCAAGGTGCCGTGGGACGAGTCGCACGTCGTCTACGTCTGGTTCGACGCGCTCCTCAACTACGCGACCGCCGTCGGCTACGGCCAGGACCCGGCGAACTTCGACCGTCGCTGGCCGGCCACCCACATCGTCGGCAAGGACATCCTGCGCTTCCACGCGGTGATCTGGCCCGCCATGCTGATGGCCGCGGGCGTCGACGTACCCCACCGCGTGTACGGCCACGGCTGGCTGCTCGTCGGCGGCGAGAAGATGTCGAAGTCGAAGCTCACGGGCATCGCGCCGACCCAGATCACCGACACCTTCGGTTCCGACGCGTTCCGCTACTACTTCATGCGCGCCATCAACTTCGGCCAGGACGGGTCGTTCAGCTGGGAGGACCTGGCCGCGCGCTACCAGGCGGAACTCGCCAACGGGTTCGGCAACCTGGCATCCCGCGTCATCGCGATGGTCACCCGCTACTTCGAGGGCGTGGTCCCGGCCGCCGGCGAGTACGCGGAAGCCGATCTGCGCGTCCAGCGCACCGTCGCCGAGGCGACGGCGAACGCGGACGCCGCCATCGAGCGACTGGCGATCCACGACGCGCTCACCGCGGTGTGGACGGTCGTCGACGAGCTGAACGGCTACATCACCCTCCAAGAGCCGTGGAGCCTCGCCAAGGACGACGCCCAGCGCGAGCGTCTCGGCACGGTGCTCTACACGGCGGCCGAGGGCCTGCGCGCCCTCGCCGTGCTCCTCTCGCCGGTCGTCCCGCAGGCGACGGCGAAGCTGTGGGAGGCACTCGGTGCGGAGGGCGGGCTCGGCACGGTGACCGAGCAGCCCCTGCGCCGCGCGGGCGAGTGGGGCCAGCTCCCGCCCGGCACCACGGTGAACGGGCTGGAGGCGCTGTTCCCCCGGATCGACGCGGACGCGGTGCCGGGCGCATGACCGATCCGGCGTTCATCCGGCAGAGGCACGTCACCGACGGCCGCGACCTGGCCTATCCGCCGCTGCCGGAGGCGCTCGTCGTCCCCGTCTACGACAACCACACGCACCTCGAGATCGCCGACGGCGACGATCCACTCGACTACCGCGAGCAGCTCGACCGGGCGTCGAGCGTCGGCGTGCGCGGGGTCGTGCAGGTCGGCAACGATGTGGAGACCTCGCGCTGGTCGGCCGAGATGGCGGCGGTGGAGCCGCGGATGCTCGCGGCGGTCGCCCTGCACCCGAACGACGCCCCCGACTACGCCGAGCGCGGCGAGCTCGACGACGCCCTCGCGACGATCGACGAGCTGGCCGGCCGTCCGCGCGTCCGCGCCGTCGGCGAGACCGGCCTCGACTTCTTCCGCACCGAGGACGGGCCGCGCCGGCAGGCCCAGTACCGGTCGTTCGAAGCCCACATCGAGATCGCCAAGCGGCACGGGATCGCGCTGCAGATCCACGATCGCGACGCGCACGCGGAGGTCGTCGCCACGCTGAAGCGCGTCGGCGCCCCCGAGCGCACCGTCTTCCACTGCTTCTCGGGCGACGTCGAGCTCGCGCGCATCTGCGCGGAGAACGGCTGGTACATGTCCTTCGCCGGGACGGTGACCTTCAAGAACGCCCCCGCCCTGCGGGAGGCCCTGCGGTCCGCACCTCGCGACCTCATCATGGTCGAGACGGACGCGCCGTTCCTCACGCCGGCGCCGTACCGCGGCCGGCCGAACGCGCCGTACCTCATCCCGTTGACCCTGCGGTCGATGGCGGAGACCATCGACACCGACGCCTCCACCCTCGCCGCGCAGATCAACTCGAACACCGAACTGGTCTACGGGCGCTGGGACAGCGAGCCGGTCGCCGCACCGCCGACCACGCCGATCGGGCGCATCGCGTGAGCGACGTGCGCCTGCTCGGGCCCGCCGAGATCCGCGACCTCGCGGAGCTGCTCGACGTCACCCCGACGAAGAAGCTCGGCCAGAACTTCGTCATCGACGGCAACACGGTGCGGCGCATCGTGCGGGTGGGCGAGGTCGAGCCCGGCGACGTCGTCGTCGAGGTCGGGCCGGGACTCGGCTCCCTCACCCTGGGGCTCCTCGAAGCGGGGGCGCACGTCGTCGCCGTGGAGATCGACGGCCGGCTGGCCGAGCAGCTCCCGATCACCGTCGCGCAGATGGCACCGGAGGCCGCGGACCGTCTGACGGTCGTCCACCGCGACGCCCTGGCCGTCACCGAGCTGCCTGCGCGGCCCGACCGGCTCGTGGCGAACCTCCCCTACAACGTCTCGGTGCCCGTGCTGCTCCATCTGCTGGAGCACTTCCCGTCCCTGAAGTCGGGGGTGGTCATGGTGCAGGCCGAGGTCGGTCACCGCATCGCGGCACAGCCGGGATCGAAGGTCTACGGGACCCCGAGCGTGAAAGCCGCCTGGTACGGCACGTGGCGCACGGCCGGCAACGTCAGCCGCCAGATCTTCTGGCCGGTGCCGAACGTCGACTCCGTGCTGGTGGCCTTCGAGCGCCACGCGACGCCGCCCGGCGACGAGGAGCTGCGCAAGCGCACGTTCGAGCTGGTCGACGCCGCGTTCCAGCAGCGCCGCAAGACGCTGCGGCAGTCGCTCGCGCGGGTGTACGGCGACCCTACGGCCGCCGCCGACGCCCTGGAGGCCGCGGGCCTCGCGCCGTCGCTGCGGGGCGAGCAGCTCTCGTTCGACGACTTCGCGCGATTGGGCGTTGCACGCGTCTGACGTGCCGGTCCATCCGGTGCGCGAGGAGGCCGTCGCGCCCCTGTAGGTTGGATGCATGGTCGAGCGCGAACGCGGATGGGGCGGGGACGCCGTGCACGTGCGGGCACCCGGCAAGATCAACGTCTTCATGCGCGTCGGGGCGGTCATGGACGACGGCTACCACGACGTCGCGACCGCCTATCAGGCCGTGTCCCTCTACGAGGATGTGCGCGCCTATCCCGCCGACGACTTCTCCGTGAGCTTCGGCGGCCCGATCGACACCAGCGGACTGCCCACCGACGGCTCGAACCTGGCGATCAAGGCGGCCAAGCTCCTGGCCAAACGCACGGGCTACAGCGGCGGGGTGCGGCTCCGCATCGACAAGCGGGTGCCCATCGCCGGTGGGATGGGCGGCGGATCGGCCGACGCCGCCGCGACCCTGCTGGCCTGCGACACGCTTTGGGGCACCGATGTCGGGCGCGACGAGCTGCTCGTGCTGGCCGCCCGCCTCGGGGCCGACGTGCCGTTCGCCCTCGTCGGCGGAACGGCCATCGGAACCGGTCGCGGCGATCGGCTGAGCCCGGCGCTCGCGACGGGCACCTTCCACTGGGTCCTGGCCCTGCCCGAGTCGGAGCTCAGCACGCCGGAGGTGTACCGCGAACTCGACCGGCACCGTGAGCGGCACGCTCGCGACATCGCCCCGGCCCAGCTCACCCCGAGTGTCGACGCCCAGGTGCTGCAGGCCCTGCGTGCGGGGGACCCGATCATGCTCGCCGAGGCTCTCGCCAACGACCTGCAGGCTCCGGCCATCCATCTCGCGCCGCCGATCGCCGACGTGCTCGAGCTCGGTGAGCTCAACGGCGCGCTTGCGGGGATGGTGTCGGGCTCCGGTCCCACGGTGGCGTTCCTCGCCGCCGACCTCGACTCCGCGCTCGATCTGCAGATCGCGCTGAGTGCCGCGCGGATCACCGCGGTGCGGGCCACCGGCCCCGTCCACGGAGCGCGCATCCTGGGCGACTGAGGCTCGGATCGAAGACCCGAGGATGCCCGGTGGAGCGCATGTCGGGTTGAGACGATTCGTCGGTGGGAAGCGTATCCACGTGCCCGGGCCGGGCATCCCAGGTCATCTCACCGTAGCGACGCGCCGGCCGCCGACCTAGCGGGGAGAGGGAAACCGTCAACTGTTGACGGGTCAGCTCCGCACGCCGCCCGCGCGGGCCGGTCGTCGGCGCGCGATGCCGAGCGCGCGCAGGTCGCGCCGGGAGCGGAGGCCCAGCTTCGCCAGGATGTTACGCACGTGGAAGTTCACGGTCGTGACCGAGACGTAGAGGCGCTCGGCGATCTCTTTGTTGGTCATGCCGGCCGCCAGGGCGTGCGCGACCTGCCGCTCCCGCGTCGTCAGCGATGCGAGCGGGTCGGCAGCCTCCGTCGCCGGTGCGGGCGTCTGCAGCGCGTCGAGCAGCTGCGCGCAGCGGGCGAGGTAGCCGGCGGCGCCCAGGCGCCGGAAGGTGGACGCGGCGTCGCTCAGCAGGCGCGTCGCCCGCTCGGCGTCGGTCCGGGCGGCGATCAGCAGGCGGGCGGCATCGAGGGAGGCGACGGCACGGGGGAAGGGGAAGGACGCGCAGGCCGGGTCGTCGACGCTCTCGATGTAGGCGGCGACCGCTTCGTCCGTGCGGTCTTCGGCCTCCAGGACGCGTCCTTCGAGCCACCGCAGGGATCCGTAATAGGGGCGCCAGAGTCCGGGTTCCGTGCACCGCTGGTAGGCGAAGCGGGCCTCATCGGCCCGGCCGAGCGTGGCGAGGGCATCGATCCGGTAGGTGAGCCAGCCCAGTGTGGAGGCTCGCGTCGCGGCCTCCTCGGCATCGTGCGTGGCCGTGAGCTGGTCGTCGGGACGACCCGTCGCCCGGGCCAGTTCGGCGCGGGCGATGAACGGCAGGTCGCCGTCGTACGAGCCGATGATGCGGGGGTCGGCCTGTGCCGCCGCCCGCAGTCGCTCCTCCACGGCTTCGGTCTCGCCGCGACCGGCGCGGACCAGGGCCGAGGTCCAGAGCGCGATCGGCCAGCACGACAGGTCTGTCTCGTCGAGGGCCAGGGCGACGGCGGTGTCGGCCAGCGTGACCGACTCCTCCCATTCGCCGACGAGGAAGAGGATGTGCGCGAAGATCGTGCGGGCGAAGCCTGCGGTCCAGCTCGACGGGAAGCGGCGGACGAGGTCGTTGGCGGCGCTGAGGTCGGCGCGCGCGCGCTCGATGTCGCCTCCCAGCACGGACACGCGGGAGCGGGAGACGAGGGCGTCCACGGCCGCGGGGGACTCGTGCCGGGCGAGCAGGTCGTCGAGTTCCAGCGCCAGCGGGCCGTACAGGTCGGGGCGGCGGGCGTGGGCGGCGGAGTTGAGGGCCCAGCCGAGGAGGCGCACGAGGTGCTCCTCGGGGTGCGCCATCCAGCGCAGCGCCGGGTCCGAGACCTCCTCGGGCGTCGGGCAGTCCGCGATCAGCTCGCGTGCACGGTCGAGATGGTCGAGGACGGAGGCGAAGTCTCCCATCGCCATGTAGACCTTCGGGAGGGCCTCCGCCACGTGGGTGCGGATGGCGCGCTCGTCCGGCGTGGTGGCCGGGGCCGCCTCCAACGCCAGCCCGAGGGCGAGGGCGCCGGGGGCATCCCGCGACAGGGTGCGCAGTTCGAGCAGCACGGCGTCGCGGACGGGCGAGGGTGCGATGGCTTCGATCGCATCCCGCAGGTCGAGCACGCGCTCGTGCATGCGGAAGCGCATCGCCAGCAGGCCGATCTCGATGAGCGCGCGGTCGCGCTCCGCGCCGGTGGCGAGGTGGACCGCCGAGCGGGCGTAGCTGAGGGCCTGCTCGGCGCGACCGAGTTCGGCGGCGTCGAGCGCGGCGGTGAGCAGCTCGTCGACGAGGGTCGGGTCGGTGCGGTCGGCGGCCTCCACCCGATGCCGCAGGGCACGGTGCCCGGTCAGGACCTCGGCGGCGATGCGGTGGACTGCGACCCTGCGGTCGAGGCTGAGGTCGGACGCGAGCGCGTCGGCGAGGATGGCGTGGGCGGGCTCCACCCAGACCACGCCGTCGCGGGGAGCGGCGAGCACCAGCCCTCGGGCGACGGCCCCGTGGATGTCGGCGGCCAGGCCGAGCCGGTCGGCGATCGTGCCGACCACGGGCATCGGAAGCGGATCGCGCAGCACCGCGACGATCTCGGCCGCGGTGCGCACCGCCGGGTCCGCGCCCTCGAGCGCTGAGGAGATGGCGCTGGACAGAGGGGTGATCGCGGCGACCGGGAGGTCCCAGCCGGCCGGATGCAGTGCTTGGGCGAAGGTGTCCCGGAGCTGTCCGAGCAGCACGCTCAGCAGGAGCGGCGAGCCCTGGGTCGCCTCGGTCAGGCGGGTGGCCGTGCGCCGTGAGATCGCGTGGCCGAGCAGGTGCTGCGCGAGGTCCTGCGTATCGGGGACGGTCAGCGGCGTCAGCTCGACGCGCGCGTGGTTGATGGTGGCGGCTGCGACGTCGTCGAAGAGAGCCACGACGCTGTTCGGCTGCGGACGGGTGGCGGCGGCGAACAGGAAGCTCTGGTCGGTGAGCCGGCGGACGACGAACCGGAGGGCGCGCGCAGAGGGCTCGTCGACCCACTGGGAGTCGTCGACGATGAGGCACACCGGGCCCGACACTCCGTCGATGGCATCGAGCAGGAGGCGGCCGACGGTCAGCGGGTCGTCCCCGGGTGCGGGAGGCCGGATGCGTGCTCCGCTGATGGCGTTGAGCCCGCGCACCAGCGTCTCCACAGTGGCGTACGCGAGGTCGGACTCGAACGAGTCGGCGTGCACGCGTAGCACGGTCCAGCCGTCGAGCCGTTCCGCGATGTCGGTGAGCAGCGTGGTCTTGCCGAGGCCCGCCTCGCCCGTGACCAGCACGGCACCACCGCGGTCGATGGCCCGGTGGGCGACGAGGAGCACGGTCTCGCGGGCGCGATCGCGGCCGAAGAGCGGCCTGTCGGCCGCCGGCTGATCGTCGCTGCTCACTGCGGCCCCCATCTCCGGCCGGCTGCCGCGGGCGGGTCGGGGCGGGTCAGCCGATCTGTACGATCTTCGCACACCGGGAGGGGCGCTCTGCAGCACCCGTCCAGGGGATGGTTCAGGCGCGGGAGGTGGCCGCTCGGGCGATGTCGGCCACGTCGTCCAGCGTCAGGAGCGCCGACATCGGCACGGGACCACGTGACGGGGAGGCGGCGGCGGCGAGGGCTGCCCGCGCCGCGAGCAGGCCGGTCGCCCGCGACTGGCCTGCGCCGCGAGCCGAGCGCGTCTCGCCGGTCCGCCGGTCGATCGCCGCGAGGCTCCACCCGTCTCCGCCGAGGTGGGGGGCGCGGCTGATCAGGCCCCGCAACGGAGGGAAGCGTCCGACCAGGCCGAGTGCGGCTGTGGCGAGCGGGCTGGTGAGAGCGAGGTAGCTGCGCACGGCGAAGTCGCCGGGGCGGCCGACGAGCACATGGTCCGGGAAGTCCGCGCGCAGGTACGCCCGCTCGCCGTGCGGGCCCGCGAGCCGTCGGCGTTCACGCAGGTTCCGCACCACAGTGGTCTCGGGAGGCGAGTGGAGGTCGCGGCCGGCCAGACCCGCGGTCCATTCGACCGCGGCCGGACCGTGCTGCTCGCCCGACCCGAGCACCACGGCCAGGTCGATCTGGTCGCCGGCCCGCGGCTCCAGGTCGGCGATGAGGAGGGTGCTCAGTCCCGGCACGAGGCCGGCGCCGAGCACGATCGTGGCTGCGGGCCGACCGGTCGTGGAGGGGGTGTCGCGTGCCGTGTCTGCGAGGGCGTCCAGGTACGAGCCGGTGGCAGAGATGTCCACGAGCGGGGTGGCTCCGACCAGGGTGGCGAGCGCGGGATCCTCCACGCCGGACGCGTTGACGACCACGTCGTGGTCGGCGGCGGCGGCGGCCAGCGCGTCGGCGCCGCCCGGCGCGGCGAGGTCCAGCTGCAGGCCGCCGGGCGTCATGCGCCTCCCGGCCGGAGTGACGCGGTGGCCCTGTCGGCGGAGGTCGTCGGCGATGACGCGGCCGACCGCTCCGCGGGCGCCGAGGATGAGGGCGTTGATGAGCATGTGAATCTCCAAATGGTCGTTTGGACTTCACCGTAGGCGACGGGATCGGCAAATGCAAACGCTCGTTTGGAGTCGGCTAGACTGACCGCATGGCATGGGACACCGAGGCGACCAGACGCAAGCTGCTCGACGCGGGTGCGCGCCAATTCGCCGCACACGGGTTCGCCGGCGGCCACCTCGACGCGATCGGGCGCGACGCCGGCGTCAACAAGGAGCGCGTCTACCGCTACTTCGGCGACAAGCAGGGCTTCTTCGCCGCCGTGCTCGCCGATCGTCTGGACGGCGTGCTCGACACGGCCCCGCCGGACGGCTCCGGGCCGGAGGCGATCGGCGCGTACGCAGGCTCCCTCTTCGATCGTCTGGCCGACGCTCCCGACCTCGCGCGCCTCCTCGCCTGGGAGAGCCTGGAGCTTCCTGCGGCGGCATCGTCCGAGCATCGCGAGCAGACCTGCGCGACGATGTCGGCGGCGATCCGCGCGGCGCTCCCGGGTGCCTCGCTCGCGGACGCCGAGCAGCTCCTGCTCTCGGCGATCGCGCTGGTCACGGCGTGGTGGACGTTGTCGGCCCTGTCGGGCGTCGTGCTCACCACCGCGCAGCAGCACAGCGAGCGCCGCGAGGTCATCGTGCGCCAGGTGACGCAGCTCGCCGCCGCGCTGTGACGAGACCTTCGCGCTAGCCCAGCGCCTCCGTCAGCTCGAACCAGCGGGTCTCGAGCTCTTCGACTTCGCGCTCCTGAGCGCTGATCGACTCCATCTTCGTGCCGAGGCCGACGTAGTCCGACTGATCGTGCTCGGCCAGCGCAGCGCGCGCCGTGTCGATCTGCTGCTGGAGCTTGCCGAGGCGGCGTTCGAGGGCCGCGACCTCTTTCTGCGCCGCGCGCAGGTCGGCTCCGCCCAGTGCGGGGGCGGACGCCGCGCCTGCTCCGGAGGCGGTGCCCGGCCCGGCGTGCTGCTCTTCCAGCTTGCGCAGACGGAGGTACTCGTCCACTCCGCCCGGGAGGTGGCGCAGATGGCCGCCCAGGATGGCGAACTGCTGGTCCGTGACCCGCTCGAGGAAGTACCGGTCGTGCGAGACGACGATGAGGGTGCCCGCCCAGGAGTCGAGGAGGTCCTCCATCGCGGCGAGCATGTCCGTGTCGAGGTCGTTCGTCGGCTCGTCGAGGATGAGCACGTTCGGCTGGTCGAGCAGGATGAGCAGCAGCTGCAGCCGGCGCTTCTGGCCTCCCGAGAGATCCTTCACCGGCGTCGAGAGCTGAGCGGACGAGAAGCCGAGGCGCTCGAGGAGCTGAGCCGGGGTGAGCGCCTGCGCCTTGGAGCCGCTGCCGATCGTGTACTCGGTGCGCAGGCTGCTGATGACGACCCGCACCGGATCGTCCAGGTGCTGCTCGAGTTCGTCCAGGCGCTGGGTGAGGGTCGCCACGCGCACGGTCTTTCCGCGCTTGACCCGGCCGCTCGACGGTTCCAGGGTTCCGGAGACCAGGTCGAGCAGGGTGGACTTGCCGGCTCCGTTGACGCCGAGGATGCCGGTGCGCTCGCCCGGGGCGATGCGCCACTCGATGTCGCGCAGCACCGGCTTCTCGCCGTACGAGACGGAGACGTCGAGCAGGTCGACGACGTCCTTGCCGAGACGCGCCACCGCGAGCGACTGCAGGGCGACGCGGTCGCGGATCTCGGGCACGTCCGAGATGAGCGCGTTCGCGGCGTCGATGCGGAACTTGGGCTTGGCGGTGCGGGCCGGAGCACCGCGGCGCAGCCAGGCGAGCTCCTTGCGGGCGAGGTTCTGGCGACGCTGCTCGATCGAGGCGGCCTGACGGTCGCGCTCGACGCGCTGCAGGATGTACGCCGCGTAGCCGCCCTCGAAGGCGTCGACGACGCGGTCGTGCACCTCCCACGTGATCGTGCACACCTCGTCGAGGAACCAGCGGTCGTGCGTCACGACCAGCAGCCCGCCGGAGCTCGCCGGCCACCGGCGCTTCAGGTGCTCGGCGAGCCAGGTGATGGCCTCGACGTCGAGGTGGTTGGTCGGCTCGTCGAGGGCGAGGATGTCGTGGTCGCCCGAGAGGAGTTGCGCGAGCGCGACGCGACGGCGCTGGCCTCCGGAGAGGGTGCCGAGGCGGGCCTCCCAGTCGAGGTCGCCGAGCAGCCCGGCGATGACGTCGCGCACGCGGGCGTCGCCCGCCCACTCGTGCTCGGCGGCGTCGCCGACGACCGCGTGCCCGACGGTGTCGTCGTCGTCGAGGGTGTCCGCCTGATCGAGCACACCGATCCGGACGCCGCTGCGCACGGTCACCCGGCCGGAGTCGGGGGAGCGGAGCCCCGCGAGCATCCCGAGCAGGCTCGACTTGCCGTCGCCGTTGCGGCCGACGATGCCGATGCGGTCGCCCTCGTTCACGCCGAGCGAGACGGAGTCGAAGACCACGCGGGTCGGATACTCGAGATGCAGGGCCTCGGCCCCGAGAAGATGTGCCATGTCCTCTAAGGGTACCGAGAGAGGGAGGTCATGCCGTCCGCTCGAAGAGTTCGGTCGTGACGTTGTAGTACGCGTCGGTGAGCCCGACGCTCCGCATCCCGATGCGTTCGCACACCCGCTGCGATGCCGTGTTCTCGGGCGCGGTGACCGCGAGCACGCGGGTGAGGCCGGTGCCGAAGGCCGCGAGCAGCAGCGCAGCGGCCGCCTCGGTCGCGTAACCGCGGCCCCAGCGATCGGGATGGAAATGCCACCCGATCTCGGTGTCGCCGCTGGGCCGCAGGGGTTCCGACGGACCGGAGGCGGGGAGCGGCTGCAGCATGACCGTGCCCACCGCGTCGCCCGTGCCGGCGAGTGCGACGACCCGATAGGCCCGGTGCGCGTCCTCCCGCCGCCGCAGCCGGCGCACGAGCATCTCGGCCTCGGCCGGCTCGGACAGCACGCGCGGCGGACGGCCCAGGAACCGCTGCACCTCCCAGCGCGAATACAGGTCGAACGCGAACGGCGCGTCGTCCGGCTGCCAGCGTCGGAGGACCAGACGGTCGGTCGACAGATCCGGGATGCGCATCGGATCATCGTAGACGCGCGCACTAGACTCCCTCCGCATGGGCACCCACACCGTCGTGAACCAGCCTCCGCCGCGCGTCGACCTCGACGAGTTCGCCGTGAACCTCCCCTTGCGGGAGGCCGTCGAACGCCATGACGCCGGGTGGGCTGCCGACGCGCTGGGCGAGGTCGGCCGGCTGGTCGGCACGGCCGCCTTCCAGGCCGACGCCGAGCGGGCGAACGTGCGCGAGCCGCAGCTGCGCGGGTTCGACCGGTGGGGCACCCGGATCGACGAGGTCGAGTACGACGAGAGCTACCACCGCATCCTCCGCTCCGCCGTCGCCGCCGGTGCGCACACGTCCGCCTGGGCGGAGCCGAGACCGGGCGCCACCGTCGCCCGCGCCGCGACCTTCATGCTGTTCGCGCAAGTGGAGCCCGGCCACGCCTGCCCGGTCTCCATGTCGCACGCCGCGGTCCCGGCGCTGGCCGCGAATGACGCGTTGGCCGCGGAATGGGTGCCGCGCCTCCTGAGCCGCGACTACGACGGGCGTCTCGCCGCAGGCAAGCCGTCCGCTCTGTTCGGGATGGCGATGACGGAGAAGCAGGGCGGATCCGACGTCCGCGCCAACACCACCCGGGCGCTCGCCGACGGCGACGGCCGCTGGTTGCTCACCGGACACAAGTGGTTCTGCTCCGCGCCGATGTCCGACGCCTTCCTCGTGCTCGCGCAGACCGCGGGCGGACTCAGCTGCTTCGTCGTCCCGCGGGTGCTGGAGGACGGCGCCCGCAACGTCTTCCTCATCCAGCGGCTCAAGGACAAGCTCGGCAACCGGTCGAACGCGTCGAGCGAGGTCGAATTCGACGGGACCGTCGGGTACCTGCTGGGCGAGGAGGGGCGGGGAGTGCGGACCATCCTCGAGATGGTCAACCGCACCCGGCTGGACTGCATCCTCGGCAGCGCGGCCGGGATGCGGCAGGCCGTCGCCGAGGCGTCGTGGCATGCGCGCCACCGTGCGGCGTTCGGGGCGCGGCTCGTCGACCAGCCGGCGATGGGCGCCGTGCTCGCCGACCTCTCCCTCGAATCGGAGGCGGCGACCGCCGTCGCGCTCCGGCTCGCCCGCGCCCACGACGCCGACGCGCCGGAGTCCGACGTCGCCTTCCGCCGGCTCGCCACCGCCGTCACCAAGTACTGGGTGTGCAAGCGCGGCCCCGGTCACGCGTACGAGGCACTCGAGTGCCTCGGCGGCAACGGCTACACCGAGGCCTTCCCGCTGGCCCGGCGTTACCGCGAGCAGCCCGTGATGGCGATCTGGGAGGGCTCCGGCAACGTCATCGCGCTGGACGTGCTGCGCGCGCTGGGCCGGGAGCCGTCGAGCCGCGACGCGTTCGATGCCGAACTCTCGGCGGCCCGCGGCGCGTACGAGGTCTTCGACGCCCACCACGACCGCATCCGCGCCTCCCTCGCGGAGGCGGACGAGTCGTCGGCGCGCCCGCTTGTCGCCGCATTGGCCGTCGCACTGCAGGCGTCTCTGCTCATCCGGCACGCTCCCGCCCCGGTCGCGGACGCCTTCGTGGCCGCGCGCCTCGGCCCCGATCGCGGTGCCCTCTACGGCGAGCTTCCGCCCGGGGTGGACACGGCCGCCCTCGTCGCGCGCGCCTGACCGCGCCTGGCTGACCCGGAGGCGGTCAGCCGCGCTCGGCGAGCACGGGAGCGGCGCCTATCGCGCGGTAGAACTCGCCGACGGCCTTGCGGTTGTACGCGGTGTAGTCGAATCGGCTGTCCGGGACCGCGCCCGCCAGATAGGCGCGCAGGCCTTCGGCGACGCCCTCGTCCGTCTGCGGCACGACCAGGCCGCTGCCGACGGGCAGCGCGTTCTTGGCCGACGCGAACTCGACCGTCACGATGGGCAGGCCCAGGACGAGCGCTTCGAGGATGACCATGGGCTGGCCCTCGTAGTCGCTCGACAGCACGAAGCAGTCGGCCTTCGCCATGATCGCGTGCGGGTTGCGCTGCATCCCGGTCAGGAACGCCGCCCCGCGGAGCCCGAGTTCGTCGATCAGAGCTTCGAGCTCACCCGCGAGGGGGCCGTCGCCGACGATCACTAGCCGGGTCTTCGGGTTCTCGGCGTGCACACCGGCGAAGGCGCGCACGAGTCTGCCCTGGTTCTTCTCGGGGGAGAGCCGGCCGACGTTCACGAAGGTCGTCACGTCGTCGTCGGCGAGGAGGGCCTCCGCCCAGTCCGGGACGCTGCCCGTCTCCTCGTCGAAGGTGATCTCGTGGAGGTCGGCCTGCGCGTATTCGAGGATGTGCTCGGCGTCGACGGTGTTGAGCGCGGAGAGGAACTTCTTCGGGTCGGCGTACTCGGCCAGGGCGTCGCGGTTGATGTCCGAGAGGGTCGGCGACACCGACACCAGGTGGTCGTACTGGCCGTAGAGAGTGAAGATCTGCGTGAGGCTGTGCAGCATCTTCTTCTCGCCGTTGACCTCGCGGTGCGCGTCCGACGCCAGATCGTTGTGCAGCCAGATGGCCCGCTGGGCGTCGGGGGAGTGCAGGAGGAGTGCGGCCCAGAACGGGCCGTACCCCGAGAAGTCGACCACATGGTCGAACCGGCTGTCGCCGAAGCAGCGGTACCACTCGTCGTCCCACAGCTGGTTCTGGGCCGGGATCTCGGCGTGCTCCGAGATGCGTCCGCGCCGGAAGTGCAGGTGGCGTGCGAGGTGCAGCAGCTTCGCGCCGTTCATCCCGCCGACGCGGGGGAACTGCCGCACCGCCGGGTTGATCTGCTTCTGCTTGGCGATGGCCGCCCCCGACCGGCTCTGGGAGAACAGCGCCGAGACGTCGTAGATGTCGTGGTCGATGTTGTTCAGGAGGTTGAGGGCCGAGGTCGTGATGCCGTTCGGGCGCATCCCGCCGAGGTACAGCAGGATCTTCTGGCGGCCGTCCTGATCCAGTCCGGTGTGCAGACGGTAGCCGTCGCGCGCGCCGCGGAAGACGATGTCGACGACGCGCTCCGAGACCCGTCCGTCGTCGTACGGCGTGAAGCGGGCCTGCATGGCCGCATAACGGTCGCGGGCCTCCTCGGGCACGCGATCGTCGTCGGCGGCGATGCGGGCGATCTCCTCGCCGACCTCGCGCGCCGATTCGAAGACGGGGCCCGGCCACTCGTCGGGCTCGAAGTAGAGGCCGCGCGTTCCGGCGTAGTCGGCGAGGTCGGGGGTGAAGAAGACGATCGGGCGTCCGGTCTGCAGGAAGTCGAAGAAGATGCTCGAGTAGTCCGAGACGAGCAGGTCCGAGACGCCGAGGACGAGGTTGGTCGGGATCTCGTTCGGGACCAGCAGGCGCTTCAGCTCCGGCCGGTGCGCGGCGAGCTTGTGCACCGACTGATGCGTCTTCAGGAGCACGACGTACCGGCTGGTGTCGATCTGCTCCTCGATGCGGTGGATGTGCCCGAGGAGCTCGTCGAGGTCGTCGGTCGGCCGGCCGAAGGTCGCGCCCTTCCAGGTCGGCGCGTAGAGCACCACCTTGCGGTCCCCCAGCGGGATCCCGGCCGCGACGAGCTGCCGGCGCACGGCAGCGCGCCCGGGCTCGTCGAGGAACTGCCGGTCGATGCGCGGGTACCCCTCCTCGACCAGGACGCCGCGGTAGATGCCGGTCAGCTTGTAGGCCGTCTGGTACATCTGCTCGGTCATGAACGGGTTCGCCGACAGCAGGTAGTCCGCCTGCACGAAGTTGCGGATGATGTTGGCGGTGCCGAGGGCGCCCTCGTCGATGTCGTAGCCCATCCGCTTCAACGGAGTGCCGTGCCAGGTGTTCAGATACACCTGTCCGCGACGCTTCGAGAAGTCCGGAGGGAAGGTCGCGTTGTTCACCAGGTACTGGCTGGTCGCCAGTGCCCGGTAGTACGCCGCGGAGCCGTAGCGCACGAAGCCGACCCGGTCGTCGCCCGCGAACTCCTCGACGGCCGAGCGGTACTGATCGAGGTCGGAGAGCGCCCAGATGTGCGTCAGGCCCTGGAGGTCGGGGGAGGCGAGCAGGGCGCGGAACACGGCCTCGGGGTTGTCGAGCATCCCGTTGCCCGAGAAGGACTCGTAGAAGACGCTGCCCGCGACCAGCGGCTGGCGACGCCAGTGCGCGTGGATCTCGAAACGGGCGGCGCGTTTCACCCGGGACGGCAGTCGCTTCAGTCGGGAGAGTCTCATATCGGGTGCGAGTTTATGAGAGCGGGATAACGGTCACCTGGGAGTGCGGCAGGAGGTGGCTGCACGACGACCGCGATATCAGGCGTCGAAACCCAGGCTCAGCTTGCGCAGGAGGCCTGCCAGGCGCTCCTGATCGGACGCGGACAGCGCGTCGAGCAGATCGGCCTCGGCGTCGACCAGCCGGGTGATCGCGGCGTCGACGCGGGCCAGGCCCTGCGCCGACATCTGCACGAGGATCCCGCGGCCGTCGTTGGGGTCGGTGCGACGCTCGACGAGGCCGCGGGCGACCAGGCGGTCGATCCGGTTGGTCATCGTCCCGCTGGAGACGAGCGTCTGCTGCAGGAGCGATTTGGGGCTCAGCTGGTACGGGGACCCGGCCCGCCGGAGGGCAGAGAGCACGTCGAACTCCCAGGAGTCGAGGTCCGACCGGTCGAAGGCCGCCCGGCGCGCCCGGTCGAGGTGCCGGGAGAGCCGGTCGACGCGCGAGAGCACCTGCAGGGGCGAGAAGTCGAGGTCGGGGCGCTCGCGCAGCCACGCGCCGACGATGCGGTCCACTTCGTCGCGCGGTCCACCGTCGCGTGCGTCACCCATCCCTCCATCGTATTCACCGTCGACGGGATTCACCGTCGCCGCAGTGCGCGTCTGGCAGACTGTCACGTGCGCGTTTTCCGCGCGTTCCGCCTTGGTGTAATGGCAGCACGACAGCCTTTGGAGCTGTTAGGTCCAGGTTCGAGTCCTGGAGGCGGAGCGGCATCAGCCGAACCGACCCCGGGAGGGACATGACCGACCAGAATCTCGCCATCGTCGTGCTTGCGGCGGGCCAGGGCACGCGGATGAAGTCCTCGACTCCGAAGCTCCTGCACGAGCTCGGGGGCATCCCGATCGTGGGCCACGTGCTCGCCACGGCGCGCGCGCTCGACGCGGCGCACGTCGTCGCCGTGGTCCGGCACGAGCGCGACCGCCTGGCCGCGGTCATCGCGTCCGACCTGCCGGAGGCCGTCATCGTCGACCAGGACGAGATCCCAGGCACCGGACGAGCCGTCGAGCAGGCCGTCGCCGCACTCCCCGCCGACTTCAGCGGCGACGTGCTCGTCGTCAACGGCGACGTGCCGCTGCTCGACGCGGCGACCCTGAACGAGCTCATCGCCACGCACCGCGGGAGCGGCTCGGCGGCGACCATCCTCTCCAGCTTCCCCGCCGACGCGACCGGCTACGGCCGCATCGTGCGCAACGCCGCAGGCACCCTCGACCGCATCGTGGAGCACAAGGACGCGAGCGACGAGGAGCGCGCCATCGGCGAGATCAACGCCGGCATCTACCTCTTCGGCGCGGCGGCGCTGCGCGACGAGCTCGCCGCGATCACCACGGACAACGCCCAGGGCGAGAAGTACCTCACCGACGTGATCGGGCTCCTCCGCGAGGCCGGCTTCGACGTGGACGCCCTCCCGGTCGCCGACTCCTGGCTGGTCGAGGGGATCAACGACCGTGCCCAGCTCAGCGAGATGGCCGCCAAGCTCAACGCGCTTCTCGTGCGCACCTGGCAGCTCGCCGGTGTGACGGTGCAGGACCCCGCGACCACCTGGATCGATGTGCGGGCCAAGCTCGCGCCCGACGTGACGATCCTCCCCGGCACGCAGCTGCGCGGCGCGACCCTGGTCGAGACCGGCGCGACGATCGGGCCCGACACCACCCTCCTCGACTGCGAGGTCGGCGCGGGAGCGACGGTCAAGCGCACCGACGCCACCCTCGCCGTCATCGGCGCCGGAGCCACCGTCGGACCCTTCGCCTACCTGCGGCCCGGGACCGTGCTCGGCGCCGACGGCAAGATCGGCACCTTCGTCGAGACCAAGAACGCCACCATCGGCGCCGGAACCAAGCTGGCGCACTTCAACTATGTCGGCGACGCCGAGGTGGGCGAGAAGTCGAACCTGGGCGCCGGGGTCATCACGGCGAACTACGACGGCGTGAACAAGCACCGCACGCAGATCGGATCGCACGTGCGTGCAGCGACGAACACGGTGTTCGTGGCGCCGGTTAGGATGGGTGACGGAGCGTACACAGGAGCGGGAACCGTCGTCCGCAAGGACGTCCCGGCGGGCTCGCTGGCCATCACCGTCGCCCCTCAACGCAACATCGAAGGCTGGGTCGCGCAGAAGCGGCCGGGCACCGACGCCGCCCGAGCTGCGGAAGAAAGCGGAGAATAAGTGTCTGGGATCACCGCGAACGGCCAGAAGCGCCTCGTCCTCATCTCGGGGAGGGCGCACCCCCAGCTGGCCCAGGAGATCGCCGAGAGCCTCGGCAGCGAGTTGGTCCCCACCGACGCCCGCACCTTCGCCAACGGCGAGATCTACGCCCGCTTCGACGAGAGCGTGCGCGGCTCCGATGCGTTCGTCATCCAGTCGCACACCTCGCCGATCAACGAGTGGCTGATGGAGCAGCTGATCATGGTGGACGCCCTCAAGCGGGCCTCCGCCAAGCGCATCACCGTCGTCGCCCCGTTCTACCCGTATGCACGGCAGGACAAGAAGGGTCGCGGCCGCGAGCCGATCTCGGCGCGCCTCGTCGCCGACCTGTTCAAGGCGGCGGGTGCCGACCGCATCATGTCGGTCGACCTCCACGCCGCCCAGATCCAGGGCTTCTTCGACGGTCCGGTCGACCATCTCTTCGCGATGCCGGTGCTCCTGGAGCACATGAAGCGCGAGCTCGACCCGTCGACGCTCACCGTCGTCTCTCCGGACATGGGCCGCGTGCGCGTCGCCGACATCTGGAGCGACAAGCTGGGCGCGCCGCTCGCGATCATCCACAAGCGCCGCGACCCGCTCGTCCCGAACCAGGTGTCGGTGCACGAGATCGTCGGCGATGTGAAGGGCCGCGTCTGCCTCCTGGTCGACGACCTGATCGACACCGGCCGGACGATCGTGAAGGCCGCGGAGGCCCTCAAGGCCGCCGGTGCGACCGGTGTCGTCGTCGCGGCGACGCACGCCGTCTTCAGCGACCCCGCCGTCGAGCTGCTGCAGTCCGACTTCATCGACTCGGTGGTCGTCACCGACACCCTCCCGCTGCCGGAGCACAAGCGCTGGGACAAGCTCACCGTCCTGCCGATCGCGCCGCTGCTCGCGGACGCGATCGAGCAGGTCTTCACCGACGGTTCGGTGACGTCGATGTTCGACGGGGCCGCGTAGTCCCGGAAGAACCGGCCGAAACGACGGCTTTCTCCACACCGTCGAGCCCGGACGAGGAGCGGATGGCCGCTCCGATCCGGCTGCTGGCGTCCGCGTAGCGGCGATCGCCGAGCACGGTCCTCACCGCGGCGGCGATGGCGTCCGGCGCCGGCTTGTTGGTCCCGAGGCTGATCCCCACGCCGGTCCATGCGACCCGGGCCGAGACCTCCGTCTTGTCCTCCGTCGTCCCGGCGATCACGACGGGCACCCCGTGCTCCATCGCGTAGTGCACCCCGCCGTACCCGCCATTGGTCACATAGACGGCCGTCCGGGGCAGGAGCTCGTCGTACGGCAGGTAGGGGGCGACGCGCGCGTTGGCCGGGAGGTCCGCGCCCAGGTCGACGACGGGCCGGCCGCCGGTGCTGGCGACGACCCAGACGTCGGCGTCCGCCAGGGCGCGGATCGTGGGGAGGATCAGGTCGCCGAGCTCGCGGTTGGCCACCGTGCCCTGGGTGACGTGCACGATCGGGCGGCCGTCGGCGAGGTCGTCCCACCAGGCGGGCAGCGGAGCGGCGGAGCGCTGGGTGCGCGAGACCGGTCCGACGAAGTGGACGGGGACGGCGGCATCCCGACGGGGGTACTCGAACTCGGGAACGGTGAACTGCACGACCCCGTCCGCGTGCGACGGCCAGTCGAGGATGAACCCGTCGAGGGGGGTTCCGGCCGCGCGGGCGATGCGCACCGCCTCCTTCTGCACCGGGGCGAACACGGCCTTCTCGGCGACGAGGGTGAGGAGCGCGTTGCGGACGCGACCGGCCGCGCCCGCCTTCGGCGGCACCCCGAGGCCGAACGGTGCGGTGTCCCTGCTCTTCAGTCCGAGCGGCACGATGCCGAGGTTGAGGACCGGCGGGCGCGCGGCACTGGGCCGGGCGGTGAGCAGCGCGGCGCCGAGGAAGAGGCTCTCGGCCAGGACCACGTCGATCCCGTGCCGGTCGATCGCGGCGTCCATCGCGGCGAGCTGCACCGGGGAGGGGCGGAGGAAGATGGCGCGCATGTCGTACCGGATGCCCGCGGGACCGGTGAGCCCGACCCGTCCGGGGAACGCCGCATCCATGTCGGTGTCGTCGTAGTCGGCGTCGGCGGGGAGGGGCAGGACGGTCGCCCCGGTGTCGGCCGCGCGGCCCGCGTACCGGGCTCCGGTGAGGAAGAAGACGTCGTGCCCGCGTTCGACGAGCGCACGGCTCACCGCGAGGAGGGGCGTGACGTGGCCGTGGACGGGTGTGCTGCAGAGGAGGATGTTCATGAGTTCTCGCATCTCGGGTTAGAGTTGAATAAACGTCAACAGTATTCACTACACACGAAGGGTAGTCAATAGTGCCGGAGTCGACCACGCGCCCCTATCGCTCCACGCTGCGTCAGGAGCAGGCCAGGCAGACCCGCGAGCGCATCCTGGATGCGGCGGGCGCGGTGTTCGCCGCGCGGGGATACGCCGGGGCGTCGCTGGCGGAGATCGCGACGGCGGCCGGTGTCTCGGTCGAGAGCGTGAAGGTGCACGGGCCCAAGCGCGCATTGCTGCTGGCGGCGTTCGAGCGCGCCTTCGCGGGGGAGGCCGGGGAGGCGTCGCTGACCGACCGCCCCGAGATCGCTGCGATCGCCGCGATCAAGGACCCGGACCGGATGCTCGGCGAGCTCGTCCCGTTCATCGCCGTCGCGAACGCGCGAACGGGCGCGCTCTGGGCGGCGTTCACGGCAGCGGCACGAGACGATGCCGAGGTGGGCGTCGCGATGGCCGGCCTGCTCGAGCGCCGGCACGCCGACTACGGCGGCATGGTCGAGCTGCTGGCGGTGCGAGGGCTGCCGGGGCTCCGCGACACCGGCGAGGGCGAGCGGCGGGAGCTGGCCGATGCCCTGTCGTTCGTGATGTCGCCGGAAGGGCATCAGCAGCTCGTCGGCGAGAGCGGCTGGACGTTCGAGCGTTACAGCGCGTGGCTGCTGGCGACCGTCCGGACCCTCACGGCAGGCGGTGCGGCGTCGAGGGGATGAGGCCGAGCGGAGCGACGAACGTCGCGTCGCCCTCGGTGTTGAGGGCGTAGCACTGCCAGCCGGGGCCGACCGGACCGGCGAGCTCGAACCGCGCCGATGAGCCGGTCGCGTCGGGCTCGTACTGGCGCACGTAGACCGCGCAGGTGCTCTCTGCGGTCGCGGTCTGGATGTTGATCGTCAGCAGGACGCCCGGCAGCACGAGTGCGGCGAGGGCGACGACCACGAACACGCGCGTGGCGATCATCCGCCGATGATTCGGCGATCGGTCGAGCGGCTCGTACTCCGCCAGCTCCGGGTGCTCATCGAACGTCACCCTCCGAGTCTCGTCTCCCGCGCGCCCCGAGTACAGCGGAAGTGCTCCGAATCCTGTCGATTCGGAGCACTTTCCCTGTGGTTCGCCGCTGTCAGTGCGAGGAGCCCTCGGACTCGATCTCGGTGCGGTCGCCCGACCACAGCGTGTGGAACGTGCCGTCCTTGTCGACGCGCTTGTAGGTGTGCGCGCCGAAGAAGTCGCGCTGGCCCTGGACCAGGGCGGCCGGGAGCCGCGTGGACGCGAGCGAGTCGTAGTACGACAGTGCGGCGCCGAATCCGGGGACCGGGACGCCCGAGAGCGCGGCCGTGGCGACGATGCGGCGCCAGGCGGCCTCGCCCTCGCGGACGGCGTCGGCGAAGTACGGCGCCTCGAGCAGCGTCGCGATGTCGGGGTTCTCGTCGTAGGCGTCGGCGATGCGGTTGAGGAACTGTGCGCGGATGATGCAGCCGCCGCGCCAGATCTTGGCGATCTTGTCCTTGTTGATGTTCCAGCCGTACTTCTCGGCGCCGGCGATGATCGCGTCGAAGCCCTGCGCGTACGCGACGACCTTCGAGGCGTAGAGCGCCTTGGAGACGTCGTCGGCGAAGGCGGCCACGTCGGAGGTCTTCTGCACCTGGGGGCGGGACTGGATGGTCGCCTGCACGGCGGCGCGCTGGCCCGGCTTGGAGGAGACCGCGCGGGCGAAGACCGCCTCGGCGATCCCGCCGACCGGCACGCCCAGGTCGAGCGCGTTCTGGACCGTCCAGACGCCGGTGCCCTTCGAGCCCGCCTGGTCGAGCACGATGTCGACGAACGGCTTGCCGGTCTCCGCATCCACCTGGCGCAGCACCTCGGCGGTGATCTCGATCAGGTACGACTCCAGGTAGCCCGCGTTCCACTCGGTGAACACGTCGGCGATCGCGGCGGGCTCGAGCCCGCCGACCGTGCGGAGCAGGTCGTAGGCCTCGGCGATGAGCTGCATGTCGGCGTACTCGATGCCGTTGTGGATCATCTTCACGAAGTGGCCGGCGCCGTCGGTGCCGACGTGCGTCACGCACGCCTCGCCCTCGGCGACCGCGGCGATGGACGACAGGATCGGGCCTAGGGTCTCCCACGACTCGGCCGATCCGCCCGGCATGATCGACGGGCCCTTGAGCGCGCCCTCCTCGCCGCCGGAGATCCCGGTGCCGACGAAGTGGATTCCGGAGGGGCTGATCCGCTTCTCGCGTTCGATGGTGTCGAGGAAGTTCGCGTTGCCGCCGTCGACGATGATGTCGCCGGGCTCGAAGCGCTCGGCGAGCTGCTCGATGACCGCGTCCGTGCCCTTCCCGGCCTGGACCATGATGATCGCCGTGCGCGGCGTGGCGAGCGAGGCCACGAAGTCGTCGATCGACTCGGAGGCGACGAACCCTGCTTCGGGATGCGCGCCGATCAGCTCCTCGGTGCGGGCGTAGGTGCGGTTGTAGACAGCGACCGTGTTGCCCTCGCGGGAGGCGAGGTTGCGGGCCAGGTTGGAGCCCATCACCGCCAGACCGACGACTCCGATGTTGGCGGTTGCTTCCTGTGACACGTGGTGCTCCTTCAGAGATGCCGTCATGGCGGAGGGCTTCCGCCACGACGGGGTGAGGTCGGGGGATCGGCTCTCCCGCTGGTGGCAAGAAATCGAGCGACTGCCCGTCCACCCTATCCCGCGGTCGGGGGCCGTCGTACGGATAGCGTGGGTATATGACGAACCCCGAGCTCCGCGTCGCCGTGGTGACGCCCTTCGATCCCGGTCTGGCGGAGCTCGTGGTCCGTCTGGAGCCGCGGATTCGGCTCGACTGGGATCCCGAGCTGCTTCCTCCCATGCGCCGGGCGGCCGACTTCGGCGGCGACCCGGCCTTCCGGCGGACATCCGAGCAGCAGCGGCGCTTCGAGGCGTCGATCGACCGTGCCGATGCTCTCTACGGCATCCCCGACCTGAGCGCCGACGAGATCGCCCGGGCGGTTCGGGCCAACCCGCGTCTGCGCTGGGTGCACACGATGGCCGCGGGCGGCGGCGGCACCGTCAAACGCGCCGGGCTCACAGCGGAGGAGCTGCGCCGAGTCGCGTTCACGACCTCCGCCGGCGTCCACGGGGGTCCGTTGGCCGAGTTCGCCCTGTTCGGATTGCTCGCCGGCGCCAAAGACCTCCCCCGCCTCCGGGCGGACCAGCAGTCGCGTACGTGGCCGGAGCGCTGGGGCATGGGCCAGCTCGCCGACCAGACCGTCCTCGTGCTCGGGCTCGGTGGCATCGGCGGCGAGGTCGCGCGCCTGCTGACGGCGTTCGGCGCCCGGGTGATCGGGACCTCCCGTCACGAGCGGCACGCGCCGGACGTGGACGAGCAGGTGCGACCGGAGGCCCTGATCGCGGTGGCGGCCCGGGTGGACGCGGTCGTCGTGGCGCTCCCCGGGACGACGGCCACCGACGGGATGCTGGGCCGGGCGTTCTTCGAGGCGGCGAAACCGGGACTCACCGTGGTCAACGTCGGCCGCGGCACGGTGATCGACGAGGACGCGCTGCTCGCCGCATTGGATGCCGGCCGGGTCGGCTTCGCGGCGCTCGACGTGACGGCGGTGGAGCCGCTCCCGGACTCCAGTCCGCTGTGGACCCATCCGCGGGTGCTCCTCAGCCCCCACACCGCCGCGCTGACCGACGGGGAGGAGCGTCGGATCGCCGAGCTGTTCGCCGACAACGCGACCCGGCTGCTCGACGGCCGGCCGCTCCGCAACCGCGTCGACACCGTCGACTTCTACTGAGGATGGACGACGAGATGGTGGTGGGGCAGGAGAGCGCGCAGGTCGTGGTCATGGGCGTGTCCGGGTCGGGCAAGAGCACGGTCGGCGCGCTCCTCGCCACCGTGCTCGGCGTGGCGTTCATCGACGGCGATGCTCTGCATCCGGCGGCGAACGTCGCGAAGATGACCTCCGGCATCCCGCTGACCGACGACGACCGCGAACCGTGGCTCGACGCGGTCGGCAGCGCCCTCGCGGCGGCCGCTCCCGGCGGGCTCGTCCTGGCCTGTTCGGCGCTGAAGCGCGCGTACCGCGACCGCATCCGCTCCCACGCCCCCGCGGTGCTCTTCGCCGAGCTCGACGGCACCCAGGCGCAGCTCGCGGCGCGCATGGACCGCCCGGGGCACTTCATGCCGGCCTCGCTCCTCGCCTCCCAGCTCGCGACCCTCGAGCCGCTCCAGGCGGACGAGCGGGGACTGCGCCTGGATGTCGCCGAGGAGCCCGGGACGCTGGCCGCCGTGATCGCGGACCGCGCCCGCTCAGAATTCCGGTAGACTGGGCCACTGAACTTCGGCGAGGGAAGCAGGCGGTGTTCCGCAGGCTTCCGTGATCGACGCGGTGGAGCAGGCTACGCAGTCTTTCCTCGCGCACCTCGATGCGCTCGAGTCGACAATCCCACACTGCGAGCACTGCTCGCCCGAATCCCCGGCCGCTGGCCGGCTAGGAGAACATCATGGCTGACGAGTCCAACAAGGTCGTCGCAGAGGTCCGCGACAGCTTCGGCAAGGGCGCGGCCCGCAAGATCCGTGCCGCAGGCAAGATCCCCGCCGTCATCTACGGTCACGGCACCGAGCCGGCGCACGTCACCGTGCCGGCCCACCAGGTCGGGCTGCTGCTCCGCAAGGCGAACGCGGTCCTCGACCTCGACATCGCCGGCAAGAGCCAGCTCGTCCTCGTCAAGGACGTCCAGAAGGACCCGGTGCTCCAGATCATCGAGCACCTCGACCTCATCGTGATCAAGAGCGGCGAGAAGGTCGCCGTCGAGGTCCCCGTGCACGTGCAGGGCGAGTCCTACCCGGGCACCATCGCGGTGCTCGAGGTCAACACCCTCCGTCTCGAGGTCGAGGCCACCCACATCCCAGAGAACATCGTCCTCGATGTCGAGGGCGCTGTCGAGGGCACCCAGTTCCACGCCAAGGACTTCACCCTCCCGAAGGGCGCGACCCTGGCCGAGGACGAGGACCTGCTCATCCTGAACGTCCTGGTCCCGGCCGCTGCGCGCGGCGACGAGGACGAGGCGGGCGAGGCCGCTGCGGAGTCCGAGGCCTCCGCCGAGGCTGCGGAGTAGTCACTCCCGATGGAATCATCCCGTCCGACGGACGGACCTTGGCTCGTAGTCGGGCTCGGCAACCCCGGGCCCGGCTACGCCGCCACCCGTCACAATGTGGGTCAGATGGTGCTCGACGAGCTCGCCTCGCGCGGCGGTCTCACCTTCAAGACCCACAAGACGAACGCGACCGTGGCCGAGGGGCGTCTCGCTCCCGGCGGCCCGCGGTTCGTGCTGGCCAAGCCGAACACGTACATGAACGTGTCCGGCGGACCGGTCTCGCAGCTGCTGCGGTTCTACTCGCTCGACCCGTCGCGCCTGATCGTCGTGCATGACGAGCTCGACATCCCGTTCGACACGGTGCGCCTGAAGTTCGGCGGCGGCCACGGCGGGCACAACGGCGTCCGCGACATCGTCGCAGCGACCGGGACCGGTGACTTCACCCGCGTGCGCGTCGGCGTCGGACGTCCTCCGGGTTCGCAGGCCGCCGCGGATCACGTGCTCAAGGCCTTCAGCGCCGACGAGCGCAAGAATCTGCCCATCCTCGTCGGCGACGCCGCGGACGCCGTGGAGCAGATCGCCGCCGAAGGCCTCACCTCGGCACAGAACCGCTTCCACGCCGCCCGCTGACCGCCGCGGGCCGCCGACATTCGTGCGAATGTCGCGTCGCGCACAGGCCGTGCCGGGAGACTGTACAGTCGCCGCACAGCGCGCCGCCGTACCGTGTCGGCCATGGAGTTGTTCACGCGCGAGTGGGGTCAGGGCGACCGCCATGCGGTCCTCGTCCACGGGGTGATGTCCGACTCCCGCAACTGGCGCCGGGTCGGTCCGGTGCTCGCGGATCGCGGCTACCACGTGGTCGCGGTCGATCTTCGCGGGCACGGCCACAGCCCGCGCACCGGCGAGTACTCCGCCGAGCTGATGGCGCAGGACATCGTCGACACCGTGCCCGCCGAGCCGGAGCTCATGATGGGGCACTCCCTCGGTGGTCTCACCGTGAGCCTGGCCGTCGAACGGTTGCGTCCCGAGCGCGTCGTCTACGTCGACCCGGCCTTCTCGTGCCCGGCGGCGAACTGGTTCCAGCGGATGCTGGCGCCCGCCTTCCTCAAGACGCTCGCCCGGCAGTCGGCCGCCCGCATCGCGAAGCGCAATCCGCGGTGGGACCCGGCCGACGTCGCGATCGAGGTCGAGACGTTCCGCGCATTCGACCGGGCCGCGATCCCGACCGTGCTCGCCCCGAGCGTCATGCGGGCCCCGACGACGATGATGGTGCCGTCCCTGGTCATGCTCGCCGACAACTCGCATCTGGTGAAGCCGGAGGTCGCCGACGGCCTGCGCGACGCCGGATTCGACGTGCGAGTGGTGCCGGGCTCCGGTCACGTCATCAACCGCGACGACCACGACGGCTTCATGCGGGCACTCGAGGGCTGGATCTGACGACGGCGGAGCGTGACGCTCGCCTACAGTGAAGCCGTGACCCCCTCCGGCTCGGCTCTCGTGCTCGTCGCGCGCACGGCGCGGGTGCTCACGGCACTTCCCGATGAACCGCTCGCGCCCGAGGCCGCAGAACGGCGCGACCGCCTGGGCGCCACCGCGGATCGCGACGACTTCACCGCGGCCAGACTGCTCGCGACGGCAGCCCATCGGGCACTGAGCGACGAGCCGTTTGCGGCCGGGCGGCTCGTGCAGCGGTGCGAGACGTGCAGCGGCCCGCACGGACGACCGCAGGTGACCCCCGCCGGTCTCCACCTGTCCTGGTCGCACGCGCACGGGGTGGTCGCAGCTGCGGCCGCACCCGGAAAGCTCGGCGTCGACGTCGAGACAGCCATGCGGCGTGGCGACGGTCCGATCGCCACGGCGCTCTCGGCGGCCGAGCGTCGCCTCGTGAGCGAGAGCGCCGACCCCGAGGCCGCCTTCCTGCTGGCCTGGACGGCCAAGGAGGCTCTGGTGAAGGCGGGCGTGGCCGAGCTCGACGGATTCGCCGGACTGACCGTGCTCGCGGGCGACGCCCGTCTCGTCCCGCGCTACGGAGGTCTGAGCCTGGATGCGCGCCGCGGCGACGGGTTCTCTGCGTCGGCGGCCACGCCTGGCCCCGCGCTGTGGCGGACGATCGATGCCGCGGGCGGCCTCGTGCCCCTCCCTCTCGGTGCTGTCGGAGGCTCCGCGTAGACTCTCCCGAGTGATACTCCAGGGCTTGATCACGGCGCTTCAGCGCGCCTCCACGTTCGCTGACGCGCTCGCGTACGCGGGCCGCGACGCCGACTTCTCGCTCACGGACGGGCTGCGCGCCCCGCTGCTCGCCGGCCTCATCCGCCGGCGCGCCGAGCAGGACGCCTCGCAGGCGGTCCTCGTGATCACGGCCACCGGGCGGGAGTCCGAGGCGGTGCGGGGCGCCCTGCCCTGCGTGCTGCCCGAGGCCGAGATCGTGGAGTTCCCCGCGTGGGAGACCCTCCCGCACGAGCGGCTCAGCCCGAGCGCCGAGATCGTCGGAAAGCGCCTGACCGCCCTGCGCCGCCTCGTCGACTGGGGGACGGGCGACCGGACGAAGCCGTTCGTGCTGGTCGCCTCCGTGCGTGCCGCCCTCCAGCCGCTGGCCGACAACCTGACCGACTACCCGACGGTGCGGCTGACGGCGGGCGGCCGCGGCTTCGACCTCTCCGGTCTCACCGCGCAGCTGGTCGACCTCGCGTACGCCCGCGTCGACATGGTCACCCGCCGGGGCGAGTTCGCAGTGCGCGGCGGCATCCTCGACGTCTTCCCGCCCACGGCTGACCACCCGTACCGGGTGGACTTCTTCGGCGACGAGGTCGAGCAGATCCGCGCGTTCTCGGTCGCCGACCAGCGCTCGCTGCCCGAGCCCATCCCCGCCGTCGTGCTGCCGCCGAGCCGTGAGCTGCTGCTCAGCGAGTCGGTCCGCCAGCGTGCACGCGAGATGGAGCACGAATTCCCGAGCCTGTCCGGGATGCTCGCGAAGATCGGAGAGGGCATCCCCGTCGAGGGCATGGAGTCGCTGGCGCCGGCGCTGGTCGACCGGCTCGTCCCGCTCACGCACTACCTCCCCGACGGTGCCGCGGTCGCCGTGCTCTCGCCCGAGCGCGTCGCCTCCCGCGCCGTGAGCCTCGCCGAGACCAACCGCGAGTTCCTCTCGGCCGCCTGGAGCGCGGCCACGGTCGGAGCGGCAGCCCCCATCGACCTCGCCGCCGGCGACTTCCTCACGCTGCAGAAGCTGCACGACTCGGTGAAGTTCAGCCGCCCCGGTGCACCGGCCCAGGACCACCCGTGGTGGACGATGAGCGGGTTCCAGGCGGACGCCGGTTCCAGTGAGACAGAAGTGTTGCCCGAGCACCGTGAGCTCGAGGAACATCTTCAGGTCCGCATCGCGGCGGACGCGGTGCCGAGCTTCCAGGGCAACGTCTCCGGCGCGGTCGGCCACGTCGCCGCGCGGCTGCGCGACGGCTGGCGGGTCGCGGTCGTCGCCCAGGGCAACGGGCTCGTCGAGCGCGCCGCCCAGGTCCTGGGCGAGGCCGAGCTGCCGGCCCGGCCCGTCGAGGAGTTCCCGGTGGACCCGGAGCCCGGTGTGGCGTACCTGCTGAAGGCGAACGTCGAGCACGGCTTCGAGGTGCCCGAGATCAAGCTCGCGATCGTCGGCGAGAGCGAGTTCTACGGGCGCACGATCGGCTACGACTCTCGACAGGTGAAGAAGCTCGCCGCCCGCCGCAAGAACGTGGTCGACCCGATGCAGCTCAAGCCCGGCGACTATGTCGTGCACGAGACCCACGGCATCGGCAAGTTCGTCGAGCTGACACAGCGCGAGGTGTCGAGCGGCGGCCGCAACGCGGTCAAGTCGAAGCGCGAGTACCTGGCCCTGGAGTACGCGCCGTCCAAGCGCGGCTACCCGGGCGACAAGCTCTACGTGCCGACCGACCAGCTCGACCTGCTCAGCCGCTACGTGGGCGGGGAGGCCCCGCAGCTCAGCAAGATGGGCGGCAGCGACTGGTCGGCCGCCAAGGGGCGGGCACGCAAGGCCGTGCGCGACATCGCCGTCGAGCTCGTCAAGCTCTATTCCGCGCGGATGGCGAGCAAGGGCTACGCGTTCGGGCCCGACACCCCGTGGCAGCACGAGTTGGAGGAGGCGTTCCCGTTCGCCGAGACGCTCGATCAGCTGCAGACCATCGACGAGGTGAAGTCCGACATGGAGCGGCCGATCCCGATGGACCGGCTCATCTCGGGCGACGTCGGCTTCGGCAAGACCGAGATCGCCGTGCGGGCCGCCTTCAAGGCCATCCAGGACGGCAAGCAGGTCGCGATGCTCGTGCCGACGACGCTGCTGGTGAAGCAGCACGCCGAGACGTTCCTCGAGCGCTTCGCCGGCTTCCCGGTGCACGTGCGGCAGCTGAGCCGCTTCCAGACCGACAAGGAGGCCCGGGAGACCCTGGCGGGCATGGCCGACGGCACCGTCGACCTCGTCATCGGAACCCACCGCATCCTCGCCGAAGGGGTCACCTTCAAAGACCTCGGCCTGGTCATCATCGACGAGGAGCAGCGCTTCGGCGTCGAGCACAAGGACCAGCTGAAGAAGCTCAAGACGAACGTCGACATCCTCGCGATGAGCGCGACGCCCATCCCGCGCACGCTCGAGATGGCCGTCACCGGCATCCGCGAGATGTCGACGCTCGCGACGCCGCCGGAGGACCGCCACCCGATCCTCACCTTCGTCGGGCCGTACTCGGACAAGCAGGTCGCCGCCGCCATCCGGCGCGAGCTGCTGCGGGAGGGGCAGATCTTCTTCGTGCACAACCGGGTCGGCTCGATCTCGGCGACGGCCGCCAAGCTGGCCGAGCTGGTGCCGGAGGCACGCATCGGCGTCGCGCACGGCAAGATGAACGAGCACGCGCTGGAGCAGGTGGTCGTCGACTTCTGGGAGCGCCGCTTCGACGTGCTCGTCTCGACGACGATCATCGAGACGGGTCTGGACATCTCCAATGCGAACACGATCATCATCGACCGCGCCGACAAGTACGGCCTGAGCCAGCTCCACCAGCTGCGCGGCCGTGTCGGTCGCGGGCGCGAGCGGGCGTACGCGTACTTCCTGTGGGATGAGAACAAGCCGCTCAGCGAGACGGCGCACGACCGTCTCTCCACGATCGCGGCCAACAACGACCTCGGAAGCGGCATGCAGGTCGCCCTGAAGGACCTCGAGATCCGCGGCGCGGGCAACCTGCTCGGCGGCGAGCAGTCCGGCCACATCGCCGGCGTCGGCTTCGACCTCTACCTGCGGATGATCGGCGAGGCCGTCTCGACGTTCCGCGGCGAGGTGGCGGAAGGCCAGACCGAGCTGCGGCTCGAGCTGCCGGTCGACGCGCACATCCCCGAGGAGTACGTGGACAGCGAGCGCCTGCGGCTGGAGGCGTACCAGAAGCTGTCGTCGGCCAGCGCGCCCACCTCGAAGGACGGCCAGATCGACCTCGTGCTGGAGGAGCTCACCGACCGGTACGGCGAGCCTCCCGTGCAGGTGCGGAACCTCGTCGCCGTATCCCGCCTCCGCCGCGCTGCGCAGAAGGCCGGGCTGGGGGAGGTCGTGGCCATGGGATCCAACCTCCGTCTGGCTCCCGCGCTGCTGCCCGACTCGCTCCAGGTGCGCCTGCAGCGCATGTACCCCGGGTCGAAGTACCACGCGGCCCCCAAGGTGGCCATGGTCCCGCTGCCGCGCGTGAACGGCGAGCCGGTCGACGACGCCGCCCTCATCGAGTGGGTCGCGACGCTGCTCGGCGCCCTCTTTCCCGTCCCCGAGCCCGCGACCGAACCCGCCGCCTGACACCCCGCCCCGTTGACGGGTGCGCACGCAACGGAGGAGATCCCGGTCCGACACGTCCGGATCTCCTCCGTCGGCTGCCGATCGCCGTCCCGGTCGAACGTTTCCCCTCCGCTACGGACGCGGGTGGAGACGGCGGAAGCGACGGGCGAGCAGCGTGACGAGGATGCCGGAGACGACGATGGCGATGCCGGAGCCGAGGAGGACGGCGAGGGTGCCCTCGGCGCGGACGAGGTCGGAGGATGCGAAGGCGAGCTCGTTCATCAGCAGCGACACGGTGAAGCCGATTCCCCCGAGCGCGCCGACGGCCACGAGCCCGAACAGCGGGATGCGGGCGCGCTCCTCCTTGGTGCGGGTGAAGGAGCCGAGCCAGCCGCCGAGGGTGATGCCGATCAGCTTGCCGACGGGCAGGGCGACGAGGATGCCCCAGAAGGCCGGCGTCAACTGGGCGGGGGAGACGGACGGGATGACGACGAGGGCCGCCGAGAACGCGAACAGCGGCAGGATGAGCCCGTTCGACCACGGCTCCAGAGCGTGGGCCGTGCGACGCGCCGGCGGCCGCGACATGACGAGGCCGAGGGCGACGCCGGCGATGGTGGCGTGCACGCCCGACTCGTGGACGAGCCACCAGGCGAGCACCGCCACGAGCACCATCAGCACGCCGATCGGCCAGCGCAGCCGTCCGCGCAGCATCCGGCTGAGCAGCCCGAACACCACCACGGCGACCGCCGCCAGCACCAGGTCGAGAAGGTTCGGGTCGGTGGTGAAGAAGACCGCGATGATCAGGATGGCGATGAGGTCGTCCAGCACGGCCAACGCCAGCAGGAACACGCGCAGCCGGTTGGGCAGCCCGCGCCCGAACACCGCGAGCACGCCGAGCGCGAAGGCGATGTCGGTCGCGGTCGGGATGGGCCAGCCGGCCTCCTGACCGGTGCCCGCGGTGAACGCCAGGTAGACGAGCGCCGGCACCGCGACTCCCGCGACGGCGGCGATCGCCGGATGGATGGCCTTGGCGAACGAGTTGAGCTCGCCGGCGACGAGCTCGTGCTTCAGCTCGATGGCGACGATGAAGAAGAAGATCGCGAGCAGGCCGTCGCTGATCCAGTGGCCCACGCTCATCGAGGCGATGCCGAGGTCGAGGTCGGCGTGCTGCAGGTCGACCAGCGCCGGGCCGGCGGCGGTGTTCGCCAGCAGCAGTCCGAGGGCGGCGGCGCCGAGCAGGAGGCCGGCGGCGGTGCGTTCGGATCGGATGATGCTCATCGGGAGTACAGCCCTTCTCGCACCGGGTGCGGGTGGGGTGGGTCACGGGAGCGACGCGAACACGTCACCCGCCGACCAGACTTCCCGGCACACCGGGGGCGAGTCTACCGGAGGGGCCGGACCAGGCAGAAGAGGTGGCCGTCGCGGTCCCGGAGGACGGACTGGCGCTCCTGCCAGGGCTGATCGGCCGGCGGGTCCACGATCACGGCCCCGGCGGCGACGGCGGCGACGGTCGCCTCGTCGACGTCGTCGACGCCGAAGCTGACGGCGACGCCCGCGTCGCCGGGGGTCGGTGTGCGGCGGTGCAGCAGCACCTGGGTCGCGGCGCCCGGCGCGGCGCCTGCCGTCTCCGCGGCGCCCGGCGCGGCGCCTGCCGGGTCGCCGGGGTCTGTCGTCAGCATCGCCACGTCGTCCGCGGTGTAGAGCTCGGCGAGTCCGAGCACGTCGCGGTACAGCGCGAGCGACGCGTCGAGATCGGTGACGGACACGGTGACGCGGGCGATGCGACTGGCCATGCAGCCAGGGTAGCCGGAGCTGCGGCGGTGAGAGGATGGGGGAGTCCTGAGGAGGAGCACGATGACCGACCCGGCCCCCAGCAAACTCGACGAGCTCGTCGCGGTGACCGCGCGGCTCCGCGCTCCCGGCGGATGCCCGTGGGATGCCGACCAGACGCACGAGTCGCTCGTCCAGTACCTCATCGAGGAGACCTACGAGCTGGTGGAGGCCATCGAGAACGGCACCCGCGAGGACATGATCGAGGAGCTCGGGGACGTGCTGTACCAGGTGCTGTTCCACGCCGACATCGCCGCCCACACCCCGGGGGAGGACTTCGACCTCCAGGACGTCGCGGCGCAGATGACCGCCAAGATGGTCGGCCGGCACCCGCATGTCTTCGGTGGCGGCCGGACCGCCGAGACCGCGGACGATGTGGTCGGGTTCTGGGACGACCTCAAGAAGGCGGAGAAGCCGGGGCGCACGAGCGTGCTCGACGGCATCCCGCAGGCGATGCCGTCGCTCGCGCTGGCCGACAAGCTGCTGGGACGTGCGCAGAAGGTCGGGCTGATCGACCTCGCCGAGGGCGGCGGAGTCGCTGTGAGCAGCGAGGACGAGCTCGGCCCGCTGCTGCTCGCGATCGTCGCCTCGGCGAAGTCTCAGGGGCTGGACGCGGAGCGCGCCCTGCGGTCGACCCTGCGGGAATTGCAGGGTGAGATCCGGGAGCAGGAGGCCCGGGAGGCCTGATCCGGGAACCGGAGCGACGGGTTCGGGTGGTGAGGTCCGAGAGCTTAGGTTAGGCTCTCCTAATGTGTCGATCGGCACGCCATCCACCCCTCCCGAACCCAGGAGAGCCATGCTCGAATACGCTCGCCGCGGCCGTCGCCGGTCGCGTCTCGTCCTGATCGCCTCGGCGGTCGTCGCCTCCGCCGCACTGGTGCTCACCGGCTGCAGCGCCGGCAGCTCCGGCAGCGAGAGCACCGCGGGCGGCGACGCTGGGGCCTTCCCGGTCACGGTCGACAGCGCGCTGGGGAAGACCACCGTCGACTCCAAGCCGAAGCGGATCGCGACGTGGGGCTGGGGCGCCCAGGACGTGGTGCTCGCGCTCGGCATCGTGCCGGTCGCCATGCCCGCGTTCACCTACGGGGGCGACAAGGACGGCGTTCTCCCGTGGGACGCGGACAAGATCAAGGAGCTGGGCGGCACCACTCCTCAGATCATCCCCTCCGACACCGGCGAGGTGCCGTTCGAGGCGTTCGTCAAGGCGAAGCCCGACGTGATCCTCGCGCCGTACTCCGGCCTGACGCAGACGGAGTTCGACAAGCTCAGCAAGATCGCCCCCGTCGTCGCCTACCCGGACAAGCCGTGGGCGACCAGCTGGCAGGACCAGACGGCCATCGTCGGCAAGGCGCTCGGCCTCTCCGACAAGGCGGACGCCCTCGTCACGAAGACGAAGGACGACGTCGCCACGCTCGCTGCGAAGTACCCGGTGCTGAAGGGCAAGACGTTCTTCTACGCCGCGGCCAACGAGCCGGGGCTGCTCAACGTGTACCGCGCCGAGGACCCGCGCGTGCAGCTCCTGAACGAGCTCGGCCTGACGAACTCGAAGAGCATCGCCACACTCGACACGACGCCGGACGACGGCAGCTTCTTCTTCCAGCTCAGCTACGAGAACCTCTCCAAGATCGACACCGATCTGCTGGTGATGTACTTCGACAAGCAGTCCTCGGTCGACGCGTTCACCGCCGACCCGCTCGTGGCCGCGATGCCCACGATCGCGGAGGGTCGCTTCGCCCCGATCGTCGGCGAGTCGTTCGTCGCCGCGACGAGCGCGCCCAGCGTCCTCGCCATCCCGTGGATGCTCGACAAGTACGTCCCGCAGCTGGCCGCCGCCGCCGAGAAGGTCAAGTAGCGTCGATGCCCACGAGCGTCACCGCCGCGAGCGCCGGTCGTGCCGAGGGGATCACCTCGGTCGGCCGGCGCCGCCGGCGTCTGCTCGTGGGATTCGCGGTCGCCGTCCTCGCATTGGTCGTCGTGAGCGTGCTGAGCCTGATGGTCGGCGCCCGCACCATCGCACCGGCGGACGTACTCGACGCCGTGTTCCACTACCGCCCGGGTGACCCCGAGCACCTCGTCGTGATCGGGAGCCGCCTCCCCCGCACGCTGCTCGGGTTGGCCGCCGGGCTCGCGCTCGGCCTCGCCGGCACCGTGATGCAGGGGCTGTCGCGCAACGCGCTCGCGGACCCGGGCATCCTCGGCGTCAACTTCGGGGCCTCCCTCGCCGTGGTCGTGGCGATCGCGTACCTCGGCGTCACGAGCGCCTCGGGCTACGTCTGGTTCGCCTTCGTCGGGGCCGCGCTCGCCTCCGTCCTCGTCTACGCCGTCTCGTCCGCCGGGCGCGAGGGCGCCACCCCGATCAAGCTCGCGATCGCCGGCGCCGCGGTCTCGGCCGCCCTCGGTTCGCTGATCACCGCCGTGCTGCTGACGAGCCGGGTCTCGCTCGACGCCATGCGGTTCTGGCAGGTCGGAGCGCTCGCGGGGCGCAGCTTCGACGTCTTCTGGCAGATCCTGCCCACCCTCGTGATCGGCGCCGTCATCGCCCTGGGGCTGGGACGCGTGCTCAACGGGCTGGCGCTCGGCGACGACGTCGCCCGCGGGCTCGGCCAGCGGGTCGGGGTCGCCCGCGGTGTCAGCGCCGTCGCCATCGTGCTGCTCTGCGGATCCGCCACGGCCGCGGTCGGGCCGATCGCGTTCGTCGGACTCGTCGTTCCGCACCTCGCCCGCTGGGTCGTCGGCGGGGACTACCGCTGGATCCTCGCCTACTCCGCCGTCGTCGCCCCGACACTGCTGCTCGCGTGCGACGTGATCGGCCGCGTGGTCGCGATGCCCGGGGAGCTGCAGGTCGGCGTCGTGATGGCGTTCGTCGGCGCCCCGCTCTTCATCGCTCTCGTCCGTCGCCGCAAGCTGGTCAGCCTGTGAGCGCCGTCGCCACGGACCGCCGTCGCCGGACCGGGCGCGCGACGCGGGTCGCCGTGATCCTCGGGGCGCTGCTCGTCGTGGTGGGCGCGATCTCGCTCACCCTCGGGGATGCCGGCGTCGCTCCGGAGGATGTTCTCGCCGCGCTCGTCGGCCGGGCCGATCGGCTCACGTCGTTCGTCATCCTGGAGCTGCGTCTGCCTCGGCTGATCGCGGGCGCCCTGGTCGGTGCCTGCCTGGGGGTCTCCGGCGCCCTGATCCAGTCGGTCGCCCGCAACCCGCTCGCGAGCCCGGACATCATCGGCATCACCGCGAGCGCGAGCGCGGTCGGCTCCGTCGCTCTGGTCTGGTTCGGCCTCACCGGTCTCGCCCTCTCCGGGGTCGTGCTCGGCGGCACGCTGCTCGCCGCCGTGCTCATCTACGCCCTGGCTTGGCGGCGCGGGGTGAGCGGGTACCGGTTCGTGCTGGTCGGCATCGGCTTCGCCGCGATCGCGTCCGGCGTCGTGTCGTACGTGCTCACCAAGGCCGACCTCTCCGACGTGCAGAGCGCCCTCGTGTGGATCACCGGGAGCCTGAACACGATCGACGGCATCTCCCTGATCGTGCTCGCGGTCGGCGCCGTCGTCCTCATCCCGTGCGCACTGCTGCTCGGGAGGCCGCTGGCCGCGCTCGGCCTCGGCGACGACACCGCGGCCGGCATCGGCGTGCGCGCCGAGCGCACGCGCCTGCTCGTCGTCGCCGTGGCGGTCGCGCTGGCCGCCGTCGCCGTGTCGGTCGCGGGACCCATCGGCTTCGTGGCGTTCCTCGCCGCGCCGATCGCGCGCCGGCTGGTCGGCCGGGGATCCCTCGCGCTGGTCTCCTCCGCGCTCGTCGGAGCGCTCGTCCTCGTGCTGTCGGACATCGTCGCCCAGTTCGCCGTGCCCGGCGTCGTGTTCCCGGTCGGCGTCGTGACCGGGATCGTCGGCGCCCCCTACCTGCTCTGGCTCCTCACCAGGACCAACCGAATCGGCCGAGGAGGCTGACGTGACCACTGCACACGAGCTCACCGCCCGCGACCTGACCCTCTCGTACGAGGGCCGGGTCGTCGTGGAGGGACTGGACCTGACCGTGCCGCCGGGGCGGGTGACCGCGATCGTCGGCCCGAACGCGTGCGGCAAGTCCACCCTCCTGCGCGGGCTGTCGCGGCTGCTCGCGCCGGCCGGCGGATCCGTCCTTCTCGACGGCGCCGACATCCACTCGCTGCCCACGAAGCAGGTCGCCACCCGGCTCGGCCTGCTGCCGCAGACCCCGATCGCCCCGGACGGCATCACCGTGGCCGATCTCGTGTCGCGCGGGCGCTACCCGCACCAGGGCTGGTTCCGCCGATGGACAGCGGAGGACGACGCCGCGGTCGCCGAGGCGATGACGGCGACGGGCATCGTCGAGCTCGCCGAGCGGAGTGTCGACGAGCTCTCCGGCGGACAGCGCCAGCGCGTCTGGATCGCGATGGCGCTCGCGCAGCAGACGGACATCCTGCTGCTGGACGAGCCCACGACCTTCCTCGACATCAGCCATCAGATCGACGTGCTCGACCTCCTGCTCGACCTCAACGCCGCCCGCGGCGCGACGGTCGTGATGGTGCTGCACGACCTCAACCTGGCCGCGCGCTACGCCGACCATCTGGTCGCGATGCGCGCCGGCTCGATCGTCGCGGCGGGGGACCCGTCCGCGGTCGTGACGGCGGAGCTCGTGCAGGACGTCTTCGGCGTGGAGTCCGTCATCGCCAGCGATCCCGTGACGGCGACCCCGCTCGTCGTCCCGCTCGGCCGGCACCACCGCGCCTGACCGGCGGAAACCTCCGGCGGGCGTGGGCGACGCCGGCAGCGCGTCCCGCCCTCCACCGGCTGCCACTCGGGTGAGGGCGCCTGTCGGCGCCTCTCCTGGCCTGGGTCTCGACCGATGGGCGGGGACGCGTTGCCGGCCTCGTCGTGTCTGGCAGCGCACATCGCGACCGTGGTCGGACGGATGCGGGGCTCATGCCAGGTCCTCCGGGACACCACCGAGTCGCACCGGTCGGGGTGCGGCATGAGGGTGGCAACGCCGTGAGTCTACGTCCGGGCCGCCTGCCGAGGCCATCCCCCCGGGAGGTGTCCACGCGTCCGTCGTGGAAGAATCGACGCATGGCTTCCCCGATCACCCCGCCCCGCGGCATGCGCGACTTCCTCCCCGCCGAGAAGGCCCGGCGGGAGCACGCGTTGGGCGTGATCCGTCGCAGTTTCGCCTCCCACGGGTTCGACGAGATCGAGACCCCCGTCGTCGAGGACGTCGCCCGCCTCCACTCCGGCCTCGGCGGCGACAACGAGAAGCTCGCCTTCAGCGTGCTCAAGCGCGGCCTCGACGCGGACGACCTGCGCGCGGCCCTCGAGTCCGGCGACACGCTCGCGCTCTGCGACCTCGGTCTCCGCTTCGACCTGACCGTTCCGCTCGCTCGGTTCTACGCGACCCACCGCGGAGACCTCCCTCCGGTGTTCCGCTCCATCCAGATCGCGCCGGTGTGGCGTGCGGAGCGACCGCAGAAGGGCCGCTACCGGCAGTTCGTCCAGTGCGACATCGACATCATCGGCGAAGGGTCGCAGCTGGCCGAGGTGGAGCTGATCACGGCAACGGCGGCCACCCTCGACGCGCTGGGGCTGAAGGACTGCACCATCCGCATCAACGACCGCCGCATCCTGAACGGGCTGCTGGAGTACTGCGGCTTCGAGGAGTCGCGCTGGCCGCAGGTGCTCATCTCGGTCGACAAGCTCGACAAGATCGGCGCGCAGGGCGTCGTCGCAGAGCTGAGCGAGGGCGGGGCCGATGCCGCCGCCGTGCTCGGCGGCATCCTGGCCGGACTCGAACCGCACCTGGCCGACGGCGGGGTGGGGCTGTCCGTCGAGGCGATCTCGGGCATCCTGCCCGCCGGCATCGACGCCGACGCCGTCGCGGCGCTGGAGGCGCTGGCCCACGCGCTCGACACGCTCCCCACCGGTGTCCGACTGCGCTTCGACCCCACGCTCGTGCGGGGGATGGGCTACTACACCGGCACGATCTTCGAGATCGCGCACCCGGGATCGGGCAGTTCCGTCGGCGGCGGCGGACGCTACGACGGCATGATCGGGCGCTTCCTCGGCACCGACGTCCCGGCGTGCGGCTTCTCGATCGGCTTCGAGCGGGTCGTCGACCTGATCGAGCTGCCCGAGGACGAGGGGGCCGAGTCCGTCGTGCTCGTCTACGACGCCTCCGTGCCGCTCGACCGGCTGATGGCCGTCAAGTCGGCGCTCGTCGCGGAGGGACGCCGGGTGCGGCTCGATCGTCGCGCCAAGAACCTCAAGGGAGTGCTCGACCGGGCGGCGGTCTCGGGATACCGTTCCTTCGCGTTCGTGAACGCTGAGACGGTCGACGCGGCAGCGCTCGAGATCAAGCCGCTGGGCTGAACGGCCGCCGGGTCCCGCCATTTGTCGCAAGCATCCTGCCGTCGGCATCGGCTGTTCACCCGGCGTCACTAGACTTGCCGGTGAAACCCACGAACTACCACTGAGGAGACTGTTGTGGCTCAGATCGAAGCTGTAGGCGCTCGCGAGATCCTGGATTCGCGCGGCAACCCGACCGTCGAGGTCGAGGTGCTCCTGGAGGACGGCACCGTCAGCCGTGCCGCCGTCCCGTCCGGAGCCTCCACCGGCGCCTTCGAGGCTTACGAGCTTCGCGACGGCGACAAGGACCGCTACCTGGGCAAGGGCGTCGAGAAGGCCGTGGACGCGGTCCTCGACGAGATCGGCCCGGCCATCGAGGGCTTCGAGGCCAGCGACCAGCGTCTCGTCGACGAGGCCATGATCGAGCTCGACGGCACCGACAACAAGAAGCGCCTCGGCGCCAACGCCATCCTCGGCGTCAGCCTGGCGGTCGCCAAGGCCGCTGCGGACTCCGCCGACCTGCCGCTCTTCCGCTACCTCGGCGGCCCGAACGCGCACGTGCTCCCGGTGCCGATGATGAACATCATCAACGGTGGCGCCCACGCCGACACCGGTGTCGACATCCAGGAGTTCATGGTCCTGCCGATCGGCGCGGACACCTTCTCCGAAGCCCTCCGCTGGGGTGTGGAGACCTACCACTCGCTCAAGTCCCTGCTGAAGTCGAAGGGCCTCAACACCGGCCTCGGCGACGAGGGCGGCTTCGCTCCCGAGCTCGAGCACAACCGCGCCGCGCTCGACCTCATCTCCGAGGCCATCGAGAAGGCCGGCTTCACCGTCGGCACCGACATCGCGCTCGGCCTCGACGTCGCCTCCACCGAGTTCTTCGAGAACGGCGTGTACCGCTTCGAGGGCCAGGACCGCACCGCGGCCCAGATGTCGGCCTACTACGCCGAGCTCGCCGCGAACTACCCGCTGGTCTCCATCGAGGACCCGCTGGCCGAGGACGACTGGGAGGGCTGGGCTCACCTGAACTCCGAGATCGGCTCGAAGCTGCAGCTCGTCGGCGACGACCTGTTCGTCACCAACCCGAAGCGTCTCGCCCAGGGCATCGCGGTCAAGGCCGCGAACAGCATCCTCGTCAAGGTCAACCAGATCGGCACTTTGACCGAGACGCTCGACGCCGTCTCCCTCGCCCAGCGCTCCGGCATGACCGCCGTGCTCTCGCACCGCTCCGGCGAGACCGAGGACACCACCATCGCCGACCTCGCCGTCGCGACGGACGCCGGCCAGATCAAGACCGGTGCCCCGGCCCGCTCCGAGCGCGTCGCGAAGTACAACCAGCTGCTCCGCATCGAGGAGGAGCTCGGCGACGCCGCCGTCTACGCCGGCCGCAGCGCCTTCCCGCGTTTCACCGCGTAACGCATCACGCGCACACAGGCCCCCGTCGCAAGACGGGGGCCTTCGTGTGCGTGTCTCCCGTCTCTGTCCGTCCGCACCACCCGGCTAAGATCCGAGACGTGGACGATGGTGATCGGCAGGAACCGGAGCCGGTAGCACCGGACATGCCGGTTCGCGGGGCACCGTTGACGGTCGGAGCATGGCTCGCCCTCCCGATTGCGACCGTCCTCGTATTCGTAGCTCTGGGCTGGTGGGTGCTCGCTCAGGGCGCTTCGCCGCTCGCCATGATCGTCCAGTGGGCCGCATGCCTCCTGCCCATCGCGGGCGCCGGTTCAGCGGCAGTCCTGGGCTATCGGGCGTACCGCGACCTGGATGAACGCGCAGTGCGCCGATGGATGGCTGGCCTCGTCCTGCTGCTCTTCGCCCGGGATCGCGCTGGTCATCGTGCCGATCGCACCCGTGGCGGTGCTTGGAGCCGTGTGGTGCTGGGGTGCGGGATACGGCTTCGGCTATCCGGCGCACTCCGGACGGCGCATCCCGCCCGACCGCTGCAGAGTGGACGGCTGGATGCGTCGGGCGGTGCTCCTTGGCGTGGGTGCACTGGCGGTGACCGTCGGTGCCCTCGTTGTCGCTCACGTGGTCGTCTTCCCCGCTGCAGCTCCCCTCGCGCTCATCGCGGGCGCTTCGGCCGCCGCCTCCGGCTTCGCCGCTCGACGGGGGAGTCCCCTGATCGAAACGTGAGCAGTTGCGGGTGCGGGCCCCTCCGCACCCGCAACGACCCACGTCTCGCGGCCGGTCCCGGAGGGGCGCACCGGGAGGCGGGAGGGTGATCGCCTACGATGAATGCGGGGCCGCACGGCCCCGCGTCCGAGTCGTCCGTCCACCCGGGAGGTGCCATGCCGAAGCGGCCAACGCTCCCCAACACGACACCGAAGCCCGAGAAGCGTCCCACCTCGGCGACCGAGCCCACCCCGGCCGCTGCGAAAACGACGAGACCCGCGAAATCGACCAGGGCTCGCGCGGCGGAAGAGCCGGGGAAGTCGCAGAAGGCGGCGAAGCCGGCCACCCAGACGGTGGCCCCCGTGATGTCGACGCCGGGCGGGACCGGGCGGTGGCTGCGCGGCATCCACTTCTCGGCCTTCTCGCTGGTGATGATGGGCATCCTGGTGCTCGCCGTCGTGATCCTCGCGCCGACGCTGCAGGCGTTCGCCCAGCAGCGGTCGCAGATCGCCGATCAGCAGGCCGCCGTCGACAAGCTGAGCGGTCAGGTCGATGCGGCGAAGGCCCAGCGCGCCCGCTGGAACGACCCCAGCTACATCCGCGCCCAGGCGCGCGACCGTCTCTACTATGTGATGCCGGGCGAGACGAGCTATCTCGTCATCGACGACCGCCCGCCGGCCGCGGCGCAGAGCGACGCCCCGGTCAGCTCCACCATCCAGAAGACCCACACGGACTGGGTGGGCTCGCTGTTCGGCTCGTTCATGGGAGCGGGTCTCACGGAGGCCACGCCTCAGCAGTTGAGCGGCCAGACCGGCACCCCGACTCCGACCCCCACCCCGACCAAGTGAGCACCGCACCATGACCAGACCGCCCTTCGAACCCGTCACCGCCGAGGACATCGCCGTCGTCAGCAGCCAGCTCGGCCGACCCGCCCGCGATGTGGTCGGCATCGCGGCACGCTGCGTCTGCGGGCGCCCCACGGTCGTGTCGACCGCGCCGCGGCTCGCCGACGGCACGCCGTTCCCGACGTTCTACTACCTGACCCATCCGGCGGCGACGGCGGCGATGTCGACGCTCGAGGCGACGCAGGTGATGAACGAGTACAACGACCTCCTGGCGGAGGACGAGGGTCTGCGCGACCGGTATGCCGCCGCCCACGAGCAGTTCCTCGCGGACCGCGAGTCGATCGCCGTGGTCGAGGAGATCTCCGGCATCTCCTCGGGCGGCATGCCGGTCCGGGTGAAGTGCCTGCATGCCCTCGCCGCGCACGCTCTCGCCGCGGGCCCGGGCGTGAACCCGATCGGCGATCTCGCGCTCGCCCGCGGCGACTGGTCGCCCGAGGTCTGCGAGTGTCAGGTCGACGTGACGGAATGAGCGCGGCCCAGGGGGGAGGCCGCACGCATCGGGGACGGATGCGGCGCGGCGCCGGGCAGGCGGCCCGCTCCATCGCCACGATCGCCGTCGCGCTGACGCTCTCGCTCGTCGCCCCGACCGCGGCGCGAGCCGACCAGGTGCGCGACCTCGAGTACTGGCTTTCCGACTACGGTTTCACCACGGCATGGCAGACGACGCGCGGCGCGGGGGTGAAGGTCGCGGTGATCGACACCGGCGTCGACGGCAGCGTGCCCGATCTGGCCGGAGCGATGGGCGCCGGCACGGATGTCTCCGAAGTCGGTGCTCCCAACGGCCAGAAGCCGCTCGGCGACGGGGACGCCGCCAATCACGGCACGTGGGTCGCCTCCCTCCTCGCGGGTCGCGGCACCGGCGACGGCAACGGCGTGCTCGGCGCCGCGCCGGAGGCGACCATCCTCCCGGCGTCGGTGGCGCTCGGCAAGGCGATGGGACCCGTCGGCAGCGACGAGCAGATCGCGCAGGCGGTCCGCTGGGCCGTCGACCAGGGCGCCACGGTCATCAACATGTCGCTCACCCGGAACACCCTCGACTGGCCGACCAGCTGGGACGACGCGTTCCAGTACGCCTTCCAGCACGACGTGGTGATCGTCGCGGCCGCCGGCAACCGGGGGAGCGGGACGACCGAGGTCGGTGCACCGGCGACCATCCCCGGTGTGCTCACCGTGGCGGGCGTCGACAGGCAGGGGCAGGCGAGCTTCGACGCGTCGTCCCAGGGCATCACCATCGGCGTCTCCGCGCCGAGCGAGCAGCTCGTGGGAGCGAACCCGGGCGGCGGCTACGTGCAGTGGGAGGGCACGAGCGGTGCGGCGCCCCTGGTGTCGGGAGCGGTCGCGCTCGTCCGCGCGGCGCATCCCGAACTGAAGGCCGCCGACGTCATCGAGCGCATCATCAAGACGGCGCGCCCGGCCGGCGGCGGCAGCGTCCCGAGCCCGATCTACGGTTTCGGGTTGCTGGACGCCGCGGCCGCGGTGACCGCGTCCGTCCCGCACGTGACCGCGAATCCGATGGGCGACCTCACCGAATGGATCCGCGTGCACCGGCGCGCCGACACCCCCACGACGCCCGCGCCGACCGGGAATCCGCAGGCTCTTCCGGCCCCGGAGAAGCTCGCGCCCGAACGCGCGGTAGGATGGATGCGGTTCTTCTGGCCGCAATGGAGCGTCCTCACCACCTTCTGGATTCCGTTCGCGTTGATCTCGGGTTTCGTGGCCCTCGCCGCCCTGGGCGGCGTGGGTGCGTGGCTGCATTTCAGGCGAAGGGTGCGCAGGGGGTAGATTAACGACCATTGTTTCGTGTTGAGGAGACGCATCACTGTGCCCAAAATCCTGATCGTCGGCGGAGGCTACGCCGGTTTCTACACGGCGTGGAAGCTCGAGAAGCAGCTGCGCAAGGGTGAAGCCGAGGTCACCATGGTCGACCCGCTGCCCTATATGACGTACCAGCCCTTCCTTCCAGAGGTCGCGGCAGGCTCCATCGAGCCGCGTCATGCGGTGGTCGCCCACCGGCGCCACCTGAAGAGCACGAACGTCATCACGGCGAAGGTCACGTACATCGACCACGCCAAGAAGACCGCCACCATCCAGCCCCCGGTCGGCGAGGCGTACGAGTTCGCGTACGACATCGTCGTGGTCACGGCCGGTGCGGTGTCGCGCACGTTCCCGATCCCGGGCGTCGCCGACCAGGCCGTCGGTCTCAAGACCATCGAAGAGGCCGTGTACATCCGCGACACGATGCTCACGAACTTCGACAAGGCCGCGACCCTGCCGGCCGGCCCCGAGCGCGACCGCCTGCTCACCACCGTCGTGGTCGGCGGCGGCTTCGCCGGCATCGAGATCTTCGCGGAGCTGCGCTCGTTCGCCAGCGCGCTGCTGCAGAAGTACCCCGAGCTGTCGTTCGAGGACACGCACTTCCACCTGATCGAGGCCATGGGCCGGATCATGCCGGAGGTCAGCCTCCCGACCAGCCACTGGGTGATCAAGAACCTCGCCGAGCGCGGTGCGGAGATCCACCTCGACACGCAGCTCACCAGCGCGGTCGACGGCGTGATCCAGCTCTCCACGGGCGAGTCGTTCGAGACCGACCTCATCGTCTGGACCGCCGGTGTCATGGCGAACCCGACCGTGGTGCGTCACACCGACCTCCCGATCGAGGAGCGCGGCCGACTCCGGGTCCGCGCCGACCTGCGCGTCGGAACCGACGAGGAGATCGTCGCGGACGCCTGGGGCGCCGGCGATGTCTCGGCCGTCCCCGACCTGACCGGTGCCGGCGTCGGCGGCTACTGCGTGCCGAACGCTCAGCACGCCGTCCGCCAGGGCAAGCTGCTCGCCAAGAACATCGTCGCCGTCCTCCGTGGCGAACTCCCGCGTCAGTACTTCCACAAGAGCCTGGGCGCCGTCGCCGGCCTCGGTCTCGGCATCGGTGTGCTGCAGTCCGGCAAGCTCGCTTTCAAGGGCGTGCTCGGCTGGCTCGCACACCGTGGCTACCACGGTCTCGCGATGCCGAGCTGGGAGCGCAAGTGGCGCGTCATCTGGGGCTGGTGGAACAACTTCTGGCTCGGCCGCGACATCGTGTCGATCGAGGCCCTGCGGACCCCGCGTGCGGTCTTCGAGGAGTTTGCCTCGCGTCCGAAGCCGGCCGTCGAGGCTCCGGCGGAGCCCGCGAAGGCTCCGGCCAAGAAGGCTCCCGCGAAGGAGCCGGCCGAGGTCACCGCGAAGTAACGCGATCCGACTCGTCCCGAAGGCCCGGTGCCCGCATCAGCGGGGCCGGGCCTCGGCGTTCCACAGGGTGCTCAGCCCTCGGGCGAGGAACGGCCGCCCGTGAGGTCGCGGATCGTATCGGCGGCCTCGGCGGAGCGTGCCTGCGGCAGCACCATCGCGAGTCGCACGGTCGCGCCGTAGTCGATGTCGGGGACGGCGAATCCCTCGCCTTCCGCCCAGCGCCTAATCCGCTCCGCGTCGGCGTAGTCGGCCGTCACGGTCAGGGTCGTCTCCGGGATTCGCTCGACGATCTCGGCGTGCAGCAGGGCCGTGGCGATCGCGTCGGTGTACGCGCGGACCAGCCCGCCCGCTCCGAGCTTGACTCCGCCGAAGTAGCGCACGACGACGCCGAGCACCCCGTCGAGGTCGTGGTGGCGCAGCACTTCGAGGATCGGCCGTCCCGCGGTGCCCCTCGGCTCCCTGTCGTCCGACATGCCGGAGTGGCCGCCCGCGAGCAGTGCCCAGCAGACGTGGTTCGCGCCGGGGTGCTCCGCTCGCAGGAGGGCGACCCGTTCGGCGGCCTCCTCCCTCCCGGAGACGGCGAGGGCGAAGCCGAGGAACCGGCTGCGGCGCACCTCGAGCTCCGCGGTGGCGGGGGAGGCGAGGGTGCGGGGCATCCCCTCCACGCTACGGGATGAGCGTCAGTCGTCCGCGATCGCGCCGAGGATCGCGGCCGCACGGCGGAGGACGTCCTGCTCCTCGGCGCCGAGGCCGGCGAGGCGCTCGCGGAACCAGCGGTGCCGTTGCTCGCGGGACTCCGCGGCCAGCGCGCGGCCCTTCTCCGTCGGGGCGAACAGCACCCGGCGGCCGTCGTCGGGGTCCGGTGTCCGGACGGCGAGGTCGAGCTCCACGAGACGGTTCACGGTCTGGCTCATGGAGGCCGGTGTCACCTTCTCGTGCTCGCTGAGCGCGCCGAGGGAGGTCGGGCCGTACCGATGCAGGTGGCTCAACGCCGAGACTGCGGCGTCACCGAGTTCGCCGTTCGCCCGTTCCGCCCGGAACCGGCGGTAGATCCGTGCGACCGCACGGGTGACCTCCTCGTCTAGATCCCGCAGGGAGTCGGCGCCGGTTGCGTTCGCGTCCATAAGTCTTTAGTATACCTAAAGAAGTAGTTAACGCATCTGAACCAGTTTGGGAGTCCCCACGGCCACCACCACCGATCGCACCACGACCACGCCCTTCGGCTGGCGCTTCACGGCGCCGCTGCTGCTCGGCTCCACCCTCAATCCGATCAACAGCTCGATGCTGGCCACCGGGTTGCTCGCGATCGGCCTCGACTTCCATCTCGGCCCGGGCAAGACCGCCAGCCTGATCTCCGTGCTGTACCTCTGCAGCGCGATCATGCAGCCCACGATGGGCAAGCTGTCGACCGTGTTCGGGCCGAGGCGCGTGTTCGTGTCCGGAATCGTGATCCTGCTCATCGCCGGCGTGGTGGGGGCGGCGGCCCCGAACTTCGGGTTCCTGCTCGTCTCGCGCGCGCTGATCGGCATCGGGAGCTCGGCGGCGTACCCGACCGCCATGGCGATGGTGCGTCGGCGTGCGGACGAGCGAGGCGTCGGTGTCCCGTCGCGGGTGCTCGGGAACTTCTCCATCGCCGCGCAGATCACGGCCGTCGTCGGCCTCCCTCTCGGCGGCGTGCTCGCCGGGGCGTTCGGGTGGCGTGCCCTCTTCCTCGTGAACGTGCCCCTCGCGCTCATCGTGCTGACCTTCACCCTGCTCGGCGTCGAGAAGGACGCCCAACGCGAGCGCGGCGGTGTCCGCTCGCTCCTGGTCTCGGTCGATCTGCCCGGCATCGGCCTCTTCGCCGCGACCATCGTCAGCCTCCTGCTCTTCCTCTCGAGCCTCTCCGCTCCGGTCTGGTGGCTGCTGCCGGTGATCCTCGTGTGCGGGGCCGCGCTGATGGTCTGGGAACGACGGGCGACCCGTCCGCTCATCGACGTCCGGATGCTCGGCAGCAACGGACCGCTGCAGCGCACCTACCTGCGTCAGACGCTCTCGGCGCTCGTCAGCTACTCGACCCTGTACGGCGTGAGCCAGTGGATGGAGCAGTCCGCCGGCTATTCCGCGACCCAGGTCGGGCTCATCCTGCTGCCGCTCTCGGGTGTCAGCATCGTGCTCGCCCGCATCGTGTCGAACCGGGGCTGGGTGCGCAGCCCGCTGCTGCTCGGGGCGCTCGCCATCGCTGCGGCCGCCGCGCTGCTCCTGCTCATGGACGCTCACACCAGCGTCTGGCTGCTCCTGCTGATGGCCGCGCTGCTCGGGGTCGCCAACGGCCTGACCGGCTTCGCGAACCAGGCCAGCCTCTACGTACAGGCGCCGGCGGGGGAGATCGCGGTCGCCTCGGGCCTGTACCGCACCTTCGCCTACATCGGAGCGATCTTCTCGTCGAGCCTGATCGGCATCACCTTCGGGGAGGCCGCGACGGACGCGGGCCTGCACACGCTCGCGTGGGTGATGGCCGGGATCGGAGTCGCGCTGCTCGTCATCACGGCGATCGACCGACGGATCCCGCGCGGGACGGCGGGGGAGCGGGTGTAACGGCGCGGCAGGCGGAGTACCCCCAGTGGGACTCGAACCCACACTGAGGCGATTTTAAGTCGCCTGCCTCTGCCAATTGGGCTATGGGGGCCCGGCGTCCATCGTAACGATCGCCGGCCCGAAGCCAGGGAGGAAACGAGAAGCGGTGGCGTCCGCTACTTGCCGCGGTAGGGCGACTTGACCATCTGCACGATGGCCGCGAGTGCGGTCACGCCGCCGACGACGACGACGAGCGAGATGATTCCGATGAGAACGCCAGCCATGTGGTCAACGGTACACCGTCGCGACCCTTGCCGATGGCACGCCGACGGGGGAAGGTGGGCGCATGATCCGGATCGGCTCGGTGGTGTGGGGTGTACGGGATGTGCCGCGAGGCATCGCGTTCTGGACGGCGGTGCTCGGGTACGAGCCCGTGTACGAGCCGGACGCTGATTGGGCGTTGCTCGCGCCGGCATCGGGGCACGGGCCGCGGCTGGCGCTGAAGGAGGTGGGGGCGGAGACGAACCGGTCACCGCATCACCATCTCGACCTGTACGCGGACGACCAGAAGGCCGAAGTCGCGCGCCTCATCGGACTCGGCGCGTCGGAGGTCGAGTGGGACTACGAGGACGGCGCGGACTACGTGGTGCTCGCCGACCCGACGGCAACCGGTTCTGCGTCGTGGCGGCCGGCCCCGCGGCGCGAGAACCGTAAGCGCCCGGGCATCGCCGCGACACGCGCGGGCGTGCGGCGAGGGTTGTGAGAGGACCCTCAGGCCCTCCATAGCTGACGCTCACGTGGGCATCGCACACTGGGTACCGGCACCCTTTCTGGTGAGGTGTCCTCCCCCGGCCGAGGCTTGCGATCCCCCGATACCCGCCTCGGCCGGGTTCTCTTCGTCCGGGCCCGGATAGGCTCGACGGGTGACCTCCGACCGGTGCCCCTGCCTCAGCGGCTCGACGTACGACGAGTGCTGCGGCCCGCTCCACCGGGGCGAGCCCGCCCCGACGGCCGAGCGGCTGATGCGGTCGCGGTTCAGCGCCTTCGCCCTCGGCGACGCGGCCTACCTGCTGCGCAGCTGGGATGCGTCCACGAGACCTGCCGAGCTCGACCTCGACGAGGGGCTGCGCTGGTACCGGCTCGACATCGAGCGCACCGAGCGAGGCGGTCCGTTCGACCGGGAGGGCGTCGTGGAGTTCCGCGCCTTCTACCGCGGAGCCGAGCGCGGCGAGCTCCACGAGGTCTCCCGCTTCGTCAAGGACGGCCGCGACTGGTTCTATGTCGAGGCGGTCTAGATGACCGGAGGCGAGACGACCCGGCTGATCGCCTGGGGCGAGGAGTTGCGCAGTGTGCACGCGCGGCTGCGGAACGCACTGTCGGTCGTGCGGGACGCCGTCGCGGCGGGCGAGCCGGCCGAGGCTGCGGGCCGCGACCTGCTCCTGTTCTGCCACGGCTTCTGCACCGCGCTCACCGGGCATCACGAGGGCGAGGATCGGGAGCTGTTCCCGGCGATCGCCGCCGCGCATCCCGAGCTCCGCGAGACGCTGACGCAGCTGGAGCAGGATCACGCGATGATCGCCCACCTGATCGGCGGCCTGGAGCAGGCGGTCGCCTCGGCGGCGACGCCTGCGGAGCTGGGGCGTCACGTGGAGGGGATCGCGGCGATCATGGAGAGCCACTTCCGCTTCGAAGAACGCCGGTTGGTCGCCGTGCTGCAGACGCTGGCGCTCGACGCCGAACCGGAGCGAGTGCTCGGCCCGCTCTGAGTGCTGACCGGCGGACGGGCGAGACTAGCGGGCGGGCTCCACGTAGCGCTCCCAGAGCCAGGCCGACACGCTGAGCACGGCGAAGACGAGAGCGACCACCGTCGCGGCGAGGAATCCGGTGCCGTTCTCCACCAGGGAGGCCACAGGCAGGAGGAGCGCGAACAGCAGCGTGTAGACGACCAGGCTCATGCCGGTCCACATCAGGCGGCTCCACTGGAAGATCGCGCGGCCGGCGAGGCCGCCGAGCGGCAGCAGGGCGATGGCGCTCGATCCGATCCCCACCATGGCGAGGGCGTTGGCGCACTCCAGGACGAACGCCGACACGCCGCCGGTGGGCGCGGGGAGGACTCCGGTCAGCAGCCACGCGAGCACGCCCAGGGCGGCTGTCGCAGAGACCTGGACCGCCGCGATGCGCCCGCGCGCGACGCGGGCCAGCTCGGGCGCGATCGTCACGCCGAGCACGAGCCCGAACAGCAGTGCCGGCTCGAGTCCGAACAGCCGGGAGCCGATCGCGGCGACGGCGACGATCACGAGCAGCCCCGGCCGCACGGTCACGGCGGGCACGGTCAGGTGCAGCTGGCGGGCCAGCCCCCGGGCCGAGAGCACCCAGACGGCGTTGACGAGCACGATCGCGAGCACGACGGCGATGAGCAGCCGGGTGTACGCACCCGGATCCTTCACCGAGGTCGAGAGGGTGACCAGCGCGGCCGCGAGAACGCCCGTGAGAGGCGCCAGCCACACCGGCTGAACCGCGGGCGCGGAGGCGTTTCCGCCCTCCGCGCCGTCGGGGGACCGCGGCCCGAACAGCGCGTCGGCCTCACCGAGCTCGCCCCGCGCGCGGTTGCGGCCGAAGATCGACGAGCGTGGCCGCGGCGTGTAGCCGGAGGCCGCCCGCGCCGCACGGCCGCGGGAGACGGTGGCGGCGAGGAGCCGCGCCGGCAGGACGAGCAGCACGAGCGCGGCGAGGGCGAGCAGGGCGGAGCGCAGCCAGCCGGGGAAGGCCTCGGCCGACACGACCGGGGCGGAGGCCGTCGTGAACGGGGTGTCGATCCACCCCTTGGTCCCGGGATGCTGCTGTCCCGCGGCCGGCGGCGCCGGCGCGACCGTCCCCGGAGGGGTCGTCGGCGTCGGGGTCGGCGTCGGAGTCGGCGTGGGCGTCGGCTTGCGCGTCGCCGGGGGAGCTGCAGGGGCGCCTGCGGCGGCGACCGTGACGGCGACGGTGTTGCTGCCCGCGCTGATGTTGCCGGCCGCGTCGCGCTGGAGCGCCGTGATCAGGAACCCGCCCTCGGGGAGGGATCCGGCGCACGACCACGCTCCTCCCGTCACCGGGGAGGTGCAGGCGACAGCGGCTCCGGCCGAGGTGTTGGCGTAGACGGTGATCGTCCCGCCGTCCTCTCCGGCACCGCTGAACGTCATCGACTCGCCGGTGTTGACCGTCGTGCCGGGCGCCGGTGACGTGATCGTGGGCGCCGACGGGGCGACGGTGTCGACCACGATGGTCACCGTCGCGCTGACGGCGCTGCGGGTGCCCGAGAAGGGGGCGACCTGTGTCGCGGTCACGGTGTGCCGGCCGTCGGGGAGCGAGCCGCTGAGCACGCACCCCCACGCGCCGGTGGAGTCGGCGGGGAACTGGCAGGTCGCGCCGCTGTCGGCCGTGACGGTGACGCGGGCGCCGGGGTAGGCGGTGCCGCGCACGCCGCCGCCGGAGGGGGTGCCGTCCGACGTGATCACCGGAGGGGAGAGGACGGCGACATGAGCGGTGTCCGACTGCCCGGTGGCGGCCGATTCGGCGCGCAGCGTGACGTTGGGGCCGTCGGGGACGACCCGGAGGTCGCACGAGAAGCGGCCGGAGGGGTCCACGGTCGCCTGGCAGCGGTTCGCCGCGGAACCGGCGCCCCCGGCGGAGACGGCGATGGTGTCGCCGGGCTCGCCGCTGCCGCGGACGGTGAGCGGGAAGCGGGTGACGAGATCGTCGCCCGGGTCGTCGAGCGACACGGGCGACGGGGTCGGGGTCGGTGTGCCCGACGAGGGGAGGGTGGCGGAGGGGCGATCGGGGGTCGGCGTTCCCTCGGGGGCGGCGTTCGCGGGTGCGGCCAGGCCGAGCACGCCGGCGGCCACGAGGAGCAGAGCGGAGACGGCGAGGGAGGCGAACGCACGACGGCGCGGTCCCGTCGCCCCCCGCGACCGGACTGGAGGAGAAGTATCAGAGAAGTACACCCGCATTCCACCCCATTCCAGGGGGCCGGACGGGGGGATGTCAAACCACCCGGCCGGATTTGGGGCATACTGACATCTGGGTCAACCGTCCCACTTTCTCGTGCACCGTCGCACGAGGCATCCCGAGGAGACTCCGATGACGCGCATCCCACCCGCAGCTCGTCGCACCGCCCTCGTCCAGGCTGCCCTCCGGGTCGTCGCCCGCGACGGCGTCGCCGCGGCCACCACGCGCCGCATCGTGGCCGAGGCCGGCATGCCGCTGGCGAGCTTCCACTACGTGTTCTCCTCCCGCGACGAGCTGATGGCCGAACTCGTCGACGTCGCCGTCGCGGGGGAGCAGTCCGACCTCGCCCCGGCGTTCGAACCGGCGCCCGCCGACCTGCGCGACGCGGTCCGCAGCGGGCTGGAGCACTACTTCGCCGGGGTCCGCGCCGACCCGGACCGCGAGAAGGCGATGTTCGAGCTGACGCAGTGGGCGCTCCGTGAACCGGGGTTCGCGCCCCTCGCACGGCGGCAGTACGAGCGCTACTACGAGGTCGCCGAGCGCGCGGCCGAGGATGCCGCCCGGCTCACCGGCAGCACGTGGTCCCTCCCGCTCGCCGACGTCGCGCGGCTGCTCGTCACCCTGACCGACGGCCTCACCGTCGCCTGGCTCGCCACACGCGACGACCGCGCGGCGGCCGCCACCATCGATTTCGCCGCCCAGGCGCTCGCCGCCCTCGCGACGCCTGCACCATCCGCATCGCCCGCACCATCTGCACCGCCCGCGTCACCCTCCGAATCCCTCCTCCCGAACGCAGGTGCCCGATGACCGAGACATCCACCCCGGCGGTCTTCGCCGAACCGACCCGCCGCATCCCGGGCCACTGGATCGCGTTCTTCGCGATCGCCTGGCTGGGCGTGTGGATGGCGCAGCTGGCGCCCATCCAGAAGCTCCTGCCCGATCAGGTGCAGGCGCAGCTGCACACCACCTACTGGGTCGACAACGTCGTCGTCTTCGGGATCATCTCCGGGATCTCGGGCGTCTGCGCGATCATCGCCTATCCGCTCACCGGGGCCCTCTCGGACCGCACGACGAGCAGGTTCGGCCGGCGCCGCCCCTGGATCGCCGGCGGCGCGCTGCTCTTCGCGGCCTCCCTGCTCCTGCTCGGTCTGCAGACCACGATCGTCGGCATCGGCGTCTTCTGGTCCCTCGCGCTCACCGGGTTCTGCGTCCTGACCGCCGCACTCACCGCGACGATCAGCGATCAGGTGCCCGTCGCGCAGCGCGGCTACGTGTCGGGCTGGATCAGCGCCCCGCAGGCCATCGGCATCATCCTCGGCGTCTCGCTCGTCACCTACGTCTTCGTGGGCGCCGTCGTCGGCTACGCGGCGATGGCGGTGCTCCTGCTGATCCTGGTGCTGCCGTTCCTCTTCCTGCCCGACGCCGTGCTCCCGAAGGCGCTCCGCCAGCCGATGACGGCGCGCAGCCTCATCGAGGGGCTCTGGATCAGCCCGCGGGAGCACCCCGACTTCGGCTGGACGCTGCTCAGCCGCATCCTGGTCAACTTCGGAAACGCGTTCGGCACGTCCCTGCTGCTTTACTTCCTCGAGTTCGGCCTGAAAGACCCGGACGCGGACGACGACCTCCTGATCCTGATCCTCATCTACATGGTGTTCGTCATCATCGCGTCGCTGGTGTTCGGCCGGCTCTCGGACAAGCTCGGGAAGCGCAAGGCGTTCGTCTTCCTCTCCTCGGCCATCCAGGGCGTCGCCGCCCTCCTGCTGGCGTTCGTGCCGGAGCTGTCGGCCGCGATGATCGCGGCGGGCCTCCTCGGCCTCGGCTACGGCTGCTTCCTCTCGGTCGACCAGGCCCTCGCCACCCAGGTGCTCCCCGACCCCGAGAGCCGCGGCAAGGACCTCGGCATCATGAACATCGCCACCGCGGTCCCGCAGGCGATGGCGCCCCTGATCGGCGCCGGCATCGTCGCCGCGCTCGGCGGGTTCATGGGTCTCTTCATCCTGTCCGGATTGTTCGCGTTCGCGGGTGCTCTCGCGGTCGCCCGAGTGAAAGCGGTCCGCTGATGGATCTGACCACCCCACCCACCCCCGCCGAGCGCACCTGGACGACGCCCGACGTGTTCTGGCCGTCGCTCTCCGCGGCGACCACCCGGCTCGACCCGGCGCTCGCGGTGCTGCACCTGCCGGCCCTGCGACACAACACGCACGACATGCTGCGGCGGGCCGGGGGCAAGCCCATCCGGGTCGCGTCGAAGTCCGTGCGGGTACGCTCGGTGCTCGACGCCGTGCTCGCACTGCCGGGCTATGCGGGAGTGCTGGCGTACACCCTCCCGGAGGCCCTGTGGCTGGCGGAGGGCGACGCGGAGCACCCGCCGATCGATGACGTCGTCGTGGGGTACCCGACGGCGGACCGCGGCGCGATCGCCCGCCTGGCGCACTCTCCCGAGCTCGCCGCCCGGGTCACGCTGATGGTCGACTCGATCGCCCACCTCGACCTGATCGACGCCGTCGTCCCGCCCGCGGAGCGCGAGAGCATCCGCCTCTGCCTCGAGCTGGACTCGTCGTGGAACGCCCCGGTCCTCGGCCACATCGGCGTCTTCCGCTCGCCGCTCCACACGGTCGAGGAGGTGCGCGCCGTCGCCGAAGAGATCGTCCGCCGCCCGGGCTTCCATCTGGTCGGGATGATGGGGTACGAGGCGCAGATCGCCGGGCAGGGCGACAACCCCTCCGGCCGGCCAGCCTGGGGCGCGACGCTGCGCTGGATGCAGAAGAACTCCCAGGAGGAGCTCCTCACGCGCCGCGGAGAGGCCGTCGCAGCCGTGCGGGCGCTCGCCGACCTCGAGTTCGTCAACGGCGGCGGGACGGGCTCCCTCGAGTTCACCTCCCGAGACGACGCCGTCACCGAGATCGCCGCCGGGAGCGGTCTGTTCGGCGGCCATCTGTTCGACACCTACCGCGGGTTCCGGCCGGCACCGGCGGCGTCGTTCGCCCTCTCCGTCGTGCGGCGCCCCGGACCCGACATCGCGACCCTGCTCGGCGGCGGCTGGATCGCCTCCGGGCCGCCCGGAGCCGACCGGATGCCGAAGGTGGTCTGGCCGACCGGGCTGTCGATGGTCGACCGCGAGATGGCGGGCGAGGTGCAGACCCCGCTCACCGGAGCCGCGGCGAGCGTGCTGCGCGTCGGCGATCGGGTGTGGCTGCGTCACACCAAGTCCGGCGAGCTGAGCGAGCACGTCGACGTGTTCCACCTGGTGGATGCCGTCGACGGGCGCGCGACCGTGGTCGGCGAGACCCCGAGCTACCGCGGCGAGGGCAAGGTGTTCCTGTGACGGCGGTCGATGCGCGCACCGGCGTCTGGCGCAACTGGGGGCGCAGCGAGTCCATCCGCCCGCAGCGCATCGAGCGCCCGGCGACCCCGGAGGCCGTGCAGCGCGCGGTCGCGGCTGCCGCGAGACAGGGCATGCGTGTCAAAGCGATCGGAGCCGGGCACAGCTTCACGGCGATCTCGGCCGCACCCGGCGTGCTCCTCGACCTCGAAGGCCTCAGCGGCGTGCTCGACGTGGACCTCGAGCGCGGCCGCGTCACCCTCGCGGCCGGCACCCACCTCCACCAGCTCCCCGCACTGCTGCGCCCGCACGGCCTCGCCCTGCAGAACATGGGCGACATCGACCGCCAGACCATCGCAGGGGCGACCTCCACCGGCACCCACGGCACCGGCGGCTCGTTCGGCGGCCTCGCCACCCAGATCGTCGCCCTCACACTCGTGATCGGCTCGGGGGAGGTCCTGCGCATCACCGAGACGGAGAACGCCGATCTGCTGCCCGCCGCCCGTCTCGGACTCGGTGCGCTCGGGGTCATCCTCGATGTCACGATCCAGTGCGTCCCCGCGTTCCTGCTCAAGGCGGTGGAGCGGCCGGAGCCGCTGCAGGATGTGCTCGACGGCTACCTCGACCGCTCGGCCGCCGAGGACCACTTCGAGTTCTACTGGTTCCCGCACACCGAGACGGCGCTCACCAAGACCAACACCCGGCTCCCGCTCACGGAGCAGCGCGCGCCGCTTTCGCCGGTCGGGCGCTGGATGGACGACGAACTGCTCGCGAACGGCCTCTACCGCGGCGTATGTGCCGTGGGCACCGCCGTCCCCGCGATCGTCCCGCCGTTCAGTCGCCTCGCCCAGAAGCTGACCGGCAACCGCGACTTCACCGACCACTCGCCGCGCGTCTACGTCACCAATCGCACGGTGCGCTTCCGCGAGATGGAGTACGCGATCCCGCGCGACGCGGTGCCCGAGGCGCTCGCCGACGTCAAGGCGCTCATCGAGAAGCGCGGCTGGCGCATCTCGTTCCCGATCGAGGTGCGGTCGGCCGCCGCCGACGAGAACTGGCTCTCGACCGCGTACGGTCGCGAGACCGGCTACATCGCGGTGCACCGGTACTACCGGGAGGACCCGAGCGCGTACTTCCACGCGGTTGAAGAGATCATGACGGCGCACGGCGGTCGACCGCACTGGGGCAAGATGCACTATCGCGACGCGGACTCGCTGCGCGCGGTCTACCCGCGCTTCGACGACTTCCTCGCCGTACGCGACCGACTGGACCCCGAACGCCGCTTCGAGAACAGCTACCTGCGGCGGGTGCTGGGGGAGTAGGCCGCTACGCCGTCGGGCGCGGCGCGTAGGCGTACGCGTCGACAAGCAGCCAGGGTGCTCCCGCGTCGTCCTTCTCGCGACGCAGCCGCAGCTCGACACCCTGCGGCGACGGGACCGGGCGGCCGGCCTGGAGCCGACGGACGTCGACTCCCGGGTGGCCGCCGAGCGTGAGGGCGTCGGACAGGGCGTTGCGCTGATCGCTCTGCTTCGCGAGCACCACGAACACCGAGACGATCCCGACCACGGCGAGCACCGCCGTCACCAGCCCGCTGACGAGCAGCGGCGCGTAGTCGTGCGCGTAGAGCGCGACGAATAGCAGGGCGAGCACGGCGAAGGCGCCGAGGATCGCCAGGACGAGCGCGGCGACGCCGATGATCCGCCAGGTGCGGATCGCGCCGCCGAAGGCGTCCGGGAGCGCGACGCCCGACGTCGCCGGGGCGCTCACGCGAGCACCCGCGGCCAGTCGGGGATCTCGCCGCTCAGGCCGCCGGTGATGGATCGCGCGTTCTGCTCGGCGGTGACCGCGAGCTGGAAGATGGCGATGCCTGCGGTGATCCCGCCGAGCAGCATCCCGACGACGCCGATGATGGCCGCCGGTGCCGTGATGACGCCGACCAGGCTCAGGATGGTCTCGACCATGCTGAGGATGAACGTGCACACCCCGACGACCGCCGCGAGCAGCGCGAGGTAGTAGTTCTCGATGGCGTCGGCCAGGTCGTCGAGCGCCGACGAGATCGGGTTCGCGTAGGTGTCGATCGCGGTCACCGCGTCGTCGCGGCCGTCCACGGCGCGCACGTAGTTCCCGCTGGCCTCCCCGTCGTTCCAGTTGGACGGGGAGGTCGACGGCAGCTTGCCGAGGACGATGCCGGAGGCGAGGCCGCGCGCCGGCGTGACGACCTTGTCGCCGATGGCGGAGGCCGCCGCACGGAGCCGGTCGGGGCTGCCCACGTAGGCGATCTGCCGTTCCGCTTCGTCGAGCGACTTTCGGATCTCCTTCGTCGCCTCGTGCATCTTCTCGATGGCCTCGTTCGCCAGCCGGTCGGTGACGAAACCGGGGACCGGCAGGTGGAGGACCGTGTCGAGATACATGTTCAGCGCCGTGCGGATGATCGAGGGGCCGTTGGCATCGATCCAGTCGAGGCCCTTCTTGCCCGACTCCAGCTGCTCGACGATCTGGTCGCGGATGACGTCGACGTAGCTCATGATTCGAGCTCCTTCTCCATGCGGGTGATGTCGTCGACGGTCGCGCCGTGCGCTTTGCCGTAGGCGATCGCGGTCTGCAGCAGCAGGTGCTCGAACGCGAGGAACTCGCTCTGGCCGCCGGCGATGTAGTCCGACAGCGCCTGGCGGGCGGTCACGTAGAGCTTCGCCGCCTCCTGGCCGCCGGGGATGATCGAGAAGTCAGGGGCAGCGATGGTGGGAAGCGCGTCCTCCATCCCCTTCAGCGTGTCGGCGCCGGCCTGCCACACGCTCTCGGCGTCCTTCTCGAGGACGGCTCCGTTGATGACCACGGTGTCGGTCACACCGTCCCCCTTTCGTCTTCGGCGGCCGCGGCCGCCTGTCGTGCGAGTCGGACGATCGTCGCGCCGAGCTCCGTGGACGGCTCGGACAGGACCCAGCCGGGGCGCGTCGTGACGCCGACCGGACGTCCGTCGACGCTCTGCAGCGTGAGTGCGCCGTCGCGGGTCGAGAACTCGTCCCGGGGCAGGCGTTCCGTGCGGGCGGCGGCGGAGGCGACCAGGGCGTTCAGCCGGGCCGCGAGCGCGTGCGGATCGCGGCCGACTCCGACGGCCGGGCTCACGATGAGCGCCGCCTCGAGCTGAGCCAGGAGCTGGGCCTCGCTGAGCTGCTTGCGGGCCTCGCCGTCGATCCGGAGGTAGGCGAGCACGCCGTCCGCACCGTACTCGGCGGTGACCGCCGGCGGCCCGAAGCCCTCTGCGAGCTGCGCGCGCGACGACGAGAGGAAGGCGGCGAGGTCGGCCTGGACGGTGCGCGCCTCGGCGAGCAGCCGCCGCGACCGCGCCGCCGGGTCCGCGTCGAGCTCGGGTCTCACTGCCACAGCTTCGCCACCTCCGCCCGCGCCGCCAGGTGCCGACCGACCGCGTTCTCCGCGGCCGACGCGGACCGGTCGAGAGCGGCGTTCAGCGCACTCAGGGACTGCGTCCACTCGGCGTGCACCCGGTCGTAAGCGGCCGATGCCTCGCCGGTCCAGGAGGAGCGGAGCCGCGCGGCCTCCTCGTCCAGGGTGGACAGTTCCGTTTCGATGTCCCGGACGGCAGAGCGCAGCTTGTCCACAAGAGCCCCCATACCGCCGAGTTCCATTCCGTACTCGACGCTCACGCGTTCCACCCTAGCCCCGGGTTCCGGGCCGTGCCCATCCGTGCCAGCACGGGTGTCGGGCGTCTGCGATCAGGGAGTCCGGCGCTGGAGCGTCAGCGCTCCCAGCACCACGGCGCCCAGTGCGAACGCGCCGATGATGAGCAGCTCGCCGCCGATGTAGGCCGCGTCGTGCGAATCGGTCGCGACGGCGTTCAGGGCGTCGATGGCGTGGGAGAGGGGGAGCCAGTCGCTGATCGCGTGCAGCACGTCCGGGAGCTGGTCGCGCGGGAGGAAGATCCCGCCGAGCAGGATCTGCGGGAACACGATGACCGGCATGAACTGCACGACCTGGAACTCCGTGCGGGCGAAGGCGCTCACGAGAAGCCCCAGCGTCGTGCCCAGGACGGCGTCCGACACCGCCACCGCCAGGAGCAGCCAGACGTTCCCGGCGATGTCGAGCCCGCAGACCCAGACCGCGAAACCGACCGCGACGCACGACTGCACGATCGCCAGGACGGCGAAGGCGAGGGTGTAGCCCAGGATGAAGTCGCCCTTGCCGAGCGGCATGGAGAGGAGTCGCTCCAGCGTGCCGGTGCGCCGCTCCCGCAGCGTCGTGATGCTCGTGACGAGGAACATCACGATGAACGGGAAGAGCGCCAGCATCGCCGGGCCGATGGTCTGGAACACGTTCGTGTCGGTGAAGATCCACGCCACGAGCCCGGTGAGCAGCGCAGGGACGAGGACGAGCAGGGCGACGGTGCGCGGGTCGTGGCGGATCTGGGTCAGGACGCGCCCGGTCGTCGCGAAGGTGCGGGTCGCGTTCATCGCTCCTCCTCGCCGGTCAGCTCGTGCCGCGGATGGCGCCGTCGCAGCAGTGCGAGGAAGGCGCCCTCGGCATCGGAGGCGCCGGTCTCGGCCAGCAGCTCCTCGGGCGTGCTGTCGGCGATGATGGCCCCCTCCCGCATCAGCAGCAGCCGGTCGCAGCGGGTCGCCTCGTCCATGACGTGGCTGGAGATCAGGAGGCTCGTCCCGCCCTCCGCGAGGCGGTGGAACAGTCCCCAGAGATCGGCCCGCAGCAGCGGGTCCAGCCCGACCGTGGGCTCGTCGAGCACCAGCACGTCGGGGGAGCCCAGCAGTGCGGCGGCGAGCGAGACGCGGCTGCGCTGGCCGCCGGAGAGGGTGGAGACCAGCTGCCGTGCGTTCCCGCCCAGGTCCGTCGCCTCGATCGCGCGGTCGACGTCGTCCGCCCCCGCGCCGAGCACCCGACGGAAGTACTGGAGGTTCTGCGCCACGGTCAGATCGTCGTAGACGCTCGCGGCCTGCGTCACGTAGCCGACCCGGTGCCGGAGTGCGGCCGACCCCGCCGGCTGACCCAGCACCGTGACCTCGCCGCCCGCGACCCGCTGCACGCCCACGATCGAGCGCATGAGGGTCGTCTTGCCGCAGCCGCTCGGCCCGAGGAGGCCCACGACCTGGCCGCGCGGGACGGAGACGGACAGGCCGTCGATCACCGTCGTCCGGCCGCGTCTCACCCGGAGAGCGTCGACGACGACGGCGGCGGCGGTGGCGGTGGCGGCGTCGTCGGTGTTCGATGAGGAATTCATCATGTGATGAATTATTCGCCGCCGCCCGCGCCCCGGTCAAGAGGGGATCGTCAGACCTCGCTCGCCTCTCCCCGCGCGATCGCGGGGTCTCCGAAGAGATGCCACTGCAGGACCGGGCCGACGCGCCGCGCCAGCTCGTCCGCCGGCGTCGTGGCCACCGGATCGAGCTTCAGCACGTACCGGGTGACGATGAGTCCGACGATCTGCGCCGCCGCGAGGTCTGCGCGCAGTCCGGCGTCGCCGGCGCCCTCGTTGAGCGCCGCGAGCCGGGAGAAGACCTCTCGGGTGAGGAACTCCCGCACCATCCGCGTCCCGGGGCCGCTGCCCAGCGCCGTGCGGAGCACGACGACCATCCGCCCCGCGGCCGGGCCGTCGTCGAGCTGCTCGCAGAGGTACCGGACGAGCCGCTCGCCGATCTCCGCGCGCGGGGCGCTGAGCACGACGTCCAGCACGCGATCGGGCCGCAGCGGAGCCTCCAGCGCGGCCGCGAACAGGGCGGGCTTGCCGTCGAAGTAGTGATGGACGAGAGCGGAGTCGACGCCCGCCCGGCGGGCGACCGCACGCAGGGACGTGGCGTCGTAGCCGCGCTCGACGAACTCCTCCGCCGCAGCCCGCACGATCGCGTCGCGCGCGGAGGCCGTCCCACGCGCTTTGCGCGGCCGGCCACGCCCGCGCCGCTCGGTCACCTCGCTCACGCCTCCATTGTGCACCTCGGTCCGTCGCCTCCCCGGCTCCTCCGCCTTCCGTGCGAACACCCCTCCACCTAGCTTTGAGAGTCATGGGAACGCGGTGGGAGGCCCCCACGCCGCCGTTAGGATGATCGTGCGCTCGAAAAGTCCGCACCCCACGCAAGGAGTACCCGAAAATGGAATGGCTCATTCCGGTCATCATCGTCGTCGTGATCGTCGCGATCATCGGGATCTACCTGTGGGCCACCTACAACTCCCTCGTGACCCTCAAGGTGCGTGTGGACGAGGCGTGGAGCGACATCACCGTGCAGCTCAAGCGCCGTGCCGACCTCATCCCGAACCTCATCGAGACGGTCAAGGGCTATGCGGCGCACGAGAAGGGCGTCTTCGAAGCGGTGACGCAGGCGCGCGCCGAGACGCTGTCCGCCCAGGGTCCGGCCGACGCCTCCGTGGCCGAGGGCCACATGCAGTCCGCCCTGAAGAGCATCTTCGCGGTGGCCGAGGCCTACCCGCAGCTGCAGGCGAGCCAGAACTTCCTCCGGCTGCAGGCCGACCTGGTCGACACCGAGGACAAGATCCAGGCCTCGCGCCGCTTCTACAACGGTGGAGTGCGCGAGTTCAACACGAAGATCAAGGTGTTCCCGAACAACCTCTTCGCCCGCCGCCTGGGCTTCAGCGAGCGCGACTTCTTCGAGGTCGAGAACCTCGCCGCGATCGCCGAACCTCCGCGCGTCCAGTTCTAGGGCTTCGATGTACAGAGCGATCGCCAGGAACAAGCGCAACACCGTCTTCATCATCCTGCTGTTCCTGATCATCATCGGCGCGCTCGGCTGGCTGGCCGCGTACCTCTACAACAGCTGGACGATCTTCATCGTGATCGTCATCGGGGCCGTGCTGTTCTCGGTGTTCCAGTACTTCATGGCGAGCAGCCAGGCGCTGAGCATGTCCGGTGCCGTGCCGATCACGAAGGCCGACAACCCGCGCCTCTGGAACGTCGTCGAGAACCTCGCGATCACGACGGGGACGCCGATGCCGGCGGTCTACATCGTCAACGACCCGGCGCCCAACGCGTTCGCCACCGGGCGTGATCCGCAGCACGCCTCCGTCGCCGCGACCACGGGGCTGCTCGACATCATGAACGACGCCGAGCTGGAGGGCGTGATGGCGCATGAGCTCGGGCACGTGCGCAATTACGACATCCGGCTCTCCATGATCGTCTTCGGCCTGACCGTCGCGATCGGGCTCGTCGCCGACATCTTCATGCGGATGGCGTTCTTCGGCGCCATCGGCGGCAACAACCGCGGCGGCAACAACAACAACGGGGGCGGCGGCGGTGGCAACCCCGTCATCCTGATCTTCGGCCTCGTCGCCGCGATCGTGGCGCCGCTGCTGGCTACCCTCATCCAGCTCGCCGTGTCGCGCCAGCGCGAGTACCTGGCCGACGCGACCGGTGCGATGACCACGCGTCACCCGGACGCCCTCGCCAGCGCACTGCTCAAGCTGGAGACGTACGCGCAGCCGATGCGCAAGCAGAACACCTCCATGGCGCACCTCTGGATCGCCGAGCCGCTGAAGCCGAGCCTGATGAGCCGCCTGTTCAGCACCCACCCGCCGATCCCCGAGCGCGTCGAGCGCCTCGAGAAGATGGGCGCCGGCTTCTAAGAGGGCGTCGGCGGCACTCAGCGCACGCCGACGAGGGCTTCAAGCCGGGCGAGCCTCTCCTCGGGTGAGCCGACGAGCTCGGCGATGCGCACGTGTGTACCCACGAGGTCGGGGTCGTCGACGAGCTCCAGGAGCACGTCGTCCATCGCGCTCCGCAGCTCAGGGTCCTCATCGTCGCCCACGTCGATCGGATCGGCCGCAGTCAGCGGCAGCACGACGAGCAGGTCGACGTGCTGCATCGCCGCGGCGGTGATCTCCGCGGAGCGCTCGAGGAGTGCGGGCGCGCTGGAGACGCCCGTCGTCTCGCCGAGGGCGATCAGATAGGCGAGGAAGTCGAGGGGGCCGCGCTCGGCGATGACATCGCCCGTGTCGTGCCCGGGGTCGAGCCGATCCGCCGCGAGCCGCAGTTGCGAGGCGAACAGCGCGGGGGAGGGGCTGTCCCAGGCTTCGTCGACGAGGTCGAACGGGTCGGGAAGCACGGTGTAGTCCGGGTGCCGGAGGGCGAAGTCGGAGAGGAGGGTGCTCTTGCCGCTGGCGTGGGTCCCGGAGACGACGATCCGCATGCCGTCACCCTAGCGGTGCCCGGCGTCCTCGGTCAGCGCAGAAGCGCGAGTTCGGCGCTGAGGGCCGGCACGAGGTCGCCGCGTGCGGCGGGTGAGACCTCCACACTTCCGAGGCCCTGCCAGGCCGCGGTCTCAGCCAGCAGTGGACCGAGTCGCTCCGCGGTCGCGGTGGGCGCGCCGGGCTCCGTCCACGCGGACTGCACGCGAAGCACCCCGGCCTGCCGGTCGCTCTTGAGGTCGATGCGCCCCACGACTGCGTCGTCGAGCAGGATCGGCAGCGAGTAGTAGCCGTAGATGCGCTGCGGGGCCGGCGTGTAGATCTCGATGCGGTAGTGGAAGTCGAAGAGCCGCAGACCGCGGTCGCGGAACCACACGACCGGATCGAAGGGGGAGAGCAGCGCCGCTCCCTCGATGCGGCGCGGACGGCGGGCGTCACGGTGCATCCAGGCGGATGCGGGGCGCCCGGCGGACTCCCACCCGGGCACGCGGACCGGGACCAGCTCGCCGGAGTCCTCCAGATCACGGATGGCGGCCATCGCCGGTGCGACCTTGATGCGGTAGTAGTCGGCGAAGTCTTTCGCGGTGCCGATGCCGTGCGCGACGGCGGAGCGGCGGATCAGTTCGCGCACCGAGTCCTCCGTGGAGACGGAGCGTTCGAGGATGCGCGCGTCGAGCACATCCTCCACGAGGGCGTAGCGGCGCTGGAACCGCGTGCGGCCCGCGATCGCGACCTCGCCGAAGAGGAAGAGGAACTCCAGCGCGCGCTTCACGGCCGACCATCCCCACCAGGGTCCCGTGCGTGTATTGGCGTCGTGCTCGATCTCGCTCGCGGCGAGGGGGCCGTTGGCGGCGAGCTCCCGGCGCAGCCACTCGACCGTCTCGCGGTTGGCATCGAACCAGCCGTCCGCCGCGCCGTAGCGTGCGCGGTACGCCTCCATGCGCCAGCGGAAGAGCGGCCAGTCGTCCTTGCGCATGAACGCCGCCTCGTGCGCCCAGTACTCGGTGTGTGGCCCGCGGGCGTCGAAGGTCAGCCGGTCGAGAAGCGACCTGTCGTAGCTGCCGAGCCGGGCGAAGGCGGGGAGGTAGTGGCTGCGCTCGAACACGTTGACCGAGTCGATCTGCAGGAGGTTGAGCCGGTCCACGAGCGCGTTGAGCTGGCGCGTGCCGACCACCTCCGGGCGCGGGCGGCCGAAGCCCTGCGCGCCCAGAGCGATCCGGCGCGCGAGCGCAGCGGAGACGACGTCGGCGGAGAGCCGTTCAGCGGAGACCAGTGCGACCACGGGTCAAACCTACCGACCACGGCCGACACCGGGAGTTCATCTGCGCGTCACCGCTCGCTGGCCCACGCGACTCCCGCCCTGCATACGGTGACTGTCGGACCGGGCACACGCCCGTTCTCACCCGTGCACTGGAGGATATTCCGTGATCAACAAGCGCGCACGCGTCGCCGGCCTCGCGGCCGCGGCCACCGTGGTCGCCCTCTCGCTCGCCGCCTGCTCCGGCGGAGCGGACGCGAGCAGCACCGCCGGCAGCAACTCGGCGGCCACCGCAACCGACGTCGCCTCCGCCGGCGGCATGGACGCACTCGTCGCCGCCGCGAAGAAAGAGGGCAGCCTCAACATCATCGCGACCCCGGGCGACTGGGCGAACTACCAGGAGATCTTCGACGGCTTCACCAAGAAGTACGGCATCACGATCAACCCGAGCCAGGACAGCGCCTCCAGCCAGGAGGAGATCGACGCCGCCAAGAAGCTCAAGGGTCAGGACACCGCTCCCGACACCTTCGACATCGGCTCGTCCGTCGCGCTCGCCAACACCGAGTACTTCGCGGCCTACAAGCCGACCGGCTGGGACGACATCCCCACCGACCAGAAGGAGAAGGACGGCCTCTGGAAGGTCGGCTACTACGGCGTGATGGCGGTCGGCTACGACGCCAACAAGATCAAGACCGCGCCGAAGTCCTTCGACGACCTGCTCAAGCCGGAGTTCAAGGGCGCCGTGGCGCTCAACGGCAACCCGACCCAGGCGGCCGCTGCGGCCGGTGCGGTCGCCTGGGCGACCCTCCAGGCCGGCGGAAGCCTCGACGACCTGAAGACCGGCGTCGACTGGTTCTCGAAGCTCAAGGCGGCGGGCAACTGGAACGCCGCCGACGGCAAGCCGAACACCATCGCCTCGGGCGAGACCCCGGTGCTTCTCGACTGGTCGTTCAACCAGAAGGGCTACACCACCTCCGACACGATCAAGTCGGGCGGTATCGACTGGAAGTACGTCGTCCTGCCGGGCAAGGCGTACGTCGGCTACTACAACCAGGCCATCAACAAGGACGCCCCGCACCCGGCGGCCGCCCGCCTGTGGGAGGAGTACCTCTACAGCGACGCCGCTCAGAACGCGTGGCTGAAGGGCGGCGCCTACCCGGCGCGCGTCGACGCGATGGAGAAGGCCAAGACCCTGGACACCAAGGAGTTCCCGGGCAAGCTCGACGAGGTCGCCGTCATGACCGAGAAGCAGGCCACCGACGCGGGCACGCTCCTCAACTCGACCTGGGCCAACGCGGTCGGCTGATGACCCGCACCCTCGCTGACGCTCCGGCGTCGGCGGTCGACAGCGCTGCCGCCGGGGAGACCCGGCGGCAGTCGCCGTCCGGCCCCCGGCGCGCGCGCCGCGCCGGATCCGCCCGCCGCCCGCCGCGCGGACTCGTCGCGGCGCTCGGGCTCACCCCGTTCGCCTTCTACGTCGTGATCTTCCTGGCCGTGCCGACGCTCGTCGCCGTGGGCAGCGGCTTCGTCGACGGGGAGGGGCGCTTCACCTGGTCGAACCTCAGCGGTCTCGCCGAGCCTGCGATCGCCGGATCGTTCTTCGGCGCGTTCTGGCTCTCCGCGGTGACCGCCGTCGTCGGCGCGATCGCCGGTGCGGCCCTCTGCTTCGCGCTGCTCGGCTCGCGTCAGGGCGGCCTCGGCCGCTCCCTGGTCGACTCCGCCAGCAGCGTCCTCGCCCAGTTCGGCGGCGTCATGCTCGCGTTCGCGTTCATCGCGACGATCGGCGCCCAGGGACTCGTCACCGTGCTGCTGCGCAACCAGTTCCACATCAACATCTACGAGAACGGCGTCTGGCTCTACACGGTGCCCGGCCTCATCCTCCCGTACCTCTACTTCCAGATCCCCCTCATGGTTATCACCTTCCTCCCCGCGCTCGAAGGCCTGCGGCCGCAATGGCTGGAGGCGACGGCGACCCTCGGCGGCAGCCGCTGGACCTACTGGACGCGCGTCGGCGGCCCCATCCTGCTCCCGTCGTTCCTGGGCAGCCTGCTGCTGCTGTTCGCCAACGCGTTCTCGTCGTACGCGACCGCCGCGGCCCTCGTGGGGCAGGCCAACAACATCGTGTCGCTGCAGATCCGCCAGGCGCTGATCAGCGAGACGGTCCTCGGTCGCTCGAACCTCGCGGGTGCGATGGCGCTCGGGATGCTGGTCGTCATGGTCGTCGTCATGCTCGCCTACTCGGCGCTGGTGCGGCGCACCGCCCGGTGGCAGCGATGAGCCGCGGCGCCGCGCAGCCGCGGCTGGGCCCCGGCCCGGTCGCGCGCACGATCATCTGGACGCTGCTCGGACTGTTCTTCCTCATCCCGCTGCTCTCCATGCTGGAGTTCACCCTCCGCACCGCGAAGCCGGGCGTCTACAGCTTCGACCGCTGGGAGGCGGTGTTCAGCGGCGAGACCACGCGCTACGACCGCGTCTACCAGGGGCTCGGCAACTCGCTCGTGCTCGCGGTCGTGACCGTCGCGATCGTGCTCCTGGTGCTGCTGCCGACGATGGTCCTGGTGGAGCTGCGCTTCGCCCGGCTCCGGAGGCTGCTGGAGGCCGTCTGCCTGCTGCCGATCATGATCCCGGCGATCGTGATGGTCGTGGGCCTGGCTCCGACCTACGCCGTCGTCACGCAGATCTTCGGCTCCGGCACCTGGACGCTGGCGTTCGCGTACGGCATCACGGTGCTCCCGTACGCCTACCGTGCGATCCAGGGCAATGTCGCCGCCGTCGATCTCATCACGCTGAGCGAGGCCGCCCGGTCGCTGGGTGCCGGATGGGCGTCCGTGTTCTGGCGCGCGATCGTCCCGAACCTCCGGCGCGGGATCCTCGCGGCCTCCGCGCTGTCGGTCGCCGTCGTGCTCGGCGAGTTCACCATCGCATCGCTGCTCAGCCGCGTGAACCTGCAGACGTCGCTGCTGCTCGTCTCGCAGTCCGACCCGTTCGTCGCGGTCATCTTCGCACTGCTCGCGCTGGTGTTCGCCTTCGTCCTCCTCGTCGTCGTGGACCGCCTCGTCGCGGCCCGCCGGCGCATCCCGAAAGGCTAGGAATGTCCGCTCTCCCGTCGGCCGTCGACACGGTCGCCCCCACCCTCGCCGCCGGACACGGCAGCACCGTCGAACTGCGCGGGCTCGTCCGTGACTTCGGCGGCGGCGTCGGCCTCAACGGGCTCGACCTGGCAGCCGAGCCGGGCGAGCTGATCGCGCTGCTCGGCCCGAGCGGCTGCGGCAAGACGACCGCTCTGCGCGCCCTCTCGGGTCTCGAGCGCGTCGACGAGGGCAGCATCCTCGTCGACGGACGCGATGTCACCGACGAACCCGCCAACCGCCGCGACCTCGGAATGGTCTTCCAGTCCTACTCGCTCTTCCCGCACCTGACCTCGGGCCAGAACGTCGAGTTCGGGCTGCGGATGCGCAAGGTCCCTGCGGCCGAGCGTCGCCGTCGCGCTGCCGAGGCGCTCGATCTCGTCGGCCTCGGCCAGCACGGCGCCCGCTACGCGCATCAGCTCTCGGGAGGCCAGCAGCAGCGCGTCGCCCTCGCCCGGGCCTTGGTCACCCGCCCGCGCGTGCTGCTGCTCGACGAACCGCTCTCGGCTCTCGACGCCAAGGTGCGCGTGCAGCTCCGGGAGGAGATCCGTCGCATCCAGACCGAGCTCGGGATCACCACCTTCTTCGTCACGCACGACCAGGAGGAGGCCCTCGCTGTCGCCGATCGGGTCGCCGTGATGCGCGCGGGAGTGATCGAGCAGATCGGGCGACCGGAGGAGCTGTACCGCAGGCCGGTCTCCGCTTTCGTCGCCGAGTTCGTCGGGCTCACCAACCGCATTCCGGCGACCGTCGCCGGAGGCCGCCTCACCGTCCTTGGCCAGGAGGTCCCGCTCGCGTCGGCGACGGCCGACGGGCCGGTCACGGCCTACATCCGCCCGGAGGACGTCGTGCTCGGCGCGACCGGGCTCCCCGGCGAAGTGCTCACGTCGAGCTTCCTCGGCGCGCTGCGCCGCACCGGCGTCCGTCTCGCGGACGGCACCGAACTCGCCGTCCAGCACGGCGCAGGCGAGACCCTCGCACCGGGCGACCGGGTGAACATCGCGCTCAGCGGCGCGCCGGCCACCGTCGCACCGGCGCCGGTCGCGCCGGCCGCCTGAACGGCGGGGTCCGGGCCGCCCCGGTCGGGTCCGCTCCCGACCGGGCACCCGGGACGTGCGCTCCGTCGAGGCGGTCACGCGGCGGCCGCCGCGTGTACGACAGGACCACTCCCATCGCCACCAGCGAAGCGATGAGGGCCGTCCCTCCCGCGGAGATGAACGGCAAAGGCACTCCGAGGGTCGGGATGAGGCCGAGCACCACCCCGATGTTGACGAACGCCTGGAACAGCAGCCAGACGAGCACGGTGCCGGTGGTGATGCGCACCACCGGGTCCGGCGTCGACCGGACCAGCCGCACCAGGAGGACCGCCAGGAGCGCGAACAGCAGCAGCACCACGCACGCGCCGATCAGCCCGAGCTCCTCCCCGATCACGGCGAAGATGAAGTCGGTGTCGGCCGACGGCAGCCACGACCACTTGGCGTGCGAGTTGCCGAGTCCGACGCCCCATAGCCCGCCCGACGCCAACGCGTAGTGCGCGTTGTCGACCTGCCAGTTCACGTCCGGGTTGACGGCACTCGTCCCGCCGAAGAACGCCGAGATGCGGCCGCGGCGGGTCGCGCTGGAGAGCGCGATCAGGACGGCGGCGAATGCCCCGGCTCCGAGCACGACGCCCAGGTGCTTCAGGCGCACGCCCGCGAAGAAGAGGGCGCCCAGGGTGAACGCCGCCATCACCACGGTCGTGCCGAGGTCGCCGCCGAGGACGACGAGCAGGAGGGACGGGGCGACGACGGGGAGCACGCGCTTGGCGAGCAGCCGCCAGTCCTGCAGTTCTTCGGGCCGACGCCCGAGCGCCATCCCGAGCCAGATCACCAGCCCGAGCTTGATGCCCTCGGACGGCTGACCGGCGACCGGTCCGATCCGGATCCAGTTCGTGTTGTCGCCGATCTTCACGCCGAGCGGGGTCGCCAGGGCCAGGATCTGGAGCACGCACGAGAGCACGAGCACGACGACGGCGACCCGCTGCACGGTGCGCCGCGGCAGCCGGGCGACGATCAGCATCAGCACGACGCCGAGCACGGCATAGCCGCCCTGCGAGCCGAAGCGCCCGAAGAAGCCGTTGCCGTCCGTGTACGACTCGACCGCGGAGGCCGAGAGCACCATCACGAGGCCGAACACGACGAGGAAGAGGACCACGGCGGCGAGCAGCGTCCCGAAGGCCGACGGCAGCGCGACGCCCTCCTTCAGGCGGATGAGGATGCGGCGGGGCCCGGAGCCGGTCGAGGCGGTGGGCCGGGGCGGGAGAGGTGCTGTCATGCAGTGCTGCTCGGTGTTCTCGTGTGCTCGGTGCGCGTGGTGCGGTCGGGGCGTATGCCGTCCTCCCGACGTTAGGCGAGCGGTGCTCCGCGACCCCCTCGACCCACCGGCCTCCAGCCATCCCACGGGACGCGCGGACGGCGGCGCGCCGGCTCTCTGGAAGCTCCCTGTGATTTCGACGGGGTCTCCTGAGAGGGCCCTGAGGAAGAGTCTTGCGCCCGCCTAGACTGCCAGCATGGCCGACAGCGAGACCTCCGTTCCCCCTCCCGCCGGTGAGAACCGCGCACCTGCGCGGTCGTGGTTCCTGCGCAGGCGACGCGACCTCGGCGAGTCGCTGGAGGCGCTCGAGCCGGTCGACGCGTCCCTCCCGCGCGGGGTCCGGCTCGCCGGCGCCTGGTCGTGGCGGTTGCTGGTCATCGGCGCCGTCATCGCCGTCGTCGTCTTCCTGATCGTGCAACTGCGCCTGATCGTCATCCCGGTGCTCATCGCCGTGCTGCTCGCCGCTCTGCTCGTCCCGTTCAAGGACTTCCTGCATCGGCACGGCTGGCCGCGATGGCTCAGCATCGTCGCGGCGCTGGTCGCGCTCGTCGTGGTCGTCGGCGGGCTGCTGTACCTCGCGATCTGGCAGGTCAGTCGCGAGAGCCACGACCTCCAGACCCAGTCTGTCGCCGCGTACGACCAGTTCCGCTCGTGGCTCACGACCGGCCCGCTCGGCCTGAGCGAGGACCAGATCAACGGCGCGTTCCAATCCCTCTGGACGTCCGTGCAGGAGGACAGCCAGGTCTTCATCTCGGGCGCGCTGTCCCTCGGCTCCACAGTGGGCCACGTGCTGGCCGGCGCGCTCCTCACCATCTTCAGCGTCCTGTTCATCCTGATCGACGGCAAGAGCATCTGGGGCTGGATCGTGCGGATCTTCCCGCGGAACGCCCGTGCGGCGCTCGACGGGGCCGGCCAGGCGGGGTGGGTCACGCTCCGCAACTTCGCCAAGGTGCAGATCCTCGTCGCCTCCATCGACGCCCTGGGCATCGGCCTCGGCGCGTTCTTCCTCGGCCTGCCGCTGGTCATCCCGATCGGCGTGCTCGTCTTCCTCGGCTCGTTCATCCCGATCGTCGGCGCGGTCGTCACGGGCGCGCTCGCCGTGTTCATCGCCCTCGTGTTCAAAGGCTGGGTCTTCGCGCTCATCATGCTCGGGATCGTGCTCCTGGTACAGCAGGTGGAGGGGCACATCCTCCAGCCCTTGATCATGGGGACGGCCGTGAAGGTCCACCCGCTCGCCGTCGTCCTGGCCGTCGCCGGGGGCTCGCTCCTGGCGGGCATCCCCGGCGCGCTGTTCGCTGTCCCGCTCGTCGCGGTGCTGAACGTGATGGTGCACTACATCTCGAGCGGGGCGTGGCGCGGTGAGAAGGAGGCCGGATTCAGCCCGCCGGCGGGCGCCATCTGGGAGACGGTGCCCCGGGCTGTCCGCCGCCCCCGAGTCTGACGGCCGCGGTTCGGCGATCCGGGGTCCGACGGAGGCCGCCGACCGCATACACCGCACGGAATATGGCGGCGAGTAGGCTGTGCGAGTGGCTACCGTGACCGACTCCACGCGCACTCCTTTCGCCGGCCCCGGCCTGGACGAGATCGAAGCCGCGCGCTCCATCGTGTCGCGAGTGGCGCAGCCCACTCCGATGGAGAGCTCGCGCTACCTGGCCGATGTGCTCGGTGCGCCTGTGCTCCTCAAGTGCGAGAACCTCCAGCGCACCGGCTCCTACAAGATCCGCGGAGCCTACAACCGGCTCTCGAAGCTCGACGCCGAGGAGCGTACCCGGGGGGTCGTGGCCGCGTCGGCCGGCAACCACGCTCAGGGCGTCGCCTTCGCCGCGCGCGAGCTCGGCATCCACGCCACGATCTTCATGCCGGTCGGCGTCGCCATCCCCAAGTTCCAGGCCACCCGCGCCTACGGTGCGGATGTCGTGCTGAGCGGCAGCATCGTCGACGAGACCCTGCGGGCGGCCGCCGACTTCGCCGCGGAGACGGGCGCCGTGCTCATCCCGCCGTTCGACCACCCCGACGTGGTGGCCGGACAGGGGACCCTTGGCCTCGAGATTCTCGATGAGGCTCCGGACGCGTCCACCATCGTCATCCCGATCGGCGGCGGCGGCCTCATCTCCGGAGTCGCGAGCGCGGTCAAGCAGCGCGCGCTGCTCGACGGCCGGACCGTGCGTGTGATCGGCGTGCAGGCTGCGAACGCGGCGGCCTACCCGGCCTCGCTCGCCGCAGGCGAGCCGACCGAGATCTCGCTCGTGCCGACCATCGCGGACGGCATCGCGGTCAGCAAGCCCGGCATCCTCAACTTCGAGATCATCCGCGACGCGGTCGACGAGGTCGTCACCGTCACGGAGGACGACATCGCCCGCGCGATGCTGGTGCTCCTCGAGCGCGCCAAGCTCGTCGTCGAGCCGGCCGGTGCGGCCGCCGTCGCGGCCATCCTCGCCGACAAGGTCTCGGCGGACGGCACCACGGTGGCGATCCTGTCCGGCGGCAACATCGATCCACTGCTGATGCAGCGTGTCATCGGCCATGGCCTGGCGGCCTCCGACCGCTATCTCAAGCTCTCGATCATGATGCCGGACCGTCCCGGTCAGCTCGCCCGCATCGCCGAGATCCTCGCGGGCGTCAACGCGAACGTGGTGGAGGTGCTGCACACCCGGCACGGCCGCGGCCTGCAGATCAGTCAGGTCGAGCTCGACGTGAGCGTCGAGACCCGTGGCACCGAGCACCGCCAGCAGGTGATCGAAGCGCTCCGCACCGCGGGCTACGACGCCGTCGTCGACTACGAGTAGTCCGGCTCAGGGCGTCAGCACGATGCGCCCGAAGACGCGCCCCGCATCCATCAGCCGGTGGGCCTCCGCGGCCTGATCCAGCGGCAGCAGCGTCTCGACGACGGCATGAAGTCCGCCGCGCGCCGCAGCGGTGAAGAGCTCGCTCCGCGCCGCGCGCAGCGCCTGCCGCGGGACGGTGTCGAGGCTGAACGTCGAGAAGGACCGGGACTGCTGGAACGCGCGCAGCAGGTGCCCTCCGAAGTCGGCAGGGGGAAAGCCGGCCACGGCTCCTACGAGGACCAGGCGGCCGTTCGGGGCCAGTCGGTCGAGGAAGCCGGGGAGGTCGTCTCCACCGACGATGTCGACGATGACGTCGAACAGGGCGGGGGCCGTCGCGTCGCCGTCGCCGCTGCGATCGAGGACGTGGGTCGCACCCAGCTCGCGGAGGCGGTCGCCCCGCTCCCGCGACGAGGTCGTCACGGCGATCGCGCTCGCGCCGTTCTGTGCCGCGAGTTCGACCGCGGCGATCCCGATGCTTCCGGCCGCGCCACGGATCAGCACGGACTCGCCCGCCGCTGCGTGCGCGTGGGCGAGCGCGAACCGCGCGACCGGCGCCGCGCTCCCGAGCGTCACCGCCTGGGTCGGGGTCAGGCCCTCCACGAGGGGCACCACGTCATCGACGCGAGCGAGCGCCTCCTCGGCGTAGCCTCCGCTCGTCCCCGTGAAGGCCCAGACACGGCGCCCGATCCACGACGGGTCGACGCCGTCGCCGGTCGCCGAGATCGTCCCGGCGACCTCGCTCCCCGGGATCAGCCCCTCCCGGAACTCGAAACCGCCGAGTGTGCCGCGGCGGATGACGGCGTCCACGCCGCCGACGCCGATCGCCTCGGTGCGGATGACGACCTCGCCCGCGCCTGCCTCCGGCGATGCGGTCTCGATCACCTCCATGCCGTTCGGGTCGCCGAATCGCCTGATCGTCACTGCTCTCACCGTCGTCTCCTCGCTCCGTCCCGCGCTCTGCGATACTGAGGGCCACGGTAGTGGACGCACCCGTCCACTTAGACGAAGCGAGAAGAAGGGGACGGCGATTGCCTCAGATGCTCCGTGCCGACGCCCAGGACAACCGGGACCGCGTGCTCGAAGCGGCGCGCTCGCTCTTCGCGGAGCGCGGCATCGACATCCCGATGCGCGAGATCGCGCGCCACGCCGGTGTCGGGCCGGCGACCCTCTACCGGCGCTTCCCGACCAAGCAGATCCTCATCGATCAGGCGTTCGCCGAAGAGCTCGCCGCCTGCCGTGGCATCGTCGTGGACGGCTGCGCCGACCCCGATCCCTGGCGCGGATTCTGCACGGTCGTCGAACGGATCAGCCTGCTCAACGGGCGCAACCACGGCTTCGTCGAGGCATTCCTCGCGGCAGCGCCGACGGCGGAGACCTTCGCCGAGCACCGCATCGCACTGCTCGGGATGCTCGCCGGGCTCGCGAGCAGGGCGCAGGCGGCCGGCGGATTGCGCCCCGATTTCGTGATCGACGACCTCGTGCTGGTGCTCCTCACGGGACGAGCGCTCGCGACCAGGCCACCGGCGGCCCGTGCCGATGCCGCACGCCGGTTCGCCGCCCTCGCCATCGACGCGTTCCGCGCCTCGGACGACCACCGGCCGCTCCCGCAGCGGGTGCGTCTGCCGGCATCGCTCTAGCCGCACCCGCGCGCCGCGTCCGAAAACGACGACGGGCCCGCGATCGCTCGCGGGCCCGTTGTCGTCTCAGCGGGGACTACTGCCCGGCGTAGGTCTCGACCTTGGTGATCTCCACCGCGATCTGACGGCCGTTCGGGGCCGTGTACTCCGTCTTGTCTCCGACGTTCAGGCCCAGGATCGCCGCACCGAGCGGGCTCTGCTCGCTGTAGACGGGAAGCTCGCTGCCGGCCGCGATCTCACGGTTGCCGATGAGGAAGACGCTCTCGTCGCCGGCGATGATCGCGGTGATGACCGTGCCGGGCTCCACGACGCCGTGGCTCTCCGGCGCGTCGCCGACGGTGGCCGAGCGCAGGAGGAGGGTCAGCTGCACGATGCGGGACTCGATCTTGCCCTGCTCGTCCTTCGCGGCGTGATAGCCGCCGTTCTCCTTGAGGTCGCCCTCCTCGCGGGCCGCCTCGATGCGCTTCGCGATCTCGTTGCGGCCGTTGACGCTGAGCTCCTCGAGTTCCGCCGCGAGACGATCGTAGGCGTCCTGGGTCAGAAAGGTGACCGGTGTCTCCTGGGCCATGGTGAGCTCCTTTGCGCCCGCGGTCCATGCCGCGCGGGCAGATATGCCGGCCGGTGCCGGTGGGTAAAGTAGACGCCCCGACCTCGGTCGGGGCGTATCCACAGAATGCTAGGTCAGCCAGCAGGTGTTAATCAAACCTGTGTTGCTCTGCTGGATGGTGCGGATCGTCTCCGTGTGCTGGGTGACTCGGGCGTCCGAACCGGGGTAGCTGACGATGCGCCAGCCGACGATCGCGAAGTCTTCGTTGAGCGCTTGGATCGCACACGTGACGGGAGTGCCCTTCGGCGCGTTGATCGTGAAGCTGATGTCCACATGGTGCGCGTCCGTGATGGTGTACGCGGTGTCGGTCGCCTCGAGGTCGGACTGGTTGTTGTCCCAGCCGGCCCAGAACACCCAGGCCACGACGACGGCGAGCACGGCGACGCCTCCGCCGATGAGGAACCAACGGTCCCGGCGCCTGCGCTGCGGTGTACGCCCGTAGCGGCGATCGATGGTCTCCGTCACGGCCATTCTCGCCGGTTCCGCCTCTCGGTACACGTTCAGGCCTGCCGTCGGGGCGGCGGTAGGCTGAGTCAAGACTAGGAGACGAAGCTGAGAATCGCGGCTTCCTCCCGACTCGAGAGAAGAGACCCCCGAACGATGATCGCCGACGCCCTCCTGCGCGCCTCCGTCTGGCTGGCCGCGACGCCGACCCCGACCCCGTCGAGCGGCCCCAGCGAGGATCAGGTCACGCCGGGCGTCGTCGGATTCGTCGTCACCTTCCTCGTCGCCGTGGCCGCCGTGCTCCTCGTGATCGACATGGTCCGCCGCATCCGACGGGTGCGCTATCGCGCCGAGATCGCCGCGAAGCTCGACGCCGAGCAGGCTGCGGACGGCGGTTCCGCGGAGACCGACGACCGCCCGTAGACCGGGTCAGCCCGCGTTGTAGGCGGGATGCAGCGCGATCAGCAGCGTCGCCGTCCAGTGGCAGAGGAACGCCAGCACGGTCAGCGTGTGGAAGATCTCGTGGAAGCCGAACCTCCCGGGGAACGGGTTCGGCCGTTTCACCCCGTAGATCACGGCGCCGATCGTGTACATGATCCCGCCGACGAGCACGAGCACCATCATGGCGACGTTGGCGTTCACCAGGTCGACGATGTACATCATCGCGGCCCAGCCCAGCAGCAGGTAGATCGGCACGTAGAGCCAGCGAGGGGCGCCGATCCAGAACACCCGGAAGCCGATCCCGAGCAGGGCTCCGCCCCAGACGATGCAGAGCAGCAGGATGCCCTTCTCCGGCGGCAGGGCGAGCACGGCGAGCGGGGTGTACGTGCCGGCGATCAGCAGGAAGATGTTGGCGTGGTCGATGCGCTTCAGCACGACCTTCGTCCGCGGCTTCCAGTTGAAGCGGTGATACAGCGCGGAATTGCCGAACAGCAGCATCGAGGTGAGCACGAAGACGGCCGAGGCCCACTTGGCAGGCGCGCCGTGCGCGAGGCAGATCAGGACGATGCCGGCGGCGATGGTGAACGGGAACGTGCCCGCGTGGATCCATCCGCGCCAGGTCGGCTTGATCTCGGCCGGGTTGGCCGGCGAGGCGTCGAGCAGGGGGATGTTGGGGAGGTCGCGTCCGTGTCCGCGCGCCGCGACGTCGTCGGCCTGGACGGCGGCGTCCGACGCATCGAGCGACGAGGCGGGCTCGTGCAGGAGCTCGGCGACGTCCTCCGGTTCGTGACGGTTGCGGGGCGACATGGCCCAAGCGTAGGGGAATCCGGTGGCGGGATGCTGAGAGCCGCACAAGACGCGGGGCGCTAACGTATCCCCGTGAGCAAACGCAGTACCGCCCCGGGGAGCGGGCTGCTCTACGGGCTCTACCAGAAGCGGCTGCGCCGCGAACTGGCGGGACTGGGGGAGCAGGCCCTGCCGAAGCACGTCGCGATGATCATCGACGGCAACCGGCGGTGGGCGCGCCAGGCCGGGCTCACGACGGTGGCCCACGGGCACCGCGCAGGCGCGGCGAAGATGCGCGAGTTCCTCGAATGGTGCGACGACCTCGGCGTGTCCGTCGCAACGCTCTACCTGCTCTCGAGCGACAACCTCACGAACCGCGAGAGCACCGAGCTCTCCGCACTGATCGAGATCATCGCGGAGCTGGCGGACGACCTCTCCCGCTACCGGGACTGGCGCGTGCAGCACGTGGGCTCGACGGCGGGACTCCCGGAACCGCTCGTCGCCGCGCTCGTCGCGGCCGAGCAGCGCACCGCGGGCAACACCGGCATGCACATCAACCTCGCGGTCGGCTACGGCGGACGCAAAGAGATCACCGACGCGATGCGCAGCATCGTCGCCGCCCACCACGCCGACGGCGGCAGCCTCGAGACGCTCGCGGACCTCCTGACGCCCGACATGATCGGCGAGCACCTCTACACCGGCGGTCAGCCCGACCCGGACCTCGTGATCCGCACCTCCGGCGAGCAGCGTCTCAGCGACTTCATGCTCTGGCAGAGCGCACACTCGGAGTTCTACTTCGTGGAGGCCCTCGGGCCCGATCTGCGCGAGGTCGACTTCCTCCGCGCGGTGCGCGACTATTCCCGGCGCCAGCGGCGCTTCGGCGGCTGAGCCTCCGCCAGGCAACGGAGGAGATCCGCCGCGCCGCGCCGGGTGGATGCGGCGAACGGAGGAGATCGCCTGCGTGTCGCCGTCGGATCCCCTCCGTTCGGGCGTCCGTTTCGGCCAGAATCGTACGGGAGGTTCGGATGACAGTCGAAGAGTTCGCACGCGGGTTCGGCGAGGAGCCGGGATACCTGGACTACGGCCGGGTGGGCCCGATCTCGGAGGACGTGCGCGCGGAGGCGTCGGCGCAGTACGAGATCCTGGCGCGGGCGCGCTACGGGACCGTCGACCGGCTGCAGGGCGAGGACGCCCGCGTGCGGGACGCGGTGTCGGCGCTCACGCGGTTCCCGGCCGACCGGATCGCCTTCCAGCCGAACGCCTCGCTCGGCCTGATGCACGCCGCCTTCGGCCTCACGGGCGGCGAGGTGCTGCTCTCGCGCGCCGAGTTCCCGTCCGTCACGTACGCGGCCGTGCGCGCCGCGCAGGCCATGCGCGTCATCACGCCCACCTGGCTCGAGACCGACCACGGGCGCGTCACGCCCGCGCAGATCCGCGAGCAGGTCACCCCCGCGACCACAGCGGTGATGGTGAGCCTCGTCGACTCGCGCACCGGCTTCCTGGCCGACATCGACGGGATCCGCCAGGTGATCGGCGACCGGCTCCTGATCGTGGACGCCATCCAGGGCTTCGGCGTCGTGGACGCGCCGTACGAGGTCGCCGACGTGGTGCTGGCCGGCGGTCAGAAGTGGGCGCGCGCAGGATGGGGCACCGGCTTCCTCGCGCTGAGCGAGCGGGCCATCGACCACCTGACGCCGGTGTTCAGCGGCTGGACCGGCACGAGCGAGGGCCTCACGTGGGACGAGGTGGTGGAGCCCGCGCACGGCGCCCGGGCGTTCTCCATCTCGAACCCCGACTCGGTGGCGCAGGCACGCTTCGCGACGGCGTTGGAGGAGATCGCGGCGGCCGGCGTGCCCGCGATCAACGCCGCCATCTCCGACGGCGTCGAGCGCGTCATCGACCTCGCCGACGAGTTCGCCCTGCCCGTCACCTCCCCGCGCAACCCGGCCGAGCGCGCCGGGATGGTCGTCGTGGAGCCGACGGAGAACCTGACGGCGCTCAGCGCGTCCCTGTTCAACCACGGCGTGACCGCCTCGGTGCGACCTGCCTCGGTGCGGTTCAGCGTGCACGCGGGCACGACGGAGGAGACGCTCGACATGCTGCGAGCGGCGTTCACCTCCTACGCCTCGTCGATCTGACCCACCGGCGGCCCGGCTCGTCCAGCTCCCACAACTGGGGGCGATTGTTCACCTGATGGAAACGCGACACGCGGGTCCTCCGGCGTTTCGTGTCGGTGGCGCGGCGTAGTTTCGAGGCATCGGGCATGGCGCCCGGTCGAGACGGCCACATAAGTTCGTTTCGGAACCCAGCGGCCGACTCGCCAAGTTGATCCGCAGCCCTCGCGGGGGCGGCGGGGTGGGAGTGGTCGTGGCTGAATCAAAGACCCGGCAGTTCGAGGCGGCACCCGACGGAACGAAGCAGGCCGAGCGCACGTACGTGCTCGACACCTCGGTCCTCCTGTCGGATCCCAAGGCGATCTTCCGGTTCGCGGAGCATTCCGTCGTCATCCCGGTGGTCGTCGTCAGCGAGCTGGAAGGCAAGCGGAACGATCCCGAACTCGGATACTTCGCCCGGCAGGCACTGCGCAATCTGGACGATCTGCGGGTGGAGCACGAACGGCTGGACTTCCCGATCCCGGTGGGGGAGGGCGGCTCACTGCGGGTGGAGCTGAACCACTCCAGCATGGCGGTGCTGCCGAGCGGGCTGCAGCTCGGCGACAACGACTCGCGCATCCTCGCGGTCGCGCTCAACCTGGCGAACGACGGGCTCGACGTCACCGTCGTCTCGAAGGATCTCCCTCTACGCGTCAAGGCGGCCTCGGTCGGCCTCGCCGCCGAGGAGTACCGGCACGAGCAGGTGGTCGACTCCGGCTGGACCGGACTCGCCGAGGTCACCCTCGGCAGCGACCAGATGAGCGACCTCTACGACGAGGAGCGGATGCGCACCCCGCTGGTCGACGCACTCCCCGTCAACACCGGGCTCGTCATCCACTCGGACCGCGGCTCCGCTCTCGGTCGCGTGGTCGCGAAGGGCGAGGTCAAGCTCGTCCGCGGCGACCGCGATGTGTTCGGCCTGCACGGCCGGTCGGCGGAGCAGCGGCTCGCGATCGACCTCCTGCTCGACCCGGAGATCGGCATCCTGTCGCTCGGCGGGCGCGCAGGCACCGGCAAGTCGGCGCTCGCGCTGTGCGCAGGGCTCGAGGCGGTGCTGGAGCGTCAGCAGCACAAGAAGATCATGGTGTTCCGGCCGCTCTACGCGGTCGGCGGCCAGGAGCTCGGCTACCTCCCCGGCGACCAGGGCGAGAAGATGAACCCCTGGGGCCAGGCGGTCTTCGACACGCTCGGGGCGCTCGTCTCGCAGAACGTGCTCGACGAGGTGCTCGACCGGGGCATCCTGGAGGTGCTGCCGCTCACACACATCCGCGGACGCTCGCTGCACGACGCGTTCGTGATCGTCGACGAGGCGCAGTCGCTGGAGCGCAACGTGCTGCTCACCGTGCTCAGCCGCATCGGGCAGAACTCTCGGGTGGTGCTGACCCACGATGTCGCCCAGCGCGACAACCTGCGGGTCGGGCGCCACGACGGCGTCGCCTCCGTGATCGAGACGCTGAAGGGGCACCCGCTGTTCGCTCACGTCACGCTGACCCGCTCCGAGCGGTCGGCGATCGCGGCGCTCGTCACCGAGATGCTGGAGGCCAACGAACTGGCGTGACACGGCGCACCGCGAGCGTCTCGCGCGCTCGACGGTGTGGATGATCTCGGGTTTCCACGATGTCCCGTCGACGGCGCCGGCGGCTGTCACCGCCTCCTAGCGTGAAGGCATGGGGGGAAGCACAGGGATCCGGATCCTGATCGCGGTCGGGCTGGCGACGGCACTCGTGGGTGTGCGAGGCGTCGGCCCGGCCGCGGTGGCCGCGTGCTACGTGGCCGCCGTGACGGCACCCCTGATCGTCGCGGATGCGCGCGAGCAGCGGCTGCCGAACGCACTCGTGCTGCCCGGCTATGCGTTCGCGGCGGTGGGGCTCGTGTGGGAGGCGCTGGCGCGCGGGTCGCCGGGTGTCGAGCGGGGCGGCCTCGCGGCCGTGACCGTCATCGGCTGCGCGGGGGGAGTGTTCGCCGTGCTCGCGATGATGTCGCGCGCCGGCGCCCTGGGCATGGGGGATGCGAAGCTCGCCGGGCTGCTCGCACTGGCCATCGGTCCCGCGCTTCCCCTCGTGGTGTGGCTGAGCTCGGCGTTCACCGCAGCAGCCATGCACACGGCCATGGAGCTCGCGGTGCTCGGCCGGAACCGCGATCCCGTCCGCCGGGAGGTCGCCTTCGGGCCGGCGCTGCTCGCATCGTTCTGGGTGACGGTGCTCACGATCTAGCGCGGGAACGGGCGAGGCGCCCCTCCCGGTCGGGAAGGGCGCCTCGGTGGTCGCTGATGCGTTCTGATGCGCAGCGCGCTGATGCGCTGGTGCGCGGGTGGTGCGGTCCCGGCTCAGCCCGGGTGGGTCATGCTCAGCACGTCGAGCGCGGTGTCGAGCTGCTCGAGGGTGACCTCGCCGCGGTCCACGAAGCCGAGATCGATGACGGCCTCGCGCACCGTGATGCCCTGGGCGACGGCGTGCTTGGCGACCTTGGCGGCCGCCTCGTACCCGATCACGCGGTTCAGGGGCGTGACGATGGACGGGCTCGACTCGGCGAACGCGCGGGCGCGGTCGAGGTTCGCCTCGAGGCCGTCGACGGTCTTGTCGGCGAGCACGCGGCTGGCCTGCGTGAGCAGGCGGATCGACTCGAGCAGGGCGGTGCCCATCACCGGGATGGCGACGTTCAGCTCGAAGAGACCCGAAGCGCCGCTCCAGGCGATGGTGGCGTCGTTGCCGACGACCCGGCTGGCGACCATGAGCACGGCCTCCGGGATGACCGGGTTCACCTTGCCCGGCATGATCGACGAGCCCGGCTGCAGGTCCGGGATGTGGATCTCGCCGAGACCCGTGTTCGGGCCCGAGCCCATCCAGCGCAGGTCGTTGCAGATCTTGGTGAGGCTGACCGCGATGGTGCGAAGGGACCCGGAGGCCTCGACGAGCGCATCCCGGTTGGCCTGCGCCTCGAAGTGGTTGCGCGCCTCGGTGATCGGCAGCTCGGTCTCTGCGGTCAGCAACTCGATGACCAGCTGCGGGAAGCCGAGCGGCGTGTTGATGCCGGTGCCCACCGCGGTGCCGCCGAGCGGGACCTCGGCAACGCGGGTGAGCGAGGACTGCACGCGCTCGATGCCGTAGCGGATCTGCGCCGCGTAGCCGCCGAACTCCTGGCCGAGGGTGACCGGGGTAGCGTCCATCAGGTGGGTGCGGCCGGACTTCACGGCGGTCGCCCACTTCTCCGCCTTCTCCTCCAGCGCCACCGCGAGGTGGTCGAGTGCCGGGATGAGATCGTCGATGAGGGCCCCGGTCACGGCGATGTGCACGGAGGTCGGGAAGACGTCGTTCGACGACTGCGACGCGTTCACGTGGTCGTTCGGGTGCACCGGCTTGCCGAGGCGACGCGACGCGAGGGTCGCGAGGACCTCGTTCATGTTCATGTTCGACGAGGTGCCCGAACCCGTCTGGTAGACGTCGATCGGGAACTCGCCGTCGTGCGCTCCACTGACGACCTCGTCTGCGGAGGCGGCGATCGCGTCGGCGATCTCCTGGTCGAGCACGCCGAGGCGGGCGTTGGCCAGGGCCGCCGACTTCTTGATACGGGCGAGGGCCGCGATCTGGGTCGGCTCGAGCACCGATCCCGAGATGGGGAAGTTCTCGACGGCCCGCTGCGTCTGCGCGCTGTAGAGCGCGGCCGCGGGAACGCGCACCTCGCCCATCGTGTCGTGCTCGATGCGGTACTCGGCGTCCGCCTGGGTGTCCACCACGGTGTGTTCTTCCTTTCTGATGCCGACGACGCTGAGGTCAGCGCTCGGACTGCTGTTCGGCGACCGGATCGGTCATGCCGACGACGATGTCGGGGACGACCCGACCTTCCTGAAGACGGTAGTTCGCGCCGACGATCGCCAGGACGTTGTCCGCGACGGCCGAGCTGATGATCTCGGAGCGGGCGAGCAGCTCGGCGACCGTGTCGCGCAGGTGCTCGCGGCCGACCTCCATCGGGTCCGCCGTGCCCGGCTCGACCGCTTCGCCCTCGGCCGTGCCGCTCACGCGGTGCACGGCGGGGACGATCGGGGCGATGAGGTTGGCGATGTGCGGGGGGAGGGGCTCGGCGTCCGGCGCCTGCGAGGCGATCGCCGACGCGACCGCACCGCACGAGTCGTGGCCGAGCACGAGGATCAGCGGCACCTTCAGCACGGCGACTGCGTACTCGAGCGACCCGATGACGGACTCGGAGGCGACCTGACCGGCGTTGCGCACGACGAACGCGTCACCGAGTCCCATGTCGAAGATGATCTCGGCCGCGAGGCGGGAATCGGCGCAGCCGAAGATCGCGGCGACGGGAGCCTGACCGCCCGCGACCGACTCGCGGCGCTCGGCGTCCTGGCGGGGGTGCTGCGGGGCGCCGGAGATGAAGCGCTCGTTTCCTGCCAGCATCGCGTTCCAGATGCGTCCGGGGCGGGTGGTGGGCATCTATTCGCCTTTCAATGCGGTGATCTGACCGGCGAGCGACGAGGCCACCGTGCGGAACTCGGCGTCGTCGGCGGTGCCGACGACGACGATGGAGCTGTGACCGGCGTTCGTGGTGAGCGCATACTCCACGTTGCCCGCGTCGGTCGCGGACTTCCGGTTGTCGTAGACGTCCCAGCGGACGCCGTCGATGTCGCGCGTGCCCGCGATGCGGGACTTCGACACCTGATCGGCCACCCAGCTGTCGTTGGCGTTGAAGCCCTGCGTGATGCCGATGTACTCGCCCTTGGGGGTCAGGAGGCCGATGTACCAGGAGTCCACGCCGTCCGCCGTCTTGGTGCGCAGCTCGGCGCTGTTCGACTTCCAGTCCGAGGGGAGCTTCGGCACCAGCAGCGGGTCGGCCTGACTGCCCTGCGCCTCCTGTGCGACGGAGGCGTAGTCGACCGGCGGCTGCGTGGCGGTGGGATTGCCGCGCGGCACGACCAGCACGATCACGACGACCAGGGCGACCGTCGCGATCAGCGAATAGACGAGGTTGTTGATCGTCTGGCGGTTGCGGTGGTTGGCAGAGTTCTGCGCCTTACGGGCGGCCGTCTCTTCGGGGGTCTCGGGACGGCCGAGCTCGGCAACGACCGCCGGCGGCTTCTCGCGGGGGCTCATTCGCTGTCAGCGGCTCCCGCTGCGGCGGGCGCTCCGGCCCGGGCCGCATCCAGTCGGGCCTTCGCGCCGATCAGCCACTCCTCGCAGTGCCGGGCCAGGGCCTCCCCGCGCTCCCAGAGCGCGATCGACTCCTCGAGGGTCGCCGACCCCTGCTCGAGCTCGGTCACGATACGCACCAGCTCGTCGCGGGCCTCCTCGTAGCTGAGCGCGCTGAGGGGGTCCGCGCCGGGGGTCGACCCCGCGGCCGGGGTCGTTTCTGTGGTCGGCATGGCATCCATTCTATTTGCCCGGCCGAGTGCCCGCTGAGTCCGCGCTCGCCGGCTCGGTGCCCGCGCCGGCGGGGGAGGGGACCTCGTCGCCCGCGGTGGCGGCGAACGCGCCGCCGGAGACGGTCACGCGCAGGGCGGTGCCCGCCGGTGCCTCGCCGGGCGTCGCCACGACATGACCGGCCGTCGTCTGCACGATCGCGTAGCCGCGATCGAGCGTGGCCTGAGGGGAGAGGGCGCGCAGATGTCCGCGCAGCTCCGCGACACGCGCCGCCTCGCGCTCGACGCCGCGCTCCACCAGCTCGACGCCGCGGGCGACGTAGCGGGTCAGCTCCTGGGCGCGGGAGTCGACGATCCAGGTCGAGGACGCCAGTGCAGGACGCGTGCGCAGGTGGCCGATGCGGTCGATCTCGTGCCCGATGATGTGGGTCAGACGGGCGCCGATGCGGGCACGTGCCTGGTGGACGCGGGAGAGCTCCTCGGCGACGTCGGGCACGACGCGCTTGGCGGCGTCCGTCGGGGTGGACGCGCGCAGGTCGGCCACCTCGTCGAGCAGGGGGCGGTCGGCCTCGTGGCCGATGGCGCTGACGAGCGGGGTGGTCGCGGCCGCGGCGGCGCGCACGAGCATCTCGTCGCTGAAGCCGAGGAGGTTCTGGAAGTCGCCGCCGCCGCGGGCGATGATGATGACCTCCACCTCCGGGTCCGCGTCGAGGGTGCGGATGGCCGCGACGACCTCCGGAACCGTGCGATCGCCCTGGACGGCGGCGTGGACCGTGCGGAAGCGCACCTGGGGCCAGCGCAGCTGAGCGTTGCGGAGCACGTCCTTCTCGGCGTCGGAGTCGCGCCCCGTGATCAGCCCGATCGTGTGCGGGAGGAAGGGGAGCCGCTTCTTGCGCTCCGGGGCGAACAGGCCCTCCGCCGTCAGCTGCTGCCGCAGCCGCTCAAGCCGCTCCAGCAGGTCGCCGAGCCCCACGTGGCGCATGTCGGAGACCTGCATCGTCAGGGTGCCGCCCTTGACCCAGTAGTTGGGCTTGACGGCCACGATGACGCGGTCGCCCTGCTTGAGGTCGGCGGGGATGCGGGCCTTCACCGACGACCAGATCGTGAAGCTGATCGTGGCGTCGCCCTCGAGGTCCTTCAGCTTGCCGTAGACGTTGCCGCCGGAGACGCCCCACTGAGTGATCTCGCCCTCGACCCAGGCGGTGCCCAGCCGGTCGATCCAGCCCTTGATCTTGCCGGCCAGCACCGAGACGGGCCAGGGCTCGTCCAGCGTCGGCGGTCCGGGTGTGAACGCGGGTGCGTTCGTGGTCTCCGTCACCGTCCGGAAGCCTCCCATCCGTTCCTCAGCGCTCTCCCGTACGATCAAGGGGTGAGCGACGCGACTATCAGCCTGCCGATGCCCCGGATCCCGCGGACCCCGGGAGCGCGCGGCCGGCTTCAGGATATCCCGGTCGCCGGGCGCAAACGTGTGCTCCTGGCCGCCCCGCGCGGCTACTGCGCCGGCGTCGACCGTGCCGTGGTCGCCGTCGAGAAGGCGATCGAGCACTACGGTTCGCCGGTGTACGTCCGCAAGCAGATCGTCCACAACGTGCACGTCGTCTCCACCCTCGAGCAGCAGGGCGCGATCTTCGTCGACGAGGTCGACGAGGTGCCGACGGGCGCGCACGTCGTGTTCTCGGCCCACGGCGTCTCGCCGGCCGTCGTCAACGCCGCGTCCGACCGCGGTCTGCACGCGATCGACGCGACCTGCCCGCTGGTCACCAAGGTGCACCGCGAGGCGGTGCGCTTCGCACGCGACGACTTCGAGATCCTCCTGATCGGCCACGAGGGCCACGAGGAGGTCGAGGGCACCGCGGGCGAGGCACCCGACCACGTGACGCTCGTCAACGGTCCGGAGGACGTCGACCGGATCGTCGTCAAGGACCCGGACAAGGTCGTCTGGCTGTCGCAGACCACCCTCTCGGTCGACGAGACGATGGAGACGGTCCGCCGCCTGCGCGAGCGCTTCCCGAACCTCCAGGACCCGCCGAGCGACGACATCTGCTACGCCACCCAGAACCGTCAGGTCGCGATCAAGAAGGTCGCCGAGCAGGCCGAACTCGTCATCGTGGTCGGCTCCGCCAACTCCTCCAACTCGGTGCGCCTCGTCGAGGTCGCCCTCGAGTACGGCGCGAAGGCCGCCTACCGCATCGACTACGCGAGCGAGATCAAGCAGGAGTGGCTCGACGGCGTCGCGAGCATCGGCGTCACCAGCGGCGCATCGGTGCCGGAGGTGCTGGTGCAGGAGGTGCTGGAGGACCTCTCCGGCGCCGGGTACCGCGATGTCGAAGAGGTCAAGACGGCCGAGGAGGACCTGATGTTCTCGCTGCCGAAGGAGCTCCGCAAGGACATCTCGGGCAAGCAGGACGCCCGCGCGATCGGCGGCCGCGGGCGCTGAGGTCGCGCCCCCCGGCCCTTCCCTCTCGCGGAGGCTGGGCGGTGTGCCGAGGCTAGGCGGTGTACGGAGCCTCGACCGGGTCGGAGGCGGGGGCCGGCTCACTCGCGAGGATGGCGTCGGCGTTGCCGGCGATCCACTCCATGAGGGGCAGCAGGTGCGCGGTCAGCTCGTGACCGCGCGCGGTGAGGCTGTAGTCGACGCGCGGCGGGATGGTCGGCTGCGCGGTCCGCAGCACGAAACCGTCCGCCTCGAGCGTGCGCAGGGTCTGCGCGAGCATCTTCTCGCTGATCCCCTGCACGGTTCTGCGCAGTTCGCCCCAGCGCAGATCGCTCTGCGAGAGCGCGACGAGCACGAGCACGCCCCAGGTGCTCGTCACGTGGTTGAGTACGATGCGGGTCGGGCAGGCCGACGGCAGCACGCCGTCGGTGAAGCCGAACCCGTTCAAAGACGCAAAACTGGTGTCCACGTCAGTAACTTACCAAAAAGTGGGTACCTTCGATCGGGAAGTAATGGGCGTTCGCGCCGGTTCCCCTCGATGTCCGCATCGAAAGGAACACCTCCATGACCATCGTCGTCACCGGCGCAACCGGCCACCTCGGCCGCCTCACCGTCGACTCCCTCCTGGCCCGCGGCGTCGCCGCCTCCGACATCCGTGCCGTCGGCCGCTCCGCCGAACGACTGGCCCCGCTCGCCGCGCAGGGCGTCGAGACCGCCGTCATCGACTTCGAGAAGCCGGAGACCCTGACGGCGGCGTTCGCCGGCGCCGACGCCCTGCTGCTCGTCTCGGGCTCGGAGGTCGGCAAGCGCGTGCAGCAGCACCGCAACGCCATCGAGGCCGCGGAGGCCGCCGGCGTGGGGCGCATCGTCTACACGAGCGCTCCCCGGGCGACCGACACCGACCTCATCCTCGCGCCCGAGCACAAGGCGACCGAAGAGCTGCTGGCCGCCTCGTCGCTGCCGGTGACCGTGCTGCGCAACAACTGGTACACCGAGAACTACACCGGGCTGCTCGACCAGGCCGCGGCGACCGGCGAGATCGTCGGCTCCGCCGGTGCGGGACGCGTCGCCAGCGCGTCGCGCAAGGACTACGCCGAGGCCGCCGCGGTCGCACTCATCACGCCCGGCCACGACGGCGCGGTCTACGAGCTGAGCGGCGACATGGCGTGGTCGTTCGACGAGCTCGCCGAGGTCGTCGGCACACTGGTCGGCCGCGAGGTCGCCTACCGCTCGGTCACCCCGGAGGAGCACACGGGCATCCTGACCGGTGCGGGCCTCGCCGAGGGCACGGCCGGCTTCGTGGTCGCACTCGACGGGAACATCCGCGACGGCGCGCTCGGCGACGCCACCACCACGCTCAGCGAGCTCATCGGCCGGCCGACCACGCCTCTCGCGCAGGGCCTCGCCGAGTCGCGGGAGGAGGCGGCGGCCTGACCGTCGCCCCCGGATCGACGGGGACTCAGGGCGTCGCCGGTGCCGTGGGCGCCGGCGACGCCGGCATCACGCCGCTGTAGAAGTCGATGAGCGCCGGATCCGTCGACAGGATGACGGCGAGGAACACGAACAGCGCCACCAGCGCAATGACCCCGGCCGCGAGCGGGATGTAGAACGACATCCTGCGCCGGACGAGCTGCCAGACGGCGAGCCCCGTCGAGACGGCCCACAGACCGGTCATCGTGAGGGTGCCGACGGTGATGAGCGTGCCCACCACCGGCGCGGGCGAGTAGTCGCCGAGCCCCTGGGTGCTGTGCAGCACCTGCATCGACGTGGGGAACGCCTGCAGGATGAGCACCGAGTACGACATCCCGAAGAAGCCGAACGCGATCAGCAGGATCGTGAACGTGAGGTTCCAGCGCGGGGGAGGCGTCGGGCCGGGAACGGCCGTCGGAGGCTCCGACGGATGCGACGACGGGCGGTAGACCGGAGCGGCCGGCTCCGGCGGGCGGACGGCCTCATCGTCGTCGGCCGCCGGGTTGGGACGGGCCGTGTCGAGCCGGTCGACGTCCTCCGGCGGCTTCCACACCCATCCGGGCGGGGCCAGCTCGCCGTACTGCGGCCGCGGCCGCTCGTCCGGCCGGGGGTCTTCGTCGGCCATGCGGGACCGCCTCCTCATGCATGTGCGAAGCGGCGGCCGGCCGAAGCCGACCGCCGCTTCGACGGGCTACTTGCCGGAGTGACCGGCGGAGCCGAGCTGCTGCGTCGCCTCGATCACGCGCGCGGCCATCGCGGTCTCCGCGACCTTGCCCCAGGCGCGCGGGTCGTACAGCTTCTTGTTGCCGACCTCGCCGTCGACCTTCAGGACGCCGTCGTAGTTCGAGAGCATGTAGCCGGCGATCGAGCGGGTGTACGCGTACTGCGTGTCCGTGTCGATGTTCATCTTGATGACGCCGTTGCGGACCGCCTCGGCGATCTCCTCGTCGGTCGAGCCGGAGCCGCCGTGGAAGACCAGGTCGAGCGGCTTCGGGCCGGTGCCGTACTTGGCGGCGAGGCCGTCCTGGATCTCCTTGAGGAGCTCCGGGCGCAGCTTGACGTTGCCCGGCTTGTAGACGCCGTGCACGTTGCCGAAGGTCAGCGCGGCCATGTAGCGGCCGTTCTCGCCGAGACCCAGCGCCTCGACGGCCTTCTCCACGTCGGCGAGGGTCGTGTAGAGGGCCTCGTTGGATCCCTCGTGGCGCACGCCGTCCTCCTCGCCGCCGACGACGCCGATCTCGACCTCGAGGATGGCGTTGATGGCCTTCGTGCGCTTGATCATCTCCTGCGCGATCTGGAGGTTCTCGTCGAGCGGCACGGCCGAGCCGTCCCACATGTGCGACTGGAAGATCGGGTTGCGGCCGGCGCGGACCTCCTCCTCGGAGGCGGCGATCAGCGGGAGCACGAAGTCGTCGAGCGCGTTCTTCGGGCAGTGGTCGGTGTGCAGGGCGACCGTGATCGGGTAGTTCTTGGCGACCTCGGTCGCGAACTTCGCGAACGCGAGCGCGCCCGTCGCGCGGGCCTTCACGGACTGGCCGGCGAAGTAGTCCGCGCCACCGGTGGTGACCTGGATGATGCCGTCGCTGCCGGCCTCGGTGAGGCCCTGCAGCACCGCGTTGATCGTCGACGACGACGACACGTTGAACGCGGGATAGGCGAAGCCGCCGGCCTTCGCTTTGTCGAGCATCTCTGCGTACTGGTCCGGCGTGGCGATGGGCATTGCAGCTCCTTGGGAATGAGGGTGTCGAACGCGTCTCATCATACCGACGCGGCCCCGGCGCCCGACCGGGCCGCCGGGAACGCGCATCCCAGGTGAACGTTCGTGCGCATCCTGCCGCACTGATACACCGCGCGGATACACTGGCAGCGTCGCCGCGGGCGGCCTAGACAACGTCGTTCGATTCCGTCCGGGAGGACCCATCATGACCAGCACCGACACCGCATCCCTGTTCCTGCACCCTGACCGGAACCTGGCCATGGAACTGGTGAGAGCGACGGAGGCGGCGGCGATCCGTGCGACGCCGTGGATCGGCCGGGGCGAGAAGAATCTGGCCGACGGTGCCGCGGTGGATGCGATGCGCAAGTTCCTCGGGACGGTCAACTTCGACGGACTGATCGTGATCGGCGAGGGCGAGAAGGACAACGCGCCCATGCTGTTCAACGGCGAGCACGTCGGCAACGGGCGGGGACCGGCCTGCGACATCGCGGTCGACCCGATCGACGGCACGTCGCTGACGGCCGCCGGCCGGCAGAACGCTCTGTCCGTGATCGCGGTCTCGGATCGCGGCAGCATGCTGGACGCGTCCAGCATCTTCTACATGTCGAAGATCGTGACCGGGCCGGAGGGTGCCGGCGTCGTGGACCTGTCGCAGTCGATCGGGGACAACATCCGGGAGCTGGCGAAAGCCAAGGACAAGCCGGTCGGCGAGATCCGGGTGGCCGTGCTGGACCGGCCGCGTCACGCGGAACTGATCGAGGAGATCCGCGCTGCAGGCGCCGGGACGCGGCTGCTGTTCGACGGCGACGTCGCCGGTGGCATCAACGCGGCCCGCTACGAGTCGCGCATCGACATGTGTGTGGGCGTCGGCGGGAGCCCCGAGGGTGTCATCACCGCCGCGGCCGTCAAGGCGCTCGGCGGGTTCATGCAAGGCAAGCTGGCGCCGAAGGACGACGAGGAGCGGGCCGGCGGCATCGCCGCAGGCCTCGACGTCGACCGCATCTACGGGGCCGACGACCTGGTGCGCGGCGACAACACGTTCTTCGTCGCGACCGGAGTCACCGACGGCGGCCTCGTGGAGGGCGTGCGCCGCAAGGGGCCGATCATCCGCACGGAGTCGATCGTGCTGCGCTCGAAGTCGGGCACGATCCGCCGTGTGATCGCGGACCACCTCGCCGCGAAGTGGCTCGAGCCCGAGCAGCTGTAACGCATTCGTGGCGGAAAGGGGCGAGGGGGCGGACTGGGTCGGCAAATGCGGGCAGTGTGTGGGGGGGGGGTGAGGCCCGGCCACGGGCACCGCGCCCGCGCCGCTGTACCGCATTCGTGCCGATTGCCGACTCTGGCGATGCCTGAGTCGACATTCGGCACGAATGTCTGGGGGCGCGTTACGCCGCGCCCTCGTCCTCGGCGTCGGACTCGGCGGCGTCGGACCCGTGGGCGTGGGCGCGCTCCTGCTCCTCGACCGCGAGCTTGTCGATGCCGTGCATGTCGCGCGGCTCGAGTCCGAGTTCGAGCTCGCTGGTCAGCTCGAAGGCGGTGAGCTCGCGCGGAGACTCCTCGATGCCCTCGATGACGCCGATGACCTTCGACTCGTCGAGGGCTCCGAGCTTGCGTGCGGCGGGGAACACCTGGCGTTCGAACGAGCCGACGAAGCCGTTGTAGTCCTTGACGGTGCGCTCGATCGAGCGGCCGAGCTTCTCGATGTGCGTCGCGGTGGTGGAGAGCCGGCTGTAGAGGGTGCGGCTGAGGTCGAAGAGCTGCTTGGCCTCCTGGGTCAGCACATCCTGCTGCCAGCTGAACGCGACCGTCTTGAGCACGGACCAGAGCGTGACCGGCGAGGCCAGGGCGACGCGCTTGCCGAAGGCGAACTCCATGATCGACGGATCGGCCTCGAGCGCCGACGACACCAGCGACTCGCTCGGGATGAAGGCGATCACCAGCTCGGGCGAGGATTCCAGGCCGGTCCAGTACGCCTTGCTGCCGAGGGCCGTGATGTGGTCGCGGACGGCCTTCACGTGCTGCTTCATGAGCGCCTCGCGCTGGGCGCCTTCGGCACCCGTCGCGGTCGCCGGGATCTGGCTCGCCTCGAGGTAGGCGTTGAAGGGGACCTTCGCGTCCAGCGCGATGTTCTTGCCGCCGGGGAGTCGGACGATCATGTCGGGGCGTCCGGCGCCGGACTCCGAGTGGATGCTCGACTGCACGTCGAAGTCCACGCGCTCCAGCAGGCCCGCGGCCTCCACGACGCTGCGCAGCTGGGTCTCGCCCCACACGCCGCGGGTGCTGTTCGACCGCAGCGCGGACGCGAGGGCCTCGGCCGTGCTACGGAGCCGCTCCTCCGACTCCACCGCCGTGCGGAGCTGCTGCGTGAGCTGGCCGTGCTGCTCGCTGCGCTGCGACTCCAGCTGGACGACCTTGCGCTGCATGTCGGTGAGGCTCTCGCGCACCGGAGCGAGCGCCTGCAGGACCTTGCTCTCGGCGCGCTCGCGCTCGGTCTGCGCCTGCGTCTCGGCGCGGTGACGCTCGACCGTCTCGCGCTGCAGCTCCTGCGCCGTGCGCAGCTGCTCCTCCAGGGCGTCGACGCGCGACTGGGCTCCGGCCAGGTCGGCGCGGATCTCCGCCTGCACGGCCTGTTCCGCGGCACGCAGCTCTGCGAGGGCGGTGGTGTGCCGCGCCTCGATCACCGCGGGGTCGACGACCGGGGCGGCCGGTGCGGAGTTCGCCGCCCGGTCGCGCAGGAGCTTCGCGACGGCGAAGCCGGCACCGACGGCGCCGACGACGAGGCCGAGCAGGAGGCCGAGGAGCAGGGCGAGGATGTCCATGCGGCCAGTGTGACAGGGGGGTCCGACACTGGCGCGATCCCGCGCGGGCATGCGGGCGATGCGGCGGGTGGCGGTCAGGTGCCGGTCGCTGCCGGTCAGGCCGCGGCGACCATCCCGATGCGTCCGACCCGGGCGCCGGTGAGAGCGGAGAGGTCGTCGATGGTGGCCGCTCCGTGGCGCTTCGCCGCGTGGATCACGATGGCGGCGCAGGCTTCGGCGTCGGCCAGCGCGTCGTGGTGCGCGAAGTCCTCGAAGCCGGCGGCCATCGCCGCGATCGGCAGGCGGTACGAGTCGAGGGAGTAGGTGCGGCGGGCGACCTGCAGGCTGCACAGGTAGCGGTACTCCGGGCACGCGACGGCGGTCGCGGCGCACGCCGCCCGGATCACACCCATGTCGAAGCCGGCGTTGTGGGCCACGAGGTGGTCGTCCTCCGCGAACTCGACGAGGTCGGCCAGCTGGTCCACCCAGCCGGCGGCCCCGATGACGTCCTCGGGCTGGATGCCGTGGATGCGCACGTTCCACTCCTGGAAGTGGTCGTGCCCGAACGGCGGCTGGATGAGCCAGCCCACCCGATCGACCACGCGGCCGTCCCGCACCTTCACCAGCCCGACGGAGCAGGCGGATGCCGCGGACGAATTCGCGGTCTCGAAGTCGATGGCGGTGAAGTCCAGTGTCACGTCGTCATGCTCGCACGGCCCGCCGACACCGCCCGGTCACCGGGTGGGCGTGCCGCGGCATCCGGGAGTGGGTCAGTACAGGCGGAGCGAATGGGGGAGGCCCGCCGGCAGACGCGCGTCGACGAATGCGCGGACCTCCGCTTCCGGGGCGTCGAACGTGCGCAGATCCAACGTCGCGATGACGCCGGGGAAACGCACGGCCAGGAGCGCGCCGTTGCGCCGCACGCCGACGGCGGACGACCAGGGGGCCGCGACGTAGCCGCCGGGTCCCTGCGACACCCAGTACCGGTCGGTCAGCCACTCGTGCTCCGCGGCGGTGTCGAAGAGGCGCGCCTGGACCTGCAAGCGACTCCGGACGAACCAGCGCGCGAGGAAGGCGATCCCGACGCAGGCCGCCACCACTAAGACCGCCGCGGACACCTTCACCTCGAGTGACTCGTGCGAGCCGAGTACGCCCAGGAGGGCGGACGCGAGCATCGCGCAGACGATCAGCGGGAAGAGGATCCGGAGCCCGTAAACCGTCCAGAGGACGCTCACCTGCTCCGCGGTCGAAGTCTGGCGGATCCGGCGGAACACGATCGCGTCCGTCGTCGACGCCGTGGTGCCCGTCCCCTGCTCCTGCCCCTGGTCGTCCATTCCGTCGTCCCCCGTCCCCCGATCGTCACGCCGTGGCACGGCGTGCATGCGACGGTAGGGAGCGCCGGCGACGCTCAGGCGAACACCCGCCGAACAAGCGGTTTCCGCCCCCGCGTACGATCGGCGGTATGCGACAGCGCCGTGACCGGGACCTCCTCGCCGCCTCCTTCGATCGTGCTGCGGAGGTGTATGAGGCCTCGCGCCCCGAATACCCGGCGGAGGCTGTCGCCTGGCTGACCGAGGGAACGGCGGGTGCTGCGCTCGATCTGGGAGCGGGGACCGGCAAGCTGACGGCGCTGCTCGTGGCGGCCGGGTTCGCGACGACGGCCGTCGATCCGTCGCCGGAGATGCTGCGGGTGCTGGGCGAGCGGCTTCCCGGGGTCGAGACGCGGTTCGGGACGGGGGAGGACATCCCGCTGCCCGACCACTCGCAGGACCTCGTGGTCGCCGCACAGGCCTGGCACTGGGTCGACCCCGCCCGCGCCGTCCCGGAGGTCGCGCGGGTGCTGCGGCGCGGAGGCCGGCTCGGGCTGCTGTGGAACGACCGGGACGAGCGCGTCGACTGGGTGCGCCGGCTCGGCGAGCTGATCGGGGCGGGGGACGTCTACACGGGCGACGAGGAGGAGCCCGTGGTCGGCGATCCGTTCGGCCCGCTGGAGCGCCATGACGTGCCGTGGACGCAGCGGCTCGACCTCGACGGGCTGCTCGACCTGGTGCGCTCCCGCAGCTACTTCATCACCAAGGATCCGGACGCGCAGGCGGCGGTGATCGCCTCCGTCCGGCGGCTGCACGTCGAGCATCCCCAGCTCGCCGGGGCTGCGACGATCGAGCTGCCTTACGTGACGCGCTGCTATCGGGCGCAGCTCGCGGGCTGAGGGCGTGCGGTCGCCCGCGTAGAATGGACGACCGTGGCTCTCACTATCGGTATCGTCGGACTCCCCAATGTGGGCAAGTCCACCCTGTTCAACGCGCTGACCAAGAACGACGCGCTCGCCGCGAACTATCCGTTCGCGACCATCGAGCCGAACGTCGGCGTGGTGAACCTCCCCGACCCGCGGCTCGACAAGCTCGCCGAGCTGTTCGGGAGCGAGCGCATCCTGGCCGCCCCGGTGTCGTTCCTCGACATCGCCGGCATCGTGAAGGGCGCGAGCGAGGGCGAGGGCCTCGGCAACAAGTTCCTCGCGAACATCCGTGAGGCCGACGCCATCGCGCAGGTCGTCCGCGGCTTCAGCGACCCGGATGTCGTGCACGTCGCCGGCAAGGTCGACGCCGCCAGCGACATGGAGACCATCAACACCGAGCTGATCCTCGCCGACCTCCAGACCCTGGAGAAGGCGGAGGCGCGGTACGAGAAGGAGGTCAAGGGCCGCAAGCTCGAGCCCATCGTGCTCGAGACGGCCCGCGAGGCCGCCGCGTACCTCAACGAGGGCAAGCCGCTCTCGACCTCCAGCATCGACCTCGAGCCCATCAAGGAGCTCGGCCTGCTGACCGCGAAGCCCTTCATCTACGTGTTCAACGTGGACGAGGACGTGCTCACCGACGACTCCCGCCGCGCGGCGCTCGCCGCTCTGGTCGCCCCCGCCCAGGCCGTCTTCCTCGACGCCAAGCTCGAGTCTGAGCTGATCGACCTCGACGCCGCCGACGCCGCCGAACTCCTGGCCTCCACCGGCCAGACCGAGAGCGGCCTCGACCAGCTGGCCCGCATCGGCTTCGACACCCTCGGCCTGCAGACCTACCTCACCGCCGGCCCCAAGGAGTCGCGCGCCTGGACTATCCCCAAGGGCGCCAAGGCCCCCCAGGCGGCCGGCGTCATCCACACCGACTTCGAGAAGGGCTTCATCAAGGCCGAAGTCATCTCCTTCGACGACCTGGTCGAGGCCGGTACCGTCGCTGAAGCGCGATCGCGCGGCAAGGCCCGTATGGAGGGCAAGGACTACGTCATGCAAGACGGGGATGTGGTCGAGTTCCGGTTCAACGTGTAGTCGACGGTCCGCCGCCGCGCAGCTAACGGAGGAGATCCCGGCCGATTCCGGCTCGGATCGCCTCCGTTTCCTGCTTTCGGGCGGCGTGTCGGGGCGGATGTCCTCCGGTGCCTCCGGTCCTTGACCGTCATCGCGTGGGCGTCAAGACGACCGGTGACTCGACCTCATAGGCTGACACCCATGACTGAGAACGGTGAGATCGCCAAGTCGGTGGGAGCTGCGCTCGCGGTTCCGCTCAAAGCTGTCGGCTTCCGTAAGCGGGCCAACAGCTTCAACCGCCGGACTCACGATGGCATGGTGCATGTGATGTCGGTTCAGCTCGGGCGGTATGAACGTTTTGGCGAGACTGTCGTCTCCGGATCGGACCTTTGGGGTCGTTTCACGGTCAAACTGGGTGTCTATGTGCCGGAGATGGGTCGAATGGGCAGCCCACGCGGTAGCTGGGTCAACGAGTACAACTGCCAGCTTCGATGGAGGCTTGGCAACGTGATGCCTGACGGTTTGGACCAGTGGTGGGATCTCCGGGACCGATTGTCACTTGAGGAGGTGACGTCTGCCGTGGTCGACTACGCAGTGCCGAAGCTGGACTCGTTCCCGGACGCTGAAGGCGTGCTCGCCGCATATGCAACGGACGGTTGCCGCGCGTTCGGCGGCATCGCGAACGATTCAGTGGCGCTGGACGTCGCGGACCTTCATCTCGCGCGAGGCGATCAGGCTTCCGCTGAGAACCTACTCTGTTGGTACATCGACCAATTGGCGTCTGACAGCGACCCACGCGTTCCGCACCATGCCTACGTCCGCGAGTACTTGGCGGTGCGGGGGATGGGGCACCTGGGCGACCGGTTACGGTAGGCCCCTGGCCCCTGGCCCCTGGCCCCTGGGAGGTGGTGTTCGCGATTGCGGCAGCACCTCTCGTCGATGACTCGCTCGCATATCCGTGTCCTGCTCCCGATGCTCGTGTCGTTCCGGCACTCCTCGTCGGCGGCCTCTTCTCGTGCAGATGGCGGCTCTGATCGTCACTGCTCGGACGCCCGCTCGTGAAGTAGGGTGCACGCTGTCACCATCCCGCTGACGTTCTCAGCGCGGTACTCGAGGCCAGCGCACGATGCCTATCGGCGACGCGACGCCGTGGAATTTAGATTCAACCTGTCGTCGACCTGGGCTTCTTTCGATCAGAACGCTGAGGGGAATAGTCTGTTCGTCGTGTCCAGCTCACATGCTGACTACTCGGCGATGACAGTCGACGATCGACTGTTGGGTATCTGATGCTCGTCGTGATCTCCGGGCTGCCCGGCGTGGGCAAGACCACTGTCGCCGACATCGTCGGTGCTCGCCTCGGTGCGGTGCGCCTCTCGATCGACCCGGTGGAGGAGGCGTTGCTTGCGACCGGTTTCCCGCGCGGATGGAAGACGGGTGTCGCGGCCTACGAGGCGGTCGGGGTCATCGCGGAACTGAATCTGAGGGCCGGGCGGACCGTGGTCGTCGATGCCGTCAACGACAGCGAGCCAGCACGAGAGACCTGGCGTCGAGCGGCGGTCTCCGCGGGTTCGACGCTGTGCTGGGTGGTGCTGACGATGAGCGATACTGCTGGTCACGCGTCGCGGCTGGACGGGCGTCATCGGGGCTTCTCGCACATCCCCGAGCCGACATGGACCGAGGTGGCCGGGCGGACGATGGAGCCGTGGAGAGACCGGCACCGGGCGATCGACGTGTCAGGTTCCAGCGAGGATGTCGCGGCTGAGGTCGAGCGGTACGTCGTCGAGTTCAGATCCGACGCGTAGTAGGCGGTCAGCCGCCGCTGCGCAGCTAACGGAGGAGATCCTGGCCGATTCCGGCTCGGATCGCCTCCGTTTCCTGCGTTCGGACGGCGTGTCGGGGCGGATGTCCTCCGGTGCCTACGCCTGCATCCCGGCGCTCACCACCCCAGCGACCCCGGCACCCCCTTGAACGGCCCGACGACGGCGCTCGTGATCCAGCCGCCGTAGAAGCCTCCTGGTTGCGGGGTGACGACCTCGCCGTCGACCGTGCACTCGTCCATCTGCTGCGCGTAGACGGCGACACGGTCTCGGAGCAGCTCGAACCCGGGCGAGGGATGCGGGTAGTTCCACGCGCACGCAGACCGCACCTGGCCTCCGCCGCGTACGTCGAGGTAGCGTGCGGTGCCCTTGAACTCGCAGAACGACGAACCGTCTGCGTCGGTCAGAGCGCCGGGTGCGAAATCCGCGATCGGGAGGTAGTAGACCGGCGGGTGGCTGGTCTCGAGCACCCGGACGACATCTCGAGTGTCGACGATGAGCTGCCCGCCCAGGTGGATCGTGACAGGCGTGGCGACGCGTTCGATCCGCGGCGGCCTCGGGTAGTCCCACACAGACTCCTGTCCCGTTCCTGGGATCTCGGGTCGCGGTCGGGGCACCTTTTCACTCTATGCCCGCAGTGCTTAGCTGGAGTATGGCCGTCTCCCCGATGTTCCCGCTCGGCTCCGTGCTCTTCCCCTCCGTGGCCATCCCGCTGCGGGTGTTCGAGCCGCGGTATCTCACGCTGGTCGGGCGATTGCTCGACGAGGACGAACCGGGGTTCGAGTTCGGCGTCGTCCTCATCGAGCGCGGACCCGAAGCCGGGGGTGGTGACCAGCGCACGTCGGTCGGGACCATGGCGCGTCTGGTGAGCGCCGCCGCGGGCGCCGACGACCTGCTCATCGTCGGGGTGGGAACTCGGCGGTTCACGGTCGAGCGCTGGGACGACGACGATCCGTACCCCCGTGCCGAGCTCGCGATGCTGCCGGAGCTGGAGTGGTCCGAGGCGCTCGCACCCCTGCGGGCCGAGGCCGAAGCGGTCGTCCGCCGCATGATCGCCCGCATCGCGGAGTCGCACTCGGATGCCGGCATCGAGCTGTCGGACGATCCTGTCGCATCCGCGTGGCAACTGGCGGCGGTCGCCCCGCTGGGCGAGTACGACAGGTACACCCTGTTGCGGTCGACCACGATGGGAGGACTCCTCCGCCAGCTGATCGATCTGACCCTGGAGGCGGAGGAGCTCTGGGAGGTCGAGTGACTGGGCATCTGGAGCGGCGGACGTGACGGCTTACGGAGAAGATCCCGGCCGATTCCGGCTCGGGAGCCTCCGTTTCCCGCTTTCTGGCGGAGTGTCGGGCAGGATATCCTCCGGTGATCGCTGCCGCAGGGGCTGCCGAGCCCGGGGCTCACCCGGCGCGGTGATCGTTCGTCGCTACTCGACGACGCCGCCGCTGTGCACCAGCCGCACCTCCACTCCGCCGTCCCCGCGGATGGCGGGGTTCGTCGCGGCGATGGCCAGTGCCGCATCCAGGTCGTTCGCCTCGATCACGTAGACGCCCGCGACCGCGACCGGAGCATCGATGAACGGCCCGGTCGTCACGCCATCGGCGCGGACCGAACGGGCGAGGTCGCGCGGGGTGAACGCGTAGGCGGCGCGCATGGCGCCGGAGGCCGCGAGCTCGTCGCCATGGCCGTTCGGCTCTTCGAGGTCCTCCGGTGTCGCGTCGAGACGGTGCGCGGAATCGTTCGCATAGATCAGGACGGCGTACTGCGGCATGGTGTGGTCCCTTCGACGACTCGACGGTACTCGCGCCGCCCGACGTCCGGGATGACCGCCGCCGTTCGGGACGTTCGCTCGCCGATCGCCCGACTGGCGACTACCCGCCGTACTTCGCGTTGACGACGATCGGGGTGCCGTTCGCCGAGCAGATCTGGCCGGCGAGAGCGTCAGCGGCGGTGAAGTCGCCGAGGGGCGCGCCGATGAAGCCGCCCGGGTGGTCTCCCGCGCCGCCGAGCCAGTCGGCGAGCGGCGGGAGGGCCGGGCCGAGCAGGCCCGCCGTCTCGGGGTGGGAGTGCGCCGTCGCCGCGAGGTCGGCCAGCTGGGCCTTGGCCTTCGCGGTCTGCTGGACCCACTCGGCGTCCGTTACGTCTCCTGCGGCATGCCCCTGGTCGGCGTTGGTGTACGCCTCCGTAATCGAGGAGAGCGCCGTGCACTGCGCCTTCGTCGTGCGATCGGGCGCGAACGGTCGCGGGCTGTACCGCAGGGCTGCGGTGAGGCGGGTATCGGTCGGCACCGTGATGTCGACCCGCAGCCGGGTGCCGGGGGCGACGGCGGCAACGTCGAAGTCGAACGACTGGGCGCCCCCGCACATCCCGGAACGCGAGTCGATGCCGGTCGCCGGAGACACGGCGTAGAGGCCGCTCGTGCACGAGAAGTCGACATGCAGCGATCGCGCGCCCGACGGCAGGGTCAGCGTGGCTGTCGTGGGCCCCTCGTGGTAGAGCTGCGCGGTCGGCCATCCGGAGGTGGAGACCGCGGTCGGGGTGGGGCTCGCCGCACCGCTCGCGGCGGTGCAGCCGCTCAGCGCGGCAACGGCGAGCCCCAGGGCCGCTACGGTCGTCCAACGTGCGCTGCGCATGATCGTGGTCCCTCCACCCGGCGATTCGGCTGAGGACATCCTGCCGCATCCACCCGGCCGACGTCGCCTCCGCCGCACCACCGGTGTCCGCGGTCCGTCGGGACGTTCGCGGTGCGGCGAGCGGGGCGGATGTCCCGAGACGCAGCAGTCGGGTGTCGCCGCCGCCGCGCGCATCACCAGCGCCGCGTGATCGCGCCCTTCGGGCCGGCGACGAGGCTGGCGGCCGGCGCGTCCTCCGCCACCACGGTCCCGGCCGCGATCACCGCGTCCCGGCCGATCGTCACCCCGGGGAGGATGGTCGCGCCGGCTCCGATCCAGACGTTCTCCTCGACGACGATGGGGCCTCCGGTGAGCCAGATGCGGCGGTCGTCGGTGTCGACCGGGTGGCCGACCGTGATGAAGGTGACCTTCGGGGCGACCATGACGCGCTCGGCGAGGCGGATGCCGGCGTAGTCGAGGAAGGTGCAGTTCTGGTTGATGAAGACGCGCTCGGCGAGCTCCAGGTTCAGCCCGTGGTCGGTGAAGAACGGCGGATAGATCGTGGTGCGCTCGGGCACGGGACGGCCGAGGATCTGCGCGAGCAGCCCCGCCTTGCCGGCCTCGTCGTCGAAGGGGAGGACGTTGAGGCGGGACGTCAGGGCGGTCACTTCCAGAACGCGCTGCGACATGGCCTGGAACTCGGGGCTGTGGATGCGCATGAGGAGGTCGCCGGGCATGGAGAAGCCTCTCAGAGGTCGCGGGAGTGGAAGACGGACTGCAGCCGGAGCTCCCGGCGCGTGGTGTTGAGCGGGAGGAGGTCGAGGACGACCGAGCTGCCGACCCAGGTGGCGCCGATGTGCTCCACCAGCCGTTTGAGGGCCAGGAGCTGGCTGCCCGTGTCGGCGACGTCGTCGACGGCGAGCACCCGGTCCGCGCTCGTCACCACGCCGCGGCGCAGTCCCATCGTCAGGTGGCGGTCGCGGTAGTCGGGCGGGGTCGTGACGGTGATCCAGTTGTCGCTGTCGATGAGTCGGACCGGGTTCTTCGCGACTGCGCCGAAGCCCGCACCGAGCTCGGCCGCGACCAATGGGCCGAGGAGGTGCCCGCTCGATGGAGGGCCGATGACGACGGTCGGTGCGGCCTCCGCGAACGGCGCGGCGAGCAGAGGCCCGATCCCGGAGAGGATCTCGGGGTCCCGCCACAATCGCTGGAACTCGACATAGCTCAAGCGCGTGCCGTCGTCGGTGACCCATTCGAAGAGGTCAGCCATCCGCGCGCGGACGGGGGAAGCCGAAGGGGTCACGGCGACGAGACTACCGCCAGGCGACGTCACCGGATGGACTCATCCGTCCCGTCGCCGGCCACCCAGCGGAAGACCCCGCCGTCGCGCTGGGCCTCTGCGATGCGGGCAGCGGCATCATGCTCCTCGTCGGCCATCCGTGCGAAGGCGGCGACGGCCTCCGGGTTGCGTCCAGGGTGATCCCGGCGATAGGTCGTCCGGTCGCCGTCGGTGGACAGATACTCGACCGCGAACGCGTCGCCGAGCTCGTCGGACAGTCGGCCGGCCAACGCTCGACCGTCGGCATCGAATGCCGCGCTGAACTCCTCGCGCACCTCGTGGTAGTCGTCGAGGATCGTGTAATAGCGGTCGTCCCAGTCCTGCAGGTCTCGGGCGAGCTCCCGGCTGATGTGCGCATCCTCGTACGCAACGGGTCCCGGCGAGAACCAGATCACCGAGTCCGCGTAGTCCGGGAACACCTGGACCACAGCGGTGAGGTACTCCACGGCATCGTCCACAGCGACAACCTAGCCGCCGGGAGCACCGATGTCGCCCCCTCCCGCTACGCTTCGGGCATGTCCATCGAAGTGCTGCCCGCGACCGGTCGCTGGGATGATTTCGCGACGTTCATGGTGCCGCGCAAACTCGGGGGCGGGGGATGCGTGTGCATGTCGTATCGGGATTCGCGCCTCGACATGGCGGGGCGGATCGACTACATGCATGCCGAGTGCGAGACGGAGCCGGGGCCGGGGGTGCTGGCCTACCTCAACGGGGAGGTGGCGGGCTGGTGCTCGGTGGCGCCGAAGTCGACCTACCGGCGTCTGCTGAATTCCCGCACCATCCCGCACCTCGACGAAGAGCTCGACCCGTGGTCGATCGTGTGCTTCGTGGTGCGTGGCGGGTTCCGCAAGCGCGGGGTGATGCATCAGCTGCTCGACGGGGCGGTGGAGCACGCGCGGGCGTCGGGGGCGGCGATCGTGGAGGGGTACCCCGTCGACACGGACGGGAAAAAAGTGGATGTGATCAGCGGTTACGTCGGCACGGTGGCGCTGTTCGAGAAGCACGGCTTCGAGCGCTACGCCGAGACGAACGCGCACTCCGGTGGAGCGGACCGGTGGGTGATGCGGCGGACGCTGCGCTGACATCCGGTGAGCCGGAGACGGCCGCTGAGTTAAAAACGACCACCGCCGGCCCGGACGGGGCGGCGGGAGTCGGTGCCGGGAGGGTGTTCACCCTGCGGTGATCCGGCGGCGGTAGGCGAGCATCGCGAAGGCGTAGGCGACCACCAGGATGCCGACGCACCAGGCCAGGGCGACCCAGATGTCGGACCCGACGGGCTGCTGGGCGAACAGGGCGCGGATCGTGTCGACGATCGAGGTGACCGGCTGGTTCTCGGCGAACCAGCGGACCGGTCCCGGCATGCTCTCGGTCGGGACGAACGCCGAGCTGATGAACGGCAGGAAGATGATCGGGTAGGCGAACGCACCGGCCCCGTCCACCGTCTTGGCCGACAGCCCGGCGATCACGGCGATCCAGGTCAGCGCCAGGCTGAACAGCACCAGGATGCCGGCGACCCCGAGCCAGGCGAGCACGCTCGCACCGGTGCGGAACCCGATCAGCAGCGAGACGAGCACGACCAGCACGACGGAGACGAGCGTCGAGACCAGCGAGGTGAGGACGTGCGCCCACAGCACGCTGGAGCGGGCGATCGGCATGGACTGGAACCGTTCGAAGATGCCGCCCTGCAGATCCATGAACAGCCGGTACGAGGTGTACGAGATGGCCGTCGCCACGGTGATCAGCAAGATCCCGGGGAGCAGGTAGTCCACGTACGAGCCCGAGAACGAGCCGGTGTCGATCGCGCCGCCGAAGACGAACACGAACAGCAGCATGAACGCGATCGGCATGAGAGCGGTGGTGATGATGGTGTCGAGGCTGCGCGTGATGTGGCGCATGGACCGCCCGGTGAGGACGGTGGTGTCGCTGATGAACGTCGCGGTGCTCATGACTCCTCCGTAGTGGTGGGCTCGCCGACGATGGCGAGGAAGACGTCTTCCAGGCTGGGCTGCTTCTCGACGTACTCGACCTTCGCCGGCGGGAGCAGCTGCTTCAGCTCGGCGAGGGTGCCGTTCGCGATGATGCGGCCCTCGTGCAAAATGGCGATGTGGTCGGCGAGCTGCTCGGCCTCATCGAGGTACTGCGTGGTGAGGAGCACGGTCGTGCCCCGGGCGGCGAGCTTCTTGACCGCCTCCCAGACCTCGATCCGGGCCTGCGGGTCGAGCCCGGTGGTCGGCTCGTCGAGGAAGATCACGGGCGGCTCGCCGATGAGGCTCATGGCGATGTCGAGCCGGCGGCGCATGCCTCCCGAGTACGTCGAGACCTTGCGGGAACCCGCCTCGGTGAGCGAGAAGCGGGCGAGCAGTTCGTCCGCGATCGACCCCGGCTTCTTCAGGTGCCGCAGCTCGGCGACGAGGACGAGGTTCTCGCGTCCGGTGAGGATCTCGTCGACCGCGGCGAACTGGCCGGTGAGGCTGATCGAATCGCGCACCTCCGCCGCCTTGGTGGCGACGTCGAAGCCGTTCACGACGGCCTCGCCGGCGTCGCCCTTCAGCAGGGTCGAGAGGATCTTGACCGCCGTGGTCTTGCCGGCGCCGTTGGAGCCGAGCAGGGCGAAGATGCTGCCCCGCTCGACGTCGAAGTCGACACCCCGCAGGACGCTGACCTTCTTGTAGGACTTCTCGAGCCCGCGGACCCGGATGGCGGGTCCGCGCTCGGTGGTCGCGGTGGTCATCCCTCCGCCTCCTGCTTCTTCTCGGCCGTCTCGACCGCGGTGGTCAGACGGGCGCGCTCCTTGTCGATCCAGCGCTTTCCGGTGTAGGCCTCGGCGAACGCCTCGGCGAACTCGACCGGGTCGTCCCCGACGATCTCGCGCACCGGGGTGCCGTCGGTCGCGGCACGCTCCCAGAGGTCGACGAAGTCGCCCATCATGGTGAGGAGGGTGTCGCCGTCCTCGACGCCGCCGTTGTACATGAAGTACCGCTGGACGGCTTTCGCCACCGCGTTGTAAGGCTCGGGCAGCGCGTCCAGGCGTGCCTTGTACTGCCGGTACTGCTTCTTCTGCTCGAGGGATCCGGTGATCGCTTCGATCCACTTGCTGGCCATGTCAGTTCTCCCCTTCGTGTCGGAGCTGTTCCAGTCGTTCTGCGAGGAAGCTCCAGGTCCTCCAGAACTCGTCGAGATAGTCGCGACCCGCCGTGTTCAGCGAGTACACCTTGCGCGGCGGCCCCTTCTCGGAGGGGACCTTCTCCACATCCACGAGGCCGCGCTGCTCGATGCGCACGAGGAGCGCGTAGATCGTGCCCTCGGCGATGTCGGTGAAGCCCTGGTCCCGCAGCCACGAGGTGATCTCGTAGCCGTATGCGGGCCGGCCTTGGAGGATGGCGAGGACGATGCCCTCGAGGGTTCCCTTGAGCATCTCGGTCGCTTGCTTGCTCATGGATACTCCTTCCGGCTACTCAGTGTTGCTTGGTACTGCTAGATAGTAACGCCGAGTACCGGTAGATAGCAACACTGAATAGCAAAGATTTCGGAAGGGGTGGCGGGCACCTGAAATGGCGGACCCGCCGTTCGTCACTCGCGCACGTGGGCCCCGCGGCGGCGCGGCACGGTGCGTCCGTCGTGCAGCTCCACGACCCGGTCGGCGCGCGCCATGAGGATCGGATCGTGCGTGGTGACCACCGCGGCGACTCCGGAGTCGTGCACCAGCTCGACCAGCAGATCCATCATCGCGGCGCCGGTCACACTGTCGAGCTGACCCGTCGGCTCGTCGGCGAGCAACACCTGCGGGCGCGCGGCGAGCGCCCGGGCGATCCCCACACGCTGCTGCTGGCCGCCGGAGAGTTCGGCGGGGCGCTGGGCGGCATGGCCGCTCAGCCCGACGCGGTCGAGCAGCTCGGCGACGCGCGCGTCGCGCTCCACCGGGTCGACGCCGAGCAGGCGCAGCGGGACCTCCACGTTCTCCGCCGCCGACAGCACCGGGATGAGACCGAACGCCTGAAAGACGAAGCCGATCCGCGTGCGGCGTGCAGCGACGAGCTGGGCCTCCGACGCGGTGGTGAGATCGAGCGTGCCGAGCGTCACCGTGCCCGATGTCGGGGTGTCGAGTCCGCCGAGCACGTTCAGGAGGGTGGTCTTGCCCGAGCCCGAACGGCCGCGCACCACGAGCAGCTCGCCCGGGCGCACCTCCAGGGAGACCGCGTCGAGCGCCGTGACGGGCCCGGCGGCGGTCGGGAAGACCCGGCCGACGCCGTTCGCCTGCAGGAGCGGGACCATGGACTCGTCCTCCAGGGAAGGGAGGGGCTCAGCGCTGGTCATCGATGCTCCCGTCGTCGCTCTCGTCGTGCGGCCACACGCCTACGTGGTCGGATTCCAGCGCGAGACGCACTCGGTCGCGCATCGAGAGGGAGGCGAGGTACTCGGGCGGCAGCTGGAGACGCCCGACCCGGTCCAGCACCGCGAACTCCTCCGCCACGGTGTGCTCGTCGCCGTTCGCGGTGACGCCGGTGCGCCGCAGCACCTCGGTGGAGGTGCGCCCGTCGCGGATCTGCACGGTGCGTGCGACGTGCTCGGACACCGTCGGATCGTGGGTGACGATAAGGGTGGTGACGCCGAGCTCGCGGTTGACGCCGCGCATCGCCTCCAGCACATCCGCCGACGTGTGCTCGTCGAGCTCGCCGGTCGGCTCGTCCGCGAGGAGCACCGCCGGCTCGTTGGCCAGGCCGACGGCGATCGCGACCCGCTGCTGCTCCCCGCCGGACATCTCGGCGGGACGCCGGTCGGCGCAGTGCGAGACCTCGAGCAGATCGAGGAGGTCGCGGCTGCGTTCGACCCGGTCGGGGCGGCGCGCCAAAGACATCGTCAGTGCGATGTTCTCACGGGAGGTGAGGTACGGCAGCAGATTGCGCGAGGTCTGCTGCCAGACGAACCCGACCGTGCGGCGGCGGTAGTCGACACGCTGTTTCGTGGTCAGCGCGAGCAGGTCGCGTCCGGCGACGGATGCCGAACCCGCGGTCGGCTTGTCGAGCCCGGAGAGGATGCCGAGCAGAGTCGACTTGCCCGACCCGGAGGCGCCGACGATCGCCACGAGCTCGCCACTGCGCACCCGGAGGTTCAGGCCCTGGAGAGCCTGCACCTCCACGCCTTCGGCGGTGAAGATGCGGACGAGGTCGGAGCATTCGATGCTCGCGTCCGGTCGGTCATGCGGCATGGCAGTCATTCTTCCCCTCCGATCCGCAGCACCGCGGCCGGCGAACGACGGCGTGCCACGACGAGTGCGACGAGTGTGACGAGCGCGGTCGAGAGGGCGAAGCCTCCCGCCGCCAGGGCGATGAGCAGCGGATCGACGACGATCGCCGGTGCGACGGGACCGCCGGTGAAGCCGCTGAGGTCGATCGGCGCGAGGATGATCGGCGGGAGCGCGAGACCGACGACGACGCCCGCGACGAGGCCGACGATCAGGATGGGGCCGAGCTCCCAGCCGAGCAGTGCCCCCGTCTGCCGCGAGGTGTACCCGATGGTGCGAAGCGTCGCGACCAACCGGGTACGGGATGCGGCGCCGATGACGAGGGCGAGCAGCAATGCGCCGACGCACATGACGGCCGACAGTGCGATCGACAGCAGGGTGACGGTCTCGAGGCCGGAGACGAGCGGAGCGGTGCGCAATGCCGTCTGCTCGCGCCGGGCGTCCCCGATCGTCGCGCCGTCGCCCGCGATCGCAGCGAGCTCGCGGTGCACGGTCTCGGAATCCGCGCCGGGCGCGAGTGACACCAGTACGGTCTGCGGTCTGCCGGTGATGCCCGCCGACGCGGGCAGGGCCGTCCAGTCGATGATGGCCCACTGGTTGTCCCGGATGTAGACGCCGGGCTCGAAGGCGAACTCGGTGACGCCGAGGTGCACCGCGGTGTCGCCGTAGAGGATGGCGCTCGTCACGGGGATGGTCGGGTCGAAGCCGCCGATCACGGCGCCCGTGCGAGCTTTGTCGGTCTGCGTCAGCGCGGAGGAGACCCGTGCCGACTCCGGGATGCCTGCCTGCACCCGGGCGAGCTCCGCCGGGTCGACGAGGTAGCCGGACAGATCCCCGCCCTGCGAACCGGCCTGCACGCGCACGCCGCCGGCCCATTCGACGACCGCGCTCGCAGCGACGCCCGGCGCCTCCCGCAGCTTCGCTGCCTGCGCGTCGGTGAAGGTGGTCGGTGCGGTCACGCTGAGGTCGGCGCCGACACGGGCCAGGGCGCCCGTCTCGATCCCGGATCGTTCGGTGCTGAGCACACTCGCCGAGAACACCGCGATGGCGACGCCGACCACCACCGCGAAGACGGGCCACAGACCGCCCGACCGGGAGCGCAGCGCCGCCGTCGCACCCACGAACGCGACCGGTCCCCGTCGCCGTCGCAGTGCGCGGGCCAGCCACGCCAGCGGGACGGGATAGACGCGCAGCACGATCACGCAGGCCGCGAACGCGACGAGCATCGGCGTCACGGCCAGAAGCGGGTCGACACCCAGCCCGGCTCCTGTCGGCGCGAGCCCGCGCTGGAGGAGCGCGGCGACGCCGAGCGCCGCCAAGCCGACGACGAGGACTTCGACCACCCACCCCCAGCGGCGCCGGGCGGTGCGCTCGCCGCGGAGGTCGTCCCGCGGGCCGAGGCGTCCGGCGGCGACGGCGCAGATCACGGGAGGGGCGACTGCGCACACCGCCGCGAGGCCGAGAGGAACGGCCACGGCATCCACCCCCGGCGTCAGGAGCAGGGCGGCGATGAACCCGGCGGCGGCGGCGGGCACGGACACGAGTGCGGTGTCGACGGCGAGGCCGAGGCGCAGCCGTGCGGGGGAGGCTCCGCGCGCAGCCAGAAGGGCGAGCGCCTCCCGTCGCCGTCCGAGCAGGAGCCGCACGCCGAGCACGAGCACCGCGAGTGCGACGCCGAGCGGTCCGGCGGCGAGGATGGCGAAGAGCGTGTTCGCCGGTTGTGCGCGTGTGACGTAGTCGTCGAGCGTGCGATCCAGTGACGTCGAGAAGCGCAGTGCCGTGGGGACCCCGTCGAAGGACGGGGTCGGCACCGTGGAGAGGAAGCGGGCGAGCGACGACTGCACCGCGGCCAGTCCCGATACGGAGAACGCGGAAGGCGCGACCGGGAACCAGGCCTGAGTGAAAGTGCCGGGGAAGAGCGGCGCAACACGGGTCCACGAGTCGGGATCGACCCAGAGGACGGAGCGGTAGAGCTTGCCGGCGTCGCCGAGGTCGGCGTAGCTGCCGTGGGCGCGCAGCGTGCTGAGCTCCCAGAAGTCTGCCGCGGTATCTGTCGGATGAACGGTACCGGAGAGGCGGAGGAGGAAGGAGGACTGCGCGAAGGCGGAGCGGCTCTCGCCGACCTTCCAGCCCAGGAGGGCGGCTGCCTCCGTGGCCATCACGACATCGATCGTGACGTCGTCCGCGCCCGAGGGGTGTGCCGATGCGTCGGGCGGTGCGGGTGCCGGCCACGTTCCCGCATCGAGCGTGGCCGTCTCGCGCAGACGGGAGTACGCCTCGACCTGCCCGACATAGCGGGCATCGCTCGCCGCGTCGGGCGGTCCGGCGAGGGGGACGTCGTCGCTACGGGCCGAGTAGTCGCCCGGCCGGGTGACGGCCGACAGGGCCGGCAGCATTCCGGCACGCGCGGCCGCGAGGGCCGCAGGCATCCCGTTCCACACCGCCGCCGGCTCCGAGCCGCCCGCGGTCGGGGTGGCCGACACCATCGCCATGCCTGTCGTCACGGACGTGAGCAGGTCACGGTTGACCGGGGTCGCCTCCTGCACCCGGTAGTGCAACTCGTCGCGGAGGAGCCCGTCGGCGAAGCGCGGCCACGCGGAGACGGCGGTCGTGGCGACGAGAACGACGATGCCGAGCAACGCCAGGCCGCCACGGGAGGCCGCGAACGCGCGGGCGGCGAGCCCGGGGCCGGAGAGCAGGGAGCGCCGGGTCATCGCGTCTCCGACCGGTAGGCGGTGTCGGCGACCTGCGCCCGCACGGCGCGTCCGTACAGCCAGAGCACGACCGCGACGGCGATCGCCAGGGAGAGGAGGGCGCCGACGAGTCCCGCCGGATCGACGCGGCCCTGCACGGAGAGCGTGCTCGGTGCGGTCACCACGGAGAGACGAGCCAGGGCGTTCCCGGCCAGGAGGAAGACGGTCAGGCCGCCGAGCAGCCCGACGACCGCCGCGCCGGCGACGACCCAGGCGAATTCCCGGCGGCGTGCGCTCGCCTGCTGGCGCGAGCCGAGACCGACCGCGCGGAGCACGACGACCTCCGCCCGGCGGCCCCGCAGGGCGGACAGCGCGGCGGCGGAGACCGCGACCACGGCGAGGAGGGCGCACCCTGCCGCACCCAGCCAGAGGGCGGTGACGGCGCCGGACATGAACCGCGACACGAAGGCCCCGGACGCATCCGCCACCACGGCGTCGGCGCCTGCTGCTATAGCGGCCGCACGCGCGACGGCCTGCGGGGCCGGGGTGGCGAGCCAGACAGATCCCAGTCGCGGGACGGTCGGCGCGGTGCGGAGCACGTGGTCGTCGAGGGCGGCCAGGTCGATCAGCGCGGCGTTCTGGTCGGTCGTGCCGGGGACGGCCGCGACGACGCCGGCGATGGTCCCCTGGACGCTCGCCCACGGGGAGTCGAGATCGATCCGCGCACCGACCTCGAGCCCGCCGGCGTCAGCGGTCGCCCGGGTGATCAGCACGGGCACGTCGACGGCCGAGCCCGGGACGAGCCGGAGCGCGTCGTCGCGGCCGGCCGGCAGGAGGGGGGAGTCGAAGCCGAGCTCGTCGGAGACGGGCACGGTCGCAGTGAAGGGCGTGCCGAACGCGGCCGGGGCGGGCTTCCAGCCGATCGCGTCGATGGGGTCGCCGGCGTGCAGCGCGGTGATGCGAACCTGGACGGGCATCGCCGTCTCGCGGGTGTCGAGGTGCGCGTCCACGGCGAGCAGCCTCCACGGTCCGCCTGCCGGCAGGGCGGCCGAGACGAGCCTGGGTGCGCCGGACGCGGCAGGCTCGGCCGGGAGCGGGGCGAGGGCGCCGTGATCGTCGGCGACCCAGAGCACGATCCGAAGCGCCGGCGGCGGCATCGCGTCGCCGGGAACCGTCGCCGTCGCAACCGCCTCGACCGTCCGTGCTCCCGCCGGGATCGGGATGCCGCGTGCCGGATCCGCATTCAGGGCGGCGAAGGCGGCGAACGGGTCGAACATGTAGGAGCCGACGTCGACGAGCCCGGGCAGCGCGGAGGCGTCGACGGCCACCATCGTGACATCCGACTGTCCGAGTGTCGCCTCGGTCACGAGCGCGGGTGCGGCTCGGGAGACGGTCGGGATGCCCGACAGCCGCGTCGTCGGGGGCAGGTCCTCCGGTCCGCGCACGGAACCCGCGACGCCGAGGTCCACCCGAACGTCCGACCCCGCCACCAACCGGGACGAGTCGCGGAGGAAGCCGGACCAGGTGCCGGAGTATCCGGCCGCGAAGGTGGCTGCGCCCACCGCCAGGACGACGAGTGCGACCGGAGCGGCGACGAGCCCGACGCCACGGCTCACCTGGCGTGCCGGCAGCACGGCGGACAGTCCCCGGCGCCGGGCGGCGAGGCGCTCGACGGCGGTGGCGAGCGGTCCGAGGCCGACCAAGGCGATCACCGCGACGGCGGAGAGCACGGCGGCGGGTGCGACCGTCCCCACCGCATCGACGTGCCCGCTCTCGTCGGGCGCGCCGTAGGAGAGGAACCGCCACAGCGTCACGCCGGCGGTCGCCAGGGTGAGGACGCCCAGGCCGAGGGAGGCCGCCGATCGCCCGCGCCCCGACTCCGCCGGGCCAGGCGCCGCATCCGCCGAGCGTGCCGTGACCGCGGTCACGACGGCCGTCGCGGCGACGGCGACCGCGAGCACCGCGAGTGCGGGGACGACCGTCGCCAGTACCAGGGCGGCGACCGGCACGCCTGCCGCGCCCGGACCGGCGACGGCGAGCGCGGCGAGAGCGAGACCGGTGCCGGCGATCGTGCCCACGAGTGCCACCGCGGCGGCCTCCACGGCGTCGGCGCGAACGAGCGTCCCGACGGTGGCTCCCCGGGCACGCAGGACCCGCGTCTCGCTCCAGCGGGAGCTCGTGAGCAACCGGGCCAGCAGCACGAGCGAGATCGCCGAGCAGACCGCGAGGAGGGCCAGCGGCACGGGTACGACGGCCGCGAGCGCGCCGACGGACTGCTGCATGTCCGCGACCGTCGCGGCGGCGCCCCCGAGCGCGGCGAACGGCGACGGCGAGGCGTCGCACTCGGTCAGGGCATCGATGCTCCCCGCGTACCCGGCGCGCAGGCGTGGGAGGTCGCCGGCGGTGACGCGGGAGGCGTCGGGCGTCACGACCCACTGGCCCGTCGCCGCTGTGGTCAGCGCTTTCAGGAGAGCCGGGCTTGCGATCGCGCGGCCGTCGGTGCCTCCGGTCCCGGCCGTCACGCCCAGCCAGGCAGGAGCCGACGGATCCAAGGGGGCCCAGACTCCCGACACGATGGCGGTGACGGTCCCCGCCTCGCCGGTCAGCTGCACGCGCGACCCTGCCGACAGGCCGGTCGCGTGCGCCAGCGCGGTGTCGATCGCGATCTCGGTGCCGCTCGTCGGCCAGTCCCCCGAGCGGAGGTGCGTGCGGGAGCGGAGGTCGACGGCGTCGGCGAGGGCGAGCGCCGATCGGTCGGTGCCGAGTGCGATGGAGGGTGCGAACGCGGTGTGATCGACGGTCACGGGAGCGGATCGGAACTGTCGTTCCAGCACCGATCGCACCGTGCGATCCTGCGCAGCCGGGTCGTCGGGGTCGAGCGCGGCCTGGTAGGCGACGGCGACGGTGGAAGCGGGCCCCGCTTCGACACTCTGCCGCACCGCGACGGTGGGGGAGCGCACGGCCAGACCGGCCATGGTGCAGGCGAGGAATGCGATCACCAGGACCGTGAGGGCCGTCGAGACGAGGACTCCGGTCTGGGCTCGCGAACGCTGCGGCCAGAACGCGCGGATACGTCCCCCGGTCCGAGCCCCCACGCGCATCCACTCACCGTATCGCGACCGGAGCGGATTCCTTGTGCGCGTGCGCGCGGATCGGTGCGCGATCGCTCGTGGCGCCGCGCGTCAGACGGTGCGGTCGAGCACGTCGTCGATGAAGTCGGCCACGCTCACGACGACCAGCTCCGCGACCCCTGCAGCGCCGAGCGGAGACGATTTCAGCGTCTTCATCCCGTGGTCCGCACCGGGCACCGCCACGACCCGGATGCCGTCGTGCCCCGCGGTCTCCTCGGCGAGGGTCTGCGCCGTGCCGAATGTGTCGCGGTCGCCCTGCAGGACGAGGGCGGGCACCTCCGGCTGCAGCAGCTCGGCGAGTCGTGATGTCTCCGGCCGCCCCGGCGGGTGCAGTGGGAAGGCCAGACAGACGACACCGGCCGCCCCGACCTCGCCCGCGGTGCGGCACGCGACCCGGGCACCGGCGCTGCGGCCGCCGACGATGAGGGGCAGGCCGGCGGCGAGCTCGTCCACGAGCGGGGCGGTCTCGCGCCAGGCGACATCGAGCGCCGCGGGGCGGGAGGCCACACGCTTGCCGGCGACGCGCCACGGCTGCTCGTACCGCACGACGGTGATCCCGCGAGTGGGAAGCGCCCGGGCGAGAGCCGCGAGGTCGACGGCGTCGATGCCTCCGCGCGCTCCGTGCCCGATCCAGAGCACGGCGCGCGGAGAGGCGGCGGGCGCGACGACGAGCCGGCCCGGGCCGAGGGAGGTGGGTGCGGCGATGTCCATCGCCTCGACGGTACCCGACCGCCGTCCGGGCGGCACGACTAGAATCGAGAGCGGATGATTGCGCTCGCGCAAAGGATTCTCGGGAGGACGACATGCGCTTCGAAGAACTCACCGGAACGACCCTCCCGCTGGTGCTCGGGCCGTTCGGCGGTCTCTCGTCGGTGGAGTTGACGGCGGCCGTCAGCGAGGCGGGCGGACTCGGCTCGTTCGGCTTGTACGGGTACTCTGCAGACCGCATCCGCAGCACGGCGGCGGCCCTCCGCTCGCGGACGGACCGCCCGTTCGCCTTCAACCTCTGGCTGCCGATCGAGCTGCCGGGGGAGCACCCGGTCGACCGCGACGAGTACGTGCGATACGTGGACGCGCTCGGGGCGCTGTTCGACGCCGCGGGCGCGGAGCGCCCGGTCTGGCCGGCTGCCCTTCCGCCGTCGTTCGACGAGCAGATCGAGGCGGCGCGCGCAGCGGAGCCGGCCGTGCTCAGCTTCATATTCGGAGTGCCCCCGGCAGACGTGGTCGCGGCCGCGCACGATCGCGGGATCGTCGTGGTCGGCACCGCGACCACCGTCGCCGAGGCGCGTGCGCTCGCTGCAGGAGGGGTGGATGCGATCGTCGCGTCGGGCTCGGAGTCGGCCGGGCACCGGCCGTCGTTCCTGGCCCCGGCGGAGGACAGCCTCGTCGGCTCGCTCGCGCTCGTGCCCCAGGTGGTCGATGCCGTGGACATGCCCGTGATCGCCGCAGGCGGGATCGCCGACCGGAGGGGCGCCGCGGCCGCGTTCGCGCTGGGAGCGAGCGCCGTGCAGGTCGGCACCGCGTTCCTCGCGACCGATCAGTCCGCTGCGCCCGCCGCCCACCGGGCCCGCATCCGCTCGGCCGAGGCGTCGGACACCGTGCTGACGAGGGCGATGAGCGGGCGGCTCGCGCGGGGACTGCGCAACCGTGCTGTCCGTGAGATCGAGCAGGGCGGGACGATCGCGCCGTTCCCCGTGCAGAACGCGCTCACCGGGGTCTTCCGCGCCGCAGCCGCCGGTCGGGGCGACGACGAGCTGCTGTCCCTGTGGATGGGGCAGAGCGCCTCCCTCGCCCGGTACGACGATGCCGGCGACGTCATCGCCGAACTGGCGCACGGGTTCCCGGCTCACTGAATCCCGGCGCACTGAATCCCGGCCGCACGGAATCCCGGCCCGCGGGCGCTCGGCGCCGGAGAGCGGATCGCGGCCCGCGTCGTCAGGGGGCGGACGGGTCGGCGGGCAGCACCAGGGTGAACCGGGCGTCGGTGACCGGCGCGGAGCCATGCGCCTCCGCGGTGCGTGCGAAGGCGTCGAAGGCGGCGGTGACGGCCGGGCGATCGCTCGCCGGGATCGACGCGAGCACCTCGGCCAGGGCGGCGCGGCGCTGCCCGAGGACGCGCTCGACGAGCGCGGACCCGTCGGCAGAGAGCACCAGCCGCACGGAGCGGCGGTCACCCGGATCCTCGCTGCGGTCGACGAGGCCGGCCCGCACCAGCCTCTCGCACGTGCGGGTCGCGTTGGAGGGATGCACGCCCAGCTCGGTCGCCAGTTCGCCCGGGGTGCGGGCCCCGGTGGTCGCGATGAGCACCAGTGCCCGCAGCTGCGTCGAGGTGACCGTGTCCTCCACTTCGAGCACCGAGCGTGCCGCGACGCCGAGGAGCACGTTCGCCGCGCGCAGGACGGCGTCGAGGTCGGCGGCGGGCGCGGGGCGGTCGTCGGTGGTGGTCACCCTCCAGTTCTACCGCGTCCGGGCGGCGGGCGGCACACCGGGTTTCCGAGGTCGTCGCGCGGGTGCGCCGGGTCTCTGAGGGCAGGGTGGGAGCGCGCTCCGAGTCGGGGGCGCCCCGGCGCCGTTCGCTCGCACGGGGAGGATGATTGCGGTATCGCAACTAAGGAGGCGTATCGCCATGGCGGACACGAATGCGCCCTTCGACCGCGACCAGGTCGAGGGCCACTACACCGAGACGGATCCCGAAGCCGCGACGGAGCGGACGGTCCACGGGCAGTACACCGAGACCGAGGGGCACACCGGCCCCGACGACGACGTCGTGGGCGCCTACGTCGGCACCGAGCGCGACGGACAGGAACCCCTCGTGCGCAGCGCGCACCAGCGGATCGGCAACTACCCGCGCACCGAGCACTGACACGAGGCCCCGGCGGGGCTGACATGCCGCCGGGCGCAGAGGTGCGCGGGACGCCCTCGGGTGGGCGCCCCGCGCACCGTCGGGCGTTGTCGTGTCGACGCCGGCGGTCTCAGGCTCCGAGCGTCGCCGCCTCGACGATCGTCGTCGCGACGCCCGGTCCGAGCTCGACCGGGTCCCGGCCGGGGAGGTCGAGCACAGCGGTCGCGCCGATCGGCACCTGCGTGCGGACGCTCAGCGTGCCGTCGGTGCGCTCCCACGCGATCGCGACCGTGCCGTACGGGGACTCGTGCGTCGCCGACGCCCGGGTCAGGCCGCCGCCCGGACGCGGCGCGAAGCGGATGCGCCGATAGCCCGGCTCCTCCGCCGCGAGACCGGCGACCACGCGATGCAGCCAATCCGCCACTGCGCCCAGGGCGTAGTGGTTGAAGGAGGTCATCGAGCCCGGGTTGACCGTGCCGTCCGGCCGGAGCGAATCCCACCGTTCCCAGATCGTGGTCGCACCCTGCGTGACCGGGTAGAGCCAGGACGGGCACTCGCGCTCGAGCAGGAGGTCGTACGCGGTGTCGAGATGGCCGGTCGAGCTCAGTGCGTCGCTGATGAGCGGCGTGCCCACGAACCCGGTCGAGATGCGGTTGCCCTCCTGGGCGACGAGCTCGGCGAGACGGTCGCCGGCGACGGCGCGCTCGGCGTCGGGGAGCAGCCCGAAGCGGATCGCGAGCGCGTAGGAGGTGGGGGCGTCGTTGATGAGCAGGCCCCTCCCGTCGCCGTATGCGCCGCGGAACGCATCGGCCACGGCGTCGGCGAGCGCGTCGTAGTGCATCGTCTCGGCCGCGAGGCCGAGCGCCTCCGCCATGCGTGCCACGGCCCGGGAGGACGCCGCGAAGTACGCGGTCGCGACGACGTACTTGTCGGCGCGGCCGTCGGCCGGGTCCTGCGGCGGGGCGACCGGGTCGAGCCAGTCGCCGAGCTGGAAGCCGTCGTCCCACAGGTGGTCGTCGCCGGCCAGGTGGTCGAGCAGGTCGACCCACCGCCGGGCACTGTCGAACTGGGCCGCCAGGAGGCCGACGTCGCCCGAGCGCTCGTGCAGCGCCAGAGGCGTCAGCGCGGCGACATCGCCCCAGGCGGCGCCGGGACGGATCGGCGTCCACATGTGATGGGCGGGGATGACGGGCACGTACCAGGGGACGGTGCCGTCGGGCAGCTGCTCGGCGGCCACATCCTTCAGCCACGAGGACAGCATCCCCGAGACGTCGTAGAGGAACGCCGCTGTCGGCGCGAAGACCTGGATGTCGCCCGTCCATCCCACCCGCTCGTCCCGCTGCGGGCAGTCGGTCGGGATGTCGACGAAGTTGCCGCGCATGCTCCAGACCACGTTCTCGTGCAGCTGGTTCACCAGGTCGTCCGAGCAGTCGAACCAGCCGGTGCGCTCCATGTCGGTGTGGTAGACCCGGGCGACGATGTCACCCGCGGCGACCGCGGCCCCGACATCTCCCGGCCAGCCGTCCACCTGCGCGAACCGGAACCCGTGGAAGGTGAACCGCGGCTCCCATACCTCGACCTCGCCGCGGCCGGCCAGCGTGTAGCTGTCGGTCGAGCGGGCGTCGCGCAGCGGTCGCGTGTAGAGCTCGCCCTCCTGCAGCACCTCGGCGGTGCGGACCGTGACGGTCCGGCCGCGCTCGCCGCGGACGCGGATGCGCACGCGCCCGACCAGGTTCTGGCCGAAGTCGAGAACGGTGGCGCCGCTCGGAGTGGTGATGACCTCCACCGCCGCGACCTCCTCCGTGCAGCGCACCGGCGGCCCCTCGGGCGCGACGAGGGTGGCAGGATCGCGCCAGCGGACGGCGACGGGCGTCCAGCCGGTCTCGTCGAAACCGGGCGTCGACCAGCCCGGCAGCTCCTCACGCGCGTCGTAGTCCTCACCGTCGTAGTTGCCGGTGCGGAGGATGGGACCGACGCCCGCCTTCCAGTCGCGGTCGGTCGCGATGACGTGGTGCCCGCCGTCCGCATCCTCCACCTCGAGCTGGGCGATGAGGGAGAGGTCGTCGCCGAAGACGTTGCGGAAACCACCGCGCCAGCCCATCCGTCCCCGGTACCAGCCGTCGCCGAGCCAGGCGCCGACGGCGTTGTCGCCGGCGGTGAGCAGCTCGGTGACGTCGTACGTGTAGTAGCGCAGGCGCTGCGCGTAGGTCGTCCAGCCGGGGGAGAGGGCGTCGTCGCCGACCCGCACGCCGTTGATCTCGGCTTCGTAGAGCCCGTGGGCGGTGATGTAGAGACGAGCACGGACGGGAGCCGCGGGCAGGTGGAAGCCACGGCGCACGAGGGCCGGCCGGCGCTCGTCGCTCTCGCGGATCTCGGGCCACGCGCCGCCGACGGCCCGCGCGCTCCAGTCGTCGGGGGAGAGCAGACCGGCTTCGAGGGCGGTCGGCTCGCTCCACTCGGAGGCGTCGGAGGCGTCGGAGGCGTCGGAGGTGTCGGTCTCGGTGTCGGGGGCGGCGCCCACTCCGCGCAGTCGCACGCGCACGACCGCGCGCTCGCGGGAGGCGAGGGGCTCGTCGGGCCAGGGCACGAGCACCTGGTCGGCGCCGTCGACGGCGAAGTGGCGGGTGTCGCCCCCGCGGGTGATCTCGAGCTCATAGCCGGTCTGCCGCCAGTCGTCGGGCGCGGCGGTCCGCCACGAGAGGCGGGGGAGCGGCGTGCCCAGGCCGAGCGGCTCGGGGAGGTGCTCGACGCGCGGGGCGGTGGGGCGGACGGTGACGTGCTGCATGGGGCCTCGTGTTCCGGGACGATGATCGGCGTTGATTCTGACACGTATCAAACACCAGGATTACCACGCCGCGCGAGTCCGGCACAATCAGATTGACACGTATCAACAAAGCGTGTCAGGATGACCGCATCCCCTCGACACGCAGATGTGCGCGCATCGCCGCGCGGAAGGAGGCGGGATGCCCGTCTACGAGCCCGGTCAGTGGCTGAACCCCGACAACAGGCCTGCCGCCACCGGAACGGCGACCGCCGGCCGCTTCGCCGTACCCGTGGAGGGCGGCCGGTTCGACCGCCACCACCACGACGACGACGAGCTCTGGTTCATCACCGCGGGCAAGGGCCGCATCCTGGTCGACGATGCCGAACGCGACGTGCAGGCCGGCGACATCGTGCTGCACCCCGCCGGCTCCACGCACGACATCGTGGCGGTGTACGAGGAGCTGCGTGGCTTCTTCACCGAGACCGGGCATCCGGCCGGAGGCCGGGTCGGCCACCTGCACCGCGACGAGGCCGACGCGGCCGGACACGACGTCCCGGCCCTCCCGCTGCCCGCGGGCTTCCCCGCCCGCGACTGAGAACCAGACCACAGAATCCATCGAGGGCACAGAGACCATCGAGAGCACAGAGACCATCGAGAGCACAGAGAGTTCAGAGGACACCATGCGCATCGCCGTCACCGGGAGCTCCGGCAAGCTCGGCTCCGTCACCGTCGAACGTCTCCGCGCCGACGGGCACGACGTCATCGGCTTCGACCGCGCAGGCCGGCCGGGAGCGGGCTTCACCCAGGTCGATCTCACGGACTACGGCCAGACCCTCGACGCCCTCCTCGGCGTCACCGCCCGGCACACGGGCGTCGACGCACTCGTGCATCTGGCGGCCATCCCGGTCAACGGTCTCGTGCCCGACATCACGACGTTCCAGAACAACCTGGCCGTGACCGGCAATGTGCTGTTCGCCGCCGTCCGCGCCGGGATCCGCACGGTCGTGGCGGCCTCGAGCATCACCGCGATGGGCTTCCCCTTCGACGTGCCGCCGCCGAGCCTCCCGATCGACGAGAGCCACACCCGCGCGAACAACTCCTACGGGCTGGCGAAGGTCATGGAGGAGGCGATGTTCGGTCAGCTCGTCGGCTGGGACCCGGAGCTCAGCATCACCGCCCTCCGCTTCACCAACGTGGTCGGCGCCGACGAGTACGACACCTTCGGCCGCGCGACGGACCCGGAGTACCGCCGCGACCTCATCGGCACCTACGTGGACGCCCGCGACGGTGCCCAGGCCGTCGCCCTCGCCCTGGCCGCGGCACGACCCGGATTCGAGACGTATGCGATCGCCGCCCCCGACTCCGGCTCCGCCATCCCGAGCCGCGAGCTGGCGAACCTCTGGTTCCCGGGAGTGCCGGTCGATCCGACGATGGGCGACAGCGACGCGCTCATCTCGACCCGCAAGGCGCAGGAGCGCCTGGGCTTCGTCACCGAGCACCGGTGGCGCGACGAGTTCCGCTACTGAACCGCACGACCCGGCACACGCCCCATCAGCACACGCCCCATCAGCACAGAGAAGAGCACGAGCACATGAGACTGCACGGCAAGCGCGCCATCGTCACCGGAGCCGCCGGAGCCCTCGGCACGGTCATCGCCCGGACGCTCGCCCGCGAGGGCGCGGACGTCGCCGGCCTCGACCTGAACGCCGAGGGGCTCGAGCGCACCGCCGAGCTGGTGCGGGCCGAAGGGCGGCGCGCGCTGAGCGCGGCGGTCGACCTCACCGATGCCGACGCGGTGGCACGCGCCGTGGACGGGATCGTCGCCGAGTGGGGGGCGGTCGACATCCTCCTCAACGGCGCTGGAGGGGGAGCCGTGAGCCCCTTGCACGAGCTGGCGCCCGAGGTCTGGCAGACGCAGCTCGACCGTAACCTGACGTCGGTCTTCAACGTGACCCGCGCGGTGCTCCCCTCGATGCTCGGCCAGCGCGACGGCCGCATCGTCAACATCGCCTCCATCGCCGCCGTCTCCGGCGGGCGGCTGGTGCGCAACGCCACCGCCTACGCGGCGGCCAAGGCCGGGGTCATCGGGCTCACCAAGTCCCTCGCCATCGAGGTGGCGGCGGACGGTGTGACCGTGAACGCGATCGCGCCCGGCGCCCAGGCGACCCCGGGTCGCGACAACGACACCCCGGAGCGGCGCGCGGCGTTGATGGCGCAGATCCCGACCGGCAAGCTCGGCGTGCCGGAGCACCTGGCCGAGATCGTCGTGTTCTTCGCCGCAGCCGAGGCCGAGAACATCACAGGAGTGGTCCTGCCGGTCGACGGCGGACACTCGATCTGAGCCGGCAGCACGAACAGCGAGCGGAGGACGACGATGAGCGAACGACTGCGGAACGGCGAGCGCTGGTTCGACGAGGTCTACGGCCCCGGCAAGGGCGCAAACCTGGTCGCCCAGCAGACCGGGCTGGCACAGGATCTGGCGCGATTCGGCGTCGAGTTCAACTTCGGGGAGATCTACTCCCGGCCCGGCTTGACGCTGGCCCAGCGGGAACTGCTGTCCCTGGCCTCCCTCGTCACCATCGGCGGCCTCGAGCCGCAGCTCCGCGGCCACACCCGCGGGGCCCTGAATGTGGGCTGCACCCCGACGGAGATCCTGGAGACGGTGATCCACACCGTGCAGTACTGCGGCTTCCCCAAGGCGCTCAACGCCATCTCGGTGATCACCGACGAGCTGACGAAGCAGGGGCAGGAGATCCCGCCGCCGCTCGGCCCGACCGACTGAGCGCGCTACGACCCGTCGTCGGCGCGGAGCGAGCGGATCATGCTCTGCAGGATGCCGAACGCCTGCGACTGCTCCGGGGGCGTCAGGCCGCTCAGCATGCGGACCTCGACCGAGCGCACGGCGGCGGTCGCCTTCTCGAGGCTCCGCCGGCCGAGCGGGGTGAGCCGGGTCGGCAGCGCTTTGCCGACCGGAGCCTGCGCGGGCCGGGTGACGTAGCCGTCGCGTTCCAGCGCCTGCAGGAGCACGTTCATCGACTGCCGGGTCACGAACGCGCCGCGGGCGAGCTCGGAGTTCGACAGGCCGGGGCGCTGGGCGAGCAGTTCGAGGCAGGAATAGTGGGTCACGGTCATGCCGAGCGGTTTCAGGACGGCCTCCATCGCCGCACGGAGGGCGCTCGACGCCTCCTTCAGCAGATAGCCGAGGGAGGTGTCCAGGTCGACGCCGTCTTGACTCATGTCAGTATTCTGACATAGATTGTTCTATGTCAGAAAACTGACACAGAATGAAGGAGTATCACCATGCCGGCCATCGGTCCCGACTTCCTCTCCCTCCAGGTGCGCGACCTCGACGCCTCGCAGGCGTTCTACGAGCACTACCTCGGACTCGTCCGCTCGCAGGCGGGCCCTCCCCACGCCGTCGTCTTCGAGACGGCGCCGATCGCCTTCGCGCTCCGGGACATCGTCCCGGGAACCGACCTCGACGCGGTCGCGCAGCCCGGCATCGGCGCGGCGATCTGGCTCCGCGCCACCGATGTCCAGGCCATCCACGACAGCCTCGTCGCCGACGGTCGCACGATCGTCTCGGCTCCGATCGACGGACCGTTCGGCCGCACGTTCACCTTCGCCGACCCGGACGGCTACCAGATCACCCTCCACGACCGCGCCTGAGCAGCGCTGCGACCGCGCCGGGCAGCGCTGCGACCGCGCCGAGCAGCGCTGCGACCGCGCCGAGCAGGTGCGCCGTCGTCGCTAGCGCGCGGGGCGGGATGCGGCCCGCGTCGTGGTGCGGATGCGGTACAGGCTGGTGGTGGCCGTGATGTAGAGGTCGCTGCCGTCCGGGCCGCCGAAGGCGACGTTCGAGACGGTCTCGGGCACCGGGACCACCAGCAGCGGCTCGCCCTCCGGGCTGTAGACGCGTACGGCGTCGCGGCTGGACGACCAGACGCGGCCGGCCTCGTCGACGCGGAAGCCGTCGGCGCTGCCCGGCCGCACCTCCGCGAAGACCCGGGGGTGGATGCACCGGCCGTCGACCACGTCGTAGGCGCGGATCCATCCCGGAGCACGGTCGTCCCACAGGTAGCCCGTGTCGGCGACGTAGAGCACGGACTCGTCGGGCGAGAAGGCGAGACCGTTCGGGTGCACCATGTCGGTGATGACAGCGTCGGCGTCGCCGGTGACCGGGTCGACGCGGAAGACGTAGCATCCGCCGTACTCCGGTCGGCCCGGGTGGCCCTCCCGCCCGCTCTCGTGCAGGCCGTAGGGCGGGTCGCTGAACCAGATCGCGCCGAGCGAGTCGACCACGAGGTCGTTGGGGGAGTTGAAGAGGAGCGAGCCGTAGCGGTCGACCACCGGCTCCACGACACCGTCGCGGTCGCGCTCGATGCGGCGGCGCCCGTGCGAGCACTGCAGCACGGAACCGTCCCGGTCGAGCGTGCGGCCGTTGACGAACTCGGTGCGCTCGGCGTAGACGCTCGTCGCTCCCGTCGCGGGGTCGAACTCGAGGATGCGGTCGCCGGCCACGTCGCTCCAGCGCAAGCGGTCGCGCCCCGGCACCCAGCAGGGCCCCTCGGCCCACTCGCTGCCGGTCGCCACGCGTTCGAGTGCCGCGCCGGGGGCGAGCAGAGTGTCTCCGTCGACGATGTCCATGCGTACCAGCATGGCAGATGGCGCGAGCCGATTGATACGTGTCAGAATCGGTCGCGGAAGGGAGTGCCATGGCGACGGTGGGGATGCGGGAGGTCGCGGCCCTCGCGGGCGTGTCGCACGGTTCGGTGTCGCATTACCTCAACCACCCCGATCGGGTCTCGCGCGAGCTCGCCGAGCGCATCCAGCAGGCCATCGACCAGCTCGGCTTCGTGCCCAACATCGTCGGACGTCAGCTGCGCACCGGCAGCAGCACCGCCATCGCCTACATCGCGCCCGACGTGAGCAACCCGTACTTCGCGACGATCGCCGAAGGGGTCGAGCAGCGCGCGGCCGAGGCCGGGCTCTCCGTCTTCATCGCCAACTCCAACCGCAGCCGTCGACGCGAGGACGCCTACCTCGAACTCTTCCAGCAGCACCGGGTGCGCGGGATGCTGGTCGCGTCGCACGAGGGCGTCGAGGACCGCCTCGCGGCCATCCGGCGCCGCGGCACCCCCTCGGTGCTCGTCGGCCAGGCAGCGGTGTCGGCGGAGCAGGCGTCCGTCTCGGTCGACGACGTCGCCGGGGGAGGGCTCGCGGCCGCGCACCTGCTCGGCGGCGGTCGTCGGCGCCTCGCGTTCGTCGGCGGGCCGCTCGGGATCCGTCAGGTGGCCGATCGTCTCGACGGCGCGCACCGCGCGGTCGCAGCCGTGCCCGGCGCCGCGCTCGAGGTGCTCCCGGTCGAGGACCGCACGATCGCCGGCGGGCGCGCGGCGGCGCGGGCGCTGGCCTCCCGGCTGCCGCAGGATCGGCCCGACGCCCTGTTCGCCGCCAACGACCTCCTCGCCCTCGGCCTGCTGCAGGGGCTCGTCTCGGCGGGCGTGCGGGTGCCGGAGGAGGTGGCGCTGATCGGCTACGACGACATCGAGTTCGCCGCGGCGTCGATCATCCCGATCAGTTCCATCCGCTCACCGCACGAGGAGTTCGGCGCCGCTGCCGTGGACCTGCTGGTGGCCGCATTCGACGACCCGACGGCGGCGGGGCACCGGGTGTACGCGCCCGAGCTGGTCGCGCGGGCGAGCAGCGCGCCGCGCGTAGCCCGGTAGGCAGCGGAGGGGATCCGCCGCGCGGGACCGGTCCCGCGCCGGCAGCGGAGGAGATCGGGCTCCGGGAGCCCGAACTCTCCTCCGCTCGCGGCAGGGCGGGACGTCGGGTGCGGGAATGTCCCGGTCTCTTATAAACAAATACGAGCCCACGAGAAGTTTCAATATCACGTATGGCGTCTTCATCTTGTAAT
>NZ_JBHVVL010000006.1:0-203568 GCF_042883605.1 Leifsonia sp. NPDC058194 | reverse complement strand
CCGCGCGCGGCGGTGGTCGGCCAGGGCTCGGGGATCGTCGCGTCGACGTGGGTACATCGGCCACTCGATCTCGCCGCCTCGACGCGCATCGCCATCGACGGCGTGAAGCGACCTGTCCGTCACGTGCCTCCGCTTCGGCCGTTCCCACGGGGGAGTGGTCATCCGCTCGAACTCGGCTCGCCACCACCGCCAGATCATCCGGTCGACTTCGTGGCCGGCTACCCGAGCCTCGACCATGCCCGTGACTCCCAGTCGTTCGGCCGCGGATCGGCGGAGATCTCGTCGTCCAGCCGCCCACCCCTCAGGTGTGTTCCGTGCGAGCTTCAGCTTGCGGAGCCGGGACAGGATCTCGGCGGCCCGCTTGGAGCTGACCTGCAGGGTGCGTCCGAGGTCCTCCACGAGCCAGACAGCGCCGGCGCGCATCATCGCCCACACCTGGCCGGCTTGGTGACCGAGTCCCTGGTAGCTGAAGACGTCGTGCTGCAGGTCCGCGAGGAACTGCTCCAGCTGTTCGAGGGTCTCGGCTCGACGGGCGTAGAGCAGGCCCAGTTCAGAAGAAGGTCCGTGGGGGCGGGGTGTGATGTATAAGGGTTGTGTCGCACCTGTATCTGAAGGTGTGGAAAAGCCACGGCTCGAGATCAGAGACCACGCTGCGGCGTTGAGCTCCTGGGCGTCCTGGACCCGTGAGACCAGTCCGTCAACCTCCAGGCCGAGAAGGGCACGGGCGGCCGTGGAGTGGTCGATGTTGCAGAGCTCGGCGAGGGTGCGGGCCGAGGCGGCGACGGCGCTCTTGCCCGTGCGCAGGGTCAGGTATGCCAGGGCGGTGAGGACAGTGCGTCGGGTGGGGGCGCCGTAGCGACCACCCCAGCGTCCCGGGTTAACCCGGAAGCGTTCCAGAAGGTCCTCAGCCGCCATCACCTGGCGTCGCAGCGTGGCGATGTCTTTCGGTTCTGCTGCGGCCGGCGCCGTGGTGCGGACGCGGATGCGCTTCAGCGCCTTCTCCCACGCGTCCTCGAGGCGGGAGCGGGCCTCCTCGGCGCTCCGCGGCCGCCGTTGGCCTCGGTCGCCGGCTCGTCGGGTCCTGAAGTGTTCGAGGCCGGGTGCGACCTGGGCGATCGCGACGGCGTCTTCGAAGCTGAAGCCGTTGGACGCGAGGACCAGGAGGGCGGTGAATCCGGTGCGCGAGGGGTCGTCTCCGCCCCCGTCGACCTGGAGCCAGCGCTCCTGGGCCGGCGACAGCGTCCGGCGTCCGGTGAACTCGACGCTGCGCAGCTTGCCAGCGATCACGGCATCCTCGGGGGAGAGGGCCGGGGAGCGCTCCAGGAGCGCCTGCAGCAGCTGCTGCAGATCCTCGACCGTCGTCGACGGCGCGGTGAGGGAGTCGAGGGTCCCGCGCACGACGCGGGAGAACGAGCCATTGCGGTGAGGCGAGAGCGGAGGTCGGGCGCCACCGCGCTGCGGGTTGGACAGCATGCCTCGGTCCAGCCTCGGCAGCACGGCCTTCGCGGCGATGCCGATCGAGGCGACCAGCTCGGCGGGGGCGCCTTCTGCCATGGCGATCCAGATGTGGCGGCCGCCCTTGGAGGAGGACTCGCAGACGACATGGGGGATTGAGAGCTGGCCGAGCAGGATTGAAAGCGCGTCTGCGTGGTCCTGGGCTTCTTCGATGCTGACGGGGTCGCCGGCGACGACGTCGAAGTCGAACGCGATCAGCCAGTACGTGCAGCTGCGGTCCGCCAGGTGGACCAGCCACGGCGTCATCGGCACGACGGGACCCACGCCGTGCGCGAGCGTGTAGTCGTTGATCGGCTGGCCGTAGGCGTCGCGGGCGGACTTGTGCACTTCAGAGCGGGGCGAGATCAGGCGGGTCAGCTTCCAGGCGCGTTCCCACGAAGGCGACACGCCGGGGCTGATGGCGCGAGCGTCACCGTCGACGGGCGCGAGCAGCGCTACCATGTGAGCGTCCTTCCTTGAAAACGACATAGCTATGCCTCCCGGTTCTGCCGGGATGCCTGACTCAAAATCCAGCTCCGGTTCCTCCGCCAAGATTCACCGGACTGGCAACGAACTTCGGCCCGTCGCATCTGCGGCGGGCCATTCGTGTCTACGGGCTCTGGGTTCGCGCCTCCGTGGTGTCGATGCGGGCCCGCGCGGGTTCGTGCGGGAAGACCGTGGGGGAGAGGGGTCGAACGAGCTCGACGCCGGCCTGAGGCTCAGCGGAGCGGACGACTGGGGACACGCCGACACGCGGAATGCGCGTGCACATGACGGCATCGAGAATGTGCGCTACGATGACTGCCAACTCCTCTCAAGGGTGTTGAAGAGCCTCCGGGCTCTCCGGCTTTCTGGGGTGGGAGCCTGATCCGAGACTTTGGCGAGTGGTGGATCGGCTTCCAGGGGTGAACACGTGAGGAACGGCCCGCTCTGCGGGCCTTCTTCGTTTAAGCGGTGATGGGCAGCTCCAGACGCGAGGGGTCGGCCGGTCGCGGCGCGAACTCCAGGAGATTCGTGTCCTGCGCGATCAGCGAGGCGAGGTAGTCGTTGATGCTCATGCCGAGCTCGGCAGCCTTGCTTCGTGCTGCAATCGCCAGAGGAACAGGGGCGCGCGTACCGAGGAGTTCGCGCTGCCCAAGGGACTTACGGCCACCACGTGCGTTCGACATGTCCTGAGTCAAGCGTGAATCAGTAACAGTTACAGGAATTAAGGGGCCGCGTGTCGCAGACGCGACCTCGGAGTGCCGGCGGGAGATGCGACGGGGCGGTGTGATCGACGACCGCTCGTCGCTGTGCTCTCGTGCCAAAACCCTCTGTGCTCCCGGACTATCGCCTCATCGCACCCTGCGATAGGAGGCACCCCAACCTATCGGCGCGGGCAGCCTCGACGTTAGGTGAAAAAGTGCAGAAACGCACGTTTACGAGCGGATTGGCACCCAGTCTGGGGGTTAAAAAATCTTGGACGGTCAGCTGTTCGCCGAGACGTACGCGATGAACTGCCCCCAGGCCGCGTCCGCCGCTGCGAGGTCGTCGTAGGTGCCCAGGTGCCAGCGGTCTTCGGCCATCCCCTGGAGCTTGACCGAAACGGTCAGTTCGGCGCGGAAGTCACGCTCGCGAGTGCTGGGGACCATGCTCGTGATGTGAGCCGGGTTGATCCACCTCGACGCCGGCGTGCCGTCGAGCGCGGAATGAACCAGAGGCGCATCAGCCGCGGACGGCGGGAAGGGGATCAGGGGCACGGGGTCAGCGTAGCGGGCACCAGCAAGCGGCCAGACTTGTTGCGCGTGTGTTCGAGAACTCGATCGCCTGAACTCAGGGCACACCCAAGACCTGCTGCGCCGGAGGGAGAAGCGTGGCGGCGAGCCAGACACCAAATGAGAGCCCGACCGCAATCGATGGGGTGTAGACGATGGGTGGCCAAGCTTCCACCTCGAAGAAGCGCTCGACCGCCTCAGAGATCGCCCAACCGACCAAGAGCCCAGCTACTGCACCGGCGATTGCGAAGAACAGGGTCGGCGCAGGGTAGGTGTGAAAGGCTTCGACGACCTGGGACCAGAACTCTCGCCACGCGTCGGGAGGCGGGATGTCCTCGGCTCCGAACGGCATCGTGCTCACCCCCCTTGGTGCCTCACTGCGCGGCGCCAGATGACCGCGCAATACTGCGGGAATGGTAATCCTGACGGATACTCACACACCAGCGGTGCGCTTGCCTTTCTGGCGTCATGTACCTGCACGTACCTACAGGGGTCCAGGTACACGCCACGAAGCGGTAAAGCCCAGGTCAGCGAGCATATGTGGCGGAAGCCGGTGGAATCGTGCGCAGGCGATGAAATAGCTACCTGACCAGGGGAAACACACTTTGTACCTGGTGTACCTACACTTGGGCAACCTCTAATACGTGAAGAGCACGTGAGGGGGGTGATAAGCGAAGGGCTACGTCCATATGGTTTCTCTTTGAATCCAGGTACAGCAGGTACAACCCCCCAAATACCGCTCCACATCGTTGATTTTCCGCGGGCTGAGCTGTACCTGGTGGTGTAACTACAGGGGCCAATTTCGCAGGTACACCAGCAGTTACACGGGTTCTACTCGTAAACGAGCGGAAATGTCGTCAGGGCGTGCTACGGTGGCTCTCGCTCCTTTCACGCGGTACCACTCGACCAGACGGCCGAGCACGTGGAGGGAGAAGCAAAGCCACCGAAGGGACCCCATGGGATCGACAACCGACGACTCCGGCAGCCACGCCCCAGCGAGCAACGGCGCCGCTGTGCGGAGCATCTTCACGCCCACCTCGGCCGAGACCCTCATCGAGCGCACGGTCACCACCTACCTGGCTTCGATCATCGACGACCCTTCCGTGCCGCTCGGCACCATCCGTGATTCGCTACTGCAGCGCATCAACGCCGAGCTGAGCCTGGAGAACAAGCTCCGCAAGGACTCGTTCTCCCCCTCGCCGCCTCTGGTCAAGCTCCAGGTCCTCGACGAGCTCACCGTTGCGCGTGTGCTGCTCGCGCGCCACCGCATCGTCGCGGTGAGCCTGTCCGGCTCCAAGTCCCCCGACGACACCGTGCTGGCGATGTACAGCGAGATGGGGGAGACCGCCGGCCTCTACGTGGTCAGCGACGCACCGATCGCCCAGCTGGCCAGCGACATCCGACCGTCGTTCTCCGGCAACGCGATCGAGTCGCTGCTCAAGCGCCTGCGAATCCACGCCGAGGTCGTGGCGAAGACCACCGACGCGAACCTGATCCCGGTGGCCAACGGTGTCTTCGACCATGAGCGCCAAGAGTTGCTGTCGTTCTCGCCGGACTGGGTGTTCTTGGCCAAGTCGCCGGTCGATTTTGACCCGACTGCAGCGAACCCCGTGATCCAGACACCGCACGGTGACACCTGGGACGTCGAGACCTGGATCCAGGATCTCTCCGATGACGAAGGCGTCCCCGAGCTGCTCTGGGAGATCCTGAGCGCCGTCGTGCGTCCGGGCGTCCGTTGGAACAAGGCCGCGTTCTTCCACTCCAGCCGAGGCAACAACGGCAAGGGCACGCTCTGCGAACTGATGCGAGGCCTCGTCGGCCCCGGAGGGCACGCGTCGATTCCGATCGCGAACTTCGGCAAGCCGTTCGCGCTCTCCGAGCTCATTCATGCGCGGTCGATCATCACCGACGAGAACAGCGTTGGCGCGTTCGCCAAGGACCTCGGCGACTTCAAGAGCGTCGTCACCGGCGACACGTTCGTGCTCGACCGGAAGTACAAGGACCCCGTCTCGGTGAGCTTCTCCGGGATGGTCGTCCAGTGCGTGAACGACTTCCCGAAGAGCCGCGACAAGAGCGCGTCGTACAGCAGGCGCCAGCTGTTCGTGCCATTCAAGAAGTGGTTCGGCGACACCGAGCGCAGCTACATCAAGAGCGACTACCTGCGCCGCCCGGACGTGCTGCGGTACGTGCTGCGCCGGGCGCTGGCGATGCAGCACACCCAGTTCTCGAATCCGCAGGCGTGCCAAGACCTGCTCGAGCAGTTCCAGCGCGAGAACAACCCGGTTCGGGACTTCTGGCACGAGTTCAACGATCAGTTCGTCTGGGGTCTGCTGCCGACGGCGTTCCTCTACGACCTGTTCCTGGCCTGGTTCCGGAAGACGCACCCGTCTGGAGTGCCCGTCAACCGCAACGACTTCGCCTCACAGCTGGTCGAGGTGCTCGCCGGCGACGACAGCTGGAGCTACGTCGACCCGCAGAAGAAGCACCGCCCGGGTCGCAAGATGGACGCCCCCGAGCTGCTGATCGGCCAGTACGACCTGCGCGACTGGATGAATCAGAGCTACACGGGGACCGATCCGAAGAAGCGCTGCGCGCCCTCGCCGTTGAGGGCCAACTACATCGGCGTCGTCCGCCTCCCCGCCACGGGCTTCACGGGCCCTGGCACGACCACCCACGACCATGACGATCGAATCGAGGAGCACGCATGAACACGCAGACCGAGCAGTCGCAGCGGTTGGACGCCGACGAGCATGGCCGGCAAACAGTGATCGGAAGCCACTGGGCCACGGGGTTCCCTTCGCGGAGAGGGCTCGAGGAGCTCCGCAATCGCGACATCCGGAACTGGCTGCGGGTGAACGCTGAACGAGCGCGCGACGTCGCAGCTCGGATCGGTGAACCTCGGGCAGTAGCGGACGGTACGGCCGAAAGCGGCGCCGAGCTGCACGACGTGATCCACATGAACAACTACGAGGTGGGAGCCGCCGTTCGCGACGCCCTTGTCTTCCGGGGGTGGGGCTCGCAGAATCTGTTCCGCCCGGATATGGCCGGGCCGCGCTTCAGCGGGGAATTCGCCAGCAGCCTCCGCGAAGAGGTTTTCGACCACCGCTTCCTCGAGGCCTACGACGACGGAGCGGAGCCGATGTTCGTCTCCTACCCGTACGTGCTCAATCAGGTGCACCGCCCCCTGCTGTCGGCCCTCGCTCGGATGGGGTGGAACATCGCGATCAGCCCCTATGGCAACCGCGTGCGCAACGAGGGCCTCCGACTGAGCTTCTCCGAGTACCTGGAGTGCGAGGAGCATGTGCGTGGCATCGAGCGGGCGCGCTTCACGATCGAGGCGGATGAGTGGGGCGGCGCGATCCTCCCCACAGTGACTGCTGGACCAGGCAAGCACGTGGTGTCGGTGGACTCTCCGGACCTGTTCGACGCTGTGCTGAGCGGCCTACTCATCGACGCGAGCTGGGTGACGGTGCGGACTGATGAGGGAGGGCACCCGCTGCGTCCGAGCCTTGAGATTTGGTTCCACGAGGCCACGCACGCGGAGGCCTTCATCCAGACGCACCTCGCGAGGGGTGAGTGGTACTGATGGCGGCCGAGACGCACTTCCCCGAGCGCCAGCGCTGCAAGAAGTGCTCGAAGGGACTGGGCGCCGGCGGCGGCCCGGTGTTCCTCGGGCTCTTCTGCTCGCCGCGCTGTGCAGGCCTTGCCGAGCTGCACACCGACGCCGCGCGCGCTCCCCGAGAGTGCAGAACCGAGCGTGACGGCCGGTGGGAGTTCAAGCGCCGCTACCGCAGCGAGAGCGAGATCCCCGATCGTCTCCGCGCCGACCCGTCGACGTCGTGGTACTGGTGCACCGGCCATTGCGGCTCGCTGCACATCGGGCACTCCCGGATCGACCTGACGAAGGAGGCGTTCCGGATGATCCAGGACCCCACAGACCTGGCAGACCTGCTGATCAAGCTGCGGGGGAAAGCCACGCGCAAGCAGGTGGCCGAGGTGGCCGGCATCCGGCCGATCAGGCTCAAGGAGCTCGAGGAGCCGGGGACGGCCGAACGGGTCGATCTCGGAGCGCTGTTCAAGGTGCTCAGCGCCTACCGGACCCGGGCCGGAGTCGCGCTGCGCAACGAGCGGCGCTCCGCGACCACCTGACTGTGATGACAGCACCCACCACGAAAGCCGACGAGAGGCCAGGACGATGAGCAGAAGTACCGCACGACGCGCACCACGTAACGACCGCTACACGGAGGGCCTTGCGTCGGTCCTCACCACGGCGCTCAAGCGGCGCGGAATGAAGAAGGGCGACCAAGCGGTCCTGATCGCAGCGCGACCACTGGGTGGTGCGGAGGACGGCGGTCCGGCGGAGATCATCTGCGGGACCCGCCCGAACTACCCGCCCAAGGTCGAGTTGCTCGATCTCTCGCTCGAGGAGAGGCGTGTTGCCGAGCACATCCTCGCCGAGTCGCTGGAAGACCCCGCGTTCGAGCCGTGGTCAGACCTGGTTGTGGGGATCCGCGTGCGCACCGGCGGCATCGAGGTGGCGGGCATGCCGAGGCCGCTCGCTGCATTGGACGACCCGGCCCAGCGGCGCACCAGGGAGAGGTATCTCGCGAATCCTCCGCTGGCGCGGGTGGAGTCACTGCTGGCCATGATGAACGGGCGATGAGCCGGACGGCCGTCCTGGCCAGAAGGTGACCGACTCCTGACCAGAAGCCGGTCACCTTCTGTTCCAAGTTGCATAAACGACTGGTTTACGAGCAGAAACGACGTATTCGGATGATACGGTGAAGGCTGCCCCTCACCCGATACGGAGACCACCTGCATGTCAACGCCCAAGGCCGATGAGACCCCCCAGGAGCGACGGCGGAAGGGCTTCTTGCTCATCCCGTTGATCGGGATCCCACTTCTTCTCGGTGGCACAGTCGCGACGGTGGCCGCGGTCAACGCCGGCTTCAACACTCCTGTTGCGGCCTCAGCCTCTGCGGCCGATGCCCCCCGTATCCAGGCGGGCCCACTCGAGAATTCCCCCGCGGCCCCGACGGCTCCTGCGCCGGAGCCGACGGATGCTCCTGCCGCCCCCGCTGACGGTGTCGGCCCGAGCCAGGGCGGCAACGGGGCTCCGAGCACTGCGGCGCCGGTCGTCGCGCACGCGGCTCGACCGGCTGCATCGCCCAGTGCCGCTGCAACGCCTGCACCCTCGGCGTCCGCGAGCCCGACCTCGTCGCCGCGACCCACGGCGTCCTCGACGCCCGTGCCGGTACCGACCCGGACGACGACGCCGACTCCGGTGCCCACCGACTCGTCGACCCCGGGTGCGGGTGCGACCGCAGGCCCGACTCCCGAACCGTCCTCGACGCCTTCGCCGTCACCGACCCCCGGTTTCGGTGGCACGGCCGCTGATCAGCCGCAGCCGCTGGCGCAAGCCATCCAGGGCTACGGCTACAGCACGCTCATGCACGTGACGGGCAACTTCGACCTGACCGGGGCGGTCTGGGGCATCGCGCAAGGATCGCTCCCCGCCGGCCTGAGCATCGACCCGGCCGTCGGCACGATCGCCGGGACGACGACGGACGCCGTGGCGAACTACCAGTTCCAGCTCCAGGTCACCGGCCACTCAGGCGCGGTCACCGGATGGTTCTCCATCGACGTCGTCGCGCCGACCTCCGGGACGACCGACCCGGCTCCGGGTACGAACACCCCGACGCCCACGCCTGGTGGCGGTGGCGCCACGCCCGAACCCACCCAGACCGTTGGAGCGCCTGGGACTGGAACCGACCCGACACAGCCGGGCGGGTCCTCGACCCCGTTTCCGACCGACACCGCAACGCCCGCACCGAGCGACCCGACTCCTACGCCGACCCCGAGCGGCGGCAGCACGCAGCCGCCGAGCACGGGCGGAACGGGTGGGACAGGCCGCACCGACCCCACGACCAGCACGCCAGTGCCGACGAGTACGCCGGACCCTGGCAGCACCTCGACTCCGACACCGGGGGGGAGCACGCCGACGCCGACCGGCCCGCTGCAGATCGATCCGGGTACCGGCGGGTCTCAGCCGGATGTCCTGACGTTCACGCCGCCCGCCGGCGTCGCCGTCACCGTCGGCGCGCAGATCGACCAGACGATGACCGCCACCTCGAGCCTCGGCCTCGCCATCACCTACTCGGCGTCCGGCCTGCCCAGCTGGCTGACCTACACGGATGGCCGGCTCTTCGGGACCGCGCCGACCGTCGAGGGCAGCTTCAACGCCACCCTGACGGCGGCCGACGCCAAGAACACGGTCACACGACAGCTGACCGTGACGGTGAACCCGGACGCGATCCAGGCGAGCGCGGGCACGCTGTCCCTGACCCAGGGACAGAGCGGCTCGCTGGATCTGAGCGCGAGCGACGGGGCCAGCAACGCGAGCTTCACGTACTCGGTCACGCAGGCCGCCGGCGGCACGGCGTCGATCAGCGGAAGCACGCTCACCGCGACCTACTCGCAGCCGGGGTCCTACAGCATCACCGTGGGCGTCCAGGACACCAGCGCGCCGGGCGGTGACAGCATCACCCTCTCGATCCCGGTCGACGTGGCCCCGCTCCCGATCGCGCTTACCGCTGGCTCGCAGAACGCCACCCAGTACGTCGCGTTCAAGGGCACCCTGACCGCGACCGGCGGCTGGGGGCAGTACGCCTACACCGTGGTCGCGGGCACGCTGCCCACCGGGATCACCCTGGGCACTGACGGCACCCTGAGCGGCACACCGGCCGCCACCGGCTCGACGACCGCCACAGTTCAGGTGACGGACGCCAAGGGTCTGACCGCCCAGAGCTCCCTGACGTTCACCGTGGCCACCAACCCGGCGATCTCGCCGACGGCGACCATCACCGTGGGCAACGGAACGATCGACGAGGCGCTCTCGGCCGACGGCAGCAAGCTGTTCGTGCCCGCGAACCTCTCGCAGAACCTCAGCGTTGTCGATGCGTCCAGCAACGCCGTCCTCAGCACGCTCAAGCTGACCGTCGTGCCGAAGTCGATCAGCACGTCACCGGACGGCAAGTACATCGCGATCGGCAGCGGCAGCGCGGTCCAGATCCTCGACGCCAGTAGCTACGCGCTCGTGACGAGCATCCCGGGCACGAACATCCTCAACGCGCTCTGGTCGCAGGACAGCAGCCAGCTCTACGTGCTGCGCTCGACAGCCATCGGCGCTGCCGTCGACGTCATGAATGTGCCGACCTGGACGAAGGCGCGCACCGTGACGTTCGGAGGCACGCCCTACAACTGGGTCATGAGCATGAGGACTAACGGCCACCTTCTCGCCAACAGCGGATACTCCTCCAACCTGTACGACATCGATCCGGTCGCCGGGACCTCCTCTGTGGTCTGGACCAATGGCGCTTCGGGCATTGCCGTTTCCGTGGCCGCCCCCGACGGCACGGTGTGGACCGTGATCAGCGCCAGCCTGCGACACGTCGACGCCACAGGCAAGGTGATCGCGACGGTCTCGCTACCTGCAGGTACGTCGCCGAGCTCGATGGCCTTGTCGCCGGATGGACGGTGGCTTTACGCCCTCCGCGATGGCAGCGTGAACGTGGTGGACACCCAGCTGAACTCGGTGACGGCGACCGTCCCGGTCGATGGCGGCAATGGCGGCAAGATCATCGTCACGGCCTCCGGAACGAAGGTCTTCGCGACGGCGGGCAACAGCAAGACGACGGTCACCGTGCTTACCCCGGCCGTCAAGTAGCCCTTCCTCGTCGCGGCTCCGGAGCGAGCACTCCCCGGAGCCGCGCAGAAATCGCACAGGTCCTCGAAAACGAGAACTCCCGGCACCGGCTCGGCGGGCGATAAGATCGCACGATGAGCATGGGACACGTCGAGCGGTTGCTGTTGGCTGACACGGACTACCAGGCTGCCCTGGGTTTCCGTGACGTGGCGGAGGAGGTCCTGAAGCTGCGGGAGCAGCAGCGCGAGCTCTACACGGCGGTCGGCTCCGAGGTCCCTCTGGTGGTTCGTAAGGCGGTGGCGGACGCGCAGCGCGAGTACAAGCAGCTCAACCGGATCTGCCTGCGTCACGCCGCTCGGGTGCTGGACGCATCGCTCCACGCCGAGGGCAAGATGAGCGAGATGGAGTCGGCGGTCATCCTCTTCGACATCACGCATCCCGTGGTCGAGGCGGCGTGAAGGAACGCTACGGCGCGGCCGCGGCGATTCTGTCTGACGTGTGCGAGAGGGTAGGGGTGTGGACTTCTCCTACCTGATCAACAACGCCGCGTTCGTCTTCCTGCTGGTGGGGCTCGTGCTCGTCGCGATCGGCATCCGGCCGGGTAAGTTCCGCTCCGACGGCGACCGGGTGGTCCGCGAGAAGCCGCGCTGGCCACTCGTCTGGGCCGGGGTCGTCGTGCTCGCGCTCGGCGCCGTCTGGGGCCTGGTGCTCGCGATCGCGCTGGGCAACGCGCTCGGGGCCGTTCTGTCTGTCATCCAGCTGGGCATCTACGGCTACATCGTCTTCATGCTCGTGCGCATGCAGCGCCGCCTTCGGGCTCGGCAGGCCGGCTGACCGCGCGCAGGGAGCGAGAAGAAGCCCGGGTGGTGACCACCCGGGCTTCCCTCGTCCTACGGGTTGTTCTTCAGCACGGTGAAGGCGACGCACCAGACGAAGATGGTCCAGACGCCGACGCCGATGAACGACCAGAGGTAGGCGAGGGGCCACCCGCGGGTCTCCAGCTGCTGCCCGATGAGGATGCTGAGTCCCACCCAGGCGACGAGCGCGATGAGGCTCCACCTCGTGACGGCCTCCTGGTGACGGCGCGCCCAGCGGATGTTGTCCGCGAGCCGGTAGAGGCCTTCGATGAGGATGGCCTCGGCGAGCGTGTTCTTGAAGCGCATGGTGCGCTCCTTCCATGGTTGGTGTTGCGTGGATATTCGGACGAAGGGACTGCCCTTCTGTTCTTCTATGCGCGGCGGGTGCTCCCCGGCTGCTGCCTGAGCAAGGAGCGACCCCCCAAGGCCCTCTATGCGATGACTCCGAGGCCGGCTGTCTGCTGCTCTCATCGGTGATCCCGGAGCTGCTTCGCTGCTCGGTGGAGGCGTGCCGAAACCGAGCCGTGAACATGACGACGTCGCCGCTCTGCGGCCGTCAGTCAGAGCCGTGCCGGAGGCCGGTGATCCTGCCGTGAAACGCTGCCCCTACGTGGCTCGGACTGGGGTCGTGACACCTGCCGAGCGATTGAGTCGACATGTATAATCGACTCGTAAACGAGCAAAAATGAATACTTGAAGGAGTCATCTATGACCTTGGCGATCCTCACGGAGAAGCCCTCGGCGGGCCGGGCGTTTGCCGCCGCGCTTGGCGGCACGCAGGGCACCTTCAACGGCGAGTCCTTCGTCATCACCTCCGCGCGCGGCCACCTCTTCGAGCTGGCGCAGCCCGAGGCTCAGCTGATCGGCGCGACCCCGGCCGACGCCGCCGCGATGAAGTCGTGGGATCTCGGCAACCTGCCGTGGGACATCTCCCGGTTCTCCTGGTCGCGCGTGCCCATCACGGGCGCGGCCGACACCATCAAGCAGCTGCGGTCAGTCCTCTCGCGCGTCGACGAGATCGTCATCGCCACGGACCTCGACCCCACTGGGGAGGGCGACGCGATCGCCTGGAACATCATCGACGAGCTGAAGCTGCACGGGAAGAAGTTCTCCCGGATGGAGTTCACCGACGAGGCGCCGCCCTCGCTGCAGAAGGCGTTCGTCAAGCGCCGGGCCGTACAGTCGATGCAGACCGAGGGCGCCTACCTCAAGGCGAACTTCCGCGACCGGCTCGACTTCCTGACGATCCAGCACACGCGCATCGCGACGGTCTCGGCCGCTCAGCAGGCCGTGCTCCGCCAGGGTCGACTGAAGTCGGTCATGGTGAAGCTGGTCGGCGACCAGCTCGCGGCCTACCAGAACTACGTCAAGGTGCCGATGTATCAGAACCGGTTCCGCGACGAGAACGGCGTGCTATACACGAACCCGGAGGAGCCGAAGTTCGCCACCGAGGCCCAGGTGCCGCGGGGCTACTCGGCGTCGAACGTCGTCCTGGACAAGCGCTCGGACAAGGCCACCGCGCCGCGCCGGATGCTGGACCTGGCCGGCCTCTCGGCCCGACTCTCGAGCAAGGGCGTGAAGGCCGATCAGGTTCTGGCGGTCTACCAGAAGATGTACGAGAACCAGGTCGTTTCCTACCCGCGCACCGAGGACAAGACGATCACGACCGAGCAGTTCAACGAGCTGCTGCCCTACGTGAACAAGATCGCCGGCGTGGTCGGTGTCGACGTGGCCCTGCTGACCCATCGGCAGCCGCGCAAGACGCACGTGAAGGACGCCGGGGCGCACGGCGCGAACCGGCCGGGCCCGAAGGTTCCGGCGTCCCTGGATGCCCTCAAGGCGACCTACGGTGCGATCGCGCCGCTGATCTACGAGGAGCTGGCCCGCTCGTTCCTGGCGATGCTCGCCGAGGACTACCTCTACGAGTCGCAGGAGGGACACATCGAGCGCTACCCGGCGTTCGTCGGCCGTGCGAGCGTGCCGAAGAGCCTGGGCTGGAAGCAGGTGTTCTTCGACGCCGACGACAAGGACGACGACGAAGAGGACACCGAGAACGCCAAGGGCCTCGGCACCGTCGGCCAGCCGATCGTCTACGAGATCGTCCCGCCGCGGCCGGAGCACCCCTCCATGAAGTGGTTGATGAAGCAGCTGGAGAAGCGCGACGTCGGCACCGGTGCGACGCGCACGAGCACCTACGCCGACGTCACCAACTCCCGCTCGAAGTACCCGCTGCTCAGCGAGACGCGAGGCAAGATCACGATGTCGGAGTACGGCACGATGAGCCACCGTCTGCTGCCGGGCACGCGGATCGGCGACCTCGACCTGACCGAGCAGGTCTACGCCACGATGCGCGCCGTTGCCGAGGGCAAGACGACGGCCGAGAAGGAGTTGGCCGTCGTCGCGCAGTGGGTTCGCGACGACATCCAGACGATGCAGGCGAACGCCGTGGTGATGCGGAGGGAGCTTGGCTTGAGCGAGGTGCAGCAGCAGAAGGAGAAGCACGAAGGGACCTGGGTGGTCACCGGCGAGGTGGTGAAGTTCAACCGCGAGTGGTCGGGGCACACCTTCACCGACATGGAGCTGGAGGACCTGTTGGCCGGCAAGGAGATCGCCTTCGCCGCGGTCTCGCAGCGCACGAACAAGCCCTTCGACGCCCGCGGGAAGCTCGCACCACAGACCTTCGAACGTAACGGCAAGAGCTACGCGTTCATCGGCTTCAAGCCGGACTTCACGCCGAAGACCGACGCGCTCGGCAACCAGATGCCGCCGAAGGCGTGGTGCGATCACACCTTCACGCCCGACGAGACCTCCAAGCTCGTGGCGGGGGAGAAGGTCTACATCGACGACTTCGTCAGCCGGAAGGGCAAGTCGTTCGCCGCGACGATCCACTTCGGCACTGAGCCGGGCGGCAAGGACAAGAAGATCATCGCCGAGTTCGGCAACTGAGCCTCGCGGGGCCGGGACAAGGGCGTCCCGACCCTTCGAGCACGAAGGCCGCCGGGGGCCCCTGGAAGAACCGTCCAAAGTATCCAGGGGCCCGCGCCGGCGGCGGCCGGGGGAGCCCATCGCCTCCCCGACGGGACCATTGAAACAGCAGTAAGTTGCGTTTCGCAACTAGTACCGCACCGCATGGCGTGTTGTACCGCGAGGCGGTACTAGGCCTGGCGAACCCGTCCCCTGGACCACCCTCCTGCGCTACCCAAAGGGCGCGTGCCGGACGCCGCGCGAGGGCGACGCGGACCGTGGTGCCCTGTCACTCGAATAGGGGCAATCTGACATGCATTCTTGCTCGTTTTCCAGCAGAAAACGCGTTTTTGCACTGTAGACTTGAGCCTGATCAGGGGCCGCACCGCGCCCGAACCGGACCAGGAGGCGAACGAGTGGCCAAGAGCATCTACAAGATCCCGAGCTCGCTGGACCGGTCCTTCCTCGACCACGAGATCGCGCTGAGCGGCGGCGGCTGGCAGATGCGGCCACTGCCCCTGAAGGTCATCCTGTTCTGGGCCGGATCGATCATGGCCATGTTCTGGGTGCTCACGAGCACCTTCCTCAAGGACGCGGACTTCTGGCTGCTGTTCCTGATCGTGATCTGGTGGTTTCTCGCGACGGCCTTCCTCGGCAAGTACTCCAAGACCAAAGAGCTCAAGCTGAAGAGCGTCCCCGCGCTGATCAACTACGTCTCGCCTTCTTCGCGGAAGGTCGTCACGCGGACCTCGGCGGACCCGAGCCACTTCTACTCGATCGTCGGCATCGACGAGGTCGACGAGTCCGGCCTGATCACGTGGGCCGACGGCACCGTGGGGCGCGCCTACCTCGTCGTGGGCGCCGCATCCGTCCTCGTCTTCGCCCAGGACAAGATCGCGATCCTCGACCGCGTGGATGCCTTCTACCGCAAGATCGACACCACCGCGGAGGCGATCTGGCTCACGACCAAGGAGCCCCAGCGCGTCTACCGCCAGCTGGCGAACCTGGAACGTCGCAACCAGCGCCTCCGGGTCCAGGACCCGGAGCTGTTCGAACTCATGGAGGAACAGCACGCGATCCTGACGAAGTACGTCGGCGGGTCCTTCACCTCCATCCACCAGTACCTCGTGCTCAAAGCCGACAACCTGGAGGCCCTCCGCCGAGCGCACACGGTCGTGCGGGCAGAGGCCGAGGAGTCCTCGCTGATGATCAAGCAGCTCACCCAGCTGGAGCAGGAAGACACGAACGAGATGTTCCGGGCCGTCTACACACTGACCAGCTGACACGGACGACATCCCGACCCGCAAAGCCACGAACGACAAGGACCATCATGACGAACACCACCCCGGGTACCAGCCCGTTCGGCAGCGGTGAGGGCGGCTTCGCGACCCTGCGGCAGGCCGCGGCGCAGGCGCAGCCCGCCGAGGCGAAGCGTGACGCGGAGGCAGCAGCCGACCCCTACGCCGGGATGACCCCGGCGCAGCGCCGCGCAGCCGAGCGCGCCCAGCGTCAGCTCAAGGGAACGTTCGAGAACTACCCCCACCTGCTGGCGATGAAGCCGCGCGAGGGCTACCAGTTCCGCAGCGACTACTTCCAGGTCGACGGCGGCGTCGCGTGCATCCTCGGGTTCTTCCACGACGAGGCCGCCCGCGACGACTTCGGCGCGTTCTGGGGCATCAACCGCATCCCAGCCGGCCTGAACGACGGCGTCAGCGTCGTCGTGCTCGAGCAGGTGCGCCGCATGGGTGAGAAGTGGATCGACGACCACATCGCCAGCACGGAGAAGCTGGACAAGCTCGACAGCGGCGAACAGGCCTCGACCGGTACCGCGACCTCCCGGCGCAAGGCGCAGAAGGTCTCCGGTGACGTCAGCGAGGCCACTGCCGAAATCCAGGACGGCGCCAGCTACCTGCACATCCACAACCGACTCTTGGTGAAGGCCCCGTCCCTCTCCGCGCTCGACGAAGCGCTCGAGCGCATCACGCGCCTGTACGTGGACCGCTTCGGCACCCTGACCGTGGCCGCCTACCCCGGCGAGCAGCGCCCGGAGCTGACCGGGCTGTTCCGCAAGAACGACAAGAAGCGCGGCCGCGGCCAGCACTTCACCTCGGTCGAGTTCGCCGGCTCCCACTCGCTGGTCACCAACGGCCTCAACGACCCGGCCGGCGAGTACGTGGGTTCGATGCTCGGCGACGTGAACAACTCGGCGGTGCTGTTCAACGTGAACGACTACGAACGCCACGTCGTCGTCGCGGACTCCACCATCAACCCGGTCCTCGACCGCGCCTTCGTCCCGGACATGTGGGGCAGCAAGCTCAGCCAGAGCGCGCTGTTGAACAACGGGCGGGTCGTGCACCTGGTGCTCGACGGTGCCAATCTCGACGTCCTCGGTCCGAAGCTGACGAACCTGACCGCTCGCCTGGACATGAGCTCCGGCGACATCAACATGTTCGAGATGTTCGGCAGCCGCGAGGACGAGCTCGCGATCTTCCCGGCCCACCTGGAGAAGATCGTGCTCATGGCCGAGCAGGCCTACGAGACCAACGACAGCGACCGGTCGATCATCCGCGGCTCGCTCAAGGAGACGCTGACCACCTTCTACCTCGACAAGGGGATGTGGTCACGTAACGCCAAGGAGAACCGGGAGCGTCTGCGCCTGGTGAACCTGCCGCACCGTCAGCTGCCGCGCCTGCAAGACCTGGTCTCCTACTTCGACACTGAGTACCGGGCCCTGGCGAACAGCACGGCGCGCGACGACCAGATGCTGAAGGCGTACAACGTGCTCCGGCTCGTCTTCAAGGACCTCCTCGACAACAACGGCGACCTCTTCAACACGTTCACCGCTGACGCGATCGACGGGGTGAAAGAGGCACGCCGGGTGCTCTACGACTTCTCGAAGCTGCTGCGCCGAGGAAAGGGAGTCGCCATGGCCCAGCTCGTGAACACGGTCGGCTTCGCGGTCGACAACCTGGGGCTCGGCGACACGGTGATCATCCACGGCACCGAGTACATCGACGCTCGCGTGAAGGAGTACATCACCACTCAGTTCGAGCGCCTCTTCGCGCGCGGCGGCCGGGTCGCGTACCTCTACAACGACATCGACAAGATGCTCGCGGACGCGGCGTTCAACCGCTTCGACCGCGCCGACTGGACGGTGCTCGGCCCGATGAGCGAGAACACGATCGCCGCCTACCAGAAGCAGCTCGCCCAGGACATCCCGCCGGACCTGGAGCGACTGGTCACCACCAAGGGCCAGGGCCTCGCGTACCTGCGCCGCGGCGTGACGAACGTGGTCTTCCACCTCGACCTCGCCCTCGGAGTGAACCCCGCCCGAGCCGCGCAGCGTGCCCGCATCGAGGCCGCGCAGCAGGCCGCGGCCGCGCGACGAGCCACACGCTTGCCGGTCGCTGCTGTCCGCCCCTCGGAGCCCACCCAGACGGAAGCCCCGAGGCGACCGCTGATGCGGCCCAGGGCGCTTCCCGGCGGGCACGAGGCACCCGCGGAATCCCCGACACGCATGGCCCCGACGCGATGAAGAGTCACCGGAGTGCAACCACCCAGTCACGACACGACGAGCAAGGACAGACCATGACGGAGACCACGAAGAACCAGGGGGCACCCCGCAGCCTCCTGGCCTTCCTGCGCGAGGGCCGCGCCGGCGACGAGCGTCGGATGAAGACCGCCAGCCCGCGCACCCGGAAGCGCTTCTGGGGGCCGCGACGGCTCCTGGCCCTCGGCATGCTGCTGCTGCTGCCGTTCGTCGGCGTATTCGGCGCCACCGCAGCGTTCGCAGACAGCTCGGGCTCGAACAACAACGACTCGATGCAGTACTCGTTCTACAAGGTCGCGTCCTCGACGACCGCGTTCTTCTCCACCGTGCAGCAGCCGGACAGCTCGATGAAGTTCAGCGGTAGCTGGACGTCCTTCATGAAGGACCCCGGCTCGGCAGGATCCCTGCTCGGCTATGCCGACCCTGACTTCAGCTCCGTCTCCGGGTGGCTCGCATCCAAGCTCTCGGGGTCCTCCGATGCGATCGGATACGACACCCTGCAGATGCGCGGCTCCGGAGACTCATCGAGCTACGCGAACACGAACTTCCAGGGCATGGTCAACTACGCGCACTTCGGTGCGACCCTCAAGGGCCTCGGCCTCGATGGCACCAGCACCGGCCTCTCCGTCGGGTTCATGAACTGGCTCGGCGGGGGCCTCATCATGCTGCTGTTCGTCATGGGTGGTGCGGTCGACTTCGTCTTCAACGCCATCATCGGTGTCCTCAGCCTGCTGAACCCCTTCAAGCTGTTCTTCGCCGCCGTCAATGCGATCTCCCCGAACCTGGCCAACGGTATGGTCGGCAACGGCTCGCCCGACGTCGGGCCGCTGAATGGACTCGTCAGCTGGATCGGCGGCTGGTACCAGGTGCTCAACGCGCTGTCCTGGCAGGTCATGGTGCCGCTGTTCATCGCGGTGCTGCTGTTCTCCCTGTTCATGTTCAAGAAGATGGACCGAGGTGGGGCGCTCAAGAAGATCCTGATCCGCGTCGTCTTCATCGGCATCGGCCTGCCTCTCCTGGGCACGATGTACACCGGCATGCTCGACTCGATGGCCACGGCGACGCAATCGGGCGGAACCGGATCCGCCCGAGTGGTCATGAGCACGTACGTCGACTTCGAGAACTGGGCGATGAACAGCCGGCTCGCCATCCCCTCCGACGCCGTCATCGAATGGGACCCTTCCTCGTCCCAGCCGAGCGGAACGGCCCAGTCCGACATCCGCAACACGGCTCTGGCGATCAACAACCAGTCACTCGCGATCGGCCTCAGCCCGATCGTCTCCTCGGGCAGCTCCGACGCGAGCTGGGCGAACCAGATCATGCAGGGTGGGAGCGCTGACGCCGCGACTCCGGAGCTGACGTTCGCGAAGACCGTCGACATGCTCTGGCGGTACATGCAGGGCTCCCAGGTGTCCTCCGCCTCGTTCGAGACGATCGCCAAGGGTGACCTCAGCCAGTCGGACTACTACAACTCGAACGCGAGCACGGTCAAAGGGTGGTTCGACAACCTGACCGGCGATGCCAACGCCCTCAACAGCGCCGATCCGACGCAGAATCCGCTCGTCGCGGTGACCCCGGGGACGGGCCTTCGGGCGACCGACAACGCGGGGGTGACGAAGTTCACCTCGGCGATTGCCAACTGCGCGTGGAGCGGCACGAGCATCGTGAACGTCTCCGGCGGAGCCCCGCGCGCGTGCAACCTCTCGCCACTGGCGATGTACAACTACCTGAACACGGACTTCGACTCGACCTCGATGCGGATGTACTCCTCCTCGAATGTCGCCTCCGAGGCGACCCGGTCGATCCACAACTCCGTCGACCAGGTCGGTACCGGAACGATGAGCTTCCTGTACTGGCTGAACGCCGCCGTGCTGCTGGGGGCGTTCGTGCTCATCGGTCTCGGCTACTCGTTCACGCTGCTGTTCGCCAGCATCCGTCGCTCGTTCCAGATCGTGACCGCTGTCCCGTTCGCCACGCTCGGTGCGATCGCGGCCATCGCGAAGGTCGTGGTCTACTCCGTCGCGCTGATCCTGGAGGTCGTCGTAACGATCTTCACGTACCAGCTGGTCCAGCAGTTCCTGACCTCGCTGCCGCAGATCATCGAGATGCCCTTCGCGACGTTCCTGAACAACGGCTCGGGCGGTACCGTGGCGGGCTTCGTGGCGTGGCTCGTCAGCGGTTGGGGGTTCGGCCTGGTGGTCAGCCTGCTCTCCATCATCGGCGTCATCGCCTTCACCGTCCTGGCCATGCGGATCCGCAAGGTCCTGGTGAAGGCCATCGAGGAGGCCGTGACCAAGCTCGTCGAGAAGTTCATGGACACCCAGGTCGGGATGCCCGGCGGCGGCAAGCTCGCGCCGGCCCTCGCCGGTGGCCTGGCCCAAGGTGCCGGTGCCGCCGCCGCGAACCGGATGATGACCGGCGGCAACAAGGGCGCTATCGGGAACCAGCTCCCTGGCGCCAACCAGCCCGGCGGCCCGGACGGTGTCGCCACCGCCGGCGGCACGACTTCGACCGACCCCGGCCCTGACGGCGGCGATGGCCAACTCGAGCTCACCGGATCGGTCAAGGGCGCCGAGGGCAACGGTGACCCCGGGTCCGGTATGAGCGGCCTGCCCTCGGGCAACGGCGACGGCTCGGCGGTCAAGGACGAGGTCGCTCTCGGCCGCAGCGTCGAGCAGAACGGGCTCTCCAAGCCCGGCGAGATGCGCGCGCCCCAGGTCGGCGATGACGCCATGAGTTCTGCGTCCGAGTCGATCGACAAGTCCGCTGCCGGCTACAAGGCTGCCGACAAGAAGACCCTCGAGGCGGGCACCGCCGGCGCGAAGGCAGTCGGCAACGGCGCAGTCGCAGCCGGGAAGGGCGTGGCGGGGGACTACGCCGGAGCCGCGAAGTCCGGAGGCAAGGCGCTCGAGCAGGGCGGGAAGGCGGCCGCGGCCGCTCAGCAGGCCAAGCAGCTGAACGCCAACGCGGGACGCAGCACGCTCGACAAGCCGAGCCCGAAAGCCGCTCAGCGTTCCGCGCAGCGTGCAGCGACCGCCAACCAGGTCTCGCAGGCCGGTGGAGCGGTCTCCCGCGCCGCGGGGAGCGTGGGGGGTGGCAAGGCTGGTGGGGTCGCCAAGCCGCAGCCGAAGAGCGCGCCCCCGGCTCCCCGGAAGGTGCAGCCCGCACCGCAGCCGAAGCAGCAGGTGCAGCCCGCGCCCAAGGCCACCCCGGCCGCACCACAGCCGAAGGCGCCCAAGGCCGCCCCCACCGCGCCGCAGCCGAAGGCACCGAGAGCCCCGAAGCCGGCGCCGCAGCGCGCTCCGCGACCGATGGCTCAGGCTCCCAGGTCCTCGGCCCCGCAGGGGTCGAAGTCCGAGACGGACAAGAGCGGGACTCGGTAGCGCACTGGCCGGTGACCACCACGATCAAGCAGGTGGTCACCGGCCCAAGACACACCCCCGTAAAAGGGACATTTCTGCTCGTTTACCAACAAAAAAACATGTAATGTAGACGCTGGGGCGCAACGCTCCACGCGGACCACACCTTAGAAACCAAGAGCGAGGACAGCGCATGAGCACCACCACCACTGCCATCATCGAGAACGCCGTGAGTGGCCACATGGCCCCGACCCTGCCGACGGCGAGCTGGGACCTGATCTCGGCGCTCGCGAACAGCAAGAACTACCTCGGGCTCGCCGGCGGAGGCCTCGTCACGCTGCTCGGCCTGGCCGCTGTTGTCTGGGCCGCGGTGCTGATCATCAAGAAGTTCTTCGGCAGCCACCAGAACGGCGCGGGCGAGCCGTGGGTGAAGATCATCCTCATGATCATCGTCGGCGGCGCCATGATGACCGGCGGCATCACCCTGATCACCGATATCGCCTCCGGAGGCCAGAAGACGATCCAGGACCTCGGCGGCGGCTTCATCATCCTCAAGGGCACGCTCGGACTGGGGCGCTAGCCCAACCCGGGATCCGCGACGCATAGATGCGGGGTCGACGGCAAGTAGCCGTCGACCCCGTTTCCTGTCCCGCGGATACCCCCTCTCTCGCGCAGCACGACCTCACGACACAGCGGCAATAGAAAGGCTCGGGACATGGGCACCAAGGACACGGCGAAGGGGATCGCGGCCAAGCTGCGACTCGACTCGCACCACGGGATCGAGCGATTCGGTGCATTCTTCGCGATCATCGCCGTCACTGCCGTGGCCCTCTTCGGCGGCGCCTCGGCGTCAGCGATCGCCAACCAGCAGTCCACCATGGACGCCACGACCCTGTACGTGAAGTCGTTCAACACCTCGAAGACCCAGGTCGAGGGTGCCGTGGACGGCGTCTACGTCAACAGCCACCGCACGCGTGCGATGGTGCTGTGGCACTTCAAGGACACCAGCTCGATGTCGGCGAACGCAGCGAAGTATCGCGCGTTCCTCACCGGCTCGAACGTGAGCCTCGGCGAGGAAGCACTGAAGACTCAGGTCACCGGTCAGATCGACGTCTTCGGCTCGACCGGGTACATGGCCATGGTCCTGGACAGTGACCAGCCGTTCCCGCAGCAGGTCCTGAACCTCACCATGCGCGCCAACTCTGAGCTCGTCTACCGGCCGAGCGACAGCAGCAAGCTCCGCGACGACCTCAAGGGCCAGAAGTCGTTCCTCCAGTTCGACCAGTGGCGAATCTACTTCAACCCGGGAGCGTCCGGCGCGAAGGTCACCCCCGCACTCGACAGCAACACGGTCGACCCCGGAGCCATCTACGCGAGCCTCGTCATCGCTCCGCAGGAGAAGACGATCCGCGACACGATGGACGGCCAGCTCGCCCAGCTGCAGGTCGATCAGGCGCGGATCGCCGAGTACCAGTCGGAGGCGGCTCGCGTGAACGTCGACGGGATATCGCTCGTGCTCCCGAAGGTGCCGGATCAGATCGCCGGCGACGTGGTGACTGGCAAGGCCACCGTCGCAGGCGCTCCCTCCACTCTGGCGCTGAAGACCAAATGGGTCAGCCCGAGCGGCTTCAACTTCGACTGGCGCTCGGGGAGCGTCGCCCAGGGTTACCTGGACTCGATCGTCCCCGCCGGTCAGTCCTACGTGACGTTCCTGGCCGACAAGGCGGCGCTGTCCAAGGACGCCAGCACCGGGACCCTGCAACCGAACAGCCTCGAGTGGAAGCTTTCCAACGGTCGGCTGCTGAGCGACTACGGCACGTCTGATGCGGTCATGCAGCCGCTGATCGACATCCGCAACAACCTCGCCCAGGCCTACCAGGACTACTACACGCACAAGGTCGCCTACCAGGTGGACTCGTACTCGACCCTGATCAACCTCGAGGTCGCGCTCCGCAGCGTTCGAGAGGGTGCCTCCCAGAACGAGGCCAAGAAGTCCCTATTCATCTACTGAGCACACCACCAAGACGCCGCACCGGCGTGCACACCGACTGACGAGGAGAGGACGAGCTGATGGCCGATAACCCCATCGGAGGAGCCGGCGGGTTCGCATCGCTCGGGTCCCTGGGACCTGGCGCAGCCGACGTGAGCAAGGTCGGCGCAGGAGCGCAGTCCATCGCCCGCCAGGACGCCGGCTCGCCGACGGGCCTTCCCGCGAAGAGCGACGCCACAGACGCGAGCAAAGACGCCGCTCAGCCACCGCAGACCCCAGCGCTCGGCGCAGGCGGCACCTCCACGGCCCAAGGATCGTCTCCGGACGATGACAACCCAGCCCCCAAGGCCTCGGGTGCGGGCAGGGCAGCGGGAGCCGCGGCGGCGGTCCCCGTGGCGGGTGCAGCTGGTCAGATTCTGCTGCTCGCGATGTTCATCAACTGGCTCAAGGGCCTGCTGATGAGCCTCTACGCGATCGCGGCGAACCTCTGGAGCCTCGCAGTCGGTCTCGCGCTGGCTGTCGCGAAGACGGCCGTCGGCGTGGTGATGGGGGTCGGCGCCACTGTGAGCTCGGCCCTCGGAGGCGCGATCAGCGCGGCTGTCGCCGGGACGGCTTCGTTCGTCGCAGGTGGAGCTGTTGTCGCGGTGGTCGCCGTCTCCCTGGTGACGGGTGTCTCTAGCGGCAACGCGCTGGCGATGAAGGACGGCACGGTCGGCTGCCAGGCGAACGCGCAGCAGGCTCTGGCCAACGTCGACGGCTCCAACCCCACGGTCGACGCCCAGCAGCTCACGAATGCCAAGACGATCTACAGCGTGCTCAGCGCCTGGGGAATGCCCGACGAGAACATCGCAGGCATCCTCGGCAACTGGGAGGCCGAATCGGGCGTCGACCCGACCAGCGTGCAGGGTGACTTCAGCGCCCCTCAGCAGATGACGACCACGAAGCAGGCGGAGGCCGCCGACACCAACAACGGCATCGGCCTCGGCCAGTGGACGTTCGGCCGCAACCAGAATCTGCGCGACTACGCATCCGCACGCAGCATCGACTGGTGGACGATCCAGGCGCAGCTCGGCTTCATGATCTCGGCCGACAACCCCAACAGCGTCCAGATCGTCAAGGGCATGATCAGCACCTCGCAGGGCTCACCGAGCGCGGCCGCGCTCTACTTCCACCGCGTCTGGGAGGTCTCCGCAGACACCGACCAGATGGCCCAGCGCCGCGCGGACAACGCCGTGAAGTGGATGGGGCTCTTCAGCGGCTGGACGAAGGATCAGGCCCTCGCGAACTCGATCCTCGCGCAGGCAGGCACCACGGTCACCGGAGCGAACTCCGGCCGCGCGGCCGCGATCCGCGCCAACTGCCTGCAGACGGGCGCCGGGCAGGTCATGGCGAAGCCTGGCGGTCTCACCCTCGAGGAGGCCCGGGCCCTGATGGCTCTCTACAAGCAGGAGGGCGAGTCGTTCCTCGACAACCGCTACGGCGCCGGCGGGCCGGGCGATTGCGGCTACGGCAAGGCCGACAACTGCGTCGGGTTCTCCACTTACTTCGTCAACAAGTACACGTCGTTCCAGCAGTACGCGCCGGGCAACGGGAAGGACACCGCAGGGTCGATGGCGCAGATGATGGGCAAGGCCCTGACGAAGGTCCCTACGGCGTATTCGGTCGGCTCCACCGGGATCACCAGCGCAGATGGGCACACCTTCGTGGTGCTCGGCATCCAAGGCGACCAGGCGATCATCGGCCAGGCCGCGTGCGGCACCAACGGGGCTGGCACCGAGGCCACGACGATTCCGGTATCCACCCTCGAAGACGGCGACTACGTCTTCGTCGACGTGACCGACCTCATCACGACCCAGCCGGCCACCTCCTAGAACAGCGGAGAGCAGAGAAGTGACGAACCAGACCAAGCCGAGGCTGACGAGAGAAGACCTCGACGCCAAGATCAGCGCCCTTCAGGAGAAGAACCGCGCACGCCGCGCGAACAAGGTCACCCCGGAGGAACTCGAGAGCCGCCTGACGGAGCGTCGCGCGCGCAAGCAGGCGGCCGCACCGTCAGGGCGCCGTGCACAGGTCGTCTCGCTCTGCCTCGGAGTGGCATTGCTCGTAGGAGCCGGGGCGATCGGCGTGGCCACCACCTCGGGCACTCAGACCTTCGAGCTCGCCGGCCAGAGCCTGCAGCAGCAGATCGCCCAGGCCCAGGGTCAGCTCGATGCGATCCCCGCGGCCGATCAGAAGGCCGCGTCGAAGTACGCGAGCGACCTCAATGCTCAGCTCGCCGCCGCGGCCGTCAAGGGTCGAGAGGTGGCGGCGCTGCAGCAGCAGTTCACCGCGATCCTGTTCCAGGGGAACACCGAGCAGGCACCTACCAACGGAGCCCCTGGTCCCGCCTTCCTGGCTTCCGTGCAGCACCGGAAGCTCCTCGAACCGTACTTCGTCGAGCGGGCATTCGTCGCAGATCCCGCACAGGCCTACTCGCCGGGATCGTACCTGCCCTTCGGAGCCACCCAGATCGACCCGCGGTTCCCGTGGTTCGTCGCGCATCAGGGCCGTGAATCCTCCCCGGTGGCCGACCCGAGCACCACCAGCTGGGCCTTGGCCTCGATGGTCGCCACCCAGACGCCGGGAGTCTTCGAGGCCACGTGGTTGGACAGCAACCCGAGCACCGGCGCGCTTCTGGCGTGGGCGACTGCCAGCTACTACGTCGACCAGGGCAAGTTCGGGAGCCTGAAGGTCGGCACCACCACGCTCGCCTCCAACACGGCGACCCAACTCCAGACGGCAGGGAAGTGACATGGGCAAGCTGAAGAACGCGGTGTTCCCGCTGGTCGCCGGCGGGATTCTCATCGCCACGGCGATCGTCGGCGGGGTGACGGCCGCGAACCAGAACACCTCCCTCGACTCGCAGAAGGCGCAGCTCAGCCGCCTCGACAGCAAGATCGCTGCGGCGCAGGCCACGACGAGCAAGCTGGAGTCCACGAGCTCGCTCGCCTCGGCGGGCGCGCAGGGGAGCCGCGTGACGTCCGACACGGCGAACATCGAGGACCTCGTGCACCGCGTGTTCACCTGGAACAGCGACGCGACCTACCGCGAGGCCCGGGCGAGCACGATGCGCATCACCGGCCTCAGCGAGGACTCGAGCTTCATGACCGCGTTCCTGCCGAAGGCTCCGGTGAACGTCGACAAGCAGGGCAACCAGTACCCCTATATCGACGCCGCCGGCCTGAACTCTGAGGTGGCGGACACGACGGTGAAGCTGCTCTCAGTCGACGCGCTGAACTACAACTACCTCGCGCTCGTCGACGTCCAGGCGAAGTCCAGCGACGGACTCGGGACTGCTGGCAGCGTCGCGACCATCCTCATCACCATCAACGGCGAGAACAAGGTGACAGCACTCACCGGGTTCGCCTCAACGACCCAGCCCCGCGTCTCGGGCTGACCGCTGTCGCGCCGTGTCGGAGCCCCCCGACACGGCGCGGCTACCCCCTTCACGGGGCGAGAGAGAATCGCGCTCACCTGATAGAGTTTCCTCATAGACGAGCAGAAAACGCATGTTCGCAGGTAAACCAGCAAAGCCACGAGGAGATCAGCAGATGGGCAGCAACACGAGCGCAACGAGCGGCACCCGCACCACGGGCCTTCGGTCCAAGTTGAAGCCGGTCGGCCTCGTCTTGTTCACCAAGACCGCCTCGCTGTTCCTGTTCCTTGTCGTCTGCTACGTGATCGTGTTCTTCTCGGCCATCCGCGTCGTCCCCCTGATCCTCGGCTTCGTGAAAGCCGGCAGCGGCATCACGATGTCCATGCCCATCGAGACCATCCTGTCGGTCTGGATCGCGCCGTCACTGTTCCTGATCGCGATTCTCTTCGCGCTCGTGGTGGTCCTGATCACGAAGCTCTGGCGCCTGCGCCGACGCCTGATCGAGCAGGTGTCCGGCTGGGCGTTCGGCCGCGAGCACGCCGTCGTCGCGCCGGTGAGCCTGAAGGCTGCCTCGTCGCGGCGCAAGAAGACCCAGACCGCCTGATCCGCCCCACCACAGATTCGAGGAGACGAAGATGAAGATCGCACCACTGAAGGTGAGCGACCCCTGGTTCGGGCGTATCGCGAACAACGAGCAGATCCACTCCGATTCACTGACCGGCGTGCCCATTGAGAGCACCGTCGAGATGGAGCTGGTCGAGCTGTTGCACTACGGACCCGAGGCCAACTACCGCCCGTACCTGCACCTGCGCGGAGAGCTGACCGAGGCCCGTCCGGCGGTCGAGCTGCCGTACGGCGTCAGCGAACTGACCTACCGTCGCGGCGCCGGTCTCCCGGTGGACGCGTTCTACGACTTCAACCACAAGCAGCTTGCCGCGCTGGTGAGCAAGGGCTACTTCAGCGAGGCGTTCCGGGTTCCGGCCGAGATGTCGGGCATCCCGTGGACGCTCCCTGGCAAGGCCGACTTCCTCGTGGTCGCCCCGGAACTCTCCGACGAGCCGCCGGTGGTGTTCATGAACGTGCACGATCAGACCGCACTCGAACTCGACGAGGCCAACAGCGGATACGAGCTCTCCGAGTACTTCCCCGACTTCACCGCTGAGCCCGAGGCGGGGGAGGCATCCGCCGAGGCCGTCGCCGCAGCGCTGGAGAACCCCGGAGCGAGCCTCGACGTGTTCAGCGACATGTCCTTCGAGGAGCACCGCCAGCCCGCGACGGCCGCTATCGCTGTGGAAGCGGCAGAGGCCGAGCAGCGCGCGATCGTCCCCGCGGGCGTATTCAGCCGCCTGGTGTCCGAGATCGTTGCGAAGCAGCCGGTCGAGCCGGAGATCGTGGACGAGACGGAAGAGGAGGCGATCGTCCCCGGCAGCGCCGCAGACGTCTACCTCTCCCGCGTCGAACCGGGCGTCGACCACGTTCTCTCCAGCGACTTCGCCGCAGAGGCACAGGAGGCCGAAGCCGAGACCGTCCTGGACGAGACCATCGAGCCGGAGCTCTCGTTCGAGGCCCCCGAAGAGGAGCCGCTGGTCCCCGCCGAGGCGCTGACCGCGGATGGCTTCCTGGACCTCACCGAACCGCAGCCGGAGCTGGAGCCGCTCGCGCTGCACCTCGCCGGTACCGACGCTGAGGACCACCGGATCGCCGCAGAGCGCCGGGCGGCGCGCATCCGCGCCGAACTCGAAGCCGACGAGGCGACCGACCGCGCTGACCACGCGGAGCCGAATCTGTAATCGAGGTTCCAGACACGACGAGGGGTCCGCACCGAGCAAACGCTCCGGGAGCGGACCCCTCCGTCGATGAGATCCGCACAGCACGCAAGCAGGGAGAGGACCAGAGGAATGGGACTGAAGCAGGACGTCGTCATCGTCAACGAGTTCTCGATCCCGCTGCCCTCCCGCACCAGGAAGGGCAAGAAGGGCACGCGCGGCGGCACACCCGGCGACTATGTGACCCGCTACATGGCCCGCGAGATGGCCACCGAATCGCTCGCCCCGATCCGTCGTCAGCGCACCGACGACTTCATCCTGCGCTACATGGCACGCAAGGACGCCAGCGAGAGCATCGGCGTCCGCGACCGGAACACCCTCAAGCGCCGGATGGCAGCCGCTCAGGGTGAAGGCGGCGTCGCGTTCGGGTACGACGAGGTCTCCCTCTCCCACGAGCAGCTGCAGAGCGCCAGCGCCGACATCCAGGGGCTCTTCGAGCAGGGCCACACGGTCATGAAGACCGTGCTCTCCTTCGACCAGGAGTACCTGCGCAAGCACAAGATCATCCCGGAGGACTTCGTCTGCGAGAAGCGCGGCGACTACCGCGGCCACATCGACCAGATGAAGCTGCGCCTCGCGGTCATGCACGGCCTGGACCGGATGGGCCGCACCCTCTATGACGACCTGCGCTACGTCGCGGTCATCCAGGTCGACACCGAGCACGTGCACTGCCACCTCGCGATGGTGGACGCCGGCCCCGGCCACCTCACCGCCGACGGCTCGCAGAAGGGCAAGATCAGCGCCCGCGCCAAGAGTCTGCTGCGCCGAGGCGTCGACGCCTGGCTGGACGAGAAGAAGACGGTCAAGCACCTCACCAGCGCGATCGGCTACGAGCGGCGTAACGTGACGACCTTCGTCAAGCGCTGGGCCCACCAGCAGATGCTGCGCGAGTCTCTGCCCCAGTTCCTCCTCGCCTGCCTGCCCGAAGACCGCCGGCTCTGGCGTGCAGGCACCAACAACCTCGCCATGCGCAAGCCCAACCGCATCGTGCACCAGCTCGTGCGGGAGGTCCTCGACCGTGACGGCTCACCCATGGTTCAGGCCATGGCGGACGTACGCGCCTATGCCGACCACCGCCGCCGTGAAGAAGGCCTCAACGCCGACGAGTGGCGCAAGCTCGTTAAGCGCGGCGAAGACCAGATCATCGAACGCAGTGTGAACTCGGTCTACGCCCTGCTGCGGCAGCTCCCGCCCGACGCGCTCCGGGTGCGCACGCCGATGCTCGATGCGATGGGGCTGGACTACGAAGCGCTGGCCCAGCGCGCTCACAGCGACAATCACGACGACGACCTCGTCGGTTTCGGCTTCCGGATGCGCTCGTTCGCATCACGCCTCGAGCACCACACGGAACGACGAGAGCACTACCACGAGCAGGTCCGGGCCTGGGAGGCCGCGGACGATGAGGGCCGGGCATCCGAGGCCTCACGCGCTGTCTACGACTTCTACCTCGAGGAGGAGGAGTACCACGCGCGAGTGGCATCGAAATACCGCAGCTTCCTGCGGTTCACGCCGCCGACCGCGGAGTGGTACACGGAGTGGAACGAGGTCGCCGAATACGGTGAGCGCGTCATCTCGCTGGAGTCGATGCGACGCGACCAGTCCCTGCGCCGAACGCAGAACGAGGACGAGGCCGAGCGCATCGGGCGCGAGATCTACGGCCAGGCCGGCGGCCGACTCGTCGCACGAGGGGACGCTGCTGCCGTCAAGGTACTGGAAGAGCGCGTCCGCCGCATGCGCACGACGTACGCCGGGAAGGTCGACGACCTGCGCGTCCAGCTGGCAGGCAAGGGCCTGAAGCTGGAGGTGCTGAGCGACCCGGCGACCGGTCGTGACGCAGCCCAGATCACCCCGGGCGCCGAGCACACGTTCGAGGAGGTGAAGGGCCTGGACCTGCACCACATGCGCTTCGACTTCTCGACCGACGTCGAGGTCGGCAAGCGCACCCTCGCCGCGTTCCGGGCAGCCGCAGATCGTCGATCCGAGGCACTCGACGCCGCGGTGGCGTACCTCGTGGCATCCGGCCAGGAGGACGCTGTCAGCGAGCTTCCGGTCAGCGATGTCCAGAGCATGGTCAAGCTCGCCGACGAGATCTCAGCCGACGCCGGCGGGCTCCTACAGAGCCACGTGGCCGAGCTTGCGCGCGTGCGCGTGATCGCCCGTCGCAGCCGCACGGTACGACTGAGCGCAGACCTCGCTGAGCAGGTCACGGCCCAGGTCGACAAGGTCGCCCGCCAGCCGGTGCTTGAGGACGGCCCGGAGAACCAGCAGCCGACACGCTCAGGTGAACTTCGCTGACAAATTCTCGTAAACGCGTGTTTTCGTCATTTCTACACGTTTACGAGCACTTCGTGATATCGTCAGAGAGTCATAAACGAGGGGGCTTCTCGGGACTGGCGCGTTACCTAAACCAACATTGGTCGGACCGGCGGTGAGCCACCGACCCGAACGCACAGGAGAAGAAAATGGCAGATCTTCGCAAGGAAACCCACGGCGCCGGCGCGATGAAGGACGTCAACCTCGTCGTCATCGCGTACGACAACCGGGTGGCGAAGAAGGACGGCGAGGTCACCACGCACTACCTCGACGCCCGCATCCACCCGGGCGACCGCCGGGCCCCGGGCCAGACGGCCCTCCAGCTGGTGTCGAAGAAGGACGAGAAGTCGCCCTCGGGCTACAACAACTCGGCCCGCTACTCGGCCGGCCAGTTCGAGGCCATCAAGGAGGCCGCTGGCGACAACGTGGTCGACCTGACCAACACGGCCAACGAGGTCGTCGGCAAGATCTACGGCGTCAAGGCCGACCTGCTGATCAGCGGCAGCGAGGTGATCGCGAACACCAAGACGCTCACCGCAACCGAGCTCTCGGTCGGACCGGACGCCCAGGGCCGCGACATCCGCAAGCAGATCTTCGACTCGATGGCGGAGGCCAAGGCCGCCCGCGAGGCCGCGAAGACCGCGCCCGCCGCGGACGTCGTCGCCGAGGCCGAAGCCGTCGTGGAGGAGGCCGCCGCCAAGCCGGCGACCAAGTCGCGCGCGGCCGCCAAGCCCCGCACGGCTTCCAAGCCGAAGCCGAAGCCGGAGCTGGTCGGCGCCACCACCGGCGCGTCGGCCGACGAGCCGGAGCTCGGCTAACCAGCCGTCGAAGGCCCCGTACCAGAGGACTCCAACCTCGGTGCGGGGCCTTCGGTCGTTCCAGGGATGGAACGGAATCTCAGCAACGATCGGGGGGCATCCCTCGAAGAACGGAAGGGGCCAAGATCATGGCTATCGACTTCGGCAAAGACGATGAGCGGCAGGAGACGCCCGCAGCGCGGCGACAGCTGCCGATCGGGGATCTCGCGGTGACGGCGGAGGTCCTGGGCCACGAGGAGCTGGGGGAGGGCGCTCAGGAGGCCCTCACGGTCACGCAGGCGGCGAAGGGGGGCTTTCTGGAGGGCTTCTCCGACAGCCTCAAAGCCGGAGCGCCGGTGACTGCGCTGGTCGAGGTCGCCGAGGCGGCGGAGACCGGTCAGACGCAGGCGGCCGACGTGGCCCAGCGGATGGATCGCTTCCCGGAGCTGCGGGACCTCGAGGTCGCCACCGGCAACGCCGCGCGCTTCCCGGAGCTCGCCGAGCAGGCGCTGCCCGCCGTCGGCCAGCAGCTCGAGGAGGACGCTGGCCTCCAGCGCTGACCAAGCGCCAGGCTGCTGCGACGCGGCCATCTATTCAGGAACCCCCGGGGCGATGACTCGGGGGTTCCTGGCGTTCAAGCGCGACTTCCTGTTGTCGGTAGAACGCATTGCCTACTGCTCCGGCCGGGATGTAATCTGTCGCCGATCGCCACGTGGAGGACCTGCGAGACGTGCACCCTGTGGGAGGTGCCGATGGGTGAATTACTTGCAAACGAGCTGATCTGGGACGCTCAGCCGGGCGTTTCGCGCCAGGACTACTTCGTAGCCGCGCTCGAGGCGCTAGCCCAGGCATTTCCCTGTGACTCCCTCGGGTGGAACAACCTCGATTTCGAAACCGACCAAGGCACCACCATCGGCCGGCCGGCGGAGGTGTTCGGGGCGCAGACAGCGACGGCCGTCGAGACGATGATGCACGTCACCGATCACCCCATGATCGTGAGCTACTTCCAACGACCGGACGTGAGGTCGCCGCGTCGGATGAGCGACGTCGTCACCGAGACGGAGTTGCATCGGACCGACGCCTACAACCTGCTCCTCCACCCCTATGAATCGGAGTTCCAGTTCACCATCCTGACGGGGTCGCAAGGCACCCGGACGGGCTCGTGCTGGACGTTCAATCGTCGCACTCGCGACTTCTCGGACGAGGATCTTCAACTGGCGACGCGCATCCAGCCGTTGCTCGTTCTGATCGAGCGCACCTGGGGGTTGAACGAGGTGGCGCGAGCCGTCGAATCGGACCTCACCGCCCGCGAAGTCTCGGTCCTTCGATTGCTCGCAAACGGCCTGACCGCGCGCGCGATCGGTGCCCGGCTGGGAATCAGCGCCTCCACGGTCAACAAGCATCTGGAGCACATCTACCGGAAGCTGAACACGGGAGACAGGCTCATCGCCGTAGAGCGCGCCCGGCGCCTTGGCCTGGTGGCGGCGCCAGCCGCGCCGCCACCAGTGGGTGTGCCCTCCTGAGCGGCTGGGACTACTTGCCCTTCCCGGGGAGGTTGACCGTGACCGTGCCCGATGGACCGCCCGACGTGCCCTTGACGGTGACGGAACCTCCGTCGGCGCCATACGAGCCGTTCGCGGAGGCGTTCGGGCCTCCGCACGAGACGCCGACGTCGATGGAGATGCCGTCGAGCCAGCCGCCCGGCTTTGAGGGAGTGCCTCCATCGAAGGACGGAGGGGTGCCTCCGTCCGTGGCGGTGTCCGCGTCGGAGTGAACTGTCGGCGTCGAGGCGATGTTGCTGAACGCGAGAACCGCGTACGGCTCCTGGCCGCTTGAGCGGTCCTGACTGGCCAAGATGTTCAGCAGCGTGATGACCTCGGCGTCAGAGCCGAGCAGCTGGCCCGCACGCACCGCGAGAAGCGAGCGGACTGTGGTCGCCGGAAGCATGTCGTCCACGTTGTCGACAGCTCCGTTGTCGGCGCCCCCGGTGTCACCCGGGGCCGTTGCCGGCGTCACCATCGGATGGTTTCCGACACCGACCGGCAGCGTGGGCGGGTAGGGGAATGTCGGATCGTTCGACATCGACTCCAGCGTGGACTCGAGAGTCTGGAGTGCAGTCTCAGCTGCGCGGATCTCGTCCAGGACGATCGAGCCGCCTGGATGCGGTTGCACGATCTCCGCCTGGGCTTGGATGGTGCTCATTTCTGATCCCCTTTCTGGGTGTTTGTGAGATGTGGAGGGGCGGGACAACCGTGTCGACGCCCGTCTGGCCCCACATGAAATCTCGTCCCAGATGGTGGGGCCACGGTATGGGCAGACCTGCCTACTCCCACAGCGTGAGCAGGCTCATCTTTCGCAATCGGACAGCGTCCGCGTGTTACGATTACACTCGTTTATCAGCAGAAAACGCATTTTCACCCCCATCTGAGGCAGGCCAGATTGTTCGTAGCGACCGAGCTCAACGAGAAGTACGCAGCGCTTGCGCGATTCAGCTCCCCCCTGAAGGCCGCCGAGCGCGAGATCGTCGGACGCGAATACGAGATCTCCCAGCTGATGGCCGCGCTCAGCCGGCCCGAGCTCTGCAACGCGCTGCTGCTGGCCCCGCCCGGCTCGGGAAAGACCGCTCTGGTGCAGGCCGCTTCGGTCAAGGACACCGCGCGCAGCTACATGGAGGTCGACCTCGCCCTCATGATCGCCGGCTTGACGAACGCCGACGAGATGGCGTCGCTGATCAAGCAGCTCTTCGACGACGCCGAGCGCTACAGCCAGGACGAAGAACAGGAACTGGTGCTCTTCATCGACGAGTTCCACCAGATCGTGCAGCTGAGCCCGGCGGCCGTGGAGGCCCTGAAGCCCGTGCTCGCCGCCTCTGGCGCGCGCGGCATCCGGGTGATCGCCGCGACGACCGACGATGAGTTCGACAAGTTCATCAAGCCGAACCAGCCCTTGGTCGAGCGCCTGCAGCGCATCATCGTCAGCCCGCCGGACCGCGCCACGACCGTGGAGATCCTGCGTGGGATGGCGGAGCGCTACGGGGTCGCGGAGGAGTTCTTCGACGACCGGATGTTCGAGCTGATCCACGAGTACACCGATCGCTACGTCCCGGCCTCCACCCAGCCGCGCAAGTCGATCCTGGTGCTCGACTCGATGGTCGGCTGGCACAAGTTCGCGAAGCGGCCGATGGACACCGCGCTGTTGGCCGACGTGCTGCTCGAGTCCGTCGGCGTCAATGTCGCCTTCCGGGTGGACGCCGCGAAGATCAAGGCGCAGCTGGACAGCAAGGTGTTCAGCCAGCAGTTCGCGACTTCGGTCGTGGCCAAGCGTCTCCAGCTGTGCGTGGCGGACCTCCACGACAAGACGAAGCCGGCTTCCTCCTTCCTCTTCACCGGCTCCACCGGTGTCGGCAAGTCCGAGCTCACCAAGCAGCTCGCTCAGCTGATGTTCGGTGACGTGCAGAAGCACCTGATCCGCTTCGACATGTCCGAGTACGCACGCGACGAGTCCTTGGACCTCTTCCGCCACGAGCTCACCAGCCGGGTGTGGCACACCAGCCACGCGGTGGTACTCCTGGATGAGATCGAGAAGGCATCCCCGATGGTGACCCGGATGCTGCTGCAGGTGCTCGACGACGGCCGGCTCTCGGACGCCAACGGCCGCCAGGTCTCCTTCCTCAACACCTACATCGTGCTGACGACCAACGCCGGCTCGGAGATCTACGAGACCATCGCGCAGTACAACGTCGACGACACCGGCTCGGGCAAGGAGCTTGCCGAGAAGATGAAGGAGATCCGGCGCTCGATCACCTCCACCCAGGGCGACAACCGCTTCCCGCCCGAACTGCTCGGACGCATCGACGCGATCGTGCCCTTCCAGCCTCTTTCGCGGAACACGCAGCGCACGATCGTGACGGCGAAACTCGCCGCCTTCGTGCAGGAGGTTCTGACCAAGCACGGAACCCGGGTCCTCATCGCCCCGCGAGTGATCGATTACTTGGTGGAGGACAAGGCGGACACCGACTCCAACGCCGGTGGTGCCCGCGCCGCGATTGCGCGGCTCACCGACGAGGTGGCGACCGAAGTCGCGGCGTTCATCAACCAGAACCCGGCCTCACGCTCTCTGCAGGTCGACATCGAGGGCGAGCTGAAGTCCGAGGACAAGAACCGGCTCAAGAGCGACGCGCACGTGGTCGTGAAGCTGCCCTCGCTCGTGCATTGACCCCCAATCCGGGGCGGCCTACCGATAATGGCGGAATCGTCATATATGCTCGTTTACGAGAAGATCAGGAAGGACTAGACCATGGCATTCGGTCGCAAGAGTAAGGGTCAGGTCGAGACGACCGGTGGCGTCGACGACGCCCAGGCTGCCTCGACTGGCAACAAGAGCACAGCTCAGAAGAAGCGGAAGCCCGCAGAGCTGCTCTCCAGCGTCGTGAACGAAAGCGCCATCGGCGCCGCGATCGACATCATGAAGCGCAATGACGCATTCGCGCTTCCCAACGGGACTTCGTGGGTCGCCCTGCTTCTGCAGGCCGACAGCATCGGTGGCCTGAACCAGAAGCAGAAGGGCGACGCGACCAAGGGCTCGATCATCGAGCTCATCGCAGCCGACAAGATCCAGGTCGTGGCGACCCGGGAGATGCTCGACTCCGAGTTCCTCGGCATCATCCCCACCGTCGACACCCTCGCCCGCATGGACGAGTACAGCCTGCTCACCGAGGCCCCGTACTACTGGGCGGTCTTCCGCTCCGAGGACGGCGGCAACGCACTCATCGCCGACACCGTCCAGGGCATCGAGGCCAGCTTCGCTGACGCCAAGGCGATCGCTCACGGAGAGCGCACGCTGAGCGGCGTGCTCCCAGAGGTCTGGGCGTGGGCCGGCGGCAGCGCCGAGCAGGAGATTTCCGTGGAGGCCCCGGCGGAGGCCGAGCTCGCCCTCGTTGGTGCTGGAGCCGGTGCCTCAACGGTTTCTCTGCCCGAGGTGGACGTCGACCCGCTGGCCGACGCCTTCGGCTTCGACCAGGACGAGGACGTCGACTACGCGGCTCTCGCCGACGAGGGCAACCTCGACCTCGCCACGGGCGAGTACGACGATGGAGAGCCGCCTCTGGAGTTCGACGAGGCGCGTTTCGAGGCCGAGTTCACCCAGGACCAGCCCGCATTCGAAGACGAGGACGGCCCGGCGTTCGACACGTCGTGGCAGACCGACGACGAGGGCGACACGACCGACGCCGACACCGCGGATGAGGCCGACGGGTACTTCCAGTACCTCGAGGAGAACCGCGACCGCGTCGTCGACGAGCAGGAAGTGCGCGACACGATCGCACGCCGGTTCCTGAGCAACGACCTGGACCTCGTTGTCGACCTGGCCGAGTTCGAGCGCGTGTTCGCCACCGAGGCGGACGCAATCGCGCTGGACATCACCGAAGACCCCTCCGACTGGCTCGGCTCCCAGATCGCACAGCTGAGCCGTCAGGCCAACGCCGAGCTGGCGATGCTGCACCAGGGCAACACCGACGAGCTGCGACAGCTGTTCGTGGAGACCGCGGCCCTGCACGTCGAGCGCACGATGGCTGCCGTCTCGACCGACGCCCCTGGGTCCCAGTACGCCGCCCTGATGGACGGCGCCAAGCGCGACTTCGAGGCCAACCGCGCATCGGCACCGCAGGAGATCGCGGCGCAGCGTCAGGAGATCCTGGCGCGCTTCCACGCCGCCGCGGAGAGCCGCGCCGAGCAGGCAGCCGCACACGCCCGCATCGTCTACGAAGACCGCAACCGCCCGAAGCTGGAGCGCGATCTCGCTGAGGTGGGGCTCGACCTCGACCGCCGGCACGAGGAGCAGTACGCCCACGACCGCCAGACGGTCCTGGAGATGCGCACCAAGGACGCTCGTGTCCGCATGGACGTGGGCACGAACCGCATCTTCGAGCTGCTGCGCGAGCGCCAGGCCGAGCAGCGTGAGGGCGAGCGGGCGCTCCTGGAGCGTTGGAACAACCGCCTCATCGAGTTCATCGACGAGAACCGCAAGCACGACATCGCCCGCTCGATGGCGCTGGCCGACGAGCTCGCCCGCGTCAACCGGATGGAGGAGCTGAAGGCCGAGCACAAGGTCGAACTGCGCGAACTCCGTCGCGAGGCAGAGGAGCGCGAAGAGCGCTTGAACGCCGAGTTGATCCGCAACCGAGAGACCGCGATCAGCGAACTCGAGAGCCGCAAGGCCGCCTGGAGCACGTCGCTGGAGGTCGAGCAGGACCGCGTGCGCGCCAACGGCGAGCTCGTCGCCCAGCTGCGATCGCAGGTGGAGACCCTGGGCGAGAAGTACGAGAGCCAGTACAAGTCGCGCATCGAGAGCCTGGAGGCCGACAAGAAGGCGGCCGGGGAAGAGCTTGAGCGCTCGCTCTCCATGCAGAAGCGCGCGACCTTCATCCTGGTCGCTCTGGGCATCGTCCTGACCGTCGCAGCGGTGGCTGTCGGCGTCATCCTGGGGTGGTCGTGGGGCCACTCCCAGATCCCCGCCCCTGTGAGCACCCCCGCCGGCCTGGCCGCGGTGGGTTCGCTCATCTCCTGACTGACGGTGTGGCTGGGCTCCTGATCTCCCCGGCCACACCGTCTACCTCCCCAAGAACGGGACCGCAGCCTCTGGAGGCGGCGCGTCCCGTTCTTGCATCTTCTCGGATACGACACGAACGATAGGAAGCGCTGTGGCGAACAAGGTCAGCAGCCCGAAGGCGACGAACTGGGACAAGCTCTCGGAGCGAAGCGCCGAAGAGACGCTCAAGAACCGCGACGTCTTCGAGAACCAGCAGTTGGACCGAACCAAGATCGACCCGCTGCGCACCAAGACGAGCCGCACGGTCGCCGCAGCGATCCTCGGCGTGGTCGTCGCGGTCGTCGCCTGGGTCGTGGTCTCCGGTATCAGCGTCATGCTGGTCATGCTCGGCCCGCTGGGCGGTGGCGGCGCAAGCGGCGACACCGCGCTTCACACCTACTACCAGGTGCAAGAGATCAACGGCTCGACCGTCTTCCACTGCTTCCAGATCCTGGACCCCGCGGGGAAGCCGCTGGCCGGCGCCCCCTGCTACAACACCGAGAAGGAGGCCCAGGACAATCCGCCGGCGTGGTGGATCGCCAAGCAGCAGGCCAAGGCTCAGGGCGCCGGGGCTTCGTCAACCGGCACCGGGCATGGTGTGCCTTCGCTCGGGGCCCTGTTCATGGCCCAGCTGTTCGCCTTCGGAATCTGGAAGGGCCTCATCACCCTGGTGGCGGGCGCGAGCGTATTCGGCCTCGTGCACGCGGCCCTCATGCGTAACCTCGACGCCCAGAACCTGATGAACGACACCAGCGACATCAACCAGTACACCGGCGATCAGCACATCGCGCTGCCCGACGAGGTCATGCGCAAGTTCGACTGGTTCCCCGACGCCGGAGCGCACTCGAATGTCCAGTTCAGCTCGATGATCAGCCACGTGATGCTCACGAACAAGGGGCTGAAGAAGATCGAGACCTCGGTACGCGCCGACAAGGACATGACCGACGAGGACGGCGATGTGGAGTACCTGAAAGGCGAGATCCTCCGCGACGACGACGAGCGCGCGATCATGCGCACGGTTCCGCTGATCGACGAGGCATTCGGGGACGCGCTCTTCGACGCGTCGGGGATGCCGAAGGACAAGAAGCTGCGCAAGAAGTACGACGCGAACGTGATCCCGTACAACCCAGACGGAAGCGACCGCGACAAGCTCGGCAAGCACAAGACCGTCGCCGACTTGATCAACAGCGACTGGACGATGCCCGAATACGAGGTGCAGCGTCCGGGCGGCGCGTACCTGGTCGACACGGCTCCCGTGAACACCATGGTGCTGGCTATGACCCGTGCCGGTAAGGGCCAGGGCTACATCGAGCCGGTCATCGACATGTGGCTGCGCGAGAAGCGCCCCAGCAACCTGGTCATCAACGACCCCAAGGGCGAGCTGCTGGTCAAGAACTACGTGCCCGCCACCATGCGCGGCTACCAGGTCACCCAGTTCAACCTCATCAACGCGATGAAGACCGACATCTACAACCCTCTGGGCATGGCGGCCGACGCGGCCCGCGAGGGCGAGGCACCGAAGTGCGCGCTGTACGTGGAGAACATCGCCGACGTGTTCTTCCCGCTCGATGGCGGGGAGGACCCGGTGTGGCCGAACGCGGCGAACAACGCGTTCAAGCGTGCCGCCTACGGCCTCATCGACTACTACCTCGAGGAGGAGCGCGAGCTCCGCGCGTACGCCTCGCGCACCAACATGGACCCGAAGGTTCTCGACAAGCGGTTGGACGAGATGTGGGGCAAGGTCACGCTCTACAACTGCTACCAGCTGTTCGTGCAGCTGACGGCGAAGAAGATGAAGAACCCGATGAAGCTGCTGGAGGCCCGGGCCAAGCGCGGCGAGTTCGGGGACCCCCAGAACCCCGACGAGTTCGACGACGACGCCTACGAGGCCGAGCGGGAGGTCGCCCTCAAGAAGGCCATCAACTGGGGTGCGAGCGACGGCAACCCCGGCGCAGACGAGCTGGACATGCTCACCCTCTACTTCAACGCCACCGCCGGGCTGCCGCAGAACTCGATGCGCACGCTGGTCAGCAACGCCGACAACGCTCTGCGTGCGATGGGCGCGGCAGAGAAGATGCTCGCGAGCGTGTACGGAATCGCGATCACCGCCATGTCCTTCTTCACCGACCCGACGATCTCGACGCTCACCTCCGGGACGCCGTCGCAGAACACCGACCTCGGCGGTCTCTCGTTCCCGCGACGTATGGGCGTGCGGTTCGGCATGAACTATCTCAAGCGCGACCACCTCGTCGGCACGCAGGTGAAGTGGGACGCCTACGCGGACGCCGGCTTCACCGAGCCGCTCGGTGCCGACTTCGAGCACGAGGACATCGTCTCCCGGGAAGGCTGGGCGCGGTACTACTTCAAGGGCATCTTCGCGGGCGACGTCGCCTACCTGCGGCTCCGGCTGCTGAACGCGCAGACCGGGATGCTGATCCGCACCTTCCACTTCCGCTTCACGAAGGACAACCAGACCTCCCTCAACGGTCGGTACTTCATCACCGACCCGATCTCGGGCCAGAAGATCGTCAAGAACGGCATCCTCGTCGAACTGCGTGAGGACGAGAAGACCGGCGAATTCAAGCCGGGACACACCACCTACCCGCAGATGCGACTCGCGAACATCTCCTTCGGCATGCCCGACAAGGAACTCGGCCAGGCGGAGGCGATCGTCTCCACCATGGTCCGCTACAGCGAGAAGCCGAAGGCCGTCTTCCTGGTGACGCCGCCGCACCTGATGAAGTACGCCAAGCTGATCCTGATCCTGGTCAAGCAGCTCGTGGACCTCAACTTCGACAAGTCCTACATGACCAAGGCCGACCAGAAGCCGCTCTACAAGACGCGGTTCATGCTCGACGAGCTCGGAAACCTGCAGTCGGAGGGCCACGGCATCTCCGGGTTCGAGACCATGCTCTCGATCGGCCTGGGCCAGGACCAGCAGTTCACCCTCATCCTGCAGACGCTGCAGCAGCTGAGGGACGTCTACGGCGAATCCGTCGACAAGATCGTCCAGGGCAACACCTCGAACATCATCTACCTGAAGTCCACGGACGACTCGATGATCGACACCCTCACCAAGATGTCCGGCACGCGCCACACCGCGTTCCGCGACTCCAAGACGGTCACCAAGGACACCGAGCGTCTGATCAAGGGCCTGAACGTGGAGGGCAAGGTCTCCTACACGATGGCGGTGAAGGAAGAGGCGGTCATCAGCTACAACGACCTCGCCTTCCTCTCCGAGCGCAACAGCATCGTCTTCCGCGCCGGTGACTCGCCCATCTGGAACCGCAACGAGACGATCCTGCCGATGTCCTGGCGGCTGTTCAAGGACACGATCGTCCACCCGGGCCACGAGTACACCCTGCAGACCATCCCCACGCTCAGCTCGGCGCTGGACTTCGATGTGCGACTGAACCAGCCCGACTTCGAGAAGATGCTCGCCAAGCGGATGCTGCAGGCCGAGGCGGCCGTGAACTGCAAGGTGATCTACCAGGAAGCGTTCGAGTACAAGGACGTCGACATCGCCCGCCTCGACCCCGACGTGTACAGCGACGAGGTCATGCAGCTGGTGGACGTGGCCCTGCGGGAGAGCGTGGCCGACGAGACCGGCCTCGACGTCGACGACATCGACCTTGACGACGCCCCCGAGGGCTTCTACGACAACGGCGACTGGGAGGCGGACATGGAGATGCAGCACGCCATCGAGTCCGCGGCCGCGAACGCCGCCGAGCGCCAGGCGCTGCTCTACGCGGGCGGCCAGATCAGCCGGGAGATGCTCGTACGCGCCGACGGCACAGCCCTGCAGAACCCGCTGGACCGCGAGATCGTGGAGGCGTACAAGGCCGCGCGCGCCTACATGGAGCGCGACTCCCGGCACTTCAGCGTCGGCGCCGGCGGTTCGCTGCGCTCCGCTGACGGACGGGTGCTCTACATCGACAAGCTCGAGGAGTCCGACTCGATGCGGGAGTTGAACCGTGCATCCCAGGACCCCGGATCGCGGGTCTTCGCCGAGGAGGACCTGCAGGGCCTCACCGGCTACCAGGTCACCGCAGAGTTCTACGAGTTCCTGGCCTCGCTGGACGGCTGGCGGGAGCTTGCCGGTGGCGAGTTCGAGCGGGCAATGATGATCGCAATGAGAGATAGCGAAAACGCATAATCTGCTCGAAAATGAGCGAAAACAGACCCCTCGATCGAGTAGGCTGATAGGGAGATCAACCACACCGAGGCCGATTGAATCGGCCTACCGATCGAGGGGGACACCACCCATGGATCCACGTAGTCCAGGCATGCGCCGCTATCTCTACGAGCACCTTTTCCAGCAGACGATCGAGCGCACGCAGGACGCGACGGGGAAGATCATCATGGTCTCCGCCGCACGCGACCTGCGCTCCAAGGTGGAGCAGACGCTCGTCACCGAGGGCCTCTCGATGAACAACCCGGACCTCGGCATCTCGCCGGTGCTGCGGGCGATCGAATCCGTGATGCAGGAGAACGTCCCCGGCTACCCGGGCGTCTTCGGCGACATGACCCCGCAGTCGCCGGCGTACCTGCAGATGAAGGACGCGTTCTTCGACATGGCCGGCTTCACCCGCACCGGTCCCAACGGGGCCCCGGTGCAGGCGGCGACCGGCAAGGCGGGTCCGCGACTCCCGATCTCGCCCTACGACCCCCGCTGGGCGATCCGTAGCACCGTCAAGCAGGCCGGTTCCCGAGTCCTCTACGTCCTCGGCGGCGAGGTCGAGCAGCTCGCGGGCGGGAACGCTCTGCGCGTGAGCACCCTCCGTACCCAGGACCTGCGCCTGTACTCCCTCGACGAGAACGGCCAGGCGGTCGAGGCCGGCGAGGCGTTCAGCAACGACGACGCCAGCGGTCTGACCGAGCTGATGAGCCGGATGAGCGAGCAGGAGTACCGCCACGTTCGCGACTGGGTCATCGACGGAGCGCGCGGCCAGGATGGGCAGCTGAACCCGGACCGGTTCATGACGCCGGGGGCGCTCTCGCGCTCGGCAGCGATCCTCGACGAGCTCCGTTCGCAGGGCATCGGCTACAAGGTGCTCCGCGACCGGAACCCGGGCCAGATCAAGGCCGAGATCGAGGGGACCAAGATCTCCGTCCGCCTCACCGAGCCCCGTCATCAGGAGAGCTTCGTCGGCCGCGTCTACGACGACGGAGTCTCGACCTACTACTCCACCAACGTCAAGGCCGAAGGCTCTCAGAAGACCGTGCCCTACACGCCGACCGCGGAGGAGGCCGTCGCGCTGCTGCGCATCGCCCAGGGCAAGCCGGTTCAGCGTGCCGACGGCAAGGGCCTGATCGGCGAGCTCGGCACGCACGAGGAGACCGAGTGGAACCGGCAGGCGGGCCGCCGGCTCCCCGTGAAGGTCCAGGATTCCTACTACACGAAGAACGACAAGGCCGCGATGGCCGTCGTCGGGGACCTGATCGTCGACGGCAAGATCCCGGAGCCCGGCGCGAAGGTGTTCGTTCGCCGTTCCGCGAACGCGCGCACCGCGACGGCCCAGTTCTTCGTCGACGCCGAGCGTGGCGAGGCGTACCTGCGCGAGTCGATCCAGAGCGCTCGGGAGAACCTCGCCGCCGCCCTCGACGTCGACCGGCTGGTGGCCCAGTACGAGGAGCACGCGGACGAGGCCGTGCTGGGGGAGTGGTTCCCGGACTTCAGCGGTGACAACGAGGTCTCCTCCATCCAGCGCTCGTACTGGGACGTCCTGCGCGGCGCCCAGACGACGCTGCTGCGCTCCGGCGCCTCCGAGGAGGAGTACCAGGCGAAGGTCGGGGTGATCGGTGAGCTCCAGGTCGACACCGAGGAGGCTCGCAGCATCCACGACATGCTCGTCAGCGACCTCGCCTACGTCGGCTCCGGCGAGCAGAAGGTGCGCGACCACGCCGCCGACGTCGTCGACGAGCTGATCGGCTCGTACGAGCCGCACGAGCTGCAGCTGCTCGACAGCGAGATCGTTCAGCGCCGGTTCGACCCGGTCCGGGTGGCCAAGCACATGACCAGCGAGTTCGGCACCTGGCGCAACAACGCCGACATCGTGGCGGCGCTGCGGGTAACCGGGATCTCGGGCGACGACCTGATGGGCTCGAGCTTCTACGCCACGGCCGTCAAGCACCGTCTGGTGCAGTTCAACCGCGCCACCGCCGACGAGCCGAACCGGATCGCCGACCCGTTCGTCAGCGAGATGGGGAGTGCGATCGGCTACGCCATCGAGCGCAACGGCGGCCGAGTGACCGAGCTGCTGATCGACGACCAGGGCATCGCCTACTGGGAAGCCGAGCGGTTCAGCCGCACCGGCGAGCCCGAGACGGTCAAGGGGTACATCGGGCAGATCTTCGGCCGCGGCGAGCACGGCGAGGTCGTCACCCGGTTCGCGGGAGGCGAGAACTACCTCTTCGTCCCCGGTTACGAGGCACGCATCGCCGCCCAGCGCGCCGGCGAGGACCTGAGCGTCGAGGAGCGCACGCTGCTGCGCGGCTACGAGCAGATCATGCGGGACCAGATCGAGTACCAGGTCGCCAACGACATGCTCGTGATGCGCACTGAGGTCGGAGAGCCCACCTCGCTCAACGGCGTCTACCGCCGCCTGTACGACGTGCGGCACGAGGTCGACTTCATCGAGAAGGCCACGGAGGAGGGTCTCGGCAGCCAGTGGGTGGAGGCCATCCTCGCGACCGAGGCGCGGCGCGTGCGCTACCCGAGCGACATCGCCTCCGGATCGACCGTCCACGCCGCCTGGCGAGCCGAGAACTCGGCGCAGGCCACCGACCCGGCCAACGACAACCGCTTCGACCCGTGGATTCTCACCGGTGGTCGCAACATGGCGATCATGACGGATGAGGGCGACGGCTTCTTCGACCCGGTGATGACCAACGGTGCGATCTACCAGGGCATCACTCGGTATCTGGTCGACGGCGCACGCGTCGACCCGGAGACCGGGAAGATCATCCCCAGCGCTGACCCCGCAGACCGGACGCCGCTGATGAAGCTGCCCGAGACCGAGATGATGCGCTTCGACCCGTACGACCGGCAGCAGATGTCGGCGTCGAACCTGCTGAACGCGGCCGCGGTCACGGAGCCGGTGGGCGTGGCGATGATGACCTTTGGTGGATGGACGGCCGATGACCCGATGGTGGTCAGCAAGGAGTTCGCCGAGAAGCACGCCATCCGTGGCGCCGACGGCAAGCCGCGACCTCTGGTCCCCGGCGACAAGCTCAGCGACATGCACGGGAACAAGGGCGTGATCTCTCTCGTCGTCGACCGCCAGCAGAGCCTCGCCGACACCGTCGACGACAAGAACCTGTTCCGGGCGGTGGAGATCTTCAAGGAGAACCCCGACCTCGACGTGGTGATGAGCCCGTTCTCGGCGGTGTCGCGCTTCAACGGCGGAACCGCTCGCGAGCTGATGCAGGAGCCCAGCGGCCTCTACATCGGCAAGCACGGCGAGATCGACAACGCGCTCGGCAAGATGCGCCTGGTCGTCACCCACAAGGACGTCGAGCGCGGCACCCGCGTCTACGACGACGCTGCCCTTCGTGAGGGTCGCGGCCGCAAGGCATCCAGCCAGCTGGCCTGGGCGCTCGGGTCCCAGGGCGCCGACCAGGTGATGGCCGAGTTCTACGGTCCGAACAACTCGGCGGTGGCCAACTTCCGCGAGATGCTCATCACGATGGGCCTCGACCTGGAGCCGGATGGCACGCTGCGTGTCGGCTACGACGATCTGGCCGAAGGTGCCGAGCGTCGCCTGTTCCCGATGCCCGAGCTCGCGATCACCGCCCGCGGCACGCTGAACGCCGGGAAGATGAAGGCCGAGTTCGGCCAGCTCATCGGCGACCGCGGTGGCGACCTGGAGCTTCCGTTCCCGCTGCGCTTCCCGACCGGGGAGAGGATCCCGAACGCGAGCGACAAGACGTGGAAGCTGCCGGTGATGAGCTCGCACCTGCGCAGCGGCCAGGATCTGGACGACGGCCAGAGCACGGCTCACGACTACACGAACCAGTACCTGGCCGTGTACGAGATGGCTACCCGGTACCGGTTCGCGGTGGATGAGCTGGAGACCAAGGGTCCCGCGCTCACGCCGAAGCGTCGCAGCGACCTGGAGGACATCAAGGCCGAGGCTCCGCGCCGTGCGCAGGCCGCGTTCGACACGATCACCGAGGACCTCAAGCAGAAGCGGTTCTCGGGCAAGCGGAACATCTTCAAGGAGGGTCTGATGTCCTCGCGGCTGCCGAACTCGGCGACCGCGGTTTGGACCTCTGACCCCCGCCTGGACATCGACCAGATGGCGATGGGTCCGGCGATGGCCGAGGCGCTCGGGGTCCGGGACGACGACTACGTCCTGGTCTGGCGCGACCCGGTGCTCCGGGACGCCGGCGTCCGCTACATGCGGGTGAAGCTGGACGAGCGTCTGACCGGCGTGGCGATCAGCCCGGTGATGGACAAGTCCTTCGACGGCGACTTCGACGGCGACTCGGTCGCCGTCGTGCGCCTGACCAGCGAGGCTGCGAGGCAGCAGGCGCTGGAGAAGCTCACCATCGAGGCGAACCTGCTGGACCTCGGCCAGTTCGGCGAGGACTCGCTGCACCCGCTGGCGATGCAGGACTCGCTGGATGTGAAGGTGTCGCAGTCGGTCGCCCCGGGCCTGGCGGAGAAGTTCTCCGAGCTGAAGATGCGCGCGAACGAGATCCAGAGCGACCTGGAGGAAGGCGCTCTCACCGACTACGACGCCTGGGAGCAGCGCCACGAGCTCGTCGGCAGCCTGTCGGACTACTACCGCGAGGCGATGGAGAGCCAGTACGGCGACGCCGTGCTCCGATTCGGCGACGCCGGCGACCACGTCAAGAGCGTGGTCGAGGCCTGCATCGAGACCGGAGCGAAGGGCTCCATGGCCAAGATCGGCGACTACTGCCGCCACCTCGGCGTGGACCCGGTGACGATGGAGGACCTCGGCGACACCCGGCACACCCGCGTGGAGGACCAGGGCGTCATGATGGCCACTGCCGTCAAGTCGCACGGCACCGGCATCGCTGGTGCGTTCTCCCAGCGCGGCGTGAAGGCCCTCCGCAACGGCGAACTGAAGGCGGTGCTCGAGCTCACCTACCCGGTGACCCAGTCCGTGCTGCAGGCCAAGCACGACCCGGAGGAGGCCCGTCAGAAGTACAACATGCTGATGGGCCCGGCGCGCGCGCTCTGGAAGGGCCGCAAGCTCGAGGCGCTTCCCAGCGAGGACGGCGGCCGCGAGTGGCAGGTCGTGCGCGACTCCAACGGCAAGGAGGTGCAGGCGGACGTCGAGACCTGGAAGTCGCAGTTCATCGATCTCTACACCGCCAAGGACGGGCTGAACGTCTCGGTGAACACCGCGAACGTCGAAAAGGTCGCCGCCGCCCTCACCGGCAGCAACGGCCTGATCGTCGACATCGAGGACCCGGAAGCCGGCGAGCTGCAGGGCACCGGTTCCACCATGGACCGGCTGGCGTACGGCGGATCGTTCGAGGACGTCCTGGCGGCGGCCGCCGCTCGCGAGAACGTCTTCGCCGGTTCCGAGAACGCGCACTTCGCCCCGTACGCAGTGCGCAGCAACCAGCGTCTCATCGCCGAGTGGGAGCGCGAGGTCGAGGCCGGTCTGGAGGTCGAGGCGCCCGAGGTGAAGGTGCTCGCGAACCGCGATGTGCTCGCCGAGCACGACACCCGTTCCCGGGTGCGCGGGGCCGGACGCGTATCGCCGGTGGCGACGACGGTCCGCGCGCCGCGGCCGCGGCCGCGTCCGGAGTTCGTCATCGCGGAAGCCGCCGGCCAGGAGGTCGACGACTACCAGCTGTAGGACACAGCGAAAAGAGAACCCCACCCCGGAAACGGGGTGGGGTTCTTCGCGTTTCATGGTCGTTTTATTCGCTGGTTTACGAGCATTCTGGATAGAATCATCCGTATACGAGGAAACTCGGGCCGACACTGGGGCGCAACGCGTCGGCTCTGTTCCGTGACCGGCAGAGGACCATGACATGGCAGACAAGCAGCGCAACCTCAACATCCCGATCTACAACATCGGGGTGGTCCCGGAGGGAACCGTGCTGGAGGACATGATCGAGGCCGAGGTGATCGAAGACGAGCCGACGCTGGGGGAGCGGGTTCGCGCCCGCGCGCGTCGCAGCGCCGAGTCCGTCGCGGATGCCGCCCGGAACTCCCGGACCCACGGCGCCCGCGACACCTTCTTCACCCGCCCCGCCGACAACGCCAGGGCGGCCGCAGGCGATGCCGATGAGCGTGTTCGCGCACGGCAAGAGGGTCGAGCCCGCCGGGAGGAGCAGACCCGGATGCGCGGAGCCCAGGCCGCCGACGCGAAATCGAGCCGAGCCGCTCGCGCCAACCTGGAACGTGAGGCCCAGCTGGATCCGCTGGCGAAGCTGAAGCTCGACACCGTGCGTGCTGGCGAACAGTACATGGACAGCCTCCGCCGGTCTGGCATCCTCGCCACGGGCCAGACCCAGGCGACGCAGCGCAAGCAGCTCAGCGACATGCATCAGGTCTACGCCTCGATGATGGTCCTCCAGTGCGTCGAACCCCTGCAGCAGGGCCTCAGCGCCCAGAACATCGTGTCCGCGCTCGGCATGGGCGCCTCGATGTGGCTGCTCTCCCCGAACTTCCGTGTTCAGGTGGGCAACTTCGCCGGGCAGGTGGGCGACGTGATCCGGGAGAAGATCCAGGATCGCGAATCGAAGAAGGACGCCAAGGCCCAGTCCCGGTTCGAGAAGCTCGCCAGCCGCGGCAAGGGCGACCAGCTGGCGGGCAAATGGCAGCGCCGTCTCGACCGGATCGAGCACGCCGAACGTGGCCACCGCCTCCCCTTCACCGCACAGAGCGCCGCGATGACCGAGGTCGCGCTTGCCGAGGCGGCCTACGCAGACATGCGCCGGCCCGGCGCCGATCGCGCGGCGATCCAGGAGCGCTACCAGTCCGCCCTCTCCACGCTGTACGGATATGTCGACGACGACGGGATCGCGCGCGAGGACGTCTCTCGCTCGATGCGGGTCATCGTGGGACAGCGCCTCGAGCACGACCCGTCGCTCGCCAGCGTGTTCAGCGAACTCGGCCACGGCCGGTACACCAAGAGCGAGCCGCGCGAGGTCTACATCAACGGCACCACCGACACCGCCACGGTGTGGACCGGGGATTTCGTGGACTCCTACGAAGGGCGCACCATCGTCTCCGGCTCATTCCGGCTGCGACCGGTGATGGGCGTCGATGAGCACCGCGTGCTTTCGTCCGAGACCATCGCCGCCGACTTGGTATCGGCGAAGACCCCGCAGGAGATGAACGACACCCTGTCCCAGTACCTCGTCGCTACGTCCGTGGGTGAGTACCCCGACGTGGTGGACGAGCTGGAGAACCCGGCGGCCCGAGCCCGATTCGGCAAGGTGCGATCGATGTTCGCGACGATGCAGGCTGACGGCTTGACCGCAGACCAGCAGCATTTCGCGTACGGGTCTGCGTATGTCGACGCCGTCGAGATCGCCCACCGGCTCAAGCCTGAGCTCAGCGCCGCCTGGGTCGCCCAGTACGGCGAGAACTGGCGAGAGCGGGTCGCGGAGGACATCGGGCGCTACAAGGACATGGGCGCTGCAGCCGAGCGCGAGAAGCGCGGCCCTGCAAAGCCGACCGCAGGTCAGCGGTTCACCGCCCGCAGCGACGCCCGGTATCAGAAGCCGCAGCATCCGGCCGAGGCACCCTCGAACGCGGAGGACATCGTCGATGCGGAGGTCGTCCACGAGACGCACCTGGTTCCGGAGCCTCGTGAGGAGGCGGCGGGGCACAAGGGCCTGCGCCTGGAGGAGCGCATCCACGAGGGTGAGCTCGTCGACGACACGCTCGGCGCGGTCGACGCGGAGGCGATTGACGGGGAAGTCATAGAGACTCCGGCGATCGGCAGCACGAGTGCTCGGGCCGCGATCCTTGCTGGCGCAACGAGCACCGCGATTGAGGCGGAGGACGAGCAGGACCACACCGGATCCGGCCGCACCTCGGCCAAAGTGCAGCGCGCACGCGTGAACCAGCACTACAACGAGATCGAAACGGGCGAGGTCACCGGCTTCGGGAGCGATAGCGCAACTCCTCTGCAAGACGTGGACTTTGAACTGGGATGAACAGGCTCCGGCACGATAGACTTGCTCGTAAACGAGCGTATTCTTCGAATAATCGACGATCAACGAGAGTAGAGACAAGGGGTTTGAAATGGGCATGATGGGCTTCCCCAACGAGCAAGAGGTGGCGTCGATGTTGGGCTATGTGACCGACGAGGATCGGAAGCGTTGGCAAGAGATGAAGGCCACTTCGGACGCGAACCTCGAGAACGCCCGGAACGGACTCACGGCGCGAGGACTCGCATCTCAGGCGGCATCGCCGGCCATCAGCTTGGCCGAGAAATCGGTCAACGCACAGATGACGTCTGCGGCCATGGAAGAACGTCGGAAAACGCAGGTAAAGCAGACGAAACGTACGGTTACGACCTTCGAGACGGAAGAGCCAGTAAAGTCAGACGGACACGGCCTGGGCTATTGAGTACGCCAGGTCGCTGCACGAAATTTGACTGAAACGCCCCGGTCCGGTGCCCGACTCTTATCGGCCGGGGTACTGCCGGATACGCTCGTTTACGAGCAAGACACACCTTTGGATGGTGAACCAATGAGCAAGATCGAACGCGAACCCCTTCGCGTGAGCAAGCGCGAGTTCACGGCACGCTTCGCCCGCCGGGCTGGAGTGCCTGTTCGCGTGGCGACCCAAGTGTACGACGCGATGATCGATGAACTTCTCGAGATTGTGGGCATGGGCGACACCGTGACCCTGACCGGCTTTGGGAAGTTCTACCCGCAGAAGCACAAGGGCCACGCCGTGCGTTTCGCCGACGATCAGCCCGAGGTCGAGGACTACGCAGTCCTCAAGTTCTCGGCGACTCGGGCGGTGAACCGAAGCGTGAAGGTTCCCCCGGAGCGCAAGCCCGCCCCCAAGACCCGAACCGCGACCGGCACGGCAACCAAGACCAGGACCACGACCGGGTCCAAGTAGCGCGCACCGGCGTCGAAAAAGAGAAGCCCCGAGGGAATGATCCCTCGGGGCTTCTCTGGTTGGCCTCGGTCAGTCGTCGCCGTCGCAGTCGGACGGGATGCGGCGGAGACGCTCGAACTCTTCGTTCGCGCGCTCGGTGTCGTCCCCCTCGTCGTCGACCTGGGGGAGGCCCTCGCTGACGAAGTCGAGCTGCCACTCCTCCTTGGCCTCGACCTCTTCGTCCTTGAGCCGGCCGTTGTCGCACATCCACTGGTCGAAGTCCATTGTGGGCTCACCGTCAGGCGTGAAGTACAGCGGGTTGGCGAGGACCTCGTCGGGGACTTCGGCGGTGAACGTCTGGTGGACGCGGGCGTCGAAGTGACGGGTGTGGGTGATGGCGGTCATGCCTCAGGTCTCCTTGGTGTCATGAGTGGGAGAGTGCCTCCAGCCTGGTGAGGACTCGGCAGCAGTGGTCGATCTGATCGGGTGTTGCGGCCTGCTTGATCTCCCAGATGGTCGAATACGTCGGATACTCGCCCGACTCCGCCGCGAGCCCCAAGGGTCCTAGCCACGTCTCGATGTGGTGCTCGGCAGTCCACCACTCGAGCCTGGTCTCATGGTCTCGGCGGAAAGCCGCCAGGATCGGGTCGTGGTTGTCGTACTCGGGGCGGGGCGCCCAGGTGCATCCTGGAACCGGGAAGCCGGAGCGAACGCGCCGACCGGTCGCGTTGTCGATGTTCGGCGACGGGTCTCGGTGGGTCCTGCCGCTGGTGTAGCCGCGGAACGCGCCGAGGTCCTTACCGCAGTTCGTGCAGTAGGACGCGATCGGCACCTCGAGCTTGCAGGTGGAACACCAGCGTGTGCCGTCATCAGCCGCGAGCGGCAGTTCGTTCTCTTCGGTCATGGGTCAGTCCTCTCCGTTGGCGTCTCGGACGCCTGCGGTGAATCCGCGTGAGTAGGCGGCGCGATCCAGAGCGTCCAGCGTTCCCAGTTCGATCGGGTGGCCCGGATCGATGAGATGCGTCCGCACGGCCTGGAGGGCGGCTGCCCGGGTCCGCGCGGTGCTCAGCGCCGAGCGGGCGTTGATGTTCGCCCGCTCGGCGTCGCTCTTCTTCATTTGGTCGGCGCCGTCGGATCGATCTCGTGCTCGAAATCGCAGGAGATTGGGTCGGAGCCGTTCTCGCTGCCGCCCCGGCGGACGCACAGCACGTGCTTGCCGTCCGGGAGGGCGACCCACTCGCCGATGTAGCCGTGGCCGTAGGGGTCGTTCGTGGCGCCGTAGGGGTTCGCTGGAGACCCGGGCGGAGCCGGCGTGCTCTTGGTTCCCGCGGCCGCCGAGTCCGCCCCTCCTCGCATGACGTCGACGAGCGCGGTGCAGCCGGAGGTGAGTGTGACGGCCGAGGCGGCAATCGCCACTGCGGCGAGAGTGCGAACGATCGTGGTAGGCACCCTCACGCCTCCTCGCTGCCGACAGGCGCGACGCCCTGGACGGCGACGTCGAGCACGAACGGCCCCTCGTAACCGCCCCAGACGGGCCCCTCGGCGTCCCCGGCGTGATACGCCGCGACCTCCTCCAGGGTGGCGCCGTAGTCGCTCAGGAACGGGTGCTCGCGGGTGATGAGGTACTGACGAAACAGCTCGAGCATCTCCTCGGCGGCAGCCGTGGTGCTTTGTCCCTCTTTCGGGGCTACCGTCAGGGTGACGAGGGCCTGGACGGTGCTCGTTGCGACGGGGGCAAGGGTGTCGTTCTTGGTCACGCGGTGACCTCCGTTTCTAAGCTCGGTAGTGCTCGTGGTGGTGGTGGAAGTCGCACTCAGGGCAGGCCTGTCCGGCGCGGGTGCGCGCGGACAGTTGCTCTCCGAGTTCGGCGTGAACGTCGTCCGGGTCGTCGTCTCCGACCGCGTGCTCGTGCAGCACGAACGTGGCGGCCGGCCCGCGACCGGCCAACCTGAGGACGGCGACGATGGACTCGATCTCGCCGCAGTTGAGCTTGCAGTACACGTCGCCCGTGTCGACCCGGTGGAGGGCGGTCGCCATCTCGCCGAGAGCCTCGGCGAGTTGATCGAGCTGCGCCTGGGCGCTCGTCTCGGCTGTGCTGGTGGTCATGGACGTGTCCTGTTCTCTCGTCCCCTGCTCCACTGCTCGTGAAGCGGGTGCATCTCGCGAAGGTGTTCGGGCGCTGTGCGGTACATGTCGCGATGGGTGAGCATCGTGTGCCCGATCACTTCTGCCGGCGTCGTGCCGGGGCGGTAGACGCCACGCGGCGACAGCCGGTCGAGCCGACCGATCTCGAACGTGCGGTTCGGGCTGTGCGGCCACTGGTTCTCGTAGGCCTCCCACAGCTCGCGGTAGAACGGCAGGAGCTCGTGCAGCATCCCCTCGTCGGGCGAGACGACCCAAGCGAACGGTGTGGCCCGCAGGGCCCTGGCGTTCTTGGGTGAGTCGGCCGGTTCGTAGATGCACGGGAACCCGTCCGGGAGAGTGATCGCCTGGTGCTGATCAGCGCGGAGCACCGCGGCGCGAATGCGGTCCTCCCAATGCGGAGAGAGCGAGAGCAGAAGCGTCTGCAGAGTCGGCAGTTTCGACGTGGCCGCGTGCTCCAGAACGTCATCTCCGACGAAGGGGGCGAGCGCATTGACGTCGGCCACGTTGTAGGTGTGGGTGTCGACGAGGGCAGAGGGGGGCGTGTACGTCAGCGGCAGATCTTCGAGCGCGCCAGCCGCTTTGACGGCCAGCCGATACTCATCGAGCGCAGCGAGAGCTGCTGCCTCGGCCGCAGCAAGCCGAGTCGCGGGTGTGGTGTAGTTCATGGGTCAGGCCTCCTGTCCGACGAGCGCCATGCTCTCGGTGTGGTCGTGGGCGTGCTGCTCGACGAGCATCCGCGCTGCGGTCTTGATGATGCAGATGAGGGTCGCGCGCGAGACGAGTTCGCCCGCGGCCGCGGCGGCCGCCCGATCGAAGGGGATCGCGGCAGTGAAGCGGCCGGAGCTGCGTAGGCCAATCCACGGCCGATCGACGTCGAGTTCGTGGATCGCCAGTCGGTCCCAGCGGGTGATGGGGATCGAGTTGAGGTGCCGGTCCTGAGCGAGTGCGTCCCGCAGCGTGTCGACGCTGAAGGCGTTGTGCACATGGCGAAGGGTCGCCTCGGTGACGAACTGCGCGTAGTAGTCGTGGTGCGAGATCGTCTTCTCGCGGACGTATTCGTTGCGGGTGCGAATCGTCTTCGCGGCCTCGGTCTCGGTCGACACGGGTGCTCCTCTCCAGTGGTGCTAGCGGCGCTGGCCGGTCTGCAGGTAGGTGATGATCCAGCCGATGGCGGCGGAGCGGCGGGCACTCGACATGGCGGCGAGCTGACGACGGATCGGTTCGAGAGCTTCCCGCATCGGGTCGTTGCCTGCGGCGACGATGCGCTTGGAATCAGCAGCCTGGGCGTGCAGCGCGACGTCGGCCTCCTGTTCAGCCGACCACTGAAGCAACTGCGCAGCGTCGGAGGAGTGACCGACCGCGACCGGGCCCAACGGGCCGCTGGTGTAGTACCCGTCTTCGTCATGGACTCGGATGATGGTGCCGACCTTGAGGCCTGTCGCCAGCGGCTTCTTGAAGCCGCGGAGCTTGCCTTCGTTCGGGTCGAGGTAGAAGTAGGCGAGGGTGCCGCGGGTCGTCAGACGGCGGCCGGCGTAGGTGAGCTGGACCTCGGTGGTGGCCATGTGCGGCTCCGTTCGTATCTGGGGGGGACGACGAAGGGCGGCGACGAACCCCGTGAAGGAGTGCGTCGCCGCCCGTCGTGCGGTGCGGCCGGCTATCCGGCGCGCTGGATGCGGAGTTCCTCGTCTCGGAGGGCATCCGCGACGGCGCCCTCCTCGAAGGTGGTGAGCTCGGGCTTGTCGATGTAGTACATCGGTGCTTCGTTCTCGTCGAGGAAGTAGAGGTGGAACGCCTCGGCGGCGGCGCGTGCGCCGCGTTCGAAGTCGGACATGCCGGTCGGCGCTTTGGTGTGCTGGGGGAGCGTGAGGATCGCGCCGAGGTCGGGTGCGGCGTAGTCCGCTCCCTTCACTGCCTTGCCGCCGTCGTCGACTCCGTGCTTCGACATGTTGGCGCGGTGCACCTCGTCGAAGAACGGTTGCGGGTCGACTCCAGAGACGAGCAGCGTGTAGAGCGCGCTCGTGGTGATGGTGTCGAGGATCTCGACGGCCCGGTCGATGATCCCGCGGCGCAGGGCCGACTCCAGGATGTTCAGGTACATCTCGTTTGAGATGACGAGCGCCTCGGCCGTGTCCATGAGCACATCGACGTTCAGCTCGCCACGGCGGCGGTCGAAGCTGACGAGGTCGCCTGCGAGCTGTCCCATCTCGACGAAGGTGCCCAGCGTCACGTAGACCGTGTCGATGAGGGCGTCGATGATCAGGACGGGGTCCTTCTTCCGAATGGCGTCCCGGAGCTCGGCGACGCCCTCCTCGCGGATCAACCTCAGCCGGAGGTCGATGCGGTCCGCGGGCAGGGCTCCGGGGGAGCCGATGAGGTTCGGCATCCCGAAGGCGTCGTGGAAGGCGGCGACGTCACGCTGCATCGGCAGTGTGTACGTCACCGGTGGGGCGGTGGTCATGCGTTCTCGCTTTCGGTGGGCTCGGTGGGCGCCGTGGCGGCAGCCGCATACTCCGGCGGCTCAGCGACCAGGTAGGGCCGCATCGGGAAGGTCTCGACGGTGACGAAGCGCGGGCCCCTCAGGCTCTCGACCTCCGGTGGCGCGAAGGACGCGATCGGGTGGGGCTCGTCGCAGTGCTTGCTGGAGCACCACCTGCCGGCCGGGGTGTCCTCGGATGAGACGGCCAGAGGGTCGGTGCCCAGCGGGTAGAGGCGCGCTTCCGTGAGCACGCCGGTGAAGGTTGTGCGACCGTAGCCGGCGAAGGTCGGTGGGGAGGGGTTGCGGATCACGAGCCGCGCGGTGCTGCTGGCGCTGTGCTCGACGTCGGTAGCGGTCTCGTGGCGGGCAAGGATGGTGACTTCCTCCCATCCGCTGCCAGAGCGTGACTCGCAATCCGCGCCCAGGAGCACTGCGAGGAGGTTGCTCTCCTGCGGGTACTCGTCGAACGTCCTGACGCGGATGAGCTGGGAGCCACGGCCGCGTGCGACGGTGTACTCCTCGTGGACGTTCGTGGCGTAGAGGCTCGTGTACTCCGACCTGTATTCCGCGAGGTGGACCGCCTCGAGTTCGGCGATGGCGGCGAGCATCCGCTCCGTGGGCTTGAACGCCTCGGCCTGCTCGCGCGTGACCCACCGGTTCGCCGACGTGTCGTCGAACACGTCGCGTTCGAGCTTCTGACGCACGCACGCGACCTGGTGGAGGCGACGTGCGTCGGAGCTCACCGCTGACAAGCCTGCCAGCGGGTAGGTGATCGGCCCATCGTTCATCGGCCGAATCGGGATGGCTCCGGGCCCGGCTGTGGTCTTCTGCTTGGTCATGCTGTACTCCGTTCGTGGCCGTCTCGGCCTGGGTGTTGTTCCGCAGGCCGAGACGGCTTCACAGCGGGGGAGGTGTCACGCAGCCGATGCGCGGAGCGCGGTGAGGCCGGCGTTCGCGTTGTCGAAGCGGGCCTTCATGGTGGCGAGCTCCTCCGCCGTGTAGTGGTGACGGTGATCGACGGCGCCAAGCTCGCGGGCGATGCCGCGCTCGGCGAACTCGATCACCGCGGCGAGCTGCTCCGGAGTCGGCCGGGGCGTGGCAAGGATGCCGAGTTCCGGGTAGGCCAGCTCGGGCTCGTAGCGGTGGACGGCGTCCTCGCGGCGGACGAGGCGGAACTCTCCGCCTTCCACGTACTCGTCGCGAACCGTGACGGTGGCACCGGGCGCCGCGAAGTCGAGCAGGCCGGTGAGGTCGTCCGACGTGGAGTTGGCGATGTCGTCCAGGCCGCGCGACCACTTGAAGGTGACGTCTCCGGTCTCGGTGACGGTGATCGTGGGGTCCTCGTCGGAGGCGCCGGCCTCCTCAGCGATCGTGTCCAGGATCTGCGAGACGGTGTCGGTGTCGCTGATCTCCAGTCGGTCCTCGCGGTCGATGAGGTAGTCGCGGCCGTAGCGCTCGATGATGCCCGGCAGCGACGCGGCCGGGAAGGTGACGTTCTCGAAGACGAAGCCTCGGAAGGTGCTCATGGTCTACTCCTTGGTGTTGGTGTTCAGGCGCTGGGCCTCGAGGGCGTCGATCTTCTCGACGAACTCCGGGGCGGCCTCGGCGCGGACAACGGCCGCGATGTGCGTGAGGGTGGCCTCGTATTCGACGCGGGCCTGCGGGTGATCGTTGATGCGCTCGTACAGGTCCACGAACTCGTCCGCGATCTCCTTGATCTCGTCATCGCTTTCGAGGAGGTCGAGGTCGAACACAGGCAGCGCCGGGTTGTTCTGGACCAGTCCGCCGTCGACGATGATGTAGCTGTCGCCGGGGTTGCGGTGGGCCGCGGCCGCGGGCGTCTGCTCGTACTCGCGCCAGAGCTTCACAGTGAGGTCGATGGCGTAGCAGGCGAAAAGGAAGTGCACATCCCAGTCGCGGAGGCTGGCCTCCCACCAGTCCGAGCCGAAGACTTCCTGGTGGTTGGAGAGGAACTCGCTCGCCTCGTGCTCGGTGTCGGAGTGCCGCCGCGCGTCCTCAAGTACTTCGGCTCGGCGCTCGGCCGGCGACTGCTCGGGGATCTCCAAGCCGTAGTAAATCTGCTGGAGATCATCGTCGCCATCGATCTCCATCAGGCGGCGCCGGCTGTCGTCGGCAGTGCGCAGGTGCTCGATGTGCTGGCTGAAGTCGACACCGTTTCGAGCGCACACCCGACGGGTGGCTTCGACGATGTTGTTGTACTCCTCCTGCGCCTCGTCGCCCAGCTCGTCGTGCTCGGCGAGCACGCTCTCGACGTGACGCAGGAACTTCTGCTCGGAGTACTCGCGGAGCCCGTTCTTCGCCGGGCCGATGACCTTCTCCGCCCAGTATCGGAAGTCGATGCTGGGGGCGCCGTCCGAGTAGTAGGCACGGTGGTCGCGGCGGTCGAAGAAGTCGATCATGTCGGCGTCGCGGGTGAACATGAAGCCATCCGCGACGTCGCCGTAGGTGGCCAGGTAGCCGGGCCAGGTGATGACGTTCCAGGACCAGATGCTCGTGCCAGGCTCTCCGACGCGAGCGCGGCGGTTGAGACCGTCGTCGGTCATGACGGTGAGGACGTGGTTCTTGGTCTGCTCAAGGAAGTTGGCGTAGGTGCTCGCGTACGGGTTCTCGGGCTTGCGGTTCGGGTCGTAGACCATGGTGATTTTCGCTTTCTCGCGGGTGTTTGCGGGCGCAACAGCTTCGCCCCCGTCCTGCTCGGGTATCCGGGCGAGACAGGGGCGTGCGGCTGGGTTGTCGGTGAGGGTGGCCTTCAGACCGTGGGTGGGACCGGCGGCCGATCCGGGGCGCGCCAGAGCGTGTCCATGATGGTGACAGCGCCGTCGATAGGCGACGTCAGGCTGATCGTCGTCTGCAGCACCCACCCGTCGACCGCGGCCGACTGCAGCTCACGGTTCCGATCGGCGAGCAGGGTTTCGAGGTTCTGGTATTGCCAGCTGGGCTCAGGTCGGAACGATGGGTCCCAGACTTCCTCGTACGGGGGAAGGTGGGTCGCCAGGCTTCGCACCAACGGCAAGTGGGGGAGCAGCGTCGGCTCGACGACGGAGTTCGACGGCTGCACCGATGCCTCCGTCACCTTCGGGGCGAGCAGCGGGGTGACGGAGGACATCGGTGGTTCCTCTGCCTCAGTACGTCTCGTAGGCGTAGCTGGCCTGCCCGACGAGCGTGAGGGTCACGCTCAGGGGCATCTCGTCGAAGTACTCCTCGTCCTCGTCGCAGGGCATGAGCTTGTCGACGGGGATGCGGATCTCACCGTCGTCCGAGTAGCGCAGGTCCTTCGGGATGAACGAGAAGTAGAAGGCTCGGTTGGCGTTCCGCAGTTCGATGATGCGGTGATCGTCGGCGCGCTCGAAGAGGTTGAGAGCGACCTCGTCGGAGAGAACCACTCCGTTGTCGAAGGTGGCTTCGACGCGGTAGTGACTCGGCTCGACGGCCTTGATGTTCATGTCCTCGATGATCTCGGCGAACTTGGCGTTGGAGTCGTTCAGCTCGAAGGCGATCGCCCGCAGGTGGTCGTAGTTCAGGTTGACCCGGCGGGAGAACAGCGCGGCGTTCTCGACCTCTTCGGCCGCAGCCGAGGGTGCCTGATCGCTGAGATACTTGCGGACCTCGTCGGGCCCGGGGTAGTCGAAGCGCATGTGGTAGTGGAACCGACCTGGGCGGTTGACGATGTATGCGCTGACGTCGTCGACGTCGTTCACCGTCACGCAGTAGATGCGCCTGGTCGAGGACATGCCGTCGAACAGCGTCAGGAACTGGTTCTGCCGATTGCTGCGGTCGTTCTCGTCACGTCCTCGGCGGCCGGCCGGAAAGACCTTCTCGAACTCGTCGAAGACGATGATGCACTCGTCGAGCGTGTCGAGGAAGTCGGCGATGCCTTCGGCGTCCTCGGTGACGAGGATCACGGGGATCTCGAGCTCCAGCGCCTTGGTGGCGACCATACGCAGGAAGAGAGACTTGCCCTGACCCTTGTCGCCAGAGAGCATCACGCCGAGGCTGCGGCCGCTGCGAGCGTAGCTGCTGAAGATCTTCTCGACCTTGCGCTCGCGTTCGCCGTAGACCGTTTCGTTGCCGACGGCGAGGTTCTCGAGGCGGAGGAGGCTGAAGCCTTCCTTCGGGTCAAACAGCACACGGTATGTGCCGAGGGGGAGCGCGGAGTGTGCGCGAACTGCTGAGTCGTATACCCGGATCCGGGAGCCTGTTTCGATGTAGGTGCTGGTCAACGTTCTTCTTCCTAGTTCTCCCTCATACCTATCGGTATGGTCCGGGCTAATGAAAGGGTTTTCACCCGAACTGGGGGTGCGCCCCGAGCTATGGGTGTGAAAACGCGCAGAACTCTCCTATACGAGCAGTTCCGGCGGGCGCGGCTTGAGTCCCGAGAGCCGGCCCGACACCTGCGCGGGGACTAGGACCAGAGCCGCTCAAGAAGCCGTTGGAGGCTCCCGTGGGCGATCAACACGGCCCAGTAGATGGCGACCAACGGGAGAAGGGAGAGCGCGACGGCGGCCCGCGCGAGGCGGTTCTTGATCGGGGTGTATTCGTACGCGAACGGGTTCCAGCGTTCCCTCATCACCTCTCCTCTCTGAAGGCCCGGCTAAGCGGCATCCGCGGTCTCCGCTGCCTGGGGGCACGGCCAGGGGCCGTCGCAGGTGCAGTAGTCCTCGGCACCCATGCCGCGCTGCGCGTGGCCAGGAACCGTTTGCGGCGTCGTCTCAGCGTGTCGCAGCTGTAGCCGTTCGGCCCATCCGCCGATGACGTGGGCGGGGGTGGGCCAGGTGTCGAGTTCTTCCATCGTCAGCGTGTTGCCGTGGACCACCACGGCGGCGACGTTGATCAGCGTGAGCTGGATGTAGGTCATGTGGACGGCGGTGATGTCGAGGTCCCGGGCGGTGACGTGCATGCTCTGCTGGTAGTTCACGCCCTCCTCGCGAAGCGCATCCGCCAGGGCGATGATCATGCCGCCGCTGCCGACTGCCGGCTCTTGGACCGTGACGAACTCCTTCTCGGCCAGTTGGCCGAGGATGTTCCCGACGTTCATCTTGGCGATCACGAGACCCACGTCGTAGGGCGTGAAGAACTGCCCGATCGATTCGTTGCCCAGGTCCAGGCTCATGTAGAGGTGGCCGAGGGCGTCGGAGAATCCCTCCTCGAGTTGAAGCGCGAGGTGGGCGAGAGCCTCGGCGAACCGGCTGGCCTCCTCGGACGTGTATCCCCGGGCGATCGAGAGGTACCGCTCCTCGCGCTCGGTTTGGCCGTGCGGGTCCACGGAGTTGCGGATGGCGAGGGCGGCGAGTTCGCAGAAGTCGCGGAAGACCTGCGAGACGCGGCGCTGGCCGTGGCCGGCGTTGGCCTCCAGCAGTTTCTTCATGTTGGTCATGCGGAGTTCACCTTCCTGATTTCTGATTGGTCGAAGGCCTCGAGCTTCATGTCCTGGCGGTTGCGGAGGACGGTTCGTTCGCTGATCCGGAGGGCGCGCCCGATCCGCATGTCGCTCCACCGGCGCGCGTGAAGGCGTTTGATCGCCTCCTGACGCTCGGGATGGGTGAGCTTCACCCTCTCGCCGCGCATCGCGCGCTCGACGGCGATCTCGTCGACGTATCCCTTCCCGGCCTTGCGTTCTGCGGTCACGCCCCGGAGATTCGGGCGCCCTTTGGGGTCGTCGATGTCGTCCCAGGCCAGCGGGCTGACCCAGCCGTTGGCCTGGGCAATAGCGCGCGGGCGGTCGCCCTCGCGGCCCTCGACCGGATGGGTCCACAGCTCGCTGTAGAGCTTGGCGACGGCCCAGTGGGTCTGGACCGACACGTGCTCGTGCCGCGCGTGGATCAGGATCGAGACGAACGGCGGTTTCACCCCGAGGCGGGAGGCGAGGGTGGTCTGTGGGTGGCCGATGGCGACGAGCGCCTGCAGCCGACGGACGGCCCCCGTGGCATCGACAAGGCCGGCTCTGACTCTGGTGCGTTTCGTGCTCACGGGGACCCCCATTCGATGCCTGGCCGAGCGACACGCGGACAGAGGTCGGCGACGCTCAGGTCGGCTTCGTGCCGAGAGCGCTCGCCACCGCCTCGAGGGCGTCTTCCCGGGCGGGCTGCGCCTCGTAGAGGTTGCGGTAAGCGTCCAGCTCGGTGGCGACCAGCATCAGGGCTCTGCTGAGCGCGTCCACTCTCTGGTCGGCCGTCTGCCCGGACAGGGCGTCGATCTCCTTGGCGATGTCGATCCCGTGGAGCTTGATGTGCTCCTCCCACTTGCGGAACGCTCCGTAGGTGTTCGGGTTGCGCCCAACGCTCAGGGAGAGCGCCAGGGCGGCGTCGAGGTCGCGGATGCGGTCCTCGGGGACGATCGACATCTTGCGGCGGAGCCGGGAGGAGTCGACGCTGTGGACCTGCTCGCAGAGTGCGATCGCGGTCCCGTGGCCATCCGGAGCCGGGAGCTCCACATGGGTCGGGCCGGAGAGCTTGCGAGTGGCCGTGGAGAGGTACACGATCTGGGCGATGCCGGAACGGGCGTTGAGGACGTTGTTGGAGACGACGATTGCGGGCCGGTTGCTCCAGATCTCGTTGCCCACCGCTGGTGCCGCGGGATCCGCTGCGACCATCCAGATGTCGCCTCGGCGGTATCGCGCCTTTGGCTCAGGGCAGGCGCCGGGCGCGAGCGTACGGGGGATGCTGGCTGGCGTCGGGCGCGTCATGGGTTGCTCCAGCCTGCGTGTTCGTCCTTTTCGGCGGGCGCTTCGAGGTCGTCGAGGTGGACATCGATGCCGTTCTCGGACAGCAGTTCACGCAGGAGAGCGAAGTACTCTTCGGGGTCGGCCGGAGGTTCCTCGCCGTCGAGCCCGTCTTCGATGACCTCGGAAATGTAGCCGTCTCCGATCTCGTCGCCCTCGACGATCGCGATCAGGCGCAGGGCCCGATCGTGTTCGGTCAGGTGCAGGCTGTTCTCGACGTTCTCACCGTCTTCGACGATCATCATGTGCTTGTAGACGGTCATGGTCTCTCCTTGATGGTTCAGTGGGCGAAGGACTCGTAGGCCTCTCCGGCCGCATGTCGTTCGGCGTCGAGCAGGAAGATCCGACCCCCACCTGGCGCGAGGGCCCCTTCGATGACCTTCTTGCAGGTCTCCTCGTCCGCGTTCTGGAAGAACTCGCTCGGGTAGCCGATGGCGACGTTCAGGGCGCGCTGGCGCAGCTGGAGCAGGCGGTCGTCGCGGGAGCCGTAGTGCTCCACGTAGGTCGACCCGTCGCCGTAGTCGGTGAAGGTCGTGTACAGCACTGCGGGGCCGACGTCGCGCTGGTGCTCCGCGAGGTGCACGTCGACGGGGACGCCGGCCTCATTCAGAAGCGCGAGGACCTCACCGAGGGCCGCGTCGGCGTTCGCTCCGCCGAGCGGTGCGAGGATCTCCTCGACCTCATCGGTGGTGATTTCGTCGTGGTTGGCGAGGATGGTCTCGATCAGGGCGTCGCGGCGTGCGGATGCGGTGTCGAAGCTCTCGTCGAGCACGACCTGGGCGTCGTCGATCATGACGGCGTTGAAGGCGGGGGCGTAAGCCCGCGCTGGGGCCGGGGGCTCCGGGGTATCGATGTTCACGGTGACTCCTTGCAATTTCGGGTCGGGCAAGGCCCGAGCTGTTCGTGGGTCGAGTCGGAGCGGACGCTCAGAGACGACGATTTCGATGAGGACGCGCTTGCCCGCGTCTAATGCGCCTTGGCGTCAGTGATGTTCGGGAAGTCGGAGAAGAATCCGTTGCGCCATCCGACCGTCTTGAAGGTGTAGGTCCTGCCGGGCTGGATGGAGGAGTAGACGTCCGCCGAGTTGAACCGGCCCTGGAACGTGTCGTCCGCGACGGTGAGCACGCCGCAGTCCGTCGTGTAGATGCGGACGATGGAGCTGTTGTCGCTCTTCGTGGTGCGGTCCTTCGAGTCCACCTTGCAGGTCATGGTGGTGTGCGTGTTCTCCCACGCGACGGTCCAGGACAGTGCGGCCACGACGATGGCGAGGACTGCGACGATGAGTGCGATTACCTTCATGTTGGTCTCCTTGCTGGGTGCGATCAGCGACTTGCGTGCTCGCAGGATGTGGGTGCGAGGCAGAGAGGGGGGACCCGGATGGATCCCCCCTCTCTGCCTGATGCGAGCGCTGATGCGGCCGACAGGACCGATCGCGTCAGACGGTGGCGGCGGTGAAAGCCGAGCCGTCGTCGACGGTGTCGTCAGCGTTGCCGCCGGCGAGAACCGCGTCCGCCTCGTCAGCGTCCAGACGCGCGAGCGCGTCGGTGAAGCCGCTCATGGCGGTGTCCAGGTCCTCGGCCGGCTCAACCGAGCTCGCGCCTGCAGCCTCGGCTGCGGCCAGGAGCACGGCCAGAGCCGCTTCGACCTCGTCGTCCGACATGGTGTCGGTGTCGACACCCTGCTGGCGCAGGGCTTCGAGGGCGTCGCGCTTCTCCAGGGCAGCCACGAGCATCTCGTAGTCAGCCTCGATGCGCGGCTTCTTGGCCGAGCCGTAGGAGAGGACGTACATGTTCTTCATCGCCCGGGTGAAGGCGACGTAGTACATGCGCTTGTCCTCCTCCTTCATCTGGGCGTCGAACTTGTGCACCACCAGGACGTTGTCGAACTCGAGGCCCTTCGCACCGTGGATGGTGCTCACGACCAGCTTCGCCTGCGCGTTGAGGTTCTTCTCCTTGCGCTCCCGGTTCTTCTGGTTCATCAGCGACTGCTTGATCCCGTTGTGGCGGATCTCGTAGGCGAGGACGTTCTCCCGCAGGCGGTCGAAGAACTCGTCACGGCTCAGCTGCCCGTTCTGGAACAGGCCCACCCAGCCGTTGATGTCGGCCCCGCTGGCGATCCACCAATCCGAGGTCATCTTGGCGACAGCGCCGACCGCCTTGGCGGCGTTCTGCTTGTTCGTCAGGTGCTCGAGATTGTCGTTGATGCCCTTGTGGATCACGAAGGCCGCGTCCGCCGGGTTGACCTGGCACACGTCGTTCCAGAACAGCTTGATGTACTGCGAGAACACCGTGGTGGGGTAGGTCCGGCTGCTGACGAGGTTCGCCACGTGCTGCTGCGGGAACATCTCCTGCAGCTTCTGCTCGATGATCAGGATGTCCTGGCGCGTGTGCGCGAGGAACGCGACCTGCTCACCGCGCGCGATGGCGGCCTCGATCCAGCGACGGGCGTCGACGGCGATGTACCGGGCGAGGTCGTCGCGGAACTTCGTGAGGTGCTGATAGTGCTTGTAGTCCACCGTCACCTTCTCCTGGAAGGAGGCGGCGGTAGGCACGGCGAGCGAGTTGGCCTGCAGTCGCAGCTGGGCTGCGGCGTTGGCCTCGATGTCCGCCAGGTGCACGTTCGCGAAGTCTAGGATCTCCTGGTTGCTGCGGTAGTTCGTCGTCAGCTGGTAGGTCGCGAAGACACCCGACTCCTCCAGCGCGTTCAGCGCCTTGGGGTTGGACGCGCGGAACTCGTACAGCGTCTGCGAGGCGTCGCCGACGATGAACATGTTCTCGCGGTGCTTCGCGACGTACTTGAGCAGGTAGATGAACTCGAAGATCGAGTTGTCCTGCACCTCGTCGATGATGAGGTACTTGGACTGCACGTTGGCCGGCTCGACCATCGTGTCGATCTTCTGGTAGGCGATCACGATCTCCAGCTCGAGGCAGGTCTGCCCGATCCGGTCCAGCATCTCGATGACCTGCTCCATGTACTTCTCCACGAAGGCGTTCAGCAGCGTCGTCGCGCCCGGGGCGAGCTTGTCGACCTCGGTCATCACGCGCCGGAAGGAGCGTGCGACGTCGCTGTTCGGGTAGAAGATGTCGATGCTGTTGAGGATCGTGTCGATCGACGACAGCTCGTGCGTGGGGTGGTTCAGCGAGTAGATGTCGTGAATCATGCGCGCGATGGTCATCGAGCGCACCTCCGGGTTCCGCTCGATGATGTTGTCCGCCGCGGCGTTCGTGAACGAGAGGACCGCGATCTCCTTGCCGTCGACACCGCAGGACTCGAGGTGCTGGATGCGCCCGAGGATGACGGTGGACTTGCCGGTGCCCGCGCCCGCCTGCACCAGCGTCAGCGGCTCCGAGGTGGAGATCGCCGCGCGCTGCTGCGCCGAGAAGTGAGCGGGCATGACCCAGTTGCTGGGCTGGGCGGCCGGCGGCGCCGACAGCTGGCCCTTCATCGAGTTCAGGCCGGCCAGCGTGTGCGACATGAGCAGGTTGAGGTTCTGCTTGCTCAGGTTGTTGGCGACGTCGGGCGGGCACACGCCGTTGATGGTGGCGTGGATCGACCGGTACGCGGCCAGCGAGACGTTGTAGGTCTCCAGGTAGCGCAGCTGCATCGCGAGGTGGTGAAGGGTCGGGTCGTCGGGCTGCCCGTTGGCGAACAGCTCTTCGATGTGGGTGCAGAGGACGTCGGCGATGCCGTCGCCGGACCAGGCGTCGGCCAGGCGGCACATGCGCTCGTAGACGTCGAAGTCGGCCATCCACTCCGCGAGTTCATCGACGTCGATGGAGACGCCGAAGCCGTGACGGGCGGAGATCTGGTGAGTCGCGTCCTTGATGAAGGTCTCGACGTCGTCCAGCGGCGCGTAGCTGAAGCGCACCATGGCGAACTCGTCGGCGACAGCGAATGCACCCTTCGGACGCCCGGGCGCGATCTTCACCAGTCGCACTCGCTCGGAGGTCGACCCCTTGGCGAGGACGGAGATCTCCATCCGGTAGACGATCTGGAGGTCCTTCTGGATCTTGTCGCCGCTCTCGTCCTTGGTGAGCACGACACCCTGGGGCGTCATGTCGAGGAAGACGTCGAAGTCGTACTTCGTGAGGTTCGCGGTCACATCGAACCGGTCGTTCGAGAACGGCACGGGGAGGGTGATGCCCTTGTCGAGGTTGTGCTCGACCGAGTACTGCACGAGAAGGCCCATGGGGATCTTGAACGTGGTGACGTTGCTGCCGGAGCTCTTGATCTTGGCCTGGACATCGCGGGTCGACATGGTCGACGCGTTCTGGCCGAGGAAGTACCGCCCGGGGCGGACGGTGTTGTTCAGGAGGCCGACCGCGTTGCGCCCGTTGCCGGTGAGCTCGCTGCTGAAGAACTTGGGGGTGAGGGCCTTGGCGACGGACGCCGTGGCGAGGGTGGTGAGGTCATCGAGCTGGATCGGCATCGTCTGGCTTCTTCCTGGTAATTTTCGCCCGAGGGCGGGATGGCTTTGCGGTTGTGGTGGTGCGGGGGTTCGTCAGCGCCGGTGGAGCGGAGGCACGCCGAAGAGCGAGGGGAGGAGGCGAACCCCCTCCCCTCTGGACGCACTGCCGCTGCCGCTAGGCGTCGACCAGTGCTTCGTCTTCTTCCAGCTCGTCATCCGTCTGGGCGACAGCGACGGACACGGTGGCCAGCGCCGGCGCGAAGCGTGCCGCGATGACCGTGTCCTCGATGAGCTGACGTGCCGCCTGCTCGGCCGGCCGAGCGCCCTGGTCGACCAGGTACGTCTCCTGCACGGTCTGTGCCAGGAGGTCGTCGTCGATCGGAACCGGGATGAGCGCAGCGGTGGCCGGGTCGGACAGGAGGATCCGTTCGCGCTCCCTCTCGTAGCTCGCCACGAGGATCTCCCCGTAGGTCTCGCGCGTGAGTGGCGCGAAGGCGATGAGCTTGGAGAATCGGCCCAGCAGCTCAGGCTCGAAGTGCTCCTGAAGCGCCTTGGTGAGCTCCTGGCGGGTGACGCGGTGCGGTGCGGCGGTCGCCGAGAACCCGACCGGGTTCTTGTTGACCGATTCGCGGGCGGCGTTCGTCGTGGCGATGATGATCGTCTTCGAGAAGTCGATCACCTTGCCGCTGGCCATTCGCATCCAGCCCTCGTCGAGGGCGGTCAGGAACAGCCGCTGAATGTCGCGGTGCGCCTTCTCGAACTCGTCGAGCATGATCACGCGGTACGGGTTCGACTCGAGGGTGTCGAACGGCAGCTCCTTGTCGGAGTTGGACCCGATGTAGCCGGGGCCGGCGCCCACGATGCGGGAGCCGTCCCACTGGGTGCTGTACTCGCCCATGTTGAGCATGATCGGGGGCTGATAGGTCAGCGCGTCCGAGATGATCTTCGCGACCTCGCTCTTGCCGACGCCGGAGGCACCGGCGAACATCCAGGCCAGCGGCTTCTTGCGGGGGAACACCGCGAGGTCGTCACGGCGGAGCGCGTCGAGCAGTTCCTCAACGATCTCCTCCTGGCCCTTGATCCGCCCCAGTTCGCGCAGCACTCGTGCTTCGTCGAACGGCTCCTTGGTGGCCAGGCCGGTCATCAGCCGGATGGCGACCGAGCGGAGCTTGGCCTCGCCGAGGGAGACGTTCGGGACACTCTGGATCGCCTGCGCAGCGGCCGTGTTGCCCGCAGCGATCGCCTTGGCGAGCGTGGTGCTGCGCTGGACGACGGCATCGGCCATCGCACGGTCGAGCAATGTCAGGGCGTTGTCCGGTCGGTGCGAGGACGCACGCGAGTTCTCATCGGCGATGACGGCGAGCTTGGTGAGCACGTCGTCCGAGATGGAGACCTGGTTCCGGTAGTGGGCGATGTAGCTGGGCCGCGCGGCGAACAGGACCGATACGGTCTGCTCGCGCGTGAGCTCGTCGACCACCAGTCGGGAGAAGCGGCGCTGGAAGGCGGGGTCGTCGTCGAAGGACTTGGCCTCGTTCATCGTCGTCGCGCCGATCAGGCGCATGTCGCCGCGCGCGAGGGCGGGCTTCAGGATCTGGGAGACCTTCTTGTAGACCGGGTCGTGGCTGTCCTGGAGCAGGTGGATCTCGTCGATGAAGAGGATGGCGTCGTTGTCCTTGGCGGTCGCGAAGTCGACCAGCATCGCCAGTCGCTCCTCGAGCGCTCCGACGACGCCGGCTCCGGCGACGAGGTTGCTCAGGGGCAGCTCGTAGATGGTGGACTTGGCCAGGCGCGGCGGGATCAGCGGGCTCTGGTTGGCGATCGAGCGGGCGATCTCTTCCACGATGCGGGTCTTGCCGACGCCGGCGGGGCCGACCAGCAGCGGGTTCGGCTTGTTCTTGCCGATCAGGACCGAGATGGTCTGGGCGATCAAGGGGTCGCGGAAGAGCGCCGGGTCGGCGTTCTTGAAGCGCTCGTTGTAGTTGATGAGCATGTCCTCGACGCCGGACAGGCTGCCGGTGATGTTCGACATCGGAGGCAGACCCGGGATCGTCGGGCCGCCGGGGCCGTTGCCGGAGGTGTCGTCGTCGTCGTTAGAGTTCGTGAAGTTGCTGAGTCCCATGGCGGGCAATTTCCTCTCGTGAGTGAGACTGCAAACGGCCCCGACCGCGGCTCTTCCCCAGGAATGGAGAGGGAGCGCGCGGCGGGGCCGTTTGCTGGTCGTTGCCTTCTCAGGCGAGCCGGGTCAGGCGACCAGACCGATGAGCTTCTGCGCGATCGCAGGCTCGATGTGACGCATCGACTTCGTGAAGCGCTCGGCCCACCGGACGATGCGATCCCAGTCCATGCTTGAGCACGGCGCGTAGTAGAGGTTGGCGGGATGCTGCTCCCGCTGCGTCGACGGCGCCCACTCGAAGTCGGTGACGACGAGGGAGAGCCGGCGCTTGCGCGCCTCCTTGGCGTTGATGTAGTCCCAGATCTGCTTGTAGTCGGTGCCGCCGGTGACCTTGGGGATCCTCCGGAACTCCTGCCAGATCTGCCCGACCGACTTGTCCTTGGTTCGGAGAAGGTTCTCCTGGGACATGATGTGCGAGAACGAGTTCACGTACAGATCCACGTTCATCCGCTTGGCGAGCTTGATCAGCATCAGCACCGCCTGCTGGTAGTTCACCTCCGAGATGGACCCGGAGGTGTCGATGTAGATGTGCAGGTCGGGCCGGTAGTGCGTGGAGGTGATCTTGCCCGGACGGTTGTAGTCCATCGGGTCACGACGATTCGCCTTCGCGAAGCTCGTCTTGGTCATCTTCAGCACGTTCTGCGAGCGGTTGACCTCCTTCATGCGCTTGAGCACGCGGAGGAGGCCCTTCTCGATGTCGACCTTGGTGGGCGCCTGCTTCTTGAAGGCGATCTTCGCGGACCGCCCGCTCTGGGCGGTCTTGTTGCTCTGGGCGTTGGCCGCGCGGGCCGCCGCCTTCGCCATGGCGCGGGGGAGCGCGGTGAGCTTGCTCAGCGCCTTGTTCGAGATCACCTTGATCGGCGACTTCAACGAGATGTTGATCAGCTTCCACTCGTTGTCGACCTTCTTCGGCGTCGAGCGCGCGTGCGCCTCGACGTTGACGAGGATGATCGTGCGCGGCAGGAACAGCTCCGAGACGACGAACGGCATCGTGCCCATCTGCGGCGCGTTGCCCCAGACCTTCGCGTTCTGCTGCTGGTACTGCATCAGCATGTGGACGATGACTCGGGCGAAGGAGTACTCCTCGTTCGCGTCGGTGTCGTCCTTGCGGAGGACGTAGCCCTCGGCCAGGCCGTTGAGGTCGGTCTGGGAGAACTTGTTCAGCAGGTTCGTGGTGTCGCCGGGCAGTACCGCGGCCAGAGTCGCGGTCTGCTGGGTGAGCCACGCCTTGAAGGCGTCGAAGTCGGATGCGCTCTGGAACCAGAACCCAAGAGCCTCGGGGGAGTACGTGTAGGCGACGCTGGCGAAGAATTCGCCGTCGTCCTTCGCGTTGCCGGCGAGGAGGTTCTTCGCCGAAGGGATGACGTCGTGGGCGGCCGTGTAGATCGTCTTCGGCCCCGGGTGCGGAAGCCGGTAGGCGTGGGCGGCCTGGACGACGAAGAGCTCATTGACCAGGAGCGGGTTGTTCTGGTCGTAGTGGACGAGGCCCTGCTGCAGCAGAGACTTCATCTCCTGCTCGGCCTGGCCGTTCACGGTAGGGCCGACGGCGCTCAGAAGCAGGTCGGTGACCTCGCTCTTCGACAGCGAGTGGCCCTTCGGGGTGGTCACGCTGACGGTGCCGGACTTGGCCAGCGGCTTGAACAGCGGCTTGACGATCGCCTTGCGGATGGCTGGCACCGGGTCGTAGACCCCGTTGATGGGGAGCGTGTGCACCGGGTTGATGATGGCGGGCTTCTGCCCGCTGAGCGTGAGAGACACGGATCCTCCTGGGGTCGGTTGGCGTCGATGGGACGACGGAGAGGCGAGTAAAGAGGGTCCCGTTCCGCGCGAGGCAGAACGGGACCCTCTTCATCGGTGCCCGTGGGCTCAGGCCATGAAGGCGCTGAGGACGAGCTTGGTGCTGTCGGCGACCGGAGTCGACGTGCCGAAGAGCGCCTGGACGTTCTGGTCGTCCAGCTGCGAGCCGGACGCCAGGAGCACCAGGAGGCGGTTGTGGTCGCCCTCCAGCGCGGCGGTCTGCTGCGCGAGCTGCTCGATGATGACCTTGTTGTCGGCGCGCTCGAAGATCGCGTAGAGCAGCGATCCGGACTTCTCGTGGTCGGTCAGGCCACTGATGATGTTCTCCAGGTCGGTGACGGTCTTGGCGTCCTTGAGGCTGGCGAAGCAGTTGGGCTTCGGCGCCGAGAGCGTCTGGACCTGAGCGGCCGCGCCGGAGGTGATGCCGTTGGCGATCTCGGACACGAGCTGGGTCGCGAACTCCGTGTGACCGATGTGCGCCTCGATGATCTCGTCCAGCAGGGTGATGTCCCGGCCGTCCTTGCTCACCGGGGTCTGCAGGTACTCGTTCAGCTTGGTCTGCGGCACAGCGTTCAGCCAGCGGCTGATGCTGTCGATCGTGCGCGGGGTGGTCAGCTGGAGCATTTCCTCACCGCTGTCGAGGATGTCGGCGTAGGTCGCCGTCAGGTCCTCGTCGTCGTCCGTGCCGTCGACCATGATCGAGCTGGAGGCCCCCTTCTGGAAGACCAGGCCCGGGAAGCGGGTGAGGACCGCGTGGACGTGCGGGTTGAGGTTCGCGCCGAGGATCGCGATGAGGGTCTGGGCGTCGGGCTCGACGTGGTAGATCGAGAAGCGCGAGATGGACGCCTCGTCGAGCATGGTGACGTTGCCCTTGTCGTTGCCGGCCACCATGATGCGCAGGTTCTCGGGCAGCTTCGCCGATCCGATCTGACGCAGCGTCGGCAGCGAGAGCGCAGCCGAGGTGACGTCCGAGGTGGACCGGTTGATCTCGTCCAGGAACAGGATCGGCCACTCGCGCGGGTTCGCGTCGGCGTAGTCGATCGCGTCCTGGATGACCTGGTGCGGGTAGAACATCTGCTTGTACTTGGTCTCGCCGTTGTGCTCGTAGGGCACCAGGCGTGCACCGGTGAGGTCGGCCTTGTCGGCGAGCTGGTTGCAGGCGACGGTGAAGGCCTTGGTGTCCATGGACTTCGCCAGGTCCTCGACGAAGGAGGACTTGCCGATGCCGGGCTCGCCCATCAGGGCGGGGACGGCGCCGACCTCCAGGTCGGCCTTGACGATTTCGGTGAGGGTGTCGGTGAACTTCATGGCGAGGATTCCTTGTCTGTTCGGCGGGAGCCGGTGAGGGACGGGTGTTCGCTGAGCGGGGCTCAGGCGGAGAGGTCTGGTAGTTCTGCGATGAGCAGGTCGGATTTCCCGTTCGCCGCGAGGGCGCGAGCTTGCAGCGCGGCGGTGTTGTCCGCGAGCGGGTCGAGGACGATGACGATCAGGTCGGGCGGCGCCGGCCAGGCAGCGACGGACGTGACGGGGTATCCGTACAGCGCGCCGAAACTGGCGATGGGGTCCGAGTCGTCGGAGCCCGCGGTGAGAAGCTGGTCGCCTGATCGGATGATCTCGTTGAGCACGGTGGCGATCTGGGCCTCGTGGTATGGACGAAGAGTGTCGGGCACGCAGACGAAGACGCGGCGAGGCCCGCTGCGTTGCGATGCGGGGCCGAGCCAGGCGGCCATTACGGTTCTGCTGGTCACAAAGAAACCCCCTCGGGTCAGGTGGTGGTTCATCGATCCGAAGGGGCGGGTCCCGGGGAAGGCCGGAGTGCCTTCCGTTCAGCGACGCCGGGCAGGGCCTCCGCCCTTGCTCCGGTGGTCGCAACCTCCCCCGGCTGCGCCATTGCGCAGCAACTCTGGCCACCCGGCCAGAGACCCTTACGCGATGCTCACGCAGTGCCGGACACCACGCCCCCTGTGGTGTCCGATTCAGCCGCACCCACCGTTCCCGCGGTGGCGATGCCGTCGTGGTCGGAGCGGCGGATCTCGATCACTTCGTAGTTGGTGTGGCTGTAGCCCGGCGCCCAGTTCTCGAATGGTGTCGGGACGAACTCGTCAGGGACGATCACGTCTTTCTTGTCCAGCCCGTTGGCGCGCAGGAGTGCCGCCTCCCGGTTCGCCGTCACAGCGGACGCGATCTTCGCATCGCGTTCGCGTTTCGCCCGGGCCATTGCCACGTCGTAGAGCGCGCGGTGCTGGGCGTTGAGCTGATCGCAGCGCACGCCGGCCGACGCAGCGTCGGCAAACCAGCCCTCGTCCTCGAGGATCTTCTCCTCGGTCGTCGGGTAGTTGTCGGCGTCGCGGTAGTGGTAGGCGCTCTGGATGACGTGCACGAGCGCGGGGCTCTGGTTGCTTGCCCCCATGGTGCTTTCCCTCTCTGTGTCGTGTCTCTCGGCAGCGAGTGCCGTGATGCGTTTACTGGCAGGACTCGCACTGGAGGTCGTCCATCGGATCGACCGGGACGAAGTAGTCCTCGACCTTTTCCTTGTCTGCCATCTGGTCTCCTGTCGTGTTGATGCGGAGGTGTCCGCGGTGGGTCGCCGATCGGCCGATCGGACGCTGATGAGGGCGAACTGCGCGCTGCGCTTGCGGCCGCCGCGGGAACGCACAGCGTTCCCTTGCCCTCGAGTCGTGTGGTGCTTCGTGGGGCGGCTACGCGCGGGAGTCGGCGGCTGCCTTGTCGCCGAGACGGCGGGCGACGAGCGAGTAGGCGGCGTTCAGCAGCAGGGGCATCCCGTTGCGGATCTCGTCGTGCTTGTCGCGGTAGGGGAGGAGTCGGGTGGCCGCTTCGTAGATGAGCCATGACTTCGCGGATGCGTCGAAGTCGGCGTCAGGGACGGCGTCTGCGATCGCAATGAGGATCGGCCCGAGCCGGTTGTACAGCACGCCGAGTGTGGAGAACTCGTATCGCGAGAAGTCGCCGCGGAAGTCGTCGAGGGTCTTCTCCAGCCCCCGCCTGGTCATCAGGTCGAGGATCGTGTCGATGCGCGGGATGTCCGGCCGCTCGGCGGTGAAGTCGAGATCAGCGACCGGCGCCTCGACCGCGTCCTTGGCGAGCTCGGCGTAGAGGTTCTCCCAGGCCCCCGGCTCGTAGTCGATGACGGGGAGTCTGCCGGCCGGGATCGGGGAGCGGGTGAAGGTCACCCAGTGGTCGAGGAGGATCTCGTAGTAGCCGTTCGCCTCCTTCAGCACCTTCTTGCCGGTGGCGATCGGGAAGTCCCAGAAGTTCGCCGGAAGCGGGAGCACGAGGTGGTAGCCCTTGCCGCTCATCGACAGCTCCCCATAGAGAGACGGGATCGAGAGCATCCTGCGAGCGATCTCTGGCGGGCAGGTTTTCTCTATGTCGAGAACGAGGAAGCCGTCAGTCTGGGCTCGCAGGTAGAAGGCGTTGTTCGCGGCTGTCGGGAGGAACCCGGTGAGCTCGTCGAGCGTGACGAGGCACTCGTCGCTGATCGCGTGGGCACCCCAGAGGCGGCCGGTGGTCATCAGCTCGCGGGTGTTGATGGGCATCTTGTCGCTGTCGGACACCGTCCAACGCGGGATGTCGGCGATGGCGTTGACGATGGGGTTGTCGTAGAACTCCGGGAAGGCGGAGCGCGGGTCGGTGTGACTCACGGGGGTCCTCTCTGAACCGTGTGGTTCTACTGGTCAGGTGCGGGTGCCGAGGTCAGGCGGGTGAGTACCTGGCGCGCGTGGTCGAGTTCGTCTGTCGTGTAGCCCTCGGCGTCCTCAAGCGCTTCGATGAGCGACAGCGCTTCTTGCCGGAAGTCCTCGCCGGTGCGCCCCTCGAGGAAGAGCCGGAAGTAGACGAGCACCCGGTTCGTGGGGTTCGTTCGCGGGCTGCCGGGCGTGACCTGGTCTCGGCTGCTGAATTGCGCCATACGCGCCTCCTTCGTCGGGATGGGAACGAAGAAAGGCCCGGGCAGAAGCACCGGGCCTTTCTTCGTTACTGGTGGGAGGCTGGCTCAGCCCTGGTAGGTGGCCGGAGCGCCGCCCTGGACGTCCCACGGGCTGGCCTGGCCGGCCGGGGTCGCGACGGGCACGGCGTCGAACGCCGACGCGCCGCCGGTGCCCGCGGCCGCGGCCTGGGCCTCGGCGAGCTGCTGCTGCAGCTGCGCGATCTGCGCGTCCTGGCTCAGCGCCGGAGCGGCGGCCGGGGCCGGGGCAGCGACAGGAGCCGCGGCCGGAGCCTGCGCGGCGACCGGGGCGACCGGCGCGCTCAGCGGGAACTGCTGCTGAGCGACGACGGGGGCGGTGCCGAGGGCGCCCGGGGTCGGAACGGGGTAGCCGTTCGCGTCCGCGCCGGTGTTGGCCGGGACGTCGAAGCCCGCGCGCTCCGCCTCGGAGGCGAAAGCGGCGGCCGCGGCGGCCGAGTTGACCGGCGCCTCGGCGGCGGCGACGGACTTGATCGGTCCGTTCACCACGATGCCGCGGGCGGCCAGGGCCGAGGTGTCGAGACCGGCCGAGGCGTAGTAGCGCACCGGCTCGTTCAGGACGACCTGCTGGAGGCCGACGCCACCCTTCGCGTAGCCCTTCTTGGACTTGAAGGTCTGGAGGACCAGGGTGACGTCGATGCCGCTCGCGAGGTCGCGCTCGAGGACGAGCTGACGGTACTGGCCGGCGTTCTCCGGGTCCATCTCCAGGATGGTCGGCAGGAACGTCGACTTGTTGTCGATGCCGTAGCCCTGCTTGCCGGCGTTCTCGCCGGTCTTGACCGCGTAGACCTTCTCCGCGACGAACTGCTCCTCGAGGGAGGGGTTCTGCGCGTCGGCGTAGAGGACGACCGCGTCGACGAGGTTGACCGTCGTGTGCGGCACGTCGGTCGGGTACAGCGAGCCGCGCTTGCGGGCCTGCTCGATGCTCCGGGCGAGGGCCTCGCCCTCGATCAGCGCCGCGAGGCGCGAGAAGGAGATCTTGCCGCGGACGAGGATCTGGTGACCCTCGCGGAGACGCTCTGCGGGAATGCTCATTTGATCTGCTTTCGTTCGGTTTCTGATGTGGTTTCGTGCGTGGCTTTGCGATTGGTTATGCTGGCTCGCACGGGGAGCCTGATGTGTGTATTAGACTCGTTAACGAGCATTTTTGACACTTTTGACGGGGCGGCGGCGCTCCTTCCTTCAGACATCGAGAGGCCCGGAATGACCGAGGAGCAGAGCACCGAGGAACGACCCGACAGCCGGGCACGAAGCAGCGCTCAGCGCGGCTTCGGAATGCTGCCCGTGATCGTCGGCGGTGCGCTGGCCGCGGTCTTGGCCTCAGTCCTGGTGTGCGGCGGCATCGGGGCCGCAGGCGCTATGACGGCAACACCTGTCGCTGCGAGCTCGCACGCGACGAAGGCTCTGCCGACTCCGACTCCCGGTGTGCCAACACCGGGTTCGGATGTTCCTGCATCACCCCCGGATCGCGCCAGCGATCAGACCGCAGCTCCCCAGCCGGACAAGATCTATCTGATCCAGGACGGGGATACCCTCACGTCGATCTCGGCGAGGCTGGGTATGAGCGTCGACTCGATCGCCGCGTACAACGCGATCCGGAACGTCAATGTGATCGACGCCGGTGCAGTCCTCCGGGTGCCCTTCATCTACGTGCCGCCGGCGGCGGGCACGTCCAAGTAGCCTGACCCCCCACTCGACCCCGGCGGCCTCTTCGGAGGAGCCGGGGTCGAGTGCGTTCAGAGCGGGCTGAGGTCGAGGTCTCCGAGGAGGTCCTCGACCTCGAGCTCGGCCTCGTCGCCCTGCGCCTGCGCTTCCACGAAGGCGTCGCGGAGCTCGTCAGCTGTGAGGCTGGCGAGATCGACCGTGGCCAGGTCGATGATGACAGCCCCGGGGAGGATCTCCACCGCCGCGCTGTCATCGCCCAGGCTCCTGTGCACGGCACTCATACCGGACTCAGATCGAGGTCGCCGAGCAGCTCGCGGATGTCCTCATCCGGGTCGTAGACCTCGACAGCCACGGCGCTGAGAAGACCGTCCTGCACCATCTGCTTGCGCAGGAGCATGCCCGGCATCTTGGCGTCGCGGGTGCCCTGTGCGATGAGGCACCAGATCTGGACCGGATACCGCTGGCCCATGCGGGCAAGGCGCGCGTTGGTCTGCTGGAAGTGCTCCAGGGAATCCGGGAGCGTGTACCAGATCAGCGTGTGGCCGCCGTCCTGGAGGTTCAGGCCGTGGCCGGCGCTGGCCGGCTGGAGCAGCATCACGGGGATCTGCCCGGCGTTCCACCGGTCGATCATGCCGCGGCTGCCGTCGAAGCCTTCGGCGACGTGGCCGGCCTTGTCGAGGTATCGCAGGAGCTGCTGGCGGTCCGACTTGTACTTGTAGGCGATCATCACCGGGGAGCCGCCGTTGTTCCGGATGAGGTAGTCGGCCATAGCCAGCTTTTCCTCGTGGATCACCGCGAAGTTCTTCTGCTCGTCGGTGTACATCGTTCCGGACGCGAACTGCAGCTGCTTGCCGTAGAGGATCGCCGCGTTGTCGGCGGTGATCGTGACGGTCCCTGGGTTCAGCGGGTCAGGGCTTGCAAGGTCGAGTACCAGCTCCTTGGTGAAGTCCTTGTAGGCCTCCATCGTGTCCTTGTCGAGCACGACGGGGACGTCGTCGATCGAGACCGGGGGCTTCGGGATGTTCGCGTTCTGGGCGCTCATCACCTTGTGCTTGATGCGGGCGTAGATCTCTTCTTCGGCGCCCGGTCGCGGCTCCCACCGGGTCGGCCGCCCGTTGACGTAGAGCGACGGGGTGAAGTACTTCTCGCGGTACGCGGTCAGGGTCGTGCCGAGTGCCAGGCCGCCGTCGAGCAGGAACATCTGGCTCCAGAGGTCCATCAGCCCGTTGGGCGTCGGAGTCCCGGTGAGCTCGATGAACCGGAGCGTGGCCGGTGCGACCTTCTTCAGCGCCCGGAAGCGGACACCGTCGGGCTTCTTCAGCGTCTGCGACTCGTCGATGATGACCGTCTGGAATGGCCACATGATGGTCCTCTTGCCGCCGATCCGCTGAGTCGGCATGTTCTTCACCAGGTCGTCGACGAGGTCGACGTTGATGAAGTACATCGAGGGGTAGTCGCTGAAGATCTCCTTGTAGCGCTGAAGCCGGTCGGCCCGCTCGAGCTTCTTGTCCTTCTCGTCGACGATGAGGCTGCGGGTGCGCAGCGGGAAGCCCCACTTCTCGACCTCTGCGATCCAGGTGGACCGGGCGATGTTGATCGGCGCGACGACCAGAATGTGCCCGGTCGGCCGGATCCTGGCGAGGGCCGTGAGGGTGGCAAGGGACTTGCCACCGCCCATGGTGAGGAAGATGCCGCACTTGGGGATTCTGGCGATCCAATCGGCGACGACCTCCTGATGGGGCAGCAGGGTGGGCATGGTGAAGGGCATGCAGTGACTCCTCCTGGTTGGTGACGGGGAGGAGTCACCTGCGGCCCGACGGCTAGGTGCTCCTGTCGGGCGGTCGGGACGGCGCCATGGACTCGAACTCGACGACGCCGAGCGGATACTGATGCCGCCACTCGAAGACGAGGGGGCACGGGATCGATGCGGGGTCATCGGCCGGCTGGCGGACGTTGTAGAACTGGCGCGCGGTCCAATCGACCGCCATCTCACGCTCCGAACCGGTTTCGCGGATGACGGCGAACCAGTGCTGTCCCTCAGCGTCGGAGTCCGCGCGGATGAGGTGTCCGGCGAAGCCGCGGGTGCGAGCCAGCTCGAGGAACCGGACACTCATGACGTCGCAGTCGGGCGACTCCCACTCGGACTCGTCCGGGAAGAGGAATGCCCAGCCGCGCGCATCTGCGTCGGAGTCCAGGAACGCGAGCAGGAGCTCGTCGGTCGCTGTCAGCACAGGCACTCGCCGCTCAGAGAAGCGGCGGTGTGGCAGGTGCTGCACACGGCGCCGGTCGGCTTCTCATCGGGGCACTCAGCGTGAGTCCAGCCCCCTGGGGCGTGGACGATCAGCTCGCCTTCGGTGAACCCCTCCTCGCACGCAACGCAGAGACCGGAGTGGGCTGCCGCGAATGGTCTCGGGGCCGCGCGGAACGGAGACGGTTCAGACGGCTCGACCGAGCCGGGTGCGTAGGTCTCGCGCCAATTGGTGGCTGTGTCGTTCGTCATGGATTCGGCTCCGTTTCGGTCAGTCGTCTCCCGGACGAGGAGGCACGGATCATCGCGTGCCTTCGATGTAGGTGGGTTCCCCGCAGTCGTCGCACGGGATGGTTTCGCCGCTCGGGTCGTGGTCGACACGGGTCGCGCCGCCGCATGCGTCGCAGTCGAACTCCCAGAAGGTGTAGGCGGAGGCGGTTTGGGTCTCCATCAGCTGTCCTCCCGGGGGTTGTGTGCTGTCGGGTCGGCGAGCATCTCGGCGACGAAGACATCGACCTGCTCGCGCGTGTCGATGACGCGTACGTCGCCGCCGGCGGCGCGGATCTCGGAGTGACGGACCTCTTGCAGACGGCGCGCCGTCTCGCCGGGTGCTTTGGTCTCGACGAACACCGTGCGGCCGGCGAGGACGACGATCCGATCGGGGACTCCGGTGATGCCGGAGATGAACTTCATGCACATCCCGCGGTGGGCCTTGACGCGCTTGTAGAGGTAGCCCTCGACGTAGTTCTCGGCCTTACCCATGGCTACGCCCCCCTCACGCGGTTGGCCCGATGAAGGGCTCGTACATCCCGAGGATCGGCGTGTAGGCGTTGGGCCGCCTCTCACCGCGGTGGTCGGTCCACCCGCCGTCGGCGTCGAGGACCCACCGCTCGCCTTCCTCGTCGAGATATTCGCCGGGCACGGTCGGGATCGTGTGCAGCCGCTCGCGCAGGTGCGCGTCGACGCGATCCCGACCGGCCTCGTCGACCTCGGCGGGGTAGGCGTCCTCTGGCAGAAGGCGCGCCGCGGGCTCGCGGCGCTTCCTCTTCATGAGGCTCATGTCCCTCCTCGGCTCAGACGGTGATCGGGGTCGGGAGGAGAAGCGAGCGCAGGTAGGCGACCTCCTGGTCGTCCAGGGCGTGTCCGGTCTGGAGCCAGTCGACGGCGTCCGCCGTGCCATCGAGGTCCGCGACAGTTCGCGCGACGCGGGTGCCGGGCTCGAGGTATCCCTCGCCCACCCACACACGCTCACCGTTGCGCTCCAGGGCGACCATGCCGCCGGCGAGGGGGTCGAACTTGATCACGGTGGTCTCCTCCTCCTCGCGGGACGGGACGACCTGGAGCGCGATGATCGCGCAGCTCTCATCGTTGTCGAACTCCACCCAGCCGGACTGGTCCGTGTAGATGTGGGGCTCGTGCACCTCGCCGGTGTCGAAGACGGTCAGCTGAGTCATGATGTGGCCTTTCGTGGGGAGTGGTTGCCGAGCAGGCGCGCGGTGGCGGCCTGGTCGCGGAAGTGGCCGCCGGCGGGATCGGCGACGTGCTGTGCGTGCTTGGCCTCGGCGCTGTCGCGGAGCATGGCTCCGAATGAGGACTCGCCGCAGGAGCAGAGGACGGTGAAGAGGGCGGAGTGCGTAGGACTCGGGATGAACGTCGCGGTGTGCAGGACCTCGAAAGTCCCCACGAGGGCCGCAACATCTGTGTCGTCGAGGACGGAGTATTCGACCCCACGGGAGAGCACTGCCTCATCAGTGCCCAGGCTCTCGCCGTGCTCCTCCTCGAAGGCTTCGAGGAACGAATCCGCTGCCGTCGCGGGGTCGATGAGTTGCTCGCGCCAGTTGCTCGGCAGTTTCGACTCGTTGACCGAGAGCTTGAAGCGCTCGGTCGTGGTGGTGGTCCAGGTGATCTCGACCTTGGCCATGGCGGCCACCTCCTTCTGGGGTCAGGGAGGCCGCCGTGCGGGTGCACGACGGCCTCGGAGCCGCCCGGGAGGGGTCAGCTATGGTTTGGGTGCCGCTCGGGGGAACTCGACCCCGGTGGCGGGGTCGACGAGGATCGCGGTCTTCTGGTCGAGCGTGACGAGCGATGCCGGATGCAACGCGCCGTCGGTGCCGAGGATCGTGCCAGTCGCGCAGCTGTTGGCACCGCCCGGACAGGAGTCCGGGTCGGGGACGCGATCAGTGAAAAGAGACGGCTGAGCGGCAGTGCCGGCGCCGTTGAGGTGCGGGAGATCGCCGTGCGTGCCCCAGCCGGCGGCATCCACGATGCCGGGCAGCCCGTACATCCGGGAGATGTCTCGCCCGAGGTGCGGGCTGGAGAGTTGCAGGGTGACGAATGCTGGCTGCTTCGTCGAGAGGGCTTTGAGCGGCTGTCCGTCGCTCACCGAGACGAGCACGGGGATGCCGTTCGGATAGGCGAGCTGCACCTGCTGGATTCGACCCGGGAGTAGCACGGTGGCCTGGTAGCAGTCGCCGGCGATCGAGGCGACGCACGCGACAGGCTCGCCCTCCCCGAAGGCCACGCTGCCGCTCTGGACGCCGTAGGTGGAGGCCGCCCAGCGATCAACGCTCTGGGTCCAGCCGGGCAACTTGCTCGGTTCGCGAGGTGCCATCCCCACTGCGACGATCCCAGCGACGAGGAGTGTTACGAGCGTTGCGAAGCAAATGATCCCGAGGGGCAACTCGCGTAGTCGGTAGACCTTGCCGTTCTTTCGCTTCTCGTACCGGTGGCTGAACCAGCCGACGATGCCGAACGCAATGAGCGCGGTGATCGCGGCGGACCCCCCGCCGATGATGAAGAGCATCGCGCCTTCGTTGTCGACGGGGCGCGCTCCCGGGGCGGCAGCCGCGAGAGGCAGGTGCGTTAAGGGAAGGTGTGCGATCACGCGTCGTCCTCCTCATCGGGGCCGTCGTGAGCGACGCCGAGCTGGTCGGCGATCTTCCGCCAATGGGCGAGGTCGTTGGCGGACTGGCCGCCGATCGCCTTGTCGTCGATGCGGCTCCAGTGCTCGGCGATCAACTCGAGCATCTCGCTGCCGGGCCATTCCGCGTTCGAGCCGAGGAGCGCCGCGGTGAACTTGCCGAAACGGGCGTACCGACTGGTCAGGACGAGGTTCTCGATCGAACCCACGTTCACCCGGTACTTCTCCAGCTGATCGCGGGCGGCCACGAGCTCGGTGGCGACCTCGTCGAGGGCTTCGATCTCCTCCGACCAGTCGTTGCTCTTGTCCTCGGCCATCAGACCGATGACCTGGTCGAGCGACGCGTCCGCGGCGGGTGCGGGGACCGCCGCAGCCTCGGCCGAGGCCCGGCGGCTCTCCTCCAGCAAGACGTCGCTGAGCGCGCCTGCGCGGTAGGCCTCCATGTCGGTGTCGGTGATGCGCCGCATGTCCCAGCCGTCACCGCCGCCGGCGGGCTCGACGCGGGCCTCGATCGTGAGATGCGAGTCTTCGTTGCGGAAGTAGGTGTCGAGGGCCTTCAGGCCCATACGGGCTCCGCGCTCGAACTCGGTGATGGTGGCGGGCATCGCTCGCTCCTGTCTGGTCGGATTTCTGAAGTGGGGGGTGCGCGAAAGGGGCCCTGGCTTGGATGCCAGAGCCCCTTCGTTGCAGCAGGGAAGTGCTACGGCGTCTGCTTCGCGTTCAGACGGTCGGCCACCTGCTGGGCCGACTCGCGGCTGCTGTAGCGGATGACGATGTTGCCGGCGCTGCGTCGTTTCCGGGCACCTCGGCGGAGGAAGAAGTGCTTGTCGTAGGCGTTGTCCGTGTCGACCTCCCAGATGTCGACCTCTGCCGGGTCCGTCGGGTCGTCGCCGAGGCTGTACTCGGTGAGCAGGTTGTCGAGCGCCTCGCGGGGGGTGTCACCGAAGACGCGAAGCGTCTCGTCGCCGTATTCGACCTGAGCGGTCCACGGGCGATCGCCGTTGGCGGTTCCGCGGTCGAGGTCGTCGATGGTGATCTTCATATGTCAGTCCTCCTCGTCCTCGTCTTCGTCGTCGGCGTATGGGTCGCGGTACTCGATGTCGAAGTAGCCGGCGACCTCGACGAGCGCGTCGTGCTCAGCGTCGTTGGACTCGCTCTCCAGCGCTCCCTGAACCTCGCTACCGACGATCTCGATGAAGTGCTTGCGCGCGGCGGACTCGGCCTGCTTTGCGATCGCGGTGACGATCTCGCCCCGGCTCTTCTGGTACTCGGTCAGCGTGACGCCGGATGCGAGGACGAGAAGTCGCACGTTGTCCTCGATCGCTTCGGCGATCGCTTCGGTGGGGGTGGCCATGGGTCAGTCCTCCTGGGTGATGGTGACGACGAAGGGGAAGTCCCAGGTCGAGTAGGTGAGTCTGGTCTCCGTGCGGATGCCGGGCGCGTCGCGGAGGGCCCAGAAGTTGGCGTCCCAGATCTTGAGCGAGACGCTGTCGGTCTCGGCAGCGGCGAGCACGATGCCCTCGTATTCCTCGACGCCACCGGCCGGGAAGGTCCAGTTCCGGTGCTTCTCGTCCTGCGCCTTCCAGGCGTCGCAGAGCTGCGCGGCGTCTTCCTGGCTGAGCGCGGCGACGATTGCATGGCTCAGGTCGTCGTGCTCGTACACCACGGCCGTGGTCGTGGTGATCGAGGGGCCGGAGCCGTCGTGGCCGACGGAGATGGTGGTGGTTGTCATGGGACTCTCCTCGGAGATGGTCGGTCGGGGACGCGTGGTGGTGCACGAAGGGGCCCTGGCTGGAATGCCAGAGCCCCTTCGTTTGCGGTGCGGTGCGGACGACTACTCGTCGGAGTCGGCGTCCCCCGAACCCGGGAGGGCGTCCTCAGCGCTGTTCATCCAGTTCTTCTCGTAGGTGCTGGCGAGCATCTCGAGGTAGACGCCCAGATCCAGGCAGCCCAGGAGGTCGCGCAGCGCGCTCTCCTCCATGCAGAGCAGGTCGCCGTTCTCGATGAGGATGTTCCAGGACGGATCGATGCCGGAGATCTTCCGCACAGCGATGTCCTGGTCCTCGGGGAGCAGGTCCCTGTTCGTCTGCGACGCCTCCATTCGGGTGCGTGCGAAGCCGTTGGACTGGAGGATCCCGAGAGCGACCCGTTCGGTCACAACCGGGGCCATCCCGTCGCGTTTGCGACGCAGCTTCGAGGCCGGGTTGACGACCCAGGCCCCCGCGGCCCGAAGGGACACCGCACCCGGCTTCCCCGGGTGGACGATGAACATCCGGTTGTAGTGCTGCAGCGTCCGCGGGTTCACGACGGCTTCCGGGTCCGGATCGATGGGGTCGATCGGGTCGGAGGCGAACGGGATCGTGATCTTGCCGTTGCTGGCCGCAATCACGTTCTGGAACAGGCGTGCTGCCCGGACCGGGTTGTTGTCGCGCACCGCTTCGAGCAGGATCTGCTTGCCGAGGCGACGGTCCATCGGCTCGGCCAGGCTGATCGGCGTCGTCCGCCAGGAGGGGATGAAGCAGCCGGCTGCGTAGCGCAGGTAGCGCAGCAGCGCCCAGTCGAGCACCGCCGGGTGGGCGAGGCTCTTCGTGGGTTGCGGCTCCTCGTGGCAGGCGAGCGTGCCGCCGGAGGCGGAGACGATCTTCGCTTCCCAGAGCGGAGTGTCCGGGTTCTCCGGGACCTCCAGCTCCAGGCGGTTGTTCGAGTCCTTGCTCACGATGATCAGGGGCTCGGGCTCGATCTCGACGTTGATCAGTGCCTGCTGCTCAGCGAGCACACGGTTGTTGGTCTCCTCGTCCAGGACGGAGTAGAGGCCATCGGTGTTCGTCGAGACAATGCGGGCGCCGGCCAGCGTCTGAGCCTGGCCGATTCGCCAGGAGAACAGCTGCCCGATGATCCGCATCGAGATGATGGCGTTGTTCACTCGGATCGGCGTGAAGTGAGTGGTGTCACCGGCGCCGGATGCCGAGTTCAGCATGAGCTTGGTTCCGTTGCGGAGCACGCCGAGGCGCGTCTTCTCCTCAGCGGTCAGGCCCGGGTCCTTCATCATCTTCCCGTAGCGGTCCTTGTCCGCCAGGAGCTTCGCGTACCGGTCCTCCCCGAGCTCGGCGTTGTAGAACGCGCTCATGTTGCGGAGCATGTTCGGGTAGTAGCTCGTGAAGTCCTCGTGGATGGCGGTGGCCATCGAGGTGAAGGTGTACTTCGGGTTCAACTTCGTCGATCCGTCAGCGTTCGCCTTGAAGAGCTCCGGCTTCGCGATCCCCGGCTTGTAGCCGATCCCCGTGAAACCCTTCGCGACCTCCCAGTACCGCTCTCCGTCAAACTGGTCGGCCGGGACAGTCGCCCACCCCGGGTAGGCCGCCTCGAGAGCTTCGGACATCGCTGTGAGGGCTTTGATCGTCGACTTCGAGGTCAGGACCTCGGAGTGCTGAACGACACGCCCATCGGACAGGGTGACCCCGCCCTTGGCAGTGCGCACCGCGAGCGGGTCACGGTACTCGCGCTTGACGGCGTCCAGCAGTTCCTGCTTCGGACGCCAGGTCCTGAGGTCCTGCTCATACCGAGCCATGTCCGCCTCGGCGCCATGGATGCCGCCGGTGGAGAACGTGGCGAAGCACGTCGACGGGGATCCGTCCGCGTTGAAGTACGGCAGGTTGTTCGGCGTCTTCGGGATCTCCGAGAGGATGTGCACCGGACCACTGAGCGGGTACCGGTTCGCGTACTCCTCGGAGGCGTTGAAGTTCTTGCCCTCGATCGACTTGTAGTAGCCGTAGACCTCGTCGAACTGGGCGCGAGCGTCCGGGTCTGCGATGTGCTCGTGGAAGAACTTGCGGCACTCCTCCAGCACGTTGACCCGCGGGATGCCGCGTTCGCGCGCGACCATCTCGGAGGGGTACATGAAGCTGACCCCCTCGAGGTCGTCCAGGTTGCCGTACGGGCTCAGGATCAAGCCAACGAGCTTGGCCGAGGAGGTGTCCGGGGTGAGCCGGCTGCGCCGGACCGCCTTGGGGTGCTGGTTCGGCATCCCGGTGATCTTCGACTTCTCGTAGATCGTCTCCGGGTACTGGTCGAGCAGCCCCTTCTTGAGGTCGAAGTTCGAGGAGTACGCCGGGTGGGTGAAGAGCTTCGCCAGCCCTACGACGTCGGAGACGTTGTAGGCGAAGAGCTCGAGGAGCTCCGTGACTGTCCGCACGGTCGCGTTGTGGGCGCCGAGCTGGTCGCTCTCCATGATCTGGCGGCCGAGACCCCCGAGGACCCGTTTGAGGCCGACGAGCTTCTGGGCTTCGTTGAGCCGGGCGATGTCGATGTGGCGGCCGGAGCTCATCATGGCGGTGCGGATCTTGTTCGGAACGCTGGCCCACTTCTTGCCGCCGGCCACGCGGCCGTCCGTGAGGTAGCGCGGCATGTAGCTCTTGTAGGGCTCCTGGAACAGCTCGTTGTTGTACGAGCGCAGCCGGCTCGCCTCCGGCGCGGTGAACCCGAAGCTGGCGTTGAGCCCCTCGGCCAGCGCCTTCTCCAGGTGAGCGAACGCCTCCATGAAGTAGATCGCCAGCATGGTCGTGTCGTAGTTGAACGAGTTGTAGCCGGCGAAGTACGGGTGCTTCTCGAACGGGTCGTACCCGGGGTCGGTGTCGCACACCGGACGGAGGTGCGCCGAGTAGGTGGAGACCGAGTCGGGGTCGTTGACCGAGTCCGCGTCGCTGAGCCCGAACATCTGGGCCAGCGCGAGACTTCCAAGCCAGGTGGAGAGATCGTGAAAGCGGATGGTTCGCGTGCGACCGTTCTCGACCTGGAACGCCGGGTTGGCGGCGAAGATCGCTTCGGCCGCCGCCGTCGTGTCGAGCGGCGCTGCGGCCAGCTCGTCGGCAAGGGGACCCGTGGGATCGACCAGGTAGAACACCTCGACCGTGTTCGTGCGGGGCGAGTAGGCACAGAGCGTGAAGACGTTGTTCAGTGACTCGATGTCATAGAAGGTGAAGGACGCAGTCTTGGCCGTCACCGGCCGGGTGGCCTGGGTGATGGTCTGGGTATTGGGCTGGTTGGGCGCCAGGGTTGCTTGTGACACGCGGCGACTCCTTCCTGGTGGGTCTGGTGATGGGTCAGTGGTGGAGCAGATGGCGACGTAGGTCAGTCGATTGCTGCACGGTCGAGCGCGGCGGCGATGTAGGCGCCGGCGGTCGCGAGGTTCTCCTCGCGCTCCGGGCTGGGGCGCCACGCGCTCTCTGCCCAAGGCCAACCACCGGGCGGCGCGTAGCTGCCGTCGGGGTTATGCCAGCCGTCCGCGCCGGACTGTGCGACCAAAAGGAAGCATTCGGCCGCAGCCATCAGTTCGCGTCGCGAGTTGTTGATGTCGTATTCGCCCCGTCGGATCGACCGTTCGCGCTCGGCGGCGAGGCGGAAGACGCCGGGGGAGAGCAGCCCTGAATCGGCGTTGCGAGCCAGGAGCGCCGCTATCGCTTCTCGCAGCGCCTTGGCCATGCGATGCCGGGTGGTGTCGGCGAGGGGCACGAGCTCGCCTCGCCGGGTGCCGTCAGCGTAGAACGCGCAGGCGTCGAGTTCGGAGATGAGCGACTTGAAGTCCTCCCGGTCCGCGGGGGTTGCCGGGACTGAAGCCGTGGGGTCGCCACGCCGCCGCGCGACGAGCGCTTCGTAGATGGGCTCACTCATGGGTGCTCCTTGGGTCGTCGGTGCTGGTGTCGGACGTGTGACGCGCGGCGCGCACCAGGAGGGTGGCGAGCCAGGGCGCCCCGGGCACGTCCAGCTTCTGAATGGGGTCGATGCCGTGGTCCCGGAGCACCTGTTCCACGGCGTCTTCCGCGCGAAGGCGGGCGTTCGTTGCGCTCGACAGGTCGGCGCGGGGCGGTGTCACTGCGCTCGGTCGGTCGGCGTCGGCCGTCGGCGGCGCGAAGGCGACCTGGATCGCACCTCGGCCCCCGCAGCTCGTGCACGTGACAACGTTGAGTCGCTCGACCTCGAAGTCCTCGAGGTAGTGGGTCTCGGTCTCGCTGTGGTCGTCGTGCTGAACGGAACAGTCGAGCACCACGGACCGCCCGAATCGTTCGGAGTGGTCCGTGTTGAGCGCGACACCCTCGTGGCGGGTCTTGTAGACGGAACGCGCCTCGGGCGTGCCGAATCCGACGTAGCCCTCGTAGGTGGAGAGGCGGATCTGGTCGCCAACGCGGATGTCGCTCATGGCTGCTCCTCAGCTGTCGACCGCCGAGGCGGTGGAATGATGCGGTGCCGGGTGCGCTGTTGTGCAGCGCACCCGGTTGGGTCAATCGACCGTTTCCTCGTCCTCGTCGGAGACTCCGGCGACGGTGGCCGCCAAGACGCTCTGGCGTTGGAGGCCGCGGTATCCCGGGGCGAGGGGGCTGACAAGGCTCTTCTTCAGCGGATCGGTCCCGGTGTAGCTCTGGTTCATCCAGTCCTTCAGATCGAATCGCGCGATCAGAGGCTCGGGCTTGGCCATCCGCGAGGCCGGCCGGGTCTTGGCCGTCTTGTCGGCGCAGTACCAGAGGGTCGACTTCTGCACGATGCCGACGAGGTCGTTCACGAAGACGTTGCGGCCGGTTGGTGACCCGGACGGGTTGGTCTTCGCGAACCAGGCCTTGTAGAGGTCGTACAGGAACGGGAAGGGCAGCAGGTCCCAGACGAACGCTTCCTCGAACTCGTCCCAGAAGGCGCGCACCGGGTCGTTGAAGCCCTTGTACTCCTCCAGGACCAGACGGGTCGCCTCCGGCTCCGACAGGACGTAGTAGTCCATGTGGACCACGCGCTTGAGCACGTACTTCAGCACCTCGTCGCGGGCGACGTAGTCGTCCTTGATGTAGCGCTTCTCGGCGCCGGTGAAGCTCTTCGAGAACGGCACGAACAGCTGCCGCCGATAGAAGCTCTCGGACTTGTCCTTGATCCGGGGGAACTCATTCAGGCACTGCACCATAAAGCCCCAGAACTGGTAGGCGATCGGCGTCTTGTACTTCCGGTTGATCGAGATGACGTCGTTGGTGATGATCGCCTTCAGGTTCGCGGCGCGGTCGATGAAGGTGCCGACGTCGTTCTCGTCGACGAGGATCGCGCTGGCGCGCGTGAGCGGCTCGAGCAGGAAGTCCTTGCCGAAGTCGCTGATCGGGATCGAGGCGTAGCTGGCCGTGCCGACGAGGTTGCGCATCAGCTCGACCAACGTGCCCTTGCCGTTGTTGCCCTGGACGGAGTAGAACCAGGCGCTCTTGTTCCAGCGGACGTGCGGCCGGACGATCGCGCCGAGGATCTGCCAGAGCAGGTCGACGATTTCAGGGTCGTCGCTGAGCGTCTTCATCCACTCCTCGACCTCCCAGGTGTCGCCGTCTGGCGTCTGGATGCCGGGGGAGAGGGCGTTGGCGTCGTAGTCGACGCGCGCCTTGGAGAGGAACACCTTGTTCGGGTCGAAGGGCTTCAGCTCCTTGGTGCGGTAGTCGAAGATGCCGTTGTTGACGGCGATGAGATCTCGGTCGGAGCACCGGTTCAGGCGCGGGGCCTCTTCGCGCAGGACCGTCATGACCTCGCGGGAGTCGTTGATCGTGAGCTCCCGGTTGTAGAGCCGGGCGATGCTGCGGATGTGGTCCTCGCTGGTGGCGTAGATGCCCTCGTCCTCGCCCTCGTCGACGTAGATCGCCAGGAGGTCGAGGTCCCGGTCAGTGTTCCGGCCGGAGGGGGCGATGCGCGCGACGCGGTGGAGCGTGATCAGGATCTGTGCGACCTGCGAGAACGTCAGGCGCTTGAGCAGGTTGATCTTGTGGCTGCCCTGGCGGCCGGTGTTCTCGACGTTGAACTCCTTGTTGGTCGCTGCGATGAGGCTTTCCTCGATCGTGGCGGGGGTGGGGAGGCTCTTCGGGTCGAGCGAAGCGAGGTAAGTGGTGGTCACCTGCTTGGTGATCTCGTTCTGCGTTGTCGCCATCGTGCCTGCCTTTCAGGGAGTCGGTGCGGAGTCGCCGACGGGCCGGTTCGCGCGTGGTTCGTGCAGTATCGGTTCGTCTACGCGGGGTGTCCGCGGTCTGACCTCTGGCTGGGCGCCTTCCGTGGGGCGCGACGAAGCAAGGCCGCACCCCTGTCGGGGTACGGCCTTGCCGAGAATGGGTGAGCTAGATGCCGTCCAGCTGCTCGCGGAACTTCGTGATGAGCTGGTCGATGGGGCTCTGCGGAGAGGCGTTCAGTGTGGCGTGACGCTGAAGGTGCAGCGTGGCGGCCTCCAGCTGGGCGCGGCGCGTCTCCTGGTCGATCTCGGTCGGGTTCACCGCCGAGAGCGTGAACAGCGCCTCCATGGCCTGCCAGAGGTGCGGCTCGGCGGGGAAAGCGCGATCGAGGATGCCCCAGACGTTCTCGCGGTGGAGCTCGGCGCAGTTGCACCCGGATGCGTGGCCGTCGACCGGCATGGCCGGCGCTGCGTCCTGGGCGTTGGTGACTCCGAGGGCGGATGCGAGCATCGTGCGCAGCACGGGAGGCATCTCTTCGTCCTCGAGCATCTGGATGAGCCCGTCGCGAAGCTCCGGCGGCAGGTCGTCGGCCGCCGTGAAGGTGCCGAAGGGGGTCTTGACGATGAACGCCATGGTCGGCTCGTCGGTGCTGTCCTCGTTCTGGTTGTCGGCAGGCGTGGTCATGGTGTCTCTTTCCGCCGTGATCGGCAACGTATGGAGGGGGCGAGGGGTTGGCCTCGCGCTCAACGCAGAACGCCGGGAGGGTCAGCGTGGACCCGTCCCGGCGTTCGTTGTCTTGGAGCGTTACTCGGCGGCTGCCAGCGGTACGTCAGGCGCGGCCTGCGCGGCATGGCTGCGCGGACCGACGATCAGCGTCTGGGTGTCCAGGAAGCGGACCTCCCACTCCGGAGCGAAGCTGTCGATCCGAGGACGCAGCTCGTCGACGTTGCTGACCAGCGTGAGCGCCTGCGGCGGCAGCGGGCTGATGCCGAAGGTGCCAGGCTCCGCGCCGTAGAACAGCGACCCGGGGAGCAGTTCCCCGCCGAGAGCGGAGCCCAGCCGGACGGCCAGCTGCTCAGCGGCGATGTACTCCTGCTTGATGGCGTTCGCACTGATCACGCCGATCACGATGGCGGAGGCGGCGCCGGCGATCGCGGCGAATGCCGAGAGGAACGGTGTCAGGATCAGGAAGATGGCCGGGAGCGCGAATGCGATCCGTCGACCCCAGCTCCCGTACCGGAGGTAGCCGAAGACCGCCCCGGTGGCGACGGGGACCGTCACCAGGGACGGGGCCGTGATCTTGGCGGCGGCCATGGTGAGGAAGTACAGGAAGAACACCGAGAGGATCAGCGAGATCCATCCCCAGGTGCGGTAGCCGGCGGCGCCGGTCGTGACCGAGTCCGATGCGCCGATACCCGGGATGCCGATCGAGAAGACGATGAGCCAGCCGGGCAGGAAGATGACGCAGAGCCAGTTCCAGATGCGGCCGAATCCGACGTTGGCGGCCGCAGTGACCGCGGCACCGCCGACGGCACCACCGATGAACGATTTGGTGAAGGACATGTGTTCAGATTCTCCAGTTTTGTTGATGTACGAGTAGAAAACTATCGGCGCCCACCGTCAGAGATGACTCAGGAATTGTGCCCAATGCGGGGGCGGCGGGGGCGGCAGCGCGATGTATGCGCCGACCAGCATGACCAGCAGGGCGACAGCGCCCAGGACGATCGCCCCGTAGGCGATGACGAGCGCGGCGATCGCGAGACCGCGACCGCGAGCTTCCTGGCCGCGGCATCGGCCGGCGCGCAGGCGCAGCAGCGCGACGTGCGCGAGCACCGGTCCGACGAGGAAGCCAATGACGTTGAGGAAGCCGGAGACGGCGACAATCAGAGCCACGACGGCCAGGGCGTTCACACGCGGCCGCGTAGGCCTGGAGATGGTGTTTTCGTGCAGGAACAGGCTCATGGTCCGATCCCTCTCTTGAATTCGTGGTCAGCGGCGACCGCTGGCCACCGGGGCGCAGAGGGCAGTGCAGGACGCAGGTGTTCCTGAACGTCACACCATGTCCCGGTGCGCGCTGCGCGCGCGCCAAACCCGATCTGAGGGCGGGGGATACCCGACCTACAGATCGAAGCTCTTGAGGTGGGAGAGCAGGTCGTCGGTCTCACCGACGATCTCGTTCAATCGCAGCAACAGCGCTGCTGCCCGCTGGTCGACATCGTCGTAGGCATCAGCGAGTTCATTCATCGTGGCGTTCGCGAACCGCCCAGTCACCACTGTGGGTGCCCGCCGGGAGATCTCGGCAACCGCGCCGAGGCCCTGCCGGTACGCCATCGTCGAGCTGATGGCCCGCGTGCTCATGGGGTCCCCAGCGACCCAGCCGTGCCGGTCGATGGCCGGCAGCAAGGTCGAGGCTGATCGCCAGGCGCCGTCGAGACCGACGAGGCAGTCGTGCAGGGCCTCGTCCACGCCCTCGGGGCTGACCAACTCCTTGATCTCGTTCCACCAGCCGAACGACGCCGCGCCCGCGACCCGCAGCCAGCGCGTGACGGCGCAGGCGGGGCACTCTGCAGCCGGGTCTGTCTTCGGGATCGGGATGCCCTTGATGGCGAGCTGCGGGAAGAGCACGACGTCTTGCTGCACGATCTCCCGCGCCTGGTGGCGGCTCAGGCCGACGACGCCGGTGAGAACCAGGAGCCAGCCGTCCCGGCGCGCGCGCAGGGCGGTCTGGAAGTTCTTCCGGTGCTGGAACGTCGGCAGCTGGGCCAGCGCGCGCGGTAAGGGCGCCCATCGAGCACCCTCGCGCATCACGCTGGGCCGCTGGCTCGTTGGGAGCGCGAGAGGCGCCCCAGCGCGCTCGTGCGCCTTCCTGATGGCTCTCACGCGCCGACCTTGCGCGTCGATCGGAGCGGGGAAGGCCTCCAGGAAGCCGGAGACGGTCGTTGTGGACGCCGGGATCGGGTCAGCGTCCGTCGACGCACACCAGTCGACGAAGAGGCTCCAGTCGCGGGATTCCTGAGCGGTCGAGACCATCGCGCCTAGAGCCCGATCCGGGTGACGGCGTTCTGGCGCAGCGGGTCGTGCTCGCGCCGGTAGATCTCGACCGTCGCCGGGTTCTTGTGGTCGGTCTGCCGCATGACCTCTTGCGGCGTCGCGCCGGCCCGCAGCGCCTGCGTGACGAAGCCCGCGCGAAGCGAGTGCCCTCCGAAGCGACGGGGGTTCAGGCCCGCTGCTGACAGGCGACGCTTGACGACGTCGTTCACGACCTCACCGCTGATCGCACTGGGACGGATGCGGCCGCTTCGGTGCACAGGACGGAAGAGGCTCGCCTTGGGGTCGAGCCGGTCGAGCTCGGGCGTCGGGCCGTGGCAGATGTGGAGGTCGGTGTTCGACTCGCGCAGGAGTCGCATCATCGTGCTCCGGGACGCGTTCTGCGCCGCGTCCAGGACACGCACCCAGCGCAGGAACGCACACGGAGGGCACGTCAGCGGGTTGTCGCCGTAGGGGAGACCTTTGACCGAACCACGGCCTTCCTGGTCGGTCTTCGAGGTCAGCAGGCGCACGTGCAGCCCGTCCTCGGGGTGGATCGCGACGTCGCCGATCACTCGGGATGCGAGCTCGGAACGGCGGAACGCTCCGGCGAAGCCCATGAGAAGGATCGCGGAGTCGCGGTGGCCGATAATGCCAGCCGGGTAGGAGTGCAGGTCGATCGCCGTGAGGACCTTCTTCAAGTCGGCCAGCAGCAGTGGTGCCATGCGGCGCGTGGGTCGCGCGTAGCGGCGCCGGATGCCCGAGAGCGTGTCCTTCACCTCGCGCCGATCGCCGGGGGAAGGGTGGCCGGCCCGCTGGTGGCGCACGTTGATGGAGGTGACCCAGCGGCTGATGGTGCTGGGAGCGTAGGCCGGCTCACCCGAGGCATCGACGAGGGCCGCGCGGTCGGTGATGTACGCGGCGACCGTCGAGCCGGAGGCGGGGAGAGCGACCTGGCCGCACTCATCGCACCACCGCTCGAAGGCTGACCAATCGCTGTCGTACGCGCGCCTGGTGTTCTTGGCGCTGGCGTCAGCCTGGTTCTGGGCGATTCCAGCTACGAGCTCGGGCGCGAGCGGAGCGCTCGAGCGAGCGGGGACGGCAGTGCCGGCGTCGACTACGACGACACTGCGATTCTGCTGCTCCTGCTCGTAAACCAGAGAATCCTGCGCATCCATGCACGGCATTATGCGCCCGACCACCGTCACCGGCAGTAACGGCGGTCAGCTGATGCTCGGGTGCCCCTTGACGAAGGGGACGATCTTGCTGAGCAGGATCGCCGTCGCGCGTCTGTGCTGCTGAGACGAGATCGCGGGCTTGTCGCGCGCGTTGAAGTAGCCCAGCAGGAACTCGTAGTCGACCGATCCGTGCCCGCGGTTGTACTCGTCGCCGGGGAAGGCACCATCGTCGTAGAGCCGCTTGAGCAGCGCTCGTGTGAAGAACTCGCTGTCGACAGCGATACGCCTGCGGTCGAGGATCGCGCGCCGCAGCTTGGCCAAGTCCTCCAGGACCTTGACCTCGTCGTCGAGCTCGCGGCGGCCGAAGTGATTGATGCAGGTGCTCCCGATCGGGTACAGCTCGCGGTCGGTGAGCGGGTTGCGGATCGTGAAGAGCTTCTGGAGGTTCGGCTGGCCGCAGATGCAGTTCGATGACCCGCTCGTGTCCTCTTCGAGGCCGACCACTTCCCACTCGCGCACGGCGTAGAGCCAGTTCCGGGCTCGGGAGGCGGCAGTCACCTCAGACTTCAGCTGCTGGAAGTTCGGCGTCGGCGCAGGCGTCATGCCGCGATTCTGGCCGAAAATCCTCGGAAACGCGGAAAAATGGGGCTGCGCGCCGCTGGTCGGGATACTTGGTCTTATCGCGGGCAGGAAACCAGACCCTTGAAGTGAGATGTGGCTGAGCGTTTTCCGCCTGCTGATGAACAGATCGTGTCGGCGAAACGGCCGACAGGGCGTGCGCTCTGTGGCGTGGTACCTGTGGAGAGGTCCACCGATTTCAGAGAGGGACTATGACCACCATCGAGAACGCAGCAGGCCATCTTTCGCGAGTCACTCGCCCGTACGCGCCGGCGGAACGCCGCGCTGTCGGAGCGCGGGCCCGGTCTCACCGGGAGCCGCTGCTCCAGGTGGTCGAAGCGCCGAAGGACACGCGGACGATCCCGCGGTTGCCGCTGGAGGTGGAGCTCCGTCTACGCCGTGGCGGCGCCGACCCGTGGCTGCCGGTGATCGCCGAGCAGAACCCCGGTTTCAAGATCGTGGCAGCCCGGTACGCGAAGGATGGCGACGCCGCCGTCTACACGCTCGTCCCCGAGGACTGAGCCGGCCGACGTCGGCAATTCCAGCTCGGCGAGCAGGCCGATGTGCTTCACTGAGCGGCAGGCTCAGCGCAGGAAGGGCATCGTGGAGGATCTGACAGAGGTCATCGGATACGAGCACATCCTTGACCTGCGCTTCAGCAGTAGTCCCGGGCAGTTTGCGACCGAATACTGGGACGCGACATTGAAGCGAGAGCACTACACCGCGGAGAACGTCAACTCCGGTGGCACCGAGATCGTGCTGGCGACGGCGCAGCTCGCGCGGGTGAACCTCAGCGGGGCGTGGCTCGACTCGCTGGATGCCACCAGCGAGACTCTTGCAGCCGTCGGTGCGGCGTTCGTGGAGCGTGATCGGATCATCAAACTTGACGAGGACGCAATGTTCGCGCGAAGCCTGGTGATCATCGACCACATCGAGGTCCTCCCCGAGTATCGTGGCGCCCGCATCAGCCACAACTTCGTCCGCGGCATCGGCCGGGTCTTCCACGGCGAGCTGCTCGCGCTCATGCCCGCCGGCGAGATGGAGGATGACTCCGATGCGCCAGTGGAGGACATCCTGAAGTTCGACGGTCTGCGTCGCCATTGGGAGCGCGCCGGATTCGTTCGGGTACCGGACACGAACGTGATGATGCTGCCGCTCGGGAGTCGATGAGCAGGTGCTCGTCAGGGAGTCAGCTGGTTGAAGATCCGGCCCCACTCGAGTTCGTATGAGACCGGGTCCCGATCGCGTCTTTGATCCAGGTCGTCGAGCGCCGAGGCGATGGCGGAAAATCGCTCATCCCCAAGGCTGGACTGAGGGGTGAATCGCGCGCGGACGACTCGGCTGCGTCGGCGGACGCTATCGGTGGTCACCGCAGCAACCGTCCACACGGCCAGGAGCATGAGAGCCACGCAGATCCCGCCCGGCCACAGCCCGAATGCAGCTGACGCGGTCAGGAAGAGCAAGGTCGCGGTGATCCATCCGATCCACTGCGTTCCGGCCCCGTGGACTGCGAGAGCACGCGACTCAGCCTTCGTTGTCCCGGGTGGGTAGATCGTGATCACGGCGTCGAGTGATCGGCGCGCACGCGCAATCTGGAGGGGGGTGACGTCGAGTCGACCCCACCGGCGATGTGCGCTGACACCGTCCACGATGTAGCGCGCGAGAGGCAAAGTCCTCAAGAGCGTTCCTTTCGAAGCGAAGGTGTGGCGATCAGAGCTTCGGCCAGTCGCTGGAGAGGTAGGCCTCCACGGCGCGGTGCCGGAAGGTGTACGGCCGTCCGCGGTCGATGATCCCGCGGGTGGTGTCGAGTCGCTGACTCGTCGGCCCGGCGGCCGTGGCGTTCGCGAGGCCCATCTGTTGCGCGATGCGCGTCAGATTGCGCTCGACGGGAGGAAGTGCCGCCATCGTCTCGACGAACTGGCGCTCTCGGGACGGCAGCCGCTCGAGGATGCGCTCGACGTGCGCGGTGGCTTCTCGCTGCGCGCCGCGCCAGCCGTTTCGGACCTCTGCCGCGGTGATCGTCTCGCCCTCACCGGCGTACCAGGCCTGCTCGCCGGCCAGCTGGAACAGGAACGGCTCGCCGCGGCAGAGGTCGACAATGAGGGCGGCCGCCTCCGGGTCCATGCGGATCCTCGCGGTGCTCCCGGCGCCGTCCGGGACCTTCCAGCCTTCGAGGACGAACTCCTGCAGGGCCTCGGCCAGGTCCAGGTCGTCGATCGCTGTCAGTGTGGTCGTCTTGAAGCGGCGCGCGAACGTGGCGCCCTTGCGGGCTCCGGCCATGTCCTCGAAGTCGGGCAGGCCGGTGAGGTAGACGGCGATCGGCAGCGAGCGGGTGACCTGGGCGCCGCCGGGCACGGTGACCTCGACCTCGTGGGTGAGCGCGTCGCCGAGCGCGATGAGCAGCTGCGAGAGCGCCTTCTCGTTGTCGATGTTCTGGATCTCGTCGATGTGGATCAGAGCCAGGACGTGACCGTGGCTGATCGCGGCGATGCCGACCTCGATCAGCAGCTCAGTGAGCGCCGCGTACGGCTCAGGTCCGTCTGCTTTGCGAATCGTGAGCGAGATGCCGGCGGCGGCTACCGTCTGAACGCGGGCGATGGCCTCACCGATCCGCTTCTCGCGCGAGGCTGCGAGACCGGCCTGCTCCGCGAGCTTGAGTACGGCGCCGGCGACGAGCTTCAGAGGGTCCGCGCCAGAGGGAATGCGCAGCTGCGGGGTGACCCAGTCACCGGCGGCGCGGGCTTCCTCCGCGATGCGGCGCACGAGTGTGGATTTGCCGAGGCCCGGCTCGCCGAGGACGGTCCGGCCCCGCTCTGGGAGCCCCGAGAGGCGGCGTGGGCGGACGATGTCGCGCCAGTCGCTCAGCTGTTCGGTGCGGCCCGCCCAGACTGCCGGGACTGTGTCGGAGCCGGGGCTGAACGGGTTGTCGAGAGCGTCGCGCATGTTGATAAGTTTATCAGAGTGTTGAGGTCTTGATAAACTTATCGAGATTTCTACCTTAGGTGCGGTAGCCGAGAAATCGAGGCGCAGCCATCACAAGTTAGCCCCCGTGCCCGGCGAAGAACACATCGAGCTCCGCGAGCTGCTTCTCAGTGACCGTAGTCGCCTCATCGACGTGCATCGGCAGTCCCGGCGCAAGCGCCGTGAGTTCCGTGAGCCGACGCGGGTCGTACTGGAGCGCGCTGGCGATTTCCTCGTCGTCGATCCATGCCCATGGGGTGGGGAAGGCCTGGAGGTGGCCTCGGAGGCCGTAGAACTTCCAGTCGCGCGGGCGAGCCCCGTAGGGACCCCTCCGCGGCGGACGGGCGAGGATGAAGCCGCCGGCCAGCAGGCCGTCGAAAGCCTGCTCGATCGCCGTGTCAACAGCCTCGCCCCAGGAGCTGAGCCAGCCGATGTTCACGCCGTGGGTGCGCACGATCCGATCGAGCTCAGCGATCCTGTCAGGGAAGAAGTCGACGACCGTCTTGCTGTCGTCGCGAGCATCGACCACCGTCACCGTCTCCGGGCCATGCCCGGATGCTCCGCCGACGAAACGGTTGAGGGGGCCGTCGAAGTCGAGCGCGAGCAGCGGGCGGGCCGGGTCGAGCTCAGCGAAGCGCCGGAGGGTCGCGGTCATGAGTTCGCCCCCGTTCTCTCGTTCGTCACGATGCAGTCAGTCGAGGCGAGCGTTCTCTGTCAGAAGCCGTTCGGCTTCATGCGGCGGCGCGTCCCGCCGAGCGCAGGTTAGCGCGGCCCGATGACACATGGACGGTGTTGCTGCGGCGCAGGCCCCGCATGGCGGCGTCGGAGCCGCAGTGGCTCCAGCGCGGCAGGAGCTCGGTCAACGGCTCTGGGGCGTCCATCAGCGAGCCGGGCCGGGAGCGGGTGTACACCCACTCGCCGGAGGCGGTCGCGATGCCTTTGAGCCGGCGCGTGAAGGTGTCCCGGGTCAGCTGCGACTGTTCGGGGAAGCGGGTGTCCATCCAGTGCTCGTAGAGGTCGTGGAGGAAGTCCGCGGGCAGGAAGTCCCAGGTGAAGTGCTCGCCGAAGGTGTCCCAGAATGAGCGCAGCTGGCCCTGGCACGGGTCGACGGCGGAGCCATAGGGGCGGCGCGGTGCCGGAGCGCCGACTGCGAAGGACATGGCCGACCAGATATGAGCGGCGCGCGGGTCGTCGCGCAGCTCGGCGACACAGGAGCGCATGAGGTCCTCGATGTGGTCGCGCGCGGTGCTCAGGGTGATGAGGTCGTCGAGGGAGGCCGGTTCGTTCGAGTTCAGGCTGCTCAGCTCGCGGATGACGCTGATGAGGGTGGTCTCGCTGGTGGGCATGGTCGTCTCCTTCGGGTGGACGGCAGATTTCGGGTGTTGCTCGTGGGGGATGGGGGTAGGCGTACCTTTTTTGATTTTCAACGGCGGTACATGCCTGTCTCGATGAAAACCCTGGTCAGCTCGGCAATACAGAGCTCGCAGGGGGTGATGGGCGTACCGTCGATTTCGGCCTGAAATTGATCGGCGGTACGGCCGTTTGGCTGGTTTTCCTTGATTTCTCAACACTTTTAGAGAGAAAAAGATCGAAATGTACCCGATGTACCGCGTGATCGTAGAAACCCCACACATGCGCGCCTGCGCACGCGCACACACAGCAGTTCTGCCGAGCTCGCGGTACATACGGTACTTCTGTGCGTTTCCCCTGGTCACAGTGGCTTTCCGAGCAGATCGCCGCGGTACGCAGTTACGGTACGCACCAAAATCCCGGAGGTCGGTTTTACCGCCTCATCAGGGGTTTTAATGGCGTCGAGCAGCCCTGCGGATGCACCGCCGATGGAAATCAGAAACGGTACGCACCCCATCGTTCGACCAGGATGGCCTGCTCGTGAACGAAGAAATCCCCCGAGGAGCGGATGCTCCCCGGGGGATTCAGTTGCGTGGCTCCGGCCGTGACCGGAAGCGTGTGCTGGGCGCGCCACCCGATGGTGACGTGGCCCGTTCCTCCTTCCACCGATGGTGGGCGAGGTGCGGGGTGAGCGTGCCACCCCCGGTCTAGCAGTTGGTGGTGCCGCCCATGCCGTTGGAGGTCTTGCACTGGTTTCCTTGGCCGGGCGTTCCGACGCCACCGCCTCCGATGGGGCCGCCGCCAGAGGGTGGGTGGTAACCCCCGCCTCCGCCACTGGAGCTGCTGGATCCACCACCTCCGGAGCTGGAGCCCCCGCTGTATCCGCCGCCTCCGGAGCTGGAGCCTCCGCTGTAGGAGTTCCGTGCAGCGGCTTGGCGAGCGGCCTCCTCGGCGGCTGCCTGTGCGGCGGCTTGAGCTGCAGCAGCAGCGGCGGCCGCGGCTGCGGCTTCCTCGGCGGCCTTCTTGGCTGCGGCGACCTCGGCGGCGACGCGAGCGTGCTCCTCGGTCTGGAAGGTGGTGAAGTCGGCGAGCAGGACCTTGGAGGTCGTAGCAAGCGCCGCGGTGTCCGCCGTGGCCGTCTTCGCCGCGGTCGCGATCCTCTTCGCCTGGGTGCGGTCTACGCACTTGGTGGCTGCCTTGGTCGCGGCGAGGGTGTCGCGAGCGGCGATCACGTCGTTGATCAGCCACGCAGCACTGTGACGGGCCGGCGTGCCGGCCACAGCTGCGACACCGGCGCTGGCGGGGACGGCCTTGACGGCGTCCGCACCAGGGCGCGAGAGGTAGCTTCGGCTCTTCCAGCCCTCGCCACCGGGGAGGTCGACGCTCTTGACCTTGAGCAGGAGCTCGTCGGCGGCCTTGACGTCGGTGGTGACGTTCTCGGTCGCGGTGGCGTCGGACTTGATGGCTGCCGCGCACTCGCGGGCGGTCTCGGCCGATGCCGCGTTGGCGGCGCTGACCGAGCTGACGGTGATGCCGCCGGCGAGGACGATGGCGGCTGCGGCGATGATGGCCACCGTCCGCCTTCTGAGCTTGCGGGTGGGCGGCTTCGTGGTCTGGGTGCTGATCTGTTCAGCCATGGTCATCATCTCCTTCGTGAGGTCGGGTTGATCGGGTGCTAGGGGTCGTGGAGTGCTACTGACCGAAGCCGGGGCAGCTGGCCCAGAGGCCGGTCTTTGCGGCCTTTGCAGCGGTCAGAGCGTCGTAGTTCTGGTTCTTGGGGTTGCCTCCGGGAACGTCGGCCATGCCATTGCTGACCATGGTCGTTCCGTAGGAGCCGGAGATCGTGCGCGCGTCGAGGTGCCCGTAGTGATCGCCGTGGCTGTCGATGTAGTCGCCGTTCGCGCTCGGCCCGTCGTACATGAGGAACCACACCGATCCGGGTGTGATCGTGGCCTTCGCGAGGGCGAGCGCCTGGTCGTACCCGCAGGCACCCTTGGCCGGGGTGGCGATGTCGGTCACGTGGACGATGAAGTCCGTGCCGTAGAGGGAGTCGCCCTTGACGTCAGGGGTAACTTCGACGGTCTGGGCGTCGATGACCTTGACGGCCTTCACCATTCGCTGACCGGAGGTACCGCTGGGTCCCAGCGGGCGGATCTTGGACGCGTCGGTGACCGGGGTGGTCGAACCAGCGGCCGCGGCGGCCGCACCTGTGGTGGACGCGGTGTTCGAGGCGCCCGCTCCGCCGGCGCAGCCCGTGAGCAGGACGGCGACAAGGCCGGTGACGAGGACGGCAGAGGTCTTCTGTGCAAAGTTCATGGTGGTTCTGATCTCCCATTGGATGGCACGATTCCGTTGCTTTACCAGCATTCGAGGAACCGGCTGTGTGCGCTCTAATCATGCCTGAGGATGCCGCCGCAGAACGGCTCCGGCACCCCTATTGGGGGTTAGGACGAGAGGTGCGAGGGGCTCGCTGATGGAGCCCCTCGCGGGGTACCCGGGGCAGCCTCCGCTCGGGAGGCTCGGGGAGTTGGGTCAGGGACGACGAGCGACGTTCGTCGAGGGTGCGCTGTCGCTCTGGGTCTCGGTGAACGCGACGCGAGGCTTGGGGGCACCCTCGGGGGACTCGATGACGTAGAGGACGTCGAGTCCGTACCGGACGTAGCTGTCCATGCGGACGGTGTACTCGCGGAGCGTGAGGCGCATGTAGCCGGGGACCTCTGCCATCTCGGCGAAGAACCGGCGCGCCTTGTCCTCGAGCTCGGCCTGCGTGAGGCCCTCGAACTTGAACTGGTGGTAGAACCCAGGATCCATCGAGGGACGGCCGCCAGGCGTGACCATCGCACGCTCGACGTCGAAGGGACGTGGAGCCATAAGCTCGCCGGCGTCGTTGTAGTGAGTCGGGCTGATCTTCATGGCTCTCACCTCCTTGCACTGGGTCTTGGAAAGATCAGTGAGGAGCCTACAGCTGGACCAGCGGAAATGCCTCCTCACCCACCCACCCGGGTGACCGGCCCTCCCGGTCACCCACAAATCACTGAGACAGCAGGGTGCCGCCGGCATAGCCGGTCGGCTGAGACCCCGCTGTCTGGCAGCACAGCGCTATCGCGTGCAGGTGCCCGGCACCGCACGTCACATCAGACTCCGTCGGCGGGTCGCCCACTGCGACCCCTCAGGCTTGAGCTGGTTCCTCTTCCCGCTCGACCTGATAGCGGCCGGGGGTCAGCGCGAACAACAGCAGGGCCACCGCCACCAGCAGGGAGATGATCGTGGCGGGATTGGCGATGCCATCGACGAGCTTCGTGGGAACGAAGGACGCGGCGAAGTTGAACAGGATGTGCATCAGCACGACCGGCCAAAGCCGCTGGGCCGCCTCGTACACGAAGGCGAGAAGGATGCCGAGCGGCACCGTGAGCACGATCTGCACGAGGTTGCCGTGCAGAATCGCGAAGACCATCGCCGTGACGAACGCGGACGCCAGCGGCGACCAATGGCGCCGCAGCGCCGGGAAGGCGATTCCGCGCATGAGGGACTCCTCGCCGATCGGGGCGAGGATGAGCGCGGTGAGGACGACCAGCCACGCGGGGGAGTCAAGCTTGGCCGCGTTCACGGCGTCGAACTCTTTCGAGCCCCAGGTCGTGTAGACCCAAGCGGCCGCGGTCTGGCCCGCGAACCAGCACGCGAGAAGCCCGGCGGCCGCGGTCACCCAGAAGCTCACCGTTCTAGCTCTGGGTCGCGGCGGCCCCGCAAGCGGTGTCCCCGTCGAGCGCCAACGATAGGTGATCGCGAGTACGAACACGGCCACGTCGGACGCGGCCGCGCCAGCGACGACGTCGCCGGTGAGCACCGTGACCAGGAGGGCCACCGCCACGTATGCGGCGAGTGACCCTCCCAGGATCGCGATGGTCTTGGCCCATGCTCGAGCCCGGGGCGGCAGGGTCGCGAAGAGGCTCTTCATGGTCGAAGTCACTCCTCGCTGTTCGGGTCGTCGATCGGCGCCGCGGTCGGCTCGATCACTCGTTCGACGATTGCCTGGACGGACTCGTTGCCGCGGAACACGTTGACCGACAGCTTGACACGCATCCGCAGCATGCTCTCGCCAGGGATCGGGCTTTCCGCCAGGTCCCGCAGGTCCGCGTAGCGCTCGGCTGCGTTCCACCAGAGCACCTTCATGCCGATCGGCAGGACGATGCGCAGGTGCTGGTCGTCCGTTCCCAGCGTGCCGATCGAGCAGCGCGACAGGTCGACGGCGAACTCGATCTCGGGGCGCTCGAACCCGTGGCCGAAGGGGGCCAGGGAGTCGATGGCGCGGGTGAGGTCGAGCATCTCCTCGACGTCGGTAAGGCCGGCGTCGCAGTCGTCTTCCGGGCCCAGGACCAGGTCGGCGCCTTGGCCGGCCTCCAGCTCGCCGCTGACGAGCAGCTGCGTGTAGATCGACTCGGCGGCCTCGTGCATCAGCTCGGCGAACCGGACGAGCTCCGAAAGGCTCTTCACGCGCACGCCGCAGGCGTTCTCGTGGCCGATCGCGGTGAAGCCGAACGGCGTCATCGTGGAGATGATCGGGAACCACTGGGGGGAGCGGGCCGATCCACCGACCTCCGCAGTCGGGTCCGTCGGGCGACGAACGACGACGGTGGGGATGCCGGTGTCGCGGGAGACCCGCGAGGCGATGAGGCCGAGCATGCCGGTGGGAGCGTCGGTGAAGTAGACGCCGTGTTCGGCAAGCGGCTGGTCCTCGGTCCACAGCTTGGCGAGGTACTCCTCGCTCAGCTCCTTGCGCAGCTCGTTGATGTCGATAACGGCCTTGGCGTGCTCGTACTTCTCGGCCACCGTCGGTGCCGTGAATGCCCCGAAGGCGTCGTGCATGGAGCCGCCCACACGGCGGATCGCGTTGAACGCCGGCGCGAGATAGAACGCGTAGAACTCCTCGTTCAGCTCGTCCCGGGAGCGCAGCTTTCCTGCGGCGAAAGCGGGCTTGCCCTGCCAGTCGAGCTGCTGGTTCCCGTCCTCGTCGAGCAGCGGCTTCCGGTGCTCCTTGAAGGCCTTCATGACCAGGGCGAAGCCCTCGAAGGCGGACACGAATGCCGGGTGGTGAGCCTGGCTGCGCAACAGCGTCATCAGGATGCTGTTCTCGACGTCGTACTCGGTGACGGTGTCCTCGATCGGGATCGAGACGTAGAGCAGGCTCGCCAGCGACAGGGAGTCGCGGACCATCTTGCGGTTCTCGAAGTACAGCGGCATGACGTCGGAGACGGTGCCGATTCCGGCGAACAGCTTGAGCATCGAGATCTCGCCCTGCTTCTCCGGCGCGTAGCGATCGGCGTAGGCGGTGAGCACCTGGTGGAGGACGTATGCCCCGCAGATGCCCGGGTGCGCGTACGTCTCGGCGAGCCGGACGGGGTTGACCGAGATGTCGGCGACGCTCCCAGGCGGGAGCTCCAGGTGGTGGTCGGTGACCAGTGTGATGAGGCCGAGGTTTCGGGCCTCCTGGATGCCGTCGTTGCTGTTAATGCCGCCGTCGCAGGTGATGATCGCCGACGCGTTCGGGAACTGGGCACGCAACTCCCTGACGGCGTCCACGGAGATGTCGTGGCCGCGACGGTAGTCGGGGACGTACAGCTGCGCGTCGAAGCCGAGCTCGTTGAGGCCGGCCCAGCCGAGGACGCCGGAGGTGATGCCGTCCATGTCGAAGTCGGGCAGGACCACGATCTGCTCGCCGGCCAAGCGGATGCGGTGCAGCTCAGCGGCCATCCGGTCGACGTCCTTGAGCTCGTCGTGCGACGGGTCGTTGATCGACATGAGGTAGTCGTCGGTCCAGCCGCGCTTGCGGCACAGGATGCTGAACAGGGACTCGTCACGATATTCGCCGAAGGGCGGTATCCCGTTGACGAGGGTGTCCGTGATTCCGGGGTCGGTCATGGGCGCTCCTTCGCGGAATGGTGGGGGTGTGATGGTTCAATTCTACGACGAAGGCCGCTGTTTCTGCTCGTAAACGAGAAGAAACAGCGGCCTGTTCGAAGCGGGGAGGTCAGTCCTCGTCGGTCGGTTCGCTCACGTGGATGATGTTGCGCTGGTAGATGCCCTCGAAGCTCTGGCGCAGGCCACGCTCGGGGGTGTCGATGATCACGAGCGGCCTGCCGCTCTCCTCGAGCTGGGTCATCACCGCGCCAGGCAGCGTCTCCGGGCTGAAGTCGATGAGCTTCGCGTCGTTGTTGGCCATCGCCGGGATGAGCACGACGTTCGCGTCGACGTCGCCGAGCTCGGCCACCGGAATCTCCACAACACCTTCGGCAAGGGAGCGGAACCGCTCGGCGTCGGACGCGATGAACGGGTTGTGCAGCTCGTTGCGCTCGGACATCCACTCGATGTAGCGGTCGGCCTGGCCGTACTGCAGCGAGTCGTACGGCACCTTCTCCTTCTCGAAGGCCGCCGCGACGGCGAGCCCCGGGAGAGAGGCGAGGTCCACGAGTCCGCGCTCGACACCCAACGCTTCGATGAGGCGCGAGACGGTGTCGGTGAGCAACAGCGTCGACGCCCGGGGGTCGGCGAAGAAGGCAACGGTGCGCTCGGTCTTGACGATATCGGCCTCATCCCGCCCGGAGAGGCCCTCGATGTTTTCAGGGTCGTTCGTCATCTGAGTCCTTTCCTTGCTGGCGTGAGTGCAACACGCCATGTGTAATGCCCGATCTAGTCTGCGGTATCCCGCGGGCTTTTCCGCGCGCTGTCAGTACCAGAAGCCCTCGAAAACGAGCCCTTCGCCCAGTTCTCGTCGTAACCGAGCGAGTGTGGCGTCGTATTCCTCGAGGTTTTCGATGTCGGCATGCTTCCGCACCCAGGGGTGCGGTTGGTCTCCGGTCCCGCTGGCGATGGCGATCGCCTTGTCGTTCGTCGGTGAGCCGATCGTGATCGGCGCGGCGTACTGTCCCGAGCCCGACATGATGCCGGGGACGGTGACGAAGATCCGACTGGCGCCCGCGGCGAAGACCTCGTCGCGCTGCAACCATGCCCAGAGCTCCGGCCGGTCGAAGGTGTGGACCGTCGCCCGGTCGCCTGGGTCCACGAGCACGATGGCGTAGGTCCCGAGGCTCGGCTCGACGGTCTCTTCGACAGGAGGAAGGACAGCCTCTCGCTCCGAGGTCAGGCGCACTGTCAGGTGGTGCCAGTAGACGCCACGCCGAGCGTCGTCGGCCGCGGCCAGCTTCGCCGAGGCCTGGGCGTCATGCACGGCCTGCCGCTGAGCGTCGGAGAAGCCTCCAAGCTCCGTCTGCACGTCGAGCATCTCGTTCGAGCCGGACGCCACTAGCGCGTTGAGTAGCGGGGGTTCGTGGCGCCCAGCGCGCGTGAAAATCGCGCTCCGGTGCGAGGGGAACGCCATCTTCAGCAGCTCGTGGACTTCGTCGAAATGGGCAGCGCTCGCGAATCTCGCCATGGTCATTCCCTCTCGGTCTTCAGGTCCTGGATGATGCTCAGGCGCTTCCCGACGACTTGCTCGAAGCCGTTCGGGGTGGGTTCGTAATACGTGGCCCCAAGGGCTTCATCGGGGAGGTACTGCTGCGCGACGATTCCGTGCGGGAAGTCGTGCGGGAACAGGTAGCCCTGCCCGTGGCCCAGCGCCTTCGCGCCGGCGTAGTGCGCGTCACGAAGGTGCATCGGCACCGATCCGGTCCGACCCGCACGCACGTCGGCGAGGGCCGTGTCGATGCCCATGACGGCGGGCGATTTGGGGGCGGTGGCGACGGCCAGGGCCGCCTGGGCCAGGTTGATGCGCGCTTCGGGCATGCCGATGAGCTGGACTGCCTGTGCCGCGGCGACCGCGACGGGCAGCACGGACGGGTCGGCCATGCCGACGTCTTCGCTGGCGTGCACGACGATGCGTCGAGCGATGAAGCGCGGGTCCTCGCCCGCCTCGATCATCCGCGCGAGCCAGTGCAGAGTGGCCTGGGGGTCTGAGCCTCGCATCGACTTGATGAAGGCCGAGATGATGTCGTAGTGCTGGTCGCCGTCTCGGTCGTAGCGCTGGAGCGCGGCGCCGGTGACCTGTTCCAGGATCGCCCTGTCGAGGATCGGCTGTCCCGCCGCCCGCGCGGTCGCGATCGATGTCTCCAGACGGTTCAGCGCCTGGCGCACGTCGCCGCTGGCGAGGTCCGCGATGGCGTCGAGCGCTTCGTCCTCGGCAGTGACGCCGGCCGCGCTGAGCACGGGGTCATGTTCGAGCGCCCGTTCCAGTAGAGCCACGATGTCGTGGCGCTCCACGGGCCGCAGCACGAGCATGATCGACCGGGAGACGAGCGCGGCGTTGACCGAGAAGCTCGGGTTCTCCGTGGTTGCGCCGATCAGGGAGATGATCCCGGTCTCGACGGCGGGCAGGAGCACGTCCTGTTGCGCCTTGGAGAAGCGGTGGATCTCGTCGATGAACACCAGGGTCTGCGTGCCGTCGGCGTCCAGCGCCTTCTGGGCCGCAGCCAGCGTCTTGCGGACGTCGGCGACGCCGGCGGAAGTGGCCGAGAGCACTTCGAACTGCTTGCTGGTCTGCGCCGCGATCACGCTGGCGATCGTGGTCTTCCCGCATCCCGGAGGGCCGTAGAGGATCACCGACACGGCGCCGCTGCTCTTGAGCAACAGCTCGAGCGGGGAGCCGGGGAAGATCAGGTGCGATTGTCCGACGACCTCGCTGAGCGTGGTCGGCCGCATGCGTGCGGCGAGCGGCTGGTTCTGGTTCACGATTCCTCCTCGGGCGAGTCGCTGAGTTGACGGGCAGCCGCGATGACGTCCTCGGAGAGGGCGATGGGCTCGGGCAGGTCGCCGTACTTGACCCGGAACGACCCGATGGGCGCAGGCAGAAGCGGCGAATCATCGGGGAGCGCGTCGACGTACGTGCGTGCGGTTCGCGCATCCGCGGTTGCGGCTCGGAAGACGCTCCATCCCGCGGTTTGGTCGCGGCTGTTCATCAGTGCGTTGGCGAGCAGCCGACGAAGGCGCTGTCGCGGCTCGATGTACGCGTCGACCGTCTTGGTCTCGTCGAAGAGGATCTCGAAGGAGAAGGTCTCGCGCAGGCTTACAAGCTCCCAGTGCGGCAGGTGACCGAAGGTGTCGTCGGGATCGAGCACGGAGTCCCAGTCCTCGCGACGCTTGCGCCACTGGTCGTTCGAGAGATTCTCCGGCCGGTCGCTGTTGTTCCAGTAGCCGTACTCCTCGAACAGCCCGGTCGCCGCGAGGGCCTTGTCATACTCGGCGTTCATGTGGAACGGAACGGCGAGGACTCTGCCGTCAGACGCCTCGCCGAAGCAGATGGAGAAACGCAGCGGGTCGTTCAGGGCGTGGTGGGTCCCGATTTCGTTCTGCTCACGCAGCCACTGGGCCTCGGCGTCGTCGAAGACCAGGCGGTTCTCCGGTCCGCGCTCGCCCTCGTCGACGATCCTCACGATCTGCTCCGCGACGAGCGGAAGGCGGACCACAGCGAAGCTCGCGCGGATGGCCCGGGAGACGGTCTTCACCGCGTCGTAGATCGAAGTCTCGGGATCGGCGAGCCTGAGGCCGCTGTAGATCTTGGTGGACATGCGTCAGCCTCCTTCGGCCGGTTGCGGTTCTGTGAGGGCAAGCTCGTCTTCTTCGGGCCATTCGGCCCCGCAGCCGCCGCGCTTGTCACAGATCCAGCCGCCGTCGTCGACGGGGTTGCACCAGTGGCGGCAGACGGCACAGCGGTACTTCAGCACGGTGGTCTCCGATCAGTCGATCGCGTCGAAGTCGACCTTGCTGAGGTCCACGGTCACGGTCTTGTTCGTCTCCTCGTCCATGACGTCGAACTCGCAGGCGTCGTCGGGGTTCGCTTCCGTCCGACCGAAGACCTCGCGCCAGACTCGGGCGGCTGCCTGCTCAGGGGTGCTCCCGTTCCCGTCGATGCTCCAGGTGATGAACCACTCGTGCTGGTCGTCGTACGGCTCCTCCTCGCTGATCTGGGTCTCCGCCTCGGGATCGAGGTAGACCGTGCCGTGCTCGGTCTCGAAGGCCATCGTGCCGAAGACGAGGCCGGAGTCCGAGACGTCGCCGGTGATGAGCGAGAGGCCGCCGTGGTCACCGACCAGGCTGATGATCCCGCGCTCGGGATCGGCGATGATCGCCGGGATGTCCGCGACGCGGACGGTGGACTGAGTGCGACGCATGAGCGCTCCTTCGGTGTGGTCGGTGCTCAGGGCACAGGACGTGTGGTGGTGGGTAGGTCGAGCCCGTGATGGCGCGGGTCGAGCGATGCGGTGCCGCAGAAGCGGACCATCTCGCGGGGCACGTCGCACTCGATGACGAAGTGCTCGGGGTTCAGGGGGTCCTGGCGGTGGGGTAGGGATGCCGCGCCGGTGATGGACCAGATGCCCCAGATGGGCTCGTTGATCGCCCAGACGCCGCGCTCGTCGGGTTCGGCCGACGCGTAGACGCCGATCGGCTGGCCCAGCGGGATGGTGAAGCCGTAGTGGCCCTCGGCAGGGTCAGAAGCGAGCAGTCCGCGGGCGGCGATGCTGGCTCGGTTGCGGAGGGCCGAGGTGTGGAACACGATCTCGGGCATCGTCCGCTTCATCGCGGCGGCACGCAGCGCGGCGTAGTCGAGCGACGGGTCGTGCTCGAGCAGCGTCACCATCGCGTTCGCCAGCTCGGGGGCGAGCTCGTTGACGGATGCCTTGTAGTAGATGTGGCGCAGCGTCTCCTCGGGAGTGAGCCCGGTCACTCGCCGGCCTCCCGCCGCTGGTCGCGGATCGCCTGGCGCTCCCGTTCGGTACGGGTGCCCTTCCGCGGCCGCGGCGTGTGCGGCTGCGTCGCGCTGGAGCTGCCGAGGCCGTGCATCGCGCGGTTGAATTCGGGGTTGGCCACGCGATAGGTGTGGGTCTTCTTGTTGCCCATCGCGGGCCTCCTCTCGTCAGGTCAGGGTGTCGACAGGTCCGAGCACGAGCTCGGCGTAGTCGGTGATCAGGTCGATCTCGGCTTCTGTGGCAGCCGACCAGGCGGCGGAGAACTCTTCGGATTCGACGGAGAGCCCGGTCGTCTTCGAGCCAGCGACCAGCGTGGGCGCCGGTGGGTTCACGTGCTGTCGGCGATCGTCACCGATCCAGACCCCGTGCTCGCCGGTCGTCCGCTCGACCCAGGCGAGGGCGTCGAGAATGCAGGTCCTGGTAGGGCACACACGGGTCGATGCGATCGGCCTGGTCTTGTCGTAGCCGTTCGCCTGCGAGGCGTTCGTCACGATCACGTCGCCCGACGAACGGTCGTGATCGCAGCGGGGGTCGTCCTCTGCGACGCCCGTGATCTCGTCGTCGTTCTCGCCGTCCTGGAGGTACCAGTCGGCAAGGCAGTCGGTGGTGGTGAGGTCCTGCGTCTCGTGCGCCCAGTCACGGGCGACCGACTCCGGGACCTCGACGTGGCGGCCGTCGGCCAGGTAGGCGGTGATCGTCTGGGTGGTCATGGCTTCCTTCGTGTTCAATTTCGGTGTCGCGCGGACGCGAAGAGGCGGCCACCGCTTGTGCAGTGACCGCCTCTTCTGGGCTGTTCGTTTCGGTCTAGGAGCCGTATTGGGGCTCGTCGCTGCTCGGGACGCCTTCGTCGTGCCGGAGCTCAGGGAAGCGTCGGTGGAGTGCTTCGGTACGAGCGTCTCCGGCGGGACGATTCTTCTTCAGCTCGTCGCGGATGCTCGTGACGATCTGTTTTGCATGAGGTTTCGTGTCCTCGCGTCGAACGCGCGGGGCACCGTCGCGGAACATGCGGCGGGACAGGTACTGGTAGGTGGCCTGCTGAATGTCGTCTGCCATGTGCGTCGAAAGACGAGGGAGCTGGTCCGGGCGAACGGCCACACGGTGATTCGCGTTGCACCACTCGCGCAACTCGCTGTCACTGCTGACGAGAACGGCCGGGAGCTGAGCGTCATTCTCGGCCGCATCCATCAGGGAGATGATCGTGGAGTCTTCGTAATCCGACTTCCCGTACTTGTCGACCAGGCCGTAGTCGGTCAAAGGGATATGTCCCAAGGTGTGCTTCTCGGGACCGTAGTCGTCGTTGCTCATGATGAGCTCCATGTACTCGCGGACGACCGAGGGGTCGGCGCCGAGCTCGAGCAGCTTGTTGGCCGTCGTCTTGAGCATCAACTCGGAGAAGTAGATCGGCATGCCGTTGTCGTCGCAGAGCGCGCGAACCGCCGACTCGTGATGCCGACTCTGAGGATTGGCAGCGTCGATCAAGACGTTCACGTCGAAGACGACGGCTGCTTTCGGTGCCGCGCCCATGGAGGTCACGACTCCTCGGGCCGGTTCGGTGCCCCATCCGGCCACATGCGCCGGACGATGTCTTCGTGCTTGGCACGACGCTTCTGGGCGCGATCCAGCTTGAGCACGTCGATGATGAACTCGTTGATGGATGCGAAGCCGCGCTCGCGCAGAAGCTCGACGAAGTCGCTCTTGGCGGTCGGGTCGAGGTTCAGTTCGAGGTCAGGGTCCATGGATGCACTTCTTTCGGTTCGTTGCCTGCAACTTAATCGATGCGTGACCAGATTCGCGAGGAAATCGCGAAGTGGGTGGGAAGAGGCCAGAAGGGGGCCGGAAAGAGGGCGCTGGGCGGCCTCTCGGGACTGAGAGGGACCGTCGTGTGGCCACAGAGCGGTCACACGACGGTCACCTCATCGAGAGGCGAGCCAGACGACGGCCACCATCAGCGTCGGAGCAGGAAGTCCATCAAGCCCGACCGTTTCATCAGCTCGTGGGCGCGGTCGACGATCTTCCTGTACGTGCGGAGGTATCTCCGCCCGTCGTTCATGCCCGAGCGGAACCACCGAGCTTGCTGCTCGGTCAGCCCCGCAGGGAGGATGTCTCGCCGCTCCATGGCCCAGATGAATCCGGCCTGTAGGAACAGCTCACGCTCGGTGACGACAGCCTGAATGCTCTCGCTCTCGTGCTCGAGTGCTTCGACCTCCTCACGGAGGTGCTCAGCCAGGGGACCGGTGATGCCCGCGAGGGCTTCGCGTGCCTTAGCCATACAGCAACCCCCTACAGCTCGGGCACTCCTTGCCGTACAGCTTGACGGTGGCCATCCTGCCGTTGGCGTCAGCCTGGCCCAGGTCTCCCAGGTGGACACGGCGGAGCTTGCCGCCGTGCGTGCACTCAGCGTTGCGGCTGAAATGCCAGGTGGCCGTGGGCTTGTCCCACTCCTCGGAGTCGGCCGTCAGCTTGCGTTCCACCGTGTCGTTCAGCCAGCCGAGAGTGTCTCCGATGTCCTCGCTCATCGTGGCCTCCCGGTTCTCGGTCTCGATCTGTTCGACGACCGGGGCGCCCTCCACCGAATCCATGAGCTCGAACTTGTCGAGGAACGAGTGGATCGTGTGATGGGTACGACGTTCGGCCTGATGCGTGACTTGCCTCTGGTATCGGCCGACGCGGTCCACGAAGAGGATGCGTGTGATCGTGCCGTCCCTCTTGCGGCGCCAGGTCTGACCTTCCTGCACGAGATCCAACTCGGCGCTCATTCGATCGACCCTCCAGTCTCGTCAGCGACGCCGGCGAACCACCGGGAGGCGAGCCACGCGACCGCGGCCATCTTGTGCTCGTGTTTCGGCTCGTAGGAGCCGATCAGGACGGACAGGTGGCGGTACGCCATCTCGGCATCAACGCCGTCCTTCCGAAGGACACCGGCTTTCGGGAAGCCTTCGTAGAACCACCCGCGGGCGAAGGCGTCCCACGGGGCGCTACCCGTTCGGAACTCCTCGGGGATGGCATCCATCGGCGGCAAGAGGGCCCCGAGGTCGGCGGGGAATGCGATCTGCAGGTCAGTGACCTTGCTCGGCTGTGCGTAGGGCTCGTCGTTCACGTGCGCCATTCTCTCGTCGTGGGTCACTTCGACCGTCCCTGCTCAGGGCGCGGGTTCAGGGCGATGTGGCGGTGAAGCGGGCGGCCGACGCCTTCGAGCAGGCTCGTGATCTCCTCGGGGAACGTCACGTAGACGAAATCGAGGGACTCGATCCGGTCGAAGAGCATCATGGTCGCTTGCTGGCGAGGGATGCCGCGGCTCTGCAGGTAGAACAGCTCCTCCTCGTCAAGCACCGGCTGGCCGCCGAGGGCATGCAGTTCCGCGTCCGGATCGGAGGCGAGCCCCATCGGGTTCGTGGCGATCTGGTACTCGTGCGGCCACAGGTGCAGGTCGCCGGCCGGCGTCGCGATGACGGCTTGCTTGGGGTAGACCTTCAGTCGCTTGGTGATGTTCACGGCGCCGTCGTTCAACTGATGCGGGCGTGCTCGCCACATGCTGAGCAGCGGGAGACGGAACTTCTCCCGCACCGGCGTGTGCGGCTCCTCCAGGATCAGGATCCAGGCGCCCTCCTCGGGGATCGCCTTGTCGACCTGCTCCGGGAAGTAGATGGCAGGGTCGAAGCCCGCGGCGGCCGCGAGCTCCCAGCCCTCGTCCGCGGCTTCAGCACGACGGTCTTCGTCCCAGTCGAGCCACTCCGGAGTCACCTGGGTGCGCCGGTCGTCCGCGTACTTCTTGGGTGCGGTCCTGGTGACCATCAGCGGGAACCTCCTGACAGCACCGCCGCGACGACGGAGCCCTGGCTCCGGTACATCGGGTCCTCGCGATCCCAGAAGCTTTGGTCGCCCACCGGGCGCACGAGCTCGACGCTCAGGTCGACATCGGAGTCGAGCGCCTGGTCGTTGTCGTAGTGCGTGGAGACGACCAAGGGGAGCGCGGGGTCCAGTTTGGAAAGCGCCGTGATGATCTCCCCGACCGTAGGCGGGATCTGCGGCTGGTCCAGCGTCATCCGCGTGCCCACGCCGGGAGCGATCGTTCCTCCACCGGGACCCCCAGCTCGGTCGCGCGCCGGATGCCCTCCTTCATCCCCGGGCTGATGCCGCGGTCGATGTAGACGGCGACCAGGTCGACGAAGGGCAGCCAGCTGAAGCCGGCCAGCATGCCCAGCTCGCGCTCGTCCGAGTTCGTGTCGTCCAGGACGTAGGTCTGGGCGTAGAGCATGTGACTCGCCATCGGAGCCTCACCGCGCAGCAGCGAGTCGCGAAGAGCCTGGCGCCCGTACAGCTGGTTCATGCCGAGCGCGGTGCGGGACGCCCCGGCGAAGGGCGACTCGATGATCACCCGGGTCTTCTGCGCTACGGCGACGGACTGGGACGGCTTCGGCGTGGCGCTGGGCTTTTCGGCCGCGGCGAGGACCGCCGCCGCGCGCATTTCGGCGTCCGAGGTGATCGGTGTGACCTGGGCGAGGTGTGTCTGGCTACCCATCAGAGTGCTCCGTTCTTCTTCGCGAGGGCGACCCAGCGCTTCGCGTCAGCGTGTTCGAGCCCGAAGCATCGCGCGATGGCGTGCACCGGGAAGTCGCCGACGAGACGCGCCAGCCGGTAGATGAGCACGGCGGTCTCGATGTGTTCGGCGGTGGGTTCGCGGCGTGCCTTCTCGGCGACGGCCCGGCCGGCGCTGCCCTTGAAGTAGCTCTTGATGGGCGGGCGCTTGGCCAGCTCGGTGTTCTGCTCGCCGAGAGCCGTTCGTAGCGCATCCCTGCGAAGCGCGCCGAGGCGCATCTTGCTGAGCAGAGTCGGGGTGACGGCCACGACGGGGTGCTCCACGGCGACGCTGTGGTTGACGTAGACGCCGTTTCGCTCGTCATGCATGGTGCGGATGGTGACCGAAGGGCGCTCAGGCGTGGCAGCCACGGTCAGGGGCAGGAACTGCGGGGTGGTGATGGCGGGTGCCGACATCGTGGGTCTCCTTTGGACGATGACGCTGTGGAGTTGTGGAGGGTGGTTCTCACTTCTGAGAGAGCGGGCCGATTTCGCGCTCGACGGTGGCGATCTGCTCCGGGCTGAGGCCGAGGGTGTCCCCGTGACGGTCGACACCGCCGGTCAGCACTGCGGGCCCGACGAGCACGTCGGTGAACGAGCCGTACCGCTGGTCCCAGAGTCGCTGTGCTCGTGGGTTCCACGGCATCCCGCGGAGCTTCCCTTCCTCGTTGAGCCAGACGTGCACGTCGTCGTTCAGCTCGACGCATTCGAACGAGCCTTCGACGAGGTCGTGGAGTCGATCGGCGATCTCGTCCTGGGTCGTCTCGACGAGACGAACGGTGGTGGACGAGTCGACAGGGATGTGGATCACACGGATGCTCATGCGCCCGTCCTTTCCGATGGTGTGGTGGGTCATGCCTCTTCGGCGCGACGCTCGCGCTGGTCGAGGGCACGGTTGCGCGTGGCTCGGTTCTCCGAGCGCTCCTTGGGACGCAGGATCTCGCAGCACCCACAGGAGTAGGTGCCGGTGTGGCGGCGTGCGTGGCCGCCGCGCTTGTCGCGGTCGTCGCGGCTCATGGTGGCTCCTCTGGGTACGACGAAGGCGCGCAGCGATGTTCCGCTGCGCGCCTTCGTGTGGGTGATCGTGTGAGAGGTCAGTCCCCTCGGTGCTTGGCCTGGCGGATGAGCTTGTCGATGGCGGCCTGCGCCGCAGTGCCGGGGTCGACCACGTCCCTCAGGCCGTGATGGGCCGCGGCGGCACCGCTTTCGAACAGCGGCACGCGGGTCGTGTAGTCCCGCGAGTCCTCGTCGAGGTCGCCACGTGAGAGGCCAAGCCGCACGGCCAGGAGGTCCATCGGGTCGCGGTGGCCGAGCCACCCTGAGCACACGCATCCGTCCTGCAGGTGGCAGCTGAAGATCGCGGTAGCGGACTGCTCGGCGATGTCGCCGTCGTAGCGGGGGAGCTTCTCGTACTCCTCCGGGTGCCAGATCCCCGAGAGCACACCCTTGCGGTAAGGGCACGACGCACAGGGCGTCTTGCGGGGCTTGGCCGGCTGGGTCATGCAGTCGATTCTTCCGTGATGTTCGCGATGGCGGGGTTGAGCTGGAGCATCGTCTTCTCGCCGACGCGGACGCGGCCGTCGAGGACGAGCTGCCAGTTCCCGGCGTTCGTCTTGCGCCACAGGCTCCGCTCGGTGCTTCCGATCTCGATGTCGGCGATGAGGAAGTCGACATCCATCCATGCGGGCCGCTCGATGGGCACTCGCATGAGCACGCGCACCTTGGCGGACATGTCGCTCTCACGCTTCTTCCCGTACGCGATCGCGTCGCGAAGAGCCGCCTTCCGCGGTTCGTTCGAGGCAAGGGTGGGGGTGGAGACTCGGTACGAGCTTGCGCCGCTGGGCCGGGTCTCGCTGGTGATGTACCAGGTGCCGAGCACGCGCTCGGCGGCCTCGGCCTCGGTGATTCGCTCAGCCTGGTCCCACCAGTCGTTGGGGGTACCGGTGAGGGTCTTCTCGTTGGTCGTCATGCTGCTGGGTCTCCTGGTTCTGCGGCTGCTCGCCGCGCCCGGCGCTGTTCGATGAGCTGCTCTTGGATCGGGCGCAGCAGTAGGGCAGCCCGGACGTTCCGGACGGCGAATACGATGCCCGCTCCGACCCAGAGGGTCAGCACGTCGGCCGCTGTGACCGCGGGGATCCAGAACCATCCGGACTTCAACTCCGCGCCGACCACGGCCACGGCGACCCATACGGCAGCGAGGACGTTGACTGCGGTGATCAGGATCACGAGCTCGGCGCGTCCGCCGACAGCCCCGATCAGCAGCGGCTGGGCGAGCCGGTCGGCAAGCTCCCGGTCGGTGTAGGCGGAGACGTCGGACTCGGGGTTCTTGTGCTCACTGATCGGCATGGTCAGTCCCCGTTCTCGTGAAGAGCTTGATGGCCTGCTTCGTGGCCTTCTTCCGTGCCTTCATGGCCTGGTAGATGTCCCGGTCGCGTTCGTAGCGCCGGAGGTGGAAATCGCAGCAGGCGTGTTCAGGCGCAGGCTCGTCGGGAACCTTGGAACCCATGTACCGCTCGGTCTCAAGCAGCTTGTCCTCGAGGGCGTACAGCACGCTCTTACGCTGCTCTTCGGTGAGCTCGACGGTGATCGTCGTGGCGTCTTGTTCGGTCATTGGTGCCTCGATTCCGGTCTCTCGGTCGCGACGAATGCGCGGCGCGCATTTCGCGGAAATGATTTGTGAAATGGTGCTGGGGACTCGGCGGGTGGATCAGGCGAACCGCGGCCCGCGCAGGTGGGCGTTCACGTTGACCAGCAACGATCCCGTGGCGAGGTAGCCCCGCACTCGCGCGGCCTCCTGGAGGGACAGCCCCGACACTCGAAGGGTGACCGTCTCGGCCCGGATCTCGACCACGGCGTCGATGAGCTCGTCGAGCCGCTCGGGCGCCGAGTTCTTGGCGACGAATGCCTTGGCCTTGTGGTCGAACGACCAGCCGGCCATCGTGCGCAGCATCCGCTCGCGCACGGCCTTGTCGAGGTGACGCCGGCGGGGGTTCGCGCGGAGGGCGTCCTCGCGGATCAGCGCGTTCTTGCGCGCCTTGCGCTCAGCTCGTCGACGGTCCCAGAGAGGGCCGATCGTCGCCACGTACTTCGCTGCGGCTCGGTTGCCCTTCCTGGGCATCGAGAGCCGTCCGAGGTCGGGGACCTCGGGCAGCTCCTGCTGCGGCTTCCGCAGCTCGCGGAAGCCTCTGTTCTTGCTCTTGGACACGGCGTCTCGCCTCCTCGGTCAGATGGTCTGCAGGGTCGTCAGATGGCCCCTGCTCACGGACCCGTGAGGGACATCGAACCGACCCCCGGGTCGGCATCGCCGACCTCCTGTCGCCATGGCTCGCAGCCACCACCAGACGACGCGCAGCGGTGGGGTGGCTGCCAGCCGTCGGCACTTCCCTTGGCCACGTCTGCGGCATCGCCGCACCCTGGCTCCGCGACCGGCAGGGCGTGGTCAGCCGACGGTGTCCACGGGGGAGCGAAGCGGCGGAGAGGCATCGACGGAAGGCACCCGCAGACGCCACCGATGTGGCGTCGGAGGGCAAGGAGCGAAGCGACGCAGTAAGGGCCCAAGGAGCGCAGCGACGAGGGTGAGGGAACCCCGTCGACCGAGCGCAGCGAGAGTCGAAAGGGGTGCCCGAAGAGGTGTCGGCTGTGCCGACCGACGAGCAAGTTTCCATGCAGCGAAGCGGATTGGAAACGCGGCTCGGCGTCACCTCCCCTTATGCCCTTTCTCTTTCTCCCTCGCATCAGGAGCTTCAGCGAGTGATCGAGGTCGCTTTTTGCTGCTTCATCAGCGAAAACGGATGGTTCCACATCATCTGGTACCAGACCGGAATCCGTAGGACCCAAAGGGCGGGCTGGTACCAGTGGCATCCGTTTTCGTTGGAAAGTCGGGGGAGGGCTGGTACCAGGGTTAGGAGCGAAGTGACGCCGTGGTACCAGACCTGGAGCGAAGCGACGACGGGGGTGGTGGAGCCTGCGGAACCAGACCCGTATCTACCCCCGACGCCGACGCGGGCACGCGGCGGCCTTCACCCTGAAGCAGCGCAGGTCACAGCGCAGCGAAGACCTCCTTGGTTGCAGCTTTGGCCACCTCGGGGGTGGTGACGAAGGAGCCGCCACCGGTCTCGCGACAGCCGTGCAACGGCGCTCGTGAGGTTCTTCTTTCACCCCATCGGCCACGACTGTGGAGTGGCCAGGACCGTCACAGAACTGGTTGCCGGATACGGTCGCCAGACCTGCTTCGACTCACGGCGCGCGCTGTGCCTCGTGGCCTCCTGCGCCGCATTCCAGAACCAGCTGCACGGCACGCTGCAGACCTCGCATCAGAGCTCGTCCCAGCTCCGCCCCGGTGGGCGCCGTCAGCTTTAGCGAGCCTTCCATCACTGGCAGCTGGCTTGTGACCAAATATGGAACTGCGTCAGCGCCGAAGGCGCCAGTTCCGTTTTTGGGTGCAAGTCAGCGCCCCCTCGTCATCGGCCCTCCGGTGCCGCCCTTTAAGCGCCTTTTGCCCCAGGCCCTGGGTTCGCGTTCATGCCGCCGGGGCGAAGCCCCCGGGGGACGGCTTTGGCCTCATCGGCTCCTGCCGGCTGCTGTCCTGAGCTCGTTGCGGCCGCCGGCCGCCGCCAGCCCTGCGGTACCAGCACAGCACCATCCCTCGGCATCCGTGCTCGAGGATCTCCGTCGTCGACGACGTCTCATCGAAGGGGGCGGGGAGCGGCCCGTCCGATCAGCGAGTGGGTGCCCAATGGACCCCTGAACTTATCCCCATGGTGCACAGCGATCCCGGGACCGCGGCGCCCAGCTGGGGCGGAGGAGGACGGAGCAGTGAGGTACGAACGTCGCGACCCGACGCAGCACCGTGCTGGGGCGACTCGGGACCGGGCTCGCATAGGGGTCCAAGATCGCCTCATACGCTCCCCGCTCCCGCCCACCATTGCCCGTGCTGGGAGCATCATCCGGTGCGACAGGCACCGGGTTTCGTGCCCACTCCACGGTCACGGCGCGGTCACTCGTCGCCCCATCGTGACCGATCTGTGGCCAGTCGGTGACCGGGAACCGGTCACAACTGCGCCGCCAAGGCCGAAGCCGAGGCATCCGGGCGCGGAACGCGCGCTGTGGCCCCGCGCTGGCCAGGAACTGGACAGCATCTGTCCCACTGCCGGTCACTGAGGCCTAATCGGCGGTCGGTAGCAGCTCAGCGCGCCCCTCCGTGGGCGCGCAGGGGACGCCGCCTGACCGTTTCATGGCCAGGCGGCGCCCTCGCTGCATCATCGGCGGTTCTTGCGGCGCTCTTCCGCCGCCGCGGCGAACTCGCCCCACTGCAGGTCCCAGCCGACCATGTCGCCGGCGACGCAGTAGCCCCACTTCCACTCGAGCTCGTCGTCGGATGCGTCGACGGGCGGGATGAACGCGGGCGGGGTGTGCGGCATATCTGCCTCCAAGGGGTGGCGATGGTCGGGTGCTGTGGCGGTCATGGTCTGTACCTTCGGCAGGACGGGGTTGGGCATCTCTGGCTCCTTAGGGCCGGTAGCGGGCGACCCCTTCTGGATCGCCCTCATACCTGCTCTATGCGCGCCGATTTCGACGGCTGGGGTCACGAGTGCGGATCGCACCCCCGTTGCCTTATACGCACGAGCGGCGCGCGATCCAAAGGGTCCGCCGAAGTTCGTTGCACGGGTTCCGCCGAGCCCGGAGGACGAGCTCATCGCCTGGTTCGCTCTGTGGCTGTTCGGCATCCCTTGGCCTCATCGAGCGATGCCTCGTGTTGGGAGCGAAGCGCTGCACGAGGTATCGCGGCGCAGCCTTGGGGATCAGCACAGCGGCTCCGTCCGCCGGCGACCACTACCCGCAGCGGCCCGCTACGGTCGCGCCCGCCACGGCATCCGTAGGCTGGAGGGCATGACGAGAAAGGCCGGCGCACCGGCAGATGAATACGGCCTTCGGATCGTGGAGCGGCTCCGCGAGGCGATCGACCGCTCGGGCCGCACGGACAAGAGCGTCTACGAAGCCGCCCGGCTGAGCTCGAACTACTTCTACATCCGCATGCGCGGCGAGCGACCCTTCACCGTCAACGACATCGGCGCACTCGCGCGAGTGCTCGACCTTGACCCTCTGGTGCTCTTCACCGACGAACCGGCGGCTCGAGGGCGGGTGAGCGCCGAGGTCTGACCGCGACAGCGGTGTCCGCGGCGACCAGGGCGATACGATCGCCCTGTGTACGGACGACGGGGGAAGTCGCGCGCAGCGGTCGTCGCCGCCGTGCTTCTCGGCATCTCTCTGAGCGGATGCACGCCGACCGGTGGCGACTGCGCCGCAGACGTCACGCCGCCCAGGATCTCCGTTTACGTGGCCAATTGGGTCGCCGCCCACCCGGACACCGAGGTGCGGGTCTGCCTCGACGGAGTCTGCTCTACTGGCGACAACGAGGTCGTGGTCACCGAGTCGAGCTTCCACACACCGCTGAACGATCGCCACACCCTCGCGTTCACGGTCGAGGGGATCCGCGGAGGCTCGACCGTGGTCTCCTCGGTTCAGGCAGAGACGCCGGTGACGCGGGACCACTGCGGTCAGTGGAGCGCTCAGATGCAGCTGAGCCCGAACGGCGTGGTCTCGCCAGCCTTAGTCGCGCAATGAGGCGGCTCGCTGCGATCAGTGGTCCAGCGATGTCGACGTCGGGTCGACGAGGACGTTGAGCCCAAGGCGTATCGCGCCCGGCGGAGTCTGCGTGTCCGAGCTCACCACTCGAGCGCTCCCCGCGTCGGCCGAGGCGACACCGAACGGCAGCTTGCTCGTGCAGCTCTGCGCCCAGATCTTCGACGTGTCGGCCGGAAGGAGGAGCAGGCAGACGTCGCCGCTGGTCGATCGCGACAGGTAGTACGTGACCCCATCTGCCTGGCCGACCAACCGCGAGGAGCCGGCGGCGATGAATGCGTGATCGAAGCCGGGGATGTCCGTCGGGAGCACATCGGCGCGCTGCTGAGGCTGAGCGAAGACCGGGATCTCCGTTGCGGCGCCGGACAGGTTCGGCGCGACCGACCCAGTGAGAGCGCCCACGGCGATCGTCCCGAGGACGCCCAGGATGACGCCGGCCACAAGTCCGACGAAGATAGTGGGCCACCGGCGCGAGCCGCGAGTAGCCGGCGCGGGCGGCTCAGCGGCCGCTGTCCGACGATCCAGGTCGACGCTCATCGTTCCTCCCCGCAGGTGACGTTCGTTCCGCCAAGTATCCACGGTCGCGGTGGTGTGCTGGCGGAACTGAGTCGGAAAAACGAAGCCCCGACGAGCACGAAGCTCGCCGGGGCGACTGGGGAGTGAAGAGACGAACGGGGGGATCGGCTCTTCAGGGATCGATCGTAGCCGGGGTGGCCGACATGCTCGGCGCTGCGCGAGGCGTTGTGCCAGCATGGCGGCATGAGCGACGACAGCGCAGCACGCCTCCCGTACCGCCTCCTGACCGGCCCAGATGACTCCACCTTCTGCGAGCGAGTCAGCGACGCCATCGCGGAGGGCTACCAGCTGTACGGGTCGCCCGCTGTCACGTTCGACGGCGAGCGGGTCATCGCGGCGCAGGCGCTCATCCTCCCTGCCTTCTGAGCGACATGCTCAGCCGCTGATGCCGAAGGCGCGCATCCGCGCGTGATGGTACTGCGCGCTGGAGTAGGCGAAGCCGCGCGCCGCAGCGACGGCGACAATCTTGGGGTACGCGCCGATGAGGCCATCCCATCGAGGATCAGCGCTGGTCGCCAGGGTGCTCATCTGGTGCGCCTCGAGCAGCGCGTTCCCGCGCTGCGTGTTGCAGAAGGCATGGATCGTGCGCAGGTTCGAGAGCTCGCTGCTGCCGCCGCTGCTGCTCGGCACCACGTGGTCCGCCTCGGCGGCGACGGCCCAGTAGACCGGGTGGATCTCGCCGCGCTTGTAGTGCTGCTGGTACGGCAGTTCCTCGGGGAGCACGTCGCTGAGAGCGACGAGCACGCCGCGCGGGACAGCGCGGCCGCCGCAGGCTCCGCAGCGGAAGCCATCTCGGATGAGAGTCTGCGCTCGGTCGCGCTCCTTGATCGGAACGCGCTTGTGCACGCCGTCCGGCTGCTGCGCCCCCGCGAGGCTGACCTTGCCGAGCCAGCGCTCGCCCGCGATCGGCGAGACGCGCAGGCGCGCCAGGTCGAGGTCGTCGTCAACGAGGGCCGCTGCGACAACTGCCAGTACGTCTGCGTAGCGGTCGACGGCTGCGCCATCCAGGGTAAGTACGTCGGACACGTGTTAGAGCGTATCTGGAGACCTCGCGCGCGCTCAGCGACCAGCGAGCACGGCTGCTTTCGCGTCGGCGAACTCTTGGTCGCTCAGCACTCCCTGCTGATGGAGCTGGGCAAGGGAGCTGAGCTGCTCAGCGATCCCAGGAGATGGCGCGGCAGCCGCGGGTGCAGGCGCTTCGAGCGCCCCTGCAACGGCTGCGGCAGCGGTCTTCGCTGCCGTGTTGAACAGCGCCGCGAAGCGAGTGGCGTCGCTGTACTGATCGGGCTTCGCGGGAACGGCCCATGCCGCGAGCGGACCGTCGATCAGGAGGAACACCTGCCGGCTGTCGACCTTCTTCTGCATCAGCCCACCGCCGAGTGCTCCAAGCGCACCGAACAGCACGCCGCCCATAGCGACTCGGGAGAGGGTCGGGCGCCGATCAAGCTCGCCCGCCGTGTCGACCACGGCGTTCGAGCCTGCGATCGGCTGCGTGACGCCCTGGTACGTGACGCTCTCACCATCGAACGACAGCCCCGGGAAGAGCGCCGCGATCCGCTGGTCGTCCATCGCCGCCTGGAGCGCGCGGAACTCAGCGAGTGCGCCCTTGATCGTCGCGCCCTCGACGCCCTCCTTGTTCGTGAGGCCGCGACCGGCTGTCTTGTCTCCTGCGTGCGGCGTCCGGTCCACGATCAGGGCGAAGGCATCGGCGGCCGCGCGCGCAGTCTTCCCGGTCATGAAGCGGAAGATCGACTTGCCGTTCTTGGTGACGATCTCGATGTGCCCGTTCGTCGCGAGGTTGGCGGGCCTGAATGAGCGGTCGGTGATCTCCTCGAAGAGGATTCGTCGCTCCGACGTGCCCAGCGCGCCCTGTGATACTCGACCTGTCGCCTGGATCGTGACGCCCTCGTCGTCCACTGTGAGCGCGTAACCGTAGACACCTTTGAACTCGGGCATCGAAACTCCTCTGTGAGTGGCGATCGTGACAGTCCAGAAGATAACAGGAGCCGCGGCGTCGTGCAGTCCTGCGAGGATGGACCCATGACCAGCGACGAGCAGCACGCGAGCGCCCTTCGAGAATGGGCTCGCGGGTCCACGACTCTCGCCGCCGCGACCGAGCTGCTGATCCGATCGGGCTTCGCCCAGGAGGGGCGCCCCTGGGTGCGATACGACGAGCAGCACCAGCGGCCGTGGATCGCCTTCGACGAGATCCCCGACCTCATCGGGGTGATGTCCGGCGGCGAGAAGCGGCTCCTGTCGATCGCTGCGTCGCTCGGCGGATCGACCAGCATCGTCCTCGCCGACGAGGTCGCCGGCCTCGACCGTCTCCGGGCCGAGCTGGTCTCGATCGCCATCATCCACGCTGCCGGGTTCGCTGAGCCGACGATCGACTTCGTGGACGGCGACGACCAGCCGATCGAGGTCCCGCCGCTCGCGAGCTGGCCCGATGTGTCGGCACGATGATCGATCTCTCCGGATTGCCCGATCCCTCCGACCGCGACCAGGCCTGGGTCGGAGACGAACCCGCCTACGCGGTATGGTCCGACCGTATGCGCGCGGCGGACCTCGACCTCGATGCGCGCAAGCAAGTGGCTGCGAAGTGGCGGCTCATGCACAACTTCGGTGAGGAGGCGATCGACCGAGCCTCCCTTGAATGGATCGCCTCGCTCGGTCCGCTTCGCGAGCTCGGCGCAGGTTCCGGCTACAACGCCAAGCTCCTGTTGGACGTCGGCGGGGACGTGATCGCCACCGACCCGGAGCCCTGGATGCCGACGTGGACTCCAGTCGAGATCGACTCCTACGAGACCGCACCGCGCGACGGCCGGATTCCGCTCTTGGTCTGGCCATACATGAACGTGCCGAACCAGTGGCTGCAGTCGGACGACGCACCCTCCACCCTGCTCGTCATCAACGACGTCGAACCTCGCAACGTCGGGCGCGTACCTGGCTACAACAACGTCCTCGCCAAGTCGTGGGAGCTGATCGAGTCTCGCGAAGTTCGCACAGGGTGGCGCTACTACACCGACTACGTCCACCTCTGGAAGCGCGACTCATAGCCCGCCTGGCGACTCGTCAGCGAGCGAGCACGGTCGCCATCTCCGCCCAGTGCGTCGTGGCGCGCGGCGAGAGCATCTCGCGGCGCATCTCGAAGCCGGCGCCGAGCCGCATCCCGGCCATGCCGAGTCCGATGACTGTTTCCCCGTGGCGACGGTGGACCTTGTCGAGCAGGTCGCCGACGCCACGGTGGTCGTAGCTCGGCTGGAACATCGGCAAGAAGGAGTGCGAGCTGGCGGGGGAGAGGTTGTTGAGCATGACGCCCGCCCGGACGTACTTCACGCCGGGCCGCAGCTTCTCGCGCAGGCTCTCGGCGGCTGCCTTGGCGATCGCCACCGGATCATCGGTCGGCATCGCGAACGCCGCCTGCCCCCATGCCGAGACGTAGTTGTCGGCGTACGGCGACGACGCAGCGAACGCCGAGACGAGGCCGGCCACAGACTTGTCGCGGCGCATCCGCGCCGTGGCGCGCTGGGCGTAGACGGAGAGCACATGCTCGACGGTCGCGGGGTCGGTGACCGGATGCCCGAACATCCGCGAGCTCATGATCTGCTGCTTGACCTTGCGCTCAGGCTCGATCTCGATGCACGAGATGCCGTTGAGCTCGTAGACGATGCGCTGGACGACGACGCCGAACGCCTTCTTGATCATGGCGGGGTCGGCGTTCTTCAGGTCGAGCATCGTGTGGATGTCGCGCTCGGCGAGCCGACGCTCGAGGCGACCGGCGATGCCCCAGGTCTCGCTGGTCGGGTAGGAGGCGAGGATGCGCTCCTGCTGCTCGGTCGAGTAGTCAGTCCAGGCGCAGACGCCGTCGAGCTGCTTGTTGCGCTTCGCCCCGTGGTTGGCGAGCTTGGCGAGGACCTTGCTCGGGCCGAAGCCGACCGAGACGGGCAGCCCCACGTTGCGACGGACCGCACGGCGGATGTCGCGGCCGAGCGCAGCGAGGTCGGTGCGCTCCTCGTTGACATGGAGGAAGCACTCGTCGATCGAGTACTCCTCGACCCAGGCCCCGTAGCGTCCGACGAGCTCGTGCATGCGGGCGCTCAGGTCGCCGTACAGCTCGTAGTTGCTTGATTTCGCGGTTAAATTCCAGTGATCGGCGGCACCCTTGATCTTGAACCAGGGGGTCCCCATCTTGATGCCGAGCGCCTTCGCCTCGGCGGAGAGCGCAACCACACATCCGTCGTTGTTGCTCAGCACCACGACGGCTCGCGACGCGAGTGTCGGGTCAAAGACCCGCTCGCAACTCGCATAAAAATTGTTGCAATCGACGAGACCGATCATCGGTGGCGGTGGATGTTGAAGGTGACGACGCCCCAGATCACCATCTCGGTTTCGCCTTCCAGGGGAATGGACCGGAACGCCGGGTTCTCGGCGCGGAGGATCCAACCGCCGCTGGAGCGCGCGAGCGTCTTCAGCGTGAGCTCGCCGTCGACGATCGCGACGACGACGTCGCCGATGTCGGGCTCGATGCTGCGGTCGACCAGGATCTGGTCGCCGTCGAAGATCCCGGCGCCGATCATCGAGTCGCCGGCGACGTTCAGGATGAAGGTCGACGTGCGATCGAGGATGAGGTTCTCGTTCAGGTCGATCGGCCCGCGGTAGTGGTCTTGGGCCGGGCTGGGGAAGCCCGCCGAGACGGCGGCTGCGACCGGAGTGAGGACTCCGCCGGGCGGCGCGAACGCGTCGATCGGGCCGAGCACCTCGAGCACGTCTCTACCTCACATTCAGGACAGTTTCGAACACATGTTCGATAGGCAGAGTGTACGTCGGAGCGGCCGACACCGCGATGAGGTATATGGCGGACAGCCAGCTCAGCCGAACCTCGTTCCGCTGGGCCGCTCGCTGCGGCGATGAACCCCCCTCCCGAACTAGGGGTATCCGCCGAACGGTGTTTGTCAGGCCCCGCCAATAGGCTGCTGAGACCGCACGAAATCAGGGGGAATCCGGCCGTGAGCGCACACCCAGGGTGGTTCACCCATCCGTCCAACACCAACCTGCAGATCTACTGGAACGGTGAGCGGTGGTCGGGCTCGCGAGTCAAGTCGCAGGCGAAGCCTGGCGACCCGATCTACCCGGAGGGCACTCAGCTGCCCGCGGCACCTCCCGGGTGGAACGCGACGCCGAAGCCGGCGAGGAAGCCGATGGGCTGCTTCGGCTTCTTCCTCATCGCTGCCGGGGTCGTCGTCGCCATCGTGATCGCGCTCAACGTGTACGGGTCGTTCCGCAACGCGAACCCCACCGACGAGGACAAGCAGGCTGAGTCGCAGGTGGCGTGCGAGAACGTCGTGAAGAACAACCTCAAGTCGCCGAGCACGGCGAGCTTCTCGAACGAGACGGCGACGGGCACCGATGGCCAGTACACCGTCACCGGCGACGTCGATTCGCAGAACAGCTTCGGCGCCATGATCCGGAATCACTTCACCTGCGAGTCGGACGGCTCGACGGTCCATCTCACCTCGCTCGGCTGAGCTGACTCAGAAAGCGAGACCCCCGCGGCCCGAAGGCGGCGGGGGTCTCGTGCTCTGGACTAGAACGGCTGCTGGCTCCATCGGGCCTCGTGTGCGCGGAAGCCGACCTCGACATCGATCGCGATGGGATTCGGGTCGACGCTGGTCGTGATCACGATCGGGTCCGGGCGCTCGCGCAGCCAGATCTTGATGCGCGTCCGCTTCTGCGGTCGTCGATCGGTCGGCAGCTCCTCGGTGTGTTCGACCGCGGTGACCGTACCGATGTGGGTCTCGACCTCGACTTCGTCACCTCCGCCGTTGCGACCGCGGTAGGTGATCTTGACGACGATCGTGGTCGGGTCGCCGGTGAGGAGCTGCTCGAAGCCGGCGGCGTCGGTGAGCGGTATCAGGTCGGTCATGCGGACTCCTTCTGAGTCGATGGTGGGTTCAGAGCTGGGCGCCGGAGAGGACCCGGTACGACAGGGTGGCGGCGGGTTCGGCGCCGGCGGGGCGCTACCGGGTCTGGTACCGCGGGTGCAGCACCTCGTTCGGCCAGCCGAGGTCGGCGACCGTGAGGCCCCGTCGCGCGAGGTCCCTGGGGTGGCTCATGACCGTGGCTTGGTTCATGAGCGTGTTCTTTGCCTCGATGCTGTTCAGCAGCAGCGCGCTCCACACAGCGACGCCGAACTCGCTGAGCGTTGCGACGAAGACCGTCTCGATGTCGTTGAATCCTTCGACGAGTCCGATGATCATCGCCGCCATCACCCATTGATCGTTGGTGACCGCGTCGCCGTGCACGGCGATCAACGCAGCCTCGAGTCCTTCGCGGAAGTCTTCGCGGACGTGCTGCGGGTCGCGGCTCAGCCACCGCGGCTCCGGCTCGGGCTCGGGCTCGATCCAGAGGATCGTCACTTCGCCGAGCTGGGCCGCAGCTCCTGCGTCACCGTCGATCTCCTCGACGGCGGAGTCGATCCATCGCCAGTACTCGTCGACGCCCTTGCAGCGCTCGGCGACGGCCCAGCCGCGCACGATGCTTCCCACGGGGAGCGAGGCGTACTCGGCGGCGGTGCTGATGGTGTCGCCGACGGCGAGCTTCTTGGTGGGCGTCTCGGTGTCCAAGGGATCTCCGTTCGGGTGGGTGGGTTCAGAGGTTGGCGCCGGAGAGGATGTCCTCGAGCGAGCGCTCGACCTTCTCCAGTGCCTCGATGGCGTTCTCGATGCCGAACTCGGTGTCGACGACGGCGCGCAGCGCGCCGATGACCGGGCGGAGCACCGGGTGGTACTTCTTCGCCAGGCGTTCGATGGCGATCGGGTCGTCGCCGGCGGCCAGCTGGTGGCGCAGCGAGCCGGCGTTGTCGACCAGGTCCGAGGCCTTGACCAGGAGCGCGTCGAGCGCGGGGTGGCCGTCGCCGTCGAGGACGAGCTGGGCGAGGCGCTCGACGTGGTACTGGTAGTCGTCGCGGGTGTCGCCCGGCCGGTTGCTGACCAGGTCCACCGCCAGGGAGAGGCGGTGGCCGTAGCTCTCGCCGAGCCAGTCGAGCGCGGCGAAGTGGACGCTGCGTGGGTCGGTGACCTCGACGTGCTTGCGGCGGTTCTCGTGGAGGTAGACCTCGACGATCTCGACGGCGCGGTCCTCGACGACGTCGTGCAGCAGCGCCTGGGCGATGCGGACCGGGCTGGCCCCGGTGACGCCCCAGCGGATCAGCCGCAGCGCGTTGCGCAGCGGGTGCTCGATGTACGGCGTCCGCGGGAGGCCGTGGCGCACGCGGCGGGTCTGGTGGCGGTGCAGGTGGGTCGCGAGCATGGCGGCGCTCGTGATCATGTCGCGGTCCATCGGGTCTGCGACGACGCGGTCGATCTCGCGGGAGAGCTCGTAGGCGAGCATGGCGCCGTCCATCTCCTTGAGCGGGACGCGGGGGTAGATCGTGGAGAGCATGGTGGGCCCTTCTTCTTCACGTTGCGCCGCAGCGCCGGGTCTCGTGCAGAGGAGGAGTCCCCTGCGTCGAGGTCGTTCCCGGAGGCGGCTCCGCCGGCTCCACTTCTGACAGATCCGGGGAAAGAAGAGACCCCCGCCGCCGGTGAGGGCGACAGGGGTCTGATGGGAGGCGGTCGGCTACGACCTGGCTGGGTTCGCGTCGATCAGCTCGTACTCGACCGTGACGAACCGGTCATTCCGGATCTGGATCGGCTCCGCGCGACCGTGCATCCAGATCTTGGTTTCAGGGTGCGGCGATCTGGAATCGACTCGATGGTTGACCGACGCGACGTCGCCGAAGTGGGTCTCCGTGAAGTACGGCTCGCCATCCGACGACGCAAACATGGACACATGGAAGCGGACGCGCTTGTCGACGAGGCTCTCGAACTCGCCGGGCTCACTGATCATGATCTTCATGGCGTGCTCCTTCCTGGGCTGCTTCATCTTCACACACACCTCGCGCCGGGTCCTGCTTGCCCGTGAGCTGTGCGAGGAGCTCTTCGGGAGACAACGCGGTCATGGGCGCAGTGTGCGCTGCGCACAAGAAGACGCTGCTGCCGTCGGGGCCAGTCTCCCAATTGTGGGTCGTACCGACGCCGCAGTCATGGCAGAACTGCCCGAGCTGCTCACCGGTGAAGATCCGGGTGCCGAAGGTGTTGCAGTGCTTGCAGAAGCCCGCGCCGTTCATGTAGCCACGAGGCTCCCACTCGTGACTCGTTCGGCCGTCCACACAGTGGATCGCGCGCTGGTACTGCTGCCAGCAGGATTCCTCGCACGCTTCGGGGGTCTCACCTTCGCCTCGGATGAACGCAGCTCCGGGCGGATAGACCTCCATGAAGAGCGTCGTGTAGTTCGGCTTCTCCGGATTGCGGGAGAACACCACGCCGCGGCCGGCGGATACGACCGTCTCTTCGGGCCACGGGTGTTTGGCTTCGTACGAGCCGAGGGAACGGAAGCTGATCGTGGTGCCGATGTCTTTGCCGCTGATGATGGCCTTCATCCGGGTTCCTTCCTGGATCAGATGCGGGTCTCGTCGACGAGCAGGATGAGGTCGTCGCCGGGGTCCTGGTCGTCGGCGCGCCTCCAGGTCTCACCTGCGACGGGCACGCAGAACAGCCAGACGCCGTACTGGTTGAGCCGCCACAGACCGAAGTCGGCGGGGGAGCCGCCGCGGTAGATGCCCGGCTTCATGATGCGCTTGGGCGCGGGCGCGCTGGTGAGGGTCTTGTCGTTCATGGCGGACTCCTTCGACTGGTGCGGGGAGATCCCGCCTTCGAGGTCGTCCCCCGAAGGCGGCTCTGCCGTCTTCTCGGCTGTGCAGGAGCGGAATCAATCGGCGGTCCCGGCCCCCGCGAACGGGGGTGACAAAAGACCCTCGTAAACGTCATTTCTCCTCATTAACGAGCGAATTTGACGCAGGCATCGGGTAGGCTAGTGGGACGAGTCCGAGCAGCGGCAGCCCCGTCGATGCTCGGACTCGTTTCAAGAAGAGAGGCAGACCAGATGACGAACCCGAGTCGTTATGCGTCGAATCGAGCCGCGCTTCGTCGCGGCGTGCGAGCCCTCCTGGCCAGCGCGCTGGTCACAGGACTCGTCATCACCGGAGCCACCGCAGCGCAGGCCAGTGGCGTCGGCGGTGGTGGAGTCGGCGGTGGCGGCGGCGGGGGAAGCGACGGCGGCCCGACGCAGTACTGGGTGTTCACCGGTGATCAGCCGGACGCCAACGGCAACCCGCAGCAGGGGTGGGGGCAGGCCTCCATCGACTACTTCGCCTCGGCGATGGAGCAGTCGGCCAAATGGGGCGACCAGGTCGGCGGCGACCGCACCGGCATCAACAGCGCGTGCGGTCAGGCGATCAACGACGCCATCGCACGCGGTGGCGGCGCAGCAACGCAGGCTCGCGTCATCCAGGTCGGCACCGCCGTGAACTGGAGTGGCGGCCAGGCCTACATGGGCTGGGGTGGAGTCCAGGCCGACATGCAGGCCGACTACGAGAACAAGACGAGCACGAACTACTGGCAGCCGAACCTGCCCGGCTACAGCGCGGCTCTGCTGCAGCAGGTCCACGACACTTTCCAGGCCTCCGTGCCTGCGACTCCGCGCATCGTGTGCGTGGCGCTGAACGACACCGAGGCGGCCAACTACAACCTCTCGATCAGCACCGACAAGTCCTCGACGTTCTCCACCGCGGGCGCCTCGACTCCGGTCAGCGACGCGGTGCACGCGTCCCCATCCACGGGCATCAACGAGAACCTCGCGGCGACCGCGACGCTGACCTGGGGCGGCGTGGAGGGCAACCCGAAGTCGGCCAGCAAGAACTTCACGATGGCGAACAACGGCACGACGGCGACCCCGCTGTTCACTCCGGCCGATTTCGGCTGGACGGCGTGGCCGGCGGGGAACTTCTGGTTCGACGTCTCCGTTCCCAAGCAGGGCCGCATGAACGCGGCGGTCTCCGTCGCCGGTCAGAGCGACCCGCGGGAGAGCTGGAGCGCGAGCCCGGCCGCGCCGACGAAGGTCATCACCACGGGAACGCCGGGGACGCCGCTTGCGAGCGACGCGACGCTGACCTCGGGGATGTTCTACAACGCGCAGATCGCCGCGAACACGAACGGCTACACCAGCTCGATGACGATCACGGACACGATCGGCACCGACAAGGTCTTCATCGGCTCGGCGACCGCCGACGACGCGACCGCGGCGTACGTCCTCGACCCGAGCGGCAACAAGGTCGCTGGGGCGAGCATCGCGATCGACCGCAGCACGGCCGGTACCGTCAAGGTCTCCGGGACGGTGACCGGCATCCCGGCCGCCTTCCACGCCCGCGTGTACACACTCGTGGTTCCCACCTACGTGCTGCCGACGCCGAGCGACTACACGGTCCCGGATACCTCGCAGGTCTGCTACACCGCGGCGCAGACGGGCTGCATCGCGGGCAACTCGAAGCAGGTCGTGAAGGTCACCCCGGCGCCGGACAAGGTGTGGGTCCTCGACCCGAACGGCGGCCTCACGGCGGCAGACCCCGGCCAGACGAACCAGCAGGGCGCGGACAACAAGGTGTTCCTGATGGGCGACGCCGTCTCGGCGGTCGTCAACGGCCGGATCCCGGGGAAGCTCGGCCAGGCGATGACGAACTACCAGGTCGTCGACGACTGGACCCAGGCGGCACCGTACGTCGACTTCACCGACCCGTCGCAGGTGAAGGTCTACGCCGAGACCGCTCCGGGCTCGGGCAGCTACGTCAGCGTCACCGACCAGTTCACGATCAAGGTGAACGGCACTGTCACCACCGCGACGGCGCAGCCGTCGTTCCTGGCGACCACGAAGGGCCTGAGCGGCGACCTGCACATCAAGCTCGTCGTCACGGGCTCCTTCCGCAAGGACTTCAGCACCGGTGGCAACGTCGTGCAGCTCACGAACGCCGGGAGCGAGGTCTGGAACAACCAGACCGTCGCCACCAACACGCCGCCGGTCTACACATGGACGCCGAACCCGAACAAGCATGTCCTCGGCTCGGCGGACGAGTCCGGCGACAAGACGCACGCCGACATCAACGGCACCTCGGTGTGGCCGGGGCAGAAGCTCGAGTACTCGATCGGCGTAGACCTCCGCGTCCCGACGAACACCGCCTACGGCGTGAAGACCCTGGCTGTGCTCGATGTCTACGACCCGTACTTCACCCCGGACAAGACCTCCATCGAGTTCTGGGACTCCCGGGGCACGAACCCGCAGCCGGTCCCGCGTAGCGCGTACACGATCGTCCTCGATCCGACGAGCCACACCGCGACGATGACCTTCACCCCGGCCTGGATCGCGGCGAACGTGAGCCCGAACGGCGGCGACAGCGAGTGGCTGACGCAGGGCTGGCTGACGATGCGCTTCACCGGGACGGTGAACGCCAACGCGCCCGAGGGCAGCTCGATCAAGAACCAGGCGTTCCAGATCATCAACGGGGCGAGCACGGGCACCTCGGTGCCGACTGTGCAGATCCCGACGCAGAACCCGGACAAAGAGTCGCTGAGCTCGGCGCAGACCGACATCAACGGCAAGACCGTGGTGAAGGGCGACATCATCCTCTACCGGCTCACCCTCGACGCGAACCCCGCCCGGGCGCAGCTGGCGTACAACGTGCACAAGCTGGGCATGGTCGACACCTACGACTCGGCCTACCTGTCGCTGGACCCGTCCGCGATCAAGGTGACCGAGAAGGCCACCGGGAACGATGTGACCGCGAAGTTCAACGTCCAGGTGACCAACGGCACGGTGTACGTCTTCGCCAAGACGGTGGACACCCCCGACGTCTACGGCGGCCCGACGATCCCGGGCAACCCGCAGCCGAGCGACCTCGCGGCGTTCGACCAGGCGCCGATCCGTCCGCTGGAGGACCCGATCATCGACCAGACGCTGCTCGGGCAGCAGTACTGGGTCACGATGCCGACTGTGGTGACCCAGGAGGTCGCCGGTCACGTCATCCAGAACACCGCGCGGCAGAACATCCAGAACACGTACAAGCTGACGCGCACGGTCTCCAACCCGCTGGCGGCGATCGACCCGTCCAAGGACGTCGTCGTCTCCGACACCTCCGGTGAGCACTCGGTCAACCAGACCGAGGTGCACCTCTGGACGACGTTCAACTACCGGCTGAACAGCTCCGAGATCCCGGCGAACCGCGCGTACGCCGCCTCGCAGTGGTCGCTGACCGACGCCTTCGACAAGGCGCACGACCAGTACACCGGCGTGTGGGCGGTCTACGCGAACACCGACATTTATAACGGCTCGACGCTCGAGTTCGCCAAGGGGTCGCTGATCCAGGACTCCACCGGTGGCGGGGCGGCGACGGCGGCCCTGTTCAACGTCAGCTTCGACGAGACGAGCTACACGCTCACGGCGACTCCGACGCAGGCCTACCTCGACCTGATCGGCGGCCGCGGCGACCTCTCGAACGCGTTCGCGGTCTACACGCAGATGGAGCGGATCGCGCCCGCCGACAAGATCACCAACACGGTGCAGGAGAGCTACAACGGCGTCGCCCGCGAGTCCAATGTGGTCTGGACGATGACGAAGGAGTACCCGGCGCTGGCGGTGCAGAAGTACACGCTCGCCGAAGGCACCACGACCGGGGTGCACCGTGACGCCAAGACCGCGTACGCGGTCACGCAGGACGAGCTCGCCTCGGCCCCGCTTCCCGCCGGTTCACCGGACGGCGCCGCCGGGACGGTGATGCAGAAGGGTGTGCAGATCGGCATCCGCTTCAGCAACACCGGCGACACCCCGCTCACGGGCGTCAAGCTGCTGGACTTCACCCAGGACGGCCAGTACGGCGACCTGGAGGGCCTCGTCTGCGCGCAGCCCGCTTCGGTCACCCCCTCGTTGGTGAAGAGCAACCTGGCTCAGACTCCCGGCAACAACGGCACGGTCTGGGTACAGCCCTCCACCATCACCGAGCTCGCCTTGGGGCAGACGGTCGACTGCCAGGGCACGGTGCGCGGTCTTGCAGCAGGGATGTCGCACGCGGACACCGCCGTGGTGACCGCCCAGTCCGTGTTCACGCAGGCGCCCGTCAAGTCCGAAGACGTCTGGTTCGCCAAGGTCACCTCGACCCCGGGCATCGGGATCGTGAAGTACACGCTCTCCGAGGGCCCGGACGCCGGGAACCGCAACGACCCGAACGCGCCGTACGTGCTCAGCGACTCTGACGCGAAGAACGGCGTCAAGGTGGCCTTCAACATCACGAACACCGGCGACGAACCGCTGAGCAAGGTGGCCTTCACCGACGCGACGCAGGACGGCACGACCGGCACGGTCACCGGCATCCAGTGGCTGGACCCGGCCGCCGGCGGCGCGATCACCCTCGGCTCCGGCCAGGCGTACTCAGTCGCGGCCGACGGCACGGTGACGATCGGCGGCACGAAGTACACGCCGCGGCCCGTCGCCCAGCTCACCGACCTCGCCGTCGGCAAGGGTGTGCTGCTTGTGGGCACCCTGACCGGGATGAAGCCGGGCTCGAAGCACACCGACGTCGCTACGGTGACGGCGACCGCGCTCTACTCCGGTCTGCCGCTGAAGGGCAGCGACCCGTGGAACGCGGAGCTGCCCGGCGCCGGTGCGGTGACCGGTACGCCGATCACCCGCAGCGACGAGAAGTCCAGCCTGTTCGGCAGCGCCTCGCTGCTGCTGATGGCGGCCAGCGTCGTTGCGTACATCCTCCGCCGGCGCACGCGCCGCGCCAGGACCTCGTAGCGGCCAAGCCCCGGCCCCTCGAGTAAAAGCGAAACCCCCGCAGCCACGTGGCTGCGGGGGTTTCGTGTCTCAGAGAGTGCGGAACCGGTCGGACGGTACGCTCTGCGCTATGGACACAGCGACCGAGATCCTGCATGGCGAAGCTACTGTGATCGTCCGCCGCAAACTACCTGACGACTTGGGGCTCGGTGAGTACAGGTCCATCGTCGGTCGCCTCGAAGAAATGTGCGTGATGTCGACACTCCTACCGGAGGTGGCGCCGGCCGCGCGCGTGGGAGTGATGGCGGAAACGACCAAGAAGCCCGGGTTGCTTCGTGCTCAATACGGCAGCGACTTCTTCATGGTGATTTCTGTTGCACTCGGCCTCGCCGGTGGAATCAAAGCCCTCGCCTACGCCGTCAAGAGCGTCGCGGAGGCGGCTAAAGCCCTTGCCGAGGCTCGCGAAATCGACGCGAAAGTCAACGAAATCCTTGCGCGATCGACGCGCACGGAACATCGCAGCGCACAGGTTCAGCGGCGCCGGATCTTGCGGGACGAAGCGGGGTTCGACTTGGTAGTGGCGAAGCTCGCGGAGGCCTTGGATGAGGCCGGGTACGCGGATTCTGCGGAGGCTGTCCGCCGCCGCGATCGGGATGATCCTCGATACAACCTGATCGCGATGGTGCAAGGCCTCGCCGAGTGGGACCTCGATATTCAGGTCAAAGATGACGGCGACGAGAACGAATCCTGATCGTGACAAGAAGAGACCCCCGTAGCGACGGCCACGGGGGTCTCTTCAGGCGCGAACGGTGCTGTCAGAGCCCGGCTCCCAGGTCGGGCTCCGCTCGGTGCCGCGGGGACCTGACCGAATCGGCCTGCTCAGGCGTGAGCTCGGGAAACCGCCGGTAGAGATCGGCACGCATGGACCCCGGCCGGGAGGCCGGTCGACGAGGATCCCGAGGAGGGTCTACGGTGCGGTCCTCCTCGACGACCAGCTTCTGAGCGCCCAGCTCCATCGCGCGCTGCATGGAGTGCAGCCTCGACTGATGCGGCTCGTGCGCCTTGCTGGCCTCGATCGCGCGCTCCAGCTCCGGCTCTCGACGCGTGATCGCCTTGGCGAGCACCGCGGCAAGCGGCGCGTGGTCGAAGCCGTTGCCCTGGTGGTGGAAGCGCGCCTCGACGAACTCGTCGCGGATCGACTCCGGGTGGGTCGGGCTGAGCTTGGCCACGTCGAGCTCCCAGGCGGCCTCGTGGGCGAGTTGGTGGAAGAAGATCGTCTGCGCGCGGGTGTTGCCCTCGCGGAAGGCGTGGGCGACGTTCACCATGCCCCAGTGGTAGGCGAGCGCGTCGGCGAAATCGGCGGGGTCCTCGATGCCAGTGAGCATCCCGTCTTCCTGCAGCGCCTTGTGCTGCTCGTTCCAGAGCATCTCGATGCCCTGGTGCGGCGCGTAGTCGTAGCCGTTCTTCCACAGGTCGACATTGCGCGTCTCGCCGGCCCACTCGTAGACGTCCTGGAACAGGTGCTTGTGGATCGCCTTCATGTGCTCGAGACCGAAGTCGCCCGGGATCGGGTTCTGCTTCAGCTCGACCATCCGGAACGCCGAGAATACCTCCTCGCGCTGGGTGAGGACGTCTTGGTCGGTGCAGCCGTAGGGCTCGCTCTTGAGGCCGACCTTGTTGCGGAGGACGTCGGAAGCCATCCCGGGGATCAGGTAGTCCTCCCAGGCGATCTGCTCGGCATTCATTCCGCGGGTGCGGATCTTCTTGCCGATCCCGTAGAGCGGGGCAGGGAGCTTGCGCTTCGGCGGCTTGTCGACGGGGCGCTCGATCATCTCAGTCGAGACCCTGCTGCTTGCGGAACAGCGCGCGGGCCTCGTCCCCGGTGAGCTCGCCGGCCGCCTGCTTGCGCAGGAGCTCGCGCGCCTCGGGGTCGTCGACGCTGTGGCCGGCGGAGCCGAGCACACCGTCCACGAAGTTCAGGACCTTGGTCGCCTCGTCGGGTGTCGGCTTCTTGGCCGGCTCGGGGGTGGTGTTCGTCATGGGCGGGTCTCTCTTTCGTAGAATTCGCTCGTATATGAGCATAGTTGAGCAGTGCACAAGTCGGTCTAGCCACGAGCGTGAGCGGCGACGATAATGCCGCATGTCGCGCATCGTAGGACCACTTCGAGCAGGGGGTGCACAATGGCGCGTCGCGCACGGAGACAAATCGCACTCGCGGTATGCCTGGTCGCCTGTCTCACTGCATTGGCGGCATGCACTCCGAAGCTCGACTACGGCAAGGTGCCGATACCGGCCGGAACCGTTCCGGACAGCTCCGCGCTGCCGTCCATGCCAGCACCCACAGCGTGGTCGCCGGACGAGATAAAGGCGCTGGCCGATCCCGGCTATGGGAGCGACCTCTTGAACACCCTGAGCAGCGCCGATCTCACTCAGCGCGAGGCGGCGTTGCTGACCGTGATGAGCCAGTCGGGAATCGCCACCGTGGACCCCATGCTGCACAACCGTGTCATCTTGGGGGCCAAGCTTGAGTCTCACGGCATGTGGATTCAAGCCGGCCAGGCCGTGATACTCGCATCCGTTGCCGCTGAGGACAATCCACTGCCCTTGGACGCTCTCGCTGGCGCTTTCACCATGCCGGTTGCCGGCACCGGCGACACAGGGTCGGCGTGGCGCACCTACATGCTTTCTGCGTTGCAGAGCGCATCCACGCCTTCCGAGCTCGCTTGGCGAGACTTCGTGGAGGAGGGCGGTCCTCAATCACCGAGCATCACCGAGGCGCTTGGCTCGCAGGGTGACTATCAACTCACTGCACTTCAGGCGACTCTGCTGGAGAGCCGCACAATGGGCGACGCGGCAACAACGGCCAGTTGGTTGAAGTCCAACCCGAAGGCGGACCTTTCGAAGGTCTCATCGTCAATGCCACTCCACTACGGCATTGACGTAAAATCCGCCTCCATCCTGAAGATGGACAATCCCGCGGGCCCGTGTGGCGGACTCCCAATACCGGACTGGATTTACACAGCAACGTCAGCCGCCACAGGGAAGTTCTGGGACTGGGCCACAAAGGCGGTGGACATCGGAACCAAAGGGGCCGCAGGCAAGCTGCTCGTGTGGGCATCGGGCGTCGCAGGTCTTGCCGCGACGCTGACCAACTTCGTCCTGACGGCTGCCTTGTTGAGCAAGAAGATCGACGCGGACCACACGCCCATCACGCGAACGAAACGAACCGACCAGGACCAAGAGCGAGCCAACCTCACAGCCACCTTCTCCATCAATAGGTCGCCATTGCAGTGGGCCAACTGCCTGCGCGTGATAGCGGCGATCAAAACCCTCGACGCAGCAGTGCCCGACGCGGGCCCGTGGGCGAATACGACAGTGAACTGGAAAATCGATGACGGCCCCGCGGTCTTTGGTAGCGGTCAGCCGACGGCGAGCACGATCACCTCGGCTCAGGGCACGACGACGGTTGTTCTTGCCGGCAAACACCAGGACGAAGCAGTCGGTGCTGGCGCGACTCAAATGGCTGTTTCGGCGCATGTGGAGGCGTCTCCGAATCCCGACTCGATGAAGTCCGCGTGGGATCATCTGGCGCAGTGGTCGAGCAACCTTCTGGAACTCGCCTTTGGGCTTGAGAATCCGGTGGTCTGGTCGGACATCGTTGCCAAGGTCGTAATCGCAGGTATGAATCGATATGGCGCCATGCTGACCGCCCACCTAACAGTTCCGATGATCGACTGGACACCGCCTTCAGACTCCGTGACAGTCAGTATGGGCGGTGCATTGACGTCGCCCTCGGACGGGCAGACCCTCACCATCCCCGAGAGCGGCGCTCAACACTGGAAACTCTTCCAGGGGGCCTACGCCCCTTCCAATCAACAGGTAACCGTCATTTTCGGCGGACGAGATTGCCAGAACATCCCGGGGACCGTGAACGTGAGCGGACAGATATTCTCCATACCGCGGCCAGATAATTCCGGCGAGACAGACGTGTCAGTAGATCTTGAGTTTTACACCACCACTTCGATCACAACTAGCTGCCAGATTGGCTCCTACACCTTCGAGCCGGACGAGCAGGTGCTGGCGGCCGCTGGGGAAGTAACGATCCCCTCGTCGCAAAAAACCGTCGATGTGCCCGTGGCCGTGACCGATGCTGGATGGTCCACGCTGGTCGTCACGGTCACGAACCTGCCGGGTGGCCCGTAAGCACCCCCGCCCTGGTCGAGCAGTTCGACTAGAGAGCACCTGTCAGAGCACCTTGTACTTGAGCTCCTCGGCGGCGTACTTGACGATCGGATCAGCCGTCACATCCCAGAGCGGCGCGTGGAAGCTCGGCCGGTTCTCGAAGGCCGGGACGACCTCTGTCCGGCTGAACAGCGTCAGCGACGGCTGATTGGTGATCGCCGACTGCGACCAGAGCCCGTCGACCTGGTCGCCGAGCCTCTCATAGATCGCGCGTGCCCACGCCTGGGTGTGGCGCTTCGGACCCATCATGATCGAGGCCGCGGCGCCGTTGAGCACGGGCCAGTTCGTCGTCAGGTCCAGCAGCACGAGCTCGCGCGAGGGCTGCCAGGCGACGAGAGCCGGCCCACCCTGGGAGCGGGTGATCTCTCGTCGCTGCTGGTAGACCTCACCGAGGGCCGTCAGCGCATCCGTCGCGGCGTACATCACCCCGATATCGGTGTAGTAGTCCGCCGGCGGCGGGTGCGGGTCGAAGCGCATCTTGCGGATCGGCCCGTAGTGGCGCAGCTCGTTCCAGGCGAGAGCGTGAGGCGGCTCGGTGCGATAGACGCGCCAGAGCAGCCCGCTGTAGCTACGGAGGTGCCGTTGCTCGGTCCTGAACGCGTCCGGGGGAGTGGCCGGGACCTTCACGACTGCAAGAAGGAGTCGAGGATGTCGACGACCTCTTGCGGGTCTCCGCCCAGGCGCAGCCACTCCACCGGCGTGACCTCACGATCGTCGATCAGGAGGTCCTCCTGCGGCGTCGTCATGAAGTTCTGGACGCTCGCCGGGTGCATGTCGTGGGGCAGCGCGAGGATCACCTGCGACAGGCCGGGCAGCACGGGCTGCTTCGAGTCGTCGGTGAACTGCCACGCGGGAAGGCGTCGCTTGCCCGCGATCATGAAGCCGAGCAGGCTGCCCTTGCTCAGCCGGTGGCGGATGCGAGACGAGTCGATGCCCAGCCGCTGTGCGGCCTCCGTCGCGCTGAGCGATCCGGTGACCGCCTCCAGGCGGGTCCGGCGCTCGAGCTCGGCGAGGTCACCGCGTGCGACGCTGGCCTCGACCTCGGCGAGGCGCTCCGGTGTGAAGGTGCCCGAGCTGATGAGGAAGGCGACCTGCTCGTCGGTCAGGGCGCTGCCGCGCGGCTGGGTCTCCTTCAGAGCGTCCGCGGACTCACGGATCAGGACGACGACCAGTTCGGCGTCGCGACCCTGTTCCCGGGCGGCGTCCTTGAGGTAGCGCAGGGCCTCTACTTCTTCCGGTGCGGGTGCTGCTGCGATCGACATGGCGCCTCCTTCTCTCGAATTGTACGCTAACCGCACAGTCGAGTGTAAGTGCGAAAAGGTGTGCGCATCCGGTTTGACGGCATCTTCCAAGGTCGCGGTCACGCGCGCAGCACGCTCCTCTGGATCATGAGGATGCGGCCGAGCCAGTTCTGACCCTCGCCGTCGTGCCCGCTGCGGCAAGTGCACGTCCCCCAGAAGGTGTCGCACCAGTGGTTACCCTCGACGAGCTCGGCGTCGCCGGTCGCCAGCAGCAGCTGCGCCAGCTCGGGCACGGCGTACTTCGCCGCCTGCAGCCGCGCCATCACGCCCAGCTTGATCGCGTCCCAGTCGGGGCGCAGCTCGGTGATGATGCCGCCGCGGTGCGCCGGGCCGCCGAGGATCTTGGCCTCTCCGGGGGTCGGCGCTGCGAGGATCTGAGCCTGCTCAGCCGGCGTTCCGGACTTCAGCGCTTGGAAGACGTGCTCGGTCGTGCGACCGGTGAGGCCGGCAACGGTCACGCCGCCGGGCACGAACCAGAAGTTCGAGAGGAAGCGGTGCTCGTCGCGGAAGCGGGTGATGGGCGCGGCGGCGGCCTCCGGTGTCGGGCTCGAGGTGTACGGGTGCGTCATGATGGTCTCCTTCGTTTCGGGTAGTGGGTCTATCGCTCCGCCCAGCACTTCAGGACGTCGCCGTGGCACGCCTGGGGCGCGCAGAAGCAGCCGATGCGCTTCCCGCGCAGCTCTGGCAGCCGGGCGATGAGCTCGGGTCGTGAAGCGAGGTACGCCTCGTACTTGCGGATCACCTCCGCGCGATCGCCATCCCGGCCTATCACGAAGGGGTTCCCCCAGATCGAGCCGCGGCCGATGTAGACGTCGTAGGTCTCCTTGCGCTTGTTCACGACTCGGATGGGCACGGGGATGCCGGAGGTGGAGGTCATAGCGGCCCAGCTCTCTGCTCTGCGGATTCTCCGGATAACCCCGAGGCGGCACCCGCCGCCTTCGCCACCAGTCCTGACCAGACCCTGGTCACCTCCTACCCACTCCGTGGCCACAACGGCTCCAGAAGCCGGCCGAAAGCCCTTCGCGGGTGGGTTCTGGACCGGTTGTGCCCTCTACTGGGGTGCGCTGCGGCCGGAAAGTGACCACGACACGGCCACAGTGGCTTGCTGGTGTCGGTGGTGTCGTTTATGCTCGTTTATGCGAGAAAAACGCATTGTGAACCGTAAACCAGTAGACATGTAGAAAGGGGGGCGTGATGGCAGCCAGAAGCCAGGCCGAGGAGACCTCGGAGCGCAAGCGCATCTCCATCCCGAAGGCCGACGAGTCGGTGCTCACCTGGTGGGAGAAGCAGAACGACGTGGGCCTCTCCGTGCGGATGCTGATCCGCAACGAGATCGAGCGCAACGGATACGTCGATGTCGCGTTCGCGCCGGTGGCTCAGCTTCCGCGCCGCGGCCGTCCCCCGGGATCGGGCCCGGATGCCGCCGAGGCCGCCGAGAGCGAGGCCGAGCCGATCCAGACTCCCGCGGCTCCGGTCCACCTGGTCGCCGCGACCCCTGCCGCGCATCCCGCGCCGATTCCGCAGTTGCAGCCCGTCGAGCGCGCACCGCAGCCGAGCACCGGGGGCGCTGACCTGCTCGACGCCATCATCGGCGGATGACCCCGCCACCCCCATCAGACTTCGAGACCAACAAGGAGACCAGGACCATGGGCAACAAGATCAAGATCACCGGCGGCGTCGACGTCGGCAACGGCTACGTCAAGGCTGCGCTTCGCGGTGAGAACGGCAAGGCCGACAAGTTCGACATCCCCTCGGGCGTCGCGCTGGTGACCGGCGCGGTGGACCTGCCGACGCCGGACACGGCGGCCGTGGAGGTCGTCGGCGGCGACATCTTCAACGAGCTGGACGTGACGTTCGCCTCGCCGCTGGTGGGTTCCACCCACCGCCACCTGTTCGGTCGCCGCGCGCTCAAGGCGCAGACGCCGCGCTTCGAGGAGTTCGACGTCGTCTCGGGCATCAGCAAGGCCGAGCAGTCGCTGACCAAGGTCCTCGTGATGGGCCTGTTCGCGGGCAAGGCGCTGCGCGACTACGTGATCGAGCACGGCGCGCTCCCGACCGAGCAGCTGGATGTCGAGGTCCGCGTGGCCCTGGCGCTGCCGATCGACGAGTTCCGCGAGCACCGCTTCGCCTTCGCCGAGTCCTTCAAGCACGGCGCTCACCTGGTGACGGTGCTGAACTTCGAGACCCCGGTCATCGTCCGCCTCACGTTCGTGGACGTGCAGGTCGCGGCCGAGGGCGCGTCGGCTCAGTTCGCGATCCGTCAGCACGGAGTCGCGCTGGCCGAGCAGCTGCTGGTCGATGTACGCAAGCACGGTCAGGCGCTGGAGGGCATCACCGGCCAGGACATCTTCGACGCCACGAGCACGGTCGGCATCGACATCGGCGAGGGCACCGTGAACTTCCCGGTGTACTCGGGCGCGAAGTTCAACGGCGACGCGTCGCGGACCTTCGGCAAGGGCTACGGCACGGTGCTGAACAACTCGCTGGTGCCGCTGAAGCGCGCGGGCCTGCCCTTCAACTCGCGCAAGGCGCTGGCCGACTACCTGCTCTCCGAGCCGAGCCCGCTCAAGCGCGCCGAGCACGCGAAGGTCGCGGCGATCGTGGCCGAGCAGGCCGAGCTGTTCAGCGAGCAGGTCGTGGAGGAGTTCCGCAAGATCCTCGCGGAGGTCGGCCGCGACACCGAGGTCATCTACGTGTTCGGCGGCGGCAGCGGGTCGGTGCGTCCGTCGCTGCACCCGAAGCTGCTCGAGGTCGTCCCCGAGGGCACGCCGGTGCTGTTCCTGGACGTGAGCTACTCGCGTCACCTCAACCGCGAGGGGCTGCTGATCGCCGCGTCCCTGGTCGAGGACCAGGTCGCCGCTCAGAAGGCGAAGAAGCAGGCTCCGGCCGCCGCCTGAGCGATCGCCAAGCGTGGCCGCCGTCGCATCACAGCGCGGCGGCCGCGCCCTCGGCGTCCCTGCCTGACCATCCGACCCGATCCACAGAAACGAGCACGCGATGACGGACACGCCTCCTTGGGCGCGCGGTTCGAGCACCACCGGATTCACGCCTCCGACACCCACCGAGCACGTCTTCCCCTCCGAACTCCGTGTGACGACGAGTGCACGGCCGGTTGAGGCAGTGGCCCAGCGGAAGTCGAGCCGCCTCGTGACGGTGCTGCTGAGCCTCCTCGTGGTCGCGCTGATCGTCGCGGCCGGTGTGCTCGTCTGGAAGGCGTTCGCACCTCAGCAGGACGTGAGCGCACCGCTGCCCGCCAGCCAGTACTCGCAGCCGGCGACCGGCGTCGCGGTCGGGCCCACGGGGACCACTCCGGTTGCCACCCAGGACGGCGGCGGCCCGATGACGGTGGCCAAGATGGCGCCGAGCACGCTGTTCATCCCCTCGCTCGGCATCTACATGCCGGTGGAGGCGGACTCGACCTTCGTGGCCAGCAAGTACGCGGGCTTCGACCAGATTCGCATCCCTTCGAACCCGAAGCACGGCGTCTGGTACAAGGCCGGCGCTCCGATGTTCGGCGGCTCCGAGGGCACGACGCTGATCGCGGCGCACGTGAGCAACCACAACGGCTGGGGCGCGCTGCGCTACCTGTACAAGATCCGCGCCGGGGCGATGCTCTACACGAAGGACGCCGCCGGTCAGCTGCAGAGCTGGCAGATGACGCGGATGCGGGTGGAGGATCACACCGCCTTCCCGCAGGAGTACTGGTCCGCGAAAGGTGTGCGTCAGCTCGTCGTCACGACCTGCGGCGGCCACGTGGACAGCCAGAACCTGTTCACGCAGAACCTCTTCGCGATCGCATCTCCGATCGATCCGAAGCCGGCGCAGGTGACCGTGTGAGCGCTCTCGATGTGCAATTCGTATGCGCATCCAGCATGATGGTAGACGAGGCTGTTCACTGCGTGGATGTCGGAAGCGACTCCAGACGCGGCGGCCGGATCTCCACACAAGACTTCGCGGAAGACGGCTAGGGCTTCTCTTCCGTGAAATCGCCACCCCCTATCCGGCGGTGGCAAATCCTTCCGAGCACGTTCGGGTCGTGGTCGGATGGGCTTGAGGCCCCAGCTCTTCGGGTGAGCTGGGGCCTCCTCGTGTTTCTGCGGCGAAAAGAAGAACCCCGCACCCGGTGAGGGGTGCGGGGTTCTTCGGTCAGGCGTTGATCGCCGTGACCAGTTTGGTCGCGACATCGGGGGAGAGCGCCCAGACGACGTCCTCGTCCAGAGCCCACCAGGCTGCGGTGGTCTGGTACTTCGGCTTCCGGCCGGCGAAGTCCTCGCCGAAGCCGCTGCGCTCCTTGCCCCAGAACGGCGGTCGCCTGTGGTCGCCGGCCGCCCACGCTTCGAGGTCGTCGCGAGCCTGACTGAGCGCCTCGGGTTGCCCGACGAAGTGGACCTCGCGGGTCACGCCGTCGATCGTCACCTCGAGAGCGCGCGCCTCGACGGGCGCCTCGCGCAGCCGCTTCAGGGCCTTCGGCACGGTGCCGAACTCGAACTCCGCGGAGCCCATGTACTCGCAGGAGAACACGCGGTCGAAGCCCTGCTGCCGGTCGAAGGGATGCTCGTTGAGGCCGAGCCTCTGCACCAGGTAGTACGTCATTGCTCTGCTCCTTGGTCAGGCCCTGCCTCGGCAGGGGTTCGTGTTCGGACGCGGCTGCTGTCGCACATCACCACTCAGGACTCCAGAGCAGCTCCAGCGGCCCACCCTGCCTGAGCAGCGTTTCGCCCATGTGGAAGCCGTCGTCGCCCGCGCCGGCGTAGCGCTTCAGTTCTTCATCGTCGGTGACCTGCCAGAGGCCACCATACGGTCCGAGCCCACGGATCACGGCGCCCACCGGGAGTGCGTCGAGCTCGGCGGCCGTCGTGATGGCTCGCGGCTTCTTCGCGAGCTCAGCCCGGAGCCGGTCGATCTCGTCCGCCATGGCTGGGATCTCGTTGACGAGCGCCGTGACGGGCGTCCGCCAGTCGAAGCCCTGGTCGGGGAAGTTGAGCATCAGCCGGTGGTGGCGCGCCCGCAGCGCGTTCGTGTCGGCCTCGGCGTCCTCGCGTGGGCTGCCGGCCGCCTCGATGATCTCCTCGATCGTCTCGTCGAGCATCTCGAGGTTCTCGTTGTGCATGGCCCAGCGGGCACGCTCGATGAGCACAGTGGGCACTCGGCTCATGGGGGCGTTGGCCGCGATGGTCTCAGGAGCGATCGGGAACTGACGGTTCGTCGGCGCGAGCTGAGCGCGAAGACGCTCGATCTCATCGCACGCAGCGGTGAGAGCATCGGCCGCGATGTCGTCGAGCCGCCTGCGACGCTCGGTGGCGGTCTTGCGGAGCTCGTGGATGTCGAGCTGGTCGCTCATGGTCTTCTCCTCGGGTCGTAAATTGAAAGCCCCGCAGCCCGATGAGGGACTGCGGGGCCGGTGGGGCAGAGTGGGGGACACGGGAGCCTTGCACTCCATCTCCAGGGACCCGAACCCTGGTGCTCTTCTCGGATCGGACGCGCCCTTGGCAACGTCCCGACCGGGCCGAATGGACTCATCGGGGGGTCTCGCACCCTCACCCGCGGTCACGCATCGGTTGAACTACTGTGTCACCGCTTCACCCGTTCGGGGCTGTGCCACGAACGCAGTCGCTCCGCGGCTCAGATCTCGACCAGCGTCACGAGCACGGCGCCGGGGGTCCGGTCGCTCACCTGGTCGCCGGTGCTCGGCACGCGCCAGAGGATGGCGACGTCGTTGCGGCGCTGACGGATCAGCACGTGACGCCGGACGACGTACTCGGGGTCGAGGTCGCCTTCGCAGTCGATGCCGAGCGAGGCGAAGACGCGCGCGGCGTTGCGGAGGAACTCGCCCTTCTCGACGTGGCCCTCAGCGAGAACGCTGCGGCCGTGGTCGTAGGCGATCGCCGGGACGACGCTGCCATCGGGCAGGACGGTGCTCACGGCGGGGACGTTGGCGGGCACCTGGAGCAGCTCCGGGTGCGTCTGGGTCTGGATCATCGGAGTCTCGCTCTCAGGTCGTGGTTCAGGGATGATGCTCGAAACGCAGAAGCCGGCGGACCGAGGAGCGGAGTAGTCCCCTCGGGCCGCCGGCTGGCGTTGTTGGTGGATGCTCAGGCCTTCGACTCGGCGAGCTTCTCGCGGAGTCGGGCGACCTTCATGTCGTGCTCGTCGTGCTCATCGAGCTTGGTGATGGTGGTCGCGCTGGAGTTCAGCTGCAGACCGGTCTCGGCGTCGTACCAGAAGCCGCTGTCGGCCCGGACTTCGAGCTTGTAGGTGGTCGCCAGACCGCCCTGGGGCGCGACCTGGTGCACGGACCGGCGGAAGGTGTCGATGATCCGGCCGACGCCGATCTCCTCTACGACGTCGGGGTCTGGCACGTAGCTGGTCCCGTACTCGCCTTCGACGCGCTTCTTCCACACGGGGTGGTCGAGGTTGCGCTTGATCAGCACCCGGTCGCCCACCGCGAGGGTGGGCGCCGTGGCGTCGGTCAGATGTACTGCAGCTGCATCTCTCTGCGCCATGTCGTCTCACGCTCCTTGTCCTGGTTCTCGATGCGGAACTCCGCGACGGTGCCGTAGTGGCCACAGCCGTTGCGGTTCGCGCAGGAGATGGGGTCCTCGTCACCCAGGCCCTCGTCCTCGGTGAGGACGCGGCCGGGGAAGTGGTCGGGGTCGGGCTGGGACGCCATCCAGTCGTAGCCGTCGTCGCACAGGAGCGCGTTGACGGTGACCTGGATGACGAAGCGGTCTTCTTCGAAGCAGACGGGGCAGCGGATGCCTTCGAGGAACTCGGTGTTGGCCATGTCTCGGCGCTCCTTACTCGGTGTAGCCGCAGCTCGGGCAGATGGCGGTTCCGCGTCCGGCGGAAGCGGCGGGGATCATCTCGATCTCGTCGTTGGGGCAGGTCTGCATGGCTTCTTCTCCTTGGGAGGTGGTGCACGAAGTGGTGGGGGAGGGACCGCGCAGCGGAGTGCTTCGCGGTCCCTCGGTGGTGCTGGTGGCTGCCTGAGTTCAGGCGCTCGTCCAGCCGCAGTCCTCGCTGTTGAGGCAGCGGGCGATGCGACGCCTGGCGCCGGTGGTCCGGTCGCCGTAGCGGTTGCCGACCTCGAATCCGGTCGGGTTGACGGTGCAGCTCGGGCAGGTGTCGCCGCTGAGCTCGATGACCTTCCGGCCTTCGAGGACCCGGTACCCGGGGAGCCAGCCGCTGATCTCCAGCCGGTTGCCGTAGACCCGGATGAGGATGTGGTTCACGGTCTTGATGGCGCTCTCCAGCGTGACGTCGTCATCGCCGGCGATCTCGTCGATCTCGTCCGCGACCTGGTCGCCGATGCTCTCGGCGGTGCGCGTGGCCGGGTTCCCGGAGACGGTCGTGACGTCGAACATCGCCATCGCGTACTGGACGGTCTCGTTCGCGTAGTGCTTGTACTGCTCCTTGACCACCATGTAGCCGAGGTAGGCGGCGAGGCTGGTCGTCGCGACCCGGTAGCGGCCGGTCTTCGGCAGCAGATTGCGGACAGTCCTGGTGGCGGGATCCGCTGTGATGGCGGGCATGAGCGTGCGAGCGTTCATGGTCTTCTCCTTGGTGAGGTGGCTTTGCGGTGGGTGTTGCAGTGGTGGCAGCGGATCGGGTTGGTGCTGCGGGGGAGGGAGCGTTGGTACGCGCTCAGATCCCCTGGGTCTGCCAGTCGTAGATCGACTGCGACGGCTTCGAGGTGCGTGGCAGCGTGCGGATGCGCGCGACCTTCCTGGCTTCCTCGACGTCCCGGAGTTCGGGGACGATCGCGAGCTTGTGATTGGTCGGCACCGGCCGCGGCCGCAGCTCGATCACAGGAGCGAGACGCTCTTGGGCTGCAGCTGCGCGCTCTGCCAGACGACGCTGGTGGAGGTACATGGCCGTGAGCGGCGCGGCGATGATCAGCGCGAGGACGATCATGAGCAGCCACGACGTGGTGGGGTTCATCGGGAACATCGGGACTCCTCGGTGTCGGTTCGGCTTGGACAGGGGGTTTGCTCTGTCATGGGCTTTTCCGACACGGCTGTGCCGTGTTGCTCCACCCAGGGAGTTGGGCGTTGCAGGAGAACCAGCTATTCGCGGAACGAAGAAGCCCCGCCGGCGAGCGAACTCGAGGCGGGGCTTCGTGGGGATCGGTCAGCGGTGGGTGGCTCGCCGTTTGGGTCGCAGATCGCGCAGGACGAGCCATGCGACGAACCCGAGCGTGATCAAGCCGACGACGGTCAGCGCAATGGCAAGGGGGATCGTGACGAGCCCGAGGCTGGGCAGCACAAGCGTGAGAATGCCGAGCACGAAGGCGAGAAGGATGCAGCAGAGCGCATAGACGATCGCGGTGATGTCGTCGCCGGTGAAGAGCTTGTTCGTGGTCATGGCGTCCTCGCTAAGTCTCGGAGCAATGGTCGTTGTCGCAGAGGTCTCCGACACGGCTCTGCCGTGTTGCTCCACCCGGGGAGATCACCGGCCGTGGACGTCTGCCAGAGAACGAAGGAGCCCCGCCGACAAGCGCGAGCTCGCGGCGGGGCCTCAGCGGCGATGTGGTGTCAGCTTGCCTGCACGTCGTTCTTCGGGCCCTGGGCGCGGACGATGTCCAGGACCTTGATCGCGAGGATGATGATCGCGACGGCCGCCACGCCGGCGGCCGGGACGGCGACGCCGACTTCGTCCCGCGGATGGACCAGGGCGCTCAGCACGCCGCCGATCCCCGCGGTCAGAAGGATGATGCCGAAGACCAGCGTCACGATCTGCGCTCGCGTGATCAGGATGCGTTCGCGGGCGACCACGCCGAGCACGTAGCCGCCGAGGGCGGCAACGACCAACGCGGTCGGGACGTACCCGACGAGCTCGCCGCCGATGGCGATGAAGACGATGGTTGCGGCCAGGCACCCGGCGAAGAGGATCAGGCCGTAGGCGATTGCGAAGATGTCGAAGGCGTTGAAGGGGATCTTGGTCGTGCTCATGATGTTGCTGCCTCTCGCGGTGGGATGGTCGTGTCGAAGGCTTCTCCGACACGGCTCTGCCGTGTAGCTCGGGTGATCCACGCCTCGACGGGCACTATCGACAGCGGATGCGAAAGAGAAAGCCCCACCCGCGAGCCGTGGCTCGAGGTGGGGCATCTCGTTGCGATATTCACTTGTCTTGCAGGTCAGCCGATGACGGCGGTGATCCTCTGTGGAGTTCCTGTTCCTCCGGCGCCGATCTAATGCGGAACGCGGGACGGGATTCAGGGTGTTCGAGGGGCCTTTGGCTGAGCTGGTCTTGCAGTCGCGGCGACGCCCACTGTGACCGGGTGGGCGCCGTCGCGGCTGGTCTTGTTCGAGGCCGGGGTCGGTTAGACCGTGGCGAACGGGCTGGTCGCGTCGACGTCGACGCCCTGGGCGGCGGCGAGCTGCGCCTGGAGGCGAGCGATCGTCTCGTCCGCGGTCTCCTCGGCCGGCTGCGCGGGAGCGGCCGCGACGGCGTTGCGCGCGACACGGGCCTCCACGGTGGCCTTGGACTCGAGGAACTGCGGGAAGCCGTCGACCTCGATGGTCGGAGCCGGGTACACCGTCTCGCCGTCCTTCTCGTACGGCTCGCACGCGATGCGGGTGCCGACGGAGATCAGGTCGCCCTTGTGGACGCGGTCCCAGGAGCCGCGGCCGTTGACGGTCTTCGCGAGGAAGATGCGCACGGGCACGAACTGGGTCTTGGCCTTGCGGTCGGCGCCGGAGACGAAGTTGTCCTCGACGGCGATCGTGGTGAGCAGCACCTTGCTGCCGTCGGCGTTCGGGAACTCGCGGATGTCCTGCGCGACGCGGCCGGTGAGGACTCCGTTGTTGAGCGGGTTCGTCATGTGATTCTCCTTGATCAAGGGTGGTCTGATTTCTCGGGTGTGGAGGGTGTCCTCCGTCACCTGGTTCCCCGTAGGCAGCTGTGCTGCCCTGGGGTCGGTGCTTGGTCGCAGCGAGCCTGCTGCGGGTGATGTACTTGGGTGGTTGAAGGGGCGGCTCACGCAGTCGGATCTCACGACGCGGAGGACGGCGTAGCAGGTCGGTGATACCGCCCCTTCTCGAGGGCTTTGCTCTCAGGTGCTCTTCCGGTCTGCGCTTTGCGAAGACCTGGCTCTGCTCTTTCCTGATCCGGCCTGGGGCCGGGATGCGGTTAGAGCACTCGGGCAACGAGTGCTTGGAGGCCGAACAGGCCGACCTGTACTTCCTCACCGGTGAGCTCGACGAGACCCGCCTCCGCTAGCGCCTCAGGGGCGCCACGGAGCTCGGTCCAGTTGCGCAGCAGCACCTGGTCGGGCTCCAGCGCCGTGGTGGCGTCTTCTGCCTCTGCCTTCGGCACGGTGAGCAGCACGGGAGCCGACACCGCTTCGGGGTCGACGTCGATGAGGAACAGCGACTTGTTCGTCGTCGCGTGTTCGAGCTGGCCGCTGATGACCCTGCCACTGGGCAGCGTCAGCACGACCTCGGAGTCGATGATGCGCAGGACATCGGTCATGTCAGAGTTCCTCTCGTCGTGCCGCGCACTTCTCCTGCGCGACGATCTGCTTGCGGTCGATGCGGGTCAACGCTCGTCGTCCACCCGCGCGATGTACTCCTCGGCCAGAGCGTCCGTGTCATCGGGCCCGGGCATCGCCGGGTAGTACGCGCCGGGACCGTTCTCACCCACGCGAAGGGTGAGGGTGCGGCCGTCCTTCGTGGTGCGCGTCGGCCATTCGCTGATGGACTGGCTCATGCGCCGACCCCCGCGAGCTCACGTGCGCCGGATGGGACCAGCACACGCACCTCGTAGGCACGGTCCTTGTACGGACCCACGTTGACGGCTCGGACGATCTCGACCACGCCGGCGGCTTCGAGCGACGCGGCCAGGCCGACGTGCTCGCTCCAGTCCTTGATGAAGGTGGTGTCATCGCGCGGGTTCAGTCCTTCCGGACCGAAGTTGGTGGAGATGCGCTTGCTCAGACCGTAGGGAGTGCGCATCGTCAGCGCGTGCGTGGCCGGGATCCACTCGATGGCACCGGTCAGCTTGGTGGCGGAGAACGTAGCGGTGACGTCCTTGGCGATGATGGCGAACATGGCGGCGTGCTCCTTCGATCAGGGCTGGATTCGGGTGAAGAACAGGCAGGATTCGAACCTGCGAATGGCCCGGTGTTCGATCAGTGGTGCTGTCTCGGTCGCGATCCGTGACGCACGAGCGATGTACTGGCCGGGTGCGTGATGCCTCTCGCCTCCGTAGCGCGCGCCGGGGACTCGGACCCCGGTGTCTGCCTGTCGCGCCTGCTGACTTTTCGTCTGCAGAGAAGTTCTTCTTCGAAGTGGTTTCCGCGGCGACTGTGTCGCCGTGCTCTGAACTGGGAGTCCCCTAGACGGCCGACAGCTCGTCGAGGTTGCAGCGCACCGGAGATCCGTCGCCCCAGTTGACGAGGACGCCGTCGTCGTCCGGGTTCAGCGCAGAGTGACCAGCGATGATGCCGATGCTGCCGATGCGAGCGTTGTGGTGAGTCCGCAGGAACCAGTCGTCCTTCAGCAGAAACACAGGGGTGTCCAGCGGTGGGCGTTCCCTCAGGTGGGGGAAGGAGACCGTGGCCTCCTGGTCGTGGACGTACTCCATGAGGACACGGATCGCGAGGCGGAGCCGCTGCGGCAGCAGCCGCGACGCCCGCGAGTCGAGGAAGCGTCGCAGGGTGCTGGTGTGCGCGATCACCTGCGCGCGGGAGGGTACGGGGGTGGTCATGACGAGTCTCGTTTCTGGTCAGGCGGCGGTCGGCTGAGCGTGGCTGCCGTCCTCGTGGAGGTACTGAGCGAAGGTGCAGCGGAACGGGCGGCCGCAGTGCTCGCAGCGGTAGATGAAGAGGGCACGGCGCGCGGTGGCGACCTGGTGGCCGCCGCGGACCCCCGCGACTGGAGAGGCGGGGGTCCGGAGGATTCGTGCGGCCATCGTTGGCCACCTCCTTCCAGGAGGGGATCAGCTCTGCTTCTTCGGCGCGAACGGATCGGGGAGCGGGTTCCGGTGCGGACGGATGATGAGCGTGGCGTTGGGCTCCATGACGTCGAAATTCGGCTCAAGGAGCACGACCTCGATCGGCTTGTCGTAGGCGAGCTCGACGTAGTCGCGGTCGTGGCGGTCGTAGACGCGCACTGTGCGGACTCGGTAGAAGTCGTTGACCAGGCCGCGATCCGGTTCCAGCCACTCCCGCTCTTCGGGATCGTTGACGAGCCAGTCCGGGAACTCGTACACGTCGAGGCCGCCGCGTTCGCTGCGAACCCAGTTCGTGGTGAGCCAGAGGCTGAACCGGAGGCGACCGAGGAGGTGCTCGTCGGAGGAGAAGCCGCCGGTGAAGGTCTCGATGGTGGTGGACAGTCTTCCCCACTGGTCCGGAGCCGGATCGTGGACACGGAGTCCGCCGTAGATGAGCGATTCCCCGAGCCATTCGATGAAGCCCTGGAACGTTCCGGTGAAGCCCTCTTCGGCCGCGATGTCGGTGCGGCTCTTCTCGTAGTCGGCCATGATGCTGTGCTCTCCTTCTGCGCGTCGGCGCGGGTCGTTGAAGTTGTTCTCGCGCGCTTCGCTTGCGGCGCCGCCGAAACGCTCCGCGTTCCACCGCCTTCAAGGGACGGTGGTGGCGTTGCGGAGTCAGCGGAGAAGGTGGGTGTTTCGGATCTGTCGCAACAGATCGTTGATGGCTGCGATGTCGGCCGAGTCGGGCAATTCGGAGTCTTCGGTCTCGGTGGTGAGGTCGGTCTCGAGCTTCTCGGAGAGGGTGAGCAGGTCGTCCAGAGCGATCTCGCCGCGGCGAATTTCCCGGATGATCTCCACCTGCTCGGGCTTCATCGGCAGGTGGAATGCGCGGTCGCGAACCAGGTCCAGACCGGCCAGCAGCAGGCGGATCATGTGCGCGGCGTACTTGGTGTCGTAGCCGTGCGCGGAGACCAATTCGGGTCGGTTCGTGCGCTTATTGGTGCGGCCGAGCAGGGCGTCCCGCTGCGCGCGGGCGTACCCGGCGTGACGGAAACCTGCGTGCTTGGAGAGGAACGCGTCGCGGTGCCCGATCAGCAGAGCCGAGGCGCGGCCACCGGTGAGCTGCAGCACAGCTGGTGCCCAGAGGGTGCTGAGGACGGACGGATTTCCGCCGGCGGCCAGCGACACGAACTTGCGCAGCGGGTGCAGACTCAGCTCGATCACGTCGGCGCCGCTGCGCGTCTCGGCGTCAGAGACCCCCATCCGCTGCAGCTTCCCGTCCGGATGGATGCGGTAGATCAGCGTCTCGGCTCGCTCCAGGCCATACAGCTGGTGGTCGTGCTCGACGAAGATGCCGATCAGGTCGTGGTCGGAGTTCTCGTCCGCGGTGCCATGAGCTCGGGAGCCGTACTCGATCAGTGCCATGACATCGACGCCGATGGAGTCGATCGCGGCGCGCAGGCGGTGGGATTCGGCGATGTTCATGGCGATGGGCCCCTTCGTGAACGAGGGCGGCCGCCGAGGACGTGTGTCGGCGGCGGCCGCGTGGTCGGTGGATCAGCTGACGGTGTGCGGCTCAGGCAGGTTTGCTTCGGCCAGCAGCTGGATGAAGCGTTCCTTCCATGCCTCACCCGGTACGACCCCTTCCACCCACGTGTAGTCGAGGTGACGCGGGTGGTTGGCGAGGGCTTCATGTGAGACGTTGCACTCGAGGTCGCTGATGATGATGTTGTGGCGGATGCTGCGGTCGTAGCTGGTGTTGATGCGGTCGTAGACGAGCTCGAGGTCGGTTCCTCCGAACACCCGAGGCGTTGCCCTGATGATCCGGACCAGCTCATCGCCAACCGGGAAGGACCCGGTGACCCAGATCGCTGGCGCGTCGTCTCCGATCTCGTGAGAGAAGCCGGTCACGTAGAGCTTCAACGGCCGGCCGAGGTCGGCCGCGCGACTTCTGAGCACGTCGACCTCCGCAGCGATCGCGGGCAGCAGCGAGTCGAGGGGCTGGCTCCCCGACATGTCGATGTAGAGGTGCGTGTCAGAGGTGGGCGTGAGGTCCGGAAGGTGGCTGATTCGCGGTCGGCTCATGGTTGGGACTCGCTTTCTGGTGTCGAGGGTGGCTGCGCGGTAGGTCAGCGGTGGGCGTAGAGCGGGCGGACGAACACGCGGTCGGGCTGCGAGTAGTTCATGAGCTCGGCGGCCGCGCGGGCCTCGTCCTTGGTCTCGAACGGACCGTGCACCGGGCACGCCTCCAGTTCGCCGACCTCGTTGCCGTGCACGGGCGCGATCACGTAGCCCAACCGGGTTCGCGGCGCGACCTCGGACTCGCTCGCCTTGGCCGACAGCGCCTTGGCGGTGCGCAGCATCGTCTGGAACCGCTCGGCCTTCTCGTGGAGACCGTCGGCGACGGCGACGTCGTGGTTGGCGGCGAGGAACACGATCAGCTCGTGGACCTCCTCCTCGGTCGGTAGGGGACGGATGGCGGCGTCGATGGTCGGCATGATGGCTCGCTTTCGAGATGGGGGAGTGGATGGGCGGTTCCCGTTCGTGCCCCGCGAATTGGGTGCCGGAACGAGTGAAAACGTGTTTTCTGCTGGTATACGATGATTTTTGAAGATTCGTCCTCGTGGGAATCGCTGGCGACTCTTCGGCCGGGCGTCTCCACGACGACCTGTCACAGCGGGGGTGCCCACGCATCCTGCGCGGCGGCTTCCGTCGCCGGAGCGCTGAATCGGAAATGTGATCCGCGGTTCTCCGCGAGGGTCTTCGGGGACCCGGAAAGAAGGCACCAATGGCAGGCGAAACAGTCATCACCGTGATCGGCAACCTGACCGCCGATCCGGAACTGCGGTACACGCAGAACGGTCTGGCGGTCGCGAACTTCACCATCGCGAGCACCCCCCGCACGTTCGACCGTCAGGCCAACGAGTGGAAGGACGGCGAGGCGCTGTTCCTGCGCGCGAGCGTCTGGCGCGAGTTCGCCGAGCACGTGGCCGGATCCCTCGTCAAGGGCAGCCGCGTCATCGCCCAGGGTGTGCTGAAGCAGCGCTCCTACGAGACCAAGGAGGGGGAGAAGCGCACGGCCATTGAGCTGGAGATCGACGAGATCGGCCCGTCGCTGCGCTACGCCACTGCCCAGGTCACGCGTACCCAGTCCTCGCGACAGGGTGGCAACGACACCGGACCGGTCGACTCGTGGGCGACCGTGACCCCGGGAGGCGGAAGCACTCCGCCGGCGGACGGCTGGGGCGCCGCAGCTCCCGCTGGTGGCTACAACGACGAGACGCCGTTCTAAGCACACCCCCGCACAAGCGACCGAGCGCTCCGACAGCAACCTCCTGGTTGGACTGTCGGAGCGCTCGGTCGTTTCCACCCGGCATCCCTGCACGCGCATCCACCCCCACCGAACTCTCTGATGGAGAGGAGGGTTCCGACCACTAGGTGGGGCGTCTCGCCAGGCCCGCGGCACGGATCTCATTCAGCGCCTTGTCGCACCGCGTGCAGCGCTCGGCCTTCTTCGGCGCCTGGACCTTGGTCCGTGGCGCGTCGTCTATCAGCGCGGAGCGCGTGTACTTGTAGCCGCACAGCGCCTGCCATGTGAACTCCCACTTTTTGTCCGGATCCTCGCTCCGCGTGCGGCCAGCGAAGACGTGCCACTTGGGCGCGACGTCCTTGAAGCGTCCGTAGAAGCCCCAGAGCGCCCACCACACCGGGCGGTTCTGCTCGACGTAGCCGCGGATGCGGGCGAGGTCCTTGCCACTGCCGAAGGCACGCGCCCAGTTGCTGTCCTCGGCGACCGGCAGGGTGGGTGTCGGCTTGGTCTTCGCTGCCATGGTGGGCGTCCCTTCGGTATGACGATGGTGAACTCCGGGCTGCGGAGGAGTGGAGATCATCGGTCGTATCCCTGCACTGGCCAGCGACCGTCGTCCTCGAAGGGGTCGCAGTCCAGCAGCAGCTGCCCGCGGTCGTCGTAGCAGGAGGGCAGATGCCAACCGCCGCCGCCCGGGAGCGGCTCTCCTCGCTGGCCTGTCCGGCGGTTGTAGAACCCGTGCTCGTGATCCCACGTCGTGAACATGACGACGTTGTGGTCGAAGCCGTTGTCCACCCATGCTCGTGTGATGGTCGGCTCGTTCAGATCCCTGGCGAGCTGACGGGTGGACTTCGGGGACAACTTCTGGATCTGGCTCATTGCCCCGCCTTCTCTGCCAGGGTGGGTGTCGGCTTGGTCTTCCTTGCCATGGTGCCCCTCTTCTCAGACGGTTGCGGCGACAGCCGGCGACGTCGCCAGCTCGAGCGTGCGCAGCGTGCCACGGACGAGCTCGGCCTCCGGGACGGAGACCCGGTAGCCGCCCACCGGGTAGCTCGGGTGGTCGGAGGCGATCACGATGCAGTCCCACCAGCCGTCGTGGCGGCGGTAGGGCATCGTGCGGGCGGCACGCTCCTCCTCGGAGCGCTGGATGCGCTTGAAGGGCACCACGACGACGGTGTGGTTCCAGCCGGCTTCGCGCGGCAGCTCGATCATGAGGTCGTCGAGCACCCCGGGGATGTTCACCGGCAGCAACGAGAGAGCGTGGAGCTTGGAGCCCACCGGCGCTTCGGCCAGACGGGCGACCTCGGCCTCGGGGGTCTCGAAGAAGGATACGAACATACGGGTCTCCGTTCGGGTGGCGCCCTCAAGGGCGGAAGCTGTGGTCCTGCGAGACGAAGACCCCCGCTGCGCGTGGCAACGGGGGTCTTCTGGTGTCTCGGAAGGAATCGATGGCTGAGGTTATGCAGTCCTCGAAGTACTTCTCGGCTGCGACTTGTCGCAGCGTTCTCTGGCTGATTGCGGGGCTGGGAACGGACCCTGCAGGTGAAGGTGTTGCTGACGGAGGCCCCGCCTAACGGTCCTCGTCGGCGAGGAACATGCGGAAGTCCGCGCAGTCCCAGCCGTGCTTGGAGCACCAGCCGTCCTCGTCACGCACAGCGGATGAGTCCGAGGGACAGGGCGTGGTTTTCGGGACGACGTCGTCGTGCTTGATCTCTTCGTTCATCGTCGGTTGGCCTCTCTGGCGGGATTGACGTCCTGGACAAGGTACAGCTGGGGTAGTCACCGCGAGCGGCTTGATAGAGCCCGCTCTGGCGATGACTGCATTGGAGGGGGCATCTGACTCTCTCTGATGGATCCCGGCTGCGACGTGTCGCAGCGCTCTCTGGCTGGTTGCGGGGCCATGAACGTGGCCCGCAGCCCAAAGCACTCCCGTTCGCTTCGGCCTTGACTCCGCCCCGGCGCGGCCGGGTATCGTCCAGCCATGAACGGAGACCAGTGGGCGACCTTCTTCATCACGCTCGCGGCAACCGCGGCCGGCGCTGTCGTTGGCGTCGTGGGCGTCTGGCTGGTTTCGGTCGTGGAGGGTAGGGGTCGGTACTCGCAAGCCCTCGACAGAGCCGTAGCCGAGATCTCCATCGCGATCGCCGCGCGAAGCGATGCACTGCTCGATCGGGAGGATGCCGCGAACGATATCTACAGCGCCCCATCCGGATCGCCGGAGCAGATGGACGAGGAAGTTGAAGCGCTTCCGGCAGTTCGATCTGGCGCGCTCACCTCAGCCGTCGAGGTCTTCATCCTGACGACCAAGAGGGGACGCGACCGGCGCGTGTCGGCGGCGCTTAGATCCGCGGTGGCGACCGCCACCACAAGAGGAGGTCGACACGAGTCGCAGTCTCTGCTGGCCTCGTCAACTGCGCTTGTCGAGTGGCGAGCCAAGATCCGACCTCGCCGTGCGGCGATCAGGGATCTGGAGATGCAAGCAGAGGGACGCTAGGGCCGGGCTGGCTCCCTTTATCGACGCTCATCCGCCAGCACCAACCCCTGAGAGCTGTTCGAACTGGCGGTCAACTCCTCGAGCCACTCGCGGCTGATCTTGGGCGCCTGCACGCTCTCGTAACGGAAGAGCAGAGGGATCGAGTGATCGATCCAGACCGCGCCGCGGCCGCCACCGCCGTCGACCCCGTCTTCCCACGCGAAGAAGAAGCCCTCCTGACGACGCAGCTTCAGACCGATGGCAATCTGCAGGTGGGCGAGCGTCCGGTCATCGAACGCGATCTCTCTCGATCCGGCGTAGATGAGCGTGCCCATGCCTGAACCGTAACGCCGCAAGGCCTCCGGTAGCTACGTGATCTCGTGCGGGTGGGTCTGCGGCCGAGCTCGCACGAAGTGAGCCCGTCGCTTAGGACGAATTGTCCGTGGTCGCTGCCATGCTGGGCGAGACGAGAGCATCCAGCGGCGAGGGGACCGACGAGGTGAGCCACATCACGGGCGAGCTTGTGCGGGTTTCCGCCGCATTCGAGCAGCCGACGCTGTCGCTTTTGAATCAGAAGCAAGCGCCGGTGGTGGTCGCCATCCTGAACGCCTGCTTCTCGCGTGAGACCCGGTCGGTTCCGACGGCGAGGCTTCACGTCCAGGTCGAGGGCCTGATCGCCGAGATGGCCACCTCGGGGCTCGTCGATGTCCCGTCAGGCTCGGGGCGCGATGTGTGCCTGCGCTGGACGAAGGCGCAATGGCTCATCCGGTCGACGGCGTCGGACGGCAGCGAGGTCTACTCGCTCACTTCGCACGCGCAGCAGTCGCTCGACTTCATCGCGAATCTCCGCCAGGAGCGCACAGGTCTGAGCGAGCACCGCATCGCGAACATCGTCGCGACCGCCAGGCGGATCAACCGGGAGAGCAACCCTGACCGGCAGTCCCGAATCGCGATCCTGGACGCGGAGATCACCCAGCTGATGGTGGAGCGCGATCGGCTTGAGGCCGGCGGCGACATCCAGGCGATGACCGAAGACCGTATGCTCGAGGGCTTCGACGAGCTGCTCTCGCTCGTCTCTCAGCTGCCCTCCGACTTCACCCGGGTCGAGGAAGCCTTTCGCCAGGTGCGCGGAGAGATCCTGGAAGACTTCCGGGCGGAACGTCGCGTCCCGGGCGAGGTCATCGATCGGTATCTCGAGCGAGTCGACCAGCTGATCACCGCCACGCCCGAGGGTCGAGCGTTCGAGGGGGCGTTTGCGCTCCTGCGCGACGATGACCTGCTCGACCAGCTCCGCAAGGACGTCGGCGCCCTGATCGAGCAGGGCGAGTCGTTCCTGATGGACCGGGACCGGCAGGAGCTGCGCGGGATCGTGCCCCTCCTGAGGCAGGGACTGGACTCGGTCCTGGACCAGCGGAGCCGGATCACGGATGTGCTGCGGACCTACATCACGACCAGGGACGCAGCGAAGGACCGGGAGCTCGACCGCGTTCTGCGGTCACTGGAAGGCGCCGTGTCCGCCTGGCTCGCGACGGCCGGCGTGCGCGAAACCGCGGGGGTGAGCCTGTTGCCCGACGAGCTCGACATCACCCACCTGCGGGAACGGCTTCACGATCCCTCCGACGACGTCCCGCTCCCGCAGATTCATGCAGCGGATGACGAGCGACCTGATGGTCTCTCGCTCGACGAGCTGCGCCGATTCGGCGGCCCCCGCATGGCCGAGCTGCATGCGGCCCTCGAAGACGCGAAAGGTCGCGCGGGCGGCTGGAGCCTGGGCGCTCTGTTCTCCGAGCTGCCCGACGAGCTTCGTCGGCCGGTAGACGTGCTCGGGCTGCTGCATCTGGCGACCAACAGCGACGAGCTGACACGGACAGAGCAGTCCGAGACCTACTTCACGATCCGTCCCGACGGATCGACCCGTACCCTCAATGTCCCGCAGTTCGCGCCGGACAACGGCCCCGATGAGGAGGAGCTGTGACGTTCATCGAGCAAGATCCGAACGCGGTCGAGGAAGAGCGCGACTGGGACCCGGAAGACACGGCGGCGGACGCCGAAGGCGATGCCGAAGGCGATGCGATCGTCTCCACCCACGCCCTCTTCGATGGCGACGAGGGTGGGCTGGAGCTCGATGAGCGCAAAGCCCTCGTGGTGCTGCTGAAGAACAGGTTCATCACCTCCGAGAGCCATCTTCCGGAGTGGCGGGCGATCGTGAGGTCTAGGAAGGCGATCGCGGAGAGGCTGAACGACCTCTTCCTCGAGCTGGTGATCAACCTGGACCGCGAGGTCGCCTACAAGCGCCCCGTCTCTAGCTCTGGCGGCCGTGAGTTTCCCACCCTGCTGCACGACACCCGCTGGCCACGTGAGGAGACAGCGCTGCTGGTCTACCTCCGGGTCCGGGCGCGGAACGAGCAGGCTCGTGGGGAACTGCACGCACGGGTCAGTCGCGCGGAGATGCTGGAGTACCTCCAGGAAAACCGGCCGGAGTCGGCGACCGACCGGGTCTCTGACGACGGCAGGGGAGAGCGCGCGATCGGTGCGCTCAAGACCGCGGGGCTGTTGGTCAAGACCGACGAGGACGGCGTGTGGCGGATCTCGCCGGCGATCGAGCCGATGCTTCCCGTGACGGCGCTGAACAACCTCCTGGCCTGGCTCAATGTACGCACCGAATCCGAGTCCGACAGCGAGGCCGTATCGACGGCAGAGGAGTCCGAATGAGCCTCATGGAGCAGATCTCGGCGCTGATCGAGACACCCGAGCTGCAGTGGCGCGCAGAGACGATGCAGGTGGTGAACTGGGGCGGCTTCCACGGCCACGCCAGCGCCTCCTTCGGCCCCGGGGTGACGCTGTTCAGCGGACAGTCCGGTGCGGGCAAGAGCACCTTCATGGACGCGGAGATCGCGTTGATGATGCCGCCGAACGTCGCCTTCAACGGAGCCTCCAACGACTCCGGCGGCGGGCGAGCTCGCTCAAGCGACCAGCGGAACCTGCTGAGCTATCTGCGCGGCAAGCTCGACGACACGCTCGAAGAAGGCGAGGTCGTCGACGCCACCCTCCGCGGCCGTGGCGAGCCCACTTGGGGCGCCGTGGCGATGACCTTCGTCAGCGACGCCGGCGAGCGGTTCACCGCCATGCGGGCCTACTACGTGCCGTCCCGTGCATCGCGCACGGGCGACATCAGCATGCGGATGATGACGATCAACGACGCGTTCGACCTGCGCGAGCTGAAGGAGTTCGCCCGAATCGGCGACAACCACTTCCCCCCGCGCGAGTTGAAGGCCGTCTGGCCGGAGATGCACACGTACGACTCGTACAGCTCGTTCGCGCAGGCGCTCTTCGTCAAGCTCGGCATCGGCGCGGGCGGTGACGGCGCCAAAGCGCTGCGGCTGCTGGCGCGCATCCAGGCCAGTGAGGACATCCCGACGGTCGACCGGCTCTACAAGGAGCTCGTGATCGAGAAGCCGGACTCCTACGACAAGGCGGATGCGGCGATCGAACACTTCGACCGGCTGGAGGACGTCTACCAGGAGATGGTGACTGCCCAGGCCCGCGCGGACCTGCTCGGGCCCATCACCAGCGCGCACGATGCGCTCGTGATGGCGCAGAAGGCGATCGAGACGGACGACGAGCTCGGCTCGCTGGATGCGGAGACCACGCCGGCGGGGCTGTGGCGACTGCAGCGCCATAGCGGAATCCTGAGCAGGTCCGTCGACGCCAACCGGGCGGCCGCGCGCGAAGCACGCACCGAGCTGTCGTCGCTCACCGAACGCGAGAACGGGCTCAAGAGCCAGCTGGAGGCGGCCCGGAAGGCGCACAACGACCAGGGCGGCGGCCTGCTGAGCGAACTCGGCAATCAGATCGCGATCGCGGAAGGGCGTATGCAGTCCCGCGAGGAACGGCGCGCCCGGCTCGTCGCGGCGACGACGATCTTGGACGCACGGCTGGTCACCCAGGTCGAGTTCGAGCAGGTCCAGGAGAACGGACGCGCCTTCCTGGCGGCGCACCCGGGCGAACACCAGCGGTTGAGTGCCGCGCGCGACGAGGTTCTCTCGCGTCGCTGGCCTGTCCAGAACCGGTTGAAGGAGATCCGCGCGGAACTGGAGTCCCTCAAGACCCGCGCCGGCCGTGTCGACCAGTATCTGCACGACATGCGCCAGGCAGCGGCGGAGGTGTCCGGCCTGGCGATCTCCGACCTCCCGTTCGTCGCCGAGTTGATCGATGTGATGCCCGATGAGGAGTACTGGCGCACCGCGATCGAGACGTCGCTGTACAGCGGCGCCCGACGCATGCTCGTCCCGCTCGAGCACCTGGAGCACTTCTCGCGCGCCATCGATCCGCTGCACCTGAAGGGGCGACTCCACTTTGAGGGTGTCTACCGGTCGCAGGACCAGCGGCAACCGATCTTCGAGCCGGATCACATCGCCGGAAAGCTGCTCTTCAAGGAGTCGCCGTACCAGTCGTGGGTGACCGAGTACGTGTCGCATCCCTCGCGCGACGCGCTGTGCGTCGCCGGGCCCTCGCAGCTGGACGGCGACGAGCTGCGCATCACGGCCGCCGGCCAGACCCGGCGCGGCAGGGCCGGCAGTCACGGACGCCAGTCGTCGCGCAACGTCATCGGCTTCGACAACGCCGACCTTCGCGAAGAACTGACCCTGGAGAAGGAGGGCCTGAAAGCGCAGCAGGCGTCGACCGACGAGGAAGCCGATCGGATCGCCAGAGAGATCTCTGCCCTCGGCGCGAAGAAGGAGGCCTACGGTCTCCTGACCAACGAGGCCTGGACGGATCTGGACGTTGCCTCGGCCGTCGCAGAGCGGGACGAGCTGACCCGCCGCCGAGACGAGATCCGCGCCAACAACGACGTGCTCGCCGCGCTGGACCAGGAGATCGAGTCTCTCGGCGAGGAGATCGAAGAGGTCCAGCGTGGGCGCCACGGCCGGGAGAAGGTGATCGAGGACCTGGAGAACGCACACAGCGGTCTGGTGGAGGCCGAGGACCGGATCAACCCCGTCCTCGAGCGGATCGAGAACGAAGGCGTCCTCACCCTCCGCGACGAGCTTGCCGAGGACCTGGACAACCTGTGGGCGCAGGTGCTCCTGGGCGAGTCCGAGACTCCGGAGTCCTTCGACCGTCAGGTCAGTCGCCTGCGCATCGTGCTGGGGAAGCGCGCGACGGAGGCCCGCGAGGAGGTGACTCGCCTGACCCAGTTCATCGAGGGGATCTTCAGGCGGTACCTGGGGCTGTGGGATGACTCGAACCTCGGCATGACGATCGACTTCTATGACGACTTCGCGGGCATCCTCGAGGAGATCCTGAGGTCGGGCCTCCATGAGCGCCGCGAAGAGTGGCGACGGCGCCTGCTGGTGTGGAGCGGACAGCACCTGCAGCAGCTGGCGACCGCGTTGACGGCCGCAATCGAGGAGATCGAGGACCGCCTGGATCCGATCAACCAGATCCTGCGCGACCTGCCCTTCGGTCCCACCAACGACCGGCTCTTCATCGACCTGCGCCGGCTGCAGCCCGACGCCGTGGTGAAGTTCCGCAAGGAGCTCGCCCAGCACGCGCGCATGGCCACCACTGGGCTCGACGACGCTCAGCTGGAGCAGGCCTTCAAGGAACTCCGCCGATTCATGGCCCAGCTCCGGCGCAAGGACGACATCCGGCTTCCGCGGGAGCTCGTGGAGGTCGTGGACCGCGACAGGCTGCTGGATGTTCGTCGGCACGTCGAGATCACCGCCCAGCGTCGGAACATCGACGGGGAGCCGCTCAGCATCTACCGGTCGCTGCAGGGCAAGAGCGGCGGCGAGATGCAGGAGCTGATCGCGTTCATCGTCGGCAGTGCCCTGCGTTTCCAGCTCGGTGACCAGCAGCGTGCCAAGCCCCGGTTCGCGCCGGTGTTCCTGGATGAGGGGTTCATCAAGGCGGACGGCCAGTTCACGTCGCGAGCCGTCCAGGCATGGCGGGGCCTCGGCTTCCAGCTGATCATCGGTGCCCCGGTCGACAAGGCCCCCGCGCTGGAGCCGCACGCGGACGTCATCGTGGAGATCGCGAAGAACCTCAGCACCCACCGGTCCTATGTGCTGGAGATCCGCGGCCTGGATCAGACGAGCACAGCGTGAAGCGGCCCACGAACGTCGTCCGCGAGATCGAGCGGCGGCTTCAGCAGACGTGGGCGCAGACCGTCGCCGGTGAGGCTGCCGAGGCTGCGTGGCCGCACCGGTTCTCGCTCTCCTCAGCGTCTTCGAGCGCCATCGAGGCGGACTTCACCACCGTGGTGAACCTCACCGCGGACTGGCGCGCCTGGGCTCGCGGATTCGATGTCGAGCTCGTGGACCGCACCCGACGCATCGGCGCGGTCTCCCACTCGATTCCCTCGCATCTGTCCGTCCCCTCGATCGACGAGGCCGCACACATCTGCGGCGGAGAGTGGCCAGAGCGACTGCGGCGGGGCCGGAATCGGCTGGGGGCGCTGCGCAAACGGTTCCCCGATCTGACCGAGAGGTCAGGCTTCCTGAAGGCGACCGACCGGTTCGACGATGTCGACTTCGAGCTGCTGCTGAGGGCCGGCGCGTGGTTCTCGACGAACTCGGCCGCGGGGCTCACCCCGCGCCAGGTGCCGCTGGAGGGCTTCCACGCCAAGTGGCTGAACACCCGGCAGCATCTGGTGGCAGAGCTCGCTGGAAAGCCCAGCCTGGAGCTCGCGCGGAACCATCCGCCGAGGATCCACTTCAGCTATCTCGACCCGGAGCACTTGGCGCGGGGAGGACGCAAGCACGACAGCGCCAGCGTCGGAGACCGCTTCGCTCCGGCGTACGCCCCACAGGTGGTGATCATCTCCGAGAACAAGGACACCGCCGTCAACTTCCCCGACGTCCCCGGCGCGATCAGCGTCGAAGGCGTCGGTAGGGGAGGAGCCACCTTCGCGGCCTTCGACTGGCTGGTCGATGCTCCGGTCGTCATCTACTGGGGCGACATGGACGCGGACGGCCTGGAGATCCTCCATGGCTTCCGTGACGCCGGGGTGCCCGCGCGTTCGATCTTCATGGACTCCGAGTCGTTCACTCGGTGGGAGAGGTTCGGCACCCACGTCGATAAGAACGGGCAGCAGTTGAAGCCGCGCGATCCTCGGCCTGGTCTTCGTCTGTCCGAAGAAGAGCGCGCGCTCTACCTCGACTTGGTGCACGCGTCGTGGACCAAGGTCCGTCGCATCGAACAGGAGCGGATCCCGCTGGAACTGGCTCGCGAAGCAGTGCTGAAGGCAGCCGGCGAAGAGTAGCGGCAGCTACTTTCCTTCGTCTGCCGCGGGGATACGGGCGATGAGGGCGTTGAGCGTCTCACGCAGCGCCTTGTTCGTGGCGCGCTCTTCGGCCAGCTGCCTCTCCACGGTTGTGCGGGTGTCGATGGCCACCGCGAGATCGTGCAGCGCACGGGCTTCCGCGGACCGGGCCTCCTCCAGCGCTGCTTCTGAGGCAGTGCGCTCGGATGCGAGCGTCTCGGCGGCGGCGGCCGCAGCACGATCGGCCGCGTCGAGGTTCTCGACGAGTTCCGCGATCTCCTTCTCCTGAAGCCTCGCCTGCTCCCCCCACTCCCGTTCGACCGCGGCGTGGGATGCCGACGCCAGCGAGGACGCCTCAGCCCACATCAGCCCGGCGACCCGCTGCGACTGCTCCACGAGTGCGGCCGGAAGCGCCGCGATCTTCGCACCGGAGGACGCTTGCGCCTCACGCCACTCGCGCAGGTAGCGCGTCGCATCCGCGTTGTTGACGCCGGCTCGCTCCCGCACGGTGGCGACGGTGGGCTTGCCGCCTTCGCGCTCGATGTCGTCGGCGGCGGTGTGGACTCGTTCTCGGGCGCTTGCGTCGGTCATCGCCGTCCTCAAATTAGTAGTAGTAGTAGTAGTAGTAATCCTACTACTACTACTACTGAAACAGCGAGAGAGGGCCTCTCCGGGCTGGAGGCAGGGCCGGCGACCGACTCTCTGGGAGGGTTTGTGCGCGACTACGCGGGCTCGCCCGGTGCTACCTCCGGGCGAGCCCTCACGAACCGCGCCGCGTGACGGATCGTCCCGCCGACGATCGCGGTGTCCGCGGAGATCTCGACCGTGAGCGGCTCGATCAGCGTCAGGTGGGTGTCGTGCTTGGGCTGGAAGCGGTCGTAGGCGCTGGAGCGGATCACGCTGGGCCACGGGTGATCCGAGGCCGCTGGGCGCAGCAGCGGCACCAACGACTTCGCAGCGCCAGGCTTGATCGGCGCGGTGCGGCCGATGATCCGCAGCTCGCCTTGCTCGTAGCGGCCGAGGATCAGCTCGCCAGGGTGTGTGAGGGAGCCGATGACAGCGCCGGCGACAACCTCGTAAGTGTCGCGCCGTTTCACCTTGATCCAGTCACGGTGCCCGCCGCGGTACGGCTGCGCGCCGCCCTTGACGACCAGACCCTCGATGCCTTGTTCCGGCAGCTCCTCGAACCAGCGCCGTGCGACGGCGACGTCCTCCGTGGCGTCGACGACGCTGAGCGGCGGCCGCCAGGCGGCGCCGGTCTGCTCGAGGATGCGGCGACGCTCGTCGTAGGGGAGCGCACGCAGGTCGCGGCCGCCGGCGGCGAGGATGTCAAAGACGATGAACTCGACCGGCTCCTCGTCGACAAGTCGGTGCAGCCTGGCCTTCCCGGACGCGTAGCGACGCTGCAGCGCGTCGAAGTCGAGGTGGCCGTCGCTCCACCGCACGAGCTCGCCGTCCAGCACGACGCCAGGCGGGGCCTGTGCCGAGAGAGCCGCGACGACGTCGGGGAATGAGTCAGTGAGGTTCGTCTTCTGCCGCGACCAGAGCGTGACGCGGCCCTCGTCGACGACGGCCGCCGTGCGCCAACCGTCGAGCTTCGGCTCGTAGCGGGCGCCGCCGGGCAGCACCGAGGCCTCAGGCATCCGTTCAGCGGCCTTGGCGAGTGCGAGATCGATCTGCCCCCGCAGCCCCTCTGGCGGGCGCACGGCGGGGGAGGGGTCGAGGCCAGCGAGCTGGTCCCCGGCGGTCTCGACACGAGCGAGGACCTCCTCGAACGTGAGCTGCGCGAGATCCGGACCCATGAGCTCGTCCCAGCGACGCGGGGCGGCCGCGTACGGACGCGAGGTGCCGCGGAGCGAGTACGGCGAGATGGTGGTCTTCTTCGCGTTGTTCTGGGACCAGTCGATGAAGACCTTCCCGATGCGCCGGGCCTTCGGCATCGTCGAGACCACCTCGGCCGGATGGTCGGCCTCGAGCGCTCGGGCAAGCTCGTGCGCGACGGCGGAGACCTGGTCGGAGGTGAGCCGGCCATCCAACGGGGCGTAGACGTGGATGCCCTTGCTGCCCGAGGTGACCGGGAAGGTCGCAAGGCCCATGTCGTCGAGGATCGCCTTGGCCCAGAGGGCAACCTCGGCGCACTCGGCGAGGCCGACGCCGTCGCCGGGGTCGAAGTCGAGCACCATCCGCGTAGGCCGGCGCTCGGTATCGAATCGCCACTGCGGGACGTGCAGTTCCAGCGCCGCTGTCTGGGCGAGCCAGACAAGAGTCGCGCGGTCGGTGACGACCGGGTAGCGCTTCTCGCCGCCGGAGTGCAGGATGCTCTGGCGAAGCACCCAGTCGGGCACGCCGTTGCCGAGGTCCTTCTCGAAGAAGGACTCGACCGGCGCGGCCGCCGTGCCGACGCCGTCGGGCCAGCGCTTGCGGGTCGCTGGCCGCTCAGCGAGATGGGGGACGAGCGCCGGGGCAATTGTCGCGTAGTAGCGGATGACGTCGCCCTTGGTGGTACCGGTTTCGGGGTACAGCACCTTGTCGAGGTTCGTCAGGCGCAGCCGTCGCCCGTCGACGTCGACCAGAGGGCTGGGCATGGGACGACCGTACCGCCGCCACGACCGCAACGGGACTGGGCGTCTCGCCGGGGGTGGGCGACGTCGTTCCCGGAGTCGATCGACGGTGTCCGCGCCGAAATCGGGCACGCGCGCGAGTCGGTACGCTCAACGCATGACTGACCCGAACATCGACCTTGTCCACCTGAGCCACGGACCGCTATTTCGCGGCGAGGGCGAGTACAACGACGGCGAACTCGTGCCGCGATCGCAGGTGCCCGACCATGCCGTTCGAGGAGGGGGCAACGTGCAGAGCGATGGCACCGACGGCGGCGTTGAGGGCCAGTGGTACGAGGAGTGGGTAGTCGAGGACTGAGGCTCTCGTTCCACCTGACAACGATTGACGGGGGAGCGGCCCACGGCCAGCATGTCTCCATGGGCGATGAGGACGATTTCGACGACGAGCCGATCCTCGAGCACGATGATGAGCTCGCGGCCTTCGAGCAGCATCTATTCGCGGCGATTCGGGAGTCGAACAAACTCGATGCCGAGATTGACGACGAGCTTCGACGGCTCGCCAGCGGTGAGTACGACGAACCCGGGCCGACTGAGGAGCCGAACTGACATGGCCAGCCGAAAACGCGAGTGTCCCGTGTGCCATCTCCAACAGGTGTGGCTGGTTGGCGAACAGACGTTCGTTGCCCACTTCTTCGAGGGCGACCGGCGCTGGTGTCCCGGGGGGAAGCCTCCGACGAAGGAGCAGAAGGCCGCTCGGAAGGCCGGGAAGAAGGGCCACTCCATCCGCGGCGTGAGCGGCGGACTCCCCGGACTAGGGCGCTAGGGGCGCATCCGGGTGCTGCAGCCGTCGTAGAAGGCCGAGCAGTCACCCGCGTATTCTGCGTTCATGAGCCTCGAGTCGGCGATCTGCCCAGTGTGCCAGGAGTCGCATCTGCGGCAGGCGAACGGGCTGATGTCGATCCACAACGACTCGACCGGAGTGCGGTGCGCTGGCTCCCAGCCGCCGATCCAGGGCCGTTCTGCCGCAGACGAACACCGACGTCGGGAGGGCACCCTGCCGCCACCAGGACCACAACGCCGCAGGAACGACCCAGACCCCGAGGACACGGAGTTCCAGCGCGCGGTGGAGGTCGCGAACGAGAAGCGCTATGGACGCCTCAGCGGCGGCCAGAGGAGCGATCGCCCCCTCGACCGGAAGATCTACGCCGTCGGCCCGCAGAGGAAACTGAACGGGGGAGCGCCCGGTAGCGGGAAGCGATGAACCGCTGCCTCCGTGATGCAACCGAGGTCGGTGACGGTCGTCAGACGGCGGGGTAACCGTTGGCCACGGCGATCTTGTTCCACTCCGTCAGCCGACGCTGCAGCGTCTGCCGCAACGCTCGGGAAGCGTTCGCGCCTGCTGTGTGCGTGACGTCGTGGATCGTGATCGACACCGCGCGGCCGTCGTGCGCCGCCAGCTGGTTGCCGAGCTCCCTGGCGGTCGAGCTGTGCAGGAAGTGTTCGTAGTTCGCCAGGGTCACGCGGATGCACTCGATCTCATCGTCGCCGGTGAGCGAGACGCCGGTCTGCGATAGCTTCACCCGATCTCCAGAGCTGGCGCCCTGTGGCTCGCGCTCGACCGCGACATGCCCTTCGGGTCAGGTCGGGCTCGGAACGACAGGTTCGTGGGTCTCTTTCGGGCTCATGGATGCAACTTAGCGTTGTCAGAGGGCGACCAACAACGAACGCCGCTTCATGGTGGCGGCTCGGATGGCGGAGCAGGATTCTGTAGGTCACGAAGCGCGTCTCGACCGAGGCTGAGTCTCACTGAGTTCAGAAAGCCGCGACGCTTGTCGTGCAAACGGTCCCACCATTCTTTGTCGGTCAACGGGCTCGGGTCGTTGAAGGCCTGGCTGAGGACGTCGAGGAGCTGCTTAGCGTCGTCGCTTGTATCCGAAGTCGCGATGAAGCGGAGCAGCATTTCCTCCTGTCTCGCATCATTCCTTTCGGATTGGGCCCGCCCGATCGAGGACCTTGCGGATTCAAGCTCGCGGGAGCGCACCGTCGGCGTGACGGCAGTGGTGGATGCGAGCAATATCCGGGCGGATTTCAGATGCGCGCGGGCCTCATCGACATGGTTGAGCAGTCTGACCGAGGTCGCCCAGACCTCGTTGTCCCACTTTTGGGCCCGGTCGCGACGGAATCGGCGCAAATCGACGTATGCGGTGCCCGCGATTGAAAGCAACCCGCCGAGAAGGGCGAACGCGCCGGCCAACGCGGCGACGTACCACCAGGGTGCTGTAGTCGTTGTGGGGTTCATCCCGCAAAAGTTTCCTCGCCCAGACCGCATCTGGCCAGGGTGGATGCGGGGGAGGCAGTCGCGCGTCAGATGCGGACATCATCACGACAAGCTGACATAAGATACATTATCAGCTATTATTTTAGTTTGGCGTCGAGGCCACTTTACCAGGATCGGCTCAGTCCAGCGAGAGCACGCTCAGAAGTCGGTGATCCTCGGGAATCTTCTTCAGGAGAGCCTCGCGGGCGGTCTTGTAGTCGGCACCGTTCGCCTCGAGCTCGACGACGGCAGCCGAGCGGATCTGGCCGGTGGCGATGACCCGGCCACCGCGCGGCATCGAGTTGTGAACCTGGATCAACTCGAAGCCCTCGGGCACCTGCTCTTCGATCAGGGCGCGCGCCGCCTGGGCGTCGTCGGCTTCGGCCGTGAGCTCGGTGACGACTTTGGACTGGATGAGACCTCGGATGCGCATGGGATCAGGCTAGATCGCACCACCGTCGCCGCCCGTGAACATTCGTCGAGATCCAGCCAGTACAAGCCCCGACCGGGTGCCGGAGCTCACGACCACTGCACCCAATTTCGCCGGCACGTTTCACACGACTGCTTGGCACACGTTTGGGGGGTGAAAACGTCAAATCTACGCATTTACGAGCAGAAAATGCGTATAGTCAAGAGTGTCGAATAGCGCCTATCACCTGATGATCGCCCCTACGACAACAACCCAGTCCCCCGACCGAAAGGCGCCAATGAGCAACGACGAAGCCCGACAGCCGGTGAGGACCCTCACGCTGGGCGCACCCTCGACCGCTCGGCCCCGAACAGAGCCCGCTGCGAGCCCCATCGTCACGAGCGCACCGCTGGTCGCACCGTCGACTCTCGGCGCACCGGCCACGCGACCCGCACAGCGGACCGTTGCAGCGCCGGTGACCACTCGCGAGGTCGCCCCGCCGCGCCCGGCTGCCGCCGAGCCCGGACTGAAGCCGGCGGCCGCGATGCACGCCGAGCTGACCAAGCCGTTGAAGGATCTGATCCCTCGGCGCGACGCACAGAGCTTCATCGACCTCTTCCGCGACCTCGTCGGCCGCGGCGTCTCGGATGTGCACATGACCCGCTCGGTCCTGGAAGGCACCTTCACTGTCGAGGCACGCGTCGACGGCAAGAAGCAGCTCGTGCACACCTACACCGGCGTGGAGGCGACGACGATCGCCACCAAGATCAAGACGGACTCCAAGATGAGCTCCGGCGTCAACCTCGTCCCCGAAGACGGCAGCTACGATCTGCCGATCGACGGGTATCCGTACCGGGCCCGAACCGTCGCCTTGCCGCTGTTCGATGGCGGTGAGCGCATCGTGTTCCGACTCCCCCAGACCGGCGAGCTGCGCGCACTCGACTCCCTCGGCTTCACGCCCAAGAACCTCTCCGCCACGACGGACCTCATCGGCATCCCCGGTGGCATGACGCTCTGCGCCGGTCCGACCGGCGAGGGCAAGAGCACGACGGCGCTCAGCATGCTCAAGTACCTGCGCGAGCAGGAGGACGGCGTGTTCATCACCCTGGAAGACCCGGTGGAGCGCGTGATCCCGGGCATCGCCCAGGTCGAGGTGAACGAAGACGTCCCCGGCGCCGGCTTCGGCGACATGATGAAGTACCTCGTCCGCTCCGACGCCAACGTCCTCTTCATCGGCGAGATCCGCGACCGCGCGACCGCCACGGCCGCCGTGGAGATCGCGAAGTCCGGCCGTCGCGTGATTGCGACCATCCACGCCACCGACAACACGAGCGCCTTCCTGCGCCTGATGGAGATGGCCGACGCCACTCCCCTGTCGGTCCTCGAATCGGTCAACGGCATCGTCTCCCAGCGCCTGGTGCCGCGCCTGGTCCCCGGTACCAACCGGTTCGCCGGAAGGTATCCGATCCACGAGGTCACCCGGAACTCCGAAGCGCTGACCGACGCCCTGATCGCCAACGTCTCGCGCGCCGCGATCCGCGCCGCGGCCGAGGCCACCTCGACCACGTTCACCGAGAACGTCGACGAGCTCGTCGCCGCGGGCATCACCACTCGGGAAGAGGCCCGGAAGGTGGTCCGCAATGTCTGATCCGAAACTGGCGCAGGTCTCGGACGTCCTGGAGAAGCTCGGCTCCCAGGGCGCGTCCGACCTCCACCTCACCTCCGACCGCGGGGCGTTCTACGTCAAGGACAAGCAGACGAAGCCGCTGAAGATGCCGCAGTCGATGGCGAAGAATCTGCTCGACGCGCTCATCGAAGCGACCATCGACGGTGGCGTGGGGGCCTTCGGGCGACTCTTCCAGGCTGGCGCATCCATCGACAACGGCGGCGAGTTCCGCGGCCGGCTCGCTGTCGCCCGGGAGATGGGTGGCCTCTCGGGCACGATCCGCCTGATCCCCCGGGAGATTCCGACGTCTGCCAGCCTCCGCCTGCCGCCGGCGGTGACCGCGATCGTTGAGCGTCCAGCCGGCCTCTTCCTCGTGGTCGGCCAGACCGGTTCTGGCAAGAGCACCACGATCGCGGCGATGGCGAACGACTACCTGCAGAGCCACAGCACGGCGATGTACACGATCGAGGACCCCATCGAGTTCGTCTACCCGGAGGGGTCGAGCCTCATCGTCCAGCGCGAGGTCGGGCCCCACGTCGAGTCGTTCGCCGCCGGGGTCGAGGACGCCAAGCGCCGCCACCCGCGCATCATCATCGTCGGCGAGATCCGCAACGTCGAGACCGCTCGCGCCGCACTGCTCGCCGCGGCCTCCGGTCACCTGGTCGTGAGCACGATGCACGCGGGTACCGCCGCCGAGGCCGTGGACTCGTTCACCTCGATGTTCACGCCCGAGGAGCAGGGCCTCGTGCGCACCCAGCTGGCCCAGTCGCTGCTTGCTATCGTGGCGCAGCAGCTCGTGCCGAAGCACGGCGGCGGCCTCGCGCTGGCGCAGGAGATCGCGCACAACACCCCCTCGATCGCCGAACTCATCCGCGGCAGCGGGAGCCGCAGCGACGACACCAAGTTCATCCGCCAGGCGCTGATGAGCAGCAAGGGTGAGCAGGACGGGCAGGTCTCGATGGAGACCGCCCTCGCACGGCTCGTGGCCGAGCGGGCCATCACGACGGCCGCAGCCCGCGACCACGCTCGCGATCACAGCGCACTCGCCGAGAAGCTCCAGCAGCACCCCCTCCGCGTGGCGTAGCCAACCCAGACCAGACCAGACCCGCACACGAGTGCAGAGGAGCCACCATGAGCGACATCTTCACCTTGGACGACGAGCTGTCCACGACCGAGAGCCCCGAGGCGTCACCGAGCGAGGGCGCAACCGGCTGGCAGCCGGGACAGAGGTTCACCGCGCCGTCGAACAGCACGGCTGTTCCGGCCGCGGCCCCCGTGACCCCCGCGACGAAGGCGACGCCGAAGAAGACCAAGCGCGGCGAGCCAGCCGACGAGCTGCCGTACAAGCCGCTGCCCGAGCCGAAGCCGGAGAAGAAGCTCAGCACGCGCGAGAAGGCGAAGGTCGAGAAGGCGGAGCTGATCAAGGAGCGCGAGGCCGACGCCGCCGCGATGCGCATCAACGGTGTCGACGGGGACGTCGAGATCCCGAAGAAGCCGTTCCTGACCGTCTTCAGCGGCAAGCGGGCGCGGCCGGACGAGGTCGCCGAGACCCTCACCGACCTGGCTTCCGCACTGGAGAGCGGCGAGTCCGAGCGCAAGTCCGTCAACGAGCTCGCGATCCAGTACAGCAACTACGACATCGGCCAGGCGTACGAGCGCGTCGTCATGCTTCTGGACCGCGGCGTCACAATCAGCGCGGCCATGGCCGACCAGACCGACACGTTCCCCGCCGTCGTGCGCGAGCTGATCGGCGCGGCGAAGATGCCCAAGGACATGCACCGCAACCTGCGGCAGGCCGCCATCATCATCGTGGAGGCCGACAACATCAAGTCGAAGGTCAAGGGTGCGCTCTTCCAGCCCGGCTTCATGCTGTTCCTCCTGGTCATCTTTGTCATCGCGGCCGTCCAGTTCTTGCTGCCCATGACCACCCAGATGTTCACCGGCATCGGAGCGAAGGCGCCGGCCACGACCCTGCTGATCATCGCTATCGGCGGCTGGCTGAAGTGGATCCTCGGCGCCCTGGTGGTGCTCTTCTTCCTTGCCAGTGCCAGCTGGAAGTTGTTCCTGAAGAACAACGAGACTCTCGCCATTGCGATGGACACCTTCTCGCTGAAGGCACCGCTCGTCGGCGAGATCATGCGGATGTCCACCGCCGCCCGGTTCTGCGACGTACTCGGCGCGTGTCTTGCGGTCGGCATGTCCGAGCTCGAGGCCCTGGAGACCTCGGCGCGCGCCTGCGGAAACAAGGCCCTCCAAGCCTGGGTGAACGACCACGTCGGCCGCCAGAGCTACGGCATCGTGAAGTTCGCCGACGTGGCGAAGACCGAGATGCTCCCGTACAACCTGCGCAACCGCATCGAGACCACCACGTCGATCACCCGTCGCGTCGAGATCCTGCGCGAGCTCTCGGCGACGTTCCACCACAAGTCCAAGGAGCGCCTGAACCGCTTCGCGGACCGGGTCGGCCCGATCACCACGGCGATCGTCGTGGGTGTCGTGATCGCGGTGGTGCTGCTGATCATCAGCCCGATCATGACCTTCATCCCCACGCTCCTCAGCACGATCGGCGGTCACTGACATGAGCCTCCTCATCGGCATTCCGGGGCATGTGACCCCGACCCTCACGATCACCGTCGTCATCGTGGGGATGCTCGTCCTCGCGGTGCTCGACGTCTGGCGCCACGAGGTCGAGGACGTCGCGACACTCGCGCTCCTGGTGGTCGCGGTCGCCGGCCTCGGCATCCAGGGCATCCAGCCGGCCCAGTGGGCTACCGCAGTCGCCTCGGCGGCCATCGCGTTCGTCGTCTACCTCTATCTCGGCACGCGCGGCGTGATGGGCGGTGGCGACGTGAAGCTGTCGGTGGTTCCCGCGCTCGTCCTCGGCGCGAGCAACCCGTTCCTCGGCGTCTGGTGGATCGGCTGTGCGATCCTCCTGCACCAGCTGCTCATCTTCGTCATCGCCCGGACGATCCCGCGGCCCGCCGGCGCAGTGCGGGCGGTACCGATGGCACTCCCCCACGTTCCGGCGATGACGGCTGCGGTGTTGATCGCGACCGCCGTATTCCCCGCGATTCCGTGACGAACAGAAAGCGCGTTTTGATTGGTAAACGAGCAGAAATGATATAGACTCCAGGTCGGGTGGGGCTTCTCACCCGGGCGGAAGAAACACATCGCTCAGCGGAAAGAGTCCCGAGACCCGGATGGACCGAGTCGCTCTCACGCACCGAGCACCCTTACCCAGAAGGAAGTGGAATTTGAGCAAGGCAACCTCGGACGTGACGGACGGTCTGATCCTCCAGGCCTTCGACGAGCAGGGCTCGGCGAAGGCGACTCTGTCGGACAAGCGCGGCCTGTCCGCGAGCATCCCCGAGATCCTCGGCGCGATCGCCATCGGCGTCGTGGTCCTCGCGACCACCGGCTTCGGCATCGCGGCCGGCTACAACTACTCGCAGGACTCCTCGGCGAAGTCCCTGCTCGAATCGGTCAAGTCGGCCCAGACGCTCTACCAGTCGAAGAACCAGACCTTCGGTGCGCTCACCGACCTGACCTCGGGCACCCCTGCCGCCCTCGACGGCAACCCGACCAACGTCGCCATCACCGCCGACACGACCGACTACTGCGCCGTCTCGAAGTCCGGCTCGATGGGTGGCACCGAGTACTGGATCACCGCCAAGAGCGGCACGATCGTGACCTTGCAGCCGACCGCCGCCCAGGCAGGGGTCACCTGCCCGACGCTTCCGTAGCCGTCCCCCGCAGCTGAGCCGCCCGGTGAGAAACCTCATCCGGCGGCTCAGCTGCGTTCCTGCATCACCCGAACCCAAGCAGCGAAACGACCAGATGGGGGCCACCGTGTTCCGAGACACAGCAAGCAAGCGCTCGATCAGACAAGTCCTGCGGGACCGTACCGGCTCCTCCATCGCTGAAGCGATCGCCGGTGTCGCGCTCATCCTGGTCATCGCCGGGGCGCTCGGGATGGGCGCCACCACGGACATCGGGGCCATCTCGACGATGGCCACCAAAGCGGAGCGTCAGGCGCTGGTCACCTCGCTCGTCGGCGACGTCCACGCGATCTCGTCGTGGGGCACCCCCTCCGCCCCGAACACGCAGACGATCACCCTGCCGAACGGCCACCAGGTCAAGGTGACGACCTGGCGCGTTGACACGGCCGTCAGCACCACCCTCACCGCCGTCGCCCCGATCAGCTCCAGCGCAGACGCAGCGGACTGCTCAGGTCCCTCGGCCCTGGCGAAGCAAGGCTGCATCTACGCCAGCCGCCTTCACGCCGACGGCCTGGACGGCGTCGAGCCGTACGCGATCGTGCGCAAGGACCCGACCATGGGCGCGACGGCGCCGGTCGGAACCGTGGACCCCCGGGTCAGCACGACGACCTCGATCCCGCAGGGCACGACCTTCGCGACGGGGACCGACTCCGTCGCCACCGTGTGGCGCTACCTCGTCACCGCGCACTCCACCGAGTCCAACGGCGAGATCCAGATCACACAGGCGGGCAAGGTCCTCGCGCTCTTCCCGGTCGACGGGACCGAGAACAACTACTTCGGGACGTTCACCGCCCAGCTCAACACGCCTGTGACGGCCACCGTCACCTCCGGGAACGTCATCGTCAAGAACGTCTTCATCTACCGCGCCGGGAGCACCTCATGAACCTCTCCCCCAAGACCGTGCTGACCGAGAAGAAGGGCATCGCCGAGGCGCTGGGTGCGGTGATGATCGGCATGATCATCCTCGTCGCGGCGGGAGTGGTGGTCGGCAACTTCGCGATCCTGTCGAAGCAGGCCTCCGAGCTCACCAGCGTCACGCAGGAGATCACCAACCGCGCCGAGCTCTACGCCAGCCAGCTCAACACCGACCTGCTGCACCCGCAGGTCCCGCCGACGGACCGCGAGTGTTCCGTCACTCCCCCGATGTGCACCACGATCCTTTCCGTGACGCCCTCCAGCGACGGCACCTCGACGGTGTTGCGCATCCAGGGCGACACCGCCGCGACGCTTGGTCAGTCGGTCACCAAGGACGTGACCCTGGTGTCCTCGCAGGTGACCCACGTCACCGCCATCGACGCGAACGGCAACAACGTCTGGGCCCGCTCCAACGAGGGCCTGGTCTACACGACCTGGGGCGTCGCCTCGGGAAAGCCGTCCGACGTCACCCCCGACGAGCTCGCCGGGCCGACCGCGGGCGCCACCTGGGTCAGCACCGACGACCGCGCCGGCGTCGACAGCACGGGCGCGCTCTGGGTCTGGGGGGCCAACGACATCGGCCAGGCCGGTATCGGCTCTACAAGCGCGACCCCCGTGGCCCCGCAGAAGATCACCACGGCCACCTTCCGTTCGGTGGTCACCGACGACAGCCGTGGCTACGCGATCGACTCGAGCTTCAACGCCTGGGCCTGGGGCAAGAACGACCAGGGGCAGCTCGGCCTCGGCAACGCGAACGCGGTGACCGCCCCCACGAAGATCCCCGGGATGCGTTTCATGTCGCTCGCGATCGGCAAGAACAACGTCTTCGGCATCACCACTGCAGGCGACCTCGTAGTCGCCGGCGCCTCGCAGGCGGGGCTCCCGGCGAACTCCGGCTACGCGTGGCAGACCATCAACCCCGGGACCAAGTACAAGGCGATCGCCGCATCGCCCACCGGCGCCGTCGCGATGATCGACGCGGCCGGAAACCTCACCATGGCGGGCAACGGCTACCCGTTCGGCAGCCCGTCAGCTCACTTCACCTCCGTGTCGCTCGGCGGCAGCGCTGGCTACGCCATCAGCGACGCCGGGGTCCTGTACTCCTGGGGCACCGGTACGAACGGCCAGCTCGGGCAGGGTGCAACGACGTCGATCGCCCAGCCGACTCAGATCATGGCGGGGGTCGCCAAGGTCCAGGGCGGTCCGACGAGCGCGCTCGTCATCGATGACCAGGGCGGCCTCTACTACGTCGGCAAGACGCCGTCCGGCTACGTGGGCGGAACCGACCTGCCGCAGGTCAACACGCTCACCAAGCTGATGAGCGGAATCACGTTCTCCTCGATCGCAGCGGAGGGCGACAGCACCGCGGCCGCGCTCCGGGACAGCTCGAGCAACGTCTACGGGATGGGAACGGTCACTCCCGGGCTCTGGCCGATCAACTATCAGGGGCCGGCAAACCAGCCGATCCGGATGCCTGTGCCGGGTGGTTTTTCCTCGTTTACGTGGAAATAACGCAGATCGAACACGCTAGGATGGAAGCTGAGAAGGGACCACTATGAGGATCAAAAGACGCTCCATCCGCGCGGTGCTGTTCGACCGACGTGGCATCGCTTCGTCCATCCCCGAGGCCCTGGGCGGCGTCTCCCTGAAGGTGATCACGGTCGCAGGCTCCGCAACCGTTCTCGCCGGGGTCCTGGCCTTCGCGGCAGTCGCCAACGCCAGCGCCGACACCTCATCCGGATTCCAGACCGCGGGTATCGCGTTTGAGAAGGCGGTGCACGACTCGACCCTCGTCGTCGGCATCAACACGAACCGGGTGGGCCTGCTCACCGACACCAGTGACGGCCAGTGCACGGTCCAGACGTGGCAGAACGGCACCCGCGACGGCAAGACCACCCTCCAGGTGGACACGGCCACGGTCGCGGGCGTCTGCACGCCCTCGACGTCGCTCCTGGCGGCCGGTTCCACTCCCCTCACGCGCGAGATGTCGTACAACATCGACACCCCGGTGTTCACGTACGCGAACCTCGGTGGCCGCGAGATCACCTACGACGGTTCGGGCGCTCCGACGCTGACGACGGGTACCGCCCCGGCTGGCGTGAAGGACGGCGACTGGAACGACGTGCGGCCGTACAAGGTGGTGATGACGCTGCACGCGCTGGACACCAGCAACGCTGCCTCCACCCAGAACTACGTGTCGACCGGCTACACGAACGTCGTCAACGTCACGCCGGCCGCCGACGCGCTGCGCTACGTCCCGGCGCCGAGCACCGACCCGATCCCGGGTCCGGTCACGATCAGCGGCGTGCAGCGCTCGACCACCACCGGCTCCGTGGTCGGTGGTGTTCGCGAGGGCATCTCGGTCACCTTCTCCGGCGCGGTCTGCCCGGGCGGCATCCCGACCAAGGTCAACGTCTCCTACACCCAGCAGGGTCCGTTCGCGGCCCCAGCCGTCAACACCGTCATGAGCTCGGTCCTCACCGGGGCCGCGACCACCGTGGACCTTGGCCAGGTTCCGAACGGCTCCACCGGCGCCGTCGAGGTCGACGCGACCTGCATCGACGGCGGCGTGGTCGGAAGCGCGAACACCGGCTTCACCCAGAGCGTTCCCGCCACGGTGCTCTCTGTGACGCAGGACGCGGCACAGGAGAAGCACGACCTGTCGTGGGTCGCTGTCTCCAGCCTGCCGACCTCCTTCGAGCTGCGCTGGAGCGTCGGCTCGATCAACAACCAGCTCCTGACGACGACCAGCCAGCTGAGCTACCAGTCGGTGAACACGCCGGGCGCGAACCTCGGCCTCACGACGACGTACACGATCGTCGCAACCGTCGATTCGAACCAGAGCCCAGTCGCCACCGCCGCGATCACGAACCCGCTCCCCGCGCCTGCAGCGACCACCGTCACAGCGACCGCGACCGGCGCGACATGGACGCCGGTGACCTGCCCGGCGTACTCCACGGCGCAGTACGCAGCTCGCTACTACCAGCAGACCGGCACCAGCACGGCGGTCAGCTGGAGCAGCCTGAGCGCGTGGTCGACGAACCTCTCGCTGACCGGCGTCACGACGCCCGCCTACGGGCGCACCGTCACCGAGGTCCACACCCGATGCGCAGCAACCGTCAGCGGTGCGAACTCGCCGGAGGCGATCTCGTCCACTGACGTCTTCTACGCGCCTGAGGCGATCACGCTCTCGGCGGCGCGCTCGGCAACGACGGGCACCGCGTACTCCGGAGCTCGTGAGGGCATCACCGGCCTGCACACCGGCGCACGCTGCTGGAACGGGTCACCGACGCGGATCGACATGTCCTGGCAGCCGGCCTCGCCGTCCGGGCAGGCGACTGTGAACGGCAGCCTCACCTACGTGCCGACCGGATCCCCGGAATCGTCGGACCTGGCCGGCGTCGCCAACGGCTCCAGCGGCAGCCTCGTCGCGACTGCGACCTGCACCGCGGGCAAGTCGAGCTCCACGACGAGCACGGCGGCGTACACGCAGCCGGTTCCGGCGCCGGTGGTCACCGTCACGCAGGGCAGCCCCGCGAACCAGCACGTGGTCTCGTGGACCGCGGTGTCGAGCCTGCCGTCGAGCTTCGTCGTCTCCTGGTCGGACACCCAGGGTCACTCCGGGTCGCTTGCTCCCACGACGGCGCTGACGCAGACGGCCAACCAGTCCGTGGGCCAGACCTACGGGATCCAGTTCAGCTACAGCGTGGCGGCAACGGTCAACGGTACGACCAGCACGGGCGGCCCGACGAGTATCACCACGCCCTGGCCGGCCGCGCCCAAGCCTGGAGTCATCAACTACATCCACACCGGCGGCGCGAACTACGCGTGGGCCAACATCACGTGGGTGAACACGGGTAGCTGCCCGGCTGGTACCACCCTGTACAGCCAGTACACCACCAACATGGCCGGTACGGGCGTTGCAGGCCAGATCGGCCCCTTCGCGGGTGGGACCACCCCCTGGTACGCGAACGTCACCTCTATCCCCTGGCAGCCCTCCAACGCACTGCAGGGCTGGTGGTACCAGTGGCTGATCAGCAACAAGTGCTCGAACAGCGGCTCGAACAGCGCTGTCGTGTCGACCCAGTCCACCACCGGCCTGACTCCGATGGCGACGCCCGCTACCCCGGTCTATGACGCCTACAACATCTATGCCGGTCCCGGCTCCCATCCGATCTACTGGACGCACACCACGTGCAACGCTCCAAGCGGTTGCGCCTCGCTGGCGGTGAACTACGTCACGTATTGCCCCGCCGGCTCCTCGGTGAACTTCTCGCAGTGGACCTCGCAGGACTGGGGCGGCGGGCACTACTATCACTCGTTCGGCTTCGGCGACTACTGGGCGACTCCCGGCGGCTCGCAGCAGACGGTGTACTACTTCAACGCCTACTACCAGTGCGCAACTCCTTACACTACGAGCCCGCTGAGTCCCTATAGCGGCACGACGGCTGTGACGGTGTTTCCGTGACCCGCGGTCCGGTTCGCCTGGTGCAGCGGCTTCGTGTGATGCCGCTGCACCAGAGGGTGCTCGTGGGTGTGGCGGCTGCCTTGGTGGTAGCGATAGCCGCCTTCAGCACCACGGCGGCGGTCGTTCCGGCGATCAAGGCCCAGCAACAGGCCGACAAGATCTATGCGCAGCATCACCCGGTGGGGATCACTAAGCAGATGATGGCCAAGGCCGAGGCGAAGGTGAAGCAACAGGCCGCGATCGCCGACCAGAGGCGCGAAGACGCCAATGCCAAGGCCGAGGTCACGCCCGGTGCCCAGTACACCCCCGCGCCACAAGCGCAGGTAGCCGGCAACCGCGCGATGCCTCCCGGGCAGGGAGATCCCGCTTCCGGGGTGGTGTCGACGACGAGGCTGCACGCCGACACGTTCGCAGCCGCGCTAGCCGCCAACCGGAGCCAGGTCACCAAGACGGTCCCGGAGCCGGTCACTCTCGTCGATGACAGCTGCCTGGATCAGTGGGTGCTCGACCACCTGCACGACTACGACGGAAAGTCGTTCTACGGGGTCATGACCGTCTGCGGAAAGCAGGTCGCCATGATCGCCGGCGCCGGCGGCATCGACGAGCGCATCCTGCTCGCGGGTGCCACCGAGCCCAACGGGCCCGCGGACGTGAAGCAGCTCCTGCTCGAGTCCACCGGCACCAACGCCTCGTTCGCGTCGAGTGCGACGAAGGACGGCCGGACGGTGCTCCTGGTGGCGTCGGTGGCCGAGTAGCACCGGCAGCTACGGGAACTGACAGCGGAGAGGAAGCGAAGGATGATCCACACCGAGACGCACACGCCCCCCTCGACGCGCAACGGCGTGCTGACGTACGCGAACGCGACACCCGTCGTCGTGGCCACTGCGCTTCGCGTTCTCGCGGCCAGCTTCGAGCACGGGTCCGCTCCTGCTGCGCCCAGCGAGCAGACGGTGAACCTCCTCCGAGAGGCCGCTGAGCGCATCATCGATGCACAGGCGCTGCCCTGACCGACTCGTCAGCGAAAGAAGAACCCCCGCGGCTCCGAAGAGCTCGCGGGGGTTCTGTCGTTGTGCGGTTGCTTCGCTACTGGCCGGCCTTCACAGCTGCGACTTTCGCGTCCATCGTCGCGAGGTCTGCCGTGACAGCGCCGGAGTAGCTGGCCTCGGCATCCTTGGGCTGGAGCACCCAGGTCTGGAGGTCGCCTTCGATGCTGGTGTTCCGCCAGTCGCCGATGGACGGCGGCTCGGAGTCGGCGGTGAAGTTCGCGTCGGCCTGCTTGAAGACACCCTGGACCTCGTTCTCGAGCTTCACGGCATCACCGAAGGACGCCCACCACTGCTGCTGTCCAGCGTCATCGAGCTGCTGCGCCTGGGTGAACCCGGCACGCAGCTTATCGTCCTCCGCCTGGAGGATGGCGGCCGCCTTCGCGTCGGCTGCCGCGTCAATCGTGTGGGTGGGGTCGGTGGTCGCCAGCGGCGCCGGGCTGGAGATCACCTGCTTCGCCGCGGCCTTGTGCGTCGACGAGGCCGCAGGGGTGCTGCTGCACGCGGTGAGCACGAGGAGGGCGGATACTGCGGCTGCAGCAGCTAGTTGGGTACGCATGCGGGCTCTTTCGATCAGGGTCGGTTGAGTCTACTCGTCGCCATGCGACGGAAACGTGAATACCTGCTCGTTCCCGAGCATTCTCGACAGGTGTCCTCGAAGAGGAGGACACTCATTCGAGTGCGACTCGGTATGGGGGCAGAATCCCGAGTCTGGGAGGCCTATGTTTCTCGATGCAAGCAATGGATCGACGCCACTCGGGAAGGCGTCCAACTGGAGAATCTGCGGCTGGCCACACCCCCACGTTCGACGATCGACCCTGCCTAAAAACGAGGACAAGGGAGTAGTACGTGAACACACCGAACCATCGATCGGGACGCGTTGCGGCCCGATTCGCCATGACCGCGGCCATCGCCGCCGGCGCACTCATCGCCGGTGTCGTGATGCCGACGGCCGCCTCCGCGGCACCATCTCCCACCGCTCTGGACCACTCACAGAGCGGCTGCGGCGAGAACCTCACCCTCCACACGCCCGCCAGCGTCGGCGGGCAGCTGTACTCCAGCACAGCGGGATCGAAGTTCAACACCCCGATCCTGAAGAAGGCTGCGGCCAAGAACGTCCGCTGGCTGTCGCACATCACCTGCAAGACGGTCAAGGGTCACACGCAGCCGCTGAAGCCACCCTCGGCGGGCGGCTACGGCACGCCGAACTGGGCGGGACAGGTGGTCGACACCTCGAATTGGCAGGGCGGCGGCTCCCTGACCCCCAACTACGTGCAGGGTGAGTGGACCGAGCCAGCTACCGCGCTTCCAGACGGGTACAACTCCTCGGCGAGCGTGATCTGGCCGGGCCTCGGCGGCTTCTGCTACGACACGGCCGCGAACTGTCAGGCGAACCCGCCGCAGCTGATCCAGGACGGCACCTACCAGCTCGATCAGGCCAGCTCGCCGACGTACTTGGAGAACCACTACTTCTGGTACGAGCTCTTCCCGCAGGAGGATCTGCAGCTCGTCACGAACATGACCCCGAATCCGGGCGATGATGTGGCGACGGCGGTCAACTGGACCAGCGATGGCACGGCAAACTTCACGCTCTGCGACTACACGCAGTCGACGTGCCTCAGCGGATCGCAGGCGTCACCGGCTCCGGCCACGACGGCTGAGTGGGTGGTCGAGCGTCCTACCTACGAGGACGGCTTCCACCCTCTGGCGGACTTCGGCAACGTGACGTTCACGAACGCCGACTTCCAGCTGTCCCCGAACGGCCAGCTCGAGTACAACGCTGCGACGGCCACGACGTACGACATCCAGGATGCGGGCACGAACGACTTCCTGACCGACACCGGCCCCCTCACAGCAACGAATGACTCGTTCACCACCTCCTGGGTGGCGGCGTTCTAAAGGACCTCCGTGGCGTCGCGGGAACTCCGCGGCGCCACGGGGAAATCGGGAAGCGATCACTTGACGGCCACCATCCGGCGCAGCCACGCTGAACGCATGAGGCGCATCATCTTCGCTGCGATTGCAGCCGCCGGGGTTCTCACACTGGCGACAGGATGTAGCAACGGATGCGCCACGGACTCGGCCCCCTACCCACCAACTCTCACCCTCGACGCCTCGTCATGGTTCGCTTCGAACCCCGACACCGCCGTCCAGGTCTGCCTGAACGCCTCCTGCAACACGATGGACAGCGCCAAGGCCACAACAGGCAAGGGGCTGGTCACCGTCGGCCAGGGCGCGGCACGGGCCGGAGATGCGACCGTGAAGGTCACCCTGTACCGCGGGACCGAGGTTCTGGGTAGCGCATCCCGGACCGTCACGATCAAGCAGAACCCGTGCATCTCGATGCCGTGCGGCTGTCTCCCCCAAGGCAGCAGCGCGGGCCCGCTCCGGCTGACATCGAGCGGGCAGGTCTCCTCGAACTGATCGAGCCGGAGGGCGAGACGAAAAAGAAGAACCCCCGCGGCTCCGAAGAGCTCGCGGGGGTTCTGTCGTTGGTGGGGCGGATCAGCCTTGGTAGCCGCTCGGGATCGGCGGCAACTTGAGCGTCGCGACGGCCGACGTCCAGTTGGACGCCATCGCCTGTTGCGCGGGGCCCAGCGGCGCCTGACCGGAACGGATCGCGGAGCAGACGTACGCTTCAACCCGGTCCTTCGAGTTGTGCACGTACGAGCTCGGGCCGCCGTCGCCGGCGAGGAAGTCGTTCTTCTCCGGCCAGAGGTTCCGCACGTCGGAGCTGCCGCCGGCGCAGAGCGGGACCAGGTGGTCGAGCTCGTAGCCGCGCGCCTCGGACCACGGGATGCCGTAGGCCGCCATCAGCTGTCGCTTGGCCGACTCGGTCATCGCCTCCGGCGGGCGCACCGAGGAGGTGTAGCCGCCCGAGCGCCCGAGGGTCGTGGAGATGTTCGACTGGGTGACGGTGGCGTCCACCGAGCCAGGCGTGCAGGTCGCATCGGGCAGCTCGCCGCCAGTAGCACTCCCCCCGACGTGGCAAGCGCCGGACGCCGGGATGGTGCCGTCGAGGCCGGATGCCGTCCAGCCGTGGCCGTTGGCGACGACGACGCTACCGGCCGCAGCGGCTGGCGCGGGGCCAGCGGGTGCGGCGGAGGACGCGCTCTGCGCAGCCTGGCGAGCCTGGGAGGCGGCGTCTTCGGCGGCGTGCCTGACGACGCTGCAGGCGGTGATCGTGGAGGCGAGGATGAGTGCGGCCGCGACGGCGGCGAGAGTCTTGGTCTTCAGCATGTGGGGTCCTCCTTGGACTCTACGGGTCGGTCTTGCCAGGTGTGGCGGGGCTCGCCACGGTCTTCGTGACCGGGTAGGAACGCGCAGCCTCCGATGCCACAGAGCTCGGCGGGGATGCTCATCGCGGACAGGCCGTTCACAGCGGGTACCCGTCGAAGCTGCCCCAGGCGGCGGAGTTCAGGGCGTCGTTCCGAACCTGCTCGTGGTACTCCTCGAGCAGATCGAGCACGTTCTGCGGGACTTCGTTGCGCTCGATGTGCAGGCCCAGCGCCGCGGCCAGTTCCTGCACTACGGCCCGGTGTCTCGCCTCGCCGATCAAGTCGCGCCACCCCGCGGTGGCCGCGCGTGCCGCTTCGCGTTCGGCTTCGCGCTCCCGCCAGCTCTGTTCGCTATTCTGGGTCGTCATCGGCAGGCTCCAGTCGTCTCTGCGTCGAGACCGAAGGCGGCCTTGATGGCGGAACGCTGACCGCGGGCCTTCTCCAGGCTCCACCGGATGTCGTTTGCGGCGCGGTGGGCCGTCCACCCTTCCTTCATCGCGATCTCGTAGGGCTCGGGCGGAACCATCTCCGGCTGCCACATCCGCAGCGCTTCTTCGATCCCGGAGACGTCGATCATCTTGTACGTCAGCAGGCCGGCGAGCTTCGGCATGTGCCGCTCGATGAAGTTGAGGTCGAGGCGGCAGCTGGAGCCGAGGATGATCCCGGATCGCTCAGCGTCGAAGCCATGACCGAGCAGCCACCCGGCCGCCTCCTCGTCGACGGAGTCGATGCTGAGCGTGGACGCGCGGACCTCGTCGAGCAGACCGGTCTCCGTGTGCATCTGCCGCACGAAGGGGTTCATCACGTCGAGTTGCTCTTCGGTAGCGTGCACCACGCGGGAGCCGAAGTCCTCGACGAAATTGAGGTCGCGGTCGACCAGGACCATCGCGAACTCGAGAATGACGCCCTGGTCGGCCTCCAAGTGGGTGGTCTCCAGGTCAATCGGGATTGGCGTGAGCATGTCGGGTCCTTCGCTGGATCAGTGCGCGGCCGTGGCGGCGGCGTGGGCGATGTCGATGTGGAAGTAGTCCGCGAGGAACGTGTCATCGTGGGCGGCGAGCTCGCGCAGCTTGTTGCGGAGGAAGCCCGGCGCGACGGTGGTCTCCCCCGCAAGCAGCTCGTCGAGCTCCGGGACGATGGGGCCCTCGGCACGCGCCTCGATCTGCTCGTCGAAGAGCACGCGGCCGCTCCAGGCGAGGTGCCACGACTGGCTCAGGTAGACGAGCGAGTGCAGCTTGCTCGCTTCCATCTCGCCGCCGAGCTCGAGGATGTGTTCGGCGACGTCGACGACGCTGGCGACGGGCCGCATGGCGGCGATCATCGCTGGGTTGGTGTCCATGGATCAGCCCTTCTTCTTGCCGAGAGCGGCGACGTACTTGACCGGGCCGCGGTAACTGCCCGCCGTGAGCTGGGTGACGATGCCCCGGGTCCACTTCGGGTTCAGGCGCGTAGGTGGGCAGAGCACGGGATCGCCGACCTTGACGGCGAAGGAGCACGCGTAAGCGAGCAGCATCGTCGGGTTCTTGCCGTACTTCTGCACGTGGGGCATGGTGACCCGCACGGTGATGAACGTCGTCGCCGGCTTTCCTCGGCGATCGGGCGAGGTGACCGGCTGCTCGGTGAGCGTCAGCGGGTAGTAGGTGGCGGTACGCATGACGGTCTCCTTCGTTGCTGCAGGGTGGGCGTGAACGCAGAAGCGCCCCGGCCGTGGCCAGGGCGCTTCGAGAGGTGGAGCGTTGGGTCAGTGCTGACCGACGATGATCGCGTAGCTGGCGGCGTCGGGAAGCGCGGAGATTGCCGCCTGCGCAGCTGCGGTGGCTTCTGCGGCAGAATCCCAACCGCCTTTGCTTCCGGCAATGCTGGGCGGTGCCTGGTGTCCGACCACGCCCCATCGGATCACGCTCGTGCTTCCGCCGTCCGCGACGAATGGAATCTGAGTCACAACCACAGTCGTTTTCCCAGTGGCGAACTGAGACGCGTCCGCGAGGCTGTATGCCGCCCGCACAGCGGCGCTGAATTCGTTTGCGACCACGCCGGCTTGAGCGTGGGGTGCCGCGTTGACCTTCGCTTCCTCGGCCGCGACGACCGCGTCCGGGAGCGGCTGGAGCCGGTTCGTCTTGATCCAGCGCCCGTCGGGCAACTTGTAGGCGTAGTCGCCGTTGGCGGGCATGTCCTGACGCAGCCCCAGTGCGGTCTCCTCGTCGAGGATCCCGCCGACTGGAACGACAGTCGGGGTTGGGGTCGGCGTGGCCGTCTTCACGACGGCGGCCGCCGCAGGAGCGGCCTGGATCTTGAACGAGTTGTCGACGAGTGTCTTCACGCCCCAGACGCCGGTGCCGATGGCGGCGAGTCCGACGACGGAGGCGATGACGATGACGGCGATGGTGCGTCGCTTCATGGTGGAGTTCCCCCTGATGGATGTGAGTCCACGGTATCGAGGGCGCGCAGTGGCCCACCGGGATCGGTGAGTGATGGGCGCCCCCAATACGGGTGGAGCGGATGGTTGGCCGGCTACCGGACCCAGTCGTCGAGGTCCTCGTCGAAGTACGCGACCGGGACGGAATTCGGCGCCTGCTGTCGGATCAACGCGTCGATGTGCGCCTGGTCGACTTGACGGTGTTCCCCGCCGTCGTCCGAGAACGCCACAACGTCGCGCGGCTCGCCTTCGCAGATCGAGAGCGCGAGGTTCGTGGAGACCCGGTTGCCACGCGTGGCGGCCGCTGCGTCGAAGCCCCAGTTGCAGGCGCTCGCCTCCAGCGAGTGGCGAAGGCCGTGGATCGGGATGTCGTACTGCTTCGACACCCGCGTGAAAATCGCGTGGTCGAGCACCTTGCGCTCGTAGGTCATCTCCCAGCCGTTGGCGGCGCCGAGTTCGAACAGCTCGACGAGCTCCTCGATCACGGGGCTGTCCTCGGTGATGGCGGTGAGCCAGGCCGGTGCGACGACGTCGTCCAGGGCGCAGCGGACCTGGTGGCCGACGAAAAGCGTGTCGGCATCCCCCGGCTTGTACGGGTCAGCGGCTTTGCGGGCTCGAAGCAGCCAGCCGATCGGCGAGTGGAAGCCGTCGAAGGTCATGCCCTCCTGCAGCAGTGAGACCCGGTCGGCGCCGCGGCGGATCGCGAGCACGGCGAGGTCGATCAGCTGCTGCGGCATCGTGCGGTCAGGGCCAGGGAGCACGGTGAGCGTGAGCGGAGCGGGTGCGTCTGAATCCGTCATGGAATCACGTCCTTCGTGGGTCTGAGCAAGCTGGTCTGATGCACTCCCGGGCGGCCTCTGGGCGCCACGTAATCTACTCGAAAACGAGCAGAAATGACCATTTCCCGGTATGCTTTTCGAGCGCAACGACACAGCGAAAGGCGGCACGGATGAGCGACACGGATCGACCCCTCTTCTTCGGAGGTCTCCCGCCGCGCGAAGCGACCGTCGTAGCTGAACGAGCTGGTGATGCAGCACCAGCCCTCAAGCCGCAGGTCGACACGGCGCCGGCCGCCGCAGTGAGCCCCCTCGCGATCATCGCCCTGGTGTCCTCTTTCGTGGTCTCCGTCGTCGGCCTCGTCCTCGGCATCATCGCCCTCCGACGCATCCGGCGAACCGGTGAGCGTGGTGGCCGACTCGCGATCGCCGCGATCCTCGTCGGCAGCGTGGGCCTGGCGATCCTGCTCGCGATGGTCAGCATCACCCTGATCGGTGGCCCGTCGCTGGCGGGAAGTGTCGCAGGGATCACCCCGCATCCGCACGCGCCAGAACCTCTGGTCACACCGAGGCCGGTCAGCTCCGCCGAGGCAGCCCAGGCGGCGGCCGCAACGGCGGCGGGGGGCGGCGCGATCCCGGGTCACATCGTCAGCGCGGAGCTGTGCACGGCGATCAAGGGGTACACCGCTGTCGGCAACGGCAACGCGTCGTCGACGAACGTGACCCCGCAGCAGCTGGCGGCGATGGAGCAGCTGGCGGCGGTGAAGAGTCCGAATCAGCCGGTCTACCAGCGCTACCTCGCGATGACGAAGGACCCGAAGAGCGTCTCGTCGCTCGACAAGGCACAGGTCCTGGCATCGTCCTTCGCCAAGGCCGTCCAGGTCGACGTCACGACCTGCATGTAGGCGCTGCGCTATTCTCAAGGTCCAAACGCAGGAGTCGCCAATGGACGCAGGAATCGCCGCCGTCATGGGAGCCGCCATTGCGGCCACGATCGCTCTCTACGTTGCCGCCATTTCTACTGGCGGACTGAATCGGATCGATCGGCTGTCCAACATCATCGCGAAGCTCGATGAGGGCGAAGAACGAAACGCGCTTGTCGAGATGCGATCCCGATCCATTCAGCGATACATCCAGCGAGACAGCACATTTGGTTGGACCCTCTTCGGCTGGGGCGCGATTGTCGTGCTGTGTTGCGTCGCAGCCGGAGTGAGCTCGTTCTTCTATCACTACCGAGACGTACTGACGACTCGAATCGTGAGCGGTGTCTTCGGCGGGTTGGGCCTCATCTTGGCTCTCTACGGGTTGTTTCTGCTAGTCCGTAGGGAAGCAGGACGCTAGAACCTCATCGCCCCCCGGTCTCGGCGACCGGGGGGCGATGTTGTTGCAGACTCAGAACGGCAGCCACGTCTCCAGGATCGGCAGCTGACCCGCTCCACCCAGCGTGAGGTCCCTCTCCACAGCCCGACGACGAAGGACCTCGGCGCCAAGGTCGCCGAACGGGTACAGATCCTTCCCCCAGACGACGAGGGTCGGGATACCCGCCTTCATCGCCTTCTCGGCGCAGTCCCATGTGCCGCGCGAGGTACGTGCGCGGTCTTCCCCCTCTGCGAGGTGGTAGCCGTGAGTCGGGAACGCCAGACACGCCTCAGCACCAGCGGCAATCATGGCGTCGTTGCGCCGATGACCGGCCAGCTTGCAGACGTCGAGTCCGTGGTGCCAGGCCGGACACCGCGACGTGTGGACACCCCATTCGGCGGGGTGCCCTTCTGTCGCGATACCGTGCTGCTGAGCCGTCTGGGCGAGAAGCTGATCAGCGCCGGCGGCCCCGCCGTGGACGAGGATCGCTTCGGCCGCGGAGACACCGAGGAGGGCCAGGGTGGCGTTCAGGGCGTCCGCGGAGACCTGCGCGTCGGTCCAGTCGCGGCTTCCGGTCATCAGGATTCGCTTCACGCGAGCACCTCCTGAAGTGGACGCTCCCAGAGGGGCATCCCGGCGTCGTCGAGCTCGGTGGAGAACTCGAGCGGGCCAGTGGTGTCGAGGTGGGTCCCGATTACCGACCACCCCGCAGGTGGAATCGATCGAGTCGAGTCGTCCTGCTGCCCGGTGGCGAGCCAGCGAGGCGAGACGCCGAGCACTCGTGCGAGGAGTCGGAACTCGGCGACCGAGTGGGCGTTCCGTGTCGACAGTCGCAACGCAATCCAGCGGCGCGCGTCGATCCCAGAGTGCTTGCGGCGCTCGGTCAACTTCTGGTCGGCGTAGTCGCCGAGGTGGGCCTTCAGGTCACTAATGGCCTTGCGGACGCGACCCTGGAAGGCGAGGTCGGCCGCTGAGTGGATGACCTGGATGATCCGGTCACCTTCCGAGGCGTTGGCGTCGAGGGTGATGGTGTTCTCGGACACGAGGTCCTCCTTCTGGTTCAGAGTCGGGGTGGGGTCAGGCCTGGTGCTCGCGGATGTCGCGGGCCTTGGAGCGGCGGAGGGTTCGCCGGGCGAAGGGCTTCCAGTCGCCGGTGTTGCAGTACTGGCATCCGCCCACCTGGGACTCGGGGCACTTCTTCCCCGAGTGCGGGCGGCCACGACGATCGCGATCGGACTTGCTCATGGTGGTTCCTCTCTGCAGATGGGGTCAGATGGCGTAGCCGCGGTCGCGGGCGCCGACGAGGGCCATCGCGACGGCCCACGGATCCGAGGCGTACAACCCCGAGTTCGGCAGGTCGTTCAGCTCCACGACGACCGGGGTTCCTTCTGGGCCCGCGGCCGCGTCGAGCGCGACGTCGATCACGACGGTGCCGCCGTGCTGATGGGCCAGCTCGACGCCGAAGTCGAGAAGCCGCCCGACGGCATCGGGGCGGTCTTCGACCGCGGAAGGTGCACCCTGGTGCAGGTGGCCGCGGATGCGGCGGACTCGGGTGTCGAACGGGCCTGCGCTCAGCATCTGGTTCAGGGGTGTGAACTCCTCGACGCAACCGGCTCCGGAGATGAGCTCGCCGTCGACGACGAAGAGCCGGTACTCGAACTGGAGGTCGATCGCGTCCTGCGCGACCACGAGGTCGGAGCCGCCCTCGAGATTCATGTACGCCCAGTCCATCGCCTGGAACAGTCGCCGGGCGATCACCTCTGGGTCGCTGTCGAGCTCGACCGACCAGATGCCGAACTTGCGAGCGACCGCCTTCACGATCCCCCGCTGGACGCCGTGGTCGCGGTGCCGCGCAGCCAGCCACTCGGTGACATCCGTGCTCGGATCGAGATCGATGGATCCGAGGGTCATGGCGCGGCCGCCGTGCTTCTGCAGCAGCGGGTGGAGGATCAGCCGGTCCGGACCGTGGTGGCCACCTTCTTCGGTCCGGGAGACCGGGCCGAGACGGCGCTTCATCTCGGCGTCCGTCCAACGCGTGTTCCAGGAGCCTGGCTCCTTGGCGACGAGGTTCTGGCCGCTGGCCCGCCACGCGGCGGAGACACGGCACGCGTCCTCCCAGAAGTCTTCGATGTCAGCGCTCGTCACCGGGGCACGAAGCATCTCCGGGAAGGCAGCACGCACGTCGGACAGAATCGACTCGGCGATCGCCCGCTTGGCGCTCGACCAGGAGGTGGGTATCCCCGGGAAGGCACGCAGGTTGCCGGAGAACAGCTGAGGTTCCTGAGGTGTAGACATGGTCGCTCCTGCGGATGCTCGGTTGTGGAAGAAGGCGAGGCCGCACCGAAGCGGTGCACGAGCCTCACCACCGCCCCCGTACACGGCTTTGCCGTGACGCAGTACGCTCCCCCGGCCGCGGAGCTGGCCGAGGAAGGAAGAAGCAGGTCAGGCGCGCCGCGAAGCCTGACGCCGGATACCCGTCGAATGCTACGATTACACTCGAATACGAGCAGAAATGACGATTCCAGGAGTATGCAAATGAGCGAAGCTGTCACCGACACGTCGGATCGGGTGCGCAAGACTCTGCGCTTCCACCCGGACACCGTCGAGCGTGCCCGCTACTGGAGCGCGAAGCGCGGCATCACCGAGAACGACTACCTCGTCCTCGCCGTCGAGGAGAAGATCGCGCGCGAGAACGGCGACTACGACCTGCCGACACTGGAGCAGGCCCGGCTGAACCAGCTCATCGACGAGATCCGCGCGTTGTCGACGAACACGGCGAACCTGGAGACAGTGGTCACCACCGGGTTCGATTCCTTGATCGGCCTCACGCGCGGCGACAGCTATCTGCTGGACGCCGAAGACGGTGAGCTCGCCGTGGGTGAAGCCGCCTCGGCGATGGCCGGCGACTGAGCCCCACTCCCCCACTCCCGCATCGCCACCACCACGAACTTCCAGAAGACCGAGGGATCCCCAGATGAGCAGCTTCATGGACCAGGCGCTTGACGCGTATCGGGCCCCGACCTCCGATGACCTGGAGATCGCACTCCCCCCGCGCAGGGAGTCGAAGGCCGAGCCGGCTCGCACAGAGCCAGGCGATCCTGGCCAGCACGGCGGTGCCGCCGATGGCTCGCAGGGTTCCACGGATGCGCACAACGACGACGTCGCCTCGACCGCGGCCGAGCCGGAGCCTCAGCGCGACGAGCCCGACGACGGAGAGCACACCGACTCCACTGAGGCCCAGGTGGCCGCCAGGGCCGCGCGGCAGCGCGCCGAAGCCGTCGAAGAGGCCAAGGAGGCCCCCGCTGAGGATGCTCCCCCACAGGACCCGGAACCGGCCCTGGAGGTGGCTCCTGAGCCGGTGACGGTGGCTGCCAAGCATCTCGACGCGAAGATGGTGCTCGCGACGACCGAGGGGACGTCGCCGCGTTCGTTCACGCGCATCGGCTTTTCCGCCGGGGAGGGCACGCCTTCTCTGGTCCTCAAGCGGTTCCCGCAACCGGCGATCGACAAGCTTCGGGTTCTCCTGGCGCCGTCGCTCGGTGGTGAGTTCGCCGAGCAGATTTCGGCTCCGGCGCTCGTGACGGCGTTCCTGGTCGCGACGATCGGTGTGGATCTCGAGCTGGACGAGAACACGTCGGCGGCCGCCGACGCCTTCCGCACCTCGGACGCCCGGATCGCCGGCGTCGAGGACCGTCTCGACGAGGTGGCGGAGAACGTGGCGCAGCTCGCCAACGCGATGAAGCTGAGCCTGAACCGGATCGGTGAGACCGGAAATCTCGTGGACAACATGGAATTCGCGATGGCGTACCTGGTCGCGGACCGGGTCGCCGGCGTCACCAAGCCCGAAACGACCGAGGTCAACGTCGACGTGGCCCAGAAGAAGGTGCTCGTCGCGCGCGAGAGCATCCGGAAGCGCGCGAAGGCGCAACGTACCATCGAGAAGCAGCGTGACGGACGGAGAATGGAATGACCCCGCAGCACAACCCCAACGGCCGTGTCCCCCGAGGTGTCCCCTCGGCGTCGGGAACGACGTCGTTCGCCGACATCGCCCGCGAGAATCTGAGGACCGACGAGGCCGAGCTCGCCGAGCTGAAGAAGCTCGACAAGGACGGCAACCTCAGCGAGGTGGATTCCAGCGGCAATCCGATCAGCCGCGAGGAAGCGCAGCGCCGACTCGACGGGCGCATCGTCGAGCTGCAGCGTCGAGTCGACGAGACCCGCCTGGAGATCGACAACGCGGACAGCGTCGACGACGCCGACGCCCTCTAGCCGTGGCTGAGGTCGACAACCCCCGGGACTCCTCCACCCCACTCGACCGGGCGCTGGCCGGCGTCCTCGTCGGCGCGTACAAGGGGCGCCGGCTGAACCAGGAGTATCTCCACCACAGGACGGGGATCACGGTCGCGACGCTCCAACGGCTCATGGCCGGCAAATCGCAGTTCAGCGTGCACCAGCTGTCGCTGCTGGCCGAGGCCATCGGCGGCAAGACGGCGCCGGAGTACCTCGAAGAGGCGATGGGGTTGCACGGGCATTCCTGACCGAGCAAAGGAAAACCCCTCGGGTACCAAACCGAGGGGTTTTCGTCCTCCCAGGGACGGGAGGATCCAAGTTCGCAAAGCCATGCAACCAGGGACGGGTTCGATCTTAGCGCAAGGATGCGTCAGATCCGCTCGTGAACGAGGGAGAATAGCGAGTCCGCGATCGTACGACGCTGATACCGCGGAAGAGGGCGACAGAATGACGCCATGACTCTCTCGATCGACCCCAAGCTCCTCCGCCAAGCTGCGCTAGGCGACCTCTCCCCCGATGACATCGCCGGCCTCCGGCCCCTGTTCGTGTCCGGTGCTCTGCACAAGATGTGGCGGAACGGGCCGATCGAAAATGTCCACGCGACCGAGGCGGGCCCGTCGGACGGACGGATGTTCCGCATGAACACGTATCTGACGCAGCGGATCCAGACGATCTTCGACGAATGGGTCGAGTCCAACTCCGTCAAATCGTTCGACGCCGTCACGTCGCAGCAGTTGCTCGATCTGATGGACGAGCTCGGCATGATCTTGATGTCGGGCGAGTCGAAGGTGGCACCCGAGCTCACGCTGAGCGACGTGGCCGGCGACGCGGCCCACGAGGTCATCGAGAATGCGCAGGATATGACCGCCTCGGCGGCGGATTGGGCGGCGGACGACGGCGCTGCGACGCCCCCTCATACGTGTGGACGTTCGATGGCAGAATGCACCGGCATCTCTGGGGGTCGCCGGAATGGGAGTCGATCGTCACGAAGTTCATGACCGCACTCGACGACCCTGGCAACGAGCTGTGGCGCGGCGAGTACGACGAGTACGTCAAGTGGCTCGACGGCATCGACCGGGCCGAAATGGAACAGCTGCTGCGTGAGCGACCTTGGGCAATGACGGAGGAACTCGCCCTGGCCACCGTGCGAGCGGGACTTGGCTTCGTAATGCCGTAGCCGTCTCGCTGATAGGAATCACTGGCACGCTCCGCTTCCTACCGGCGCGGAACCGCTGCGGGCTTCTTTGGCCTAAGAAACTGCCCACTAAGAGCCGGTTGCCAACCCATGACTCACGGTTGCATAATCAGGCGCCGCTCGGCTGGCATCGTGTCGAGCGAGATCCGCGACCTGGTTGGTAGGGGCCGCGCAACCAGTCAAAGCGAAGGGGGAGATTTCCTATGACCCAATCGGATTCCGTTAAGATATTTGACACACCACAGCTGGTCAACACTCTCAACGAGATCGCACCGAACCTGGTAACGCCGCTACAGGTCGCGTCCCAGTCAATCCGATATCCGATCGAAGGCAATGCCGAGTTGTCGGCTGCTCTCGAACCGCTCGGGCAAGCAGATTCGGCTCCCGGGAATCTGCCTGCGCAGTTCTTTCCTATCTTGGACGCAAGCGATCTATTGACCAAGCTCTACATCGCTGGGGAGGCACGAAGTCGATCGCAGGCCGCATGGGATGATTTCGTGAGCAAGGGCGGCGATAACGAAAAGGTGGCCCCCGACGACCTAGCGCCCCCTGTCGCTATCCCTCCCGGTGTATGGACCAAGGTGCTATCTGGATCGGATCTGCAGATTTGGGCGCTTGTGTACTACGGATACTTCACCACGCATGGGCCGGAATTAGTGCAGTTCCGCCGCTACTCCGTTGCGCCCCCCTTCTACAGCGACGGGGACACCAACACGAACGGAGTATTTACCGCGTGGATGATCGGCACTTACACGGAGTTTTGGTTCTTTTCGGCCACGGGTAACCAAGTTTCTTGGGCTCCAGGCGGCTGAATAAGGCCAATCAAAGCGCCAGGCGCAGGGACTGCTAGCAGCCCCTGTGGCCTCGCTGACGGGAACCACTCGCGCGCTCCGCTTGCGGCCGCCGCGGAACCGCTGCGCGCTTCCTTGCCCTCGAATCCGGATGTGGTCGCCTCCCCGAGGTCTGTTTCGCACCTCTTGCGCCACCAATTCATGGGCACGAGAGCGATCTCCAACCGGGAATTCACCTGGGGCTTGGCGCACGATCTGGGCCGATTCGCTCTGTGGTTGCGTTAAGAATCCGGTTTTGGACAGGAAGAGCTACAGGTAGAACTACAGGGGGCGGCTCCCCACAGGGCTCAACTTCCGCTCCACGACTGGCATAGCGGGCTGTTGGCGGGGCTGCATGCGCCACCGGATGACCCCAACTCCGCCACCCGTTGATCCCAGGTGCGCCACCGAAGCACCCCATCTCGCCACCGATTGATCCCACGGAATCCGGGGACATCTTGTGGCGGAAGATCTCCGCTGTCGAGACCGTCTGCGCCACCGAATGACCCCAGAATCCGCCACTGATTGACCCCACTCCCCCGCCACCGATTGATCCCATGGCGCTGCGCCACCGAATGACCCCAGGATGCACGGTTTCGGGCGCCACCGAATGACCCCGCGAACGGCGACATCTCCACGACTTCCGCCACCGAATGACCCCAGATGCGCCACCGATTGATCCCAGCGAGCACCCTGTGGTGATCGAGCCGCGTAAGGTGCGCCACCAATTGACCCCGGAGCGGCGAGCCAGCGAGTGCCCCTGTACGCGCGCCACCAAATGACCCCGCGATCCGCGGTGCTTCACCTGCGCCACCAAATGACCCCGCGACGCGGCGTCGGTGGAGGACGCTATTCTGCGGCCACGAGCCGACGACGAAAGGCAGACGACACGAATGGTTGGCCACGGCAAAGAGACGACACCGGAGATGATGCTCGGCACCCTCGCCGGTGCTTGCGCAACCCGCGTCGCGGCCAAGCCCTACGACCTCACCGGACCGGCCTCACGCAAGAAGTACCGCGAGAAGACCGAGATCATCGTCGGAAAGCTCCACGAGTACCTCTCGCACCAGAATCCGTCGAAGTTCGAGTTCGAGGCGCGCATGCTGGTCGACCACGGCGGGTTCGAGTTCTCTATCGCATACGACAACTTCATGGCCTTCAGCTCACGGCAGCGCGACTGGGTCCTCGAGAGGCTCCCTGGCGCCACCCAGGCGGCTGCCAAGGCGATTGCGTCGCGTGCGACACGGCACGGATGGGAGGCGATGCTCGCGGAGGCGATGGATGCTGCCGGCTGGTTTATCGACGAACGCCACATGGTCCACTACGTCAATGACGGCGGTCGACGCGTAGCTGCACGAGCCGACCTTCTGGTGCGGCTCCCCTTCCTCGACGAAAGGCCTCTCGACCGCCTCATCGTCGACCTCAAGTATCACCAGAGACTGGCCGAGGACGTCATCGAAGCGGACCTCGCCGAGATCGTTCGCCGATACGGGCGTCCCTACGCGGACCTCTTCGGGCGCCCCGTGGCGTGCGTCATCCTCGCCTTCAACGAGCGCGACGGCGCCGTTTGGAGCGAAGATCGACGGGTGGCGCCTCGTCCGTCTTCCCGAACCGCATGAGCGCCGAGTCACAGTCCGCCGGCCATTGGCACTACGCGGCCGCTGTGGAGCTCGTCGACGGCGTGGAGCGCTGGAGCGTGGCGGAGGTGCATCCAGGCCGCGACGGCGGCGTCTGGGGCTACACGAGCCCGTCTGAGGCCGCGGAGGGCGAGACGGCCGCCGAGCTGCAGAAGGACCTGGAGATGATGCTCGAGGACGTGAAGCGGCACGTCCTCGACCTGCGTGGTGAGACACCCGTTCTTCGAGCGCGCGAGGCGTAGCTGGGACGAAGTGCTGGCCCGCTCCCTACTCGGCCTGGCGCTCCTTCGGGTCGAGGCTCTTGTACGGCTTGTTCGAGCGCACGTGGGTCAGCGACGGCCGCAGGATCAAGTAGTCCTGGGTGACCTCGGCGTTCAGCGCCGGGTAGACGATCTGCACCGCCTGCAGCTCCTTGATGAAGGCGGCCTTGAACGCGCGCAGGCGGCCGTATTGGGCGCCGAACTGGTTGCTGAGGTCGGCCCACTTGATGCGGGTCGGCTTGGTCAGGTAGTACATCCGGTACGTGGCCCAGATGTACAGGTCGATCCGCAGGCTGCTGCCCCCGAGCGCGCGGATGGCCTTGAGGTCGACGGGGACCGGCGACGCCTTGATCGAGTTGAAGAACTCCTCCGAGAGGTGCACCTCGGACGCCCAGAGCCCCTCATCGCCGAGCTCCTCCCGGTTCGCCCACCAGAGGCTCACGCTCTTGGCGATCTGGAAGTACTCGGACACGGTGCCGTGCCCGGACTCGTTGACGGCCAGGCCCTCGACGGACAGCTGGGCGCCAAAGAGCGCGGCGAGCTGGTCCTTGACGATGTTCGCGTTGCGGCCGCTGTACTCGACGTTCAGCTTCGACAGGAAAGAGCGCATGCTGCGGCCGAGGTCGACGACGGGGCTCTGGGTCAGGAACGCCTCCGTGGCCACGTAGGTGAGCGCCAGGCGCGGGTAGATGCCGTAGGGGTACTTCCGCACCTTCGTCCGGTCGCGCTTGGTGATGAGCGCGGGGCTCATCGTGAGCGTGACGTTGCCGTTGCGGCGCTCGTAGTACGGGATCTCCCCCGGGTTGCGCTGCGGGAGCGAGACCTGGGCGAACAGACGGGCCGAGAAGCCCACGTTCTGGTCCTCGGCGCCCTGCTCCGCCTTCGTGGCGAAGTCGAGCATCTTCAGCCGCGCCCGCGGCACGATCAGACCCGACCAGCGCTCTTCTTCGATCTCGGCCGGCTCGAGCTCGTCGCCGCGGGACACCTCGTCCTGGAACTCGCTCTCAGCAGACATGCTTCGGGGTCCTGTCGGGGTCGGCGGCCGCGTACTTCACGACCGGTGGATTCCTGTCATTCTCGGCGTGCACGTCGAGCGAGCGAGTGAGATGGCGCGGTGTGTCACGTCTCCACTCCCCCGCCCTGTAACCGGACTGCCGGGTTACGAGCCGATCGGCCGACCGCGCGGCAGGGCCTTCTCACGGACCGGGAACGGCTGCCCGTCGTTGTAGGCCTGCTCGATCCGCCTCGTCTCACGCTCCAGGAGGTCCTGGAAGAACGCCTCGGCGCTCGGCCACCCCTCGTGCAACTTGGCGGCCAGGAAGGCGGCGTCGAACGCCTTCTTCGAGCTGCGGCGGACGCGGAAGGTCGCGTTGACGAGCGGATCCCCTTCCTCGACACGCGGGGCGACGGACACCGGCGGCGCAGGGTCGACGACCGGCGCTGCCTGAGCGACGCTCGGCGCCACCGTAGGCGGCTCCACCGTCGGCCCGGCGTCGGGAGCAGCCGTCGACGCAGCCGTAGCGGCTTCCGGGTGATCCAGAAACGCGACAGGGGCGATCGCCGGCTCGACGTTGCGGGCGTCCTGCAGCGCCGTTCCGGACTCGACATCAGCAGAGGGCACAGGTGAGGTCTCGGTGACAGGTGCCTCGGTCGCGACCTCCTCGGCGGCGGCGAACGACGGCTGGGGCCGGTTCCGCTTGATGAGCGAGCTCGCCGGCGCCGGCTTGGCCGCGCGACGCGGCGGCGGTCCCCCAACGGGACGCGAGCTGGGTTCAGAGCTGGTCTCAGACATCGGCGGTCTCCTGTTCTCCCTCAGCTGCCTGCGCGCGCTCGGTGAAGCGGGCGACGAGCTCCTGCGTGACGGCTTGCAGGCTGTCGGCCACGGACTGCGCCGAGACGGGTCCCGGGCTCGCGATCTTCTCGCCCCTCTTCAACGACTCGTACCACTTCGGGGCGGTGCGGACCGCGTCGTCGACCTCATGGGCCAGCAGGCCCTTGTTGCGCGTCTGCTTTGCAGTCGCTTCCGAGTGGCTGATGAAGCTCTGGAACACAATGCCGTCGGCATTCGTGACGCCGAGGACCTCGTTCACTTCGTCGACGTACTCCTTGCGCACGCGCTTCGCGCTCTGGGAGGTGCCGAAGAGCACGATGCCGAGCAAGTCGAGCTCGGGGTTGAGATCGAGGACCTGATCGAGTCTGTTCGCCGTGAGGATGAGACCCTTCTTGCTCGCAGCGTCCGTCTTGGTCGGGATCAACACGTACCGGGCGGCGGCCACCGCTACGGTTTGGAGGACGTCGATGTTCGGCGGGCAGTCGATCAGGATGATGTCGTAGTCCGCTGAGATGTGCGAGAGCGCGATCGCCAGCGCCATCTTGCCCTCGGCGGCCGCGCGACCGCCCTTGCCGATCTTGGAGGCAAGCGTGGCCGCCGCTCCCTCGAGGTGGTGGCCGCCGGGCAGCACGTCGAGGCCCGGGCGCACGTTCTTCAGCGGCCGGGGCGCGTCGCCATAGACCAGGGCCTTCGAGAGTTCCTTCCCGTCGTCATCCTGCTCCGTGTCGGCGTAGCCGAGGTCGAGACCGACGTTGCCCTGGGGGTCGAGGTCGACGGCGAGAACGCGCCACCCATCTGCCGCGAGCAGTCCCCCACTGTTGGTGGTGATCGTCGTCTTGCCGACGCCGCCCTTGCCGTTGATCAACGCGACGACCTGCTGCAGGTCGCTGCGGTCGAAGTCGAATTCCGCCATTTCAGTCCGATCTCACTGATGAATCCGCTGCCCTCGGTGCCGGCAGCTGTCGGGCACGAGTGTAGCTATCTGGAGCGTCCAGACGTTCTGGATCGTCTGGCGAGTCGGGCATTGCCGGAACTGCCCGATTGCCCTATCTGTTGAGTCTGGAGATGCTGCTATATCCAGACAGCGCTATCGGGGCTTTCTGCTATGTCTGGCAGTTCTGTACTGCACAGTCTGGTTTGCGCTATCGGGTATTTCTGGCAGCGCTGGCGTGTCTGGCATTGCTGGCGTTTCTGGGTGTGCCAACATTGCCCGATTGCGCTGTCTGGCATTTCTGGACGCTCTGGTTAGCGCGAATTCTTCTGTATCGGGCGAACTGGGGGAGTGACGGGTGCTGGGCTCAAAATTGGGGGTAAGCGGCTCAGATCGGCGTACACGGCCGCTGAGAGGGTGGTACCGGCCGACGTGCGGTCGGGGGAGTGCCTCTGATGCGGGGCTATCAGTTGACGGTGGTCACGCTTACGCTCAACCCACCATGGGGGAACACGACGGGCCGCTGAAGCGCGCGGCCGAGGATATGCGGAACATCTACGCGAACGAGATCGCGCGCGTCGTGGCAGCGGGGGAGCAGCCGGCGCTCGAGCTCATCCGATCGTGGCAGCGGTACTCGGCCGAGGCCGGCGCCGGGCATGAAGCATCGGATCAGGTGGGGGAGTAGAGCCTCAGTCCTCGACCGTGTCGATGTCGTCGTTGTCGTCCCCGCCGACTGTGGCAGGAAGCGACTCGACCCTCACGGTCTTCTGTGACAGCGCGAACACTCCCTCCACCGATTTCTGGAGCAGATCGGGCTTGAGTCGTGCCTGGTTGAGGAAGTGGTCGGCGAGGCGCACGTCTTCGTCGGTCAACCTGGGACGAAGACTTTCGATGACCTGTTCGATCTGGTCGAGTTGGTCGTGGAACTCTCGTGAGCGTCGTTCCGATCGCGTTGAAGCGGCTTCTTCGTACGCGAGGTCTCGGCGAGCGTTCGACTCGCTCGCATTCGCGAAATTCAGTCGCAAGCGGCCGATGCCGTTCGCGATGGCGAGGATGGTCGGGGTAGCCGAGATAGCCCAGCTGGCCGCCCAGGAAACCATCTGGAAGTCGATCATCAAGGGGCTGCCGTAGTGAAGGCGCCGCACCTGCAAGAAGTCGATCGCTTCGCTGGAGAGCAGGTCGTCACGATCGTCGAACTCGTCGATGAACGAATGACCGAGCCACATGCTGAGGGCGACGAGCTGCGCCGCAGCGCTGATGTCGTCCTGGACCATGCGGAGGGGGAGAAGCGGGTCTTCGTGGATCGAGACCCTCAGGTCGGCTCGCGATTCCGGTTGAGGTGCAGCTGCGGCATCCGTCATGGCCACAGACTACTCACGCCGGCCACGTTGGCTCACGCGGCCTGGCGGTAGTCCCCGAGCGTCCATCTCGAGCCGGGGTCGAGCAGACCGGCCTCGACATCCTCCCGCGCGCGGCGGTGGTCGGCCAGGGCTCGGGGATCGTCGCGTCGACGTGGGTACATCGGCCACTCGATCTCGCCGCCTCGACGCGCATCGCCAT
>NZ_JBHVVL010000005.1:227577-340905 GCF_042883605.1 Leifsonia sp. NPDC058194 | reverse complement strand
TGCTACTCTTTTCTACCCCACACAGACATAAACACTTGGGTGGTCGTCGGCCGCGACTTTTGTTTATACGCCCCGGGGGCCCGGGCCACACAGCCGGGGGCCCGGTTGGGGCCGGGGCCCCGCTTCTGCACAGGAGGCTACGAGCGGGGCGCTCCGAGTGAGCCGCCCGCGGCCAGCCTCATCAGATCGGAGCTCAGGTCGATCCCGAGCTCGTCGCCGCCCGCCGAGCCGAACTCGTGCTGGTAGTGGTCCCACGAGGAGTCCGTGATCTTGGCCTCCACCTCGCTCTCCATGAGCACGACCAGCTCGCGCGCGGCCCGGTCGATGCGCTTGCCGAGCGACTTGTCCTGCCAGTCCTCCGTCGAGGCGAACACCGATGTCGGGGTGGTCATCGTGCGCAGGAAGGCGAACATCGAGCGCATCTGCTCGTCGACCACGAGCGCGTGCCGGGCGGTGCCCGCCGTCGCGCCGAGCACGACCGGCTTGGCGATCAGGAGGTCGTTGTCGATCACCTGGAAGAACGAGCTGAACAGTCCGCTCGGGCCGGCCTTGTAGACGGGCGCCGTCGCGATGATGCCGTCCGCCGCCTTCAGCGCCTCGATCGCCTTCGTGAACTTCGGCCCGAGGTGACCGGAGGCGAGCGCGCCGGAGAGCTCCGGCAGCAGCTCGCGCAGGTCGAGGTGCATCGTCTCGACCGTGCGGCCGTCGCGCTGGGCGGCCGCCTCCACCCGCAGTGCCAGCCGGTCGGCCAGCATTTTGGTGGACGACGGGTCGCTGACGCCGGCGTTCACCACCACCACGCGGAACGGCCGCTGTTCGGTGTTCGTCATCGTGTCCTTCTCTCGATCTCGATCTCAGGCCGGTCGCTCAGAGCGACGGGAACGTGGCCTGGAACTTCTCCTCGGTGTCCTGGTAGGGGGACGCGCCGGTCACGTTGTCCCCGCGGTTCGCGTTGGGACGCGGCTGCCGGGCCTCCCCGTCGCCGTACTTGGCGGCGACGAGCGAGGCGTGCGTCGGGGCGTCGGGCGTCTGCGGGTCCTTGCGGGCCTCGGTCTCCTTGCGGAGCACGGGGACGACCTCCTCGCCGAGCAGGTCGAGCTGCTTGAGCACGGTGCTCAGCGGCAGGCCCGCGTGGTCCATCAAGAACAGCTGGCGCTGGTAGTCGCCGGCCCACTCGCGGAAGGTCAGCGTCTTGTCGATGACCTCCTGCGGGCTGCCCACGGTGAGCGGGGTCGCCTCGGTGAACTCCTCCATCGTCGGGCCGTTGCCGTACACCGGCGCCTCGTTGAAGTAGGGGCGGAACTCGTTCTTGGCGTCCTGCGAGTTCTTGGCGATGTAGGCCTGGCCGCCGAGGCCGACGATCGCCTCCTTCGCGGTGCCGTGGCCGTAGTGCTCGAAGCGCTCGCGGTAGAAGGCGATCAGTCGCTGGTAGTGCTCCTTGGGCCAGAAGATGTTGTTCGCGAAGAACCCGTCGCCGTAGAAGGCGGCCTGCTCGGCGATCTCCGGGGTGCGGATGCTGCCGTGCCACACGAAGGGCGGCACGTCGTCCAGAGGGCGCGGCGTCGACGTGAAGCCCTGCAGCGGGGTGCGGAAGCGCCCTTCCCAGTCCACGACGTCCTCACGCCAGAGGCGGTTCAGGAGGTTGTAGTTCTCGAGCGCGAGCGGCAGGCTCTGGCGGATGTCCTTGCCGAACCACGGGTACACCGGGCCGGTGTTGCCGCGGCCGAGCATCAGGTCCATCCGGCCCTTGGAGAGGTGCTGGAGCATCGCGTACTCCTCGGCGATGCGCACGGGGTCGTTCGTGGTGATCAGGGTCGTGGACGTGGTGACCGTGAGGGTCTTCGTGAGGGCTGCGATGTGCGAGAGCAGCGTCGTCGGCGAGGAGGAGAAGAACGGCGGGTTGTGGTGCTCGCCGATGGCGAAGACGTCGAGCCCGACCTCCTCCGCGTGCTTCGCGATCGTGACGATGCCGTCGATGCGCTCGGCCTCGCTGGGCGTGTGGCCCGAGACCGGGTCGCGGGTGATGTCGCTGACGGAGAAGATTCCGTACTGCATGGCTGGCTCCTTGTGGTTTTCGTCTCGCCGTTTCTATGCAAACGCATATAACGCAGAGTGCGTCGGAGTATTCCCGGGCTCCAGTCTGGCCTCCGGAAGGGAGATCCGGCCAGCGATCGCAAAGGTCCGGACAGAGTGCTGCGCCGGGTCCGATTCCCGCCAGCCGGCGTCGGTGGCAGCCACTAGCCTCGCAGAGTGAAGGTCGCACTGCAGTTCGTCGCCATGGGGCTCATCTGGGGAGCCAGCTTCCTGTTCATGAAGATCGCCCTCGACGGGGTGTCCTTCGGCCAGGTCGCGTGGGCGCGTCTCGTGTTCGGTGCCGTCACGCTCGGCGTCATCGTCCTGATCATGCGCAGCAGGCTGCCGCGCGAGCCGATCGTGTGGCTGCACTTCACCGTCGTCGCGATCTCCTACTGCGTGGTGCCGTTCCTGCTGTTCGCGTGGGCGGAGCAGTACGTGTCGTCGAGTCTGGCCAGCATCTACAACGCGGTCACCCCGATCACCACGGCGATCCTGGTGACGGTCGCCTTCCGCGTCGAGAAGCTCAACCGCGACCAGGTGCTCGGCGTGCTGATCGGCGTCGTCGGCGTGATCGTCGTCGTCGGCCCGTGGAGCATCGCCGCCCTGAGCGGCAGCGTCTGGGGCCAGCTCGCCTGCCTCGGCGCCGTGACCTGCTACGGCTTCAGCTTCGGCTACATCCGCAAGTTCATCAGCCACCGCGCCATCCCGGCGACCACCACGGCCTTCCTCAACATCGGGATCGCCGCCGTCATCATGATCGTGCTGACCCCGGTCGTCGCCCTGGGTCCGATCACCTTCAGCTGGCCGGTGCTGCTCAGCCTGCTCGCGCTCGGGATGCTCGGGACGGGCGTGGTCTACATCTGGAACATGAACGTGCTGCGCGCGTGGGGGCCGACGGCCACCTCCGGGGTCACCTACGTGACGCCGGTCGTCGGTGTCGCGCTGGGCATCCTGGTGCTCGGTGAGCACCTCAGCTGGAACGAGCCCGTGGGCGCGCTCATCGTGATCGTGGGCATCCTGCTCACCCAGCAGCGTGTGCGCGTCCTGACCCGCAGACCCGTCATCGCATCGAGTTGACGCGAAACGCCGTGCCCGGCGATGCGGACACGGCGTTTCGTGACGGATGGTTAGCGGTCAGCCGACGACCGGGCCGAAGCGCTCCGGGAGGGTGGAGCGGTGCGTCGCGCGCAGCTCCTCCAGGCCGACGGTGAACTGGTCCTGCACCTCGAGCACCGGCTGCGCGCCGAGCTCGGCGTCGGTGACGCCGATGCGCAGGAGGGGGACGCCGCGGCCCTCGCAGAGCCCGCGGAACTTCACGTCGTCCTCGCGCGGCACCGAGACGATGACGCGGGCGGTGGACTCGCTGAACAGGGCGGTCGCCGCGTCCACGCCGTCGCGCTCGACGATCTCGCCCAGCCAGACGCGCGCACCGACGCCGAAGCGCATCACGCTCTCGGCGAGGGCCTGAGCGAGGCCGCCGTCGGCGAGGTCGTGCGCGGAGGAGACCAGTCCCTCCACCGACGCCGCGTGCAGGGTCTCCGCGAGCGTGCGCTCGGCGGCCAGGTCGACCGCGGGCGGCCGACCGCCGAGGTGACCGTGGATGGTGCCGGCCCAGGCGGAGCCGTCGAGCTCCTCGCGGGTGACGCCGAGCAGGTAGATGTTCTCGCCCTCGTCCTGCCAGCCGGCGGGGATGCGGCGCGCGACGTCGTCGATCACGCCGAGCACGCCGACGACCGGGGTCGGGAAGATGGGCACGTCGCCGGTCTGGTTGTAGAAGGAGACGTTGCCGCCGGTGACCGGGATCTCGAGCTCGAGGCAGGCGTCCGACAGGCCCTCGACGGCCTGCGAGAACTGCCACATGACCTCGGGGTTCTCCGGGCTGCCGAAGTTGAGGCAGTCGGTGACCGCGGCGGGCACCGCGCCAGACGCGGCGACGTTGCGGTAGGCCTCGGCGAGGGCGAGCTTCGCGCCCTCCCTCGGGTCGAGCTGGCAGTAGCGGCCGTTCGCGTCGGTCGCGATCGCGAAGCCGAGCCCGCTCTCCTCGTCGACGCGGACCATGCCGGCGTCGTCGGGGAAGGCGAGGGCCGTGTTGCCGCCGACGAAGTAGTCGTACTGGTCGGTGATCCAGCCCTTGTCGGCCAGGTTCGCGGAGCCGAGGAGCGCCAGCACCTGCTCGCGCAGCGCGTCGCCGTCCTGCGGGCGGGCGAGACGCGAGGCCGAGTCGGCCTGCAGGGCGTCGATCCAGGTCGGGTAGGCGACCGGGCGCTCGTACACCGGGCCGTCGACCGCGACCGTTCGCGGGTCGACGTTGACGATCTCCTCGCCCTTCCAGTCGATGACGAGGCGGCCGGTCTCGGTGACCTCGCCCAGCACGCTGGTCTCGACGTCCCACTTGGCGGTGACGGCGAGGAAGGCGTCGAGCAGCTCGGGCTTGACGACCGCCATCATGCGCTCCTGGCTCTCCGACATGAGGATCTCCTCGGCGGTGAGCGACGGGTCGCGCAGCAGCACCTTGTCGAGCTCGACGTACATGCCGCCGTCGCCGTTGGAGGCGAGCTCGCTGGTTGCGCACGAGATCCCGGCAGCGCCCAGGTCCTGGATGCCCTCGACGAGCTTGTCGCGGAACAGCTCCAGGCAGCACTCGATGAGCACCTTCTCGGCGAACGGGTCGCCGACCTGAACGGCAGGACGCTTGGTCGGGCCGCCCGCGGAGAACGTGTCGGAGGCGAGGATGCTCGCGCCCCCGATGCCGTCGCCGCCGGTGCGGGCGCCGAACAGCACGACCTTGTTGCCGGCGCCGGAGGCGTTGGCGAGGTGGAGGTCCTCGTGACGCAGCACGCCGACCGACAGGGCGTTGACCAGCGGGTTGCCCTGGTAGATCGGGTCGAAGTAGGTCTCGCCGCCGATGTTCGGCAGGCCGAGGCAGTTGCCGTAGAACGAGATGCCCGAGACGACGCCGTGGACGACGCGGGCGGTGTCGGGGTCGTCGATGGCGCCGAAGCGCAGCTGGTCCATCACGGCGACCGGGCGCGCGCCCATCGAGATGATGTCGCGCACGATGCCGCCGACGCCGGTCGCGGCGCCCTGGAACGGCTCGATGTAGGAGGGGTGGTTGTGCGACTCCACCTTGAAGGTGACCGCCCAGCCCTCGCCGACGTCGACGACGCCCGCGTTCTCGCCCATGCCGACCATGAGGTTCTTCTTCATGGCGGGGGAGACCTTCTGGCCGAACTGGCGCAGGTAGATCTTCGACGACTTGTAGGAGCAGTGCTCCGACCACATCACCGAGTACATCGCCAGCTCGCCGCTGGTGGGGCGGCGGCCGAGGATCTCGCGGATCTGCGCGTACTCGTCCTCCTTGAGTCCGAGCGCCGCGAACGGCTGCTCCTTCTCGGGAGTCTCGATCGCGTTCGCGACGGTGTCGACGACGTGCTGGGCGGTGGTGTCGGTCACGCGGGCACTCCAGGCTGCAGGCGGAAGCGGGGGATGCAGGCCAGTCTACCGGGGGTTACGCGGGGCAGTACTCCGACGGGATCGTCTGGGAGGGACCGACCAGGATGCGGTCGACCACGCCGTGCAGCACCTCGAAGGTGATCCAGGTGGCACCGGCACCGCTGAGCCCGTAGAAACGTGGGTGCGTTCCGTCGATGTTCGAGTAGGTGCCCGTGACGGCCAGGTCGTCATAGGCCGCGGTCAGCTCCTCCAGGGTCGACCCGACTCCGATGCCTTCGGCCGTGTGCGGACGCGTGGACGCGCTGGCGCCGACGCGTCCGCCGCTCACGATGATCGTCACGAGGTCGTCGTCGGAGGCCGCCCTGCCGAACAAGACTAGCGAGGACGTCCCAGCGCGGTCGCCGAAGTTGCGTTGGCCGGGGGCACACAGCGGATCGGTGGCATCGTCGAAGGTGGGAAGGGCGGCTGCCGCGTCCGTCAGCGACATCCCGAGCTTCGCCGGCCCCACCCCGTCGAAACCGATGGTCCAGGTCGACGGGTCGGCCGCGTCGATCGTCGGGGTCGGTGTGTGCGTCGAAGTGGCGGTCGGCGGTGCCGTCGGTGTGGGTGTCTCGGCAGGCGTGGGGATCGGCGTCGGCGTCGGGCTCGCCACCGGCGCTGTTTCGAGCAGCCCGGTTCCGAGGGCATACGCCACGCCTCCGCCCGAGATGCCGACGGCGAGGAGTACCAGCGTCACCACGAACGCGGTGCGTTTGCGACCTAGAACGCGGCCATGGGTCGCCGCGTTCTGCACGATCAGCTCGCGGATGGCGGCCTTGCGGCGCGGGTCGAAGGTGGGCTCGGTCATCGCTCTCCTCCGTTCTTCCGGTCGTCGATATCGGTGACGCCGTCCTCGCCGAGCAGCTCGGCGAGGCGCGCCTTGGCGCGGGACAATCGGGATTTCACGGTGCCAGCGGCGACGCCGAGAGCCTCGGCGGCATCCGTCGTGCTCAGCTCCTCGAACACGCAGAGCGTGATGATGTCCTGGTCGCGCTTCGGGAGGCGGGCGAGCGCGGCACGCACGGCGGTGCGGCGCGCGTCCGTGTCGAGCCGGTCATCCACCGCCCCGGAGTGGTCGGGGGTGTTCTCGGGTGGTGGGAGGGTGCCGAGCGCCACCCGGTAGCGCCGTGACGAGCGCAGATGGTTGCGGTGCACATTGTTCGCGGTCACGAGGAGCCAGCCGATGACCGACCCGTTGACGACGCGCATCGCGTCACGGCGCCGCCAGGCCTCCATGAAGACGACGGCGGTGACGTCTTCGGCGTCGTGCACCGACGACGTCAGCCGCAGGGCCTGCCGGAACACGCGGTCGTGGTGCAGATCGAAGAGCGCGCCGAACGCGTCGGCGTCTCCGTCATGGATGCGATCGAGCACAGCGGGCTCGTCGAGCAGGAATCCCCTCACATCTCTATAGTGTCCGAACCCCCGAGGGTGGTTCCCGAACGGACGCCTGCCGCATTACCCTGGCGCTCGAGGAGGCCCGCTATGCATGTGCCACGGCCGTCGCAGGAGACGCAGGAGCTGTTCCGCTCCGTGGTTCCCGACGCGCCTGGGGTCGTCGTCAAGCCGATGTTCGCGAACGTCGCGGCGTTCGTGAACGGCCACATGTTCGCCGGGACGTTCGGTGACGTGCTCGGGGTGCGGCTGCCGGACGAGGCGGCGCGCGACGAACTCCTCGCCATCGAGGGCGCGGGACCGTACGGGCCGGCCGACCGGCCGCTGGGGGGCTACGTCGCGTTCCCGGACGCGTGGCGGGACGATCCCGATCGGCTGCACGAGTGGATCGGGCGCGCGCTCGAACTCGTCGCGGCCATGCCGCCGAAGCCGCCGAAACCCCGGAACCGCACGGACTAGCGGGCGCCACGCGCCCGCGCGACGCCCTCCGTCAGGTGTCGAGCTCCACGACCTCCGCGGTCGGGGCGTTCTTCTGCACCGACGCGATGCCGTTCTGCGCGCCGGACTTGCTGGCGTAGCCCTCCGAGGTCGCGATGACCTCGCCGTTGGCGGCCTTCAGCCGGAAGCGGTACTCGCCCGCCTTGTCCTTGTAGAGCTCGAACTTGCCTGCCATGGTGCCCTCCGTCGTCGATGATCGGTGCGAACACGCGACACGCTAGCGGGTGCGGGCGGGCACGGGGAGTCCCGGCTCAGGAGAGCTTCGGCGGTCCGATCGCCAGCAGGGCCGCCATGATCACGACGGCGAGGATGGCCAGCGAGGTCGCGAGGACGGCGACGTGGGTCAGCATCCAGCGGAACAGCCTCCCGAACCAGGTGTGGTCGCGCGGGTCCTCCGTCGGCGCCGTGCGCCAGCCGCCGTCGAGCCGTCCGGTCCGGTCGGCCCAGAGGTCGAACGGGATGGTCGTGTAGGGGACGACGGCCGTCGCGACCGCGAGCACGATGAGCGGGATCCGCCAGCGCTGGTTGACCCCCACGAGTGCGGCGGCGATCGCATAGGTGATGAACACGAAGCCGTGGATCGGCCCGGCCACGACCACCGGCCAGTCGCCCACCCCGACCACGTACTTCAGCAGCATCCCGACGATGAGGAGCGTCCAGGTGACGGCTTCGGCGACGGCGAGGATCCGGTAGAGCAGGCGGGGAGTCATGCCTCCAGCCTGACGGATCCCCGCCGTCGGCGAATCACCCGAAAGTACGAACGCGCGCTTCCAGCTGGTCGACGTCCCGCGCGGCGCCCTTGTCGGCCGAGAGCGCCATCGCGGCGTACGCGCGCAGCGCCGCTGACACCGGGCGGTCGCGATCGAGCGGACGGTAGCCGCGCCCGGCCTCCAGCGCCTCGCGGCGGGCGTCGAGCACGGCGTCCGGCACGTCCAGGCGCAGCGCGCGGGTGCGCACGTCGATGCTGATCGTGTCGCCGTCCTCGACGAGCGCGATCAGGCCGCCGGCCGCCGCCTCGGGCGAGACGTGCCCGATGGAGAGGCCGGAGGTGCCGCCCGAGAAGCGTCCGTCGGTGATGAGCGCGCACTTGGCGCCGAGACCACGGCCCTTCAGGAAGGAGGTGGGGTACAGCATCTCCTGCATCCCGGGGCCTCCGCGCGGGCCCTCGTAGCGGATCACGACGACGTCGCCCTCGTTGACCCGCTTGCCGAGGATCGCCTCGACCGCGGCCTCCTGCGAGTCCACCACGACGGCGGGCCCGGAGAAGGTGAGGATGCTCTCGTCGACGCCCGCGGTCTTCACCACGGCGCCGTCGGGGGCGAGGTTGCCGCGGAGGATGGCGAGGCCGCCGTCCTTCGAGTACGCGTGGGCGACATCCCGGATCACGCCGGTCGTCGCGTCGAGGTCGAGCTCGTGCCAGCGTTCGGACTGCGAGAAGGCGGACGACGAGCGCACGCCGCCGGGGGCCGCGTGGAACAGCTCGATCGCCTCGGGCGTCGCCGAGCCGCCGCGGATGTCCCAGTCGGCCAGCCAGGTCTCGAGCGTCGCGGCGTGCACGCTGTGGACGCCGCGGTCGAGCAGGCCGGCGCGGTCGAGCTCGCCCAGCAGGGCGGGGACGCCGCCCGCGCGGTGCACGTCCTCCACGAGCGCGGCGCCGTTGGGGGCGACCTTCGACAGGCACGGCACGCGGCGCGACAGGGCGTCGATGTCGGTCAGGTCGTAGTCGATGCCGCCTTCGCGGGCGGCCGCGAGCAGGTGGAGGATCGTGTTGGTCGACCCGCCCATCGCGATGTCGAGCGCCATGGCGTTGCCGAAGGCGGCGCTGGTCGCGATCGAACGGGGGAGGACCGACTCGTCGTCCTGGTCGTAGTAGCGGTGCGCGAGCTCGACGGCGGTCGCGCCGGCCTTCTCGTAGAGCGCGCGGCGCGCGGTGTGGGTCGCGAGGGTCGAGCCGTTGCCCGGCAGGGCGAGGCCGAGCGCCTCGGTCAGGAAGTTCATCGAGTTGGCGGTGAACATCCCGGAGCACGAACCGCAGGTCGGGCAGGCGTTCTCCTCGATGCGGAACAGGTCGGTGTCGCTCACGCTGTCGTTCGCGGAGTCGGCGATCGCCGAGATGAGGTCGAGCTTGCGCACGGTGCCGTCGACGAGCGTGGTGCGGCCGCCCTCCATCGGGCCGCCGGAGACGAACACGACCGGAATGTTGAGGCGCAGGGCCGCGAGCAGCATGCCCGGCGTGATCTTGTCGCAGTTCGAGACGCAGACGATCGCGTCGGCGCAGTGCGCGTTGACCATGTACTCGACCGAGTCGGCGATCAGCTCGCGCGACGGCAGCGAGTACAGCATCCCGCCGTGGCCCATCGCGATGCCGTCGTCGACGGCGATCGTGTTGAACTCGCGGGCGATGCCGCCGGCGTCGTGGATGGCCTGCGAGACGATGCGGCCGACCGGCTGCAGGTGCGTGTGGCCGGGGACGAACTCGGTGAAGCTGTTCGCGACCGCGATGATCGGCTTGCCGAAGTCTTCGCGGGCGACGCCGGCGGCGCGCAGCAGTGCGCGGGCGCCGGCCATGTTGCGACCGTGCGTGACGGTCCGTGAACGGAGTGGAGGCATGCTCCCATCCTTCGGCCGCCGGCTCAGCAACGGAAGTCAGCGTTGATACTAGTAGTGAGAGCACTAGTATCGACGTCGTGCCAGACATCGAGGACCGCCGCCGGGAGCTCGGGCGGTTCCTGCGCTCCCGGCGCGAGCAGGCCCCGCGGGCCGACTACGGCCTCCCGCCAGTCGGGCGCACGCGCGACGTGGGCTTGCGCCGCGAGGAGGTCGCCTACCTCTCCGGCGTCAGCGTCACCTGGTACACGTGGCTGGAGCAGGGGCGCCCCATCAACCCGTCGCGGTCCGTGCTCGACGCAGTCGCACGCACGCTGCGCCTCCCGCTGCCGGAGCAGGAGTTCGTCCTCTCCCTGGCCGGCTTCGGTCTGGCGCCGACGGTCGCCGCCCGGGCGGTGGAGGATGCACCTCCCCACCTGCAGCGGCTGCTCGACGCGATCGACCCCAACCCGGCGTTCGCGCTCGCGCCGGACTGGGGGATCGCGGGATGGAATGAGGCGTACACGCGGCTCTACCCGCGCGTCGGGGACGTGCCTCCCGAAGACCGCAACCTGCTCTGGCTTGTCTACACCGACGACGCCGTGCGCGAACTGCTGACCGATTGGGACGTGACGAGCGCGCGCTTCCTCGCCGAGTTCCGGGCCGAGACGGGTGCGCGGGCAGGCGACCCGGGCGTGCGGACGCTCGTGGAGCGGTTGCGCGCGGCGAGCCCGGAGTTCCGCGCGGCCTGGGAGCACTACGACATCAGCGGGTTCGCCTCCCGGGAACGGCTCTTCCGCCTCCCGGGCGGCGTCACCGCGCGCTTCGAGCACCACCAGCTGACGCCGACCGACCACCCCGAGCTCCGGCTGGTCGTGTATACGCCGCTCGCGTAATCACCCCCGAGCGCGCGCGTCGAGAGGGCGAAAGGTCCGCCGCCTCGGTGCGAGACGGCGGAGTGTTCGCCGCCTCGCGCGCCTGCTAGGCCTCCACGAGCGCCGAGCGGATGACGGACGTGAAGAAGGTGAGGCCGTCGACGCCGGAACGCATCGCGTCGCGGGTGTCGGGTCCGAAGCCGGGCTCCACCGCGTGCTCGGGGTGCGGCATGAGGCCGACCACGTTGCCGCGCTCGTTGCGGACGCCGGCGATGTCGTTGAGCGACCCGTTGGGGTTGACGCCCTGGTAGCGGAACGTCACCAGGCCCTCGCCCTCGAGGCGCTTCAGCTCCTCGGCCGAGGCGATGAAGCCGCCCTCGCCGTTCTTGAGCGGGATGACGATCTCCTGGCCCTGCTCGAAGCCGCTCGTCCACGGGGTGTCCGTGCTCTCGACGGTCAGCGACTGGTCGCGCCGGATGAAGTTGCCGTGGTCGTTGCGGATCAGGCCGCCGGAGACGAGGTGCGCCTCGGCGAGCATCTGGAAGCCGTTGCAGATTCCGAGGACGGGCATGCCCTTGGCGGCCGCGTCCACGACCTCGGTCATGATCGGCGAGAGGCTGGCGATGGCGCCGCAGCGCAGGTAGTCGCCATAGCTGAAGCCACCGGGGAGGACGAGCGCGTCGACGCCCTGGAGGTCGTGCTCGCCGTGCCAGAGGGCGACCGGCTCCGCCTCGGCGAGACGCACGGCGCGCAGTGCGTCGCGGTCGTCGAGCGATCCGGGGAAGGTGATGACGCCGATGCGCATCAGGCGTCGGCCTCGTCCGGGTAGTGGATGCCCACGACGTCCTCGATCACGGAGTTCGAGAGGATCTCGTCGGCGATCTCACGGACCGCTGCGCGCGTGGCGTCGTCGATCGGGCCGTCGACGGTCAGCTCGAAGCGCTTGCCCACGCGCACGCCGCTGAACTGTCCCTTGCCGATGCGCGAGAGGGCGCCGGCCACGGCCTTGCCCTGAGGGTCGAGCAGTTCCGCCTTGGGCATGACTTCCACAACGATCGTCGACAAAGGTGCGCTCCTGCTCGCTCGCGGTCGGGGGGTTCGCCTGCGATTCTACCGTGCGGCGGCGGCCACGCGATCCGGCCCCGCGACGCGGGAGGCGTGGGCGACGGCCCGCTGCTCGAGCGCGCTCCGCAGGCGAGCGAACAGGGCGGCGGAGGCATCCCCCGGCCAATCGGCGGGCAGGGCGGCGGGCGGAAGCCCCGGGTCGCGGTACGGGACGATGCGCCACTCGTCGAGCGCGCGCACCCACAGGGCGAAGGCCTCCTCGTCGCCGATCGAGGGCCCGGTGGCGGCCGATCCGAACCGGTCCAGGAACGCCTCGTGCACGCGGCGGATCGCGGGGAGGTCGTACCAGGCGGCGAGTCCGCCCGCGAGATCGCTCCGGAGCGAGGCGTCGGTGAACAGCACGGCGTCGAACTCGTCGACGACCTCCGCGAGCTCCGCCTCCAGCGCCGCCGGGCCGATCCAGAGTCCGTCCGCGACCGTGCCGCAGCCGATGGCCGCGAGCCGACGGCGCACCTGATGACGCAGTGACCGCTGGCGCTCCGGGAAGGAGTACGACACGAGGCACCACGCCGTCGCGGGGCGGCGCTCGCCGAAGATGCGGGCGTCGCCGCGCTCCAGCATCGGCACGGCGGCCGGGTCGAGGGCGTAGCCGGGCGCACCGCCATCGCCGGGCGCACGCCGAAGCACACCGCGGGCCACGAGCCGCGCGATGCTCGATCGAGCCGTCGCGGGAGGGACGCCGAGGGAGCCGAGCAGTCGCACCATGCCGGCGGCGGACATCCATCCGCCGAGCGGGCGCAGCATGCTGCCCACCAGGGTGCGCAGCAGAGCGGTCGCACTCCCGGACGTCGCCTCGAGATCCTCGCGGAGGGCCGGCTCAGTCATGCGTGAGCTCGCCGAGCGCGTCGCGCACGGCCGCCATCCCGTGGAACGTCTCCTCGAAGCTCGTGCTCAACGGCGACAGGCCGATGCGCAGGCCACCGGGATCGCGGTAGTCCGGGATGACATCCCGCTCCCAGAGTGCCGCCGTCACCTGGCGCATGGCCGGGTGGCTCAGCGTGATGTGGCCGCCACGACGGTCCGGATCGCGGGGGCTCGCCAGCGTGGCACCGAGCGGCAGGAGCCATTCGTCGGCCAGCGCGACGGCGAACTCCGTGAGGGCGACGGACTTGGTGCGCACGGCACCGATGCCGACCTCGTCGATCATCGCGATCGTGTCCTGCATGGCCAGCATCCCGACGACCGGCGGGGTGCCGCTGATGAATCGGCGGATGCCGCGGGCCGGACGGTACTCGGGGCCCATCGCGAAGACGTCCTCGGTGCCCATCCAGCCCTGGATCGGCTGCGTCAGATCGTCCTGCAGCCCCGCGGCGACGTAGCCGAACGCCGGGGAACCCGGGCCGCCGTTGAGGTACTTGTATGTGCAGCCGGCGGCGAGGTCGACACCCCACGCGTCCAGTTCGACCGGGACGGATCCGGCGGAATGGCACAGGTCCCAGAGCACGAGCGCGCCGGCTGCGTGCGCGATGCGGGTGATCGACGGCACGTCGGCGAGGAAGCCGGAGCGGTAGGCGACGTGGCTGAGCACCACGAGCGCGGTCTGCGGGCCGACTGCGGCGGCGACCTGCTCCGGCGTGACGCCGGCCTCCGTGTCCGCCTCGATCCAGACCAGGTCGAGACCGCGCTCGCGGGCGATGCCGTCGAGCAGGTAGCGGTCGGTGGGGAAGTTGTCGGTGTCGAGGACGATCTGGGTGCGGCCCGGGCGGGCATCGACAGCGGCGCGGGCCAGCTTGTAGAGGACGACCGTGGTCGAGTCTCCGACGAACGTCTGGCCGGCCGCAGCACCGAGGGCGGCCGCGCCGAGGGCGTCGCCGATCACGAACGGCAGCTCCATCCACTCCTCGTCCCAGCCGCGGATGAGGCGGCCGCCCCACCCCTCGACCAGGAAGCGCTGGACGCGCTCGATGCTCGCGAGCGTCGGGCGGCCGAGCGAGTTGCCGTCGAAGTAGGCGGTCACGCCTGTGCCGTCGGGAACGCCGACGAATCGCGGGCGGTACGTGGCCAGCTGGTCGACGCCGTCGAGAGCGCGCGCGACGGCGAGCGGGTCGGGCGAGAGGAGGTCGGACGTGGCGGAGTCGTCGGTCATGGGAGCGGTCCTTCGGTGCTCGGCGTGGGCGTGGGCGTGGGCATGGTCGGAGAGGAGCGCGCGCGGAGGTCGGCGACCCGGAGCCCGCGGGCGGTGGCGAGCCAGGCGGGGAGGTCAGCGTAGTCGGGGGGAGGAACGGAGGGCGTCCAGGCGATGCGCGGTCCGATGGGCGCCTCGGCGGCGAGGTCGTCGTCCTCGGGGCCGCCGGCGATCGCGCGCAGCACTGCTGTCGCATCGAGGTCGGCGGAGAGCAGCCCCGCGAGTTCGCGGGCGTTCACACCGAGGGGGAGCGGGCCGTTGCCGAGGTCGGTGCCGTAGAGCACGCGTCCGCCGGCGGCGTGGAACCGGCGCAGGTTGTCGACGGCGGTGTCGTGGTCTGGCGTCGGAGCGCCCCAACCGTGGATGTCGAGGGTGGAGATCCAGCCCATCCCGCGCTGCGCGGCCTCGAGGACGACGTGATCGGGGACGCGCTCGCTGAACGGGGCATGCGCGAGCTGTGCGACTCCCGCCCGCACGGCGCGCTCGACCTGCCCGGCACCCTGGGCGTGGACGACGACGGGGAGCCCTGCGTGCACCGCCTCATCCACGATCGCGCGGAGCGTGGCGTCATCCACCGTTTCCCCGGCGTCGCTGTTGAGCGCGACCTTGATGCGGGAGGCTCCTGCCATGACCTGCTCACGCACCGCCTGCCGCCCGTCGCGCGGGCCTCCGATCTCGCGGGCTGCGGCCGGCGGGGCCCAGCGGGAGCGGACGGGGTAGCCGCCGGGCGCGGTGAGCAGGGCGCCGGCGATCGCGGTGCGCGGGCGTCGTGGGTGCTCGGCGAGCCACATGCGTGCGATCGCCGGGTCCCAGCCGAGGTCGACGGCGTGCGTGATGCCGCCCGCGAAGAGGGCGACCGGGTCGACGAGGCCGAGGTGCACGTGGTGGTCGGTGAGCCGGGGGAAGAGGGTGCCGCCGAGATGGAGGGGCTCCGGCTCGGCGTGCTGCTCCGGCTCGGTGCGCTGCTCCCGATCGGCGTCGGCCGGCGTCAGCCGGTCGCCGTCGACGCGATAGGCCGGCGTCGGGCGGACGCCGTCGCCGGTCCAGACCGCGTCGAACGAGACCCGGGTCACCGGGGTGTGCCGATCTCGGTCCGCACCGCATACAGCTCGGGGAAGAAGGTCAGCTCGAGCGCCTTCTGCAGGAAGCCGACACCGGAGGAGCCGCCCGTGCCGATCTTCATGCCGATCGTGCGCTGGACGGTCTTGAGGTGCCGGAACCGCCAGAGCTGGAAGTTGTCCTCGAGGTCGACGAACTCCTCGCAGGCCTCGTACTCGGACCAGTGGGCGTCCGCGTCCTCGTAGATGTCGCGGAAGACGGGTACGAGCTCCGGGGTGAACACGTGCGCCTGGGTGACGTCGCGCTCCAGCACCGATCGCGGCACCGCGTGGCCGGCACGTGCGAGGTAGCGCAGGAACTCGTCGTAGACGCTCGGCGCGTCCAGCAGCTCCTGGAGGAGGGACTGCGCGGCCGGGTCGCTCGCGAACACGCTGAGCATGCGGCGGTTCTTGTTGCCCAGCACGAACTCGACGGCACGGTATTGGTACGACTGGAAGCCGGACGAGTTGCCGAGGAACCCGCGGAACTGGGCGTATTCGGTCGGGGTGAGCGTGGCCAGCACGGACCATTGCTCGGTGAGCGTCTTCTGGATGTGCTTGACCCGGGCGATCCGCTTGAGCGCCGGCGCGAGTTCGTCCGCACGCAAGAGGTCACGCGCCGATTCGAGCTCATGCAAGACCAGCTTCAGCCAGAGCTCGGTGGTCTGATGCTGAACGATGAACAGCAGCTCGTCGTGGTGCTCCGGCCGGCTGACGGGATGCTGGGCGCCCAGGAGGGTGTCGAGGTCCAGATAGGAGCCGTACGACATCCGCTCGCGGAAGTCGGTGACGATGTCGGGCTCGAAATCGCGGGTGTTCCCGTCCACACTCATGCTGCGATTCTGCGCCGTTCGTCACGGAACTGCAACAGGCGATTCTCCGGAAGACGCGTCATGAAGCAGAGAACTCCGCGTCTCTTCGGTGCGGCCACCCGAATCGACCGCTTTCTCCGCTTCAACCCGAATGAGCGTTCGATGACCCCTCGCGACCCGCAGCACCGGCGGCTCCCCCTGCTCCGGCGCGCCGTGCGACCGGTCGAGGTCGACGGGCTCTCCGACGACGAGCTCGTCGAGCGCTCCCGGTCGGGGGACGAGTCGGCGTACGCGGAACTGTGGCGCAGGCACGCGCGGGCGGGACTCGCGGTCGCACGGTCGGCGAGCTCGAGCATCGACCCGGACGATCTGGTCGCCGAGGCGTTCACCAAGATCTTCCAGGCGGTCCTCGACGGCAAAGGGCCGCGCATCGGCTTCCGTCCGTATCTCTTCACCACGATCCGGAACCTCGCCACCTCGTGGGGGCGGGATCGCAGGGAGAACCCGCTCGAGGATGCCGAATCGATCCCGGACGCCGAGACCACCGAGTCGACCACTCTCCGAGCACTCGACCGGACGCTGACGGCGCAGGCGTTCCGCGCGCTTCCCGACCGGTGGCAGGAGGTGCTCTGGTACTGCGACGTGGAGCAGCTCAGCCCCGCCGCCGTCGCGCCCCTGCTCGGCCTGACGGCCAACGGCGTCTCGGCGCTCGCGTACCGCGCGCGGGAGGGGCTCCGGCAGTCGTGGATCCAGGTCCACCTGCAGTCCATCGACGAGGGCTCCGAGTGCCGCTGGGTCACGGACCGGATGGGGGCGTATGCGCGCGGCAGACTCGCGGCGCGCGAGACGGCCCGGTTCGAGAAGCATCTCTTCACCTGCGCGCGCTGCACCGTCGTCCTCGGCGAGGCTCGCGAGGTCGGATCGCGGCTCGCCCTGATCGTGCTGCCACTGACCGTGGGCACCGGAGCGGCGGCGGCGTACGCGGCGTGGATCCAGGCCGGGCACAACGCGATCGTGGCGGTGGCGGGAGCAGGGGTGGCAGGAGCGGCCGGAGCGGGAGCGGGAGCGGGTGCCGGGATGCCGTCGTCCGTGTCGAGCGTCGTGGCCTCCGCAGGTTCGTCCGGCAGCGCTGCAGCAGGCGGCGCGGCGGCCGGTGGCATCGCAGTGGCCGCGTGGACCACCGGCGGCGCTCTGCTGGCGGCCGCGGCCGTGGCCGGGACCTTCGTGCTCGGACCGCAGCTGTTCCCGGCAGGCGGGCCGGCCCCGGTGGCCGCTCCTCCGGCGGCGATGGCGCCGCCGTCGGGTGTGCCGCAGCCGCCCGCGGCAGACGTGCCGGCGCCGCCCGCGGAGTCGCCCGCGCCGAGGGAGCCGTCGGTTCCTCCCGAGAAGGCCGCGCCTCCTGTCGATGCGCCTGCACCGGCGAGTCCGGCACCGACCGAACCGAACTCCCCCGCCACTCCGACGACCGCCGCCACCCCGAGCCCGACCGACCCCGCGACCCCCACGGATCCGCAGCCACCGGCCGCGCCCGTCGTCACATCGCCATGGGAGGCATCCCGTGCCACCAGGGCGACCTCGGTGGAGCTGGCCGGCGCCGGTGAGCCGGGGGCCGTCGTGCGGGTCGTCGCGAACGCGGACGGTCGGCGCTCGGCGACGAATGCGGCCGGCAGCCTCGCGACGGCGGCGACGTCCCCCCTCGCGACCGCGACCGTCGACGCGGCGGGTGGGTGGACACTCACCGCCGACCTCTCCGCCCTGACCGACGGTGCCTGGGTGCTCGACATCGTGCAGACGACATCCGCGGGAGCGTCCTCCCCCACGACGCTCGGCCTGATCGTGGACCGGACGGCCCTCCCTCCGGCGATCACCGGCCTCGACAGCGGTAGCGACACCGGTGCCGGCGAGCTCGCCGGGCGCATGGCGCCGATCGTGTCCGGCACGGCGGAGCCCGGCGCGACGGTGGTGGTCTCCGACGGCGACCGCTCGCTCGCGACGGTCACGGCCGACGGCTCGGGCGACTGGACGACCGGCGAGCTGATCCTCGCCTCCGCGTCCTACACGCTCACGGCGGTCCAGACGGACGCCGCCGGGAACGTCTCGACCGCCTCCACCGCCGTGTCCGGCACCGCGGTCGCACCCGGCGTCCTCGCCGTCGGCGCACCCCTCTCGGCGCTCCTCGTGGTCCACGGCGATCCCGGCGCCACCGTCGAGGTGTGGCTCGATGGGGCGTCGACCGGTGCCCGGTTCGCGCTCGACGACAACGGGTACGGGGTCACCGCGCTGGTGGTCGCACCCGGCGAGCACCGGCTGGGAGCCGTCGTCGTCGTCGGCAACCGGCACGGCGTGCTCGCCGACGCGTTCGTACGCGTCCGGGGTTCGTGACCACGCAGGGTCTGTGACCACGCAGGGTTCGTGACCACCCGGGGTTCGTGACCACCCGGCCCTCCTGACCCTCCGCCCGTCCGTCGTTCACCTCCCGGTTACCCGGCCGTCGCGCCACCGTCGTCCCCGCCGCCTAGTGTCTGCGCTACAGGAGGGGCGCAATGGGCAGGCACTACGATCTGGCGATCGTCGGCAGCGGCATCGTCGGCCTCGGTCACGCGGTGGCGGCGCTGCGCCGTGGGCTGACCGTCGCCGTCGTCGACCGCGCCTCCGGGCCGTACGGGGCGTCCGTGCGCAACTTCGGTCACCTCTGCGTGACCGGGCAGGACGGCGAGGCCCGGGCGTACGCCGAGCTCGCCCGGGAACTGTGGCTCACCCTCGCCCCGGAGGCGGGGTTCTGGCTGCGGGAGTCCGGCAGCGTCGTGGTCGCCCAGGCGTCCGACGAGCTCGCCGTGCTCGAGGAGTTCCGCGAGCAGCGGGGCGGCCGCCAGGTGCGCATGCTCACGCCGGCCGAGGTGCGCGAGCGCATGCCCGTGGCCGACGGCGTCGCCGTGGGCGGTGCGTTCCTGCCCGCCGATCTCCAAGTGGATCCGCGGGAGGCGGCGCCGGCGATCGTCCGCTGGCTGGAGGCGCACGGCGTCGACTTCTACTGGCAGACCGCCGTCGGAGGGGTGCAGACCGGCACGGTGCACACCTCCCGCGGACGGCTCGCCGCCGACGCGGTCGTCGTCGCCGTCAACCACGATGTCGAGCAGCTGTTCCCCGGCGTCGCCGAGGCGCACGGGATGGTGCGCTGCACGCTCGACATGCTCCTCGTGGAGGCGGACCTCGACCAGCCGCTCGCCTCGCCGCTGCTCACCGGGTGGTCGCTCGTGCGCTACCCGGGCTTCGCCCGCACTCCCAGCGCGGGTGCGGTCCGCGAGCGTCTCGCGGCGGAGCATCCCGCGCTCTCCGCTCTCGACGTCAATCAGATGTTCACGCAGCGCCCGGACGGATCGCTACTGGTCGGCGACACCCACCGCCTGGGCACCGACGTGCTCCCCTTCCAGCCGGAGGAGGCCTTCGAGCTGCTGCTCGACGGCGCCCGCGCCCTCTTCGGCACCGATCGGATCCGCGTGCGCGAGCGCTGGCAGGGCGTGTACGCCTCCGCCCCCGACGAGTTCCTCGTGGCCGCTCCCCAGCCCGACGTCCGGGTCGTCTCGGTGACGACCGGCATCGGGATGACGACCGGGCTCGGCCTCGCCGACCGCGTCGTCGACGAACTGTTCGCGTCCGCCCCCGGCGTGCTGGCGACCGCCGGCGCTCGCGCCCACTGACGTCTCCACGATCCACGAGAAAGGCACCACCGTGACCCCTGACGGCCGCATCACCAGCGAGTTCGACGACACCGCCATCATCGAGCCCGAGGAGGACGACGAGCTCGCCGACCTCGAGCTCGTCGTGCTCGACCTGGCCGGCACCACCGTCATCGACGACGGTCTCGTGGAGCGCGCCTTCGCGCGTGCCGCCGACGCGGCGGGCCTCACCGCCACCGAGGAGGACCGCGCGGGTGTCGTCGACTACGTCCGTCGGACCATGGGCCAGTCGAAGGCGTCGGTCTTCCGCGGACTCACGGGCGACGACGACCAGGCGCAGCACGCCAACGCAGTCTTCGAGTCCGCGTACGCCGAGCTGGTCGCGTCCGACGGCGTCCGTGCCGTCCCGGGGACCGAGGACCTCATCCGGCTGCTCCGCGACGCCGGTGTCGCCGTGGCGCTCACCACCGGATTCTCCCGGGCGACCCTCGACCTCGTGATCGACGCCCTCGGCTGGGCCGACCTCGCCGACGTGACGCTGAGCGCGGAGGAGGCCGGGCGCGGGCGCCCCTATCCCGACCTTCCGCTCACGGCTCTGCTGCGCACGGGCACCACCGCGGTCGACGGCGTGGTCGTCGTCGGCGACACGGCGAGCGACATCGCATCCGGCATCGCCGCCGGCGCCGGTCTCGTGGTGGGCGTGCTGACCGGAGCGCACGACGAGCGCACCCTCCTCGACGCCGGGGCGGATGCCGTGGTCGACAGCGTCGCCGACCTGGCGGAGCTCCTCGGATTCCACGACGAGGACGACGACTTCGCCGACGACGAGGACGGCGACGACGACTTCGACGAGTTCGATGACGAGGACTCCCTCGACGACGATGTCGACTCCGAGGACGACAGCGCGCTCGCCTCCGTCGAGGGGCCGGGCGGCCGGTGACGATCAAAGCAGTCACCCCGCGCGTCGTCGCCCCGCCGGCGAGCCTGGGGATGGGGGTCAGCGTCTATCCGTCCGCGACGGCGATGGTGTGGCCGGGGGAGGGGCACCGGCACGAGGCCGTCGCCGTCCCCGGTGTGCGGCTGGCTCCGGGTGACGTGCTGGTGGAGATCGAGCTCGCGACCGTCTGCGGCTCCGACGTGCACACGGTGCTCGGCCATCGCTCCGCGCCGACCCCGCTCGTGCTGGGGCACGAGCAGGTGGGCCGCGTGGTCGCGCTGGGGCGGGGCGGGGCGAAGACGACCGATGGGCACCGGGTGGCGCTCGGGGAACGCGTCGTGTGGTCGGTCGCCGTGCCGTGCGGGCGCTGCGCGCGCTGCCGCCGCGGCCTCCCGCAGAAGTGCCTGACCCTGCAGAAGTACGGTCACGAGCGGATGCGCCGCGGCTGGGAGCTCTCGGGCGGCTTCGCGACGCACACGCACATCCTCGACGGCACCCCGATCGTCGCGGTACCGGACGACCTCGCCGCCGCCGTCCTCGCCCCGGCGTCCTGCTCGACGGCCACGGTCGCCGCCGCCCTCGAAGCGGCCTCCGAGATCGTGCCGCTGGACGGAGCCCTCGTGCTCATCGCCGGCGCCGGGATGCTCGGCCTGACCGCCGCCGCGATGGCCGCCGAGGCGGGAGCCCGGGTCGTCGTGAGCGACCCGGTCGCCGAGCGCCGCGACAAGGCGCTCCTGTTCGGGGCGGCCGCCGTCGTCGACCCGCGCGCCGCCGCAGACGCTCCGACCGGTCTCGCCACGGCGCTCGCCAAGGCAGGCGGCCGCGCGGCGGCCCCGACGATCGCGCTGGAGCTGTCCGGCACCGCCGCCGCCGTGCGCTCGCTGCTCGCCACCGTCGATGTCGGCGGAGTGCTGGTCCTGGTGGGGTCCGTCTTCCCGGGCCCCGATCTCGCGGTCTCGCCGGAGCAGCTCGTGCGCCGCCTGCTCACGATCCGCGGCGTGCACAACTACGCCCCGCGCCACCTGGACCAGGCGGTCCGGTTCCTCGCCGACGGCGGGAGGAAGTACCCGTTCGCCGAGCAGGTGGGAGTCGTGTTCCCGCTGGCCGAGGTGGATGCGGCGCTCGTTCCGACCGGCCATCCGCGGGTGGGGGTGCGGCCGTAGTGGCCGACGGGCTTTCCTGAGCGTTCTCACATGTTCGGTTCTTTAGGATCGAGCTCCCGAACCCCGTGAGGAACCCCGTGATCGAGACCGTCGACCCGACCACCCGTCCCCGCACCACCGACTCCGAGGCCCAGCCGCCCGCGCCGCCTGGTCCGCCCGCGCCCTCGAACCAGCATCGGAGGCCCGGGCCGGCGAGCCGCGCCATCGGATCGCTGATCTTCTTCAGCCGCTGGCTGCAGGCCCCGCTGTACCTGGGGCTGATCGTCGCCCAGGCGATCTACGTCTGGGTCTTCATCGTCGAGCTGTGGCACCTCGGCGAGAAGGTGGTCATCGAGGGGAAGATCAATGAGGCCGAGGTCATGCTGGCCGTCCTGGGCCTCATCGACGTCGTGATGATCGCGAACCTGCTCATCATGGTGATCATCGGCGGCTACGAGACCTTCGTGTCGCGTGTGAACACCGACGGGCACCCCGACCAGCCCGAGTGGTTGTCGCACGTCAACGCCAACGTGCTCAAGGTCAAGCTGGCGATGGCGATCATCGGCATCTCGTCCATCCATCTGCTGAAGACCTTCATCGAGGTCGGCGACCTGGGAGCTCCCGGCGCGAAGAACCTGACCGGTGCGGTCTACACGCCCCAGGGCGTGCTCTGGCAGGTCGTCATCCACTGCGTCTTCATCCTCTCCGCCGTCGCGCTCGCCGCGATCGACCGGATGTCGAAGAAGTCCGACGCCGGCCACTGACGCCGTCGGTGCCGGGTGGCATCGTGGAGGCATGAGCGCCGACCTCTTCGCCACCTTCTTCCGCCTCCTGGCGGAGGTGCCCGTGCCGCCGGACGCCGAGGCGCTCTACGGCGACGATCCGGAGGGCCGGCGACGGGAGCGCAACCTGCGTCGCTACCTGGCGATGCCGCACGCCCCGGTGCTGCTGCTCGGCGAAGCGCCGGGCTGGCGCGGGATGACCGTCACCGGCGTGCCCTTCACCTCGGTGCGCGAGGTGGAGGCCGCGGTCGCGCCCGACATCTCCGCGCTCGAGCTGCCCGCCGACCCGCGGGCGCCGTGGGAGGCCTCCAGCCGTGACGTGTGGGCGGCGTTCCGCTCGTGGACGGGTCCTCTGCCGCTCTCGTGGCCCGTCTATCCGCACCATCCGTTCGTGCCCGGCGACCCGCGCACGAATCGCACGCCCCGGCCCGCCGAGGTGCGCGCCGGTGCTCCCGTCGCGCTCGAGCTGATCCGCGCCCTCGGCATCGAGACCGTCGTCGCGGTGGGGCGCAAGGCGCAGGGCGCGCTCGCCGTCGCGGGAGTCGACGCCCCGGCGATCCGGCACCCCGCGCAGGGCGGCGCGCGCCTGTTCACCGAGCAGCTGCTCGAGCTGAATGCGGCGCTGCACGGCTGATCGCTTGTTCTGCTAAGTTTCTCGACGTGCTTCACATCGTGATGTTCATCTGACGGTCCTGCGTCCCACCTGCGCAGGTCTCGGTCCGTCGAGGGTCCTCTGAGCGACCCCGCGGACGTCCGCATCCACCGTCAGAATCCTTCGGAGCATCCCCGTGTTCGCATCGTTACGCATCCCCGGCGCCGCGCGCGCCTTCATCCCCGCCCTGATCGGCCGCTCGGCCCTCGCAATGGCGGGACTCGCCGTCCTGCTGGCCGTCCAATCCCGGACAGGCTCGTTCGCCCTCGCCGGCCTCGCCTCAGCGGCGTTCGGCGTCGCCAACGTCATCGCGGCACCGTGGCGCGCCCGCGCGGTCGATCGCTGGGGCCAGGCGCGGGCCCTCGGGCTCCTCGCCCTCGTGCAGGCCGCCGGCTTCCTCGCCCTCGGCATCGTCGCCACCGTTCCAGCTGAAGGCCCGGGATGGTTCCTCGCCCTCGCCGCCGCGGTGGGTCTCTCCGCTCCGCCCCTCGGCGCCGCCATGCGCGTCGTCTGGAGCTCGCTCACCGAGCCCGGCGCGCAGCGCGAGAAGGCGTTCAGCCTCGACGCTGTCGCCGAGGAGCTCCTCTTCGTCGGCGGCCCGGTCGCGATCACGGCGATCATCGTCGCGTCGTCGCCGGGCGTCGGCCTCGCCGTCGTCGGGGTGGTCGGGCTGGCCGGCACGGTCGGGCTGATCACGAGCGCGGCTTCGAGAGCGCAGGGTGCCCGAGGGGCGATCGCGCGGGAGCACAGGGCCCGTCCACTCGCGGTTCCCGGCTTCACGAGGGTGCTCGTCGTGCTGGTCGGGGTCGGGGCCGTGCTCGGTGTCGTCGAGATCGCTGCGCCTGCACTCGCCGCCGAGCAGGACGCCGTTCCGGTGGCGGGCTGGCTGCTCGCCGCCTTCGCGAGCGGGAGTGCGATCGGTGGGCTGCTCTACGGGCACATCCGCTGGTCGGTCCCGCTCGGCGCCCGGCTCCTGGTGCTCTGCCTCGGGATGGGCGCGACGGCGGTCGCCGTCTCGCTCCTCGGGTCGGTCGTCGGCTCTCTGGCGGTTTTCGCCGTCGGACTCGTCGCCCTCGGGGCCTTCCTGGCGCCGTCGCTGATCACCGGCTATCTGGTTGCCGATTCCGTGGTCCCGGTCGACGGTCGGACGGAGGCCTCGGCCTGGATCAACACGGCTGTCAACCTCGGCGCGTCGGTCGCCTCGGCCGTCGCCGGCGCTGCGATCGACGAGGCAGGGGCGGGTATCGCGCTCCTGGTCGTCGGTCTGGTCGCGGCGGCGGGCGCCGTCGTGGTGCCGAGGAGACGCCTGCGGGCCGCCGTCGAATCTTGACATCCCGATTGTTCCGCGCGTACTATTCCACACGGAATAATCACCACGGAACAATCGATCCCGGAAACATCCACATGACACCCACCCCCTCCCTCACCCCGCTCGCGGTGGCGGCGCTCGCGCTGCTCGCCGAGGGGCCGACGCATCCGTACGAGATGTACCAGACCCTCGTGCTGCGCTCGGAGGACCGGCTGGTCAAGGTGCGCCCCGGGTCGCTGTACCACACGGTGGACCGCCTGGCCCGGCAGGGCTACGTGCGGGCGACCGGCACCGAGCGCGAGGGCAACCGGCCCGAGCGCACCACCTACGAGATCACCGTCACGGGCACGGAGGCCCTCCGCGAGCGGATCGCCGACATCATCGGCACACCGATCAACGAGTACCCCGAGTTCCCCGTCGGACTGGGGGAGTCGAACAACCTCCCGGCCGAGACGGTCGTCGCGCTGCTGCGGCAGCGCATCTCGCTCATCCAGGACGACATCTCGGCCCTGGACGAGGCGATCCGCAAGGTCACGGCCAAAGGCCTGCCCGCCCGGTACTGGATGGATGTGCGCTACCTGCGCGCGATGGCGCAGGCCGACGCGGCCACCCTCCAGGCCCTCATCGACGACCTCGTCTCAGGAGAGATCTCCTGGGACGAGGTGAAGCAGCACTGACAAGAGAAAGACTCCCATGGAAAAAGAACTGAAGCCGTGGCCCGCTCTGTGGGCACTGGTGATCGGGTTCTTCATGATCCTCATCGACACGACCATCGTGTCGGTCGCCAACCCGGCGATCATGAAGGGCCTCGACCTCGGCACCGACTACAACTCGGTCATCTGGGTCACCAGCGCCTACCTCCTCGCCTACGCCGTCCCGCTCCTCATCACCGGCCGCCTCGGCGACCGGTTCGGCCCGAAGAACCTCTACCTCGTCGGCCTCGTGATCTTCACCCTCGCCTCGGCCTGGTGCGGCTTCTCGGGCGTCATGCCCGGTGGCGGCATCGGGATGCTCATCACGGCCCGTGTCGTGCAGGGTCTCGGCGCCGCGCTGATGACGCCGCAGACGATGGCCGTCATCACCCGCATCTTCCCGCCCGACCGCCGCGGTGCGGCGATGGGGCTGTGGGGCGCCGTCGCCGGTGTCGCCACCCTGATCGGCCCGCTCCTCGGCGGCGTGCTCGTCGACGGCCTCGGCTGGGAGTGGATCTTCTTCATCAACGTCCCGGTCGGCGTCGTCGCGTTCGTCCTCGCGGCGCGGCTCGTCCCCAAGCTGCCGACGCACAGCCACAGCTTCGACATCCTCGGCGTGGTCCTCAGCGCCGTCGGCATGTTCCTGCTGGTCTTCGGCATCCAGGAGGGCGGCACCTACGACTGGGGCACCATCACCGGCCCGATCACCGTCTGGGGCCTGATCATCTCGGGCATCGTCGTCCTGATCGCCTTCGTGGTCTGGCAGGCCTTCAACAAGAAGGAGCCGCTGCTGCCGCTGAAGCTGTTCCGCGACCGCAACTTCTCGCTGTCGAACGCCGCCATCACCACGGTCGGCTTCGCCGTCACCTGCATGGCGCTGCCGCTCGTGTTCTACTACCAGACCGTGCGCGGGCTCACCCCGACCGAGTCCGCTCTGATGCTCGCCCCGATGGCGATCTTCTCGGGCGTGCTGGCTCCGTTCGTCGGCAAGCTGATCGACCGGATCAACCCGCGCTACTTCGCCACGATCGGCCTGCTGCTGTTCGCGACGTCGCTGTTCTGGTACTCGCGCCTGCTCACGCCCGACGTGTCGATCTGGTGGCTGCTGGCGCCGAGCGCGCTGCTCGGCATCGCGATGTCCGGTGTGTGGGGCCCGATCTCCACCACCGCGACCCGCAACCTCCCGATGAACCAGGCGGGCGCCGGCTCCGGCGTGTTCAACACGACCCGCCAGGTCGGCGCCGTGCTGGGCAGCGCCTCCATCGCCGCCCTCATCTCGAGCCGTCTCGCCGTGGACCTGCCGAAGGCTCCCGGTGGCGCGACGCCGAGCGAGGCCGCGGCGGGCACCGAGCTCCCGACCTTCCTGCACGCCGGCTTCACGCAGGCGATGTCGGAGGCGCTGCTGCTGCCCGCGGCCGTCGCCCTCCTCGGCGCGCTGATCGTGGTGTGGTGGGAGAAGCCGAAGCCGCCGGCGTGGGGTCCCCGGGCCGACGCCGCTGCGGCGGGCGCCACCGCTGCCGGAGCCTCCGCTGCCGGAGCCGTGACGCACGGTTCCCACGCCGCGCCGGTCCCCGTCGATGCGGTGGTGCACGGCTCGCACGCCGCTGACGCCCCTCCGCTCACGGACCTGTCCGAGGGCGAGGAGCCGCCGCACGGCATCCACGCCGCGCCCGTCGCCGACTGACGCCCGACGCCGAACAGCACGAAGCCCTCCCGCAGAACCGCGGGAGGGCTTCGTCGTGCTCCGGAGAGGCGGCGGGCCTCAGTCGCCGGTCAGACGCTCCAGCAGTTCGCGGTAGCGCGCCGTGGTGCGCTCGACGATGGCGGCGGGCAGCTCGGGAGGCGTCCCCGTCTTGTCCCAGTTCGCGGCGAGCCAGTCGCGGACGATCTGCTTGTCGAAGCTCGCCATCCGCGCCTCGGGCGTCGCGGCCGTCGCGTAGACGTCGGCGTCCCAGTAGCGACTGGAGTCGCTGGTGAGCACCTCGTCGGCGAGGGTGATCTCGCCCGTCGCACGATCGGCGCCGAACTCGAACTTGGTGTCGGCGATGATCACGCCCCGCTTCTCGGCGATGGCCGCCGCCCGCGAGTAGACCTCGAGCGACAGGCGGCGCAGCTTCTCGGCGATGTCCGCGCCGACGAGCTCGACGGTGCGCTCGAAGCTGATGTTCTCGTCGTGTTCGCCGAGCGGCGCCTTCCACGCGGGCGTGTAGAGCGGCTCGGGCAGGCGGTCGCCGTTGCTCAGGCCGTCGGGCAGTGGAATTCCGCAGACGCTCCGGCTCTCCTGATACTCAGCCCAGCCGCTGCCGGTGAGGTAGCCGCGCACGACGCACTCGATCGGGAACATGTCGAGCGGCTTCACCAGCATCGCGCGGCCGGAGACCGCGGCGGGGATGCGCTCCACGACCCGGTCGTCCGCGCCCTCGTGGCGCAGCTCGTGATCGGGCACCAGGTGGTTGGGGACGTCGTGCAGCCGGTCGAACCACCACAGGCTCAGCGCCGTGAGCAGCTCGCCCTTGCCCGGGATGCCAGGGGAGAGCACGTGGTCGAAGGCGCTCACGCGGTCGCTGGCGACCACGAGCACGGCGTCGGCGTCGTCGAGACCTGTCGCGCCCTCCGGCACGTAGAGGTCTCGGACCTTGCCCGAATAGCTGTGGACCCATCCCGCCAGTTCGCTCACCCGTCCATCGTAGAGGCTGGCGTCAGGCCGACTTGCCTCCGTCGATGGCGAGCACGACGCCGGTCACGTACGACGCAGCGGGGGAGGCGAGCCAGCCGACCGCGGCCGCGACCTCCTCGGCGCGACCCATCCGTCCGAGCGGCGTCATGCTCCCGACGCGGTCGCGCGTCTCGGCGCTCTGCGCGAGGATCGGGCCCGACTCGATCGGACCGGGGGCGACGGCGTTGACGCGGATTCCGGTGCGCGCCTCGTCGATCGCGGCGGTGCGCGTCAGGCCGACGACCGCGTGTTTGGCGGCGACGTACGCCGACATCCCGGGCGCCGCCGCCGTGCCCGCGCTCGAGGCGACGTTCACGATCGTGCGGGGGCCGTCGACGGAGCGCAGGGCGCGGATCTCGGCCCGCATGGCGACGGCGACGCTGCGGAAGGTGACGGCGACGACCGCGTCGAACTCGTCGGCATCCAGGTCGGCGAGCGGGGCCGGCCGGTGCCCGCGGCCGATGTTGTTCACGCACACGGCCAGTGGATGCCCGGCGGCCGACCACTCGGCGGCCGACCGCTCGATCGCCGCGGTGAGGGCGTCGTCGTCGGTCGCGTCGGCGACGATCGGGTCGGCGCTGTCGAGCCCCGCAGCGCGCAGGTCGGCGACGAGCGCCGTCAGGGCCGCCGCGTCGCGCGCGAGTGGAAGGATGGTGTGGCCGTCCGTTCCCAGCCTCAGGCAGATCTCCCGGCCGATCCGGCCGTTCGCGCCGACCACCAGTGCCGCGGTCATGCCCGCGCCCGATCGCGGTCGCCGCGACGGAGGCGGTCGTGTTCGCGCACCTCGCGCCGGTCCGTCGGGATCAGGAATCCGGCGGCGATGAGCCACACGATGCCGCCGAAGCGCCCGATCGGAAGCAGGAACTGGAGCGGTTCGATCGCCAGGGAGAGGAAGCTCAGCTCAGCCAGCGCCGCGATCACGAGGCCCGCCCAGGCCAGCCAGCGCGGGACGAGGCCGAGGATGAGTGCGGGGACCGCCATCCCGGCGACGAGCAGTCCGAGCCCGGTGGCGTATCCGACGCCGCCGGTCACGAAAGCGGCGAACGAGAACGAGAGCGCGAGTCGCGGGTCGGCCGAGAGCTCGGGGCGCGAGAGCAGGAAGGTCGAGAACGCCGAGACCATGAGCAGGATGGATGCCGTCAGGCCGCCGGCGAAGGCGATGGACGGGCCGGGGACGCGGACGCCGAGGCGCTGCAGGCGGGCGAACGCGGTGGCGGCGAGGATGCCCAGCGGCACGGCGGAGCCGAACTGGAGGAGTGCCACGACCCGCAGGGCGACGGCATCGTGCTGCGCGTGCTCGGCGACCGCCGCGGCGCCGGCATAGGGCGAGACGAACGCGTGCGGCCCCATCGTGGCGAAGCCGACGATGAGGGCGAGGGCGACGAGGGCGCCGTGCACGACGGCGAGGCCGCCGAGGGGAGGGCCGCCCGTGCGGGTGGAAGGCAAATCGTTCATAAAAGTAATCGTTACATAGTGTAATCGTTACGCGCAACAGGTATTCTGATCGCGTGACCATGCCCTCCGACGCCGTGCCCCCGCGCACCGCCTTCCTGCTGGCGCAGGTGGGCGCCTCCGCCGCCGACCGGTTCCAGGCGCGGGTCGCAGCGCTCGGGCTGACCGCGCGTGAAGCCGGAGCGATCCGCATCATCGGCCAGCGGCCCGGGATCAGCCAGCGGGAGGTCGCGCACGCGCTCGGCGCCCCGCCGAGCCGCATCGTCGCCCTGCTCGACGAGCTCTCGTCGAGCGGCCTGGTCGATCGCGAGCGCAACGAGGCCGACCGCCGCAACAACGCGCTTTCGCTCACCGACGAGGGGCGAACCATGCTCAGCCGGCTGCGCGCCGTCGCCGAAGCGCACCAGGCCGAGGTGCTGGATGTGCTCGAACCGGACGAGCGCGTCGCACTGGCCGCGCTCCTCCAGAAGCTGTCGGCGGGCACCGGTCTGACCCGCGACGGCCATCCCGGCTACCGCGGCTGACGGCCGGTCTCAGCCCAGGAGCTTCGCTTTCGCGGCCGCGAACTCCTCGTCGGAGAGCAGGCCCTGGGTGTGCATGGTCGCGAGCTGCTGCAGCTGCGCCATCAGGTCGTCGGCGGGCGATGCCGGTGCAGTCACCGCCTGCTGCGGCTGCTGCTGGGCGACCGCCTGCTGCGCCGCAGCCTGCATCTGCGCCTGCTGCTGCTGCGCCTCGTACTGCTGCTGCTCGTACTGGTCCTGCGCCCGCTGCTGCTGGCGGCGGTTCATGCCGCCGGAGACGGCGGTGGCCGTCCCGGCGACCACGGCGGTGCGTGCAGCGAGCCCGAGCAGTCCGGGTCGTCCGACCCGTCCGATGAACGGCATGGTGGCCTCCTAGCCTTCCGCGCCCGCGGGCGCCTCGTCGTCGAACTCGCCCGCGACGATCGCGTTGACCACCGGCGCGGGGATGCGCTCGGTGTGCACGACACTGCCGCCCGCAGCGAAGAAGCGGCTGGCGAGCTCCTTGGCCCAGCGGTGCTCGATCACCAGAACGGCTCCGGCGCGACCGGGTTCGATCAGATCGGCGATCTCCGTCACGTCGTCGTCGCCGGCGAGACCGCTCGCCTCGAGCTGCACGTCGGCCATGCCGATCTGGTCGCCGACCTCCTCCAGCTCGATGAGCTCCACGCTCCCGTCGACGCCCCGCCGCACGATCAGCAGGTCGAGGAGCCGCACGGTCCCGCTGGCGACCAGGTCGAGGATGGCCTCCACGACGGCCGGCGAGGGCAGGTCGGTGTCGAACTGCGCGACGATGAACTCCGCGGGTCCGTACTCGAATTCGGCCACCGTGGTCCTCCTCCTGCGGCGGACGCCGCTCCTGGTGGCGACGCTACTCGGGCGAGGGGCGGCGGGGCAATGACCAACGTGGCCGAGGAGGCGCCGGCGCCGGGGCGCCGCCCGATGCGCACGTTCACATCCCTAGACTGGGTGCGGTCGAGGCGGCGCGGGCGCCCGCGCCCGGTGCGAAGGAGGACCACGTGGACGAGTGGAACTGGGCAGGCAACCACCGCTACGCCGCGAGCCGGATCGCGACGCCGGGGAGCGTGGACGAGCTGCGCGACCTGATCGCGGGCGCCCGCTCGGTCCGCGCGCTCGGTAGCCGCCACTCGTTCAACGACCTCGCCGACACCGACGACCTCCTCATCAGCACGTCCGCTCTGCCGGGCGGCGTCCGCATCGATGCGGACACCCGCACCGCGACCGTCGGCGGAGGGGTGCGCTACGGCGACCTCGCCCGTGAGCTGGAGGCCGCCGGCTGGGCGCTGCACAACCTCGCGTCGCTCCCCCACATCTCGGTGGCGGGTGCGATCGCGACCTCCACGCACGGCTCCGGCGACCGCAACGGGACGCTCGCCACGGCCGTGGCCGGCCTCCGCATCCTGCGCGCCGACGGCGAGGAGGTCGAGCTGCGCCGCGGCGACGACGGCTTCGACGGCGCGGTCGTCTCCCTCGGCGCCCTCGGGGTCGTGACCGAGGTCGCACTGGACATCCGCCCGACCTTCACCGTGCGCCAGCGCCTCTTCGGCGGTGTGCCGTGGGACGCGGTGACCAGCCGCTTCGACGAGGTCACCTCGGCCGCATACAGCGTCTCCCTCTTCACCACCTGGGACGAGGAGGCGGTGAGCCTGGCCTGGATCAAGGAGCTCGCGGACGTCCCCTCCGCTGTCGGCGACGACTTCTTCGGCGCGCCCGCGCTCACCGAGGCACGACACATGATCGCGACGATGGATGTCCGCAACACGACCGAGCAGCTCGGCGTCCCCGGCCCGTGGAGCGAGCGCCTCGCGCACTTCCGATTCGAGTTCACGCCCTCCAACGGCGCGGAGATCCAGTCCGAGTACCTCGTCCCGCGTGCGAATGCGGTCGCGGCGATCGAGGCGGTCCGCGCGCTCGGGCCGCTCATCGCGCCCCTGCTGCAGATCAGCGAGATCCGCACGGCGGCGGCCGACGACCTGTGGTTGTCGAGCGCCTACGGCACCGATGTCGTCGGGCTCCACTTCACCTGGTTGCGCGATCAGGCCGGCGTGGAGGCGGTGCTGCCCGCGCTCGAGGACGCCCTGCTCCCGCTCGGCGCCCGCCCGCACTGGGGCAAGCTCTACGTCGACCCCGCCGGCGTGGTCCCGTCGCTGTATCCGCGCCTCGGCGACTTCCGCGCCCTCGCGGACCGCTTCGACCCCGCCGGCCGCTTCCGCAACCCGTTCCTCACGCGCCTCCTGGGCTGAGCGCCGGGAGCGGCATCTCGGTAGGCTCGGCGGCAGGATCAGGCGAGGGGGACCATGGGGCTGCAGCGGGCATTCGGAACGGACGCTCGGCACGTGCCGAGCAGCAGCCGCAGGGGGATCGTGTCATGACCGCGTACCGCTTCGTGACGGGCGCGGTACGTCTCGTGGTCGCCGTCGCGATCGTGGCGGCCACGGTCGTGACGCTCTCGTCGTCGATCTCGTCGTGGGCCGATGCGGGATACCGCGACCTCGCGACCCTCTACGTCAACTTCTTCAGCTACTTCACGATCGAGTCGAATCTCGCGGCGGCCGTGGTGCTGGCCGTCGGGGCCGTGCTCGTCGTGACACGGCGGACCGCCGACCCGGCCTCCTACACCGTGATCCGTGCCGCCGTCGTGGTCTACATGGGCGTGACCGGCATCGTCTACAACCTGCTGCTGCGCGGGCTGGCCGTCACCGGCGGCGGGGACACCCCCAGCTGGACGAACGAGGTCATGCACGTCATCGCCCCCGCCTACCTGCTGCTCGACTGGGTGTTCGCTCCGGGGCGCACGCCGGTCCGGTGGCGTCACGTGGGCACCATCCTCGCGTTCCCGCTGCTGTGGGTCGCGTACACGCTGATCCGCGGGCCGCTCGTGTTCGACCAGATCAAGAACATGGCGACGTGGTACCCCTACCCGTTCCTCAACCCGGCGCGCTCGGAGCACGGCTACGCCTCGGTCGCGATCTGGGTCGTGATCATCGCTGCGGTCTTCGCGGCCCTGGCGGTCGTAGTCGTCGCGGTGTCGCATTGGCGCTCACGCTCACGCTCCCGCCCCCGTCCGCGCCCCGAAGAGGTGGCCGCTCCACACGGCGAGAAATACGCCGAAAACCCGCGAGACGGCGGATAGTCCGCCGCATCGGCGCTCAGGAGACGCGGGCCGCGATGTCGGTGCGGTGCTGCGAGCCCTCGAGGTGGATGCGGCCGACGGCCTCGTAGGCGCGCTCGCGGGCCTCGGCGAAGGTCGTGCCGCGGGCGACGACCGAGAGCACGCGGCCGCCCGTCGCCAGAAGCACGCCGGACTCGTCGAGCGCGGTCGCCGCGTGCGCGACGGTGACCTCGGGCACCTGGGCCGCAGCCTCCAGCCCGGTGATCGGGCGGCCGGTGAGCGGCGCCTCCGGATAGCCTTCGCTCGCGACGACGACGGTGACCGCGGTGTCGAGCGCGAACTCCGGGCGCGGCATCCCCGCCAGTGCACCGGTCGCCGCCGCGAAGAGCAGCGACGACAGAGGGGTGACGAGTCGCGGGAGCACGACCTGGGTCTCCGGGTCGCCGAAGCGGGCGTTGAACTCGATGACGCGGATGCCGCGCTCGGTCACGATCAGACCGCAGTAGAGGAGGCCGATGAACGGCGTCTGCTCGATGGCGAGCTGCCGCACGGTGGGCAGCGCCACGGTGTCGATGACCTCGTCGACGAACGTCTCGGGCAGCCAGGGCAGCGGCGAGTAGGCGCCCATGCCGCCGGTGTTGGGCCCGGCGTCCCCGTCGAGGAGGCGCTTGTAGTCCTGAGCCGGGCTGAGGGGGAGGACCGTGTGACCGTCGCTGACGAGGAAGAGCGAGACCTCCTGGCCGTCGAGGAACTCCTCGATCAGCACGCCGCCCTGGCTCAGGTAGTGCTCGGCGTGCGCGAGGGCGGCGTCGCGGTCCTCGGTCACGAGCACGCCCTTGCCGGCGGCCAGTCCGTCGGCCTTGATGACGTACGGTGCGCCGAGGTCGTCGAGGGCCTTCTCGACCTCCGCGAGCGTGCCCGCGCGGACGGCCCTGCCGGTGGGAACGCCGGCGGCCTCCATGATCCGCTTGGCGAAGGTCTTGGACCCCTCGAGCTGCGCGGCGGCCTTGCCCGGACCGAAGACCGGGATGCCGCGCGTGCGCACGGGGTCGGCCACTCCGGCCACCAGCGGCGCCTCCGGGCCGATGACGACGAGCTCGATGCCGTTCTCGATCGCGTACTCGGCGACGGCCGCGCCGTCGAACGGGTCGAGCCCGGTCTCGACCGCGACTTCGGCGGCGATCCCCGCGTTGCCGGGGGCCACGACGATCTCATGCCCGGCCCCCTCCGCGAGGAGAGCGGTGGTGATGGCGTGCTCACGGGCACCGGAACCGAGGACGAGAATCTTCACGCGACCATGCTAGAGGGCCGCGGTGAGTGACGGCCGCCGCGGTGGGAGGATGGGCGCATGGCCCGTGCGAAGATCCCCGACTCCGAGGGCGGTCCCGCGGTCCGCGCGGCTCTCGCCGAGGGCGCCGACCGGAACACCACCGCGACCGCCGTGCGCTACCTCCTGCAACTGCTCGCCGAGCGTGCGCCGGGCAACACCGTGGAGGTGCGGGTGCCTCCCTTCGGCGCGACCCAGTGCATCCCGGGACCCCGCCACACCCGCGGCACCCCGCCCAACGTCATCGAGACGGATCCACGCACGTGGCTGGCCCTCGCCTCCGGCGCTCTGACCTGGGACGACGGCATCGCCTCGGGTTCCGTGCACGCCTCCGGGCAGCGCGCGTCCCTGGAGGGCCTCCTGCCGCTCCGTTACTGACCCCAGGGCGGCGTCGCCGGGGTGGGCGTCCACCCAGGCGGGGTAAGGGAGAATGGACGCATGACCGATAATCCGGAGGAGCAGGCGTCCGTCACCGAGGCGGAGGTGCGCGTGCACCGCTCGCCGCGCTACTTCCGGTTCATGCTCACCGGCGCCATCCTGTTCGCGATCGTCGCTCTGGTGCTGACCTTCGCCTTCCCGGAGAACCCCACGTACGACCGCGGCACCGTCTTCGGGTTCCTGCTCGCGATCTGCGTCACCGTGGGCGTCGCCCTGGGCTCGGTCGTCGCGCTGATCATCGACCGCGCCACCTCGCGGCGCGCGCGCAGTGTGCAGGCGGATAGAATCGACGTGCACATCCCCGCGGAGGAGCCCGGCGACGAGCCGCAGAGCGACGGGCCCGCGTCCCCCGAGAGCTGAACATCACGACACACCTCGAGAAAGGGGTCCGCTGTGGCCGGAGGCGACGGTCTTCTCACCCACGATCTTCTGCCCGGTGAGAAGGGACCTCAGGACGCATGCGGCGTCTTCGGGGTCTGGGCTCCCGGTGAAGAGGTCGCCAAGCTCAGCTACTTCGGCCTCTACGCGCTGCAGCACCGCGGCCAGGAGTCGGCGGGCATCGCGACGAGCGACGGCGACAAGATCCTCATCTACAAGGACATGGGCCTCGTCTCGCAGGTCTTCAACGAGAACGCGCTCAACTCGCTGACCGGGCACATCGCCGTCGGCCACACGCGCTACTCGACCACCGGAGCCTCCAGCTGGCAGAACGCGCAGCCGACGCTCGGCCGCACGTCCAGCGGAACGGTCGCTCTCGGCCACAACGGCAACCTGACCAACACCGCGCAACTCATGCAGCTCGTGCACGAGCGGTACCCGGAGCTCGACGGCGAGCTCACGCGCGGCAACACGACCGACACCGCGGTCGTCACCGCCCTGCTCACCGGCGACCTCGACCACACGCTCGAGGCGACCGCGCTGGAGGTGCTCCCGCGTCTGCGCGGCGCCTACTGCCTCGTCTTCATGGACGAGCACACGCTCTACGCCGCCCGCGACCCGCAGGGCGTGCGCCCGCTCGTGCTCGGCCGTCTGGAGCGCGGCTGGGTCGTCGCGTCCGAGACCGCGGCGCTCGACATCGTCGGGGCCAGCTTCGTGCGCGAGGTGGAGCCCGGCGAGCTCATCGCCGTCGACGAGAACGGCCTGCGCACCACGCGCTTCGCCCCCGAGAAGCGCGCCGGCTGCGTCTTCGAGTACGTCTATCTCGCGCGTCCCGACACCACGATCGCGGGCCGCGGCGTGCACGAGGCCCGCGTCGAGATGGGCCGCCAGCTCGCCCGCGAGCACGCCGTCGAGGCCGACCTCGTCATCCCGACCCCGGAGTCCGGCACCCCCGCGGCCATCGGCTACGCGCAGGCCTCCGGCATCCCGTTCGGGCAGGGGCTCGTCAAGAACTCCTACGTGGGCCGCACGTTCATCCAGCCCTCGCAGACCATCCGCCAGCGCGGCATCAAGCTCAAGCTGAACCCGCTCAAAGAGGTCATCAAGGGCAAGCGCCTCGTGGTGGTCGACGACTCGATCGTGCGCGGCAACACCCAGCGCGCGCTCGTGTCGATGCTGCGGGAGGCCGGAGCGGCCGAGGTGCACGTGCGCATCTCCAGCCCGCCCATCACCTGGCCGTGCTTCTACGGCATCGACTTCGCCTCGCGCGCCGAGCTGATCGCGACCGGCCTGGGCGTCGAGGAGGTGCGCCAGTCCATCGGCGCCGACAGCCTCGGCTACCTGTCGGAGGACGGCATGATCGAGGCGACCGAGCAGCCGCGCGAGCGCCTCTGCACGGCCTGCTTCACGGGCAAGTACCCGATCGAGCTGCCGGACGCGCACCACCTGGGCAAGAACCTCCTGGAGCGTCCGCAGGCGGTCATCGCCGAGTCGGACACCGGGGCGGATGCCGCGTCGGACGGCTGCGAGCCCGGACCCGACTCCGAGTACGAGCGCCTGCTGTCGTTCGGGGACCCCGGCCGCCAGGAGTAGGCAGGAAGAGGGCGGCGCGCCCGCCCGGTACGATTGGTGGGTGACCGAACCCACCGCATCCTCGTCCTCCTCCTACGCCGCCGCCGGCGTCGACACGGCCGCCGGGGACCGCGCGGTCGAGCTCATGAAGGCCGCCGTCGCCCGCACCCAGGGCCCCGAGGTCTTCGGCGGAGTGGGCGGTTTCGCCGGGCTCTTCGACGTCTCGTTCCTGAAGGACTTCCGCCGCCCGCTGCTGGCGACCTCCACCGACGGCGTCGGCACCAAGGTCGCGATCGCGCAGGCGATCGACAAGCACGACACCATCGGCCAGGACCTGGTCGGGATGGTGGTCGACGACATCGTCGTCGTGGGCGCGCGCCCGCTCTTCATGACCGACTACATCGCGTGCGGCAAGGTCGTGCCCGAGCGCATCGCCGCGATCGTCGCCGGCATCGCCGGCGCGTGCGAGGCGACCGGCACCGCCCTGGTCGGCGGCGAGACCGCGGAGCACCCGGGCCTGCTCGAGCCGGACGACTACGACGTGGCCGGTGCCGCCGTGGGCGCGGTCGAGGCCGACGACCTGCTGGGCGCCGAGCGCGTGCGCGACGGCGACGTGGTGCTCGCGATGGCCTCCTCCGGTCTGCACTCCAACGGCTACTCCCTGGTGCGGCACATCCTCGCGCAGCGCGGCATCGGCTTCACCGACCACTCCGACGACTTCGGCGGGCAGGTGGGGGAGTCGCTGCTCGAGCCGACGCGCCTCTACACGTCGCCGCTGCTGCGGGTGCTGCACGAGCCGTCGCTGCGCGGTGCCGTGCACTCGCTGAGCCACGTGACCGGCGGTGGCATCGCGGCGAACCTCGCCCGCGTGCTGCCGATCGGGTCCTGGGTCGAGGTGGACCGTTCGACGTGGTCGCCGAGCCCGGTGTTCCGCATCCTGAGCGACCTCGCCGGCAGCACGCTCGAATCGTCCGAGGGCACCTGGAACCTCGGCATCGGGATGTTCGCCGTCGTCGCCGCGGAGGCGGCCGCCGCAGTCGCCGCGGCCCTCACCGCCGATGGCATCGCGACCTGGCCGGTCGGCACGATCTCGACCTCCGCGCGCGACCTGGCCGGCTTCGAGCAGGGCGCCAAGGGCGTCGACGGCGGAGCGGTGCGGCTGGTGGGCTCCTACGCGGTTTGACCGTGGCCCAGCGGGATCCCCGGCGGGCGAATGCGTTAGTGTAGCGCTTTAGCAATCACCGTTGTCAACTCGGTTTTCCACACGCGTGAACCTTTTCTGAACGGTTCCGGAACTAGCTGAACGTCTTCTCAGACGGTCCATAGGCTGGCGATCGCTGCGCTCGCAGCATGTGGCCGCGCCCTCGCGCGCCACCTACCCGACCGCCCGAAGGACCTCCCCAGGATGAGATCTCCCGCGCTCTCACGCGCCCTCACGAAGTCGAAGACCCGAACGGTCCTGGCCGCAGCGGGGGTGGCCGCCGTCGTGGGTGCGGCCACCTTCGCGGGCGGCCTGGCCTTCGCCGCCGGCGGGCTCAACCCGCCCGCCGAGAACCCCGCGATCGTGTACGCGCCCAGCGCGATCCCCGACCGCGTGATCCTCACCCCCAGCTCGACGCCCGCCGCCACGCAGAACGTCTCGTGGCGCACGGCGAAGGGCGTGGCCGCGAAGGTGCAGATCTCGCCGCTGACGAAGGGCCCGGTCACCGCGACCGGCACGTTCGACGCGACGACGACGGTGCAGTTCTCGACCGACCTCGGCTATGACATCGCCTACCACACGGCCACGATGACCGGCCTGGCGCCCGCCACCGGCTACCTCTACCGCGTGGGCGACGGCGACACCTGGAGCGAGTGGTTCGAGTTCCAGACCGCCGCAGACGGCGCGCAGGACTTCTCCTTCCTGATCCAGGGCGACGCGCAGAACGACATCAAGGCGTACGCGTCCCGCACCTTCCGTGCCGCCTTCGAGGCGCGCCCCTACGCCAAGGCGGTCGTCCACCTCGGCGACCTGATCGACACCGATGTCGCGGACGCCGAGTGGGGCGGCTGGAACGAGGCCGCCGGCTTCCAGAACGGCTACCTCAACGTGCTCGCCGCCCCCGGCAACCACGAGTACTACCCGGGCCCGCAGCTGACCAAGTACTGGGGCGCCCAGTTCGAGTACCCGCGCAACGGGCCGACGGGTTCGCCGGAGGTCTCCAGCTACTTCGACGAGAACACCTACTACGTCGACTACCAGGGAGTGCGGTTCGTCTCCCTCAACGCGAACGCGGCGCCGGGTGCGCTGCTCGACGCCGAGACCGCCTGGCTCGACACGGTGCTCGCGAACAACCCGAACAGCTGGACCGTCGCCTACATGCACCAGCCGCTGTTCTCGGTGACGTCGGGGCGCGACAACAAGCTCGAGCGCGACGCCTGGCTGCCGCTGTTCGAGAAGTACGACACCGATCTCGTGCTCGCCGGCCACGACCACGCGTACGGGCGCGGCAACCTGATCGCGAACGAGAAGAACCTGCCCGCGGGCGCCGATGCCAAGACCAGCCAGACCGGACCGGTCTACATGGTGACGGTCGCCGGGCCGAAGGCCTACATCCCGGACCCGCTCGAGTCGAACAACTGGATCACGAACGGCGCGAACCTGCGCAGCATGAACCACGACGCGCAGATGTACCAGACGGTCGACGTCACCGACGGCGAGATGCACGTCGAGAGCCACCTGGTCACGGGCGAGCTCTACGACGGGTTCACCATCACCAAGAAGGCCGGCACCAAGCTGGTCACGGACGATACGACCGAGCGCGTGACGGGTCCCGGATCCGACCGCGCCGCGTACTCCGCGCCGCAGCTGCCCATCCCGGCCACCCCGGGTGCGACCCCGCAGCCGACCTCCACGCCGGAGCCGACCTCCACGCCGGAGCCGACCTCCACGCCCGAGCCGACCTCCACCCCGGAGCCGACGTCGACTCCGACGCCGACCTCGACGCCGACCGGCCAGCCCACGCCGGAGCCGACCCCGTCGGCCAGCCCCTCCACGCCCGAGCTCTCCGCGACCGGTGTCGCCGCGGGCGGGACCGTGCAGATCAAGGGCGGCGGATTCGCGGCGAACGAAGACCTCGAGGTCACCCTCCACAGCGACCCCGTGACCCTGGGCAACTTCGCGGCGGAGGCCGACGGCAGCTACTTCGCCACCCTCCGCATCCCGGCCGACACGACCCCCGGCCAGCACCGCATCGAGGTGCGCGGCCTCGAGTCGGGCGCGGTCGTGAGCGTCCCGCTCACGGTCCTCGCCGCCGGCTCCCCGAGCACGGGCGTCCGCGACCTCGCGGCGACCGGCTCGGACGCCCTCGCGATCGGCATCCCGCTCGCCCTCGGCGGGGCAGCGCTCCTCGCCGGCGGACTGATCGTGGTGCTCCGCACGCGGCGCAAGCAGGACGGAGCAGAGGCCTGATGACCGGCACCGCCAACCACCCGAGAACACCTGACCCGAAAGGCCGTCACACGATGACGAACTCGTCGCGGCACCGCCGCACGAAGCCGAGACTGCTCGGCGCCCTCGCCGCGGTCGCGGTGGCCTGCGGAATGCTCGCCCCCGTCGCCGGGGTCGCGCAGACCGCATCCGCCGCCACCGTCCCGGCCGCACAGCAGTACGTCCCCAGCCGGGTGCCCGACCGTGTCGTGCTCACCCCGGCCGCCGACGCGTCCACCGCGCAGTCGGTGACGTGGCGCACCTCCACCGCCGTCACCTCCGGTCAGGCGAAGGCCGAGATCCGCGTCGCCATCTCGGAGGCCTACCGCACGGATGTCACGACCGTGCCGGCCGCCGAGAACACGACGATCGACTCGGGCTTCGGCTACCAGACGACGTACCACACGGTCCGCTTCACCGGGCTGTCGCCGCAGACGAAGTACCAGTACCGCGTCGGCGACGGCACGACGTGGAGTGAGTGGCAGCACTTCTCCACGGCGGCCAAGACGGCTGAGCCGTTCTCGTTCATCTACCTCGGCGATGTGCAGAACGGCATCAAGTCCGACGCCTCCCGCGTCATCCGCAATGCGTTCCGCGACCGGCCCGACGCCAAGATGGTGCTGCAGGCCGGCGACCTGATCGACTCGGCGAACGACGACTCCCAGTGGGGCGAGGTGTTCAAAGCGGCCGGGTACCAGTTCGGCGAGCAGAACTTCCTCGCCGCTGCGGGCAACCACGAGTACGAGGGCGACACGCTCTCGCGGCAGTGGCAGGCGCAGTTCGACTACCCGGCCAACGGCCCGAAGGACGCCGCCGCGGCCTCCGTGCTCGACGGCACCGTGCACTACAACGACTACCAGGGCGTGCGCTTCGTCTCGCTGAACAGCAACATCACGGAGTCGAAGGCGCTCGCGGTGCAGACCGCGTGGCTCGAGTCGGTGCTGAAGGACAACCCCAACAAGTGGACCGTGGTGTACTTCCACCACCCCGTCTTCTCGCTCGACGAGGGCCGCAACAACACGGCCATCCGTCAGGCCTGGGTGCCGCTGTTCGAGAAGTACAACGTCGACCTCGTGCTGCAGGGTCACGATCACAACTACGGTCGAGGCAACAGCAACGCCTCCGAGAAGGACCTCCCGGCCGGATGGAACAGTGAGCTGAACTACGACGGGCCGGTCTACGCGGTCTCCGTCGTCGGCAGCAAGATGTACTCCAACGCAGGCCCGCGCCTGTGGACGTCGAACGACGCCCACCTGCGCAAGCTGAAGGGCGACACGGAGCTCTACCAGCTCGTCGACGTCTCGGGCGACGAGCTCCGGTACGAGGCTCGCACGGCCGACGGCCAGTACTACGACGGCCTCACCATCGTGAAGAACTCCGCGGGCAAGGCCGTGACGGACGACAGCAAGCCGGACAAGATCGACGGCAACACGTCGCCCTGCCTCGGCTGCACGCCGAACCCGGATCCGGGCGGCGAGAACCCGGGCACCGAGAACCCGGATCAGACCGTCGACTACCGCGTCGTGAAGCAGCTCTCGAGCGTCAACAAGTCGAACGCGCAGCTGCCGGCGGGCTCCGCCTACTCGCAGTCGAAGAAGCGCCTCTACCTGGGCGATCAGAACAGCCGGAGCATCTTCGAGCTCGACCCCGACACCGATGCGGTGACCCGGTCGATGACGCTGCCGGAGAACATCCGCGACCTGGGGATCGACGACGCCAACCAGCTGCTCTACGTCGGCCAGCAGAACCGCAACTGGGTCGTCGTCTCGATCGCGGACGCGAACTTCGGTCAGGTCGTCCGCGGCCCGTACACGTTCATCGAGTCGAACCGCTCGATCGACGTGGACCCCGCCGCGGGTCTCGTCTACGGCGCCATCCCGTCGCGCGGCGTCGAGGTGCTCGACGCGGCCACCGGAAAGTCCCTCGGCGTCATCAACGGGACGGCGGACGCCTACTACGTCGCCGCCGACCCGAAGACCGGCATCGTCACGACCGCGTATTTCCGCGACGCGGACGGCGCGGTGAACATCGCCGCATTCGACCCGAAGAAGGACTACGCGCAGGTCTGGGAGAAGGTCACACGACCGAACGCCCGCCAGCTCGACATCGACTCGGCCCACGGCCTCGTCTACGTCGGCTACACGGGCACCGCGGCCGGCAGCGGCGGCTTCTCGGTGCACGACATCGCCACCGGCAAGCAGCTCGGCGACTTCGCCGACCCGAAGTACGGCAAGGACGGCTACGGCATCTCGGTCGACGAGGAGCGCCAGCGCGTCTTCGTCTCCAACCGCGACTTCCGCCTCAACCCGCCCGGATCGGAGAGCACCGCGGTCGCCGTCACGATGAGCGAACGCGTGCTCGACGACACGTTCGAGTACACGCCGTCGGCCACCGTCACCTCGGTGAACAAGTCGAACGCCCAGCTGCCCGCCGGGTCGGCGTACTCGCAGTCGAAGAAGCGCCTCTACCTGGGCGACCAGAACAGCCGCGCGATCTTCGAGGTCGACCCCGACACCGATGCGGTGACCCGGTCGATGACCCTGCCGGAGAACATCCGCGACCTGGGGATCGACGACGCCAACCAGCTGCTCTACGTCGGCCAGCAGAACCGCAACTGGGTGGTCGTGTCCATCGCCGATGCCAACTTCGGCGCGGTGGTGCGCGGTCCGTACACGTTCATCGAGTCGAACCGCTCGATCGACGTGGACCCGGCCAACGACCTGGTCTACGGGGCCATCCCGTCGCGCGGTGTCGAGGTGTTCCAGGCCAGCACGGGCGTATCGCTCGGCGTGATCAACGGGACGGCGGATTCGTACTACGTCGCGGCCGACCCGAAGACCGGAATCATCACCACGGCGTACTTCCGCGACGCGGACGGCGCGATCAACATCGCCGCGTTCGACCCCAAGAAGGACTACGCCGAGGTCTGGGAGAAGGTCACCCGTCCCAACGCCCGCCAGCTCGACATCGACTCGGCCCACGGCCTCGTCTACGTCGGCTACACGGGCACGGCGGCCGGAACCGGCGGGTTCTCGGTGCACCGCATCGCCACCGGCGAGAAGGTCGCCGACCTGACCGGTCCGGCCTACGGCAAGGACGGCTACGGCATCTCGGTCGACGAGGAGCGCCAGCGCGTCTTCGTCTCCAACCGGGACTTCCGCCTCAACCCGCCCGGGTCGGAGAGCGCCGCCGTGGCGGTCACGATCAGCCAGCGCAACGGCGTCGCCCCGACCAACCCGGGGACGGACCCCGGCACGGATCCCGGGTCGCCGTCCACCCCGCCGACCGGTGTCGCCTACGCGCCCACCGCGCTGAAAGCGATCCCGTCGGCGACGGACAACGCCGACCTCGATGTGAAGCCGGTCGGCTCGGCGGTCGACCCGGTCACGGGCCACCTGTTCGTCGGCAATGAGATGCGCCCGGCGCGGGTGCTCGAGATCGACCCCGCCACGGACACGCTCGTCGCCACCCACGCCGTCCCCGGCGGCGAAGCGGAGGGCGTGCGCGATGTCGCGATCGACAGCGCGAAGGGCGAGCTCTACGTCGCGTACGGCGCGGCGTGGGCCGTGCTCGACACCAAGACGGACACGGTCAAGCGCGGGCCTTTCGCCTTCGCGGCGAACGTGCGCGGCCTGGACGTCGACCTCGCCACCGGCCGCGTGTTCGGCGCCACCCGTCAGACCGGCTTCCAGGTGATGGACGCGAACACGGGAGCGGCGATCACGACCGTCGATACCGCGGGCGCCGCCAACTGGACGTCGCACGGCATCGCCGTCGACACCGTGGCGAACCGCCTCTACGTGACGAACGACAACGCGGCGGGCACGGAGGGTGTGCGCGCCTACGACGCCACGACCTACGCCCTGCTGCAGACGCTCGACGCGTCGAAGCCGGACTACCGCTCCATCGCGGTGGATCCGGCCGCCGGTCGCCTCTACATCGGTCACTCGACCGACACGTTCGAGGCCAGCGGTGTGCGCGTGCTGAAGGCCGCCGATCTCACGGAGATCGCGAACTTCTCGGCGCACGCCTACGGCAACAAGGTCTACGGCGTCTCGGTCGACTCGGCGAAGGGCGTCGTGTACGTCTCGGCCCGCGACCGGTACCCCACGGCCGTCATCGCCCTCCAGCGGGCGGCGAAGTAGTAGCAGGCACCATCACCGGACGCCCGCCTCCCCGGCCCTCGTGGCCGCGGGAGGCGGGCGTTCCGTCGTGTGCGGCGTGCCCTGTTCTGGTCGGAGCGGTCGGCGGCCGCCAGTGGATAGGCTGACGGGGTGACCCGCCTGTCTGCCCACCTTCGTGTGGCGTGCGCGGTGGGTGGCGCGGCCCTGGCCGCTCTGCTCGGAGCTGCTCCGGCGGCCCTCGCGCAGCCCGTCCCGGCCGTTCCCGTCATCCCGGTCGTCACTCCGCTGGTCGACTGCGTTCAGGATGCGCCCCTCGGTGCGGTCACCGCCCGCACCGTCGTGCTCGGCTACCGCTCGACCGCCGAAGCGCCCGTCACGATCCCGGCGGGCGCCGGCGACAACGATCTCACCTCCGGCGCCGCCGACCGCGGTCAGCCGAGCACTTTCCTGCCCGGCGAGCACCACGGAGTGGCGTTGCTGACCATCGACGCGCAGGTGGAGCCCGCACTCGGCTGGCGGATTCGGGATGCGGTCGCGGCGATCGACGCGTCGGCGCCCGCCTGCACCGACGCCACGGTGGTGACGCTCAGCGCGCCGGCGAGCACGGAGGCCGGGCGCTCCTTCGTCGCGACCGCCGCCGTCTCCCGGCTCCTGATGGGCGTCGCCGACAGCGGGTCCGTGGGCTTCGCCGTCGACGGGGGAGCCGAGACGATCGTCGCGGTCGCCGGAGGCGTCGCCCGCGCCGACCTGACCGCCCCGGCCGCCGGCGCTCACACCCTGGTCGCGCGGTACATCCCGGCCGACGGTTCGGGGCTGAGGCCGTCGTCCACCTCGGCGGCGCTCACGACCGTTGTCGCGAGCGGTCCGCTCTCGGTCGCGGCGAACAGCGTTGTCGCCGGCAGCACATCCGCGATCGTCGTCGTGTCCCGTGCCACGACGACCGGTGAGGCAAGCGTCGACTACGTGACCGCGGACGGGACCGCGCGGGCCGGCAGCGACTACTCCGCCGCCTCCGGGACGGTCGTGCTCGCGGACGGGGTGCGCGAGGCGAAGGTCCGCATCTCGCTTCCCCCGCGCGCGGCCGGCTCGCCCGCCGCGTCGTTCTTCGTCCTGCTGCAGCGCGCGTCGACCTCGGTGGGCTCGGCGTCCGCGACCGTGTGGCTCCCGGCCGGCACCGCCCCCGCGGCTGCATCGGCCGATGGGCCGGCCGGCACCGGTGCCGTCGCCACCGTCGCGGGGTCGAGCGCGCCCGACGGGCCCGCGTCGGCGCTCCCCGTGGCGGACCCGACGGCGAAGGCTGATGGCGCCGCCGGGCAGGACCTCCTGCTCCTGATCGTCGGGGCCGTCCTCAGCGTGGGCGGCATCGCGGGCGTCGTGAGCATCATCCGCGGGGTGACGCTGAAGAACGAGGGCGGCTGACCCGGGCGGCGCTGTAGAAAATATAGTTACAGCTATAATCCAAGCATGTCCGATCTTATTCGCAGCACGCGCGCGTCGCTCGGGATCACCGGGGCCCAGCTGGCCGATCGTCTCGGTGTCAGCGTCGGCGCAGTGTCTCAGATGGAGCGCTCCGAGCGGGACGGGCGCATCCGGCTGGATACATTGAGACGAGCGCTGGGCGCGCTCGATCGGCAGCTGGTGCTCGGCGAGGCACCCGAATCCGCGTACTCGCGTTTCGCCCCTGAGCGCGTTACCGAGGGGATGCAGGCGGCACTGGACGACGGCGACGAGACCCTCGCCCTCCGGCTGCTCACGCAGGCTGCTCAGGTGGTGCGCGAGCAGGGTGCGAGTCTCACGGAGAGCGAGTTGCAGACACGACCGTCGCAGTTGGCGGACCGTCGATGGGAGACCCTCTTCCGTGCGGTGTACGGAGGCACGTTCACCGACGATCACCGTCCCCGATGGGCTGTCCCGCAACGCCTGCCGCGTCGCTGGTATGTCTCGCAGTTCGAGTCCCTCCGGCGACGCGCAGAGCAGTCCACCCCCGACTATCTGCGTGACCTCAACATCTTCCTGGACGAACGAAGCCTGAGCAGAGCATGAAGCGCGGGTTCTCGGAGGCCGCACGCATTGAGGAGGCGGATCCTCGCCACCCATGACATTCATCACCCCGACCTCCTGACACCCGCACTGCGCACCCCGCACTCCGCAGCGGGAGGCTGAGAGCGTGAATCAGACACCTGCCATCCGCCTCGCCGGCCTGCGCAAGTCCTTCGGCTCGCTCACCGCCGTCGACGGCGTCGACCTCACCATCCGTCCCGGCGAAGTCGTCGCCCTGCTCGGCCCCAACGGCGCCGGCAAGTCGACGACCATCGACCTCGCCCTCGGTCTCGCGCGGCCCTCCGCCGGCACCGCCGAGCTGTTCGGAGCCGAGCCGATCCGCGCCATCCGGGAGGGACGGGTCGGCGCCATGCTGCAGGGCGGCGCCCTGCTCCCCACACTCACCGTCGGGGAGTGCGTCGCCCTCGTCGCCGCCGCCCACCGGCACCCGCTCAGCGTCGCAGAGGCGCTCGAACGGGCACGGTGCACCGAGATCGCGAAGCAGCGCGTCGCCAAGCTGTCCGGCGGCCAGATGCAGCGCGCCCGGTTCGCCGTCGCCGTCGTCTCCGACCCGGACCTGCTCTTCCTCGACGAGCCGACGGCGGCCATGGACGTGGAGGCGCGGCGCACGTTCTGGCAGTCGATGCGGGAGTTCACCGAGGAGGGCCGGACGGTCGTCTTCGCCACCCACTACCTCGACGAGGCCGACACGTACGCCGACCGCATCGTGATGCTCGCCCGCGGCCGCGTCGTGGCCGACGGCACCCCGGCCGAGGTCAAGGCGGTCGTCTCCGGCCGCCGCATCCGGGCGACTGCCGGCTTCGCCTGGAGCCCGGCCGTCGAGGCCGCACTCGCCGGTCTGCCCGGTGTGCGCAGCGTCGAGCACCGTTCCGGCCAGCTCACCCTCGTCAGCGACGACTCCGACAGCACGTTGCGAGCGCTGCTGACCGCGCACGACGACATCCACGACATCGAAGTGACCGCGCACACGATGGACGAGGCGTTCCTCGCCCTGACCGAGGTGCACGAGACGGAAGGAGCGACGCGATGAGCATCGCCTACCTGGGGCGCGAGTCGCTCCGTCAGCTGAAGAACATGCGCTCGATGGTGTTCACCCTCGCCGTCCCCCTCGTGATGCTGGTCGCGTTCGGCGGGACGTTCGGCGGTCGCGGGCAGGTGGATGCGGTGACGCACCTGCCGTGGATCGTCGTCACCACGATCCAGGTCGCCGCGTACGGCGGCATGATGGCCGCTCTCTCGCAGGCCTTCGGGATCGTCACCGAGCGGTCGATCGGCTGGAACCGGCAGCTGCGGGTCACCCCGCTCTCCGGCACCGGCTATCTCGTGTCCAAGCTGGTCGCCGCGCTGGCACTCGCGCTCGTGAGCATCGTGGTCATCATCGGGGTGTCGCTCGCCCTGTATCACCCCGCGCTGTCCGCAGGCAGCTGGATGCTGGCGGCGCTCGGTATCTGGTGCGGCGTCATCCCGTTCGCCCTGCTCGGCATCCTGATCGGGCAGTTCGCGAAGCCGGAGTTCGCCCAACCGCTCTTCATGGCCGTGTTCATGGGGATGGCCGTGCTCGGCGGACTGTGGATCCCCCTCCAGATCTTCCCCGTCTGGGTCGCGAACGTCGCACAGGCGGTCCCGTCCTACTGGCTCAACCGCGTCGGACAGCTGGGGGCGCTGCAGAGCGGGGACGCCCTGACGCCGGCGCTGGTGCTCGCCGCGTGGACGCTCGCTCTCGGCGCCCTGGTCGTCTGGCGCTACCGCCGCGACGCGGCGCGCGGCTGACCGGGCCCCTGATTAGGGTAGGGACGTGTTCAGCAACGAGGTCGAGCCGCGCAGGCCGGCCGGGATCCGCGCCCGGCTGACCCACACGGCGGCCCTGCGCTGGTACCCCGGTGCGGTGATCGGGCTCGTCTATCAGGTGTCCGTCCTGATCGGGCTCTGGACGTCGGACGGCACGCTCGCCGAGAAGACCGTCGCCACCCTTCTGCTCGTGCTCGTCTATGCGGGCTTCCTCGCCCTCCCGCCGCTGCTGTGGTGGGAGGGCGAGCGCACGCGGATGATCGTCATCGGCGCGTACTTCGCACTCACCCTGCTGCTCGTCCCCTTCCTCGGCGTGATCACCTGCTGGACCTGGGTGTACGTCGCCTGCGTGATCGGGATGGTGGTCGCCCGCCCGGTGCTGTCGACGGTGCTCATCGTCGCGCTCGGGGCGCTGCAGCTCGTGGTCTTCCTGCTCGCGGGCGGATTCGACGACTACTGGTATATCGCCCTCGTCACGGTCTCGATCGGCATCATGATGAGTGCCTTCGCCCGCCAGATCGACGCCCTCCGCAAGCTGCGCAGCGCCCAGGGCGAGATCGCCCGGCTCGCGGTCATCGAGGAGCGGTCGCGGTTCTCCCGCGACATGCACGACGTGCTCGGGCACTCGCTCACCGTCGTCACCGTGAAGTCCGAGCTCGCCCGCCGGCTCGTGCCGGTGGATCCGGCGCGGGCGGAGGCCGAGCTCGCCGACATCGAGCGCCTCACCCGGTCCGCGCTCGCCGACCTGCGGGCCGCCGTCGCCGGCTACCGCGAGATGAGCATCTCGACCGAGCTGGCGGCGGTGCAGGCGAGCCTCGCGGCCGCCGACATCACCGCGCACCTGCCGCGCAGCGGGGAGGAGGTCGAGCCCGACCTCCGCGAACTCTTCGGCTGGGTGCTGCGGGAGGGGGTCACCAACGTCATCCGCCACTCCGGTTCCCGCAACTGCTGGGTGACCGTCGGCGCGGACACCCTCGCCATCGAGGACGACGGCCTCGGGCCGGCGCCGGTCGGCTCGGTGCCGACCGCCGCGGCCGTGCGCGGCTCCGGGCTCGCGGGGCTCGCCGAGCGCGCGCGCACCGCGGGCGCCACGGTCGAGGTCGCGGCGGGGACGCACGGCGGAACGCTGCTGACCGTCCGGAGGACCGCATGACCGTCCGCCTGCTGCTCGCCGACGACCAGGCTCTCGTCCGTGGCGCGCTCGCCGCCCTGCTCGACCTCGAACCGGACCTCGAGGTCGTCGCCCAGGTGGGGCGCGGCGACCAGGTGGTGGAGGCCGCTCGAGCGTCCGCCGCCGATGTGGCGCTGCTCGACGTCGAGATGCCCGGCCTCGACGGCATCCAGGCCGCCTCCGCGCTCCGGGACTCCCTCCCCGCCTGCCGCTCGCTGATCGTGACGACGTTCGGCCGACCCGGCTACCTGCGGCGCGCGATGGAGGCCGGAGCCTCGGGGTTCATCGTCAAGGACACCCCGTCGGGGCAGCTCGCCGACGCCGTGCGGCGCGTGGCCGCGGGTCTGCGTGTCGTCGACCCGACGCTCGCCGCCGAATCCCTGGCTTCCGGGGTCTCGCCGTTGACGTCACGGGAGGCGGAGGTGCTGGCCCTGGCCGGCGACGGCGGCACGATCGCCGATATCGCGCGACGTCTGCACCTCAGCGAGGGGACGGTGCGCAATCACCTGTCGAGTGCGATCGGTAAGACCGCCGCGCGCAACCGCTCGGACGCCGTGCTGATCGCCACCCGGCAAGGGTGGCTGTAGAGACGGGACCCGTCAGGCGCGCTTGGGCGTCTCGGTCTCTTCGTCCTCGTAGCCGTCGCCGGATTCCTCCGGCTCGTAGTCCGCCCACGCGTCGTACTGGTGGTCCTCGTGGTGTGAATGTCCGGTCAGCTCGCGCTCGAGCGCGTCGTAGTTGACAGTCGGGCTGAACGACTTCAACTCACGTGCGATCTTGGTGTGCTTCGCCTTTTGACGGCCGCGCCCCATGCGTGACCCCCTTTTGGTCCCAGCCCGGGGGCAGGGCTCCCGGGGATCCGAACAGAAACAATAAAAACTAGCATCGAGTTTAGCATGCAGGCCCGCATGGACCCGGAGTATGCGCACAGCCGAAGATGATGGGATGGCAGCGTGACCACGAGCAGGACCGAGACCCAGGTGGTCGTCATCGGTGCGGGCCAGGCCGGGCTCGCTGTGGCCTACTATCTGCGGCGGTTCGAGCTGGTCCCCGGCGAGGATTTCGTGCTCTTCGATCGCGGTCCGTACACGGGCGGCGCCTGGCAGCATCGGTGGGATGCCCTCAAGCTCGGCAGCGCCCACCACGTCAACGATCTGCCCGGGATGGCCGAGGTCGGGTTGAGCTTCGACACCGCCGACCGGTTGCTCCCCGCCAAGGACATCGTCGCCGGCTACTACCGCCGCTACGAGGAGCACTTCGGCCTCCGGGTGCAGCGGCCCGTCGCCGTCTCCAGCGTCTTCAACCGGGGCGCCGACCTCGTCGTCGGGCATTCGCAGGGCGAGACCGTCACCCGGGTCGTCGTGAACGCCACGGGGACGTGGGGTGCTCCGTTCATCCCCTGGTACCCCGGGATGAACACATTCTCCGGTCGGCATGTGCACACGTCCTCCTACGTGTCGGCGGAGGAGTTCGCCGGCCAATCGGTCGTCGTGGTCGGCGGCGGGACCAGCGCGATCGGGTTCCTGCTCGAGCTCGAGGGCATCGCGGCCGAGACGGCCTGGGCCACCCGTCGCCCGGTCGACTTCCGCGACGAGTCCGAGCTCACGATCGAGGGCGGGGTCGCCGCGGTGCAGCAGCAGGATGCGGCGGCCCGCTCGGGCGCCGCGCTGCCGTCCATCGTGAGCGGCACCGGCGTCCCGCGCACCCGCCGCATCGCGGCCGGGATCGAACGCGGGGTGCTGGTCGAGCGCCCGATGTTCACCGCGGTCGAGCCGGACGGCGTCCGGTGGAGCGACGGTTCGTTCACGAAGGCGGATGCGATCATCTGGGCGACCGGGTTCCGCCCCGAGCTGCGGCATCTTGCACCGCTCAAGCTGCGCGAGAAGGCCGGTGGGCTGACCGTCGCCTCCGGCGCCTCGTGGCAGGACAGCCGCATCTTCCTGGCCGGTTACGGCCCGCAGGCCAGCACCATCGGCGCCAACCGCGCCGGCCGGGTGATCGCCCGCCAGATCATGGCGCAGCTGTAGGCCGACCTTTCCTCCAGTTCCGCCCCGCCTCTCGCGGAAGCGCCCGCTCCATATGCAGCGAAAGCCGGACGCGGGGAGCGTCCGGCCTTCGCTGCGCGTCAGATACCGATCAGGGCACGTCGACGTCGCGCGTCTCGCCCGCGAAGCGCAGGCCGCGCACGTGGGTGTTGGCCGCAGCGGCGACCGGGGCGGTCTCGAAGCGGCCGGTGGTGGCGTCGGCGTTGAGTCCCAGGCGCGCGCTCAGCACGGAGACGGCCGCCGCCGCCGACCACGCCTGCGGGCGGCAGGCCGCCGGGTACGGGATCGGCGCGGCCGTCTGCTCGGCGCTGTCGCCGGCGTGCAGCTCGGGCATCCGGTAGCCGAATCCGGCTGCGGCGGCGAGCAGGCCGTCCGAGAGCTGCTCCGCCTCGGCGGCGAAGCCCTCACGGGCCAGGCCGGTGATGACGATCGCCGTGTCGTGGGCCCAGACGCTGCCCCCGTGGTAGCTGAGCGGCCAGTAGCCGCCGGCCGCGCTGGACATCGTGCGCAGCCCGTACCCCGAGGAGAGCTCGGGCGATGCCAGGCGGCGGGCGATGAGCTCGGCCTGACCGGGTTCGAGGATGCCCGTCCCGAGCAGGTGGCCGATGTTGCTGGTGACGGAGTCGACCGCGCGCTTCGAGGCGTCGAGCGCGATCGCCGGGTAGGCGCCGGCCGGGTCGTCGATCCAGAAGGAGGCGGCGAAGCGCGCCTTGAGGGCAGCAGCCCACTCGCGCCACTCGTCGGCGCCGTCGCGGCCGAACGCCTCGAGCAGTGCAGCGCCGCCGATCGCGGCCTCGTAGGCGTAGCCCTGAACCTCGCAGAGCGCGATCGGGCCATCGGCCAGCGTGCCGTCGTTCCACTGGATGGAGTCGCCGGAGTCCTTCCAGCCCTGGTTGGCGAGGCCGTGGCCGGTGGTGTCCGCGTACTCGAGGAATCCGTCGCCGTCGCTGTCGCCGTGGTCGCGCATCCAGAGCAGAGCGGCCTCGAGCGAGGGGAGGAGCGCCTCGACCTCGTCGGCCGGCATGCCCCAGCGCCAGGCGTCGTGGAGCAGGGTGATCCAGAGCGCGGTGGCGTCCACCGTGCCGTAGTAGAGCGGGGGCAGCACGACGCCCTCGCCCGGGATCGTGAGCGCCGACGGGCGCAGCTCGTGCATGATCTTGCCCGGCTGCTCGGCCGTCTCGCCAACGGTCTCGGTGCCCTGGAGGGCTCCGAGCACGCGGAGGGTGGAGGCGGCCAGCTCGGTGCCGAGCGGGAGGAGCATGCGCGCGGCCCAGATCGAGTCGCGGCCGAAGAGCGTGAAGAACCAGGGGGCGCCGGCGGCGAGGAAGACGTCGTCCGGCCGGGCGGTGGTGGTCATGCGCAGCGACTGCAGGTCGGCGAGCGCGCGCTCCAGCCAGGAGGCCAGACGCGAGTCGCCGGTGGAGGCGCTGAACGAGGCCCAGTCGGCGGAGGGGCCGGCACCGGCGACGACGGCGGTCGGGTCGTCGACGGCGATCTCCCACGAGACGGTCGCCGCACCGCCGCCGGCGATCTCGACATCCCAGTGCAGGGCGGCGTCGGCCGCGTCGCACTCGATGCGGGCGCCCTCGGCGCGCAGCACAGCCGTGACCGGTCCGGAGGTGAAGGTCACCGTCGAGCCGTCGACCCGGGCCTCGACGGGGTGCTCCGCCCCGCTGAGGCCGGCCTTGACCACCTGCATCGGGCTGAAGTCGCCGCGGACGGCGACGGACACGGTCGTCGTGACGGCCTCGCGCAGCGCGTTGCGCACGACGACGGTCTCGCGCAGGACGCCGGCGCGCACCTCGCGGGTGCGTTCGACGCGGACCCGGGGGTCGGCGGTGGAATCGTCGAGACCGCGTGCGAGCGAGGTGAAGACGGCGGTGGCCGCGTCGGGCCCGGCGGTGGCGATGTGCTCGAGGGTCGAGCCGGCGACCGAGAGGCCGACGCGGTCGAGGACGCGCAGATCGGAGTGGAAGAACCCGTGGATGCCGACGCCGTCCACGTCGCCGTCGGCGGTGGACCAAGCCTGGCTGGGCGCGGTCAGGACCACGACGCTGTCGTGCAGCAGGGGTTGGAGCGGGTGGGTCATCGCGGCTGTCGCGCCTCCTCGTTAGGGGGTGTGAGTGTGGATCGGTCGGTGGGGTCGGTGGGGTCGGCGGGGGTGTCGCGGAGGACCCGGGGCGTCACGCGGGTCTCGGTGACGGAGTCGGCAGAGCGCTCGAGCAGCCACGCGGCGGCGCCGTCGCGCTCGGCGACGACGTCGACGAGGTCGCTGCCCCGGTAGACGAGGCCTACGCCCTCCTCGAGCGCGTAGCCGCCCGCGAGGGTCCCGTCTGCGATGGCGGCCAGGTGGGCCGGCCGGCGCTGCGGATCGGAGTCCCAGTGCACGCCGAGGGAGCCGGCGAGCAGGCCGAGGCCGTCGGCCACCGCACTGATGCCGGGCCCGAAGGAGGCGGTGGTGCCGCCCTCGTGCCAGCACAGCGCGCCCGCCGAGCCTCCGGCGAGGACGACTCCGGCCTGCCACGCCTCGGTGAGGAGCGTGTCGAGGCCGTGGGCACGCCAGACCGCCAGCAGGTTGACGAGGCTGCCGCCGCTCACCCAGATCACGTCCTGCCGCAGGAGGTGCTCGCGGAGGTCCGGGATGTTCGGGTGCGGGAAGAAGCGCACGTGGCTGGCCTCGACGCCTGCGATCCGCGCCGCCTCGAGCTCGGCGCCTTCGATGTGGCGCTGGTCGCCGCCGGCGGTGTTGATGTGCGTGACGCGGGGCGCGCGCCCCGTCACCTCTGCGAGCTCGATCGCGTGCAGCAGCAGCGGGCCGTACACGGAGTCCGACCACCCCCCGCCGTTGAGGCCGCCGCAGGTGGCGACGATCGTGGGTGAGGCGGCGGTCACTCCTTCACCGCGCCCTCGCTCGAGTTCATGATGCGGCGCTGGAAGATGAAGAACATCACGGCCACCGGGATGGTCATGAGGGCGGCGGCCGCGAGCTTGAGCGGGAACTGGTTGCCCTGGCTGAGCTGGCCGCTGGCGAGGCCCGCGACACCCTTGGTCAGGGTGGTGAGAGCGGGATCCTGCGTCGAGACGATGAAGTGCGCGAGCTCGTTCCACGACCCCTGGAACGACAGGATGATGATGGTGATGAGGGCGGGCCGTGCCATCGGCAGCACGATCGACCAGAACACCCGGAAGGTGCTGGCGCCGTCGATGCGGGCCTGCTCCTCCACGCTGGCGGGGATCGACTCGAAGAAGTTCTTCATGATGAAGACGCCGGCCGCGTCGGTCAGCAGCGGGAGGATCATCCCCGCGTAGGAGTCGTAGATGCCGAGCTGGTTGATCACCAGGAACTTCGGGATGAGCAGCACCACCATCGGCACCGACATCACGGCGACGAGGGCGGCGAAGATCACGCCGCGCCCGCGGAAGTGCAGGCGAGCGAGCGCGTAGCCGGCCAGGGAGTTGAAGAACACGCGGCCGAGGGTCACGAAGATCGTCACGATCGCCGAGTTGGCGAACCACGTCGGGAAGTCGGAGTTGAGGAACAGCTTCGTGTACGCCGCGGTCGTCCACACCTGGGGGATGAGGGAGACGGGGTGGGCCGTCGCGTCGGCATCGGTCTTGAACGACGTGGCCAGCTGGATGAGGAACGGCAGGATGTACACGATCGCCAGCACGACGAGGATCGCGTAGCTGACCGAGGTCGCGGCGATCGTGCCGTTGGAGCGACGGCGGGGCGGCCGTGCGGGCGGGGTCGCAGTCGTCTTCTCGGCGCCGGACGGCGCAGCGGGCAGGGTCGCGGTCATCGCTTCGGCTCCTTCTCTGCGGCGGCGGTGACGCCGTCGGGCACCGCGGTGCTGGCCGTGACGGCGGGCTGGTAGAGGCGCATGCGGCGCTTGGAGACCGCGCGCTCACGGAGGACCCAGCGCTGGAAGATGGTGAACAGCACGATGATGACGAACAGGATGAACGCGATCGCCGCGCCCTGTCCCCAGTTCTGGTCGACGAACGAGGTCTTGTACGACTGGTAGGCCGGGGTCAGTGTCGTCTTGCCGGGCGCGCCCTTGGTGCCGGTGTAGATCTGGTCGAAGACCTGCCAGCAGCCGATCAGACCGAGGGTCAGCACGGTGAAGAGGGTCGGGCGCAGCTGGGGGAGGGTGATGCGCCAGAAGCGCTGCCATCCGTTGGCGCCGTCCATCATCGCGGCCTCGGTGATGTCGCCGCCGAGGTTCTGGAGGGCGGCGATGAAGAGCAGCATGAAGGTACCGCTCGTGGTGAAGACGGCCATGATGATGTAGGCCGTCATGGCGACCGAGGGGCCGCCCAGCCAGTCCCACCAGGAGACGCCGAGCACGGTGTTCTGCGTGAGCGCGCTCGGGCCCTGCGTGACGCCGAAGATCCGCAGGAAGTTGTGGACGAGGCCGTCGGGGTCGTTGAACCAGTTCGGGCCGTTGATCCCGATCCAGGACAGCATCTGGTTGACGGCGCCGGTGGTGCTGAAGAGGAAGAGCCACAGCACGGTGATCGCCACCGAGCTCGTGACCGACGGGAAGTAGAACGCGGTGCGGAAGAATCCGCGGCCGCGCAGCACAGCCCGGTTGACGAGGACCGCGAGGCCAAGGGCGACGGCGGTCTGGATCGGCACGACGAGGACGACGTACCAGGCGTTGTTCTTGAGCGAGATGCCGAAGTCCTGCTCGGCCAGCCCTCCGCCCCCGAGGATCGCGGTGTAGTTCTTGAGCCCGATGAAGCTGACGTCGGAGGAGAAGGGGCTGCCCCGGCCTCCCCAGTCGGAGAAGCTCACCCAGAGCGCCATGAGCACCGGGACGACGAGGAACACGCCGAGGAGGATGATGACCGGGGCGGTGAACAACCACCCCGAGGCGGCCTCGCCGCGCCGGATTCCGGAACGGCGAGACCGACTCGTGGTTTGCGACATGGGAGGTTTCGCTCCTACTTCAGCAGTGCTTCGAGGTTCTTCTGGGTCGCGTCCAGGATGGCCTTCGGGTCACCCGTGGCCAGCGACTCCAGCTTGCTGTTGAGGTCGGTGACGACGTCGGCCGAGCCCTTCGCGGTCGGCACGCCCTTGGCGTAGTCCGCGGCGGAGAGGAACGGGACGAGGTCGGGGTTGGCCGACTTCCAGGAGTCGGCGGCCGACTTGATCGACGGCATGGGGCCGAAGGCCTTCGAGAAGGCGAGCTGGTCGTCCTTGCTGGTCAGCTGCTCGACGAGCTTGAGGGCCGCGGCCTGGTTGGGGCTGTCGGCGGCGATGCCCCAGCAGTTGGTGAACTGCAGGGTGCCCTGGCCGGCGGGGCCGGCGGGGAGCTCGGCGACCGTGTACTTGATGTTCGGGTAGTCGGACTTCATGGCGCCGGTGATCCAGTTGCCTTCGATGGTCATCGCTGCCAGGCCCTTGCCGAACGCCTCGCCGCCCCAGCCCGCGCCGAGGTCCTTGGCGTACTTGAGCTCGCCGCCGTTCAGCAGGGTCTTGACGTAGTCGAGCGCCTTCACGTTGGCGTCGCTGTTCGCGGTGGCCTTGGTGGAGTCGTCGTTCATGAGGTTGCCGCCGGCCTGGACCATGAAGGAGCCGATGCGGGCGTACTCACCGGAGATGCCGAGGCCGACGTGGTCGGCGGTGGTCAGCTTCTTGCTGACGGACTCGAGCTGGTCCCAGGTCTTCGGGATGTCGGAGTCGGTCAGGCCGGCCGCGCTCCACATGTCCTTGTTGATGATGAGCTGGAGGGTCGAGAAGTCCTTCGGCGCACAGTAGAACTTGCCGTCGTAGGTGAACGACTTGACCAGGCTCGGGTAGAAGTCGTCCTTGTTGCTGAGCTGGTCGCCGTACGCGAGGAGCGAGCCGTTGGACGCGTAGCCGGCGAGGGCGTCGGTCGAGAGGTAGAACACGTCGGCCGGCTTCTTCGCCGCGAAGCCCTGCGAGAGCTGCTGGTTGAGGTCGGTGGCCGCGACGACCGACGCCTTGGTGCCCGAGCTCTTCGCCCAGTCGGAGACGGCCGACTTGACCGCCGTGGTCTCGGCGTCGCCCGACGAGCCGATCATGACCGTGAGGGCCTTGTCGGAGGACGTCAGCTTGCCCGAGTCGCTGCTGCTGCTGCCGCTGAAGCCGGACCCGCAGGCCGTCAACGCCAGGGCGGCCGCGACGGCGACGGCGCCGCTCGCGATCCACCTGTTGGTGTTCTTGCGCATGTGTTTCTCTCCTTGGTGTGAGCGTGCCCGACAGGGCGGGCACGCAGAGGGTGGGGTCGGGAAAGTGTGGATGGGTCAGGTCGGCGAGGAGGCTGTGTTGCGCGCCGTGCGCGGGGACTCCGCGCCGCCGACAGTAGACCAGCGAACCTGCGAAGAGACCGCCGGGAGCGGGCGGTCCATGGGAGGGACACTGCGCCTCGGTGCGTGCATCCGACCTCCTCTGGTCCGTCGTGCCGTGAACTCCGTCGCTCGGATACTTCGATCGTCCGGTGTGGCTTGAACGATCAAATCGCGACGTGCTAGCGTCCCATTTGAACGATCAAATGGGATTGCAGTCACCATAACCATGCCCCTCCCGGCCTGTCAAGCGGGCGGACGATAGGGTCTAGGTCAGCCGGCAACGGGTCGAGAGGAGGTCGTCATGGGTGCACAGCCCACCGTCAGCGACGTCGCCGACGCCGCCGGCGTCTCGCGGCAGACCGTCTCGAATGTGCTCAACGCCCCCGAGCTGGTGCGGCCGGCGACCCGTGAGCGGGTGCAGGACGCGATCGTGCGGCTCGGCTACCGCCCGCACGCCTCCGCCCGCCGTCTCCGCACGCAGAAGAGCTCGACGATCGGCATCCGGCTCGACCCGATCACCCAGGACGGCATCTCGGGCAGCATCCTCGACCGCTTCCTCCACGCCCTCACCGAGCAGGCCGACCGCAAGGGTCTTCGGGTCCTGCTCTTCACGGCCGACGGCCCGGACGACGAGATCGCGCAGTTCCAGCGGCTCTCGGATGCCGCCGACGTCGACGGCTTCGTCCTGACCTCCACCTTCCACGGCGACCCCCGCACGGAGTGGCTGATCGAGCACGGTCAGCCGTTCGTGACCTTCGGGCGGCCGTGGGGCATCGACGACATGACCGACCCCCAGCACCTCTGGGTCGATGTGGACGGCCGCTCCGGCCTGCGGGACGCGACCGCGCACCTTCTCGCCGACGGTGCGCGCCGCATCGGGTTCCTCGGCTGGCCCAGCGGGTCGGGCACCGGCGACGATCGGCGCGAGGGATGGCTGGAGGCCATGCGTGCGGCCGGCGCCGTTCCCGAGGAGGACCTCCGGGCCTTGCAGGCGGTCGCCGAAGACGGTGTCACCTTCGGTGCGGAAGGGATGCGGCGCCTGGAGGCCGCGGCCGGGGCGCAGGGCGTGGACGCGGTCGTGTGCACGTCGGACTCCCTGGCGCTCGGCGCCCTGACCGTCGTCGGCAGCCGCATCCCGGTGATCGGCTACGACAACACCCCCGTCGCGGCGTCGCTCGGATACTCGAGCGTCGAGCAGCCGCTCGAGGCGGTCGCGGCCGGTGTGCTCGAACTCCTCACCGGGGCGCATGGAGGCCGGGTGCGCGCCGACGCGGATCTCGCGGACCCGAGGCACCGGCTCGTGGCGCCCCGACTCGTCGTGCGCGACGGCCCGGCGCTCATCGCCACCCGCTGAGCCGACCGCGAAACACCGGTGTAACGCGCGGCGGCGACAATGGAGGCATGCCTCCACAAGAGTCTTTGCGTGACGCGCCACAAGCGCACCGCCTCCCGATCACCGTGTCCATCACCCGTCGTGTCGACGGCAGCCGACTGCCCGAGGTCACCCGCTGGGTCCAATCCGGCGTGAACCTCGCCAACACCTACGAGGGCTTCCTCGGCTCGGGCTGGGTGCGCGCCCGCGCCGACTCCGACGAGTGGCACATGCTCTACCGCTTCGCGGACGCCGAGACGCTCGAGGCCTGGGAGGGGTCGGACGACCGCACGACCTGGCTGTACGACGGGCGCGAACTCGTCGAGGTCTCGAGGGTGGAGCGCCGTACCGGCATCGAGGGCTGGTTCGACGCCCCGCAGCCCGGAGTCCCGTCCGCGCCGCCGAGGTGGAAACAGGCCGTCACCATCTGGCTCGGCTTCTTCCCGCTGTCCCTGCTGTTCACCTGGGCGACCGTCTCGTTCGTGCCCGGCTGGCATTCGCTCTGGCCTCTGGCGACCGTGCTGATCAGCACACTCTGCCTCACGCCCACGATGACCTACCTGCTCCTCCCCTTCGTCACGCGGATGCTGCAGCCCTGGCTGCGCGGCTGACCGGATCCTTGCGCCCTTTGGCGAGGAATCTCGCATATCGAACTTCTACAGACCGTAGAATTCGAGTGTGCGGCAGCGGGCCGCACGCGAGGATGCGGCGGGACGACCGCTGCCGGAAGGACTCATCGTGACCGTTGCAACCGAAGCGCGACCGGCGACCACCACCTGGGCGAACCGGTTGGTCCGTCCCATCGGCCTCCTGGCGATCGTGGCCGGGCTGGTCATGATCGTCGCCGGAGGGGTCGTGTGGGGCGTGGTGAGCAGCCAGCTCCAGGCCCAGAAGATCACCGTGAGCGAGGATGCGGCCGCCTTCGGCGGGCAGACCGTCGCCGGTCCCTTCACTGCCCTCGCCCAGGCCGACATCATCAACACCCACGCGGAGAAGCTGTCGGGCGGCAAGACCTATGCCGAGCTCGAGCAGGACGACCCGCTGCGTCCGACGGTGATGAACGCGTCGTTCCTGCGCGCCTCGCTGTTCACGTCGGTGGTGTCGTTCGGTGTGGCGGCGTTCGCCATGGGCACCGGGCTGATCGTCGCTCTGCTGGGCTGGGTGGTCTGGGTCATCGCTCCGGCGCGTCGGGGCGCTCGCCCCGTCGCGGAGTAGCCGCGGGCGGGATCGGTTCAGCGTCGATCCGGAGACGGCGTCGCGTGACCCGCGAGCGCTGGGCCGCCCTCAAGAGGGCGACCCGGCTACGGCTCGCCGCCCGCGCGACGGGCTAGACCAGGGGCGGTGCGTCGACACGCGCACCGCCCCTTCTGCGCGCCCTGGCCGGCCGCCCCGCACCGGCGAGCAGACCCTGACCGGACCCTGAGCCGACCCTGATTCTCTGTCGAGAGGGTTGCGATCCGTCCAACTCGCGATATATCGTGACCTTGTCAACATCGCGATATATCGCGAGTCACCGAGGGTCCGGGCGATCCGGCCCGGACCCTCCTCGGATTCACCACCGCTCGGCAGCGGTGCAACAGGAGAGGTTCAGGACGATGGCACAGGAGAAGTGGCTGATCCAGCCGGGCGAGACCCGCACGATCGACGTGGAGCTGGTCCGCACGCTCAAGGTGGGATTCATCGGCGGTCAGATCGACATCATCGGCCACGACGAGCCGGGCGCTCGCATCGAGGTCCACACGGTCCAGGGACGCGATCTGAAGATCACCGTCGACGGCGACCGGCTGGAGATCGACCACCCACAGCTGCGCTGGGACAACTTCATCGAGGTGTTCAAGTCGATGCGGTCCAACGCCAAGGCCGACGTCAGCGTGCTCGTTCCGCGCGACGTCGTGCTCAAGTTCGGCGTCGTCTCGGCGACGGCCCTGATCGCGGGACTGCGCAGCGACGCACGCCTCAGCACGGTCTCCGGCGACGTCGTCGCCGACGGCCTGGTGGGGGACATCGAGCTGAACTCCGTCAGCGGGGAGCTGTCCGTGCGCGACCACCACGGTCGCATCAACGCGCACACGGTCTCGGGCGACGTGACGGTCAGCGGCACGATCCCGAAGCTCGCGGTCGACGGCGTCTCGGGCGACGTGATGGCCGACATCTCGGGCACTCCCGACGAGGTCGCCATCAACACCGTCTCGGGCGACTCGACGATCCGCATCCCGGAGGCGATCGGGGCCCGCTACCGGGCGAACACGGTCTCCGGCCGGGTGCAGCTCGACAACGTCGTGGTCGTCGGCTCGGTCGGCAAGGGGTACAGCGGCACCACCGGCTCGCTCGACGGATCCTGGGTCGACATCAACGTGAACACGGTCTCGGGAGCCGTCTCGGTGCTGCGCAGCTCGCGACCCGCCCAGGACGGCGCGCGCCAGAGCGGCGAGGAGGCGTCGGCGTGACCCCCGTGTTCGCCCACGGCAGTCTCCGCCTCTACCTGCTCAGCCTGCTCGACGAGTCCCCACGCCACGGGTACGAGCTGATCCAGGCGCTGTCGGACCGCTTCGGCGGCACCTACACGCCGAGCGCGGGCACGATCTATCCCCGACTCGCCAAGCTCGAAGAGGAGGGCCTGGTCACGAAGCAGGCCGACGGCCGCAAGACGGTCTACGCGATCACCGACGCCGGCCGGCGCGAACTCGCCGAGCGCGAGCACGAGCTCGACGCGATCGAGGACGAGGTCACCGACTCGGTGCGCCGCCTCGCCGACGAGGTGCGGGCGGGCGTCGACGACGCCATGCGCACGTTGCGTGCCGAGCTCGCCTCCGCCGCACGGGAGAACCGGCGCGACGCGACCCGGGTCGATCCGCGACGGGAGGCACGCGACGCCGCCCGTGAGGCCTCCCGCGACGCGCGCGCCTCCGCGTCCGCCGCGATCCGCGAGGCCGACCTCGCGATCAACGACTTCCGGCAGCAGCTGCGCACCGAGCTGCGGCTCCAGGCCTCCCGAGGGACCCTCCCCGACGGGGTGGTGACGCTGCTGAAGGACGAACTGGTGCGCGTGCGCCGCTCCGTCCTGGAGGCGCTCGCACGCCGCTGACGGGAGGAGCGATGTCGTCGTTGCGCTTCTACCTGCGCTCCGCGCCTCCGGCGGAAGGGGCGCCTCGCGCGGGATGCACAGCAACTCCCGGCGAACGTTCTGAGAGATCTCAGAGAGAGGGTCGGACCCCCGTTCTGCCGCGTCGTTCCGCGGATTCCGAGGGCGTGGGGATGCGAAGCCCGAGCCTTGCCGAAACCTCACAGCCCGCCGCCCCGACGCGCCGACTTGACAGGGTATTGGCAGCGAGTAGTCTCATCCCTCGTGACAAATGAGGGGAGATCCCCGAAGCGCTGGTTGATCGGCGACCCGCTTCCGAGCGAAAAGCTCGAAGGACAGCTGCTCCCGAAGCACCTCGCCCTACCCATCTTCGCCTCCGACGCGCTGTCGAGCGTGGCGTACGCCCCGCAGGAACTCCTGATGATCCTGCTGCTGGGCGGGCTCTCGTTCCTGACGTTCGCCCCCTGGGTCGCCGCAGCCGTCGTGGTGCTGCTCGTCACGGTCGTGCTCAGCTACCGGCAGCTCGTCAAGGCCTATCCGTCGGGAGGCGGCGACTACGAGGTCGCCCACAAGAACCTCGGCGAGAAGGCCGGGCTGATCGTCGCGTCGGCGCTCCTGGTGGACTACGTGCTCACCGTCGCCGTATCGGTCGCGTCGGGCGTCGACAACGTGATCTCGGCCCTCCCGTTCCTGGCGCCCTGGCGGGTGGAGCTGGCGGTGGTGTGCGTCATCCTCATCGCCGCCGTCAACCTCCGCGGCGTCCGCGAGTCGAGCAAGGCCTTCGCCCTGCCGACCTACATCTTCATCGGCAGCGTCTTCCTGATGATCGTGACCGCGCTGATCCGCACCGTCTTCGGCAGCGCGCCGGTCGCGGAGTCGGCCGGCTACCAGGTGCACGCCAGCAGCCTCACCCAGGCGGCGATGGTCCTGCTCCTCCTCCGCGCCTTCTCCTCCGGCTGCTCGGCCCTGACCGGAGTGGAGGCCGTGGCCAACGGCGTCCCCGCGTTCCGGACGCCGAAGATCCGCAACGCGCGCGTCACCCTCGGGCTGATGGGCGGCATCGCGATCGTCCTGTTCGCCGGCCTCACCGCCACCGCCCTGATCAGCGGTGTGCACTACGCCGAGAACCCGTGCGACCTGCAGGGCTGGGCGCAGTGCGCCACCTCGCCGCAGCGCAGCCTGATCGCCCAGATCGCCGCCGCGACCTTCGGCAACAACACGTTCTTCTTCTTCCTGATCCAGGCCGCCACCGCGATCGTGCTGCTGCTGGCGGCGAACACCGCCTTCAACGGTTTCCCGCTGCTCGGCTCGGTGCTCGCCCGCGACTCCTACGCCCCCAAGGCGCTGAACACCCGCGGCGACCGCCTCGTCTACTCGAACGGCATGATCGTCCTGGCGCTCGCCGCGACCGCCCTGCTGCTCGTCTACCAGGCGAACCTGACCCAGCTCATCCAGCTCTACATCATCGGTGTGTTCGTCTCGTTCACCCTCGGCCAGTCCGGGATGGTGAAGCACTGGATCACGCTGCTCCGCGAGGGCGGCCAGACGGGCCGCGAACGCAGCAGCATCATCCGGTCCCTCTGCATCAACGCCTTCGGCGCCTGCCTGACCGCCATCGTGCTCATCGTCGTCACGATCACGAAGTTCACCCACGGCGCGTATCTCGTCTTCATCTTCATGCCGATCCTCTGGTTCCTCATGCTGGGCGTGAACCGGTACTACCGCGACGTCGAGAAGGAGATCGAGGTCGACCCGATCACGACCTTCGGATCGGTCGGCGACCACGCGATCGTGCTGGTCGGCAAGATGCAGAAGCCCGCACTCAAGGCTCTCGACTACGCCATCGCCGCACGGCACGACTCGATCGAGGCGATCCACGTCTCCATCGAGGAGGACGCGACCGAAGAGCTGCAGAAGCAGTGGATCGAGCAGAACATCCACGTGCCCCTCACGATCATCGAGTCGCCGTACCGGGAGTTCGGCGTGCCGCTGGTCAAGTACCTCAAGCACCGGCGCGAGGAGCACGGCTCCGAGGTGACGACCGTCTACCTGCCGCAGTACATCGTCGGCCACTGGTGGGAGGGCATCCTGCACAACCACCGTGCGCGCCGGCTCGCGAAGATGCTGATGCTCTGCCACGGCGTCACCGTCGCGCTCGTCCCCTGGCTGCTCGACTCCTCCTCGCTCATCTACGGCCGTCGCTCGCGACCGCTGCCCGGCCAGGACCGTCGCGGCGAGCCGGTGCGCGCGATCGCGCGCCGCCCGCTGGTGCCGGCGTCGAAGCCCCACGCCCGCATCCACATCCACTCCACGCCGCTGGCCGTCGGGCAGCCGGACAACTCGGTGCCGGAGGCGCCTGCCGCGCCGCCCGCGCCGGATGCGCCCGCCGGACCGCTCGGAGGGGCGCCGGTCGCCCCGAAGGAGCCGGCGCCCACCAAGCGTTGAGCCGCCTGCGCTCTGTACACTGTGTCGGTCCCGGTCTGAGAACTCGGACGTCGTGTCGAGGCGATCCACGCGGATGACGCGTAGGGTCGCAAGAGGGCCTGACGCCATTCATCGCAGAAGAGGAGTGCCATGAGCTACGCCGTGACCAATCCCGCCACCGGCGAGACCGTGAAGACCTTCGAGCCCATCGGCGACGCCGAGCTCGAGGCCGCGATCACCGCCGCCAGCGACGCCTACCGCGGCTGGTCGAAGTCGTCCACCGTCGAGGAGCGCGCCGCCCTCGTCCGCCGCGTCGGCGAGCTGCACGTGGAGCGCCGCCAGGAGCTGGCCGACATCATCGTCCGCGAGATGGGCAAGCCCGTCGAGCAGGCGCTCGGCGAGGTCGACTTCGCCGGCGCCATCTACGAGTACTACGCCGACCACGCCTCCGAGTTCCTGCAGGACGAGCCCATCGCGCTGCTCGACGGCGAGGGCTCGGCGGTCGTGCGCCGCTCGGCGCTCGGCGTGCTGCTGGGCATCATGCCGTGGAACTTCCCGTACTACCAGGTGGCCCGCTTCGCTGGACCGAACCTGGTGATCGGCAACACCATCCTGCTCAAGCACGCGGAGCAGTGCCCGGAGTCGGCCGCGGCGATCGAGAAGATCTTCCTCGACGCGGGCTTCCCGGTCGGTGCCTACGTGAACATCTACGCGGGACACGACCAGATCGAGAAGGTCATCGCGGACCGCCGCGTGCAGGGTGTCTCCCTCACCGGCTCGGAGCGCGCGGGCGCCGCGGTCGCCGAGATCGCCGGCCGCAACCTCAAGAAGGTCGTGCTGGAGCTCGGCGGGTCCGACCCGTTCATCCTGCTCTCGACCGATGACCTCGACGCCACCGTGCAGAACGCGGTCGACGCCCGCCTCGACAACAGCGGCCAGTCCTGCAACGCCGCCAAGCGCTTCGTCGTCGCGGACGACCTCTACGAGTCGTTCCTGGAGAAGTTCACCGCCAAGCTCGCCGAGGTGGAGGCCTCCGACCCGACCAGCGAGGAGTCGGCCCTCGGCCCGCTCTCGTCGCTGCGCGCGGCCGAGAACCTGGAGGACCAGGTGAAGCGCGCCGTCGAGAACGGCGCCACGTTGGTGCGCGGAGGAGGCCGCAACGGCGCCTTCTTCGAGACCACCGTGCTCACCGACGTCACCCCGGAGAACCCGGCCTCGCAGGAGGAGTTCTTCGGCCCGGTCGCACAGGTGTTCCGCGCGAAGGACGAAGCGGACGCGGTCCGCATCGCCAACGACACCCCGTTCGGCCTCGGCTCGTACCTCTTCACCACGGACGAGGCGCAGGCGCACCGCGTGGCCGACCAGATCGAGGCCGGCATGGTCTTCGTCAACCTCGTGCTCGCCGACGGCGCGGAGCTGCCCTTCGGCGGCGTGAAGCGCTCCGGCTCGGGCCGTGAGCTCGGCCGCTTCGGCGCCGACGAGTTCGTCAACAAGAAGCTCATCCGCGTCGGCTGAACCCCGACCGCACGACGGCCGTCCCGGATCCCGGGGCGGCCGTTGCGCGTTCACGGACCCGGCGCGTCTCCCCTTTCTGTCGGACACCGATATCGGGCAGTATGAGATCGCTGTAGTCACCGGGGGAGGGGCGGCACATGATCGGGAGCACCACGCGTCGGCGCGGACGGCGGTCCGGGTTGATCGGCACCGGGGTGAGGATCGGCGCCGTGGCGATGGCGATGGCGGCCGGCATGCTCGCCGCGGGAGCCGCACTGCCGGCCGCGGCCGTGGAGGTCTCGGCCGACTCCGGCGACGAGATGACGCCCGAACTGCAGTCGAGGATCCAGGAGAGGATCGCGGCGTTCCAGGCGAAGTACGGCATCGTCGGGGTCTCGGTGGCGGTGGTGACGCCGTCCGCCGGCCGGACCGAACCGGTGGTCACCCGTTTCGCCGTCGGCGCTCCGGCGCAGGGCTCCTCGACTCCCGTGGATTCGTCGACGCAGTTCGAGATCGGGTCCGAGACCAAGATCTTCACCACCGACCTCCTGACGTCCTTGATCGCGGAGGGCCGCGTGTCGCTGGACGACCCGGTGCAGAAGTACGCGCCGGCCGGGATCACGGTGCCGGTGTGGACCGACCAGCAGACCGGCGCCACGACGGAGATCACCCTCCGCGATCTGGCCACCCATCAAGCGGGTCTGCCGGACTCCCCGTTGAACTACTGGGAGCCCTGCGGCACACTCACGGACTGCAACCCGCAGCCGGACTACACGCAGAAGATGCTGTGGCACGGACTCGCGGACCATCCGCTGCTGTGGAAGCCGGGGACCAACTGGCTCTACTCGAACTTCGGGTTCGGCCTGCTCGGCACGATCCTCGCGAATGTGATCGCCCCGACGCCGGAGACCGAGCCTCCGGCCTACCTGTCCGCCCTGCAGGGCGCCTTCCTCGACGACCTGGGGATGTCGTCCACCCTGCTCGGGACGGGGCCGCGGATCGCCACGCCCTACGCATCCGACAACTCCGTCAGCTACTACTGGGACGACACCAACGCCCTCGCAGGCGAAGGCGGCCTCGTCTCCGACGCCGACGACATGGCGACCTGGGTCGAAGCGCACCTCGGCTACGGTTCCGCCGGCGCACCGCTCGGGGTCCGGACGATGGCGGACACCCTCCACCCGGTCAGCACCATCACCACGATGTGTTCGGAGCCGGACGTCTCGTCCTGCACCCCGGTGACGGACTTCCAGATGGGTCTCGGCTGGCAGCTGTATCCCGGCACCTCGAACGGCATGGGTGCGGACTGGGCGTTCAAGAACGGCGGCACAGCCGGGTTCAGCACCGACACCACGCTCGCCCCGAGCAGGGGGGTCGGCGTCACCACGATGTGGAACCAGCAGAGGGCGGCAGGCACCGACCCGGAGCTCGGCACCGAGCTGCTCTCGCTCATCCTGAACTTCCGCCCCGCACCCGCCCACGGGGGCGACGAGCACCACGACCGCGGCCGTGACCGCCGCGAACTCGCCGAGAGCGGATCCGATGCGTCGGCACCGCTCCTCGCCGGGTTCGCCGCTGCCGCCCTCATTGCGGCGGGGGCGATCCTGTCGGTGCGCCGCAGAGGCGCCGCCGGCCCCCGCTGACGGCGGCAGGCGTTCGCCACGCCGTCTATCATTCGCGCTCGGAATCGACACCGCGTCGACCGCATCGGCTCTGCCGGATACGTACGGTGGGCCTCACACAAGTGCTTGAGGAGGAGCCGTGGCCCTGACGTTGGATCTGACGGAAGCGAACCCGCTCGAGGAGGCGATCGCGCAGTTGGACGGCGCCATCGCGACTCTGGGCTACGACCCGGGGGTGCGCGACATGCTCGCCACTCCGCGTCGGGAGATGACCGTGGCCGTGCCGCTGCGGGCCGACGACGGGACGGTGACGGTGTTCACGGGCCACCGCGTCCAGCACAACTTCTCGCGCGGACCCGCCAAGGGCGGCCTGCGCTACAGCCCGAACGTCACGCTCGAAGAGGTGCGGGCCCTGGCGATGTGGATGACGTGGAAGTGCGCGCTCGTCGACATCCCGTACGGCGGTGCCAAGGGCGGGGTGCGGATCGACCCGCGGCTCCACTCCGAGGCCGAGCTGGAGCGCGTCACCCGGCGCTACACCAGCGAGATCCTGCCCATCCTCGGCCCGGAGCGCGACATCCCGGCGCCCGACATCGGCACCTCCGAGAAGACCATGGCCTGGATCATGGACACCTACTCGGTGGTCTCCGGCTACACGGTCCCCGGCGTCGTCACGGGCAAGCCGCTCAGCCTGGGTGGTTCGCTCGGCCGCGCGAGCGCCACCTCCCGCGGCGTCGTGCACATCGCCCTGGCGGCGCTGCGCCACCGCGGCATCACACAGGAAGGCGCGACCGCCGTCGTTCAGGGCTTCGGAAAGGTCGGCCGCGACGCGGTCGTCTTCCTGCACGAGGCCGGCGTGCGCGTGGTGGGGATCGCCGACCAGTACGGCGCGGTGCACAACCCTGCGGGCATCGACCCGGAGCGGCTCGCCGCCCACGTCGACGCCACCGGTTCAGTCGTCGGCTACATCGGCGCCGACGCCGCCGACAGCGCCCAGGTGCTGGAGCTCGACGTCGACCTGCTCATCCCCGCCGCGGTCGAAGGCGTGCTCACCGAGGAGAACGCTCCGCGCGTGACCGCCCGCGTCATCGTCGAAGGCGCCAACGGCCCGACCACCGCAGCCGCGGACGCGGTCTTCGCCGCCAACGGCCAGCTCGTCGTACCCGACATCCTCGCCAACTCCGGCGGTGTGATCGTCTCGTATTTCGAATGGGTGCAGGCCAACCAGGCCTACTGGTGGCGCGTCGACGAGGTGGAGGCGAGGCTCGAGGAGCGGATGCTCGCCACCTGGCGCGACGTGCTCCAGTCCGCGCGCTCGCGCGACCTCACCCTGCGGGCCGCCGCGACGGCGCTCGCCGTGGAGCGGGTGGCCGAGGCGCACCGGCTGCGCGGGCTCTACCCGTAAGCCGGGCTCAGACCTCGCGCGTGAACAGGTGGACGGTGATCGCCTGGCCGTCGTCGTGGATGTGGATGTCGCGCTCGGGATCGGCGACGAAGCCCAGGCTCGTGTACAGCGCGTGGGCGCCGGTCATGTGCTCGCCGCTGTTGAGCGCCACGACCCGGTAGCCGCGACGGCGGGCCTCGTCGAGCGTGAACGCGGTGAGGCGGGCGCCGATGCCGCGGCGGCGGGCGTCGGGGCTCACCGCGAGAAGGCGGAAGTACAGCTCGCCCGCGCGGAGCGCGCCACCCAGGTCGTAGCCGTCGCGCAGGATGGAGACGGTGCCTACGAGTGTGCCGTCGGCATCCGCCGCGACCCAGATCTCGTACTCGTCCGTGCGGGCAGCCGTGTCGAGCAACTGGGCGCGGTAGCCGTCACTGATCGTGTAGTCGTTCCGGTAGGCCGCGTAGCTGAGCTCGCCGATCGCCGCGTACTCGGCCGGGTCGGCCAGGCGGATGACGAGGCCGTCATCCCGTGGTGTCGTCGGTGCCGTCTCGGTGGCGCTCATCGCTCTCCTCGTGTCGTTCGCAAGTGGTCGCGTGAAGCCCAACGCCGGCCCGCCCCTGCCTCTTCCCGGACACGCGAAAGGTGAGTCGTTGCGGGTCTGCAGTGGTGCTGACCCGCAACGACTCACCTCTCGGCGGTGCCGGCGGCGCTAGCGGTAGAGCGGGGTGCCGTCCGGGGCGGCGGGGACGGGGGTGCCGTCCACGTGCAGCGGCCAGCCGAGCTGCTTGCCGGCGGGGACGGAGGCGAAGTCGGGGCGTCCGTCCGGGCCGGCGGCCAGCGGCGTGCCGTCGGTGAAGTGCGGCCAGGCGAGCGGGCGGGGCGGGACCGTCGGAACCGGCGCGGGAGCGGCCGGAGCGGCGGGTGCCGGGGCGGCGGGAGCGGGAGCGGCGGGTGCCGGAGCGGCGGGAGCCGCCGGCGCAGCGGGAACGGGTGCAGGCGCAGTGGCGGGGGCAGCCGCCGGCGGCGCGAAAGCGGGCGCGGGCGGGACGGGCTGGCCGTATCCGCTGGCCGGGTATGCGGCAGCCGGGTAGCCGGCCGTCCCGTAGGCCGCCGGGGCGTAGCCGGCTGGTGCCTGCCCCGCGGTCCGCTGCTCCCGCGACCCGAGCAGTCCCCACAGGGGGACCAGCACGAAGCAGACGCCCGCCACGATGCTGATCGCGCCGATGACGCGACCGTAGAACTCGTAGTCCCAGAGCGTGTTGAACGAGTGCGGAGCCGGAAGGGTCACGAGCACGGCGATCAGCGCCAGCGCGACGAGGGCGACGACCGCGAAGATGTCGGTCGGGCGGCTGCGCCACCGGTTCCAGATCAAGCGCAGCAGGTCGCCGAGGCCGAGCATCGCGCGCACCCACAGCAGTGTCCCGATCCCGAGGAAGAAGGCGCCGAACTGGTCGCCGACGGTGAACGGGCTGAGCCAGATGATCCCGATCCACAGCAGCAGCAGATACGCGTCGGCCGCGAGCGACGAGAGCTCGAACCAGGAGGGGCGGAACCGGCCGATGAGGGAGTCGACCCACACCAGCAGGGCGAAGACCACGAGCGTGATGTTGGTGGCGATCACGCGGCCGAGCGTCTCGCCGCTCACGCCGAAGAGCACGAAGCCGATCGAGAGCAGAGCGGCGAGGATCACCGCCCCGATGAGCACGCGCGGGGCCCACCCGCCGATCGCACTGTTCCGGATGCCGGGTGTCGTCACGTCGCACGCCTTTCAACGGTGGGCGGAGGCGCTGCGCCCCCGTCCGATCACGCTAACAGAACGAGGTGGCGCCGCATCCGGGCCTGCACCGACAAACTGCTCCGGACCTGCCCGGCCGGCTTGACCTTGACGTAACGTCAAGATCTAGCGTGAACTCCGCACGCCCGAGAGAGGAGCCGCTCATGGACTGGTCGATCCAGGACATCGCCCGCATCGCCGGCACGACCAGCCGGACGCTGCGGCACTACGACGGCATCGGCCTGCTGCGGCCGACGCGCATCGGGAGCAACGGCTACCGGTTCTACGACCGGGACTCGCTCGTGCGACTGCAGCGCATCCTGCTGCTGCGCGACCTCGGGCTGGGCCTTCCGGCCATCGCCCGGGTGCTCGCGGACCGCGAGGATGCGGCGCCCGCGCTGCGCGACCACCTCGGTTGGCTGCGCGGCGAGCAAGAGCGGCTGGCGCGGCAGATCGCGTCGGTCGAGACGACCATCCACGCAGTGGAGTCAGGAGCGGAGATCATGGCAGAGGAGATGTTCGACGGGTTCGACCACACCCGGTACAAGGAGGAGGTCGAGCAGCGCTGGGGTCGGGAGGCGTACGCGGCCTCCGACCGGTGGTGGCGCGGGATGACGCCGCAGGAGCGCCAGGAATGGAAGGAGCGGCAGGAGCGCCTCGCCTCCGACTGGACAGCGGCGGCGGCCCGCGGAGCCGCACCCGACTCCGATGAGGCGCAGGAGCTCGCCCGTCGGCACGCCGACTGGCTGGCTGGCATCCCGGGGACGCCGGGCTACGGTGCGGGCGCCCCGCCGGCCGCCTACCTCACGGGACTCGGCGACATGTACGTCGCCGACCCGCGGTTCGGTGCGAACTACGGCGGAGTGGAGGGGGCGACCTTCGTCCGCGACGCGCTCCGCATCTACGCCGCCGCGCATCCCGCGTAGGCCCCGGCCACCCCTCGCACGCCCCGCGGGCGCCGAGGAGGCGAACAATCCGCCGCCTCGGCACTTTTCGTGCGACTTATCGCCGCCTCGGTGCGGAGCCGTCAGGCGCGGCGGGTGCGGCCGCTCAGCCGGTCGTCGAGCCAGTGGGCGGCGATGACGCGGGAGGGGCGCGGCGCCGGGTCGGCCTCCCGCCCGGCGCGCTCCGCCGGCCCGCGGTCGGGCTGGGCCCGCCGCACCAACGGCCCCTGCGCGTGGTCGGCGAACCGGCTCCGCGCCGCCGCGTCGGACTCGAGCAGGATGCCGTCGCGCACGTCGACACGCGGGGCATCCTGCTCGTCCCGAAGGCCGGCCGACTGCTCGGCCGTTCCCTCGAGCTCGCCCTCCAGTTCCGCAGCCCTTGCAACGTGCGGGAGCCGGATGGCGAAGAAGGGGATGGTGATGGCGCACAGCGGCCCGATCAAGAGCGCCTCGGCCAGAGTGCCGACTCCGACGTTGCCGCCGAGGAACCAGCCGATCACGAGCACCACGATCTCGATACCGGTGCGCACCGCCCAGATCGGCCAGCCCGTGCGGGCGTGGAGCCCCGTCATCAGGCCGTCGCGCGGGCCCGGCCCGAGCTGCGCGCCGATGTAGAGGCCGGTGGCGACGGCCAGCAGCGCGAGGCCGGCGACGAAGACCAGCACCTGCGCCCAGAGCTGCGTCTGCTGCGGGATGACCCACAGCCCGAACTGCGCGCTCGGCCCGACCAGGAGCACGTTGAGCACGGTGCCGAGCCCCGGGCGCTGCCGCAGGGGGATCCAGAGCAGCAGCACGGCGAGGCCGACCACGTTGGTGATCAGCCCGAACGCCCATCCCGAGTGGATCGACAGGCCCTGCGCGAGCACGTCCCACGGCGACACCCCGATGGCGGCGCGGATCATCAGCGCGATGGCCATCCCGTAGAGGAAGAGGCCGATCAGCAGCTGGATGAGGCGCCGGGTCAGGAGGAGTCGAGTGGTCACGATGACAATCCAATCGTCCGATTGGCCTTCCATCAAGATGCCAATTCGGTTAAAGTGGCATGCATGTCGGACCCGCATCTCACCGCCCGCGCCCTCGAGACCCTGCTCGGGCAGTGGCGTGGCACCGGATCCCAGTACCAGGAGCTCGCGGACCGCATCCGGCTGCTGGTGCTCGACGGGCGCATCCCGATGGGGACACGGCTGCCCGCCGAGCGCGACCTCGCCGGACGGCTGGAACTCAGCCGCACCACGGTCGCGGCGGCCTACCGGCAGCTGCGCGAGGGCGGCTTCGTCGACAGCGTGCGCGGCTCGGGCAGCATCGCCCGCCTCCCGGGCCCGGTCCTCGCCCTGCCGGTCGGCGGCGGTGACGGGATGCTCGACTTCACCAAGGCGGCGCTGCCGGCGGCCACCGCGCTCCCGGCCGCCGCGCGTGCCGCCGCCGAGGAGCTGCCCCACTTCCTCCCCGACTCCGGCTACGACCCGGTCGGGCTGCCGCATCTGCGCGCCGCGATCGCCGCGCGGTACGCGGCCCGGGGCCTGCCGACCGACCCGGACCAGGTGCTGGTGACCGTCGGGGCGCAGCAGGCCATCGCGTTGATCGCCCGCACGTTCCTCGGCCGCGGCGACCGCGCGCTGGTGGAGATGCCCACTTACCCTCACGCCACGGAGGCCCTCCGGCTCGCGGGGGCGCGGCTCGTGCCGATCACGGTCACGCCGCCGGCGGAGGGTCCGCATCCGCTCGGCACGGAGCCGGACGGCTGGGACGCCGAGGCCGTCGAACAGACCATCCGCCGCGCCAACCCGGCGCTGGCCTACCTCATCCCCGACTTCCACAACCCGACCGGCGCCTCGATGTCGCCCGCGACCCGCGAGCGCGTGCTCGCGGCCGCAGCCGCGCAGGGCACCATCGTGGTCGGCGACGAGACCACCGGCGAGCTCGACATTGACCGCACGGGTGAGCACCTGCCGCTCCCGCTCTACGCGGAGCGGGCAGCAGGCGGTGCGCCGGTGATCCTGATCGGGTCGGCGAGCAAGAGCTTGTGGGGCGGTCTCCGGATCGGCTGGATCCGCGCGGACCGGCCCCTCGTGCAGCGCATGATCGCCGCGAAGCCCGCGACCGACCTGGGCACACCGATGATCGAGCAGCTCGTCGTCGCCCGGATGCTGCCGCAGATCCCGCAGATCGTGGAGGAGCGCCGGGTGCAGCTGCGGGAGGGGCGCGACACCGTGCGGCGGCTCATCGCCTCCACCTTCCCCGACTGGACGATTCCGCCCCTGCACGGCGGACTCGCCGCGTGGGTGGGGATCGGCGCCCCGGTCAGCTCCGCGCTGACCCTTGCCGCCCGCAACCACGGCCTGCTGATCGCCGCGGGCCCGCGATTCGGCCTCGACGGCGCGTTCGAGCGCTTCCTGCGCATCCCGATCACGTACTCGGTCGACGAGACCGAGCGCGCGTTCGCCGCGCTCGAGCGTGCCTGGGCCGTCGCGGCGAACGAACCGGCGCCCTACTTCGACGCCGCGGCGCTGCCCAACGTGGTCTGAGCGTCGACGCCGACGGCGCTGGCGGCGACCGCCCAGAGCGACGCCGCCAGGTCGCGCCCGCGGGCGCTGCGCGGGAGCGCCGCGCGGTGGGTCGGGCCGACGAGCGCCCACCGGTCGGGTCCGTAGTACGCGCCCTGCTCGGCGGCGGGGTCGGCGGCCGCGAACAGCAGCGGCTCGGCACCCTGCTCCACCCCCTGCGACGGCAGGAGCGTGCGGCGGGAGGGCTGGAGCGCCTTGTCCGCGTCCCGGCCCAGGTTGCGGCCGGCGGTCTGCAGATTCGTGCGGGTGTATCCGGGATGCGCCGCCGTGCTGAGCAGTCCCCAGCCGCGCTCGCCCGCGAGGGAGGCGAGGTGCAGGGCCATCAGCAGGTCGGCGAGCTTGGACTGCGCGTAGGCGCGCCCGGCGCGGTAGCGGTGCTCGGAGTCGAGGTCGGCGAAGTGGATGCCGCCGACGTTCGCAGTACCGCTCGACATCGTCGCGATGCGGGGCGACGGCGACTCCAGGATGCGCGGCAGCAGCAGGTTCGTCAGCAGGAACGGCCCGAGGAAGTTGCTCTGCCACTGCAGTTCGTGCCCGTCGACCGTGAGCGCGCGCTTCGGCGGGACCATGACACCCGCGTTGTTGACGAGGGTGTCGATGCGCTCGCCGTCGCGGAGGATGCCGTCGGCGAAGGCGCGCACGCTCGCGAAGTCGGCGAGGTCGACACGGCGCAGTTCGAGTTGCGCGCCGGGCACGATGCGCAGGATGTCGCGACGGGCGGCCTCGCCCTTCTCCAGGGAGCGGACGGCCATCGTGACGCGGGCTCCGGCGGCGGCGAGTCGGGTCGTCGCCTCCTTGCCGGTGCCGCTGTTGGCTCCGGTGACGACGATCGAGCGGCCGGTCTGGTCGGGGACGGTGTACATGGGTTCCTCCATCGCGCAGCGGATGTCCGGCTTGATCGTGAAACAATGAACCGGTGGTCTGTTACGGACAGTAATAGACCGATGGTCTGTTAGCAAGGGGGTTCCCGATGTCCCAGGCGACGTTCAGCCGGGCCCGCAGCGTCGAACAGCGTGCCCAGCGCCGCGAGGACATCCTGACGGCCGCGCGCGCGATGCTGGCAGACACCCGGGTCGCCGACCTGAGTCTCAACGAGCTGGCGCGACGGGTCGGACTCGCCAAGTCGAACGTCCTCCGCTACTTCGAGTCCCGCGAGGCCGTGCTGCTCGACCTCTACGACCGCGAGTTCCGCAGCTGGCTGGATGCGCTGGAGGCCCGCCTCGCCGCCACCGCCGACCGCACCGCCGACTCCCTCGCCGCCGCCGTCGCGGAGACGGCCGCCGCGCGCCCGGTCTTCGCCGAGCTCTGCGCGAGCGCCCCCGGCATCCTGGAGCACAACATCTCGGGGGAGGTCGCCCGCGCCTACAAGCGCGGCATGCTCGACTCGGCCGCCCGGCTGGCCGCACTGGCGGCACCATGGATCGGCACCGACGAGCCGGACGCGCTCGTGTTCGTCGGGGCGGTCACGCTCGGCATCGGCGGCGTCTGGTCGAGCTGCCGGGTCTCGCCCGGGATGGCCGACGCCTACGCCCTCGACCCAGAGCTCGCCCGGTACCGTCTCGACTTCGCGTCCAGCCTGCGGGCGGGGATCGCGGTCGTGATCCGAGGGGTGCGCGCCGGCCGGGAGTGATGCCCGGAGGCGATGCCCGGGTGGAGGCCTCCACCCGAAGTGGTACCACGGCATGAGGAAGTTGCACACGCTGCAATGAGATACTCTGCGTGCGTCATCGATGCCGCACGTCCTGCATCCACACCCGCTGAGGGGAACATCCGTGCACTTTCTCGCTGTGCTCAGCATGAAGAACCGCGCCTTGATCGCGCTCGTCACCATCGTGGCGGCCGTGTTCGGCGGTCTCGCGCTCACCAACCTGAAGCAGGAGCTGATCCCGTCGATCTCGTTCCCGCAGCTCGCGGTCGTGTCGACCTACCCCGGCGCGTCGCCGGAGGTCGTGAACAACGACGTGAGCACCCCGGTCGAGGCGGCCATCCAGGGCGTGCCCGACCTCGAGAGCACCTCCGCGGTCAGCAGCACCAACCAGTCGATCATCACGGCGAAGTTCACCTACGGAACCGACCTGGCGACCGCCGAGCAGAAGATCGACCGCGCGATCAACCAGATCAAGTCGAACCTTCCGTCGGGCGTCGAGCCGCAGGTCGTCTCCGGCAGCATCGACGACCTGCCGGTGATCCAGCTGGCGGTCAGCAGCAGCGGCGACCAGCGCACGCTCGCCGACGACATCACCAAGCTCGCCCTCCCCGACATCAAGGACGTCACCGGCGTCAACGGCGCCCAGCTGGTCGGCGAGGTCGGCCGCCGCATCACCATCACGCCCGACGCGGCGAAGCTCGCGGCGGCCGGGGTGAGCAGCTCGGCGGTGAAGGACGCCCTGCAGCAGAACGGCGTGCTGCTTCCGGGCGGTTCCATCACCGAGGACGGCAAGACCCTCTCCATCCAGTCGGGCAAGCAGCTCGCCTCGGTCGACGACATCGCGGCGCTGCCGCTCGTGCGCACGGCCACGGCCGGTGCTTCGGGCGCGACCGGTGCCTCTGGTGCGACCGGCGCCACCGGTGCGACCGGTGCCTCGGGTGCGACCGGCGCGACCGGCGCATATGGTGCCGCCGCCGAAGCGGCAGCGGGCGCGGCCACCGCCGAGTCGGCCACTCCGCCCACCATCGGCGACGTCGCCACCGTGGCCGAGACCGACGACCCGATCACCTCCATCTCGCGCGTCGACGGCAAGCCCGCCCTCACCATCGCGGTCACCAAGCTCCCCTCCGCCAACACCGTCGAGGTCTCGCACGGCGTGACGGAGCTCATCCCCGACCTCCAGAAGAAGCTGGGCTCCGACGCGAAGATCACCGTCGTGTTCGACCAGGCCCCGTTCATCACCCAGTCGATCAACTCGCTCACCGAGGAGGGCCTGCTCGGCCTCGTGATGGCGGTCATCGTCATCCTGGTGTTCCTGCTGTCGGTGCGCTCCACCCTGGTGACGGCGATCTCCATCCCGACCAGCGTGCTCATCACCTTCGTCGTGATGTGGGCGACCGGCTACACCCTCAACATCATCACGCTCGGCGCGCTCACGATCGCGATCGGGCGCGTGGTCGACGACTCCATCGTCGTCATCGAGAACATCAAGAGACAGCTGGTGCCCGGCGCCGATCGCGCGGTCACGATCGTGCGCGCTGTGCGGGAGGTCGCGGGCGCGATCACCGCCTCCACCATCACGACCGTCGCGGTGTTCCTGCCGTTGGCCTTCGTCGGCGACGTGACGGGCGAGCTGTTCCGGCCGTTCGCGCTCACGGTCACGATCGCTCTGCTCTCGTCGCTGCTCGTCGCGCTGACGATCGTCCCGGTGCTCGCCTACTGGTTCCTGCGAGCCCCGAAGGCGCGCAAGCACGAGGGCGGCGCCGAGCATGACGACGACGCGGCCCACCTGACCGTCGAGGAGGCCGCGGCCTCCGGCCACGACGAGCTCGAGCACCCGTCGCGCCTGCAGAAGGGCTACCTGCCGATCATCCGGTGGACCCTCAAGCACTCGGCGATCACGGTGATCCTCTCGATCCTCGTGCTCGTCGGAACGGTCGCGCTCGCTCCACTGATGAAGACGAACTTCCTGGGCGCGAGCGGCCAGAACTCGCTCACGATCACGCAGACGCTGGAGCCCGGTGCGAGCCTCCAGTCGAAGGACGACGCCGCGAAGTCGGTCGAGCAGAAGCTGCTCGACACCAAGGGCGTCGAGACCGTGCAGGTGTCGATCGGCTCCAGTGGCTCCTCGCTCCGCGACGCGTTCGCCGGCGGCGGGGGAGGCAGCACGACGTTCTCGATCACGACCGACCCCGACGTCGACCAGGAGAAGCTGCAGAACACCATCGAGAGCGAGCTCGGCTCCCTGAACGGGCAGGGCACCATCCAGGTGTCGTCGCAGAGCGGATTCGGCGCCTCCAGCGACATCGAGGTCGACATCTCGGCCAGCTCGAGCGCCGACCTGCAGAAGGCGACCGACTCGGTCGTCGCCGAGCTCAAGAAGCACGACTCGCTCAAGCAGGTCACCGACAACCTCAGCGCCTCGCTGCCGTACATCGCGGTGACCGTCGACCGCACGAAGGCTGCGGAAGCGGGCCTCAGCGAGGTCGCCGTCGGCACCATCGTGTCGCAGGCGATGCAGCCGACCCAGGCCGGGTCGGTCGCCATCGACGACACGACGCTGACGATCTACATCCAGAACGCCGACGCGCCGACCACGGTCGCCGGCCTCGCGGACCTCCAGATCCCGACGACGACCGGTCTCGTGCCGCTCAGCTCTCTGGCCACCGTCGAAGAGTCCAAGGGCCCGGCGACGGTGACCACGGAGCGCGGGCTGCGCACCTCCACCGTCACCGCCTCCCCGGCCACGGACAACCTGTCCGTCGCCAGCGCCGACGTGACGAAGGCGCTGACCAAGGCCGACCTGCCCGAGGGAGCCACGGCGAAGATCGGCGGCGTCTCGTCGAGCCAGACGGACGCGTTCGCGCAGCTCGGCCTCGCGCTGCTGGCCGCGATCCTGATCGTCTACATCGTGATGGTGGCGACGTTCCGCTCGCTGCGCCAGCCGCTGCTGCTGCTCGTCTCCGTGCCGTTCGCGGCGACTGGCGCGATCCTGCTGCAGCTCGTCTCGGGCATCCCGCTCGGCGTCGCGTCGCTCATCGGCGTGCTGATGCTGATCGGCATCGTGGTGACCAACGCGATCGTGCTGATCGACCTGGTGAACCAGTACCGCAGGCGCGGCCTCTCGGTCTCGGAGGCGGTCGTGCACGGCGCCTCCCGGCGTCTGCGCCCCATCCTGATGACCGCCCTGGCGACCATCGCGGCGCTCACCCCCATGGCGATCGGCCTGACCGGCCACGGCGGGTTCATCTCGCAGCCGCTCGCGATCGTCGTGATCGGCGGCCTGGTGTCGTCGACCGTCCTGACACTGGTCGTACTGCCGACGCTGTACAACCTCGTCGAGGGGGCGCGGGAGCGGCGGCAGGCGAAGAAGGCGGCGAAGAGCGGCGGCGACGACGGCTCGGCCACGAGCGGCCCGTCCGCCGGTGGTCCGTCGGCCGGTGGGCCGTCCGCGAGCGGCCCGTCCGCCGGTGGCGACCGGCCGGACGCCAACCCCGAGCCGCCCGTGTTCACCTCGCCCGCCGGGGGACAGCAGCTCTGACGACGTCCCGGGCGATCGACACGTCGTCCGGGATCCCAGACGGGGGATGCGCGACCGAACAGGCTCGCGCATCCCCCGCTCGGTATCGTCGCGCTATGAGCACGCCATCGCTGTCCGTCGACCCGCTCTGGCCCCGGGCCGGGGACTGGCCCTCCGTCGACGAGCTCGCCGGGGGTGAACGCGCCGATCTGGCGCTGATCGGCATCCCGACCTGGCGCACCTCGCTCTCGGCGACCGGCGCGCACGCGACGCCCGCCGCCGTGCGTGCCGCGCTGCGACGGTACTCCCCGCATGCTGAGGGCGTGGAGGTGGAAAGCCTCCGCCTCGTCGACGCGGGCGATGTCGCCGAGCCCGACGGCTCCGAGGGGGAAGCGCGGGCGACCGCGGCGATGCGGTCCGCCGTCGCGCGAGCGACGGTCACGGTCGCGGTCGGGGGCGACAACGCGCTGACCGTTCCGGCCGCCCTGGGCGCCTACGGCGACGAGCTGCCGTCGGCCGGCCTGATCACCCTCGACGCCCACCACGACCTCCGCGACGGCGTCTCGAACGGCTCGCCGGTGCGACGGCTGGTCGAGGCCGGCCTCGCAGGAACGCGGGTGGTGCAGATCGGCATCGCAGACTTCGCCAACTCGGCCGCCTACACGCGCAGGGCCGCCGACCTCGGGATCACCGTCATCACCCGCGACGCTCTGCACCGCCGGCCCCTGGACGACGTGCTCGCCGAGGCGCTGGAGATCGCAGGAGCCGCGGGAGGGCCTGTGCACGTCGACCTGGATGTGGACGTCTGCGACCGCTCGGTCGCTCCGGGATGCCCGGCGTCGGTCCCGGGCGGGCTGGCCGCCTGGGAGCTGCGTCGCGTCGCACGACTGGCGGCGGCCTCCCCGCTCGTGCGGTCGCTCGACATCGCCGAGGTGGACGCGACGGCCGACGCCGCGGACGAGCGCACCGTGCGGCTCGCCGCGCTCCTGGTGCTCGAGGCGGCAGCCGGAGTGGCGTCGCGCACGTCCTGAGGGGCGGAGCGCGCTGCGATCGGCGGGCCGCTGCGCGTCGCGTCAGGCGCCGCCGATGACGGTGCGCGCCACCAGCGGCACGCCGGGGCGGTACGCGAGGTGGACGAACGACGGCGCGTCCAGCACGACGTAGTCGGCACGGGCGCCCGGACGGAGATGGCCCACGTCGTCGCGGCGCAGCGACTCCGCCCCGCCGAGCGTTGCGGCTCGGAGGGCCTCCGCCACCGTCATGCCCATGTCACGCACGGCGACCGCGATGCAGAACGCCAGCGACGAGGTGAACGACGAGCCGGGATTGCAGTCGCTCGCGAGCGCGACGCGCACGCCCGCGTCGAGCAGGCGGCGCGCGTCGGGGTAGGGATGCCGGGTCGCGAACTCGACTCCGGGGAGAAGCCCCGCGACGGTGTCCGAGCCGGCCAGCGCGTCCACGTCGCGGTCGGTGAGGTAGGTGCAGTGGTCCACGGCGGCGGCGCCGAGCTCGACGGCGAGGGCGACTCCGTCGCCGGGGCCGAGCTGACTGGCGTGCAGTCGCAGGCCGAGACCGCGCTCCGCACCGGCGGTCAGGATGCGCCGGGTCTGCTCGGGGTCGAACGCCCCGGTCTCGCAGAAGACGTCGATCCAGCGGGCGTGCGGTGCGCAGGCGTCGAGCATCGGGCCGATGACGAGGTCGACGTAGTCGTCCGGGGCGTCCGCGTACTCCGGAGGCACGACATGCGCGCCGAGGAATGTGGTCTCGGCGGTGACCTCCTGAGCGAGGCGCAGGGAGCGCTGCTCGTCGGCGACCGTGAGTCCGTAACCGCTCTTGACCTCGAAGGTGGTGGTGCCCTGAGCTCGGAGCTCGGCGCTGAACCGGCTGAGATGGTTACGCAGCTCGTCGTCGGAAGCCGCTCGCGTCGCGGCGACGGTGCTCCGTATGCCGCCCGCGGAATACGGGCGACCGGCCATCCTCGCCTCGAACTCGGCCGAGCGGTCCCCGGCGAAGACGAGATGCGTGTGACTGTCGACGAAACCCGGGATGACGGCGGCGCCATCGGCGTCCGCGACCTCATCCGCGTCGGCGAGCGGTGCGTCCGCCGCGGGACCGCTCCACTCGACCCGGCCGTCGACCGTGAGGAGCGCGGCGTCGCGGACCACGCCGAGGGCACCCTCGTGCGCCGCGTCGAACGTGACGAGCTCGCCGATGCCGGTGAGGAGCGTCGCCCGCGTCATCAGTGCGCCTCGTGCTCCGCTGCGGGTGCTGCCGGTGCTGCCGGTGCTGCGGTCGCCGCCGTCGCTCGAGCCTCGTGCTCGCGCATCGGGACGCGCAGGCCGCGCTCATCGGCGACCTCCACCGCACGCTCGTAGCCCGCATCCACATGGCGCATCACGCCGGTGCCCGGGTCGTTGACCAGCACGCGCGCGATCTTCTGCGCGGCGAGCTCCGTCCCGTCGGCGACGACGACCTGCCCGGCGTGGATGCTGCGGCCGATCCCGACGCCGCCGCCGTGGTGCAGGGACACCCAGGTCGCGCCCGAGGCCGTGTTCAGCAGGGCGTTGAGCAGCGGCCAGTCGGCGATGGCGTCCGATCCGTCGGCCATCGACTCGGTCTCGCGGTACGGCGAGGCGACGGACCCCGAGTCGAGGTGGTCGCGGCCGATCACGATCGGCGCACTCAGCTCGCCCGAGGCGACCATCTCGTTGAACTTGAGGCCCGCGAGATGGCGCTCCTGGTAGCCGAGCCAGCAGATCCGCGCCGGGAGGCCCTCGAACGGCACCTTCTCGCCGGCCTGCGTGATCCAGCGGCGCAGGTGCTCGTCCTCCGGGAAGAGCTCGAGCACGGCACGGTCGGTCGCGGCGATGTCCGCCGGGTCGCCCGAGAGCGCCGCCCAGCGGAACGGGCCCTTGCCCTCGGCGAAGAGCGGGCGGATGTAGGCTGGCACGAACCCGGGGAAGTCGAAGGCGCGGTCGTAGCCGCCGAGCTGCGCCTCGATGCGGATGGAGTTGCCGTAGTCGAAGACCTCGGCGCCGGCGTCCAGGAACCCGACCATCGCCTCCACCTGGGCGGCCATCGACGCGCGGGCGGCGTCGGTGAACGCCTCCGGGTCGGCCGCGGCCCGCTCGTGCCACTCGTCGACGCCGATACCGATCGGCAGGTAGCTGAGGGGGTCGTGGGCGCTGGTCTGGTCGGTGACGATGTCGATGGGGACGCCTCGGCGCAGCAGCTCGGGGAACACCTCGGCCGCGTTGCCGACGAGGCCGACCGAGAGCGCGCGGCCCTCCTCCTTCGCAGCGACGGCGCGCGCGACGGCGTCGTCGAGGCCCTCCGCCACCTCGTCCAGATACCCGTGATCGACGCGGCGCTGGAGGCGCGTGCGGTCCACGTCGACGATCAGCACGGCACCGCCGTTGAGCGTGACGGCCAGCGGCTGCGCGCCGCCCATCCCGCCGCATCCCCCGGTGAGAGTGAGGGTGCCTGCCAGCGAGCCTCCACCCTGATCGTCGGCCCCGCCCCGCCGCGCCGCGAGCTTGCGGGCGACCGCGCCGAACGTCTCGTACGTGCCCTGCAGGATGCCCTGCGAGCCGATGTAGATCCACGAGCCGGCGGTCATCTGGCCGTACATGGTGAGGCCGAGCGCCTCCAGGCGGCGGAACTCGGGCCACGTGGCCCAGTCGCCGACCAGGTTGGAGTTCGCGATGAGCACCCGCGGGGCCCACTCGTGGGTGCGGAACACCCCGACCGGCTTGCCCGACTGCACGAGGAGGGTCTCGTCGGGCTCGAGGTCGCGGAGGGTCTCCACGATGGCGTCGAAGGCCTCCCAGCTGCGAGCCGCACGGCCCGTGCCGCCGTAGACGACGAGGTCGTCGGGGCGCTCGGCGACCTCGGGGTCCAGGTTGTTCATCAGCATCCGGAGGGGTGCCTCGGTCTGCCAGCTCTTCGCGCTCAGCCGGGTGCCGCGCGCTGCGCGCACCGCTCGTGCTCCGTCCATGAGTCGTGACTCCTTCGGTCCCGCCGAGAGGGCGAACAATTCGCCCTCTCGGCTGATTTCTGTGCAGTTCGTGCCCGCTCGGCGAGCGGGTTGTGGATGGTGGGGCGGGTCAGGTCAGGGGGGTGGGGAGGGCGGCGTCGGCGGCGTCGAGCAGGGCGCCGGAGGCGACGAGCGCGACGGCGGCCTCGATCTCGGGGGACAGGTAGCGGTCGGGGCCGGGGCCGGCGACCGACTCACGCAGGGCAGCGGTCACGGCACCTGTCGCCGGGCCCTGCGCGAGCGGAGCCCGCAGGTCGGCGCCGCGCGAGGCCGTGAGCACCTCGATCGCGAGCACCCGGGTCAGCCCGTCGACCGCGCGGCGGAGCTTGCGGCCCGCGGCCCAACCCATCGACACGTGATCCTCCTGCATGGCGGACGACGGGATGGAGTCGGCCGAAGCCGGGGCCGCGAGCCGTTTGAGCTCCGAGACGATGCCCGCCGCGGTGTACTGCGTGATCATCAGCCCGGAATCGACCCCCACCTCGTGGGCGAGGAACGGCGGAAGGCCCTGGTTGCGGGCCGGATCGAGAAAGCGGTCGGTGCGGCGCTCCGACATGCTTGCCACATCCGCCACCACGATCGCCAGGAAGTCGAGCACGTACGCGACGGGCGCCCCGTGGAAGTTGCCGTTCGACTCCACCCGGCCGTCGAGCGTCAGCACCGGGTTGTCGATGGCGGAGGCCAGCTCGCGCTCGGCCACCGAGGTCGCGTGGGCGACGGTGTCGCGGGCGCCGCCGTGGACCTGAGGTGCGCAGCGGAGCGAGTACGCATCCTGCACGCGCGTGCACTCGGGGCCCTTGTGGCTGGCGACGAGCGGCGAGCCGGCGAGCAGGGCGCGGAGGTTGCCCGCCGCGACGGCCTGGCCGGCCTGCGGTCGCAGCCGCTGCAGATCCGCCGCGAAGACCGCGTCGGTGCCGAGCAGGGCCTCGACACTCAGCGCGGCGGCGATGTCGGCGGTGATCAGCAGGCGCTGGAGGTCGTGCAGGGCGAGGGACAGCATCCCGAGCATCCCGTCGGTGCCGTTGATGAGGGCGAGGCCCTCCTTCTCGGCGAGCACCAGCGGCTCGATGCCCGCTGCGGCGAGGGCGTCCGACGCGTCGAGGAGCTCGCCGTCGACGCGCACCTGCCCTTCGCCCATGGCCGCGAGGGCGCAGTGCGCGAGCGGGGCGAGGTCGCCGGAGCAGCCGAGCGAGCCGTACTCGCGGACGATCGGGGTGATCCCGGCGTTGAGCAGGGCCGCGTAGGTCTCCACCGTGCGCGGCGTCGCGCCGGTGCGGCCGGTCGTGAGCGTGGCGAGGCGCAGCAGCATGAGGGCGCGGACGACCTCCCTCTCGACCTCCGGTCCGCTGCCCGCGGCGTGCGACCGCACGAGGCTGGCCTGCAGCTGCGCGCGGCGCTCGGCGGGGATGAAGGTGGTGGCCAGGGCGCCGAAGCCGGTCGAGATGCCGTAGTGCGGCTCCACGTCGCCGGCGAGGCCCTCCACGATGGCGCGGGAGGCGCGGACGGCGTCGAGCGCGTTCCGGTCGAGCTCGATGCGGGCGTCGTGACGGGCGACCGCGACGACGTCCGCGACGGTGAGCGGGGCGGCGCCGACGGTGACGGGGGCGGTGGTGAGGAGCATGCTCCGATCCTCGCCGTGGCGCCCCGGTGGCGGGCCGGTTGTACACTCATCGGTGTCCGGGATACCAGACAGAAGCGCGGCGTCGTGGCCCCGGCGAAGACGTCGTGGCCCCGCCGGAGAGGAGGTTCGCGTGAGCAAGGTCCCCGCCGCGGAGAACACCCTCCGCATCCTCGGTCATCTGGCAGCCCAGCGCGGACCGGTGCCGGCGGCGAGCATCGCGACCGCACTCGACCTGCCGCGCTCCACCGTCTACCACCTGCTCGCCGTGCTGGGCGATCACGGGTTCGTCCTGCACTTCCCGGAGGCCCGACGCTACGGGCTGGGCGTCGCCGCCTACGAGCTCTCCAGCGCCTTCTCGCGGCAGCAACCGCTCAGCAGGCTCGGCCGGCCGATCGTCGCCGGGCTCGTGGATGCCATCGGCGAGTCCGGGCATGTCGCCGTGCTGCACGGCCGCGACGTCGTCTACATCGTCGAGGAGCGGGCGCCCCGGCGCCCGCGACTGGTCACGGACGTCGGCGTGCGCCTCCCGGCACACCTCACGGCGAGCGGGCGCGCACTGCTGGCGACACTCCCCGCGGGACAGCTGCGCGCGCTCTACCCCGACCGCGACGCCTTCGAGGAGCGCACGGGCGCGGGACCGCACTCCTACGGCGAGCTGCGCCGGGTGCTCGCCGAGGTGCGGGACCGCGGCTACGCGACGGAGGACGGCGAGGTCACCCCCGGATTCGCCTCCGTCGCGGTGTCCGTGCGCGACCACGCCGGCTGGCCGGCGGCCGGGATCGCGGTGACCTTCCCGCGCGAGAATGTCCCTCCCGCGGAGTGGGAGGCGCTCGCCGGCCGGGTGCGCGATGCCGCGGCCGAGCTCTCGCGTCGCATCCGGGGAAGCTGAGCGGCGGGGTCGGGGGCGGGGCCGCGTGTTGCGTCCCCGGGGACGTTCGGCGGCCATCCGTTTGTCACGACATGCCGTGCGGTGGTGGGCGTGCGCGGCGTGTTGCGTCCACTGGTTGTGCGGCGGCCATCCATTTGTCACGACATGCCGTGGTGTGCCGCGCACGCGCGGCGTGTTGTGACGGATGGATGGTGGCGTGGCGTGGCGGGGCCGGGGTCAGCCGGAGGCCCTGACCGGGGTCAGCCGGCGGCGAGGGTGAGCTTCGCCTCGCGCTCGTGGCCGGCGCGGACGAAGCCCACGTCGACCGTGTCGCCGGGGGCTGAGGTGATCTGCAGTGCCGTCAGCACGTCGACGCTGCTCGCGGGCGTGCCGTTCAGGCTCGTCACGACGTCGCCGGGGCGGATCCCGGCGCCGGCGGCAGGGCCTCCGGCATCCACCGCCGTGACGAACAGGCCGTCGGTGATCCCGTAGGCCGCGGCGACTCCGGGAGGGATGGGCAGGACGTCCATGCCCGCCGTCGGATACGAGACCTCGCCGTGGTCGATGATCTCGTGCGCGATGCGCATCGCCGAGGACTCGGGTACGGCGAATCCGATGCCGACGCTGCCGGTGCTGCTCTGGCCCGCGCTGCCGGGCACGGTCGCGATCGCCGTGTTCACGCCCACCAGGCGGCCGCGGCAGTCGACCAGTGCACCTCCGGAGTTGCCGGGGTTGATGGAGGCGTCGGTCTGGATGGCGCCGACGAGCACCGCGTTGCGGTCGTCGTCGCTCGGGACGGGGACGGTGCGGCCGAGGGCGCTCACGATACCCGCGGTGACGGTGCTCGAGAGGCCGAGCGGCGCGCCGAGCGCGACCACGGGCTGGCCGACGGACAGGCTGCCGGAGTCGCCGATGGAGATCACCGGCAACGGCTCGTCGTCCTCGACCTTGACGACGGCCAGGTCGGTCTTCGGGTCGCGGCCGACCAGCTTCGCGGCCAGGTCGTGGCCGTCGCTGAACCGCACCGAGAGGGACCCGCCCGACGCGGCCGGCGAGATGACGTGGTTGTTCGTGAGGATGTAGCCGTCGTCGGTGATGATCTGCCCGCTGCCGTTGCTCCGCCCGCCGGACGACGACGTGACCGAGATCGTGACGATGGTGGGCAGCACGCCGTTCGCGACCGAGGAGGCGTTGCAGGAGCCGCTGTTCCCGGCACTCACCGCGGCCGTGGTGATCGTGCCGGCGATGAAGCCGCCCGCGATCAGGGTGAGCGCGACGCCGGTGACGAGCAGGGCGGTGGCCCAGGTGGCGCGGGAGGGGCGGGTCTCTTCGGGAGCCGCGGCCACGGACGGAGCGGCGATGTCGTCGCCAGGGACGACGCCGTCGGCGCCCGATCCGGTGGGCGAGGAGGGGGACGGGTCGTGGTCGGTCATGGCGCGCCTCCTGGTGACTGTGGCGTCAGGCTAGCGGTCGGGATGCGCGAAACGCTACTGTCCACACATGGTCAGGTTCCTCATCCGGGTGGCGATCTTCGTCGTGACCGCTGCGCTGGGCCTGCTGGTGGCGGCCTGGCTGCTCCCGGGGTTCCACCTCGACTGGGAGGGCGGGATCATCGCGGTCGTGGTGTTCGCCATCGCGCAGAGCGTGCTGTCGCCGTTCATCTTCAACCTGGCGCGCAAGCACGCGTCCGCGGTCCTCGGCGGGATCGGCCTTGTGTCGACACTCGTGGCCCTCATCGTGGCCGCCCTGTTCCCCGGCGGGATCCGGGTCGACGACTTCGTGACGTGGGCGCTCGCCGCCTTGATCGTCTGGTTCGTGACGGCGCTCGGCGGCTGGCTCCTGCCGCTGCTCTTCCTGAAGAAGAAGGTCACCGCCGCCCGAGCGTGACCGCCCTCGCGGAACCCCGCCGGGTGACGCGCGGGGAGGATGCCGACATTCGTGTCGAATGACGGGATACGGGCCCCGAAAGTCCACATTCGTGCCGAATGTGCGCGGCTCGCGAGGCCGCACACGACCGCACACGGCCGCGGGCCGCTGGGCCAGCGGCTGGCGAGGGGCGCGGCGGAGTTCACCTGCTGGACACTTCCACGCTGCCCGCCGGACACTGCTGGGGCCCATTCCGTTCCATCCAGGATCGATAGCCTCCCTATCGGTTCTCGCGAGGCGCTTGACGAAAGCGGCGCCGGCAGGGTTGACTCTCTGCCATGACAGCGCTGTCACATGCGGGGTCACTCGGTCACACCTTCACCAGAACCAGGAGCTGATTCATGCCCGGCAACACCCGCGCGCCTTGGGCGCCATCCCGCAGACGGGATCTCACCGGACGGCTCGCGGCCGTCGCCGTCGCCACGGCCCTCGTCGCATCTGGGACCGGTCTCACCGCCGTGTCCGCGATCGCCGCCCCCACCGCGACCCCGGCGGCGACCGACTACACATCGTTCGTCGATCCCTTCGTCAGCACCGCGGGCGACGACGGCAACGACCTCCCGGGAGCGCAGGCGCCGAACGGCCTCGCGAAGGTGAACCCCCTCACCACCCCGAACCGCAACCACACCGGCTACGACTACAACGAGAAGAAGATCGCAGGCTTCACCCAGACCAACCTCGACGGCGTGGGCGGCTCGGGCGGCGGTGGCGACATCCTCGTCGTCCCGACCGAGGTGAACTACTCGGCCCGCCCCTCCACCGCCTCCTACGCGCACCCCTACTCGCACAGCGACGAGGAGGCGACACCGGGCTACTACCGCGTGGGCCTCGGCGAGATCGCCGGGACCGACGGCGCCGTGACCGCGCCGGGCGGGACGATCGATGCGGAGGTCGCCGCCGCAACGCGCACGGCGATGCACCGCTACACGTTCCCCGCGGGCAAGACCCCCTCGCTGGTCTTCGACCTCAACAACAACTTCACCAGCCGCACGGGGTCGTCCATCACGACGACGACGCTCGCCGACGGCCGTCTCGCGCTCTCGGGCACCTTCGCCGGCAACTTCAACGGCGCCTCCTACGCGATGTCGTACTACGCCGAGACCGCGCAGAAGGTCGCCTCGGTGCGCACGTGGGCCGACGGCTCGGCGCTGGATGCGACCACGACCCGCACGGGCACCGACACCGGCGCCGTGATCGGCTTCGACCCGGCCGCCGGCCAGCAGGTCGAGCTGCGCATCACGCTCTCGCCGATCAGCGCCGCGCAGGCGCAGATCGACCAGGCCAACGAGGTCGGCGGCAAGACCTTCGACCAGGTGCGCTCCGAGACGGCGGCGGCCTGGAACGCCCGCCTGGGCGCGGTCGACGTGACCGCCTCCACGCAGAGCGACCCGGACGGCACGCTGAAGAAGCTCTTCTATACGCACCTGTACCGGATGTTCGCGGTGCCGACCAACGCCACCAGCACCTCCGGCACCTACCGCGGTGTCGACGGCGCCGTGCACCAGGTGGACGACTACACGTACTACGACGGCTGGTCCTCGTGGGACGACTTCCGCAAGTACTCGGTGATCGCCTACGTCGACCCGACCCTCTACCGCGACATGATCCAATCGCTGATCACGCTGTTCGCCGACCAGAACGCATCGGGCGCGGCGAACCTCGCGAGCCTGGTCCAGGGCGTGCCGACGGTCCGCTGGGAGCGCTCCGCCGTCATCGTCGCCGACGCGCTCTCGAAGGGCTACACCGGCTTCACCCGCCTCGACGAGGCCTACCCGACCCTGCACAACCTCGTCGGCTACTACTCCGGCCAGGAGCTGCGCCAGGGCTACATCGCCGACCGCCCGGGCTCCTCGCTCGAGCGCGGCTACGACCAGTGGGCCCTCGCGATCATCGCGGACGCGCTCGGCAAGACCGATGAGGCGAAAGACCTGCGGTCGCAGGCCGCGCTGCCCTTCCAGAGCGTCTTCAAGGCCGGCGCGTGGACGGCCGCCGACGGCACCAAGGTCGGCCTCCTGACCCCGCGCAACGCAGCGGGCGACTGGACGAACGTCGACTACGAGCGCTTCGAGGCCGCCAACCTCTACCAGGGCACGCCGTGGCAGTACAACTGGTACGGCGCCTACGACATGGCCGGCACCATCCAGGCGATGGGCGGCACGAAGGCGGCGAAGCTCGCCGTCGAGCACATGTTCGGCGAGGATGCGGCGACCGACGACGGCAAGGGGATGCTGCACTCCAACGCCAACGAGATCGACCTGCAGGCGCCCTACCTGTTCAACTACGTCGGCGAGCCGAGCCTGACCTAGAAGTGGGCGCGCGCGATCTACACGAAGCCGACCTGGAACCGGTACATCGCGACCGGCAGCACGAACGAGGCCCCGAGCGGCAACGGCGAGTTCACCCCACCGATCAAGACCAACGTCTACAAGCTCGACCCGGCCGGCTTCCTGCCCACCATGGACAACGACGCCGGCACCATGTCGACGATGTTCGTCGCCGCGGCGATCGGGCTCTTCCCGGTGACGGCAGGCTCGTCGCAGTACCAGATCGGCTCGCCGTTCTTCGACTCCACGAAGATCACCTACGACACCGGCCGCACCTTCACGGTGTCGGCGGGCAACGTGTCGTCGGACAACTTCTACATCCAGTCGGCGAAGCTCGGCGGCGCGGACTACGGCAACACCTGGGTGGACTACTCCTCCATCGTCGGCGGCGACACGCTGGCCTTCGACATGGGCGCGAAGGCCACCTCGTGGGGCGCCGACACCAAGCCGGCCTACTCGATGAGCACCGGTTCGACCGGGACCCCGGGCAACCCGGGCGGCGGCGACGGCGGAACGGCGAAGACCTACCCGGTCAGGGCCTCGGCCACCTCGGTCGCGGCCGCTGCCGACGGCACGGTCTCCGGCTCCGTCGTCCTGACCCTGGGCGGCGGCGCGACCTTCACCGGTGCGGTGGGATCCAGCATCACCGGCACCGGGGGAGCCACCGTCAGCGGTCTCCCCTCCTCGGTCACGGCCGACCTGAAGGTCGCCTCCGCCACCACCGCGACGCTCAAGCTCTCGGGCACGATCACGAAGAACGCCCGCTTCCACGTGAACTTCGCGGATGCGGCGCTCGGCGGCGGCGCGACCGCTGCGTCGCTGACCGGCCAGGGCGTCTCCGACCTGTCCGCCCTCGAGCTCACGGTCTCCAACGCCGACCGCGTCGCCCTGCAGAAGCTGGTCGACCAGGCGGCGCTCGTGCAGCCGGGCAACTACTCGTTCGCCTCGTACAGCGCCCTCACCAAGGCGCTGACCGCAGCGCAGAAGGTCCTCGGCGACGCGTCGGCCAGCAGCTCCAAGCTGCGCAGCGCGACCAGCGTGCTGCAGGCGGCGATCGACGGCCTCGGTCTCGACCAGGGCGCCTACCGCGTCCTGCAGGCGGAGCAGTCGGACGAATGGTCGGGGGGCTCGCTCAAGAACGAGGCCTACCAGTCCACCGGCGACCTCGGAGGCGTGACCACCGGGTCGTGGGTGCGGTACAACAACCTCGACTTCGCCGGCTCCACGCCGAAGCGGATCGCGGTCCGGTACGCGAACTCGCAGGCCACCAGCGCGGCGCCCTCCAGCGCCGCGGTCCACGCCGGGGACGAGAACGGGCCGGTCGTCGGCACGGTCAGCCTCCCGGGTACCGGCAGCTGGGGCAACTACGTCACCGTCTCGGCGGCCATCACCGACCCGGCGGCTCTCGCCGCGGCCAAGAAGGTGACGTTCACCTTCACGGCTCCGGACGGCCAGGCCTGGGTGTCGAACTTCGACTGGTTCCAGTTCTCGGCGACCGCCACGGACGGTGCGGCTCCGGTCGTCGTCGAGGCCGAGGCCTGGAAGACGAACAGCGGCAACGGCCTCAAGTCGGAGCAGTCCACCTGGAGCGACGGGGCCGTGACGGACCTCGGCGCGACCTATGACAAGGCGTGGCTGGACTACGGCACCATCGACTTCGGCACCACGCCGATCGCCGAGGTGTCCATCCACTACGTGAACAACTCGTCCCGCTGCGGTGCGAACTCCAGCGTCGACGTCTACCTCGACGGCTATGACCCGGCCAACCCGGGCACCCCGTACGCCAACGTGCCGCTCGCGGTCACCGGCTCCGACTGGGTGAAGGCGGGCAACACCTCCATCACCCTGCCGAAGACCATCACGGGCAGCCACCGCCTCTACCTGGTGCTCCACACCACGCCGGATGCGAGCCACCCGTACGTCGCCAACATCGACAACGTCACCTTCGTCCCGACCAAGAACACCACCACGGTGGTCGAGGCCGAGTCGTGGAAGTCGAACAGCGGCGGCACGCTGAAGAGCGAGACCTCCACCTGGAGCGATGGCACCGTCGTCGACCTGGGCGGCACGTACGACGGCGCCTGGCTCGACTACGGCACCGTCGACTTCGGCGCCACCGCGGTCACCCAGGTCGCGACGCACTACGTGAACAACTCGTCCCGCTGCGGCACGAATTCGCGCATCGACCTGTACCTGGACGCCGTCGATCCGGCCAACCCGGGTACGCCGTTCGCGACCCTGCCGCTGGCACCGACCGGCTCCGACTGGGTGAAGTCGGGCACCGCCCAGCTCGCCCTGCCGAAGTCGATCACGGGCAGCCACCGGCTCTCCGTGGTGCTGCACACGACCGCCGACGCGAACCACCCGTACGTCGCCAACATCGACAAGCTGACGTTCACGACGGGCGTCGACAAGACGGCGCTGCGGGATGCGATCGACACGACCGCTCCGCTCGCTGACAAGACCGGCGTCTACGGCTCGATCGACTTCGCGGTGTTCCTCCGCGAGCTCGCCGCGGCCAAGAAGCTGCTCGCCTCCGACGCTGCGACGCAGAGCGCGGTCGACGCCCAGGCGCGCAGCCTGAGCCTGGCGGCCAGCCAGTTGACCCCGGTCTCGCGGCTCACGCTCGCGCACCTGGTGAGCGTGGCGTCCGCCGTGACGGACCAGCGGTACACCGACGAGTCGTGGGCGGCCTTCACGGGAGCGCTCGACGCGGCCAAGGCCGTGCTGGCGGACACCGGGGCGACGGACGACGCGCTGAACGGTGCAGCCTCCGCGCTCACCTCCGCTCAGGACGGCCTCGCCGCCAAGCCGGTCGTGGCGCCCGCCACGCCTCTCTCGGTCACCGCCACCGTCAGTGGATCGAGCGTCGCCGTCCGCTGGAACGCGCCCACCGAGGACGGCGGATCCGAGATCGCCGGATACGTCGTCACCCTCGACGACGGCCACCGGATCACGATCGGCGATCCGTCGCAGCTCTCGGCGGTCTTCACCTGGCTGAAGGCGGGGCAGGCGTACGTCGCGCGGGTCAGCGCCCTCAACGCGACGGGAGCCTCCGCACCGTCGGAGGCGGCCCCGGCCGTCCCCGAGGCGGCACCCGCCGTCGCGGAGGCGTTCGCGGCCCTCGCGTCCGACCCGTTCCCGTCCGGGACGATCGGCGCCGCGTACCCGTCCGATTCCTGGCCGGCCACGCCGATCGGCGTCGACTACAACGTGTACATCCTGCGCGGCTTCTCGGCGCTCGGAGCCTCCACCCTCGGGGCGAACGAGAAGGTCGCCGACCTGTCGACGATCACCGCCGAGAACGACCAGAAGGTGCTCGCGATCAACCACGCCGCCACCAGCGCGCAGGTCGATCGCGCGCAGCGGGATGCGGACAACTCGCCCGCCACCACGATGACCGACGCCCTGGGCTCGCGACTCGGTACGCTCTACGCCGCCGCCATCGGCGCGGGCAAGCTGCCGAAGACCCAGGCCATCCTCGACCGGGTGGCATCGGGGCTCGGCGGTGCGGACGCGGCCAAGCCGTACTTCCAGTACCTGCGCCCGTACGTGCGCATGGGGCTGGCCAGCCAGGGCGGCCTGATCTACGACAACAAGACCGGCGGCTATGACGGTCTCGCGGGCAGCGGCTCCTACCCGAGCGGTCACACGTTCGGCGGGTACACCTTCGGCACGACCATGGCCACGCTGCTGCCGGAGCTCGCTCCCCAGCTGCTCGCCCGGGCCTCCGAGTACGGCAACAACCGCATCATCCTGGGCTTCCACTATCCGCTCGACGTCATGGGCGGCCGGATGGATGCGCAGGCGACGGTCGCGCACCGCTGGGCCGACCCGGCGTTCGCCGATCTGATGCTTCAGGCGCACGACGAGCTGGAGCAGGTGCTGGTGCAGGAGTGCCAGGCGAACGGGTTCGGCGACACCATCGCCGCCTGCTCGGGCACGCCCTACGCGGGGCTGGACGACGCGGCCGCCACCGACCTCTACACCCAGCGCCTCGACTACGGGTTCACCCCGGTCGCGGCGAAGGGCCAGAAGGTCACGGTTCCGGCCGAGGCGGCCAGCCTGCTCACCACCGCCTTCCCGGACCTGACGGACGCGCAGCGCACGCAGATCCTGGAGCAGACGGCGCTCGACTCGGGCGACCCGCTCGACCTGACCGCCCAGGGCGACGCCAGCTGGGAGCGCATCAACCTCGCCAAGGCGCTGACCGCGCAGGTGACGGTGAACGCCGACGGCACGGTGACGGTGACGAACTACGCCGACGCCACCCAGCGCGGCGTCTCGACCGCCTCGGCGATCAGCGTCGCGGGCACCGCGATCGACGGCTTCGATCCGGCCACGCGCACCTACGTGGTGGACTGGCCGGCGGGGCGCGCCCTCCCGGCGGTCACGGCCACGGCTGCAGCCGACGGAGCGACGGTGACGGTCGCCGAGCCCCTCGCAGCGCGGTTCCGGAGCCTCGCGGCGATCGACGATGCATCCGCCCGGTCGCGGACCGTCACGGTCACCTCGGCCGACGGCGCCTCCAGTCGCACCTACACGGTCGCGTTCTGGATCACCGCCGACGCCCACCTGCCCGGCGGGGTGACCGACCCGGGCACCGGCGGCGGCACGGATCCCGGCAACGGCGGCACCGACCCGGGCGACCCGGGAGCGGGGGGCGGCACGGGAGGCTCCGGTACCGGTCCGGCCGGCACCGCCACCGGCTCGACCGGTGACGGGGACCTCGCCGACACCGGCGCGGGCGACCTGAGCCTCGCGGCACTCGGTGCGCTGCTGGCGCTGGGGCTCGGAGCGGCACTGGCGGTCCGCCGCCGACGCCGGCACCTGACCCGCTAGCCGCAGCACCTACGACGGCCCGGACACCGAAGGGTGTCCGGGCCGTCGTGCGTGCATCGAGTGGTCACGACATGCCGTGCGAAAGCATCACGCACGGCAAGTCGTGACCACCGGATCCCGGGTCAGGCGCCGACGTAGCGCGCCAGGTGCTCTCCGGTGAGGGTCGAGTGCTCGGCGATCAGGTCGGCCGGCGTGCCCTCGAAGACCAGGCGACCGCCGTCGTGGCCGGCGCCCGGGCCGAGGTCGATGATCCAGTCGGCGTGCGCCATCACGGCCTGGTGATGCTCGATCACGATGACCGACTTGCCCGAGTCGACGAGCCGGTCCAGGAGGCCGAGGAGCTGCTCCACATCGGCCAGGTGCAGGCCGGTGGTCGGCTCGTCGAGTACGTACACACCGCCCTTCTCGCCGAGGTGGGTGGCGAGTTTCAGGCGCTGGCGCTCGCCTCCCGACAGCGTGGTCAGCGGCTGGCCGAGGCTGAGGTAGCCGAGGCCGACGTCCTCCAGCCGGTCCAGGATGGCGCTCGCGGCCGGGGTGCGCGCCTCGCCCTCGCGGAAGTACTCGCGCGCCTCGGTGACGGGCATCGCGAGCACCTCGCTGATGTTCCGGCCGCCGAGCGTGTACTCGAGCACGGATGCCTGGAACCGCTTGCCGCCGCACTCCTCGCACACGGTCGCGACGCTCGCCATCACCCCGAGGTCGGTGTAGATCATGCCGTTGCCGTTGCAGGTGGGGCATGCGCCTTCGGAGTTGGCGCTGAACAGGGCGGGCTTCACGCCGTTGGCCTTCGCGAACGCCTTGCGGATGGGGTCGAGCAGGCCGGTGTAGGTCGCCGGGTTGCTGCGCCGCGACCCGCGGATCGCACCCTGGTCGATCGACACCACGTCGGCCTGCGACGAGACCGAGCCGTGGATGAGCGAGCTCTTGCCCGACCCGGCCACCCCGGTCACGACGACCAGGACGCCGAGGGGGATGTCGACATCCACGTCCTGCAGGTTGTTCGCGGTCGCGCCGCGCACCGGGAGGGCCCCCGACGGCGATCGCAGCGTCTCCTTGAGAGCGGCCCGGTCGTCGAGATGGCGCCCGGTGAGCGTGCCGCTCGCGCGGAGCCCCTCGACCGTGCCCTCGAAGCAGATCGTGCCGCCGGCCGTCCCGGCGCGCGGCCCGAGGTCGACGACGTGGTCGGCGATCGCGATGGCCTCCGGCTTGTGCTCGACCACGAGCACCGTGTTGCCTTTGTCGCGCAGGCGCAGCAGCAGCTCGTTCATCTTCTGGATGTCGTGCGGGTGCAGCCCGATCGTCGGCTCGTCGAAGACGTAGGTGACGTCGGTGAGCGACGAGCCGAGGTGCCGGATCATCTTGGTGCGCTGGGCCTCGCCGCCCGAGAGGGTTCCGGAGGGCCGGTCGAGCGAGAGGTAGCCGAGCCCGATCTCGACGAACGAGTCCAGGGTGTGCCGCAGGTTCGCCAGGAGCGGCGCCACCGACGGCTCCTGGATGCCGCGCACCCACCCGGCCAGATCGCTGATCTGCATCGCGCACGCCTCCGCGATGTTCACGCCGTCGATGCGGGAGGCGCGCGCCCCTTCGTTGAGCCGTGTGCCGCCGCAGTCCGGGCACACGGCGAACGCCACCGCGCGGTCGACGAAGGCGCGGATGTGCGGCTGCAGCGCATCGCGGTCCTTCGACAGGAACGACTTCTGGATCTTCGGCACCAGACCTTCGAAGGTCATGTTGATGCCCGAGATCTTGACCTTGGTCGGCTCCTTGTAGAGGAAGTCGTTCCGCTCGGTCTCGGTGTAGTCGCGGATCGGCTTCGTCGCGTCGACGAAGCCCGACTCGGCGTACTGGCGGACCGCCCAGCCGTCCGCGGTGTAGCCGGGGATGGTGATCGCGCCCTCCGCGAGCGACTTGGAGTCGTCGAAGAGCTCGGCGAGGTCGATCTCGTTGACCGTGCCCATCCCCTCGCACCGCGGGCACATGCCGCCGGTGATCGCGAAGCTGCCCGCCTCGGCCTTGCCCGACCCGCGCTCGATCGTGACCGCCCGGTCGCCGTGCACCGAGGCGAGGTTGAACGAGAACGCCTGCGGGGATCCGACGTGCGGCTGCCCGAGCCGGCTGAACAGGATGCGCAGCATCGCGTTGACGTCCGTCACCGTTCCGACTGTGGAGCGCGCATTGGCGCCCAACCGTTCCTGGTCGACGATGATCGCCGTGGTCAGGCCTTCGAGCACGTCCACGTCGGGGCGGGCGAGCGACGGCATGAACCCCTGCACGAAGGCGCTGTACGTCTCGTTGATCATCCGCTGCGACTCCGCCGCGATCGTCCCGAACACGAGCGAGCTCTTGCCCGAGCCGGAGACGCCCGTGAACACGGTCAGCCGCCGCTTCGGCAGGTCGACGCTGATGTCCTTCAGGTTGTTCTCGCGAGCGCCCTGCACCCGCAGGAGGTCGTGCGAGTCGGCGACGTGGCTGTCCGGCGTGCTCATCGATGTCTCCCTCGCTCAGGCGCAACCCACGCTAGCTGGTGCCGCCGACGGCGTGGGCTCACATCCGGCCGCGCGCGGCCCACTCGAGCCGGCGCAGCGACTCCCGGTTGCGGATGAGCAGCACGATGTCGGCCAGCGGCCGGGGGATCAGCCGGGCCGGGCCGGCGACGGCGTACTCCTCCATGCGCACGAGGCACCCGTCGCCGTGCGGTCGCACGTCGATCGCCACCCGCTCTTCGCCGAAGGGACGCGTCTTCGCCAGCAGGACCATCCGCCGCGGCGGGTCCCACACGTCCACGCGCGTCTCGTCGTTCAGGACGAACGGCCAGACCCCGATGGAGTGGTGCAGCTTGGAGCCGGTGACGGGATAGGCGGGATCGGCCGCCCGCATCCGCGAGGCGCCCACCACCCAGCTCGGGTACACCCACGGGTCGGCAAGCACCCCGAACACCTGCGCAGGGGTGCAGCGGAGGAGGCGCACGGTCACCGACACGCGCTCACGCTCCCGGGGCGAGCGACGGCATGCGGGTCACGCCGAATTCGTGTCGCAGGGCGCTCCGCGCGGCGTAGTAGCCGCCGAGCCCGTGCACGCCCGGGCCGGGTGCGGCGGAGGCGGACGCGAGGAACAGCCCGCGGCCGGGCATCCGCCACGGATCGGCGGAGAGCACGGGCCGCGCGATCAGCTGGCGGAAGTCGGGCATCCCTGTCGAGATGTCGCCGCCGCGGTAGTTGGGGTTGTACTGCTCCATCTGCACGGCGGTCCGGGAGGTGCTGGCGAGGATCAGGTCGCGGAAGCCGGGTGCGAATCGCTCGATCTGCCGGATCACGGCCTCGGTGCGGTCGTCGGCGGAACCCCGCGGGACGTGCGTGTACGCCCAGAGGACGTGCTTGCCCGCGGGTGCGCGGGAGGCGTCGAACAGGGAGGGCTGCGAGGCCAGCACGTACGGATCGTCGCCCACCCGGCCGTGGGCCACCTCGCGCTCGGAGCGGGCGACGGCCGCTCGCGTCCCGCCCAGGTGGACGGTGGCGGTCTCGTTGAGCTCCGGGTTCGTCCACGGCACCGGGCCCGAGAGCGCGAAGTCGACCTTGCACACCCCGTTGCCGTCGCGGAAGCGGGAGACCCGGCGCAGGTAGCCCGCCGCCAGGCGATCCTCGCCGAGGCGGGCCGCGTCGCGCACATGCGTGTCGAACACGACGATGCGCGACGCAGGGAGGTCGCCCAGGCTGGTCACCTCGGCGCCCGTGACGACCTCGCCGCCGTGGGCCTCCAGGTCGGCGACCAGGGCGTCCGCGATGCTCTGGGAACCGCCGACGGGCACCGGCCAGCCCCGGGCGTGCCCGTAGGCCGCGAGGGTCAGCCCGGCTGCCGCGCCGGCGACGCTCGGGAGGGAGAGCGTCGTGTGCGCGAACGCGCCGGTCAGCAGGGCGCCCGGCTCCTCGGTGCGGAAGGGCAGATCCCACCACGGGCCGCCCTGGAGCAGCGCGGTCGCACCCAGTCGCGCGGCGACGAGGGGGTGGCGGGGGAGGCCGACGACGTTCGAGCCGGTGAACTGTGCGACCTCGTCCGCGTGCCGGGCGAGCGGCCCGATCAGCGCGCGCCAGGCGGGACCGTCCACGCCGAGCGCGTCCGCGGTGCGCTCGATGTCGCGGTAGGCGACCGCGGCGCGACCGCCGTCCAGCGGCTGCGCGTACGAGGCAGTCGGCGTGACGAACCCGACGCGCTCCGAGAGCCCGAACCGGCGGAAGAAGCCGGAGGCGAACGCCAGCGGGTGCACGGCCGAGCAGAGGTCGTGCCGGAAGCCGGGGAGGGTGACCTCCTCCGTCCGCATCCCTCCGCCAACCGTGGCGTTGCGCTCGTACACCCGTACCGAGAGGCCGGCGCGGGCCAGCGTGACGGCGGCGGCCAGCCCGTTGGGACCGGAGCCGATCACGACGGCGTCGAGCGAGGAGGCGGAAGGCATGACTCCTGTATACCCCGGCCGTGCAGAACCGATCGCGGGATCGGCAGCCGCTTCACAGCCTCCATCCTGTATCGTTGACCAGTCGGCTCTTGACACCGCGCATGTCGCGCGGATGGGTTTGTAAGTCAAGCGGGCCGGTTCTGCACCCGATCAGCGGTGTGGACAATCACGATGTGAACGGCCCCGGACGATGTTCGACGGGGATTCCCCGGTGCGTTTCTGCGCGCCGCCGCGCACCTGAGATAACCCAGGAAGAATCACGCATGCCCCCGTACAAGAAGAACGACCGACCCAAGCAGGTCGGCAGCAAGAGCCCCAAGCACCGCGGCTACCGCGCCGAGGAGCAGACCGCAGGCAAGAAGGCCCGCTGGTCGGCCGACGACCGCGCCAAGCGCGGTGCGAGCGCCGAGCGCGGCCGTGCCGTCTACGGCAGCCGCGACGGCGGCACCCGCGACACCGGCGCCGGCGACCGCAACCGCGGCGAGCGACCCAACTGGGAGCCCCGCGGCAAGGACGCCCGTCGCACCGAGCGCGAGTGGGACAACCGCGGCCGCGCCGGCCGCGACGAGCGCCCGCGCCGCGACACGGACGACCGCCCGCGCCGCTCCTTCGACGACCGTGCCGACCGTCCGCGCCGGGACGACGACCGACCCCGTCGTTCGTTCGACGACCGTAGCGACCGCGCCCCCCGTGGCGACCGCGCCCCGCGTCGTGAGTACGACGACCGTCCGCGCCGCTCGGACGACCGCGACGACCGCATGCGCCGCTCGTTCGACGACCGCGGCGACCGTGGCGACCGCGCCCCACGTCGTGACAGCGACGACCGCCCGCGCCGCTCGTTCGACGATCGTGCCGACCGTCCGCGCCGCTCGTTCGACGACCGTGGCGACCGCGCCCCGCGTCGTGACAGCGACGACCGTCCGCGCCGCTCGTTCGACGACCGTGGCGACCGTGCCCCGCGCCGCGACAGCGACGACCGTCCGCGCCGCGACTTCTCCGACCGTCCGCGTCGCTCGTTCGACGACCGGGGCGACCGTGCGCCGCGCCGCGACTTCGACGACCGCCCCCGCCGGTCCTTCGACGACCGCGGCGACCGCCCCCGTCGCGACTCCTCCTTCTACCCGTCGCGCGACGACAAGCCGGCCTTCAAGGCGCAGGACGACGTCGTGCTCGAACGTCTCGAGGCGGAGGCTATCCAGGCCGAGGACGTCGACGGCGTGACGTTCGCCGATCTCGGGTTCGGCGGCAACGTCGTGCGCGCACTCGCCGAGCTCGGTGCCGAGAAGCCGTTCCCGATCCAGGCGGCGACCGCCCCCGACGTGCTCTCCGGCAAGGACGTGCTCGGCCGCGGCCGCACCGGCTCCGGCAAGACCATCGCGTTCGGCGCCCCCATGGTCGAGCGCCTCATGCAGCTCTGGGCCGAGTCCGGCAAGGCCGGCGGCAAGCGTCAGATCGGCCGCGCCCCCCGCGCGCTCATCCTCGCCCCGACCCGCGAGCTGGCTCTGCAGATCGACCGCACCGTGCAGCCCATCGCGCGCAGCGTCGGCCTCTTCACCACGCAGATCTACGGCGGCGTGCCCCAGGCCCGCCAGGTCGGCGCGCTGCAGCGCGGCGTCGACATCGTGATCGGCACCCCGGGCCGCATCGAGGACCTCCTCGAGCAGGGCCGCCTCGACCTCAGCGAGGTCGTCATCACCGTGCTCGACGAGGCCGACCACATGTGCGACCTCGGATTCCTCGAGCCGGTGCAGCGCATCCTGCGCGAGACGTCGGACGGCGGCCAGAAGCTGCTCTTCTCGGCGACCCTCGACAAGGGCGTCGCGCAGCTGGTCGACGAGTTCCTCGTCGAGCCGGCCGTGCACGAGGTCGCCGGCGAGGACCAGGCGTCCTCGACGATCGACCACCGCGTGCTCGTCATCGAGCACCGCGACAAGCCCGCCATCATCGAGCAGCTCGCCGACCGCGAGGGCAAGACGCTGATCTTCGCCCGCACCCGCGCCTTCGCCGAGATGCTCGCCGACCAGCTGGACGACGCCGGCATCCCCGCCGTCAGCCTGCACGGCGACCTCAACCAGTCCCGACGCACCCGCAACCTCGCGCAGCTCACCAGCGGCCGCGTGAATGTGCTGGTCGCGACCGATGTCGCCGCCCGCGGCATCCACGTCGACGACATCGACCTGGTCATCCAGGCCGACGCGCCGGACGAGTACAAGACCTACCTGCACCGCTCGGGCCGCACCGGCCGCGCCGGCAAGCAGGGCACGGTCGTGACGCTCATCCCGCGTCAGCGTCAGCGCCGCATGAACGAGCTGCTCGACCGTGCCGAGATCGAGGCGGACTTCGTCCCCGCGATCCCGGGCGACCAGCTGATCACCGACCTCGCTCAGGCCGGTGCGCTCGTCGAGGCCGACGCGTAAGCGATCGTTCGAACGTCGAAGCCCCCGTCCGCTGATTCTGCGGGCGGGGGCTTCTGCGTGAGCGGCGAGCGCGCGAGTGGGCGCGTCAGCCGGTGAGCTGTGCCAGCGCGTGCCGTCCGAGCGCCGCCATGCGCGCGTTGTCGTCGGAGTGCGCGGCGAGCGCGGAGCCCATCGTCACGGCCCAGCCGCGCGCCCGGCGCCAGGTCGCGTCGTCGGCCGACGGACCGAGCGCGGCGCGGAACGCCTCCCGGGCCGGCGGCTCGAAGGTGAGCCACGCCGTCGCCAGATCGGTCGCGGGGTCGCCGGCGGTCACATCACCGAAGTCGATCACGGCGGCGAGGCCGTCCACGCCTCCGCCCGGCCGCGAGTGCAGCAGCAGGTTGCCGGGATGGAGGTCGCCGTGCAGCCAGAGCGCCGGTCCGTCCCAGACCAGGGCGTCCATGGCGTCCTCCCACGCCGCGACCAGCCCGCCGGTGTCCATGCGCGCCGACAGCAGCGCGAGGCGTTCGCGCACGGCCCTGTCACGCGTCGCGAGGGGGACGCCGCGCACCGGGTTGACCGGGGCGTCGGCGGGCGCGGGGATGTGCAGTGCGCGCACGAAGGCGGCGAGCGGGGCGGCGATCGCAGCACGCGCGGAACCGTCGACCGCGGCTCCGTCGATGCCGTCCAGCCAGCGGACGATGCTCCACGGCCAGGGGAAGGTCGTGCTCGGCACGCCGACGCGGACGGGCGCGGGCACCGGCACGTCCACGCGCTCGGCGATCGCGCCGAGCGCCTGCTGCTCGTGCTCGATCAGGTGCGCCGCGACCTCCCGGCGCGGCACCCGGACCGCGAGCCCGTCGCCGAGGCGGAAGATGCGGTTGTCCCAGCCGTCGGACACGAGGCGCAGTGGCGCCGCGAGGTCGGGATGCTGCTCGGCGATCATCCGCGCCACGAGATCCGCGTCCGCGGTGATGTCTGCTGCGGGAGTCGAACCGTGGATCACCCGCCCGACGCTAACAGAACCGCCCGCGAGAGGTGAGTGGGTGCGTCTCGCGGGCGGTCCGGTGGTCTCGCGGACTAGCCCGCCAGCAGGGTGAGGGTGTCCACGACGCGGTTGGAGAAGCCCCACTCGTTGTCGTACCAGGCGACGACCTTGACGTGCTTGCCGTCCACGCGGGTGAGGGCGGAGTCGAAGATCGACGACGCGGGCTGCCCCGTGATGTCGCTCGACACCAGCGGGTCCTCGGAGTACTCGAGCACGCCGGCGAGAGCGCCGTCGGCGGCGGCGCGGTAGGCGGCGAGGACCTCGTCGCGGGTGACCTCCCGCGCGACCGTCGTGTTGAGCTCGACGATCGATCCGACCGGGACGGGCACGCGGATGGAGTCGCCCGAGAGCTTGCCGTCGAGGCCCGGGAGCACGAGGCCGATCGCCTTGGCGGCGCCGGTCGTGGTTGGGACGATGTTCACGCCGGCGGCGCGGGCACGGCGTGGGTCGCGGTGCGGGCCGTCCTGCAGGTTCTGCTCCTGCGTGTAGGCATGCACGGTGGTCATGAAGCCGTGCTCGATGCCGGCCAGATCGTCGAGCACCTTCGCCAGCGGCGCGAGGGCGTTCGTGGTGCAGGAGGCGTTGGACACGATGGTGTGCGACTCCGGGTCGTACTCGGCGGTGTTCACGCCGTAGGCGAGGGTGACGTCGGCGCCGTCGGAGGGGGCGCTCACGAGCACGCGCTTCGCGCCGGCGCGCAGGTGCGCCCGGGCCGCGTCGGCGGAGGTGAATCGGCCGGTGGCCTCCAGCACGATCTCGACGCCGAGCTCCGCCCAGGGCAGGTTCTCGGGGTCGCGCTCGGCGAGCACCTCGATGCGCTGTCCGTCGACGATCAGCGTGCTGCCGTCGACCTCCACCGGGCGGCCGAGACGGCCGAGGGAGCTGTCGAAGCGGAGCAGCTGGGCGAGGGCGTCGGGCGCGGTCAGGTCGTTGACGGCGACGACCTCGAGGTCGGTGTCGCGCTCCAGGAGGGCGCGGAGGGTGTTGCGGCCGATCCGGCCGAAGCCGTTGATGGCGATGCGGGTCATGGGTGGTTCCTTTCGTTCCCGGTCCGCCTTCCATCGTCGTTCGCGCCGTCCGGCCTCGAAAGTGGCTCCCAGGACAGCGTGCGCAAGCATCACGCCAGGGTGGTCGCCAGGGCGCACGAGGATCCCGCCAGGGCGGGAACGCGGGTCAGGCGGAGAACGTGTGCCGGTACTCCGTCGGGGAGGTGCCCAGGATGCGGTGGAAGTGCAGGCGCAGGTTCGACCCCGTCCCGAGCCCGACCCGGTGGGCGATCTGCTCGACGCCGAGGTCCGTGCGCTCCAGCAGCTCGCGGGCGAGGTCGACGCGGGCGCGCAGCACCCACTGCATCGGCGTGTAGCCGGTGTCTTCGACGAATCGGCGCGAGAAGGTGCGTTCCGAGACGTTCGCGTTGCGCGCGAGCTCGGCGAGGGTGAGCGGGCCGGCCAGGCGCCCGAGCGCCCATTCGCGCGTCTCCGCGAAGAGGTCGCCGAGCGGCTCCGGGACGCTGCGCGGCACGTACTGCGCCTGCCCGCCGCTGCGGTAGGGGGCGGCGACGAGGCGCCGCGCGACGTGGTTCGACAGTCCGACGCCGTGGTCGCGTCGCACCAGGTGCAGGCAGAGATCGATGCCGGAGGCCGCCCCCGCCGAGGTCAGCACGTCGCCCTCGTCGACGAAGAGCACGTTCTCGTCCACCCGGATCAGGGGATGCCGTTCCGCGAGCGCGCGCGTGTAGTGCCAGTGGGTGGTCGCCCGGCGGCGGTCGAGCAGGCCGGTGGCGGCGAGGGCGAAGGCGCCGGTCGAGATGGCCGCCAGGCGGGCGCCGCGGTCGTGAGCGACTCGCAGGGCGTCGACCACGGCCGCCGGGGGCTCCGTGCTCGCGGGCTCGCGGTATCCCGGCACGAACACGGTGTCCGCTCGCTCGAGAGCGTCGAGCCCCTCCGCCACGTGGTACGACAGGCCGTCGCCGCCGGTGACGAGCCCGGGCTCGGCGCCGCAGACGCGCACCTCGTACGGCATGCTCGGGCGGTGCGCGAACACCTGCGAGGGGATGCCGACGTCGAGGGGTTTCGCGCCCTCGAGCACGAGGACGGCGACGCGGTGGTCGCGGGCGGTCATCCGGGCTCCTTCCGCGGGCCGGAGGAGACGCCCGCGGCCCGGAGTCTAGCCGAGGGACGCAGTTCGCTGACGATCACGCCGGCGACGATGAGCGCCGCTCCCGCGATCGCGACGGGCGGCAGCCGGTCGCCGGCGATGCGCCCGATGACGCCCGCCCAGACCGGCTCGCCCGCGTAGATGATGGTCGCACGGGTGGGGGAGACCGAGCGTTGGGCCCAGTTCATCGTGAGCTGGATGATGCAGCTCGCGACGCCGAGTCCGACGCCGGGCAGCAGCCACGCCCAGGAGAACGCAGGAGCCGCTTCCCCGGCGATGGGCATCGCGAGGAACCCCACGCCGCCGGCCACCAGCAGCTGCACGATCGTCACCCGGCCCACGTCCACGGACTTCGCGAACAGCCCGATGAGCAGGATCTCCGCCGCGATCGGCAGGGTGCTGATCAGCGTGGCGATCTCACCGGGGCCGAGCCCGATGCGCAGGGCGTCCGGCCCGGCGAGCAGCAGGAGCCCGACGAAGGCGAGCGCGACGCCGACGAGGGTGAGCGGCCGCGGCGCCCGGCGGAACACGGCCCACTGGATCAGCGGCACGAGGGGAACGTAGAGGGCGGTGATGAAGGCGGACGTGCTGCTGCTGATCGTCTGGAGTCCCATCGTCTGCAGGCCGTAGCCGAGGGCGATGGCGACGCCGATCGCCGCACCGGCCCCGACGTCGCGCCAGCGCATCCCGCGCAGTGAGCGGTGGAAGACCACGAGGCCCAGCAGGCCGGCGACCGCGAAGCGCAGTCCGACGAAGAACCATGGGCCGCTGTGCTCCATCGCGAGGTGCACGATGAGGAAGGTCGAGCCCCAGAGCGCGGTGATCGCCAGGAGTGCGCCCTCCTGCCGGCTGACGCGGAAGCGCCGCCGCGCAGGCTCGCGGGTCCGATCGGGTGTGTGCAGCATCCTGCACATTCTATGGTGCAGAATGGTGCACATGCCAGAGCACGGCTCGGACGTCCTCGCCCACGTCGCGGGGAACCTCCGCCGCCTGCGCCAGGAGCGTGGTCTCAGCCAGGCCGCGCTGGCGGAACGGTCGGGGATCAGCAGGCGCACGATCATCAACCTGGAGGCGGGGGAGGCCAACATCGGCCTCTCGGGGCTGGATCGGGTGGCCGAGGCCCTCGACACGGACTTCGTCACCCTCGTGGCCGAGCCCTCCGCCCCGCCGACGGCGGTGAACGCCGTCGCCTGGCGCGGCGCGTCCGCGGAGAGCGTCGGTGCTCTGGTCGGGGCCGTGCCGGCCCGCGCGGACGCCCAGCTCTGGACCTGGGTGCTCGCCGCCGGGGATCGCTACGATGCCGATCCCGACCCGGCCGGCTGGCACGAGATCGTCTTCGTCACCGCGGGCCGCGTGCGCATCGAGCGCGAGGACGGTGCGTCCGAGCTCGCGGTCGGCGACCACGCGATCTATTCGAGCGCGCAGCGGTACTCCTACGTGGCCGTGGGGGCCGAGACGGCGCGGTTCGTCCGACTCGTCGTCTCGTGACGATCTGGCGGGGCGAACGGCACGTCGACGCTCGCCAAAGTGCACGATAGGTGCGATTTCAGCACAAAGAGCGCACGAATTCTGCGCCCATCGCCGAACTCCTGCTCATTCCGTGTGAAAGCATGGACCGCGGAGGTCCCATGAACACCCAGTCCACGCCGTCCGCCGACCGGATGCACGCCGTCACGCCCGAGACGCGCGAGCTCGTCGACCTCGTGCTCGACTACTCGCGCCGCCGCATCCTGAGCACCGACACCCCGCTCGACAAGCCGCTGCCCGAGCACGAGCTGCGCCGCCTCGCCGGTCAGACCGTCTCGGAGGGCGGGATGGGCGCCGAGCGCGCGCTCGCCGTGTTCGAGCACGTGCTCGCCCCGGCCTGCATCACCACCGACCACCCGCAGTACCTCTCGTTCATCCCGACGGCCCCGACGAAGGCCGCCACCGCGTTCGACCTCGTCGTCTCGGCCAGCGCCGTGTACGGCGGATCGTGGCTGGAGGGGTCGGGCGCCGTGTACGCCGAGAACCAGGTGCTCGCCTGGCTGGCCTCCGAGTTCGGCCTGCCCGCCTCCGCCGGCGGCGTCTTCGTGCAGGGCGGGACGCTCGGCAACCTCTCCGCGCTGGTTGCGGCGCGCGACCACGCCCGGGCGGAAGGCCGCGCCCCCTCGGGCCGCTGGGTGATCGTCTGCAGCGCCGAAGCACACTCCTCGGTCGCGTCCGCGGCGCGGGTGATGGACGTGGAAGTCGTCCCGGTCGCGCCGGGCGAGTCCGGCGTCCTCACCGGCGAGGCCGTGCGCCCGGCGCTCGAAGAGTACGGCGACGCCGTCTTCGCGGTCGTCGCGACCGGCGGCTCCACCAACTTCGGCATCGTCGACGACATCGCCTCGATCGCGGCGCTGAAGAAGGAGTTCCCGTTCTGGCTGCACATCGACGGCGCCTACGGGCTGGCCGGGATGCTCTCGCCGCTCGCGCGGCCGAGGTTCGCCGGGGTCGAGCACGCCGACTCGGTGATCGTGGACCCGCACAAGTGGCTGTTCGCGCCCTTCGATGCCTGCGCCCTGATCTACCGGGATCCCGAGGCGGGGCGGCGTGCGCACACGCAGCACGCCGAGTACCTGGACACCCTGACCGACGCGGCCGAGTGGAGCCCCTCCGACTACGCAGTGCACCTCACCCGGCGTGCGCGCGGCCTGCCGTTCTGGTTCTCGCTCGCGAGCCACGGCGCGGCGGCGTACCGGGACGCCGTCACCGCCTCCCTGCGTCTGGCCGAGCGCATCGCGGACGAGATCGAGAGCCGGGACGGGTTCCGCCTCGTGCGCAAACCGCAGCTCTCCGTGGTCGTCTTCGAGCGCGACGGCTGGAGCCGCGAGGACTACGCACGCTGGTCGGCCCGCCTGCTGGAGGAGCAGCGCGCCTTCGTGACGCCCAGCTCGCATGCCGGGCGCCCGAACACGCGCTTCGCCATCCTGAACCCGCTGACCACCTTCGAAGACCTGGTGGCGATCCTCGACACGATGTGATCGCGAAACCCCCCGCGCGCGAAGGAGCCCCGCACCTCGATGGTGCGGGGCTCCTGTCGTGCGGGGTGCGTCAGAGCACGTGTGTCAGAGCACGTCGTCCGACTCGCCCGTACGGCGGGTCACACGCTCGCCGGTCGCGGGGTCCACGGCCGTGCGCGTGGTGGCCACGCTCCGGCGCCGGCGCGACATCAGCACGATCCCGAGGATGATGCCGACGGCGCCGGCGATCATCAGGATGTAGCCCACGAGGTGCAGGTCGATCCAGTCCACCTGGACGTTCAGGGCGAACGCCAGGATCGCGCCGATGACGACGAGGACGATGCCTGTGCCGAGGCTCATGCTGCGCCTCCGGTCAGACCCGGCGGCTGCCGGTCAGCATGCGCACGAGCCAGACGATCACCGCCAGCACGAGCAGGATGATTCCGACCCACAGCAGGAAGTTCAGCGACTGGACGAAGCCTCCGGTGAGCAGCAGGACGATCGCGATGATCGCGATGATGATGAGCAGGATGTTCATGGAGAGTGTCCTTTCCTTGACCCGACCACTGAACAACTGTTTCGGTTGCCTAGTAATCCCCTTGACTGCGACGTCTTTCGGGTCTAGCCCGCGCGCGATCGGCGGAGATGCGATCGACGGTCTCCCGCATCCGCGTCAGGAAGCGCGTGACCGTCTCCGCTTCGTCGGGACTGAGCTCGGCGGAGGCGGCCGCCAGCTGGGCGTTGGCCTCGGCCAGCAGCGGACCGGTCTCGCCGAGAGAGGCCCGCGTCGGCAGGAGGGTGATCGAGCGGCCGTCCGTCACGCTGCGGCGTCGCTCGACGAAGCCGCCGCCCTCCAGCCGGTCGATCAGAGCGGTGGTGGATGCGCTGGAGATCCCGAGGTACCGGCTCAGATCCTTCGCGGCGGTCGGGCGCCCCGCGGCAGTGTTGTCGAGGATGAGCCGCAGCGCCAGGAGGTCGTTGTCGCCCATGCCCATCGCGGCACCCGTACGGCGCCGCATGGCGGCCTCCGCCGCCCGGTACACCTGGAGCGCCTCGAGCACGCCCGTGTCGGGCCGGGGCGCTTCATCCCCGACGTCCGCCACGTGCTGCTCCCGATCCACGCTGTCCAGACAGGCCCTCATCCGCCGCCGGTTCAAGGGCCGGTGACACGATTCTGAGCGTATTCACGGCGGGGAATGGGATCGTACTGTGCCGTCACCGGCGCGTATGCTCGCACGGTGGATCCGCTACTCGACCGGTACGAGCTGCGCGACCGGCTCGGTCGCGGCGGCATGGCGACCGTCCATCGCGCCTACGACCGGCAGCTCGGCCGGTTCGTCGCGATCAAGCTCTTCCCTCCGGGAACGGCCGCCGACGACACGCGGCGACGCGGGGAGGCGAGGGCGCTCGCACGGATGGCGCACCCCCACCTCGTCACGCTGTTCGACGCCCACCTCGCGGGCGACGGGGAGACGACCCCGAGCTTCCTCGTGATGGAGCTCGTCGACGGTCCCGACCTCCGGTCGCGGCTCGACGACGGACCGCTCCCGCCTGACCAGGTCGCGGCCATGACCGCCGACCTGGCCGAGGCGCTCTCGGTCGTGCACGCTGCCGGGATGGTGCACCGCGACCTCAAGCCGGCCAACATCCTCCTGGCACCCGCGAGCGTGCCGGGACGCGCGCCGATCGCGAAGCTGGCCGATTTCGGCATCGCGCATCTGCTGGGGGCCGATCGGGTGACGACCGCCGGGACCGTCATCGGCACCGCCGGGTATCTGAGCCCCGAGCAGTTGCACGGAGCCGATCCCGGAGCCGCTGCCGACGTGTACTCCCTCGGACTCGTGGTGCTGGAGGCGCTGACCGGCGTACGGGAGTATCCCGGGACCCCGGTCGAAGCGGTCGCCGCCCGCGCGGCGCACGACCCCCGTGTACCCGCCGACCTCCCGGACGGCTGGCGCGGGATGCTGCTGGCGATGACGAGCACGGACCCGGCTCTGCGGCCGACCGCTGCGGAGGTGGCCACGATGGCCGAGGTGATGGCGCCGGAACTGACGGAATGGGTCCCCGTGGGTGCGGATGCCGACGCGCCGACGGTCGCGATGCCCGCCGAGACGATCGCGATGCCCGCCGAGCAGCGCGCGACCGAGCCGACACGTCTGCTCGCCCCTCCCGCACGCAGGCGCCGCCGCCTCGTCGCCGCTCTGATCGGGGCCGGCGCGGTCGTCGTGGTGGCGGCCGCCCTCACCCTGGGGGCGATCCTGGGGTCGGGGGACGGGACGGCCGACACCGGTCCGACCCCGCGGCCCACGCCCAGCGTTCAGACGCCGCCGCAGACCGTCGCTCCTGCCGTGGTCCCGACGCCGGCCGCGCCGGAACAGGGCACGACCGGCACGGACGACGGCGGCAACGGCGGCAAGGGCAACGGGAACGGCAAGGGGAACGGGAACGGCAACAACGGCAACGGGAACGGCAACGGGAACGGCAACAAGGGCAAAGGGAAGGGCTGACTCCGCTGCCCGTCCCCGGCTCCGCGTTTCCGGCGTGTGACGTTTCGGGCCCCCATGTTACGAGTTGCCGCCTTTCGGCGCCGGGCCGCTCCCGCTCCGGTAAGAAGAGAACGTGATGGTTCTGACTCTTCTCGCCTGGGCGATCGTGGCCGTGTGCCTCGTCGTGCTGGTCGAGGTCGTGCTGCGGGATGTCGCCGACCGCTAGACCGCACCCGGTACGGTCGAGGGGACGAGAGGACCCGAATTGAGCATCGCCGCGATCGTCGTCAACCCCGTGAAGGTCGACGAACCCGCCCTCCGCGCCGCCCTGGCCGCCGCCGAGGAGCGCTGGGGCTGGGAGCCGACCCTGTGGCTCGAGACGACACCGGACGACCCGGGCACCGGGCAGACGCGCCAGGCGGTGGAGCGCGCCGTCGACGTGGTGATCGCGGCCGGGGGCGACGGGACGGTGCGCACGGTCGCCGAGGCGCTCCGCGGCACCGGCACCCCGCTGGCGCTGCTCCCCTCCGGCACCGGCAACCTCCTGGCCCGCAACCTCGGACTCACACTCGACGATGTCGGGCACTCGCTCGACAGCGCGTTCGGGGGCGACGACCGCCCGATCGACGTCGGAGTCGCCGAGCTGCGCGACTCCGACGGAACGACGACGGAGCACGCCTACCTCGTGATGGCCGGGTTCGGGATCGACGCGCAGATGATCGCGGCGACCGACGACGACCTGAAGGCGAAGGCCGGCTGGCTTGCCTACGTGAAGGCGATCGGGACGGTGCTGCGCGACAAGAACGAGCTGCGGCTGCGGTACCGCCTCGACGGCGGCACGGTGCACTCCGTGCGCGCGCACACGGTGATCGTGGGCAACTGCGGTTCGCTCCCCGCCAACATCCTGCTGCTCCCGGACGCCGCGGTCGACGACGGGCAGTTCGACATCGTGGTGCTGCGGCCGGAGGGGTTCTTCGGCTGGGTGCAGATCGTCGCCAAGGTCTTCTGGGAGAACGGCGTGCTCCGCCGGACCAGTGTCGGACGGCGGATGATGGGCTCCGGCCGGGAGATCCGCGCGATGAACTACCTGAAGGGGCGCGAGCTCGTCGTCCGGCTGAGCCGGCCAGAGTCGGTCGACCTCGACGGCGACCTGTTCGGCGAGGTGATCGCGATGCGCACCCGCGTCGACCCGTTGAGCCTGGTCGTCAAGGTGCCGGGTGACCCGGGCGCGGCGACGCGCTGACGATCTGGACGAGGGCCGAGCGCAGCGCTGCGGGGTCGTCGACCGTAGGGAACACCTCGTCTTCGAGCCCCCGCACCGCTTCGAAGGCGGTGCGCCCGGCGGGGGTGATCGCGAGCACGTGACGGCGGCGGTCCGAGGCGTCCGGCTCGCGGGTGAGGAGCCCCTCCCGCTCCAGCCGGTCGACGGTGCGCGACATCGTCTGCGCCTCCACCTGCGCGATGCGGGCGAGATCGGCCTGGGAGACGACGCCGAGCTCCAGCATGTGCAGGACGATCAGGCCGGCGTGCGTCAGCCCGCGGGCGTCGAGGGCCTCGGCCCACGCGCGCTCGACGGCGCGGGAGGCGGCGCCGAGCAGGCGGCCCAGCGGCCAGTTCTCGGGTCGCTGCTGATCCTCCTCGGCGCGTGCATCCATCGGCTCAGAGTACCGATGCGAGTGCCGCCGTGATGGCGTCGCGCGCCTCGTCGTCGCTGATGGTCGAGGTGCCGTCGCCGGGCTGCAGGCCGTAGTCGCCGAACTGCGCGTGCGTCATCCCCGGCACCTCCACGAAGGTGGCGTCGGACGGGAGCAGGTGCGCGGCGCCGGCGATCTTCGCCGGGGTGCTGAGCCCGTCGCGCTCGCCGCCGATGGAGAGCACCGCGAGATCCGTCGTCGAGAGGTCGTTCGCGCAGTAGCTGCCGAACAGGATGAGCCGGCTGACGGACTTGTCGTCGGCGAGCTGACAGGCCCGCACGCCGCCGAGGGAATGGCCGCCGACGGCCCAGTCGGTCACCGCGGGGGCCAGGCTGGTGAAGGTGCTCAGCGGGCGTGTGTCGAAGAAGGCGAGGTTGAGCGTCGGCTTGGTGATGACGACCGTGAGACCCGTCTCGGCGACAGCACCCGAGAGCTTGTAGAGGTAGGCGTACGGGTCGACGCGCGCGCCCGGGATGAACACCAGGCCCTCGCCGGAGGCCTCGCCCGTCGGCGCCATGACGACCGCGTCACCCGCATCGTGGATCTGCACGGCGGGATCGGTCCACGCAGCGATCGCGGCGGGTCGTTCGCCCATCATCGGCGTGTTCGCCCAACCGAGGAATCCGACCACCACGAGCACGAGCACGGCCGCGACCCAGCCGACGACGATCCTGATCCGCTTACCCATAGCCTCACCCTACGCCGAATACTCAGCCGGCTGACTATCCTGAGCCCGCACGCACGTGAGAGGTGAGTCGTGGGGGGGGGGGGGGGGGGCGCCCCCCCCCCCCCCCCCCGGGGGGGTGGGGGGGGGCCCCCCCCGCGCGGGCGACCCGGGGGGCGGGGGGCGCGGCCCCGCCGGGCGGGGGGGGGGGGGGGGCGGACGGGG
>NZ_JBHVVL010000005.1:199905-227567 GCF_042883605.1 Leifsonia sp. NPDC058194 | reverse complement strand
CCATATTCCTCCGGCGTTTTTCTATCCCGCCCCCCCCCGTTGTTGTGGGGGGGGGGGGGGGGGGGGGGGGGGCGCCCCCCCCCCCAACGACTCACGTCTCGCGAAGGGGTCCGTCAGTCGGTGCCGGAGTCGAAGGCGGCGCCCTCGGAGCTGGCGTCGATCTCGCGGGAGAGCGCGTCGTCGGTCTCGTCGACGTCGAGCTCCAGGATGGCGCGGGCGCTGCCGGCCTCCAGGGTGCCGACGAGCTCGGCGGTGGGGCCGCCGATGAGGCCCGAGGCGGCATACTGCTCGAGGCGCGAGCGCGAGTCGGCGATGTCGAGGTTGCGCATCGTCAGCTGGCCGATGCGGTCGGCCGGACCGAACGCGGCGTTGCCGACGCGCTCCATGGACAGCTTGTCCGGGTGGTAGCTGAGCGCGGGGCCGGTGGTGTCGAGGATCGTGTAGTCGTCGCCACGGCGCAGGCGCAGGGTGACCTCGCCGGTGATCGCGGAGCCGACCCAGCGCTGCAGCGACTCGCGCAGCATGAGGGACTGCGGGTCGAGCCAGCGGCCCTCGTACATCAGGCGGCCGAGGCGGCGGCCCTCGTTGTGGTAGTTGGCGACCGTGTCCTCGTTGTGGATGGCGTTGAGGAGGCGCTCGTAGGCGATGTGCAGCAGGGCCATTCCCGGCGCCTCGTAGATGCCGCGGCTCTTGGCCTCGATGATGCGGTTCTCGATCTGGTCGGACGCGCCGAGGCCGTGACGGCCGCCGATCGTGTTCGCCTCGAGGACGAGCGCGACGGCATCCGGGAACTCGACGCCGTTGAGGGCGACCGGACGGCCCGCCTCGAAGCGCACGGACACCGTCTCCGGCACGACCTCGACGTCTTCGCGCCAGGCGGCGACGCCCATGATCGGGTCGACGATGTCGAGACCGGCGTCGAGCTCCTCGAGCCGCTTCGCCTCGTGGGTCGCACCCCAGATGTTCGCGTCGGTCGAGTAGGCCTTCTCGGTCGCGTCGCGGTACGGGAAGCCGCGGGCGACGAGCCACTCGCTCATCTCCGTGCGGCCGCCGAGCTCCTCCACGAACGCCGAGTCGAGCCACGGCTTGTAGATGCGCAGACGCGGGTTGGCGATGAGGCCGTAGCGGTAGAACCGCTCGATGTCGTTGCCCTTGTAGGTGGAGCCGTCGCCCCAGATCTCGACGCCGTCCTCCATCATCGCGCGCACCAGCATGATGCCGGTGACCGCGCGACCGAGGGGGGTGGTGTTGAAGTACGTCTTGCCGCCGGATCGGATGTGGAACGCTCCGCACTGGAGGGCGATGAGGCCCTCCTCCACGAGGGACGCCTTCGCGTCGACCAGGCGCGCGATCTCGGCGCCGTACTCGTGGGCGCGACCGGGGACCTCGCCGATGTTCGGCTCGTCGTACTGCCCGATGTCGGCGGTGTAGGTGCAGGGGATCGCACCCTTCTCGCGCATCCAGGCGACCGCGCAGGAGGTGTCGAGACCCCCCGAGAACGCGATGCCGACTCGTTCACCGACCGGGAGACTGCTCAAGACTTTGGACACGACGTCAAGTTTAGAGGGAAGGGCGGAGCCACGCGGCTGTCGCGGCTCAGGCGATGGCGTTCGAGCGTCGTCGGCGCAGGTGGAGGGCGCCGACGCTGAGGAAGGTGAGCGCGGCGGCACCGCCGATCAGCGGGTCGACGAGCGGGGTGGACTCGGAGTCCTCGACCACGATGACGTCGATGTCGAACATCTTGGCGTCCTGGGTGAACGTGATGTTCAGCGGGCCTTGCGCGAGACCGGTCGGGGTCATGGTCCAGGCGGCGTCCGTGCCGACGACCGCGGTTCCGAGCAGCATTCCGTCCTGGTCGCGTGCCTCGACCGTCGAACCGGGGCTCCCGATTCCGGTAACGGCCGCACCGAGCGGGAGAGCGTCCCCTGCCGACAGTGAGGTCGGCTCGAACGGGTTGTCGACGAGCCTCACGGTTGCCGTCGCCTTCGCAACATCGTCGGTGCATGTCTCGACATTGACGAGCCCGTCGGCCACGGTCCGATCCATCCGGATCGCGTATGATCCGTCGGGTTCGGCGACGCCACGCCCGACCACGGTCTCTGCGAGGCAGTGTCCGTCGACCTCGGCGAGCGGGGTCACGTGCACCCGCACCTCGGTGCCAGCGGGGAACGTCCCTGGCTCACCGGTGAAGACATGACCCACCCTGATCTCCCAGACGGGGGTGGCAGCGTTGGCGGCCGACGGTGTGGCGACGGCAGCACCCACTGCGACGACGGCCGTGAGGACGGCGGCACGGAGGATTCGATTCATGGAGGGTCCAAACTCGTCTCGGGGCAAACGGAACGTGCTGTCGAAGCACATTTCAACGTTGACGGCACAGAGGCCACGCCTCCGCAGTCCTGTCCCCCGATAGGGGTAGCGCCACCCGTCGATCTCAGTAGCGGACCGCGTGCAACTTCGCTGTCCCCCGGTTCACCCCCGCCCGTCGGCGGCCGGCAGTGGGCACTCCCCGCCCGGCTCGGTCCGCAGTTCGAAGTGCCACATCTCGTTCGCGTACACCTGGCAGAGCCCCCACTCCGCACCGAACCGGTTGAGGAAGTCCATGGCGTCGGCCGTCGCGATGTCGACGGCGTCCCCGGTGACATGTGCGGAATCCTGACCGCGCTTGACCCAGCGGGAGGCCTCCTCCTCGCTGCCGTACTGCGCGACGGCGACCGCGAACAGGTGTTCCTGGTAGCGCTCCGATCGCCAGCCGTCGGCGATGGTGATCTCGGTGCCGCGCTCCGCGGCGACGCTCTGGGCCTCCCGCAGGGCGTCGAGCAGCGCGGGGGTGAGGTGACGGACGGCCGGCTTGTCGCTGTCCAGCGAGAGTGACGAGCCGTCGGGGATGTACCCGTCGGCGTCGTCGAGGGGCCCCTGCTGCGTCGCGGCGCCGGGGGCGGGCGTGCCGGATGCGGTGGACGCCGCGCATCCGGAGAGCGCGACGAGCGAGGCGAGCGCGAGGAGGGCGGTCAGGCTGAGGGCGGTGCTGGACAGGCGTCGTCGGGGGAGGGGCATTCCTCCACCGTCGCAGCGGTGGAGGACCACGTCATCCACCGTCAGGCGCATCCCGATCCGCCGAGCGAGGGATCTGGTAGACAAGGAGGACATCCACGAGGGGGGATCTCAATGGGGGTAGTCCGTCCACTGTCCGTCGCCGCGGTGCTCGCGGCGGGTGCGCTCGCGCTCGCGCTGACCGGCTGCGTGCCGGAGCGACCGACGCCCGGTTTCGTCGCCGTCACGCCTGATGGGCCGGGAGCGGCGACGGCGCCGCCGACCGGAGCCGGCGCGGGAGCCGCAGGCACCGGCGACCCGTCGGATCCGGCCACCTGGACGATCGGCTTCGACGGCGTCGGTCCGCTCGTGCTCGGCACGCCGTCGGCCGCGCAGCACGACGTGCTCGCCGCGTTCGAGCCCGAGGTGGCGGCCGACGGCTGCGGCCTCGACTTCGTCTCGACGCCCTCCGGCCTGCGCATCGGCACCGGCGAGTCCGCAGCCGACGGCGTCACCTCCATCGTCCTCGACTCGGACGTCGCGGTGGCGGTCGGTGCTGCCCCGCGCACGGCCGACGGAATCGGCCTCGGCTCCACCGTCGACGAGTTGGTGACGGCCCACCCTGAGGCGCGCAAGACCTCGGGGATGGGGGAGGGGCTGATCACCTACGCGATCACCGACGCCTCCGGCCGCTCGATCGTCTTCGGCGCGTGGCGCACGGATCCCGCGATCGTGACCATCCAGGTCGGCGCCGACGACCGCATCACGACCGAGGGATGCGGGCTCACGGCGTAGCGACGCCCGCCTCGGCGTTCCGGCGCGCCTCGAAGCCGTCGAGCAGCAGGTCGAGAGCGAACTCGAACTCGTACTGGTCGTCGCATCCCGGGCCCAGGATCGTCTCTCGCCCGTGCTGGGCGGCACCCGCGATGCGAAGGATGCCCGGGTAGCGCTCGGCGAGCCGGGCGGCGGCCTCCGCGGCCTCCGCGGGCGAGGCCGGCGGAGGGGTCGGGAAGAGCTCGTGCGTGAACCCCCACATCCGGGTCCCGAGGGTGTGCATGATCTGATGGGTGAGGGCGGCCGAGAACCCTCCGTGCAGGAAGACGGCGATCGTCCCCTCCATGTAGTCCAGCACGGCAGGGGTCGGGGTGGTGCTCGACTCGATGACGGCCAGCGCCCAGGGGTGGCGCATCAGGGACGAGCGCGCGGCGAGGATGCGGCGGCGCAGGGTCGGGCGCCACTGCGCAGGATCGGAGTCGGAGTCGGGGGCGTCGGCGGGCGCGATCCCGCGGACGACCAGGTCGAGCATGCCGGCCGCCAGGTCGTCCTTGCCGGCGACGTGCTTGTAGAGGGCCATCGGCACCACGTCGAGCTCGCCCGCCAGGCGGCGCATGCTCACGGCGTCGAGGGACTCGGCATCGGCCAGCTCTACGGCGCGCTGCAGCACGGCCTCCCGGTTCAGCCGGATGCGTCGGCCGCCGGCCTCGTCCGTCGTCGTCATGCGGGCCTCCCGTTGACAAGCGTACGTCGTACACCTATCGTTCGAAGGTGTACATCGTACACCTTGACGAAGGAGCACTCATGTCCCCCCTCAGACGCACCTCGATCGCCGTCGGCGCGCTCTACCTCGTCACCCACGTCACGTCGGTCGTGGCGACCGTGCTGTACGCACCGCTTCTGCAGGGAGATTCCGGGACGGGCGTTCGCTCCCTGGCGCAGACCGGTGCGCTGCTCGAAGCGATTCTCGCGATCTCGGTCGTCGGAACGGCCGTCGGCCTGTACCCCGTGGTAAAGAGCTGGGGACCGGCGTTCGCGCTGGGGCACGTCGGCCTGCGCGCGCTCGAGGGCGCGGTCATCCTCACCGGCGTCGCGAGCGTGCTCGCTCTCGGCGCGTTGCCGGAGGGATCGGGCGGCGGTCCGATCGCTGCCGCGTTGGTCGCTCTGCACGACGCGACCTTCTGGCTCGGCCCGAATCTCGTTCTGACGGTCAGCACCGCACTGCTCGCGATCCTGCTGCTCCGCTCGCGGCTCGTCCCGCGATGGATCCCCGTCCTCGGCCTCATCGGTTGCGCCTCGTTGCTCGCTTCGGCCGTGGCCATCCTCTACGGGGTCTTCCCGCAGGTGTCTCCGGCGGGCGGGGCGGCCGCCGCGCCGATGTTCGCCTGGGAGCTGTCGCTCGCCGGCTACCTGCTGTTCGTCGGGATGCGCGCGCGGGTCGCCGAGCCCACCCCGCCGACCCCCTGACGGCACCACCGCGATTTGGACCGAATGTCGACTCTGGGCTCGCCAGAGTCGACATTCGGTCCAAATCGCGAGGGGAGGGAGCGGTAAGGAGGAGGGGGGAGAGGCGGGAGGGCGCCTCAGAGGGGCGGAGTGCGCGGCGGCGCCGTGCGCGCCGGGTGCGTCGCCTCGAAGGCGGCGCCGAGCGCGAGCAGCGCCGCATCGTCCCACGCACGGCCCGCGAACGTGAGCCCCACGGGCATCCCGATGTCGGCCATCGTGCCCATCGGGACGGTGACGGTCGGGATGCCGAGGTGACGGGGCACGAGGTTGCCGTTGGCGACCCAGACGCCGTTGCGCCAGCCGAGGTCGGCGGAGTCGGGGTTCACGTCCATGTCGGCGGGGCCGACGTCGGCGACGGCGGGGAAGATCACGGCGTCGAGGCCGAGGCCGTCCATCCACTGCTCGAGGTCGACGCGGCGCGTCTCCTCCAGTCCGCGGAGCCCGTCGGCCAGGTGCGGGATGCTCTCGAGCGCTGCCCCGCGATGCTCGCGCACCCAGGCGGGGTACTCGGCGATGTCGTCGTCGAAGCCCGTGTAGCGGTCGGGGAGGGCGCCGGGCGGCGGCGGAAAGATCGTGGCCCCGTCGACATCGGCGAGGGTGCGGAGGGCCGGGTCGCCGTTGGCCTGCAGGAAGTCCTCCCAGCCCCACGCGGAGAGGTCGACGATCTCGCTGTGCAGGTACTCGGGGGAGACCAGGCCGCGGGTGAACACGGTCGGGGCGCCGGGGCGATCCCCCTCGTAGTTCGAGACGACAGGGAAGTCGACCTCGACCACCTCGGCCCCGGCGGCCTCGAGGGTGCGACGGGCACTCTCCCACAGCTCCAGCACCGAGGCGCGGGTCTCGATGCGCTGACCGGTCGCTCCGCCGATCCCGCCCTGTCCGGTGGGACCGCCCGTGCCCGTTCCGGCCTCCGGGTCGGCGTCGATGTACATGCGTGGGACGCCGAGCCGCCTGCCCGCGAGGGAGGCTCCGGCGGCGAGGGCCGGGTACGAGGCCGGCCGCAGCTCGGACGACGGCGGGATGGCGACCCACGGCTGCACGCGCCAGAAGTCGCCGCGCTTCTCCGTGTCGTCGGCGACGACGACGTCGAGGACCTCGAGCAGATCGGCCATGGTGCGGGTGTGCGGCACGACGACATCCATCGTCGGCACCAGCGGCCAGTTGCCGCGCACCGAGATGACCCCGCGCGACGGCGTGTAGGCGCAGAGGGCGTTGTTGGAGGCCGGCGCACGGCCGGACGACCAGGTCTCCTCACCCAGACCGAAGGCGGCGAAGCTCGCGGCGGTCGCCGCACCCGACCCGTTGGACGAGCCGGAGCCGAACGCGGCGGGCAGGTAGGCGGCGTTGTACGGGCTCTCCGCCCGGCCGTAGACCCCGCGCTGCATCCCGCCGTTCGCCATCGGCGGCATGTTGGTCAGGCCGAGCAGCACGGCCCCGCCGGCTCGCAGCCGCTCGATCGTGAAGGCGTCCCGCTGCGCGACGAGGTGTTCGAAGGCGGGCGAGCCGGCGGCGGCGGTCAGGCCGCGGGCGAGGTAGCTGTCCTTGGCGGTGTACGGGATGCCGTCCAACGGCCCGAGGGTCTCGCCGCGGGCGCGACGGTCGTCCGACGCGCGCGCGGCGGCGAGAGCACCGGGATCGCGCACGGCGATCGCATTCAGCCGGGGCCCGGCCGAATCGTACGCGTCGATCCGGGCGAGGTACGCCTCCACGAGCTCGACCGCCGTGGTCTCGCCGCGCTCCAGGGCCTCCCGCAGCCGGGCGATCCCGGCCTCGACGACGTCGACGGTCATCGGGTGCTCTCCGCCGAGCCGGTCGCCGCGCCGGGCAGGGCGGGCTGCTGCTGCGTGATGCAGTGGATGCCGCCGCCGCGCTCGAAGATCGGCCGCGAGTCGATCATGCTCACCCGGCGACCGGGGTAGGCGGCCTCGAGGATCTCGGTCGCCTCGGCGTCGGCCCGCTGCTCGCCGAAGCCGCACGCGATCACGCCGTCGTTGACGACGAGGTGGTTCACGTAGCTCCAGTCGACGAAGCCCTCCCCGTCGCGCAGGGTCTCCGGCGCCGGCAGTTCGACGATCTCCCACGGGCGGCCGGCGGCGTCAGTCGTGTCGGCGAGCACTGCGTGCAGTTCGCGGGACACGGCGAAGTCCGGGTGCTCCGGGTCGCGCTGCGTGTGCAGCAGCAGGCGACCGGGCGACGGGATGGTGGCCACGATGTCGACGTGGCCGTTGGTCCCGAAGTCGTCGTAGTCGCGGGTGAGGCCGCGCGGCAGCCAGACCACGTGGGTCGCGCCGATCGTGCGGGCGAGCTCGGCCTCCACGCGCGCCTTGTCGGCGTACTTGTTGCGGCGCGGGTCGAGCTGCACGGTCTCGGTGACCAGAACCGTCCCGTCGCCGTCGACGTGGATGCCGCCGCCCTCGTTCACCAGCAGCGAGTCGATCAGCTCGGCCCCGGTGCGCTCGGCGACGAAGCGGGCGATCCCGGCCGACTTCTCCCACTCGGACCACACCGGGTCGCCCCAGCCGTTGAAGATCCAGTCGACGGCGCCCAGCACGCCGGGGCGCTCGTCGTCGACCACGAAGGTCGGGCCGAAGTCGCGCATCCAGAACTCGTCGAGCGGAGCCTCCACCTGTTCGATGTGCGAGCCGAGCATGCGGGCCGCGCGCTCGCGCTCGCTCGGGTCGACGACCATCGTGACGGGCTCGAACTCGGCGGTGGCGTGCGCCACGGCCGTCCAGGCGGCGTACGCCTCCTCGGCGGAGGCGGCGTCGTCGCCGAGGGTGATGCCGGCGCGGGGGAAGGCCATCCAGGTGCGCTCGTGCGGGGCGGTCTCGGCAGGCATGCGCCAGCTCATTGCGAACCTCCGTGGGTCGTGTCGATCTTGTTGATCAAACGATCAATAGATGTGCCGAAAGTACCTATACTGAACCCACCATGTCAAGAGCACCCCGCAGGCCGCCCGCCGAACGCCGCGCCGAGATCGCCGAGGCCGCACGCGAACTGGCCCTCGCCGACGGGCTCGCGGCGGTCACGCTGCGCCGGGTGGCCGCCCACGTCGGCGTCACCCCCGCCCTGGTGGCCCACTACCACCCCGCGATGGACGAGCTGGTGGCCGCGAGCTTCGCCGGAGCCGTCGCGCCCGAGGTCGACGAAGTGCGGGCCCTGCTCGCCGACGCCGACGGAGCGATCGATCGCGTCGCGACCCTACTGCGCACGCTGCTCGACGGCACCAGGGACGACGTCACCACCGTCTGGGTCGAGGCGTTCGCGCTCGGCCGCCGCAGCGACCGGCTCGCCGAGACGGTGCGGGAGCAGATGGACGTCTGGCAGACCCTGATCCAGGAGGTCGTGGAGGAGGGGGTCGCGTCCGGCGTCTTCGCGGTCTCCGATCCCGCCGCGGTGGCGTGGCAGCTGCTCGGAACGATCGACGGACTCAACGCGCAGGGACTCGTGCGCTGGGGCGCCGCCGGCGACCGGTACCCGCTGCTGGCGCACGCGGTCGAGGGAATGCTGGGCCTGGCCCGCGGAGAACTGGCCGCACGGACCCCGATCGAGAGGTGACTCGTCGCGGGTGAGGGACCTCCCGCATCCACCACGAGTCACGTCTCGCGGGTCGCTCAGCCCAGGTGGGCGAGCAGCTCGGCGAGGAACTCGTCCGGCTTCTCGATGTGCGGCGAGTGACCGCAGCCCTCGAAGACGACTTCGCGGGAGCCTCCCCCGGCCGCGGCGTAGCGGTCGAGCACGGCGCGCGTCTGGGCGAGCATCGGCTGCGGAGGCGCGACCTCCTCGCCCGGCCAGCCCGGGATGATCCCGGCGGCGCCGAGCTGGTTGAGGTCGAAGAACGAGGCGTCGCCGACGATCGCGTCGAGCGCTCCGTGGATCCAGAGCACCGGGGGCTTGGCGGGCAGGTCGACGATGCCGGAGGTGTCGAAGTACGTCGGCGCCATGGTGTTGAGCACTCCGCGCGGCCCGGGAGCGAACCCGGGCCACTCCTCGGTGCCGGTGGCGTCGCCGGGGTAGTTGTCCTCCCCGGTCGCGGTGCTGAGCATCGACTCCACCCAGAGGTCCTCGCGCTCGGAGACGAACCCGGGCGCCACGTACGACGAACGGTAGACCGCCAGCGGCGAGGTCGGAGACTCCTCCCCGGTGTCGCCGGCGGCGAGGCGCGCGACGAAGTCGGGGTTGGCGCCGCCTCCCCCGGTGCCGGACGCGTCGGCGTTGAGCAGGCTCCCGTCGGCGGCGGTCCCGCCGAAGCCGTATGGGGAGACGGTGGAGACCAGGGTCAGGGTGCGCACGAGATCGGGTCGGTCGAGCAGCAGCTGCATCGCGACACCGCCGCCCATGCTCCAGCCGACCAGGTGGACCGGCCCGAGAGCGAGCGCGTCGGCCACCGCGGCCACGTCGTCGGAGAAGTCGCGCACGCCGCGTGTGGCGTCCACCGGAAGCGTCTCGGAGTCGCCGAAGCCGCGCAGATCGACCGCGAGCGCCCGCACCGAGCGCGGCAGGGCGAGCATCAGCGGCTGCCAGAACAGCGAGGAGGAGACGTTGCCGTGCACGAAGAGCACGGTCGCCTCCGTCCCTCCCGACGACGGGCGTTCGAGCACGTTCGCCGCCAGGCGGTCGGTGGGCACGCGGCGGGCGGCGATGCCCGCGAGCAGGGTTCCGGTCATGGGGTCTCTCCTCGGGTCGGGTGGGCGGAGCGGATGGGCGGAGCGCGGTTCAGGCGGGCGGCGCGAGCAGCGGCAGCACCTGCCGCACGCCGTCCTCGGTCATGACGATCGTGTAGTGGTTGACGTCGTGGGCCTCGTGCGTGCGCAGTTGCGGCAGGCGGCCCGCCCACTCGGCGACGACCGACGGGTCGTAGAGCGGGTCGGCGTCGAGCAGCCCGCGTGGCGCGCGGATGAACGCGATCGGCAGGGTCAGCGCGGCGAGGGCGTCTGCGTACCCGGCGCTGCCGTCCATCTCGAGGGCGTTGACCGCGACGGCGTCCTCGCTCGCGCTCGACCGCAGCTCGGGAGGTTCGCCCACGAGGTCGTAGTCGACGTAGCGCTCGATCGCCTCGTTCCACCACGGGCCGATCGCGGGATGCGCCCGCCAGAACGCGCGGTAGTCGTCGGCGGTGGCGAAGTGCATCCGGAGCCGCTGCAGGGCGGGCCCGAGGACGACCGCGGGCAGGTCCTCCGGCGCGATGCCAGCGGGGAGGGCGAGCGGCAGGCCGCCGTCGATCAGGACGAGGCGCTCGACCCGGTCGGGATGCCGCTCGGCGAACCGCACCGACACGAACGCGCCCATCGAGTGGCCGGCGACGGGCGCGCGGTCGATGCCGAGCGCGTCCATCGCCCGGGCGAGGTCGTCGGCGTGCGCGGTGAGGCCGTACGGGCCGGGCAGCGTCGAGCTGCGTCCCCGGCCGCGCAGATCGGGCGCGACGAGCCGGGTCGCCGGCAACTCTGTCGCGACGAGCTCCCACGCACGGTGGCTGGCCGTGATGCCGTGGACGGCGACCAGTGTCGGGCCGCCGGCCGGGACGTCGGGGTTCCAGATGCCGCCGGCGAGCTCGCCGCCGGAGACGGGCACAGAGAAGGCGCGGTAGCCGCTCATCGCGCGCTCCACCCGCCGTCCATCGTGTAGCTCGCACCGGTGACCATGCGCGAATCCCCGCCGGCGAGCCAGAGGGCCAGGCTCGCGACCTCGGTCGGCTCCACGAGCTGTTTGATCGCCGACTCGGTCAGCATCACCTTCTCGACCACCTCCGACTCGGGGATGCCGTGCAGGCGCGCCTGGTCGGCGATCTGCTTCTCGACCAGCGGGGTGCGCACGTAGCCGGGGTTGATGCAGTTGGAGGTGACGCCGTGCGGGCCGCCCTCCAGCGCCGTCACCTTCGACAGCCCCTCCAGCCCGTGCTTGGCGGCGACGTAGGCCGACTTGTACTCGGACGCGCGCAGCCCGTGCACGCTCGAGACGTTGATGATGCGGCCGAAGCCTCGCTCGTACATGCCGGGCAGCGCCGCGCGCACGAGCAGGAACGGCGCCTCCAGCATGATCGTCAGCAGCAGCCGGAACGTCGCGGGCTCGAACTCCTCGATCGGGCGCACGTGCTGGATGCCCGCGTTGTTGACGAGGATGTCGACGTCGAGCCGCAGATCGGCGAGCGCCCCGGTCTGCGAGAGGTCGACCTCCCACGCCTCGCCGCCGATGCGGCCGGCGACGGCGCGGGCCGCCTCCCCGTTCAGATCGGCGATCGTGACGTGGGCGCCCGCCGCCGCGAACGCCTCCGCGCAGGCCAGGCCGATGCCGCTGGCACCGCCGGTGACGAGGGCCCTGCGGCCCGAGAGATCGGTCACGACGATGCTCCTCCCGGCGGGCGCGCACGGCCCTGGCCGCACTCTAACGCCGTGGGAGGCGCGAACGGAAGGCGCTCATCCATTTGTCGTGACACGCCGCGCGAAGTGGCGCTGAGACGGCATGTCGTGACCAATGGACCGATGCCCAGCGACCCCTACACGTAGCGCAGGCCGATGCGCTCCCGGATGTCGTCCATGCTGCCCATGATGGCCACCGACTGCGAGAGCGGCAGGCGCGGGTCCTCGCCGCCGCCGGCCGCGATCAGGCGCTCGATCGCCTGCGCCTGGTACTGCATCCCGCGCCCGGTGATGATCGCCTCGAAGCGCTCGACCAGCGTTCCCTCCGAGTCGAGCACCCGGAACGCGGTGGGGGCGAAGAAGAACTCGTCGAACTCGATGCGGCCGTCGGTGCCGATGACCGTGGCGGTGTTGCTGCCGCGCGCATCCAGCTCGGTGGTGAGAATGGCCTGGGACCCGCTCTCGTACGAGAACAGGATGGCCGTCTGACGGTCCACGCCCGTCGCGGTCGGCGTCGAGATGGCCTGCACACCCGCGGGGGCGCCGAGCACGTCCCACGCGAACGAGACCGGGTAGATCCCGAGGTCGAGCAGTGCGCCTCCGCCGAGGGCCGGGTTCAGCATGCGGCCGGCGGGATCGGCGCTGGCCTTCTGCGAGTGGTGGGCGATGACCGAGCGCACCTCGCCGATCGTGCCGTCCCCGATCACCTCGTGCATGCGCTCCATGTGCGGGAGCCAGCGCGTCCACATGGCCTCCAGCGCGACGAGACCGCGGGAGCGGGCGGCCTCGGCGACCGCCTCCGCCTCCGGCCGATCCATGGTGAACGGCTTCTCGACGAGCACGTGCTTGCCCGCCTCGAGCGCGAGCAGCGCGTTCGGCGCGTGCTGCGGGTGCGGCGTCGCGACGTAGACGACGTCGACCTGGGGATCGGCGACCAGCTCCTCGTAGCTGCCGTGCGAGCGCGGGATGCCGTGCGCCGCGGCGAAGCGAGCGGCCGACGCAGCCGTGCGCGACCCGACGGCGACCACCTCGTGGCCGTGCAGCTTCAGATCGGACGTCATGGCGGCGGCGATACCGCCGGTGCCGAGGATTCCCCAGGTCGTCATTCGTGTTCCTCTCGCGGTTCGCAGGTCTGCGCCGCCATCGTATCGGCGCTCCCTAGACTCGTGCCGGGGCAGACTCGTGCCGGGGCGGACTCGTGCCGGGGCCGTGTCGATCCGCCGCCCCGCCGTTCGACCTCGGTGTGGAAGGCGCGAAGAGGCCTTCCCCGACACAAGGAGCACACGATGGCCAAGTACATGCTGATCATGCGATCGACCGACGAGGCGTTCGCCGCCTTCGCGAACCTCGAGTTCGCCGACATCCTGGATGCGATGGGCCGGTTCAACGACGAGTTGATCCGTGCGGGGGTGCTGCTCGCCGCCGAGGGTCTCGATCCCGCGCCCGGCATCGTCGTCGACTTCACCGGTGAGGAGCCGGTCGTCACCGACGGCCCCTACGGCGAGACCAAGGAGCTCTTCAACGGCTACTACATCCTCGACGTCGCCTCGGCCGAGGAGGCCGCGGAGTGGGCCAAGCGGATGCCGTACATGACCGGCTCGAAGGCCGAGATCCGCCGGGTGACCACGATCGATGAGTTCCCGCAGGACAACGAGTGGATCGCCAAGGAGCGCGCCTGGCGCGAGTCCACCGGGCAGCTCTGAGCCCGGAGGCCGGTCGGTGACCGAGGCGAGGCGCGCCGTCGAGGCGGTGTGGCGGATGGAGTCCGCCCGCATCGTCGGCGCCCTCGCGCGGTACACCGGCGACTTCGCCCTGGCCGAGGACGTGGCGCAGGAGGCCCTGGCCGAGGCGCTCGTGGGGTGGGAGACCGGTGGGGTGCCGCACCAGCCGGTGAACTGGCTGCTCTCCGTCGGCCGCCGGCGCGCGATCGACGCGTTCCGCCGCCGGTCCGGTCGCGACGAGCGCTACGCGCTGCTCGCCCGGGAGCTGGACGAGGAGACGCCCGGCGCCGACGCCCTGTTCGATCCCGACGCCATCGACGACGACGTGCTCGCGCTGATGTTCACCGCGTGCCATCCGGTCGTGTCGAAGGAGGCGCGCGTCGCGCTCACGCTGCGGGTGGTCGGCGGCCTCACGACCGACGAGATCGCGAAGGCGTTCTTCGTGCCGGTCGCCACGGTGCAGGCGCGCATCACCCGCGCGAAGAAGACCATCGCGGCGGCGCACATCCCGTTCGGGGTGCCCGAGGTGGGGGAGCGCGGCGAACGCCTCGGCTCCGTTCTGAGCGTGATCTACCTGATCTTCACCGAGGGGTCGTCGGCGACCGGCGGCGACTCGTGGATGCGCACGGACCTCGCGGCCGAGGCGCTCCGCCTGGCCCGTGTGCTCACCCGGCTCGCGCCCGAACCGGAGGTCTACGGCCTCCTGGCTCTGCTGGAGCTGACGTCCGCGCGGTTCCCCGCGCGGGTCGACGGCGACGGCCGGCCCGTGCTGCTGGAGGATCAGGACCGGCGCCGCTGGGATCGCTCCGCGATCCGGCGCGGACGGGCGGCCCTGGCGATGGCGGCGGCCGCCGGCCGGGGGCTGGGCTCCTATGGTCTGCAGGCCGCGATCGCGGAATGCCACGCGGTCGCGCCGTCCGTGGCGGAGACGGACTGGGACCGCATCGTGCTGCTCTACGAGGCGCTCGGCCGGCTGGCGCCGTCGCCCGTCGTCGACCTGAATCGGGCGGTCGCCGTGGCGATGGCGACCGGGCCGGCCGACGGGCTCGTCGTCGTCGACGAACTCGTCGCGCGCGGCGAACTGCCCGGGTCGCACCTGGTGCCCGCCGTGCGCGCCGAGCTGCTGTCCCGGATGGGCCGCACGGGTGAGGCCGCCGACGAGTACGCCCGGGCCGCCTCCCTCTGCACCAACGCCGCCGAGCGCGCCGTGCTCGAAGCGAAGGCGGCCGCCCTCTCGTGACCGCCGAGAAGGCGGACGATTCGCCCTCTCGGCTGTCGTGCGTGCACGTCTCGCCGTGTCGCGGTCGGATGCGGGACTGGTGGAGGAGGCCTGCGGGTCACTAGCGTCGTGCCGGGAGGCGACGATGTTCGAGACAGACACCGACGGGATACATCAGGAGGCGGCCACCGGCGCGCTCCCGGGATGGGACCGGGTGGAGCAACTGGTCCAGGCGGCGCACGACCGCTACCGGGGCACCGACGACGGCACGGTGGCCGACTACATCCCGGCGCTCGCCGCGGCCGACCCGGACTGGTTCGGGATCTGCGTCGCCGACACCGCCGGCGGTCTCCACGAGGTCGGCGACTCCGCCGTGCCGTTCTCCATCCAGTCGATCTCGAAGGCCTTCGTCTACGCGCTGGTGTGCGAGGAGTTCGGGCACGAGCGCATCGGCGAGCTGGTCGGCGTGGACAACACCGGCCTCCCCTTCAACTCGGTGATCGCGCTGGAGCTGAACGGCGGCCACCCGATGAACCCGATGGTCAATGCGGGCGCGATCGCCTCCACCGCGCTCATGGCGGGCACGACCGCGGACGAGAAGTGGCGGGCCGTGCACGACGGGCTCTCCCGCTTCGCCGGGAGGGACCTCGCGGTGGACGAGGCCGTGTACACGTCCGAGTCGGAGAGCAACTCCCGCAACCAGGGCATCGCCCGCCTGCTGCAGAGCTACGGCCGGCTGGACGCCGACCCCGGCGAGACCGTCGACGTGTACACGCGCCAGTGCTCGCTGCTCGTGACCGCCCGCGACATCGCCGTCATGGGAGCGACATTGGCCGACGGCGGCGTCAACCCGGTGACGGGCGAACGCGTCGTGTCGGCGGACGTGAGCCGCGACACCCTCGCCGTCCTCGCCGCGAACGGGCTCTACGAGCGATCGGGCGAGTGGCTCTTCCAGATCGGGCTGCCCGCGAAGTCCGGAGTGTCCGGCGGCATCGTCTCGATCGCGCCCGGGAAGGGCGCGATCGGAACGTTCGCACCGCCTCTCGACTCGGCCGGGAACAGCGTGCGGGGCGAGCGGGCGACCGCGTACCTCTCCAAGACGCTCGGCCTCAACCTGTTCGCCTCTCCCGAGCCCGTCTCCCTCGACCGGGCCACCACCGAACTCGATATCGCAAGGAGCGCACGATGACAGCGACCACCGGTGAGCAGACCGTCGCCAAAGCCTCCTGGGCGCCGATGGTGGGGCTGTTCCTCGCCCAGGTGCTGATGTCGTTCAACGTGGCTGCGCTGCCCGTCTCGCTGGGCGGGATGGTGCAGGACTTCGGCGTGCCGCCCACCTCGGTGAGCACGGCCATCGTGACGTACGGCCTCTCGGTCGCCGCCCTCGTGATGGTCGGCGCCAAGCTCGGCCAGCGGATCGGCTGGGTCCTGATCTTCCGGATCGTCGTGGGCGTCTTCGCCGTCTCGGCCCTCATGATGATCCTGTCCCCGACGGTCGGCTGGGCGATCGCGGCGCAGGCGCTCGCGGGCGCATCGGCGGCGATCATCGTCCCCTCCCTCGTCGCGCTGATCGCGGAGAACTACCACGGCGCGCAGCAGGCGACCGCGGTCGGGTCGCTCGGTTCGGCCCGCGCCCTCTCCGGTGTCAGCGCGTTCCTCATCGGCGGGGCGCTCGGGACCTTCGTCGGGTGGCGACCCGTGTTCGGCATCGTTCTCGTGCTCGCGGTCCTCGTGCTCATCTTCAGCGTGCGGCTGCGCAGCGACGGCGCCGACCGCACGGTGAAGATCGACATCGTCGCCGCGCTCTTCATCGGTGCGGCGATCGTGCTGCTCACCCTCGGGTTCAACAACCTGAACGCCTGGGGTGTGCTGGTCGCGCGGGAGAGCGCGCCGTTCGACATCCTGGGGCTGTCCCCGACGCCGGTGTTCATCGTGGTCGGGCTGATCCTCGGCCAGGCGTTCTTCTTCTGGACGCGGCGACGCACACGGCTCGGCCGGGTGCCCTTGGTCAGCCTCTCCGTGCTCGGCTCGTCGCGCGAGCGGGCGGCAGTCTACGCGATGTTCATCGTGGTGGCGCTGGAGGCCGCGCTGAACTTCTCGGTGCCGCTCTACATCCAGATCGTCCAGGGGCGCACCCCGTTCGACACCTCCCTCGCGATGATGCCGTTCAACCTCACGGTCTTCGTGGTCGCCACCCTCATCGTGCGGTTCTACGGGAGGTTCGCCCCGCGCACGATCGGTGTCTTCGGGTTCCTGCTCACCACGGTCGCGCTCGCCTGGCTCGCGTTCGTCGTGACCAACAACTGGGAGACGCTGCCGACCATCCTGGGCCTCATCGTTTTCGGCGTCGGCCAGGGCGCGCTCGTCACGCTGGTGTTCAACGTGCTCGTCACCGCGGCGCCGAAGAAGCTCGCGGGTGACGTCGGCTCGGTGCGCGGGACCACGCAGAACCTCGCCTCGGCCGTCGGGACGGCGCTCGCCGGGGCGATGCTCGTCACCATCCTGGGCCTCAACGTCGGCCAGGCCGTCGCCGACCACTCCGAGCTGCCGCCGTCGGTCGTGGCCCAGGTCGACCTCGACAACGTCAACTTCATCAACAACGACGACCTGCGCGAGGCGCTCTCCCGCACGGACGCGACCCCGGCCCAGGTGGATGCCGCGGTCGCGGTCAACGAGGAGGCCCGGTTGAGCGCGCTCAAGCTGGGGCTGCTCATCCTGGCCGGCATCTCGGCGCTGGCCATCGTCCCCGCCTCGCGGCTGCCCAAGTACCGCCCCGGGGAGATCCCCGAGCCCGCGAACGTGAAGGGTCGAGAAGGCGAATAGTCCGCTGCCTCGGCGATGGCCGAGGATGGAGTCGTGACCACCTCCGCGACCGAACGCATCGTCCCCGTGACCGTGAACCGCGTCGAGCTGGTGGCGGAGGCGCCGTTCGCGACGCTGCGCGCCGCGCTGGAACGCGCGGTCCCGGCGCTCGACGAAGCGCGACTGGCCGAGCTGCTGGCCTCGGGCGCATCCTGGGCCCAGCTCACGCGCGAGGCGTCGGGCGGGAGCGGCCTGGTCCGGTTCTGGACCTCGGACCCGACCCCGGTGATGCGTGTCGGCGGCGCCGACCTGCCCGCCGCGGTCTACCTCCTCGGCGACTACGTGACGGCGGCTCGGATGTTCCGGCACGACCCGGGAACCGCGCTGTACACGCCGGTGAGGCTGGAGCTGCACGCCCGCGGCACGACCACCGTGATCGCGTTCGACCAGCCGAGCTCGGCCCTGAAGGCGTTCGGGAACAACAAGATCACCCAGGCCGGTTTCGAGCTCGACCGGCTGCTCGGCGACCTGCTCGAGGACCTCGGGCTCCCGCGCCCCTCGGTGCTGCGTCTCTGACCTCCCGCCGTCAGGACGACGGCCCGGAACCGCTCCGGAGGCTCACCGCCTGACGGCCGATCGAGCCGATGACCTCCTCCTCGGCGTGGATCTGCTCGGCGACACGACGCGTGCGCGTCGCCGAGGCGAACCGGTGGACGATCGGCGCCGCCAGCCAGAGAAGGATGCCGAGGACGCCGCCGACGATGGACGACACGACGTCGTCGGCCTGCAGGGCGAATACCGAGACGGCCATCGCTGCGGCGCCGATCACGCCTATCGCGGAGGCGAGCAGCGCCGGCACCCGGGTGCGGGAGCGCTCGAGCGACTCGATCGTGGCGAGCGACTGGTCGCTGTCGTGCTCGAGACGCACCAGGGCCTCCCGCTCGGCGAGCTCGAGGGGGCGCTTCAGCCCGATCTCGACCGTGCGGCCCCGGCCGGTCGTGCCCGATCCGTCCGGGAGCCACCCGAAGCGCGCGGCGAGGTCGCGCTGCCGACCTTCCGCGCGGCGCGGCACGCGCATCCTCCGGTACTCGAATCCGCCGGGCGCCTCGCCGTGCGGCGCGACCTCCACCGTGTCGGAGCCTGTGTGTGTCGTCGTCGCGGTCATGTCGTTCCTGCCTTCCTCTGCGCCGGGGTGGCGCATCGTCTGGCTCCAGACTGATCGCCGCCGCACCGGGCGTCGTCGTCCCGTTGAAGCGCCCGATGTCATCCAGATGAAGTAGGCCGCCCGGAGACCGGTGGGGAAGAATCGGGGCATGACAGCGGAACGCGCGGGACAGGACTGGCCACGACTGGCCTGGTTCCTGCGCAGCCGGCTGATGGACAGGATCGTGCTAATCGTCTGCGTCGCCGCTCTGGTCACCGAGGTGTTCGTGCTCGCGCTGGCGGGCGAGCACCCGCTGGGCTACCTCGGAGTCGTGCTCGGCGGGGTGGGGGTCGCCCTGGCGCGGTATCGCCCGTTCAGCGGGCTGGCGGTCGCGGTCGCCGGCGCCGCCGCTGCCGCGCTCCTGTCGACGGAGTTCGTGGCGCTCTGGAGCGTCGTCGTCCTGCAGCTCTTCTCGATCACCCTCCGCGGCACCCGGGCGCTCCCCGCCTTCGCGCTCGCCGTGGTCCCGGTCTACTTCTCGATCGTCGCGCGCGAGGGCTGGGACTACGAGGCGTCCGTCGCGCTCGTCGCCTCGGCCTGCTGTGCGGCGGCGGCCGCGATCGGCAGCGCGGTCTGCTCGCAGGAGCGCTACCTCGCCTCGATGAGGCAGCGCGCCCTCGACGCGGAGGCGGCCGCGGTGCTCGCGATCGAGCACGGGGTGGCGGAGGAGAGGCTGCGGATCGCCCGCGACCTCCACGACGCCGTCGGGCACGAGATCGCCGTCGTGAGCATGAGCATCGGCGTCGCCGAGGTGCGGCTGAGCGACGCGGACGTCGAGGCCCACGACGCGCTGGAGGCCGCCCGCGGCGGCATCCAGCGGGTGCTGCAGGAGACGCAGCAGATCCTCGACGTCCTGCGCCGGGGGGCGAGCGGGGAGGAGGACAACGCGCCGGTCGCCGACGTCTCGCGCATCCCGGGACTGGTCGAGAGCCTGCGCGTCGCCGGCACCTCCATCCGCGCCGCGATCGGCGACGTCGGCACGCTCGACCCCGGAGTGAGCGCGGCCGCGTTCCGGATCGTCCAGGAGGCGCTGACCAACGCGCAGCGGCACGGCATCGGGACCATCGACCTCTCGGTCGGGCTCGACGGCGACCGGGTGGTCGTGGACGTGCGGAACGCCCGCTCGCCCGGCGCCGCCACAGCATCGGGCGGGTCTGGCTACGGCCTGATCGGGATGCGCGAACGCACGGCGTCCGTCGGCGGCGTGTTCGACGTGATCGAGGAGCCCGCGGCGTTCCGTGTGCGAGCCACACTGAACCGGAGAGGAGAGCCGGTCCGATGATCCGCATACTCATCGTGGACGACCAGGAGATGATCCGCGCCGGTCTGCGCGCGATCCTCGACGCGCAGCCGGACCTCGAGGTCGTCGGCGACGTCGGAGACGGGCTCCGCGCTCAGGAGATCCTCGCCGCCGACGAGCCCGGAGTGGACGTCGTGCTGATGGACATCCGCATGCCCGGTATCGACGGGGTGGAGGCGACGCGCCGGATCCGCGAGCGCCACGACGCGTCGTCGGTCAAGATCATCGTCCTCACCACGTTCGAGCACGACGAGAACGTGCTCGCAGCCCTGCGTGCGGGTGCCAACGGGTTCCTGGGCAAAGGCGTCGGTCCGCGCGAGCTCGCCGCGGCCATCGCCGAGGTCGCCGAGGGAGGCGGTGCTCTCTCCGCGGCCGCGGCGGCGGCGGTCATCGGGCGCGTGGCCGACAGCACGGCCCCGGTCGCGGACGCCGCGATGGCGGCGCGCTTCGAGACGCTGACGCCCCGGGAGCGGGAGGTCGTCCGCGCCGTCGCGACCGGCCTGAGCAACGAGGAGATCGCCGCGCGGACCTTCGTCTCGCCCTTCACGGTCAAGACCCACGCGACGCGCGCGATGGCGAAGGTGGGCGCGCGCGACCGTGCGCAGCTGGTCGCCTTCGCGTTCCTCGCCGGCATCGCCACGAACGGCTGACGGGGGGATGGCACGCCCGTCCCGCGCCTCCGCGTGGCTCCGGGAGCTGATGAGCGACAAGGTCCGCCGGGCGATCGCGGCGACGATGCTCGGCGTCCCGGCGAACCTGGTCTTCGCGGTCTGGAAGATCGGCCTCGGCATCGTGGAGGCCTCGCTCTTCCTCGTCGCCGCCGGTGCGGTGAACGTCGGCCTCGGCGTCGCGAAGTACCTGGCGCTCCGCGCGCACGCGGCCGCCCGGGGGCGCGGCACCACCCACCCGGGCGAGGAGGCCGCGGTCTTCCGCCGGATCGTCTGGCTGCTCCTGGGCCTGTCGGCGGGCTTCACCCTGTGCAGCCTCCCGAGCGCCCTCGGCTCCGAATCGATGGGGCGGGTCGACGAGGGGGCGGCGGTCCTCGTCGCCGCGCTCACCTTCACCGAGCTCGGCTTCGCCGTCCACGGGATCGTCTCCGCACGGCGCAACCGCTCGCTGCTCGTGGAGGCGATCAAGCAGACGAACCTGGTCGGTGCGCTCGTGCTCGTGGCTCTGACCCAGGCGACCCTGCTCACCGTCTTCCCGGCGCAGAGCGAGAAGACGACGGGCGCGGCGGGGCTGGTCTTCGGTCTCATCGCGTCTGCGCACTGCGCCTGGCTGCTGTGGCGCGGCCGGACCCGCGTTGGGTCGGCGTCCGGCGCCGGGGCGGCGACCGGACCCGGACCGGTGTCTACTCCAGACGCAGTAGCAGAGGTGGTCCATCCGGACGACGCGCGGGCCGCCGGCCCACGGGAGGCTGGTACCAGGCCCGAACACGCGGGTCCGGTACGAGAGGGAACACCATGAAGCGCACTCTGATCATCATCTCGAGCATCGTCCTCGTCGTCGGCGGGACGATCGGCATCGTGGCGAAGCGCAGGGCCGCCTGAGCTAGGTGGTCTCGCCCCGCACGAGGTGCACGATCCGGTCGGGGTCGAACGGGACGGCCGGTGCGTCGTGCTCCGATGGCGACCGCAGCTCGACCAGATCCTGCACCAGGGCGTCCATCAGGGCCGGCTGGTCGACCGACACCGTGGTCAGCCGGGGGGTGATGAGCTGCCCGACGGCGATCCGGTCGACGCCCATCAGCGAGACGTCCTGGGGCACCGACAGGCCCAGTCGGGTGGCGACGGCGAGCACTGCGAACGCGACCTCGTCGTTGTAGCAGCACACCCCGAGCGGGCTCGCCGCGGCATCCGTGAGCAGGGGGCGGAGGGCGGCGAGCGCGCCCTCGAGGTCGAGAGGGACGCGGACGGTGCGGGGCGCGGGGAGGCCGCGGGCGGCGGTCTCCCGCGTGATGCCCTCGAGCCGCGGCGGGCCGAACGGGTCGAGGCGCCGGTCCTGGAGGGCGGCGTAGACGATCCCGCGCTCGCCCGCCCGCAGGACCTCGGCGACCTGGAGGCGGCCGATCCGGATGTCGACGGGGTCGGCGTCCACGCCGTCGAGCCCATCCGCGGCGGAGGGCCGTCGCGGCACGATCGCGGTGCCGGCCGCCTCCAGGCGCTCGCGCTGTGCGCGCGAGAAGACGCCGAAGTCGACCACTGCGGCGGGGCGGAGGTCGAGGACGGACGACAGGGTGTCCTCGTCGTCATGGCTGCCGAAGCGGACGACGACGCTCATCCCGGACAACGCCGAGGCTCGGGTGATCCGATCGACCGAGTCCTGCAGGTGGGGTCCGAAGGTGGCGTCGGGCACGGCGACCACGACGATGTCGGACTGGCCGGTGACGAGTGCGCGTCCGGCTCGCGAGGGACGGTAATCGAGGGACGCGGCGGCCGCCTGCACCCGCGTCCGGGTCGCGGCCGGGAAGCGCTCGTCCCCGTTGAGGATCTGACTGACCGTGGAGCGGGAGACGCCCGCCGCCTTCGCCACGTCGGCGCTGGTGGGTCGCCGCGTCGGCGTGAGCTCCGCTGTCATCTGCCCAGTCTGCCACACCGCGTTGACACGTGACACTAACGCCATCTATGCTCATGTCGCGTGTCACTGACACGTGACACTAGATTCTTGTGACCGGTCCCATCCACGACGAAGGAGTCAACAATGGCGAAGGATTCCACCCGGACTTCGGCCGAGCAGCAACGCGAAGCAGTCGCGGTCAGCGCCGAGGACTCGCTCACCGCATCCCTCGCGGCGAACGCGGTCGGCGAGGCCGTCGGCGACGCGAGCGGACAGCGGCTCTCGATCCGCGAGCGCCTGGCGTACGGCGTCGGCGACGTCGGCGGCAACCTGATCTTCGCGCCGATCTCGGCGTTCCTGCTCTTCTACTTCACCGACACGGTCGGCATCGGCGCCGCGATCGCGGGAACCCTGCTGCTCTTCGGCCGCGTGCTCGACGGGACGATGGACCTGTTCCTCGGAACGTTCATCGACCGCACCTCCACCCGCTGGGGCAAGGCGCGGCCCTGGATCCTCTTCGCGACGCCCGTCGTGGTGATCTCTTTCGTCCTGCTCTTCAACATCCCCGCCGGGCTGGGAGCGGGCGGCAAAGAGGTCTACGCCTTCGTCATGTACTTCCTCTGCCTCGGCGTCGGCTTCGTCGGCTCCAACCTCGCGTACCACACGCTGCTCTCGGTGATCACGAGCAACTCGAAGATGCGCGTCTCGCTCACGGTGATCCGGACGTTCTTCGCGCTGGTCACCACCCTCGTCGTCAACTTCGTCACGATCCCCGTCGTCACCGCGAACGGCGGCGGTCAGGCGGGCTGGACGCTGATCTCGATCGTCTACGGCGCGATCGCGGCCGTCACGTTCCTGATCGTCTTCTTCGGGACGAAGGAGCGGGTGACCGGCACGATCAAACAGGACGACGGGCAGAAGCTGCCGCTGGGCAAGACGCTCAAGATCCTCGTCCGCAATCCCTACTTCTTCCTCGCCTTCGGGTTCTTCCTCCTCAACTACCTGCTCACCGGCACCGCCGGCGTCGGCGTCTACTACGCGAAGGACGTGCTGGGGAACCCGAACATCTACAGCATCCTCGGTCTCGTCCAGCTCCTGCCGCTGATCATCGGCCTCTGGTTCATGCCGGCCATCATCGGCCGGTTCGGCAAGCGCAAGCTCATCCTGGTGGGCGTCGTCATCACGGTGATCGGTGCGATCATCTCGCTCATCGACCCGGCGAACCTGACGCTGCTCATCGCCGGCGGGCTGGTGCGCGCCGTCGGCGGCATCCCCGCTGCGGCGGGCCTGTTCGCCCTCGTCGCCGACGTGGTCGACTACGGCGAGTGGAAGAGCGGGGTGCGCCTCGACGGCATGACCTACGCCGCAGCGACGGCGGGCCAGAACTTCGGTGCCGGGCTCGGGGTCGCCCTCGTCGGCTGGCTGCTGGCGGCGGGAGGCTACGACGGCCAGGCCGCCACGCAGCCGGCGTCCGCGGTGAGCATGGAGGTGTTCCTCTACCTCTGGCTCCCGTTGATCGCCGCCGTGCTGATGGGTGTCATCATCTGGTTCCTGAACATCGACAAGAACCTCTCGCAGATCCAGCGCGACCTCGCGTCGCGACGGGCGGCTCGCGCATCCGGTGCGCACGTCGAGAGCTGACCGATGACCGGCGCAGCTCCCCTGAACTGGGCGGTGGTCGGAACCGGGTTCATCTCGCGCTCGATCGCGGAGGACCTCGCGCTGATACCGCAGGCCCGCCGCTACGCCGTCTGCTCCCGTGATGCGGTCCGCGGCGCCGCCTTCGCCGAGGAGCTGGGGTTCACGCGAGCCGTCGACCGTCTCGACGCGCTGCTCGCGGACCCGGAGGTCGACGTCGTCTACATCGCGACCCCGCACGCCACCCACGCCGCGATCGCCCTCGCAGCCCTCGACGCGGGCAAGCACGTCCTGATCGAGAAGCCGATCGCGGTGAGCGCTGCCGAGGCGGCGACCATCGCGACGGCCGCCGCCGCACGCGGCCGGTTCGCCATGGAGGCGATGTGGATGCGGTTCGCTCCCGCGTATCGCTCTCTCCTCGCCGAGGTCGAGACCGACGCCCTGGGGGAGGTCCGCAGTGTGCGGGCCTCCTTCGGGCTCCCCTTCGGCGCCCCGGACTCCGATCGCTGGAGCGCCGAACGCGCCAGCAGCACCCTGCTCGACCAGGGGATCTACCCGGTCACCCTGGCGCTCGACGTCCTCGGCACGCCGAGCCGGATCGATGCCACGGGAACGGTCCGCGCGGACGGGGTCGACCTCGCCGAGCACGTGACCTTCGAGTACCCGGGCGGCCGGTTCGCACAGCTCGGGGCCTCGATGGTCGAATACCTGGAGCCATCCGCCTCGATCAGCGGAACCTCGGGATGGGCGACGATCCCCGCGCCGTTCTGGGCCGCATCCGGCTGGGAGCTCCGCGCCGGTTCCATCGGCGAGGCCCTGACCGGCGCCCGTGCCGAGGCGTACGAGCGCATCGGCAACGGCTACGTCCCGATGCTCACCGCCGTCGGCGACGCCATCGGCCAGGGCTGGACCGAGCATCCACTGCACACACTCGCCGCGAGCGTCGAGGCCCTCGAGGTCCTCGACCGCATCCGGCACTCCATCACCACGAACACCGCTACGGCACGGGAGGACTCATGAAGCGCACGCTCTTCAACGACGGCTGGCAGGTCAGGCAGAAGGTGAATCCGTTCGCCGAGCTGGGCGGCGCGACCGTGCCGTACGAGCCGGTCACCCTGCCGCACGACGCCCAGATCGGCCGCGATCGCGACCCGTCGGGCGATGCCGCCACGGCGTACTTCCCGAGCGGCGCCTACCAGTACCGCAAGACGTTCGCCGTCCCGGAGGAGTTCGCCGGCAAGCGGGTCGTGATCGAGTTCGAGGGTGCCTACCGCGACGCCACCGTGCACATCAACGGCGCGTTCGCCGGCAACCGGCCCTACGGCTACTCGACGATCGCGATCGACGCCGACCGCTTCCTCGAGCCCGGCGCCGAGAACCTGATCGAGGTCGAGACCCGCAACGGCGACGACTCGCGCTGGTACACGGGGGCGGGCCTGTACCGCAACGTCTGGCTCCACGTCGGCTCCGAGCTGCACGTGCCCGCGACGGGTCTGCGGATCCGCACGCCGGAGGTGGACCGCACCGAGGCCGTGGTCGAGGTGGAGGTGTCCGTCGCGAGCATCCGCCCCCGGCGCGCCACCGTCGACGTGGAGGTCCGCATCGTCGACCCTGACGGGGACGAGGTCGCCACGGGGACCGTCCCCGTGACCGTCGAGGCGAACGGGACCTCGGTCAGCCGTCAGCGGCTGCGCCTCGCCTCGCCGCGGTTGTGGAGTGCCGAGACGCCGGACCTCTACCGGGCGACGGCACGCGTCGTCGCCGAGGGGGAGACGGCCGACGAGGCCGAGACCGGCTTCGGAGTGCGGCGCCTGCAGGTCGACCCGGTGAACGGGCTCCGCGTCAACGGGGAGACCGTCAAGCTGCGCGGGGCGTGCATCCACCACGACAACGGGATCCTCGGTGCGGCCACGCATCCGGCCGCCGAGGAACGCCGGGTCCGGCTGCTCAAAGAAGCGGGCTTCAACGCCATCCGTTCGGCGCACAACCCGGCGAGCGTCGCGCTCCTGGAGGCGTGCGACCGGCTGGGGATGTACGTCATGGACGAGACGTTCGACATCTGGACCTCGAACAAGATGCCCCACGACTACTCCCTCGACTTCCCCGAATGGTGGGAGCGCGACGTCGAGTCGCTCGTCGCCAAGGACTTCAACCACCCGTCGGTCATCCTGTACTCGATCGGCAACGAGATCCCCGAGACGGGCTCCTCGGCGGGCGGACTCACCGGTCGCGCCCTCGCGGAGAAGGTCCGCGCGCTCGATCCCACCCGGTTCGTCACGAACGCGGTCAACGGGATGCTCTCCGTGATGGGCGACCTCGCGAAGCTCGCCGCCGAGCGCGGGCAGGGCACCGACGACAGCGCCGGCATCAACACCCTGATGTCCGGGCCGGGCGAGTTCATGAACCAGATCGGCGCCTCCCCGCTGGTGACCGCGAAGACCGCGGAGTCGTTCGGGGTGCTCGACGTCGCGGGGATGAACTACCTCGACGCGCGCTATGCGATGGACGCCGAGCTGTTCCCGAACCGCGTGATCGTGGGCACGGAGACCTTCCCCACGCACATCGACCGCAACTGGGCCTCCGTGCTCGAGCACCCGCACGTGATCGGCGATTTCACCTGGACGGGTTTCGACTACCTCGGCGAGGTCGGCATCGGCCGGCCGCAGCGTCTGGCCGACGGGGAGCAGCCGACGCACGCCGCCCCGTATCCGTGGATCGCGGCCTGGTGCGGAGACCTCGACCTGACCGGCGGTCGTCGGCCGGCCTCCTTCTACCGCGAGATCGTCTTCGGGCTCCGTTCCGCACCGGCGATCGCCGTGCAGCGCCCCGGCCCGGTAGGTGCGACCGTCTACACCGGTCCCTGGACCTGGAGCGACAGCATCGCGAGCTGGACCTGGCAGGGGCACGAGGGCGACGACCTCGTCGTCGAGGTCTACAGCGACGCCGACGAGGTCGAGCTCGCGGTGAACGGGGAGGCCGTCGGCGTGCAGCCGGCCGGCGCCGGGAACAGGTTCACCGCGCACTTCACCGTGCCGTACGCGCCGGGCACCCTGACCGCGACGGCTCTCCGGGCCGGGCGCCGGGCCGAGACGCACGAGCTCGCCACCGCGACGGGGGAGGCGCGACTGTCGGTCACGGCGGGCGTCGAGGCCGGGGACGCCGGCATCCACTTCGTCGAGATCGCGCTCGTCGATGCCAACGGCCGGGTGTTCAGCGATCGCGACGTGGAGGTGACCGTCGCGGTCGGGGGAGCCGGCGAGCTCCTCGCGGCCGGCAGTGCGGATCCGGCGCCCGAGGCCGGGTACGCCGGGCCGGCGCACCGGACGTTCGACGGCCGCGCCTTCGCGGTGGTGCGAGCGGATGCCGACAGCTGGATCGAGGTCTCCGCCGACGGGTACGCGACGGTCCGTCTGCCGCTCGCTCCCACCGCTCGATAGCCGAAGTGGGGGGGGGGGGGGGTTTAAACCCCCCCCCCCCACCCCCCCAACACGAGACCAAACAACGAGCCCCCCCCCAACCCGGAGCACCCCCCCCCGCCGGCCCCCCCGCGGCG
>NZ_JBHVVL010000005.1:0-199895 GCF_042883605.1 Leifsonia sp. NPDC058194 | reverse complement strand
TCAATCCACACCATCGCTTATTAATTTTTCTTGTGGGGTGTGGTTTGTGGTTGTTGTGCACCCCCCCGGGGGGGGGGGGGGGGGGCCCCCCCCCCCCCCCCCCCCACGTCCGTCATCAGGAGACGACGATCCGAGCCCGCGCGATCCCGTGAGCCCGGCCGGCCGCGGTCCCCGCGTCGAGATCGTCCTGCGTCGTCGCCCGGGCGGCGATGAAGTAGGTGCCCGGCCGCTCGAACGTGCACGTGCGGGTGAGCGAGAGTCGGTGGGTGCGGGCGACGGCGATCGGCTCGTCGAGCCTCCCCGCCCCGGTGAGGTCGGTCGCCACCGAGACGAACGGCAGCCCGTGCTCGGGGGAGTCCGCCTCGATCGTCACCCGGACCTCCTCGCCCACGGCGACGCGTGCCGACGACGATCCGCCGGCGCTGATGGTCACCACCGGCTGCACCCCGCCCCGGGAGGCGGCGGTCGCGGGCACCGAGACCTGACCGTCGTCGATCGTGTAGCTCGTCGACGGCGCCGGTTCGAGGCCGCGCTCCACCCAGTCGGCGAGCTGGCGGAGAGCGGTGTGGAGCACGCCGACGTAGGGAACCGTGTGGGTCTGGTTCTCCTGGGTCTCGTCGTCGCCGTGCGTCGCGTCGTCCATGTACCAGAGCCGGAAGTCGGCGTCGGCGTCGGCCCCGAGGTGCTCCTGCACCCGCTGCCGGTACCAGTCCGCCTGCCAGGCGAACGCCTCGCGGTCGAGCAGGCAGGCGACGACGATCATCTTCCCGCTGATCTCGCCGGTCGGCACGGAGCCGGAGGCTCCCGCGGTGAACAGGGGGCCGAGGATCACCGGCCGCTGCGGGTGAGCGGGCTCCCCGGCGTCGTCGCGGAACTGATCCCAGACGGGGTAGGCGGACCCGGGCACCTGGTGCCGGTGGTACGTCTGCGCGGCGAGGAACGTGGAGTTGTCGAGCACGACCGTGTCGCCCGCCGCGACGGTGACCGCCTGTCCGGGCTCCAGCGTCACCGTCGCGCCGCTCACCGAGGCCACCCGGAGCACGGTGCCGGCGGCCGCTCCGCTGCGGACGTGCAGTTCGGCGCCCAGCATCCATCCGCTCGGCGCCTCCCCGAGCTCGATCTCGACGGGTCCGGCAGCCTCGCCGGAGGCGTGCTGATAGGACTCGTCGACGCCGCCGGCCGACAGCTCGACGGTCACGGAGGCCTCGCGGCCGCCGATCGTGGTCACCGTGGTCTCGTGGACCACGCGATCGCGGTGGACCGACGATGCGGGGTCGGCCCCGAGGTAGCCGGGCACCGACCAGAAGTCGTCCCCGTAGGTGGGGTCGGCCGCGAGGACGCCGGGGTAGAGGGCGCTGAACCCGTGCATCCCCATCGTCCGCCAGCCGAACCACGAGCGCGGTGGGAAGCCCATCCGTGTGACCTCGTCGAACGCGGCCCGCTGCTCGTCCGTCAGCACGAGCGCCGACGGGTCGCCCCCGACGTCGTAGGCGTCGGCGATGTCGTCGAGCACCTCGCGGAGGACGCGCTGCGCGTGCATCCGCACGCTGAAGACGTTGGGCATGGCCATCGGACTGCCGATCACGTACGGCACGAAGCCGTCCCAGACGCCGACGGTGTTCTCGGCCGCGCCGATGGTGCGGAAACCGCCTCCGCTGCCGCCGTAGAGGTACCCGTAGGTGCGGTGCTCGCCGTAGAGAGCCGTCGCCAGCCGGCGCGAGAACTGTGCCGCCGCCGCATTGGCGCGATAGGCCCCGATGGTCGGGTCCATGCCCGAGAACGGGTTCGCGGCGTCGGGGCCGCCGCCGTTGGTCTCCACGAAGTACCCGCCGCCGGCCAGGGCGAACGTGATCTTGTCCTCCTCCCCGGTCGCCGACGCCGCCAGGTTCTCGCTCTGCGGCACCGGGGTGACGTGCTGGACGAAACGCCCCTCATAGCCGTCGACGGGCGGGAAGTAGAACGAGAAGCGGGTGTCCGTGCCTGCGAAGCCGCCGTGCACGTAGCGGTGCGCCACCGGCTCGCTGCGCCATTCGTCGGCGTCGACGTACGGGTGCTCGAAGCCGGGAGCATCCAGCTCCCAGGCCTGATCGGTGAGGGTGTCGGTCGTGGTCGTCATGCGCGGGCCTTCTGTCGAGGGGGGATGGGGTGGAGAGAGGGGTTCGGGGCTCGGAGTTCGGTGCTCACTTCACGCCCTTGAGCGGAAGCACGGCGACGGCGGCGAGGAGCACCAGCACGAACGCGGCGATCCACACGCCCAGATAGGCGCCGGTCATCGCGACGACCATGCCCGCCAGGGCCGGGCCGAGGGCCTGCCCGAGGTTGGAGCCGAGCGCAGCGACGCCGAGGTCGCGCCCGGCCGCCTTCTGGTCGGGGAGGACATCGATGAACAGGGCCTGATCGACCGGCAGGTAGGTGCCGAACGCGATCCCTCCGACGATCACCTGCAGGAAGAGACCGGGGAGGGTCGGCGAGATGATCGGGATGAGCATCGACAGCGCCATCAGCCCGGACGAGAAGATCACGAAGGCGCGCCGCTTCTGCAGCTTGTCCGAGAGCCGGCCGGCGACCAGGACCGCGATGATCATGAACGGCACCCCGACGAGCGCGAGCAGACCGGCCGTCTGGGTCGCGGCCTCCGCGCTCAGCGCGGGACGGACGTAGCTCTGCAGCATGTAGAGCGAGAGCGCCGTGGAGACGGCGTAGCCGAAGGTCAGCAGGATGCGGGCGACCCACACCAGGCGGAAGGCGGGCGCACGCAGGGCGATCGTGAAGCCGATCAGGAACGCCTTCCAGTTCAGCTTCGGCACGTCGAGGTCTTTGGACGAGGCGTCGCGCGCGAAGATCGCGAACATCACGCCGGTGAAGGCGACGAACGCGGCGACCACGAAGTACAGGTCGAGCCCCAGCATGCCGAACAGGAAGCCGGCGGAGACGCCTCCCAGCACGCCGCCGAAGAAGTTGCCGAAGCCGCCCAGTGCGGATGCCGTTCCGCGGCGGTTCTCGGGCATGCGGTCGGCGACGGTCGCGACGAGGGGTCCGGAGGAGGTGTTGAGCACGGCCTGCGCGAGCATCCAGAGGATCGCGAGGACGGCGATGGACGGGGCGTACCGGAGGCCGACGAGGAGCACCGCCCCGGCCACGGTGCCGAACAGGATCCACGGCGCGCGACGGCCCAGGCGGGAGCGGGTGCGGTCCGAGGCGACGCCGACCAGGGGCTGGATCAGCATGGTGAGGACGACGCCGAGCGAGGCGATGATCGACAGCGACTGGGCCCGTGCCGCGTCGAAGTCCGCGAGCAGGGCGAGCTGACGGGCCTGGTCGGCCGTCGCCGTCGCGGTCCCCGCATCCACCTGCTGCTTGAGCAGGGTGAGCTGCTGGAGGTCGACGCTCGCGTCGGCACCCGTGAACCAGGTCGGGAACTCGAGGAGCTGCACGTGATTGGCGAGCAGGATGCTGGAAGCGCCCCACACGGCCGTGGTCGCGAGCGTGACGAGGGTGTACCAGGTCAGGTAGCGGCGCGAACGCGGGCCCCTGACCAGGGTCGGGGAGGTGCCGGTCTCGACCGGCTCGATCGTCAGGCCGCCCTTCTGCTTCTGCCGCTGGGTCTGCTTCGGGGCCGGCTCGGCCGCGGTGGTCTCGGTCATCGGGTTCCCATCTTCATCGATGTCGACGCTGATCGATCGGCACTGGGGGCGGCCTCGCGTCGGGGTGAAAGGAGTATGGCATGCGGGATTCGCCGTCGGCAAGTCAATCCCGCATATAGTGCTGTAATGGCAACTCGAGGCCCCTACGCGAAAGGCGTCGCCAAGCGCGCCGAGATCCTCCGCACCGCCCTCACGGTGATCGCGGAGAACGGCTACAGCGGCGCGACCGTCAAAGAGCTCGCCGAAGCGGTCGGGCTCAGCCAGAACGGCCTCCTGCACTACTTCGGGTCGAAGGACGCGCTCTTCGTCGAGATCCTCCGCTACCAGTCCGACGTGGTGTCCCTGGCCGTCGACCCCGAGCACACCGACTTCTCGGTCGGGTTCGTCTCGCGCATCCTCGACGCCGTCTCGGACAGCCTCGAGCAGGTCGGACTCAGCCAGCTCCTGCTCAGCGTCACGACGGATGCGACCGAGGCCGACCACATCGCCCACGCGTTCGTCCGCGAGCGGTACGAGGTCTTCCGCGAGCTGACCTCGACCGTGCTGGCCGAACTGCAGCGGCGCGGGCAGGTCCCTGAGGGGACCGACCCGGACGCCGCGGCGACGATCATCGCCTCCGCCTTCGACGGCCTCCAGCTGCAGTGGCTCTACGACCGGTCGCTCGATGTGCGCGGCCGCATGGCGTACCTCCTCGTCGCCCTCGGGCTGCCGGCCGAGGCGGACGAAGCCGCGGACGAAGCCGCGCCCGACGGCATCGGCCTCACCACGACGGCCTGAGGGGCCGGTGGCCGCTGCCACCGGCGCCTCGACGCCGTACTCGTCCGACGCTGTCGGTCAGACGCCGGCGCCGACCCGCGTCGGCTCGTCCGCCGGTTGCGCCGCCGGTGGGTCCGCGGGCGTCGTCCCGGGCGCCTCCTCCAGCGTGTGCCCCTCGGTGTCGAGGTGCGGCAGGATCCTGTCGAGCCAGGCCGGCAGCCACCAGGCGGAGTTCCCGAGCAGGCTCAGCAGGGCCGGCATCAGCACCAGCCGCACGACGAACGCGTCGGCCAGCACACCGACCATCAGCCCGAAGCCGATGGAGGCCGCGATCGCGAAGGTCCCGGTGGCGAAGCCGCCGAAGACGACGGTCATGATGGTGGCGGCGGCGACGAGCACGGGGCCCGAGCGGGCGAATCCTTCGCGGATGGCCTGTTTGGGCATCATCCCGGTGTCGTGCATCTCCTTGATCCGGGACACCAGGAACACCTGGTAGTCCATCGCGAGGCCGAAGAGCACGCCGACCAGCAGCAGCGGGAGGAGGCTCATCATCGGGTCGCCCTGGGGCGCGGCGATCACCGGGTCCAGCCAGCCCCACTGGAACACGGCCGTGCTGGCGCCGAAGGAGGCCCCGACCGACAGCAGATAGCCGAGGGTGGCGATCAGCGGGATCAGTAGCGAGCGGAACATCACGATCAGCAGCACCACCGAGATCGCGACGATCACGATGATGTACTTCACCAGGGCGCTCATGAGCGCGGCGTCCTGATCGATCCCGATCGCGGTCTCGCCCGTCACCTCCAGCGTCACGCCGGAGACGGAATCGGCGTCGGACCGGATCGAGTGGACGAGGTCCTTGGTCTGCTGGTCGATCGGGCCGCCGTCGGGGATGAGGGTGATGCGCGCCATCGTGCCGTCGGCCGAGATCTGCGCGGGGATCACCTGGCGGACCCCGTCGAGCTTCCGGAGATCCTGCTCGACCGATGCGGTCCTGGCGGCGATCCCGTCGCCTTCGGCGAGGACGACGAGGGGGCTCTGGATGCCGCCGAACTCATCGACGATCAGGTTGTACGCGGTGCGCTCGGTCGACTGCGGGTCGGAGCCTCCCGGGATGCTGAACGCCGTCTTCATGCTGAGCATCGGGAAGGCGACGACGACGAGGAGAAGGATGCCCGCGAGGGCCGAGACGATCGGCCGCTTGACGACGAATGAGCCCCAGCCGCGCATGATGCCGCGCTTCTGCGTGCCGCCCTCGGTCCAGATCTCGCCGGCGGCGAGGGCCCGGCGCTGCTTCTTCGAGAGGGCGCGGGTGCCCATGGTCCGCATGAACACGGGAAGGAGGGTGAGCGCGAGGAGCACGGAGACCGCGACGGCGACGGCCGCGGCGACCCCCATCTCGGTGATGAAGCCGAGGTTCGCCACCACCAGGGCCACGAGCGCGACGATCACCGTGAGCCCGGCGAAGACGACGGCCGTGCCGGCGGTGCCGGTCGCCCGGGCGACCGCATCCTCCACGCGCCTCCCACCTCGGAGCTCGTTCCGGAACCGGGAGAGGATGAAGAGGCTGTAGTCGATGCCGACCGCCAGCCCCAGCATCGACGAGAGGATGATCGCGTTCTCCCCGAGCAGGAAGAGGGCACCGTAGGCGAGCACGCCGACGGTGCCGAGGCCGACGCCGAAGACGGCGATCAGGAGGTTGACGCCGGCCGCGAGAAGCGAGCCGAAGGTGAGGATCAGCACGACGAAGGCGATGACCACTCCGACACCTTCTCCGAGACCGGGCGCGGGTGCGCCGAGCGGCACGAGGTTGCCGCCGAGCTCGACGCCCAGCGCCGCCGGAGCCTTCTCCTGGAACGCCAGGGCCGCGTCGTAGTCGGTCTTCTCCTGTGCGGACGAGAGGTCGCCGTACGTGAGAGTCGAGACGGCGACGCTCGTGTCGCTCGAGATGTACGGACGCGCGGAGTCGAACGGATCGCTGACGGACTCCACTCCGGGAAGCTTCGCGGCGTCGGCGAGGGTCGTCGCGATGGCGGCGGCGGTGGCCTGATCGGTGACGTCACCGCTCTTCGGCTGGAAGACGAGCTGGAGGGTGGGCCCCGTGCTCTCGCCGGTGGAGGGGAACTCCGCGTTCATCCGGTCGAGCGCCTGCGAGGCGGGCGAGTCGGGGATGTCGTTGGAGGCGGCGGCCGGGTTCGCGTTGGCGCTCCCGATGACGAGGGTGGCGGCAGCGCCGGCGAAGAGCAGCAGCCAGACACCGATCACCACCAGACGGTGCCGGGCGCTGAACCGCCCGACGCGGGCAAGGAACGTGGACATGGGGACTCCTCGAGTAGTGGGAAGACTTCGACTACTCGATGCTCATCGCTCCCGTCCGGCGGCGAATCGTCCGGATGGATCGAGGGCTCTACTGCAGCTGGAGTAGAGGCGCCGTCGAGCGGGTGCCGGCGATCAGCCTGACCGTCATCGCCACCGCGAACACCAGCGCGAGCATGATGGCCACCGTGGCGCCGAGCCAGGCCGCCCCGGCGATCCGGAAGAACAGCATCTCGCCCGGGCCGGATTCCATGCTCAGCGCGTGCTGTCCCATCGCGAGGGCGCCGGCGATCCCGAACCAGAGGGCCGTGGTCACCGTCACCCACACGCGGCGGGGGAGGGAGGCCGAGCCGAGGCGCCGGGTCGCCAGCCGGGCCAGCACGTGCAGCGCGATGGGCGCGGCGACGGCGGCGGTGAGGACGATCACCGCGGCGACGGCGTTCCCGGTGTTCGACGCCGTCAGGGCGGCGAGGGCGAGCAGCGGCAGGGCCAGAGCTGTGATGCGGATGACCGGGCGGGCGGCGATGGGTGACGTCATGGTCTCAGTCCATCGCGGGGAGGGGGCCGGCCGCATCGCCCCAGAGGACGAGAGGCGCCGGCGAGGGCTCCGCCCGCAGGATGATTCGCCCTCACGCGTGTCGCCCGATTTGGGGTACAAAATCATGTCCTCCAAACAGCCCACAGACCTGTCCGTCTAGCTATGCTCGGTCTGGCGCGAGCGACACCGGACCCGAAACCCGGAACGCGCGCGGCGCCACCGTGCAGCACCCGAACAGCGCACACCCGCACCACCCGACCCGATAGCAGTCACGTCTACCCGAAGGACACACTGTGAACACGCACGCCTACGACCGCGCCCACGACGCCGCCCAGCGGCTCAACCGTCGCCACGAGCGCGACCTCCACTGGGCGAAGGAGCGTCGCCGCCATCAGGAGCGCGACATCGCCGAGGCGGTGACCCTCCTGGAGACCAGCCGGTTCGCGCTCGTCCGCAAGGCGGTCGTCGTCGACGTCGTGCTGCTCGTCGCGATCGGCGCCGGCCTGTGGGCGGCGGCCGCCGCGGCGCTCACCGAACCGTGGTCGCTCGTCGTCGGGATCGCAGCAGGGGTCGCGGCGGCCGGTGTCCTCACCGGCGCCGCGATCTCGCTCGTCCGCGTGGGCGCCCGCCGCGCGGCCGCGCGCACGCTGCTGGACTCGCGCGAGGCGCGCCTGGCGCACACGCAGTTCCACATCCACGAGAGCGTGCACTCCTACATCGACTCGTACTCCGACGTGATCAGCACGCGCCTCGCGTCCGCCTGAGCGGCGGGCCCGCGCCCGCTCCCGCTCCCGCGCCGGGTCTGCGGCACCCTGGTACGTCTGCGCCCACGCGAGCCGCCGCAGTCGTACCGCGCGGCCGCAGTCGCGTCACTCCTCGTCGGCGAGCACCACCTGCACACCCGCGGCGCGCAGCTTCTCGAGCTCGACGGGGTCGGCCGAACTGTCGGTGATGAGCATCTCGACCTGTTCGATGTCGGCCATCTGGGCGAGGGCGACACCGCCGATCTTCGAGCCGTCGGCGACGACGACCGTGCGCTGGGCCTTCGCCACCATCGCACGGTTGGTGCGCGCCTCGGTCTCGTCGTGGGTCGTCACACCGCTCGTGGCGCTGATCCCGTCGGCGCCCAGGATGGCCGTGCCGACGTTGACCGCGTTGAACGTGCTCTCGGCGAGCGCGCCCACGAGCTCGAGCGACTGCGGCCGCAGGAATCCGCCGGTCATCACGACGCGCACACCCGGGTAGCCCGAGAGCAGCCCGGCGATGCTGAGCGAGTTGGTCACCACGGCGATGTCGCGGTGGTTGGCGAGCGCGCGGGCGACGCCCGCCGTCGTGGTGCCCCCGCTCAGGGCGACGACGTGACGCTCGGCGGGCAGCCGCCGCACCATGGCCTTCGCGATGGCGCGCTTGGCGTCCTGGAACCGGGTGTCGCGCAGGGCGACCGGGATCTCACGGCCGCGCTCGAGCGCGGAGGCGCCCCCGTGGGTGCGCAGGATGAGGTTCTGGTCGGCCAGATCGGAGAGATCGCGTCGCGCGGTGGCGGCGGAGATGTCGAGGGACTCCGAGAGCTCGGCGAGGCTGATGGTGCCGCGCTCGGAGATCAGGTCGAGGATGGCGACCATCCGCTGAGCGCGCCGGCCGGAGGTGACGCGGGCGATCAGCGATTCGGCGGCGGGTGCGACCATGGGACCCGTCCTTTCGAGGAGTCGGTGGTGCGGTGAGAGTCGGTCCGGCAGCAGGACGATGGCGAATCGATCACTCGATGTGATCACTTTAGCTGCGAATCGCTCAATCTGTTGCGCGGAGTAGACACACTATCGCAGGATCGCACCATGCCTCAGATTGTCTTCCTCGGAGCCGGGAGCGTCGTCTTCACCCGCCAGCTCCTCGCCGACCTGTTCCGTTTCGACGACCTGCCCCCGCTGCGCATCGTGCTGCACGACATCGACGCCGAACGCCTCCACGTGGCGCAGGGGACCGCCGAGCAGGTCGCCTCCCGGTTCGGCCGCACCGCGGAGATCGTCGCGACGCTCGACCGCCGCGAGGCCCTGACCGGTGCCGACTTCGTGATCAACATGATCCAGGTGGGCGGCATCGATGCCACGCGCGTCGACCTGGAGGTCCCCGCCGCGGCCGGCCTGCTGCAGACGATCGGCGACACAACCGGCGTCGGCGGGGTGTTCCGCGCCCTCCGCACCTTCCCGGTGCTCTCCGGCATCGCCGCCGACATGCTCGAGCTCTGCCCCGACGCCTGGTTCCTCAACTACACGAACCCGATGGCGATGAACGTCTGGTGGATGTCCGTCGTCGCGCCGTCCATCAAGACCGTCGGGCTCTGCCACAGCGTCTACTGGACGGTCAACGACCTCTGTGCGCTGATCGGCGTGCCGATGGAGGGGACGCACTACCGCGCAGCGGGCGTCAACCACCAGGCCTGGCTCGTCGAGTGGTCCCGCGACGGGGAGGACCTGTACCCGAGGCTCCGGGGGGCGATCGAGCGCGATCCCGAGCTGCGCCGGCGCGTGCGGGTCGAGATCTTCAGCCGTATCGGCTTCTACCCGACCGAGACCAGCGAGCACTCGTCCGAGTACCTGGACTGGTTCCTGCGCTCGCCCGAGCAGATCGAGCGGTTCCGCCTGCGCCCGCTCGAGTACATCGGCATTTCGGAGGAGAACGTCGCCGAGTTCGAGCACGCCCGCACGGCTCTCGCCGCCGGTGAGCCGCTGGAGCTCGAGGAGGGCGCTGCCGAGTACGCCCCCCAGGTCATCCACTCGATCCTCACCGGGACCGAGCGCATCATCCACGCCAACGTCGTCAACCACGGGCTGATCGACAACCTCCCGCAGGGCGCGGTCGTCGAGGTCCCGAGCCGCGTCGACGCCGACGGTGTGCACCCGCTGCCGTTCGGTGCGATCCCGGTGCAGGGCGCCGCCCTCAACCGCACGTATCTGTCGGTCGCCGAGCTGACGATCGAGGCCGCCCGCACGGGCGACCCCGAGCTCGTCCGCCGGGCCGTGCTGACCGATCCCAACGCGTCGTCCTCGCTCACGCCCGAGCAGATCTGGGCGCTCTGCGACGAGCTGACTGCCCGGCATGCGCCGCTGCTGCCCGTCGCCCTCGGCGGGTCGCTGGGGGAGACGCCGTGACCCTCGCGCCGACCGGGCAGCTCGTCGGGGCGGCGATCGCGTCCGGCGGCGCGGTCCCCGCGTTCAACGTGCTCTCACTCGACCACGTGGAGGCCGTCGCCGCGGGCGCAGGGGAGGCCGGCTCGGCCGCTCTGCTCCAGCTGAGCGAGAACGCCATCGCGTTCCGGGGCGCGCCCGAACCGCTGCTGGCCGCCTGCCGCGAGGTCGCGGAGGCCTCCGCCTCGCCGCTCGGCATCCACCTCGACCACATCGAGGACCGCGCGCTCGTCGCGCGCGTGCTCGGGCGGGCCGAGGAGTTCGGTGTCGGCTCGATCATGTTCGACGCCTCGCGGCTCGACTACGCCGACAACGTGGCGGCGACCCGGGAGGTCGTCCGGCGCGCTCACGACGCGGGCGTCTGGGTCGAGGCGGAGCTCGGCGAGATCGGCGGGAAGGACGGCGCGCACGCGCCCGGCGTCCGCACCGATCCGGAGGAGGCCGCGGCCTTCGTCGCCGCCACCGGCGTGGACGGCCTCGCCGTCGCCGTCGGCAGCTCGCACGCGATGCGCGACCGCTCGGCGCAGCTCGACCTCGACCTGATCGCGCGCCTGGCCGCAGCCGTGCCTGTTCCGCTGGTGCTGCACGGGTCGTCGGGCGTCGCGGACGCCGTGATCGCCGACGCGGTCGCCGCGGGCATCCGCAAGGTCAACGTCGGCACGGCGCTCAACATCGCCTTCACGGCGTCGCTTCGCACCGCGCTCGCCGACCAGCCCGACGCCGTCGACCCGCGGAAGTACACGCGCGACGCGCGCGACGCGATGGCGTCCCTCGTGGCCCGCTTCTGCCGCGTCGTGGAGCCCCGTCGCACGTTCGTGTAGCCGCTGACATTCCGCACGAATGTCGCGAAAGCACCGAGCTTTCGCGACATTCGTGACGAATGTGCGGGCGGCTGGCGGCGTCAGAGGTCGAGGACGCGGCGGGCGTTGCCGCGGTAGACCGCCTCCAGCAGCGCCGGGTCCAGGTCGAGTGCCGACACATCCCACCGGCCCTGGCCCGGGATCTCGCTGTCCGGGTCGTAGCCGAAGCCTTCGTCGGCCGTCTCGAAGAACCGGTAGTGCAGCCGGTACTGCTCGGCGGTGACCGGGTAGATGTCGGTGCCGAAGAGCACGCGGTCGGGATGGTCGGCGACGAGCTGCGCGAACCGGCGCGGCTGGCGGCCCAGCTCGGCCATGCGCCCGGCGGTGTCGATCGTGTAGTTCGGCGCTGCGACCAGCAGCCGCTCGACCCGGTCGAGGTCTTCGGCCGCGCAGCCCGCGTGCGCGCCGATGAAAGTGGTGCCCGGGCAGGCGAGGACGAGCGCCGCATGCGCGTCGAGCAGCCGGTCGAACGTCGGGTGCACGGCGCGATCCCCGAACCACCACTCGGGTACGGCCGCGAGCTCGTCGAGCCGCTCGTTGTGGCGGTCGAGCGGCTCGAAGAAGGCGATCGGATCCGCGGTGTGGATGAGCACCGGCAGGCCGAGAGCACCGGCGTGAGCCAGCACGTCGATCACCCGCGGGTCGTCCGGCAGGACGAGCTCACCGTCCGCGTCGCGCACGGTGAGCCCGAGGCTCTTCCAGACCTTGACGCCCCGGGCGCCCCGCGCTGCGCTGTCGTCGAGCGACGCCGTCAGCCGGGCCACGCCGTCGGGCTCGGCCAGGAGCGCCCAGTCCAGCTGGCAGAACGTGACGAACCTCCCGGGGTGCGCCGCGTCGTAGCGCTCGACGTTCGCCGTCACCTCCGGCCCCCAGAGGCCGTCGAGGTTCACCATCGTCTCGACGCCGCAGTCGTCGAGCAGCGCGACGAGCGCGGGCACGTCGTCGATCATCCACTCGCCGTCGGTCAGCCAGCGGCCGAGGTGGTTGTGGATGTCGATCGCGGGATGCGCGGGGCGCGGCACCGCGGTCGTGCGGGCCCGCAGCTGACGGCGCGGAGCCCACTCGGCGAGCCGCAACTCGGCCAGAGGGGACGGGTCTTCGTGGGGCATGCGAAACCTCTCTGTAACAAACAATCAGTCATAGTGAGCGATCTGCACAGTTTCGTTGTCAAACGCTCAGTGTCCGCCAATGATAAGTCCAACGCGCAACGGAGTGCGCAGCACCGCCACCGACCCACAGGAGCACCTCGTGACACTCACCTCCAGCGAAATCGCCAGCCAGCCGGACATCTGGCGCGAGGCGCTCGCGACCCTCGCCGACCGGGCGACCGCCCTGCTCGCGCGGCCCGGCGAGCGCATGCTCGTGCTCGGCTGCGGCACTTCGGCCTTCGTCGCCGAATCGTTCGCCTACCTGCGCGAGGGCGCCGGTCTCGGCATCACCGACGCCGCGTACGCGTCGGAGCCGTGGACGTGGCGCGACTACGACTCGGTGCTCCTGCTCAGCCGTTCGGGAACCACGACCGAGGTGCTCGACGCCCTCGACGTCATCCCGGCCGGCGTGCGCACGATCGCCGTCACCGGCGTGTCGGACTCACCGGTCGCCGAGCGCGCCGACGACGTCCTGCTGCTCGACTTCGCCGACGAGGAGTCGGTCGTCCAGACCCGCTTCCCCACCACCTTCCTCCTGCTCGCCCGCCACGCCGTCGGCCAGGACGTCAGCGCGCTCCCGGCGGAGGCCGCCGCCGTGCTCGGCCGGCCGCTCGACGTCGACCTCGACGGCCGCACCCACTTCGTCTACCTCGGCAGCGGCTGGACCTACGGCCTCGCCCAGGAGGCGGCGCTCAAGATCCGCGAGGCCGCACAGGCCTGGGCCGAGTCGTACCCGGCCCTCGACTACCGTCACGGCCCCCTGGCCGTCGCCGACGACCGCTCGCTCGTCTGGATCATCGGACGCGCCGAGGACTCCCTGGTCGCCGACATCGAGCGCACCGGCGCCACCGTCCGCGTCGGGTCCGCCGACCCCCTGATCGAGCTCGCCCAGGCGCAGCGCCTCGCGGTGGCCGTCGCCGAGCGCGGCGGGCTGAACCCCGATGCCCCGCGGCACCTGACCCGCTCGATCGTGCTCGGCTGACCCCCAGCCCCCCCGTCGTGCTCGGCTGACCCGCAGCCCTGCACGGAAGAATCCGACACAGCAGAATCCACAAGGGAGAACCGAAGATGTTGACTCCATTCCGCCGACGGGTGCTCCGCGCCACCGCACTCCTGGCCGCCACGGCCGGTGTCGTCGCACTCGCCGGCTGCAGCGGCTCCCAGGGGGCGACCACCCTCGACACGAAGGCCAAGGTCCAGATCGAGGTCTGGTCCGGTCAGGCCGACGCCGCCCAGAAGGTGATCGAGGGCCTCGCCAAGGAGTTCGAGCAGGCGCACCCCAACGTCTCGATCAACCTCTCCCCGGGCGCTTCGTCCACCGATCAGCTGCTGCAGAAGCTCTCCGCCGGATTCGCGGGCAACCAGTACCCCGACATGTCGTACGCGTTCGGCTCGTGGGCCGGCCAGCTCGAGGCCTCCGGCCGCACGCTCGACATCTCGGCCGACGTGAAGAAGCCCGACGTGAAGTGGGACGAGTTCACCGCCGCGGCGCGCGGAACGGCGCAGCCGACGGGCACGAAGGTCATCGGGTTCCCGGCGGTCGTCGACAACATCGGCCTGCTCTACAACAAGACCCTCTTCGACAAGGCGGGCCTGGCCTACCCGACGGCCGACTGGACGTGGGACGACTTCCGCACGGCGGCCAAGAAGCTGACGGACGAGGCGAACCACATCTACGGCTACGGCTACTCCGTCTCGGGCAGCGAGGAGACCACCTGGCAGTTCTGGCCGCACCTGTGGCAGAACGGCGGCGCGATCCTCAACGATGACGCGACCAAGTCCGAGTTCGCCTCGCAGGCCGGCGACGACGCCCTCTCGTTCCTGCGGTCGATGGCCGTCGACGACAAGAGCGTCTACCTCGACCAGACCGACGTGAAGTTCGGGCAGCTGTTCGTGAACGACCGCATCGGGATGATCACCTCCGGGCCGTGGCAGCTGTCGGACCTCAAGACCGGAGGCACGAAGTACGGCGTCGTCCCGCTCCCCGGAACGAACGGCGACCACCAGACCGTGTCGGGCCCCGACATCTGGGCGCTCTTCGACCACCACGACAAGAACCGCGCCTACTGGGCCACCCAGTTCGCGCAGTGGCTGACCTCGGCCGAGCAGGACGAGCGCTTCAACGTCGCGATCGGCAACCTCCCGCTCCGCTCCTCGGAGGCGACGTCCGACGCCGTCGCCAAGGAGGCCGCCGAGTACCCCGGCTACGAGGTGTTCGTCGCGAACTCCGCGAACGTGAAGCAGACGCGCCCGACCACGAAGGGCTACGCGGCCCTCTCGGTCGCCGTCGGCAAGTCGATCTCGCAGGTGCTGCAGGGTGACGGTGAGCCGAAGGCCGCACTCGAGCAGGCCGCCACGACCGCCGACGCGGCCCTGGCGAAGGACAAGTAGGAGCGGCGAGGACACGCGAATGGCAGACACCACCGCCCACGCGCTCCCGCGGCCCGGCGCGTCCACGGACGCGACCGGGGCGCGGCGGGCGCGCCGGCGCCGGGGCTTCACCTCGGCGCTGACCGGCTGGGGCTTCGTCGCCCCGGCCACCCTGATCATCCTCGGGCTGTCGATCTTCCCCGCGTTGTGGGCGTTCGTGCTGTCGTTCCAGAGCTGGGACGGCTTCAGCGAGGCCACCTGGGTCGGCGGCGACAACTACGCGCAGCTGATCGGCGACGCGGAGTTCGGCAACGCCGTGTTCAACACCGTCGGCTTCACCCTCCTGTTCGTGCCGGCCTCGGTGCTGCTCGGGCTGTTCCTCGCCGTCGCGCTCAACCGGCGGATCCGCTGGATGGGGTTCTACCGCACCGCGATCTTCGTCCCGTTCGTCGCCTCCGCCGCCTCCACCGGCATCCTCTCGACCTACCTGTTCAGCCCGCAGTTCGGGCTCGTGAACAACGTGCTCCGGGTGCTGCACCTGCCGCAGCAGGGCTGGCTGGACGACCCGAAGCAGGCGATGGTCGTCATCGCGATCATGTCCCTCTGGGGGTCCGCGGCCTTCACCACGGTGATCTACCTGGCGGCGTTGCAGGATGTCCCGGCCGACCTGATCGAGGCCGCCCGCATCGACGGCGCCAACCGCTGGCAGACCTTCTGGCGGATCGTCTGGCCGCAGCTCGCGCCGGTCACCGCCTTCGTGGCGGTCTGGCAGACCATCCAGGCGATCCAGCTCTTCGACCTCGTCTACACGACCACCCGCGGCGGGCCCCTCGACGCGACCAAGACGATCGTCTACTTCCTGTACGACAAGGCGTTCCACGCGCTGGAGTTCGGCTACGGCTCGGCCGCGGCCTACGTGCTCTTCGCGGCGACGCTGATCATCACCATCGGCGTCGTCGTCATCCAGCGACGCCGGGGCTCGGAGGCGTTCTGATGGCCACGGTTCTCGACGAGGTCTCCCAGGCCGCCCGCCAGGTCGCGGACGAGCCGCAGCAGCGGTCGCGCCGGCGCAGGCTCAGCGGCTGGCACTTCGTGCTCTTCCCGATCGCGATCCTCTTCCTCGTGCCGTTCGCGCAGATGGCACTGGCGTCGTTCTCGCCGGCGAAGGAGCTGGTGGCCTTCCCGCCGCCGTTCATCCCGTCGCACTTCACCCTCGACGGCTACGCCAAGCTCTTCGGCCAGACCGACATCCTGCTCTGGCTCGGCAACACGGTCATCGTCTCGGCGACCGCGATCGTCTCGAACATCATCCTGTGCTCGCTGGCCGGGTACGGGTTCGCGCGGCTGAAGTTCGCCGGCCGCGACTTCGGCTTCCTGATGATCCTCGCGACGATCATGATCCCGACGCAGCTGCTGATGATCCCCACGTACGTCCTGTTCGCGAAGCTCGGGCTCCTGAACGGCCTGGGCGCGGCGATCGTGCCGTGGCTGGCCACCGCCTTCGGCATCTTCCTGATGCGGCAGTTCTTCCTCTCCCTCCCGGCCGAGCTGGAGGAGGCGGGCGCGATCGACGGCTGCAACCGCTGGCAGGTGTTCTTCCGGATCGTGCTGCCGCTGGCGCGTCCTGCGCTCGCGACCCTCGCGATCTTCACCCTGCTGGGTGCGTGGAACGACCTGGTCTGGCCCTTGATCGCGATCAACGACCAGTCGTCGTTCACGCTCCAGCTGGGCATCGCCAACTTCCAGGGCGCGCACCAGACCGATTGGAGCCTCATCATGGCGGGCAACGTGATCGCCACGCTTCCCCTCATCCTGTTCTTCGTGTTCGCGCAGCGGCAGTTCATCGCGACCATGACGTTCTCGGGACTCAAGGGATGACCGGCGTCGACGTGACCGTGGATGTGCTCGTCGTGGGGGATGCCAACCCCGACCTCCTGCTCACCGGTGACACCGTCCCGCGCTTCGGCCAGGCCGAGCAGCTGCTCGACTCGGCGGAGCTGCTGCTGGGCGGGAGCGCCGCGATCGTGGCGTGCGGGCTCGCCCGGCTCGGCGTGCGCACGGCGCTCGCCGCCGTCGTGGGCGCCGACCAGTTCGGCTCCGTCGTGCTCGACCGGCTGCGCGACGGCGGGGTGGACGTCTCGGCCGTCGAGGTCGACGCCGACCGACCGACGGGCCTGTCGGTCGTGCTCTCCGAGCCGGGCGACCGCGCCATCCTGACGCTGCCCGGCACCATCCCGGTGCTGACCGCGGACGCCGTGCGCGCCGCCCTCGCGCGGCTGCGGCCGCGGCACGTGCACTTCGCCTCCTACTTCCTGCTCCCCGGGCTGGCGGCCGAGCTGCCGGACCTGCTCGACGAGGTGGCGGCGACGGGTGCGACGATCAGTCTCGACACCAACTGGGATCCCGCCGAGCGGTGGGCGGGACTGCACGAGGTCCTGCCGCGTGTCGATGTCTTCCTGCCCAATCGCGAGGAGGCCCTCGCCATCGCGACGGCGGTGGCCGGCCGGCCGCACTCCGACCTCGACGAGGCCGCTGCTGCGCTCTCGCAGCTCGGCTGCCGGGTCGTGGTGAAGTCCGGAGCGGAGGGCGGTCTCGCCTTCGAGCACGGCACCCGCACGGGTGCCGCACCGGGGCTCGTGCTCGACGTGGTCGACACCACGGGCGCGGGCGACAGCTTCGACGCCGGCTACCTCGCGTCCGTCGTGGAGGGGATCGAGGAGGAGCGCGACCGGTTGCGCTGGGCCGCGGTCGCCGGCTCCCTGTCGGTGCGCGGCACCGGGGGGACGGGGGCGCAGGCCACGCGCGACGAGCTCGCGGAGGCGCGGGTATGACGGTCCACACGCTCGGCCTCACCCCGGCGCTGGACGTCGTCTACGTGCTCGACGACGTGCGCGTCGGCGAGATCCACCGGCCTCCGGTCGTCATCCGCTCCGCCGGCGGCAAGTCGCTCAACGTCGCGCGGGCGCTCGCCCTGCTCGGCGTGCGGGTCCGGGCCGTCGCACCGCTGGGCGGGAGGATCGGCGACCTCGTCGGCGACCTGCTGGCGCGCAGCGACGTGCACGTGGACCGCATCCCGACCGCCGTCGAGACGCGGCTCTGCATCACCGCGTGCGACACCGGCGCGCGCACCCTCACCGAGTTCTACGAACCGGTCACGACGTTCGACGTGCCTCTCGAAGCGGTCGCCCAGCGCCTGCGGTCGATCGCGCCAGGGGAATGGCTCACCGTCTCGGGCGCCATGCCCGTCGGGACGGACGCCGCCGAGTTCGCCGCCATCCTGGCCGCGGAGGCCGGCCGCGGCGTGCTGCTCGCGATCGACGTGCACGGCCCGGCCCTCGGCGAGATCATCGACCGCGCGCGCCCGCGTCTCGTCAAGGTGAACCGCAGCGAGGCGGCCGGGCTGACCGGCGCCACCGACCGGGAGCTGTCGGCACGGCAGCTCGTCGAGCGCGGAGCCGGCATCGCGGTCGTGACGGACGGCGAAGCCGGCTCCGTCGCCGCGACCGCCGCGGGCGAGTACATCGCGGTGCCGCCGGTCGACCGTCCCGGCCTCTTCGCGGTGGGAAGCGGGGACTGCTTCCTCGCCGGGCTCGTCGGCGCGCTCGACGGCGGAGCCGACCTGCAGCGCGCGCTCACGGTCGCAGCGGAGATCGGCGCGGCCAACGCGCAGGTCCCCGGCGCGGCCGTCTTCGACGCGCCCGTCCTCCTGGGCTGAGCCCCCGTCGCCCGTCGCCCGTCGCCCGTCGCGCGCATCCTCCGTCAGCCGAGGTTCACGTTGTGGCGCTCAGCCGGGGCGGAATGACGACCACGTCGTGAACCTCGGCGACTGATCAGCGCGAGCACGGCGGCGAGAGCGTGCCATCCTCGGCGATGCGAGGTGCGGTCGCCGGGAAGTCGCGGCGGCCGAACGCGTCCACCAGGGCCGCGGCCCGGCCGTCCGGGTCCGGGAGCGGTGTGCCGCCCTCGAAGGCGAAGGAGACGGAGCGCATCCGGCCGCGGGCGAACGTGCCGTCCGGGCGGAGGGCGACGTCGAGGTAGACGCCGTAGCGGGTGGCCTGCTCGGCGCCGAAGACGCCGCCGCCCCCGAAGTTGCCGAGGCTGTACGCGATCAGCCGCCCCTTGTAGAACTCCGCGCCGCGCAGCGTGTGCGGCCCGTGCCCGAGCACCAGATCCGCGCCCGCGTCGACCGCGGCATGGGCGAAGGCGACGGGGTCGCCGCGGTTCTCGCCGTACATCCGCTCGGCCCCGGGGGTGACGACATTCGCGTCCGGTCCCTCGGCGCCCATGTGCGCCTGCACGACCACCACGTCCGCCGAGGCGGCCGCCGCGGCCACCACCTTCCGGACGTGCCGCAGGTCGGTCACCCGATTGAAGCCCTGGTACGGGGCGAAGCCGATCACGGCCACCGTGGTGTCGCCGATCCGGGTGCACACGATCTCATCGCGGTCTCCCACGGCGCGGATCCCGTTCGCGGCCACGTTCGCACGGGTGTTCGCATAACCTTCGTCGCCGAAGTCCTTGGTGTGGTTGTTCGCCATGTTCAGGAGGTCGAACCCGGCGAAGGAGCTGGCTGTCCCCGTCTCGCTGCGGAAAGCGAGGCAGTCGGCGTCGGCGCCGCACTTGTCGTACCCGGTGTCGTCGGAGATCACCTGCTCCAGGTTCCCGGTCACGAGGTCGCCGGTGAACCAGGGGCGGACCGCGTCGAAGTAGTGCGCCCCGCCGTCGTCCGGCACGCTGTGGCCGATGTCGTGGATGAGCAGGTCACCGGTGGCGCCGATGGCGACCTCTCCCATGCGCGTAGCGGCCTGCGCGGGCGGCAGGGGCCCGCAGCCGGGGATCGCCGTGGCGCCCGCGGTCACCAGGCCGCACGCCACGAGCAGCACGACGGCCATCGCTGTCCGCCACGGCGCCCGCCACCCCCTTCCGCCGTCCGACGCGGGCCGGGCCGTCCGGGCCGCCCAGCGCGGGAGGTCGAACAGCCACGTCGCGCCGTCGCGCAGCAGCAGGCGGTACAGCAGCAGGCTCGCTGCGATCAGGACCGCCGTCAGGATCACCGGCAGCACCACGGCCGCCACCAACTGCACGGCGACGCGTGAGTCCGACAGCCAGCCCGCGAGCAGGAAGTCGGCGAGGGCCAGCAGCGGCATGTGGATGAGGTAGACCGGGAGGCTGCGGCGCCCCAGCCAGGTCAGCCCCGGCCCGACGACCCGCGTCCGCGCCAGGGCCGGCGCGACCGCGAGCCCGGCCGTCACCCCGGCGAGGGAGACGAGCGGCCACACCCCGGGAACCGTCTCGGTGCCGGTGAGCCGCATCCCGGCGAAGACGGCCAGGTAGCCGGCGACGAGCAGGAGGGCGATCGGGAGTCGCACCCGGCCGACGAATCGCCGGATCTGCGGGGCGAGATGCAGCCCGAGCAGGAAGAACGTGAAGTTGTAGAGCAGGGACCCGCGATTGCTGACGACCTCGACGTAGCCGGCGGCGACCACGATCGACAGGACGCCGGCGGCGGTGAGCGGGATCCAGGCCGGGAGCCGCGAGAGCGCCTTGGCGACGAGGAAGTACAGCGCCAGTGCGTACAGGTACCAGGTGTTCGGCGGGCTGATCGTCACAGACTCCACGAACTCCGCGACCCCGCGGGGGACCAGAGTGGGGAAGTCGGGGAACGCCCACATCGCCGCCATGTGGATGAGCGACCACAGCAGGTAGAGGTACAGGAACCGGATGACCCGCGTGCGGGTGACCACCGCCCAGGGGCGGGTGAGGGCGCTCGCGGCGAAGTACCCGGAGACGAGCAGGAAGAGGGGCATCAGGAAGGGCCAGATCAGGTCGCCGAACAGTCCCCACACGCCGGGGACAGGGACGCCGAGCTGCCAATCGATGTTCAGGTAGCTCTTCATGATGACGTGCCAGAGCACGACGAGCGTGATGAGCACGCCCTTGAGCGCGTCGCCCCAGCCCTCACGTGCGGCCGGTGCGGACGTGGCGTCGGTCATCGAGTGGCCACCGAGGAGGGGTCGTTCCCGCCGAGGGCCGCGTCGAGCAGCGCCCCGACCAACGCCGCATAGTCGAGGCCGACGGAGGCGTACATCCGCGGCACCTGCGAGGCCTCGGTGAATCCGGGTGTCGTGTTCACCTCGTTGAGCACCACCCCAGCCGCGGTCACGAAGAAGTCGAACCGGGCGACGCCCGCGCAGCCGAGCGCGTCGTAGAGGGCGCGGGCCGCGCTCTCGATCTCGGCGTGCTCGCCGGCCGTGATCCGCGCGGGAAGGGTGAAGGAGGCCGTCCCGTCGTATTTCTGCTCACGCCCGAACACGGCACCCTCGGCGACACCGATCTCGAGCGTCGAGCCGGCCCGGAGTGCACCCGCGCTGTCGCGGAAGAGGGCGATGTCGACTTCGCGGCCGACGACGAATTCCTCGACCAGGGCGGTGCGGCCCGCCTCGAGGGCGACGCCGACCGCTGTGACCAGGGCCGCGGACTCCCGGACCACCGAGACCCCGTTGCTCGAGCCGCCGGTCGTCGGCTTGACCACCAGCGGCGGGACCAGGGCGAGAGAGGCCGCGTCACCTTCCGAGCGAAGGAGGCGGCCGGAGGCGGTGCGCACGCCGAGCGCCTCCGCGACGAGCTTCGTGACCCACTTGTCCATGCCGACGGCGCCGGCGCCCACCGGCGAGCCGGCGAAACGCACACCCGCCATGGTCAGCAGGCCGGCGATCGAGCCGTCTTCGCCGTTCTCCCCGTGCAGCACGGGGAAGGCGACGTCGCAGGTCGCCAGCAGGGCGACCGCCTCGGCAGCCGACGTGGCGAAGCCCTCGGGGTCGCGCCAGGCACCCGAGCGGTCGATCGTCACCGGCACGGCGTCGTGGCCGAGCGCCCGCACGGCCCGCACGACGGCCGCAGCCGATGCCAGCGACACATCGTGCTCGGCGTTCTCTCCGCCGCCGATGACTGCGACGCGCAATGCCTCCCCGTCACGCATCGACCGCCTCCCGGCAGGTCGTCTCGGTCGTCGAGGTGCGATGGACGCGCGCGACGCGGCTGCCCACCCGGGTGACGATCTCGTGCTCGATCGTGTCCGCCCAGCTTGCCCACTCCGCGACCGTCGGCTCGCCGTGCTCGCCGGGGCCGAACACCGTGACCGGTTCACCGGGCGCGACTTCGTCCTCCCCGGTGTCCACGACCACCATATCCATCGAGAACCGGCCGACGAGCGGGCGGCGGCGTCCGCGCACGAGGACGCCGGCGCGCTCGGAGGCCGCGCGGGGCAGTCCGTCGCCGTACCCGAGCGGGAGCAGCGCGAGATGCGTGCGTCTGTCGGCGACGTGGTCGAGCCCGTAGCCGATGCCGGTCCCGGTCGCGACCTCCCGCGACGTGACGACGTGCGTGGTCAGGGAGAGCGCCGGTCGGAGCTCGCGGGAGGTGCCCGACGGGTCGATGCCGAACAGCCCCGCCCCGATGCGGTGCAGCGCGAACCCGTCGCCGACCCCGGTCAGCGTGGCGGCGGTCGCGGCGAGGTGCGTGACGGAGGGCGTCAGCCCGCGACGCCGCGCCGTCCGCACGGCATTCGCGAAGAGCAGCCGTTCGCGCTGATTCTGCGGATGGCCGGGCTGGTCGGCGCACGACATGTGCCCCATGATCCCGACGACGTGGACGGAGCCGAGGTGCTCCAGCTCGCGGGCGATCGTGCACAACGCCGGCCACGCTTCGACGGGCGAGCCGTCCCGTGCCATCCCGACGTCGATGTGCAGGTGCACTCGCGCCCGCCGCTGCACGCGGGCGGCCGCCTGCGCCACCGCGTGCAGCAGCACGGGGCTCGACACCGCGAGGTCGATGTCCTCGAGCACTGCGGCGGTGAAGTCGGCGTCGACCGGGTTGAGCCAGCTCAGGAGCGGCGCGCCGACACCGTCCGCGCGCAGCGCGAGCGCCTCGTCGATGGAGGTGACGCCGATGGAGGTGGCGCCGGCCTCCAGTACCGAGTGCGCGATCGCCCCGTGCCCGAACGCGTCGGCCTTCAGCACCCCCATGAGCCGGCCGCCCGTGGCGGACGCGAAGTACGCCGTGTTCGCCCGGATCGCCTCGTCGTGGACGACCAGCTCCGATGTCCAGACCATCAACCGACCCGCTCGCGATCGACGCCCCGCTGCATCATCCCAATACCCATGTGATCAGCGTTCCGGCTTTCGCGGCCGGGATCGTCATCCGAGCGGTTGACGTGCTTCATCCCCGAGGGCGAGATCCTCGGCGGGACCGCGGGCGATCGGGCCCGGCCCGCGGCCCCTCGGAATGGGGTGGCCGTCGGGTTGGGCGCGAAGCGTCGCGCTGTCGTATGTTCGCCGATGGGATACTGCATCGCCCGGGTGGGCGACGCGCGTGACGGGGGAGCACATGGACGAGGACGAAGCGCGCGGCGGCACTGCGCCCGAAGGGACGCACCACGAGGCGCCGACATCCGTCGGACCGGATGCGGTCGCAGGCGACGGCCCGGACGGGCACACGGACGAGCATCCGGTGGCGCCGACGAAGCGCCGCCGGATCGGGCTGGTGCTCGGGATCGTCGGCTCGGTGCTGCTCTCGGCCGCGGTGGTCGGCGGGGTGGTGTGGGGCTGGCACGCGTACGCGACCGCCCGGACGGACGTCGCCTACCAGGAGGCCACGGCCGCGTCGAAGGCGCTGGCGGACGTGACCGACGAGCGCGGGACCGCTCTGAACAAGGCGACCTTCTCCGTCACCTCGCTGAAGGAGTTCACCGACCACGCCCGCCCGGCCTACCTCAGCGAGTCGGCGGCCGCCGCGCTCGCCGCCTCCCGGACGAGGCTGGAGAAGGCGACCGCCGGGCTCGATCCCATACGCTTCGATCCGCCGACGGTCCGGGCCGCGACCGCCGATCTGATGCCCTGGACGGTCATCGCGGATGTGCAGGGCAAGCGGACCCTGATCCGGGACGAGAACGACGACCGCCGCACGCGCGCCGCCGAGCTGGCCGCGCTCGAGGCCGCGCAGAAGGACCTCGGCGCGAGCGCGGACGCGGTCTACGCCGAGCTGAAGGCGCACGGCGAGCAGGTCATGACCGCCGACGACGCCGCCACCTACGCCAGCAAGGTCGATCTGAAGCACGCCATCGACGCCGGGACGTCCGGGGTGACGACGTCGCAGTTCGGCGGCGCCGGGCTGCTCCAGATCGCGACGGCGATCGACGCGGTGGACGCCGCGCAGGCCGCCGGGCTCGCCGCGCGACAGGACCCGGCATATCCGGTGCGGGCTCAGATCGAGGAGTACGCGCGGTCCATCGCACACGGGGTCACCCTCGACTTCGAGTGGCACGCGCAAGTCAGCGGTCTCGGCGAGGGATGGTACTCGGGCACGACCGTCTACCACCGGGAGGACGGCGGCTGGGCGACCATCGATCTGAACTTCCCGCTGCAGGACGGTTGGACCAGCGGCGACATCGACGCGCGGGCCCTCGTCACGCACGAGGTGGGCCACGCGCAGGTCGTCCGCCCGGAGTGTGAGGCGCTTTTCGCGAGCGGGACGTTCAACTACGACGACGAGATGTGGGCGACGGCCTGGGCGATCGCGATGGGCTTCGACACCGGCGGCTCCGGCATCGATGCCTACGGCCGTCCCAGTGACGAGCAGATCGCCGTCGCCGGGCAGTGCCGGTAGCCCGTCGCCTCACCCCGCGGCGCGGAGCAGCTCCACCGACTCCGCAGGGCTCGGGAACGCATCCCGTGCCACCACGGCGCCCTCGAGTGCGGCGTTCAGATGGTTGCCGGCGAGGCTGATGCCGCCCATCGCGACGGCCTCGGAGCCGAGGGTGGAGGCGATGACGGCGGGCGGCAGCGGCACGATCCCGCGCAGGGTCCGCTCGAACCGGGGGAGGAAGACGTCGGCGCTCGGGGAGCTGCCGCCGCCGATGACGAGGAGCTCGGGATCGATCGCGAGCGTGAGAGCCGCGGCTCCCGTGGCCAGGTCGTCCGCGAACTCGTCCACGGCGGCGACCGCCGCGGGGTCGCCCGTTCGCGCGGCCTCGAAGATCTCCTGACGGCTCGGCCGCGGTGTCGCCAGCACCGAGCTGCCGTACTGCTCGTTCAGCTCCTGCCACCGCAGTTCGGGCATCTCGCCCACGATGCCGGCGGCGCCGTGGACTCCGCGGTGCACCTTGCCGCCGACGATGGAGGCGCCGCTGGTGCGGGCGCCGCACAGGATGTACACGACGTCGCTGCGGTCACGGGCCGCGCCGATCGCCAGCTCGGCATGGGCGCCGAGCGCGACGTCGCCCTCCACCAGCACCGCGGCCTCGAACTCGCGCCGGAAACGCTCCCGCAGGTCGAGACCGATCCAGCCGGGCATCCCGGTGCCGCCGAAGTGGAGGACCTCCCCGGCCGTGCTGATGGCTCCGGGGGAGCCGATGGCGACGGCCCAGGCCGCGCTGCGGTCGAGTCCGAGGTCGCCCAGCAGCGTGTCGGCGACGGCGAGCGCGGCGACCACGCGTTCCTCCGCCGGCACCTCCTCCTCGGTCGGCACCGTCAGGTGACCGCGCACCTCGCCCGTGAGGTCGGTGACGACCGCGTAGATGTGGTTGGCGCCGATGTCGAGGGAGAGGAAGTGCCCCAGCCCCGGAGCCAGCCGGTAGGACGCGGCGGGGCGGCCCAGACGGCCGGCCGGCGATCCGTCCCACGGCACCAGCCAGCCGAGGTCGACCAGATCGGTGACGATCGCGTCGACGGCGGTCCGCGAGAGTCCGGACTCCGCCGCGAGGTCGCGCATGGTCTGCGGGCGGTCCATGACGGCGCGGAGGATGCCCCAGGAGTTCATCCGGCGCAGCAGGGAGCGGCTCCCGACGGACCCCTCGACGCTCTGCACCACGGCCTCTCGTGCCATCTCGCTCCTCGCTCTTGCCATTATTAACGCCAAGTTGCATAATTAACTCGCTCACCCGACTTTACCGTGGATGAGCGCCCCGCGGATCAGCGAATCGCTCGCCGATCCGACGAATTCGACCCTGCGCCGACGGCGAGCAGCTCGTCCCGGTCGCGGAGAGGTACCTATGACAGCCCTCCTCCCGAGAGCCGCGACCCGCGGCCGCACCCCGCGACCCCCGCGGCGCCGGCTGCGGGACGACCGCCGCGTCGCCTGGCTCTTCATCGCGCCTGTGCTGATCGGCTTCGCGGTCTTCTACCTGTACCCGACGATCCGCGGCTTCTGGTGGTCGTTCACCGACTACAGCCTGCTCGCCGATCCGTCGTTCGTCGGCATCGACAACTACGTCGCGGTGCTGCAGGACAAGGAGTTCTGGAACTCCATGGGCGTCACCCTCTACTACGTGCTGGTCAACGTGACCACGCAGACGGCGCTGGCGCTCCTCCTGGCCGCACTCATGCACCGCCTCACCCGCTCGGTGATGCTGCGCACCACCCTGCTGCTGCCCTGGCTCGTCCCGAACGTGACGGTCGGCCTGGTCTGGCTGTGGCTGCTCGACACGAACCTCGGCTTCGTGAACCACCTCATCACCGCGATGGGACTGCCCGCGGTCGGCTTCTTCACCAACCCGGCGCTGGCCATCCCGACCATCTCGATCGTGAACACCTGGGCCTTCACCGGCTACACGGCACTCCTCTTCTATGCAGGGATGCTGCAGATCCCGGGCGACCTCTACGAGAGCGCATCGCTCGACGGCGCGGGGGAGTGGCGCCTGTTCACGCGCATCACGCTCCCGCTGCTGCGCCCGGTGATGGCGCTGGTGCTGGTCGTCTCCCTGATCGGGTCGTTCCAGATCTTCGACACGGTCGCCGTGACCACCAAGGGAGGCCCGGTCAACGCCACGAGGGTCATCTACTACTACATCTACCAACAGGCGTTCACCTTCTTCCACATGGGCTACGCAGCGACGATGGCCATCGTCCTCGTCCTCATCCTCGGCGTGCTCACAGCCGTGCAGCTGCGTCTCCTCCGCGCCTCCGAATCCCAGCTCGCCTAGGACACCGCCATGACGACAACGCAGCCGACCATGCCGACCGTGAACCCCGCCGTCGCGCCTCCCGCACGCGCCATCGCCGCCCGCCGCGAGCGCCGCCCCTTCTCGATCGGGCGCACCCTCGGCTGGATCGTCCTGATCGTCTCCCTCGTCCTGACGCTGTTCCCCTTCTACTGGATGCTGAAGACCGCCCTCACACCGGCCGCCGACGTGATCAGGGACTCCGGGTCGTTCTTCCCGGGCAGCCCGACGCTGATCAACTTCGCGCGGGTCCTCGGGTTCCTCAGTCCGGCAGAGGACCAGGCGGCGGGAGGCTCCGGCGCCTCGATCAACTTCCTGCTCTACCTGTGGAACTCGATCGTGTACTGCGCACTGATCGGCTTCGTCCAGACGCTGTTCTGCTCGATGGCGGGCTACGCCTTCGCACGGCTCCGCTTCCCGGGCCGCAACGTGCTCTTCTCCGTGCTGATCGCGGCCCTCATGGTGCCCGGCATCTTCACGCTGCTGCCGAACTTCGTGCTGGTCCGCGACCTCGGCCTGCTCAACACGATCTGGGGCATGGTAGCGCCGAGCCTGCTGATGACGCCGTTCGCGCTGTTCTTCCTGCGCCAGTTCTTCCTCAACATCCCGGTGGACGTGGAGGAGGCCGCCCTGCTCGACGGGGCGGGCAAGGCGCGGGTCTTCTGGCGGATCGCCCTCCCGATGAGCCGCGGCCCGCTGATCACGATCGGCCTCATCACGGTCGTCTGGGCGTGGAAGGACTATCTCTGGCCGCTCCTGATCGGCCGCGACGAGAGCGTCCGCACCATGACCGTGGCGCTCGGCGTGTACCTCCAGCAGTCGCCCAACACCCAACCCGACTGGACCGGCCTGATGGCCGGCTCGACCCTGTCGGTCATCCCGGTGCTGGTCCTGCTGATCTTCCTGGGGCGCCGGATCGTGGAGTCCCTCAACTTCACCGGCATCAAGTGACCTGACCCCTCCCCACCGCACCACCTCCGCTCACCGCACCACCAACACAGAGAGAGAAATCAATGACAAAGGTACGTCGCGTCGCCGCCATCGCCGCCGCCGCCGCACTCCTGGTCGGCGTCTCGGCCTGCTCGTCCTCAGGCTCGGGCTCCGGTTCCGACGAGAAGGTGACCCTGAACTACTGGATGTGGGACGACACCCAGGTGCCGGCCTATCAGCAGTGCGCCGCCGACTTCGAGAAGGCCAACCCGAACATCACGATCAAGATCAGCCAGAGCGCCTGGGGCCAGTACTGGACCAACCTCTCCACGCAGATCGCGGCCGGCAGCGCGCCCGACGTCTGGGTCGACCAGGTGTCGTACTACCCGCAGTTCGTGCAGGACAAGCAGATCGTCGACATCGAGCCCTACGTGAAGAAGGACAAGATCGACCTCTCGCAGTACGTGGACGGCCTCGCCGACCTGTGGAAGGTCGACGACGCACGCTACGGCCTCCCGAAGGACTGGGACACCATGGGCCTGGTCTACAACAAGGCCGACCTCGCCGCCGCGGGGGTCGACGAGAAGGCGCTGTCCGAGCTCACCTGGAACGCGAAGGACGGCGGCACCTTCGAGCAGCTGATCGCCAAGCTGACCGTCGACAAGAACGGCCACAACGGCCTGGACCCCGCGTTCGACAAGAACAACGTGAAGACCTTCGGGTTCCTCCCCGAGTGGGCGGACGGTTCGCAGGGCCAGAACGGCTGGGGGAACCTCGCCGTGTCCAACGGCTGGTACTACGCCGACAAGAACCCGTTCGGCACGACGTTCAACTACGACCAGTCGAAGCTGACCGACACCGTCCAGTGGCTCGCCGACCTGTCGAAGAAGGGCTATGCGCCGAAGCTCGACGTGCAGTCGACCCTCGCCCGCTCCGAGGTGCTCGACAACGGAGGCGGCGCGCTGACCACGCTCGGCTCGTTCAACCTGGCCGCCTATAAGGGCAAGACCGACCAGTTCGGCTTCGCGCCGCTGCCGATCGGGCCGGAGGGACGCAAGACCGCCATCAACGGACTCTCCGACGCGATCTACGCCGGCTCCAAGCACAAGGACCAGGCGTGGGAGTGGGTCAAGTACCTCGCCTCCGCCGACTGCCAGAACACCGTCGCCGCGACCGGCGTCGTGTTCCCCGCGATCAAGGAGGCCTCCGAGAAGTCGGCCCAGGTGCGCGAGGGCGAGGGTCTGAACGCCCAGGTGTTCCTCGACGAGCAGCAGGCGAAGGACGGCACGTTCATCCTCCCGATCAGCTACCACGGCACCGAGATCAGTCAGATCGTCCAGGACGCCATCCAGAGCGTCGCTCTCGGTCAGAAGGACGCGAAGGCGGCCCTCACCGAGGCGAACAAACAGGTCGACGGCCTCTTCAAGTAGCGACCACCCGCGCGGGGCGGCGCCGGCCGCCGCCCCGCGCACCCCTTACACAGAAAGCCCACCATGCTGCACACCTTCGACTTCGGGTCCGCCCGGATCCCCGCCAACGTCAGCGGCTCGCCGATCGCCGTCCCGGGAGGCCACATCGTGCCCGCGGGTCCGGTCGCCCTGCTGCACCCCTTCGGCGACACCGAGTTCTACCGGCACGGCTGGAACTCGTGGAGTCCGTCCGGCTGGGCCAGGACCGACGGCGAGACCATCGGGATCAAGGACAGCCCGAACCGCCTCCTCACCGCCGACGACGCCGCCAACGAGACGCCGCACCTCCATTCCGGGAGCGCGGTCGGAGCCGTCGTGGGCGAGGACGGCCACGTGCTCCTCCTCGGCGCGCTCGGTCTGGGAACGCCCCGGGTCGGAGCCGACGCCAACGTGCTCTGGGGGCGCGCCGAGGAGAGCTCGGCCGAGTGGTTCGTCGCCTACGGGCCGGAGCTGGAGGTCTTCGCCCGGTACGCCGACCTCGTCGCCGAGCGGCTCGGGCAGCGCTCGCTGCGCGCGGGCGCGGTGTGGAGCAGCTGGTACTCCTTCTTCGAGGACATCGACGAGGAGCTCGTCGCGCGCACCGTGCGCGACCTCGCCGGCTACCCGTTCGACGTCTTCCAGCTCGACGACGGCTGGGAGCCGATCGTCGGCGACTGGACGGCCAACGCGAAGTTCCCGTCGGGCATGGCGGCGACGGCCCGCACCATCTCGGACGCCGGCTTCCGCCCCGGTCTCTGGCTCGCCCCGATGATCGCCCTGCCCGACTCCGACATCGCGCGAACCCGCCCCGACCTGCTCGTGCAGGGCGACGACGGCAAGCCGCTGGTCAGCGGCTACAACTGGGGATCCCACTACTACTCGCTCGACACCACGCAGGACGAGGTGAAGGACCACCTCCGCGAGGTCTTCGAGCGGGTGACGGGCTGGGGCTACCGCTACCTCAAGCTCGACTTCATGTACGCCGGGGCGATCACCGGCAACCGCAGCCGGGATGTGCACCGCGAGACCGCGTACCGCGACGCCGTGCAGCACATCCGCTCCGTCGTCGGCGACTCCGTGTATCTGCTCGGCTGCGGTGTCCCGATGGTCCCCTCCGTCGGCATCTTCGACGGCGCCCGGGTCGGGCCCGACGTCGGGGCGTTCTGGGACAACGCCGAACGGGTGGGCGACCCGTCGGGCGTGGGCGCTCGCAACTCGATCGTCGCCTCGGTGAACCGTGCCTGGATGAAGCGCCTCTACGAGGTCGACCCGGACGCGGTCTACTTCCGCAGCGCCCGCAACCTGCTCTCCGACGCAGAGCGCCAGGCGCTGCGCGACACCGCCGCCGCGCTCGAGTTCCGCTCCACCTCGGACCCGCTCGCCTGGCTCACCCGGGCCGAGCGCGACGAGCTGCGCGACTACATGGAGGAGACCGCGCTCATCGAGCAGACCGGTCGCTACGCCTTCCGCATCAGCGGGCGCGAGGTCGACTTCGCCCCGATCGTGACGGGGGAGGCGGCGAGCGAAGCAGCTTCGGTGATCGGCTGACGGCGGCGCCGCGGGTGGATTTCGTGGCACCCCTCGCGGGCTGCCACGATACATACCGTGGGGACTCTTCTACTTGCCGGCAGCCTTGCGCTGCTCTTCTCGCTGCTGCTCACTCCGGCCTTCATCCGCCTGTTCACGAAGCTCGAGCTGGGCCAGTTCATCCGGGACGACGGCCCGAAATCGCATCACACGAAGCGGGGCACCCCGACGATGGGTGGGATCGTCTTCATCCTCGCGACGCTCTTCGGGTTCTTCGTCGCCGCCCTGGCGACCGGGGGAGTCGGCATCACCCCCTCGTCGCTGCTCGTGCTCCTGATGTTCGTCGGCATGGCGTGCGTCGGATTCGTCGACGACTACCTCAAGGTGCGCAACCAGCGCAGTCTCGGCCTGGGCGGGTGGTCGAAGATCGCGGGGCAGCTCGTCGTCGGCACCGTGTTCGCCGTCCTCGCGATCTCGCTCCCCGACTCCGACGGCGCCACTCCGGCGTCCACGGCGATCTCGGCCATCCGCGACATCCCCGCTCTGGATCTCGCCCGCATCGCCACCGGGGTGCCGATCGTCGGCATCGTGCTCTATGTCGTCTGGGTCAACCTCCTCGCGACGGCGACCACCAACGGCGTGAATCTTGCAGACGGGCTCGATGGCCTGGCGACCGGCGCGTCCATCCTCTCGATCGGCGCCTACGTCTTCATCGGGTTCTGGCAGTTCACCCAGTCGTGCAGCAACGACTCGCTCCACCCCGACAACGTCGCCAAGTGCTACTCGACGGGCGATCCCCTCTCGCTGGCGATCGTCGCCGCGGCGATCTGCGGCGCGCTCGTCGGCTTCCTCTGGTGGAACACCAACCCGGCGAAGATCATCATGGGCGATACCGGTGCGCTCGGCCTCGGCGGTGCGCTCTGCGCCCTCGCGATCGAGACGCGCACCGAGCTGCTGCTCCTCCTGATCGGGGGCCTGTTCGTCATCGAGGCCGCCTCCGTGATCCTGCAGCGCGCGTACTTCAAGGCCACCCACGGCAGGCGGCTCTTCCTCATGACGCCCATCCACCACACGTTCGAGCTGATGAACTGGCGCGAGGTCACCATCGTCGTCCGGCTCTGGATCGTCGCCGGAATCCTGATGGCGGTCGGCGTCGGTGCCTTCTACCTGGAGTGGCTCGGCTGGTCGTAAGGCGGGAGCATCCGGCCAGTACGCTGACCTCGACTTGCCAGAGAAGGGACCACGATGATCACGATTCATCTCCGATACGAGATCGACGCCGACAAGATCGACGACTTCCGTGAATACGGTCGACGGTGGGTGAGGCTCGTCAACCGGTTCGGCGGCACGCACCACGGCTACTTCCTGCCGAGCGAGGGCGACAGCGACGAAGCCTTCGCGCTGTTCACCTTCGATTCGCTCGCGGCCTACGAGGCGTACCGAACGGCGGCCGCGACCGACCCCGAGTGCATCGAAGCCTTCGCTCTGGCGCGGCGGACGCAGTGCATCCGCCGCTACGAGCGACGCTTCCTGTCCCCGGTCTTCGAATAGGCGGGCGCCTCTCTGAGCACGAGCGCCCGCCAACCTCGGAAGGTCGGGTCAGGCGGGGAGGGCCACGACCTTGCCGCGCAGGGCGCCGGCCGCCGCCTCCCGGTGCACGTCGGCGAGCTCCTCCAGCGTCACGTGCCGAGGCGTCTCGAGCTGCAGCTCGCCGGCGTCGATCCCGGCCACCAGCTCCGCGAGCCGGGTGGCGTCGCTGCGGACGAAGACGACGATCCCGCGGACGCCGCGCGACTCGTCTGCGGGCGCCGGCATCCACGCGGTGGTGCTGACGACCGCGCCCCCGTCGCGCACGATGGGCAGCAGTGCGGCGAACTCCTCGGGTTCGAGCGGGGCGAGGTTGAGCAGGAGGTCGACCTGCCCGTCCAGCGCCGAGCGCAGATCCGTGGTCGTGTGGTCCACCACCTCGTCCGCGCCCGCAGCCTCCACGCTCGCGCGGCTGCGCGGGCTGGCGGTCGCGATCACATGCGCTCCCGCACGGGCGGCGAGCTGCACGGCGTAGCCGCCGACCGATCCGCCCGCTCCGACGATCAGCACCCGCTGGCCGCTCTGGAGGCCGCCCTCGTCGAAGAGGGCCTGGAACGCGGTGAGTCCGACCGAGGGGAGTCCGGCCGCGTCGGCCAGGGGAACGTCGCGGGGCGCCGCGGTCAGAGCTTCGGCCGGCGCGACCACGTACTCCGCCGCGGCGCCGTCCGCGGTCATCGGCAGGAAGCCCACGACCGCGTCGCCGACAGCGAGAGCCGTCGCCTCCGCGCCGAGCGCCTCGACCGTGCCCGCGACGTCGTAGCCCGGGATGTGGGGGAGGGCCACGGGGAAGGGGAGGGTTCCGGCCCGGATGCCGCCGTCGGCCGGGTTGAACGCGGCGCCCGCGACACGGATGAGCACTTCGCCCGTGCCGGGCTCGGGTCGCGCGGCGTCTTCGACCCGGAGCATCTCCGGTCCGCCGTGCTCGTGGAAACGTACTGCCTTCATGTCGATCTCCTCGGACTGTCGTCAAGTGCTTCGAATTCGAAGCACTGACGACACGCTAACACTGCTGCGAATTCGAAGCAAGTAGAATGTCGACATGACCGACGAGCCTCCCCCGCTGGACCCCGCCGAGCTCGGCGCGTACTTCGCCCTCATCGAGGTGAGCAGCCTCCTGAAGCACAGCGTCGAGCAGCAGCTCAAGGAGGCCGGTGGACTGAGCTACGTGCAGTTCCAGCTCCTCGCCCGGCTCGGCGACGCTCCGGGCGGCCGCCAGCGGATGACGGACCTGGCCGACGGCGTCGTCTACAGCCGGAGCGGTCTCACCTACCAGGTCGGACTCCTGGAGCAGGCCGGGCTCGTCGCCCGCAGTGCGTCGATCGACGACGAGCGCGCGGTGGAGGTGACCCTCACCGACGCCGGCCGCGAGGTCCTCGCCGCCGTCTTCCCCGGCCACATCGCTGTGCTCCAGGAGCTGTTCCTCGCTCCGCTGGACCACGGCGACGTGCAGGCACTCGAACGCATCCTCGGCGCGGTCCGCACGCACATGCGCGCCATCCCGCCCCGATCGGCGGCGCCACGGCGGCGGCGCTCCTGACGCGCGAGGTTCACGAAGTGGCGCCCATTCCGCCGGAATGAGCGCCACGACATGAACCTCGACGACCGCGTGCGTTGAAAGCAACACAAATGCATGTTGCTCTCTGTTGTTTCTTGTTGTAAATTGTGGGAAACCAACGGAGGGTCACCACGTGTATGCAACGGAGCGTCAGGGACTGATCGAGCGTCTGCTGCTCGATGAGGGCCGCGTCGCGGTCGTGGAGCTGTCGACGCGCTTCGGTGTCACGACCGAGACCGTGCGCCGCGATCTGGACGCCCTCGAGCAGGCCGGAGCGCTGCGTCGGGTGCACGGCGGGGCCGTCGCGATCGGGCACGGGAGCACCGCGGAGGCGAGCGTGGTCGAGCGCACGACGTTGCGTGCGGACACCAAGCAGCGCATCGCGAACCGCGCACTGGACGTGCTCGGCGACGGATTCCGTGGATCTCTCTACTTCGACGCCGGGACCACGACCGCCGCCGTCGCCGGGCTCCTCCCGGGCAGGTTGGCCGAGACCCGGGGCGAGACCGAGGTCGTCACGCACTCCCTGACGCTGGCGCCCGCGCTCGCCGGGGCGGAGCGCGTGGCGCTCACGGTCGTCGGCGGTCGCATCCGCGGTGTCACGGCCGCCGCCGTCGGCGCAGGCACGGTGCGCTCGATCCAGTCCCTCCGCCCCGACATCGTCTTCATCGGCGCCAACGGTGTCTCGGCCGGCTTCGGGCTGAGCACGCCCGACCCCGAGGAGGCGGCGGTCAAGGAGGCCATCGTGCTCGCCGCCCGGCGGGTCGTCGTGGTCGCCGACTCGAGCAAGTTCCAGCAGGAGTCCCTCGTCTCCTTCGCCGGGCTCACCGCGGTCGACCTGCTCGTCACCGATCAGGCGCCGGAGGGCGAGCTGGCCGAGGCGCTCGCCGCCGCCGACGTCGAGGTGTGGTCGGCATGATCGTCACCCTGACGGCGAACCCGTCTCTGGACCGCGCCGTCACCCTCGACGCACCCCTGCTCCCGGGCGAGGTGCAGGCGGCCGTCGCCGCACGCGAGGACGCCGGCGGTAAGGGCATCAACGTCGCCCGGGTCGTCGCGACCGCGGGCATCCCGTCGCTCGCGGTGCTCCCCCTCGCCGTGGACGACCCGTTCGGAGCAGCCCTGCAGGCCACCGGGGTGCCGACGCGCCGCGTGCCGATCCGCGGGCACGCCCGCGCCAACCTGACGATCACCGACCCGGCGGGAGTCACCACCAAGCTGAACCTCCCCGGGGCCGTCCTCGAACCAGCGGACGCCGCCGCGCTCGTCGAGGCGGTCGTCGAGGCCTGCGCCGGAGCGCGCTGGCTCGCCCTGGCGGGCTCCCTTCCGCCCGGAGCCGGCGACGACTTCTATGTGTCGGTGATCCGGGCCGTGCGTGAGCGCTGGGGCGACGCGGCCCCGAAGGTCGCGGTCGACACGTCGGGGGAGGCGCTGCGCACCGTCGTGCTGGGCGCACATCCCGACCTGATCAAGCCGAACGAGGAGGAGCTGGCCGAGCTGGCCGGTGTCGCCCTCGACGATGAGGACCTGCCGCGGGCGGTCGCCGCGGTCGCACGCACCCTCGTCCCGGAGCGCGTCGGCGCGGTCCTGGTCACCCTGGGCGCACGCGGCTCCGTCCTCGTCACCGGCGACGGCGCCCTCGCCGCCGGCGCGCCGCGCATTCGCGTGCGCAGCACGGTCGGCGCCGGCGACAGCGCGCTCGCGGGCTACCTGCTCGCCGACATCGCCGCCGCCACCCCGGCCGAACGGCTCGTGAACGCCATCCGCTACGGCTCAGCGGCAGCGACGCTGCCCGGCACGCAGCCGCCCCGCCCCGCCGATCTGCCCGGCGACGACATCCCCGTCGCCGCGCTCCATCCCTGAACCCACCACCCGCACCACCCTGGAGGCACCTGTGTCATCGAAGACCATCACTCCCCGGCTCGTCGGGCTCGACCTCGCGGTCGGCACCGACAAGAGCGCCGTCATCCGCGAGCTCGCCGGCCGCGTCGTCGCCGAGGGCCGCGCAACCGACGCCGACGCCCTGTTCGAGGACGCCTGGGCGCGAGAGCAGAAGGACGAGACCGGCCTGCCCGGCGGCATCGCCATCCCGCACGCCAAGAGCACCGCAGTGACCACCCCGTCGCTCGCGTTCGCGCGGCTGAAGCCGGGCGTCGACTTCGGTGCGTCCGACGGGCCCGCGGATCTCGTCTTCCTCATCGCCGCGCCCGCCGATGCGGCCGAGGCCCACCTCGCCGTGCTCTCGAAGCTCGCCCGCAGCCTGATGCTCGACGAGTTCACGGCCGGGCTGCGCGCGGCCACCACGCCGGAGGAGGTCGTCGCCCTCGTCGACGAGGCGATCGGCGAGGCGGAGTCGGAGGAGGTGGCCGAGGCGGAGGCAGCGTCGCGGCCTGCGCCGGCTTCCCCGCCCGCGGGCGACACGGCGCCTGGCGCCGACCGGACCACGCCCGATGCACTGCTCGTCGACGGCCGCCCCGCGCGCATCGTCGCCGTCACCTCCTGCGCCACCGGCATCGCCCACACCTTCATGGCGGCCGACGCCCTCACCGCCGCCGGCGCGAAGTCGGGCATCGACCTCGTGGTGGAGCCGCAGGGCTCCAGCGGCTACAAGGCTCTCCCGCAGAGCGTCATCGACGCCGCGGACGCCGTCATCTTCGCCAACGACGTGGATGTGCGCGAGGAGGCCCGGTTCGCCGGCAAGCCCGTCGTGCGCACCGGCGTCAAGAGCGGCATCGAGCGACCGGGCGACCTCATCGCCGAGGCGGTCGCGGTCGCAGCCGACCCGAACGGCGCCCGGGTCACGACGGGCGGGGCCTCCGCGCAAGCCGCCGCGCCGCAGGACGCCTCGTGGGGCCGCAGGATCCAGCGCATCCTGCTCACCGGCGTCAGCTACATGATCCCGTTCGTCGCGGGCGGCGGCCTGCTCATCGCGATCAGCTTCCTGCCGTTCCTCGGCGGCTACGGCATCGCCTTGGCGCACGGCACGGACGGTGTCAACAACGCCGTATACACGCTTCAGCACTACGCCATCTGGAATCTGCCGCCCGAGGGGCTCGGCTACTACCTCGGCGCCATCGCGTTCGAGATCGGGAGCGTGAGCCTCGGCTTCCTGGTACCGGCACTCGCCGGCTACATCGCCTTCGCCATCGCCGACCGGCCGGGCATCGCCCCCGGCTTCGTGGCGGGCGCGATCGCGGTCTTCATGAACGCGGGGTTCCTCGGGGGCCTCATCGGCGGTCTCCTCGCCGGGTTCGCCGCGTGGCTCATCGGCCGGCCGGCGGTTCCCCGGTGGCTGCGCGGTCTGATGCCCGTCGTGATCATCCCGCTCGGCGCGTCCATCATCGCCTCGGGCTTGATGCTGCTGATCCTCGGAGCGCCGATCGCATGGCTGATGACCCAGCTGACCGGTTTCCTGAACGGCCTGAGCGGTGCCGGAGCGATCGTGCTCGGGGTCATCCTCGGCCTCATGATGTGCTTCGACCTCGGCGGCCCGATCAACAAGGTCGCCTACGCCTTCGCCGTCGCCGGGCTCGCCCAGCAGACCGACGCCAGCTTCCAGATCATGGCCGCGGTCATGATCGCCGGCATGGTCCCGCCGCTCGGCATGGCGCTCGCGTCGACCGTGCTCTACCGCCGCGGCTTCACCCAGGTCGAGCGTGAGAACGGGGCGGCCGCGTGGCTGCTCGGTGCCTCCTTCATCTCGGAGGGTGCGATCCCGTTCGCGGCGGCCGACCCGCTGCGCGTCATCCCCGCGAACCTCGTCGGCGGCGCGGTGGCGGGCGGTCTCGCCATGGCCTTCGGGGTCGAGTCGCGGGCCCCGCACGGCGGCGTCTTCGTCTTCTTCGCCATCGACCCGATCTGGGGATTCCTCCTCGCCCTCGCCGCCGGGACTGTCGTCACCGCGTTCGTCGTCGTCGCCCTCAAGCGCTTCGCCGCACCGAACCGCTCCGCGGCCATCGGAGCGGAGGATGCGGTCGACGAGGCCGAACCCGCCCTCGTCTGAGCCGTCCTCGGCTCCTCGCCCAGTTGAACCAGGGAGCGGCAAACCCCGTCCAAAGTCGGCCATTGGTATGGTGGCGGGGTGAAAGCTCCGACGATCACCACCCAGGTCTCGCGCGAACTCGGCATGGCCATCAACCACGGGATCTACCTGCCCGGCACCCGGCTGCCCGGGGAGCGGCTGCTGGCGGAGAGCCTTCACGTCAGCCGCAGCACGGTCAGGATGGCGCTGGAGGACCTCGAGCGACAGGGGCGCGTCGCCCGCTCGCCGCAGCGTGGCTGGTTCGTGCCGAGCCCCACCGTGGGCGAGCCGCCCAGCACGCTGGAGAGCTTCACCGAGATGGCCAGGCAGCGCGGGCACGTCCCGACGGCCCAGGTGCTCGAGAAGTCGGTGCGCTCGGCGACGCTGGACGAGGCCAACCAGCTGGGCATCGAGCCCGGCGCCGAGGTGCTCGCGCTGGTGCGGCTCCGGGGCATGAACTCCACGCCGATCTGCGTGGACCAGAACGTGCTCCCGCTCGCGCTGGCCCACGCGCTGCTCGAGGTGGACCTGACCGACGCCTCCCTCTACGAGAGCCTGCAGACGCACTGCGCGGTGAGCATCTACCGGAGCGCCTACAGCGTTCAGGCGGAGGCCGCCAACGCCGACCAGGCCGTCCTCCTGCGGATCCCGCAGGGGAGTCCGGTGCTGGTCGGGCGCGAGATCGCCTATGTCCGCGGTGGCGCGCCGGTGCTCCTGGGGCTGAACACGTACCGCGGCGACGCGTACCGGTTCCACGCCGACCTGTACCGCGCCGAGTGACGGCATGACGCGAGGGGCCTGGGACCACCACCGGGTCCCAGGCCCCTCGCGTCACGGTTCAGGCCAGCTCGGGCAGCGCGTCCTTCTGCAGCTCCAAGAACTCGTCGAGCATCGCGACCGCACGGTTGTGGGAGTCGACGACCGGGTCGAGCAGGATGGCCTGCAGCAGCTTCGTCTTCGACTTCTCCGCGTACGCCTCGACGAGGAGCTTGTGGATGCTGCCCTGCAGGCGCACCATCGCCGACACGGCCTCCGGCAGCGGCTCGGTCGGGATCGGGACGAGCTCGCCGTCGACCACCTGCGCCGCGACCTCCACGACCATGTCGTCCGGCAGGCCGGGGATCGCACCCCGGTTGGGCAGGTTCACGGCGGGCAGGTCGCGCTCGACACCGCAGGCGACCCACTCGATGATCGGGATCGCGAGCTCCTCGGAGGAGACCAGGGGCCGCTCGGCGAGCGTGTCCTCCAGCGACTTCTGCGCGTGCTTCGGCGGCTGATACGGGCGGTCGGTGTCCGCGAACCGGATCTCGTAGTACCACTCCGGCGTCGCCGCCCCCTCGCGCCAGGGCGAGCCGTCCGCGGGATCGTGGAAGTACTGCAGCTGCGCGGGGACGTAGTCGTCGGCCCACGAGAGGTACTCGCCGATGTGGTTGGCACTGGGCGAGGGCCAGAGGCCGAAGCGGCGCAGCAGGATGCGCGAGAGCGCGACCTCGTGCCAGTCGGACACCCAGTTCGCGGAGTGCTCGAGCTCGCGCAAGCGCGGGTAGAGGTCCTCGCCGGTCGCCCGGTCGCGGACCCGCTGGAACCAGGTGAAGTGGTTGATCCCCGCCGCGGCGAGATCGAGCTCGTCGAGCGGCCTGTCGAGCAGGGCGGCGATCTGGCGGGCGCCCTGGAAGTAGCCGTGGCAGAGGCCGACGACCTTCACGTTCGTCAGCCGGGTGATCGCCTCGCACACCTTGTGCTCCGGGTTGGAGAAGTTGAGGAAGACGGCGTCGGGGGCGAGCCGCTCGATGGCGCGGGCGATCTCGAGCAGCGGCGTGAACTGCCGGAGCGCGTGGAAGAGCCCGCCGGGGCCGCCGTTCTCGCCGTAGACCTGCCGGAAGCCGTAGCGGCGGGGGATGGTGAAGTCCTGCGACCAGTAGTGGTAGCGGTTCACCTCGATCGCGGTCACGACGAAGTCCGCCCCGGTCACCGCGGCGTCGAGGTCGGTCGTCGACGTCACCGTCGCCGCGTGGCCGAGGCGCGCGATCACGCCGCGGGCGTACTCCTCCATCTCGGCGAGCGGTTCGGCGGCGATGTCCATGAGCTGGATCTCGAGGCCCTTCGCGGCGATCGGCTCGCTCAGGAGCAGGTCGCGGATGATGGTGCCGGCGAACTCGCGGCTGCCGGCGCCGATGAGCGTTACTTTCACTGTGGGATGACTCCGATCTGGATGGGGGGACGTCCGGCGGCGAGCAGGCCGCGGGCGAGTGCGAGGGCGCCGTGGACGGGCGTCCGGTCGAGGATGGCCAGGGGGAGGCCGTCGGCCCGCTCGGCGAGGGAGGTGCGGAACGCGTCCTGGAGGCGGGGCTGGCGTTGCACGACCGAGCCGCCGGCGACGACGGTGTCCGCCCGGATGCCGCGCTCGATCAGCCGGACGACGAGCCCGGCGAGGCGGTCTCCCGCGTCGGCGATGACGGCGGCCGCCAGCTCCGACCCTTCGTCCGCTGCGGCGAAAACCTCGGGCGCGGAGCGGCCCCAGACCTCTGCGGCCGACGACTCGGTCACGGCGAGGGCCAGCTCGGCGGCGTCGCCGGCGTCGAACGCCGCCAGCAGCCGCACTCCCAGGGGGTCGAACGGGTTGCCGCGGTCGACATCGTCCAGGACCGCCCGCGTCGCCTCGCGCACCAGGCCGGGGGCGCTTCCTTCGTCGCCCAGCAGCCAGCCCCAGCCGCCTGCGGTCACGAGGCCGCCGTCGGCATCGCGCGCCGTCGCGATGGATCCGGTGCCGACCACGACGCCGATCGCCGCCCCGGCGCCCATCGCCGGGGCGATGAGCTCCGAGTCGTTCACGACGAGGACCGGCCCCTCCCAGCGGATGGCCAGGGCGCGCTGGAAGGCCGCGCACTGGGCGGTGTTCTCGCAACCGTGCGCACCGACCGCGACGGCCGCGGTGCGGGCGTCGTCGCCGAACCGGTCGAGGATGAGGTCGTGGACGGCCCGGGCATCCGCCTCGACGTCGCCCAGCCCGGCGCGCCAGGACGACGACGGCACGGTCTCCTCGCGCAGGGTCGTTCCGGCGTCGATGTCAGCATCGATGTCCTCGGCGTCGGCGAGCGCCAGCTGCGTCTTCGTGCCGCCGATGTCGATGCCGATCACAGTGGTCATGGGGGTTCCTCGGAGTGCTCGGTGTCGCGACTCTGCGCGCCGCCGTCGTCGGCGGACTCTCCACGCTAACCACAAGAAGACCAGTTATGCCAGTTCATGGTGGATTAACAACCAGATGGGCGACTGGTCTGTCTCTTCGCTCCGGTCGAGGCCCGATGACGGGCCGTTCCGGGCCCGCAGATCGGCGCCCATCGCGGCGCAGGCGAGCGCCCGAAGGCAGACCAGTTGCGTGAATGGTTGATAATCGTCGGCCAACTGGACTAACTGAGCTGGTCAAGATTAGCGTTGCTCCCGCGTCGACTGACCGGCGTGAACGATTGGCGACGAGTTAAAGGAGACTCGCATGAAGAAGCGGCACCTCGTCGGAGCTGTTGCTCTGGCGACCGGACTTGCCCTGGGGCTGGCGGCGTGCGCACCGGGCGGATCCGCGGCGGCGGATTCGTCCCGTCCCGTCTCGAAAGACGTGTCCGGCAAGGACGTCACCCTCAAGATCCTCGACTTCTGGCAGAACGATGAAGGCAAGTGGATGGACTCGGTCGTCTCGGCGTTCGAGAAGCAGCACCCCAACATCACGATCAAGCGCACCACGCAGGACTGGGGCCAGGTCAACAACACGGTCAACCTGCGCCTGGCGGACCCGAACGGCCCCGACATCGCCCTGGTCAACAACGGCTGGTCCGCGATGGGCACGCTCGCCAAGAGCGGCCGCATCCTGAACCTCGACGCCTACTCGAAGCTCTACGGCTGGGACAAGGAGATCCCGGACACCATCGCCCGCCAGACGCAGTTCACGTCCGACGGCAAGCAGATGGGCACCGGCTCGCTGTACGCGACCCCAGCGGCGAGATCGTCGCTGATCGGCCTCTACTACAACAAGTCGATGCTGGACGAGCTGGGGCTGGCGGTCCCGAAGACGCTCGCCGACTTCGAGAAGGACGCGGCGGCGATCAAGGCGGCGGGCAAGGTCCCGATCGCCTACGGCTCCCTCGACAAGGGGTCCTCGACCTCCATCCTGTTCGCGACCCAGAACCTCTACGCCCCCGCCGACAAGATCGGCGACTTCGTCTACTCGAACGGCGACGTGCCGATCACCGACACCGGGATCGTCCAGGCCGCCACCGACGTGAAGAAGTGGGCGGACGCCGGCTGGTTCACACCGAACTACGCGGGGCTCCAGTACGCCGACGCCCAGAACGACTTCCTGAGCGGCAACGCCGCCTTCCGGTTCGAGTACACCGGTTCGCTGGCGTTCTCGGACGCGCAGAAGCAGACCTTCGGCTACGTGCAGCTGCCCCAGGTCGAGGGCGGCGACGTCGTCGGCACGGGCGCGTCGGCGGCCAACCTGGCGATCTCGGCCAAGTCGAAGAACCCCGATGCGGCTGCGGCCTTCCTGGACTTCATGGCCAGCAAGACGGCCGCGCAGGAGGCGATCGACCACGGCTTCCTGCCGCTGCTCCACTCGGACCTGAACATCCCGACGGGCAACCCGGAGCTCGCGAGCGAGATCACGGCGCAGCAGTCGCTCGACAAGAGCAACGGCTACACGCCGTACTTCGACTGGTCCACCCCGACGATGCTCGACACCATCGGCGGCCAGCTCCAGCAGATGCTCGCCGGGCAGGTCACGCCCAAGCAGCTCGCCGACGCCGGCCAGAAGGACTACGACGCCTTCCAGGCCGAGCGGGCGAAGGGCTGACGCCATGACCTCGTCCGATCTGGTGCAGCGGACGGAGGCCCCGGCCGCTGCACCGGCGGCGGTCCGCCGGCCTCCCCGGGGCGGTGCGACGTCGCGGCGGCGCCTGTCGCCGAGAGCGCGCCGCCGTCGCTGGCTCGGGCTGGCGTTCGCCGCGCCGGCGCTCCTGTTCTACGGGTTCGTCGTGCTCGTGCCCATCGTTCAGAGCCTGAACTACTCGTTCTACAGCTGGGACGGCGTCAGCGTCGCCCGGTGGGTGGGTCTCAGCAACTACGTCTCGTTCTTCACCGACCCGGCGCTGCTGGAGTCGCTCGCGCATGTGCTCGTCCTGGTCGTGTTCTTCGCCCTCATCCCGATCGCGCTCGGCCTGTTCTCGGCCGCGCTGCTGGGGCGCGGGCGGACGCGCGGCAGCGGTGTCTACCGCTGGCTGCTGTTCCTCCCGCAGGTGCTCACGAGCGTGGTCGTCGCGGTCATCTGGAAGCGCATCTACGGACCGGACGGCCCGCTCAACAGCGCGTTGCGCGCCGTCGGGCTCGGCGACCTGGCGAAGAACTGGCTGGGCGACTTCACCTGGGCGCTGCCCGCACTCGGCGTCATCGGCACCTGGACGGCGATGGGGCTGTGCATGGTGCTCTTCGTCGCCGGCGTCGCCGCGGTTCCCGGCGAGCTCTACGAGCAGGCCCGCATCGACGGCGCCGGACCGGTGAGGGAGTTCTTCTCGATCACCCTCCCGAGCCTCAAGGGTCAGATCGCGGTGGCTCTCACGCTCACCGTGACCGGTGCCCTGCGCGCCTTCGACCTCGTCTGGGTGACGACGCAGGGCGGTCCCGGCACGTCGACGACGACGCCCGCCCTCCTGCTGTACCGCAAGGCGTTCCTCAACCCGGACGTGGGCATGGCCGCGGCCATCGGCATCATCCTCGCCGTCGTCTGCCTGCTCGTCGCCCTCATCATCACCCGACTGTCCGAGGAGAAGAACGCATGATCTCCCGCGCCGAGCGCCTGCTGAACCACACCGTCCTGATCCTGGTGTCGATCTTCGTCCTCTTCCCGGTGGTCTGGTTCCTGTTCACAGCCCTGAGCCCGAATCGGAGCGGTCAGCTCGACCTCCTGCATCCGCAGTGGGACAACTTCGCGGTCGCCTGGAACGCCGGAGGCTTCGGTTCGGCGATGGTCGCATCCGCCGTCATCACGGTCGGCGCCGTCGTCGGGCAGACCGTGCTGGCCATCCTCTCCGGGTTCGCCTTCGGGGTCCTCGGGGTCGCCGGCCAGAAGGTCATCTTCCCGCTCGTGCTGTTCGGCCTGATGATCTCGGCCGAGGTCTTCATCATCCCGCTCTACTACACGTTCCAGTCGCTGGGGCTGACGAACTCGTGGCTCGGCCTGATCATCATCCAGATCGGGATGGGCGTGCCGTTCGGCGCGTTCTGGATGCGCGCGACGTTCCGTGCCGTCCCGCCGTCGCTCATCGAAGCGGCGGAGATGGACGGCGCCCGTTCGTGGCGCATCCTCTGGCAGGTGCTGCTCCCGATCTCGCGGCCCGCCGTCCTCACCCTGGCGCTGCTGTCGTTCATGTGGACCTGGAACGACTTCTTCCTCTCGCTGGTGTTCATCGCCGACCCGTCGATCCAGCCCGCCACCCTCGCCCTCGGCGTCTTCCAGGGCAAGAACACCCTCGACGTCAACCTGCTGGCTGCCGGGTCGCTGATCGTCGCCGTGCCCGTGCTGCTCCTCTACGCCTTCTTCCAGCGCCACTTCATCAGCGGCGTGCTCAACGGCGCGATCAAGGAGTGAGGCGCCCGCCTCCGTGCGAGCGCCCGACGTGTCCTTCCCCGACCCTCAGACAAGGAGTCCCCATGCGCATCGCGCCCGAAATCCTCGACACCCCCGACGACGTCGGCCGCTCCGCCGCCGAGCAGATCGCCGATGCGATCGCGGCAGCGGCAGCGGAGGGACGGACATTCGTCCTGGGCTGTCCGACCGGCCGCAGCCCGCTCACCACGTACGAGCAGCTCGCCCGCCTCGTCGCCGACCGCGGCCTCGACCTCAGCCGCGTCGTCATCGCTCTGATGGACGAGTACGTCGAGCAGGTCGACGACGGCTTCCGCGCGGTCGACCCCTCGCTCGCCCACAGCTGCGTCGGGTACGGCCGGCGCGACATCCTCGACCGCCTCAACCGGGCGGCGCGCCCTGAGCACCGCATCCCGGAGACGAACCTCTGGTATCCGGACCCGCACGCCGAGGCCGGCGACTACGACCGACGGCTGGCGGAGGCCGGGGGGATCGACGTCTTCCTGCTGGCGTCCGGCGCCTCCGACGGCCACGTCGCCCTCAATCCGGTCGGCGCGGCGGAGGACACCGTCACTCGGGTCGTCGCTCTGGGCGACGACACGCGCCGCGACAACCTCGGTACCTTCCCCAGCCTCGGCAGCCTTGATCGGGCGCCGCGGTTCGGGGTCACGGTCGGCATCGGCACCATCCGCGACCTCTCGCGCGCCGCGATCATGGTCGTCACCGGCGAGCACAAGCAATCGACCGTGCGCCGGCTGGCGGCAGCGGATTCGTACGAGCCGGACTGGCCGGCGACGATCCTGACCCGCTGCGCCTCCCCGCGGTTCCTCGTCGACAGCAGCGCAGCAGCGCTCCTGCAGACCACCCGCTGACGCCTCGGCACCCACCCGCTCGGACACGGTTCCGCGCCCTGGAAGGAAACACCATGCACGTCCCCCCGTTCGATGTCGACGAAACCCTGGCCGCGCTCACCCTGGAGGAGAAGGCGTCGCTGCTCTCGGGCGTCGACGACTGGTTCACCCAGACGATCGACCGCCCCGGCCTGCCCGCGCCCGTCCCCGCGATCGAGGTCGGCGACGGCCCGCACGGACTGCGCAAGGAGACCGGCGTCGACATGGTGTGGGTGCCGGCGACCGGCTTCCCGACCGCCGCGGCGATGGGGGCGTCCTGGGACAGGGAGCTGATGCGCCGGGTCGGTGCCGCGATCGGCGAGGAGGCCGGGGCCGAAGGCGTCCAGGTCGTCCTCGGGCCCGGCGTCAACATGAAGCGCTCGCCGCTCTGCGGGCGCAACTTCGAGTACTTCTCCGAGGATCCGCTCCACGCGGGCGAACTCGGCGCAGCGTACGTCGACGGCGTGCAGTCCACGGGCGTCGGGACCTCGCTGAAGCACTTCGCCGCGAACAACCAGGAGATCGAGCGCACGCGGATCTCCGTCGTCGCCGACGAGCGCACCCTCCGCGAGACGTACCTCGCCGCGTTCGAGCGGGTCGTCCGGCTCGCCGACCCGTGGACCGTGATGTGCTCCTACAACCGGCTGCTGGGAGTCCACGCCTCGCAGAACCATTGGCTGCTGACCGAGGTGCTGCGCGACGACTGGGGATACGCCGGTGCCGTGGTCTCCGACTGGAACGCCGTGCACGACCGGGTCGCCGCCCTGCGGGCGGGTCTGGATCTGGAGATGCCGGGCACCGCGGGCCGGACGGACGCGGAGGTCGTCGCCGCCGTCCGTGCGGGCGAGCTCGACGAGTCCGTCGTCGACCGGGCCGCGCGACGGGTGCTCGCGCTCGTCGCCCGCGCGTATCCCGCCGCTGATCAGGTCGACGGTGCGGTGATGGATCTCGGGCACACCGCGGGCGACCGCCTCAGCGGCGAGCAGCTCGTGCTGCTGCGGGCCGACGAGCACCACCGGCTCGCGCGGGAGGCCGCCGCGGCCTGCATCACGCTGCTCCGCAACACGTCCGCCTCCGAGGCGGCCGCGCCGGTCCTTCCGCTCGCCGAGCACGGTGACGCGCGGATCGCCGTGATCGGGGCGTTCGCCGAGCACGCGCGCATCCAGGGCGGAGGGTCCTCCGGTGTCGATCCGACATTCGTCGACGTCCCCCTCGAGGCCGTGCGCGCCATCGCGGGCGACCGGGTCACGTTCGCCCCCGGTTATGTGCACGCCATCCGCAACGCGTACCAGGACGACAACCTCGCCATCCTCGCCGCGCACGGCGTCGGCTTCGACGAGGAGAAGCCGGCGGTCGCCCGACGGTCGGCGACGCTCGCCAAGGAGCTGCACCTCGCCGAGGCCGTCCAGCGCGCGGGCCGCGGCCCCCTCTCGGCCGCCGCAGAGCGACTCATCGACGAAGCCGCGACCCTCGCGGCGCAGGCGGAGGCGATCGTCGTCTTCGCCGGGCTGCCGCTCTCGTACGAGCAGGAGGCCAACGACCGCGACTCCCTCGACCTGCCCGCCGACCAGGTCGCCCTGATCTCCCGGCTCGCCGACGTGCGCGAGCGCACGGGGGCGTCGCTCACCGTGGTGCTCTCGAACGGCTCGCCGGTCTCCCTGGACCCGTGGCACGATCGGGTCGACGCCATCGTCGAGGCCGGCCTGAGCGGACAGGGCACGGGTCACGCAGTGGCCGACGTGCTCTTCGGCCGGGCCAACCCCTCCGGCAAGCTCGCCGAGACCTATCCGCTGGCCGTCGAGGACACCCCCGGCTTCCCGAACTGGATCGGCGAGCGCGGCACCGTGCTCTACGGCGAGGGCGTCTTCATCGGCTACCGCTGGTACGACGCACTGAACCGGCGTGTGCGGTACCCCTTCGGGCACGGCCTCTCCTACACGACCTTCTCGTACGGCGACCTCTCGGTCGATGTCGTCGACGCTGCTGCCGCCCGCGTGGAGGTCGCCCTGACGGTCCGCAATGACGGCGCCCGCGCCGGCGCCGAGATCGTGCAGCTCTACGTCGGGGACCCCGACGCTGAGGTGCACCGTCCGGTGCGCGAGCTCCGCGGCTTCGAGAAGGTGCTCATCGAGCCGGGGGAGTCGGCGCGGGTCGCGTTCTCCCTCGAGAGCCGCGACTTCGCGTACTGGGACTCCGCGGCGCTGCGCCCGGACGGCCGGCCCGGCCTCTGGCGCCGTGAGGGCGGGGAGTTCCGGATCGCCGTCGGTGCGTCCTCGCGCGACATCCGTCTCACCGCCGCGATCGAACTCCCGGACGACCCGTCGATCCCGCCCCTGGTGCCCGACGCCGGGCTGATCGACATCGCCGCCTCCCGGTTCGTGCAGGGCCACGCGGGCTGAGCGGCGCCGCCACCCGTCGAGGTTCACGTTGTGGCGCTCATTCCGCCGGAATAGCGACCACGACGTGAACCTCGCGGGAGACGACAGCTCAGTTGCTGAGGACGGCGACGAGCCCGACGACGATGAGCCCTAGGCCTCCGACCACGCAGACAACGGTCGACACCACCATTGCCCGATGAATCAGGCGGCGTCGCTGTGCGGCGTGGGGACTCGACGGGTCGACGAACAGCTTCGTAGCCCAGGCCTCATTGATCCCGACGTACGGTTCACGCGGCGGCGGGTCACGCCGGGGAGCGCCCTCGGACGGATCGCCGTCACCGTCGCCCAGTGTCATGTCGTCACCCTAATGCGAGACGCAGCTTGAGTTGGCAGTTGAACAACGCAGGTGGCAGTGAAGATGACGCGGGTTTCGCTGGTGCCCGCCATGGTCGCATGCACAATCCATGTTGGCAGTGATTTTGATCGACTTCTGCCTGGACGGTGTCAGGAGGCGTTGTGGGCGCTTGTTTCGACGAAGTGCTCGGCGGAGCCGCGGATCAACCCTGTTGGCCCGCACAACCAGAGCTTGCGGCTGACTCTCTCTTACGGATGGCGGCGGTTGCGCATACCGTCGCCCTCTTCACGCACGGCGTTTCGGGAATGCCTGCGGATGATGCGGGTCGGGCCCCGCACCATCCGCCTCAGCCGCGGGCTCCAAGTGGAAGCCTGGGAGGGGATCGGCGTGCGAGGATGGCACCCGGTTCCGTCGATGCGGCCGCAGCATCCACTCGGACGTAAAAGCCTTGCCGGTGAGCAGCGTCGACCCGACCGGGCGCCTGTCTGTCATCGAACCGACGTCCCCAGGGGTAGAGGAGTGAGCGCCGCTACGCGCGCTTGCCGAGTCCGGGCGCGCCACCTTGGTACACCGTGATTCGAGTGCTCGACGCTGGAGCTGCCGGACCCTCGAATGAGCCAGTCCAGCGCTGCTGGTTCGCGGCTTGGCGGCGCTTCGCTTCGACCTGATAGCGACGCATCGACTCGTTGGCGCCCTCACGCCTCGAATCGGCAGCACGTGCGAGGCGCTCCTGTGCTTCACGCCACGCCGCGGGTGTTGCCATCCTGCTCCGGCTGAAGTCCAGCAACTCAGAGGGTGATAGCTCCGAGGTGGTACCTCGTTCCGGGCGCGGACTAAGGGCTAGCCGCAGAGCCGCAGCATGAGAAGCCTCGACGAAGTCCGGGGACGTGCTGGTCGCCCTGGTCAGCGCCGATGGTCCCGGCCAAACGGCGGGGCAGACCGCCACCGTCACCGGAGCCGGTCTCACCTGGAGTCTCGTCAAGCGAGCCAACACCCGCTACGGGACCAGCGAGATCTGGACAGCCACAACACCCGGAACCCTTTCCAACACCTCGGTCACCGCGACCCTGTCGAACACGAACGGCTACCACAAGTCGATCAGCGTCCTCGCCTACTCCGGCGCTGCCGGGATCGGCGCCAGTGCTGCCGCAGGCGCGGCCTCGGGTGCACCGTCCGTCACCGTGACCACGACGACTGCCGGCTCTCAGGTCGTGGGTGTCGGTAACGACTGGGACGGCTCGACCGCACGAACGCTGGGTGCGGGTCAGGCTCTGGTCCACGAGTTCGCCGATGCTGCCGTCGGTGACGACTTCTGGATGCAACGCACCAGTGGAACGACAGGGGCAGCCGGTACCGCGGTCACCATCAACGACACCGCACCGACCGGGGATCAATGGAACCTTGCCGCAGTGGAGGTGACCCCGGCTGCGGCCCCAGCTCCGACCGGTTCGCCGATCGCGACCACCAGCCTCGGGGCCGGCACCCTCTCCTATGATGTGCACGGCAACACGACGACGCTGGCCGACCAGACGATCGGTTACGACCAGTCCGACCGTCACATCTCCACCACGACATCGGGTGGGCCGACGGTCAGCTATATCCGCGACGTCACCGGGCGGATCGTCGGCCGCACCGTCACCCCGGTCTCAGGTCCCGGCAACACCGTCCGCTACAGCTTCAGCGGTGACGGCGATAGCCCCGACTGGACCCTCACCACCGGGGGTGGCGTCACCGAGCGCACCCTCGCACTTCCCGGTGGTGTGGTCGTCTCCCTCCAAGTGTCCACCTCGGCGTGGTCGTTCCCGAACATCCACGGCGACGTCATCATCACCACCGATGGGTCAGGGGTCCGGCAAGGACAACTCGCCCAATACGACCCATTCGGGAACCCCATCGACCCCACTACCCGACTCATAGGAACGCTGGGAGCCGACGACGCGGTGCCAGCGAACACACCCCAAGGTGCAACCTACGGGTGGGAAGGATCGCATCAGAAACTCTATGAGCACGAAGGCTCCATCGACACCACCGAAATGGGAGCACGACAGTACGTGCCGCTGTTCGGACGGTTCCTCTCGATCGACCCCGTGGCCGGCGGCAACACCAACGCCTACAACTACCCGAACGACCCGGTGAATGGAAACGACCTGAGTGGATGCTGGGGGCTCATGCTGACCGATGCAGGACCGCACGGCAGGTCTGTAGCCCCGATCACTCTCGCTGCCATCAATAGTGGCCGCGTCGTCGCGCATGGCTCCCGCCTGGTCGCTAGCGCTTCTGGGCACCAGGCCGTATGTAAACCAGCTGCGCCGTCGTTTTCTATCCCCGGATACGTTCCAGTAGTCAACCGTGCAGAAAGAGTGCTTGGGCCACCAATTACGACGACCTACGACACGCTCGTGTCGCTTAGCGCTAATGCCCGCGAAGACACAGAGGGAACAGCCAACGCATACATCTCTAGCTACGACGAACTGGGACCAAGTGGGTTCACCGCCCTCATGGCAACCAAGCACTCCTACAATTGGCTCCAAGCGTGGTGGACCGAGGCGACACGACCCCGCAACGATCCGAACTGGTTCGTGGACGAAGGTCTTCTTTCTGAGGATCTCGGTGAGGACGGATGAAACGGTGAAGCACGATGTCGACGAATGAGGCGAACGACGGTGTGCCTGGAGCGGTGGGCCGACGGGACAAGACCGGCGCGGGTGTGGTGTTCGGTCCGCCGACTGCGGTGACGACGAAGGATCTGTGGAATAGGGCATTCGTAGTCACGTTCGCCAATCTCGGATTGGTCCCCCGGGTTCGCATCGCGATTGCGGTGTTGGTTCTGGGAGTTGTTCTCGGCGCGCTTCTCGTAACGAGTGGCCACCCAGTTGCTATCGTGTCGGGTGTTTTGATACTCGGGTTCTGCGCCCGATTCCTGGTGGTTTCACCACTTCAGGTGTTCACCCACAGAATTCGACTCGAGCTCCGGAACAGCTATCGTGGGCCGAGCTATTTGGTCGGCAGCAACTCTGATGGCATCTGGGTGACGTTTCCCGGGACGCGGCCCTGGATGTGCAGCTTCTCGATGATCGAGCAGGTGAGGCTAACACGGAGCTTCGTCCTGATTCGGCTGCGCAGTGAATTGGGCTGGACTGCTCTTCAGCGATCAGCGGTGGGCCCACAATGCTTGCACTCTCTAGCCGAAGTCGGTGAAGATTCCTGCGGCGAGACATAGCGACAACGTCAGTCACCCCCGGAAACATGACAATTTCGGTCTGAAGCGTTGAAAACATGACCCGAGATGAAGATGGAGGTTCCGATGTGTCGAACCCGCTTTTGGCGTGTTGCCGTCAGCGCGATCGTCCGTCACCGTGACGACGACGGGTGCCGGCTCTCAGGTCGTGGGTGTCGGTAACGACTGGGACGATTCGACCGCACGAACGCTGGGTGCGGGTCAGGCTCTGGTCCACGAGTTCGCCGATGCTGCCGTCGGTGACGACTTCTGGATGCAACGCACCAGTGGAACGACAGGGGCAGCCGGTACCGCGGTCACCATCAACGACACCGCACCGACCGAGGACCAATGGAACCTTGCCGCAGTGGAGGTGACCCCGGCTGCGGCTCCTGCTCCGACCGGTTCGCCGATCGCGACGCCCTCGCCTTTATCGGTAGCAACGGCCCCATCGGAGTGGCAATTGTTGTGTTTGTTTATACGTTGGTGACCATCGATTTTGTGCGGCTTGACTCGTTGACATCTATCTGGAGTGAGCGTTTGAGGGCATAGGCACGACGATGTAGCGCTCGGATGACAATCCATCACCTGGACGGCATGCCTAAGAGACAAGAAGCTCGGCAAGATCCCCTTGGCCGCCCCGGGACTGGGGATTGCCGCCGGCACCCATGAAGTCTTCCGATGGACGCGGCCCGAACTGAGTGACACTCCGACCACCTCGCCGCAATCCACGCCGTTCAGCGCTAGGTGGCGTGACGCTGACTCGCGACCGTTTGCTCGTGCTGGCGATGGCGACGCCGTCGAGCGAGATGAGGATCTTCGACTGCAGAACTAGCCGCGCACCGCTGGACTGACCCGGAGAAACGCGAAAGTGCTCCACCTTGGGGGAGAGCCGAGCCCTCGCTTCGCGCCCGGGGCGAGGGATGCGGCTCAATGATAGCCATTGCCAACTACGTTCTGCGCCGACAACTATGTGGTGCATAACGGCCAACTGCGTTGTGCAACTCGACTTGACAGTATCTAGCGGGTCATGGGGCCAAGAGAGGAAGCGAGGCGTCGCAACCGTTAGTTAGTTCTCGTTGAGCGCTTGCTCAAGCTCCTCGGCGCTGAAGCCGAAAGTGTCGTCTTCGTCTTTCCCTCGCGATGCCCAGATCTCGGCGGCATCCCAGACACTCAGTCCATCGGCTGCGCCTTCGTCATCGGCACTATCGACCACGCTGCCGTCGTCGAGATGGTCGGCGCCGATCATGCATCGGCACTCCGTGACGCCGATTCCTGTCGAATCCTGATAGGTGCGGTAGTGCAGCGGTCCCGTGGGCATCGATATCTCGCTTTCTGGCTCGTGCCGGGTTTCGCTCACCTTACCCGGGGCAAGAGACTTCCAGATCCAAAAGCGCGCCCAGCTGGTTGTCGGCGAATAGGCTTCCATTTTTGAATGAGGGGGCCGGCGCCCAGGAAGCATGGTCGTGAGGTGGGAGCCTAGGCGGATCTTGCGGCTGTGAACCTTCGCGCACCTGTCCGATTGACTCGAATGAACTAAGGCCGGCTACTGCCAAGTGCGCTGTGCACTGCCAACTCGGTTGTGCGTTACTGCCAACTGCGCTGTGCAACTGCCAACTTGAGCTGTGTCTCACAGTCACCCTAAACCTCGCGGGTCGGTCGCGGCGGCTCCGTGCGGATATATAGTTAATGCATATAAAGCAACCAGATCCCCCACGTACGCACACGCACCCCAGTCAGGAAGCTCCCGTGGCCCGCACCGGCATCTTCACCAAAGACCACCCGCACTACAAGTGGGTGGCGCTCTCGAACACCACGCTCGGCATGCTCATGGCGACGATCAACTCGTCGATCGTCATCATCTCGTTGCCGGCCATCTTCACCGGCATCAAGCTGAACCCGCTCGAGCCCGGCAACGTCTCCTACCTGCTCTGGATGCTGATGGGCTACATGCTCGTCACCGCGGTGCTCGTCGTGATGTTCGGCCGGATGGGCGACCAGTACGGGCGCGTGCGCATCTACAACCTCGGCTTCGTGATCTTCACGATCGCGGCGATCGCCCTCTGCCTCGACCCGTTCACCGGCGGGCCGGGGGCCATGTGGCTGATTGCGTGGCGCTTCGTGCAGGGCATCGGAGGTGCGATGCTGTTCGCGAACTCGACGGCCATCCTGACCGACGCCTTCCCGGCCAACAAGCGCGGCTTCGCGCTGGGCCTCAACCAGGTCGCCGCCATCGCCGGATCGTTCATCGGACTCATCCTCGGCGGCGTGCTCGCCGAGATCGACTGGCGCATGGTGTTCTTCGTCTCCGTGCCGTTCGGCATCATCGGCACCATCTGGTCCATCAAGTCGCTCCACGAGGTCGGGCAGAAGAACCCCGGCCGCATCGACTGGCTCGGCAACGCGACGTTCGGCATCGGGCTTATCGCCCTGCTCACCGGCATCACCTACGGCATCCAGCCCTACGGCGACAGCAGCCAGGGCTGGGGCAACCCGTGGGTGCTCGGATCGATCATCGGCGGCCTCCTGCTGCTGGTGGCGTTCGTATTCGTCGAGCTCAAGGTGCCGTCGCCGATGTTCGACATGCGGCTGTTCCGCATCAGGCCGTTCTCGGCCGGCATCTTCGCCGGCTTCCTCGCTGCGATCGGGCGCGGCGGCCTCCAATTCATGCTGATCATCTGGCTGCAGGGCATCTGGCTGCCGCTGCACGGGTACAGCTACGAGTCGACGCCCCTCTGGGCGGGCATCTACATGCTGCCGATCACCATCGGGTTCCTCATCGCGGGCCCGATCTCGGGCGCGCTCTCCGACCGGTTCGGCTCGCGCGCCTTCGCCACCGTCGGCCTGCTGCTCGTCGCCGCCACCTTCGTCGGGATGCTGCTCATCCCGGTGAACTTCGAGTACTGGCAGTTCGCACTGCTGACCGGCCTCAACGGCATCGGCTCCGGCCTCTTCTCGTCCCCGAACCGCACGGCCATCATGAACAGCGTGCCGCCGAACGAACGCGGCGCCGCATCGGGCATGGCGGGCGCCGCCCTCAACGCGGGCAGCTCGCTCTCCATCGGCATCTTCTTCTCCCTGATGATCGCGGGACTCTCCGTCGCCCTGCCGACCGCACTCACCCAGGGCCTCACGACGCACGGCGTGCCGCAGAGCGTCGCCGCCCAGATCGGGAACACCCCACCCGTCGGCAGCCTGTTCGCGGCGTTCCTGGGCTACAACCCCATCCAGAGCCTGCTCGCTCCGACCGGCCTGCTGTCGAGTCCGCACGTCGACGCCGCCACCCTGACGGGCAAGGAGTTCTTCCCGCAGCTGATCTCCGGGCCGTTCCACGACGGCCTCGTGATCGTGTTCCTCGCCGCGGCGATCATGAGCGTCATCGGCGCCATCGCCTCGTTCGCGGGCGGAGCCAAGTATGTTCATGGGGAGGGGATCGCGCCCGAGCGGTCCACCAGCGACGAAGGCGAGGACGTGGGTGCAGCCCGAGCATGACGACACGAACGGACCCGACCGCGACGACGTGGCCGGACGGCTCGCGCTCGCCGTCGGACGGCTGAACCGCCGCATCCGCTCCGGCACCGGGGGCCTCAGCCACGGCCAGCTCTCCGCACTGTCGACGATCGTCCGCACCGGTCCGCTGCGCCCGAGCGAGGTCGCCGCGACCGAGCAGGTCGCCGCCCCGACCGTCACCCGCCTCGTCTCCGAGCTGGAGGCGCGCGGCCTGGTCGAGCGCAGCCCCGACCCCGACGACGGCCGCTCCTTCTTCGTGTCGGGCACGGAGGCGGGCATCGAGCTGCTGCTGGAGGCGCGCTCCGACCGGGCGCGCGCCGTCACCCGCATCCTCGACGGACTCGACGCGACACAGGTCGCCGCCCTGCGTGCGGCCCTGCCCGCGCTCGAGGAGGCAGCGAGCATCGCCCGGGTGGACTCCCCGCCCGCTCGCTGACCGATCCGCCACGCCCCCGTCACCGTGAGGACGCGGCGCCGGGCCCTACCGGAAAGCGCGGCGGCGACCCGGTGAGACCCCCGCCTCCAGGCCGCCGCCGTAACCGGGGATGCAGTACTGCCGCCCGGCTCGACCGGTCCGGCCTGCCATCCGGTTAGTGCGCTAACCAACGTACGGGAGTGGACAGTTCTGTCAAGGGGTGTAAGCAGGAGCATGACGATATCCGTGGTCCTCTTCGACGTCGACGGCACTCTCGTCGACTCCAACTACCTGCACGTCGACGCGTGGCAGCGTGCGTTCGACGAGTGCGGCGTCCATGTGGACGCATGGCGCATCCACCGGGCGATCGGGCAGGATTCTGCTCGATTGCTCCGATCCCTCGTCGGCGAGCGCGACGACGAGTGGATCGCACGGGCGAAGGACCTCCACTCCCGCAACTACCGGGACCTCGCCCACCGGCTCGTGGCGTTCGGAGGTGCGGGCGATCTGCTGCGTTCGCTGCACCGAGACGGTGTGCGCACCGTGCTCGCCACATCCGCACCCCAGGACGAGCTCCGTCTGCTCCTGGATGCCCTCGATGCCTCCGACGCCGTGACCGCCACGACATCGGCGGACGACGTGGAGGAGGCCAAACCCGATCCCGGTATCCTCCAGGTCGCTCTCGACCGGGCCGGTGCGATGGCGAACGAGGCGATCATGATCGGCGATGCCGTCTGGGATGCGCGTGCTGCGAAGCGTGCAGGGGTTCGTTCGATCGGCGTCCGTTCCGGAGGCAGCGGCACCGACGAACTGCTCCAGGCGGGAGCGTCGCAGGTCTACGACGACCCGTCCGACCTCCTCGGGCGCAGGAGCGACTGGCTCAGATCGTCGTGACGCTCACGCGGTCCTTGCCCGCATCCTTCGACGCGTACATCGCCCGGTCGGCGAAGCGGAAGATGTCGGAGGTGGAGAGCGGCTCGCGGCCCGCCGGCCGGTAGACCGCGACGCCGATGCTGGCGCTGATCGCACGCTCGTCCGCGATGCCGGCGAGCGGCCGCCGGATCGCCTCCCGCACCCGCTCCGCGATCGCCTCGGCAGCGGACTCGTCGGCACCCTCGCAGACGATGAGGAACTCGTCTCCGCCGAACCGCCCGACGACATCGTCCTGACGGATGGTCGCGTTCAGGCGGCTCGCGACCTCCCGCAGCACCGCGTCGCCGACCTGATGGTCGAATTCGTCGTTGATCTCTTTGAAGCCGTCGAGGTCGACGAAGACGAGGGCGATCGGCGTGTGCGCCTCGATGGCCGTGTCGAGGGCATCGCTGAGGCAGGTGCGCAGCAGCGTGCGGTTGGCGAGACCGGTCAGCGGATCGTGGAGGGCGTACGCCTCGAGCTGTGCCTGCAGCCGGATGCGGCGGAGCACCTGCGCGGCCTGGCGGGCGAGCGCGTAGTGCAGGTCGGTCTGGAGGCCGTCCAGCCCCCGCGCACGCCCGAAGAAGCAGGTGATCGCGCCGATCACCTGGGCGCCGTCGAGCAGGGGGGTGATGGTCAGCTCGGCGACCCGGGCCTGTTCGAGCGCGGCCGCGAGGTCCCCGCGCCCTTCGTCGCGCTCGTCGTCGCCGGCCTCCTCGCCGGCCTGCCCGTCCGCTGCCTCCTCGTCCGCTGCCTCCTCATCCGTGCCCAGCACGAGGATGTGCTCGTCGAGCTCGCGGCCGTCGAGCAGGGTGTGGAGGTCGACGGGCGTCGTGCCCCCGGCGAGCACGAAACCGCCGGCGGTCGCGAAGTGCACGGCGGAGCCGGCGGCCGAGAACGCGCGCCGCGCCCCGATGGCGAGGGTCTCGGCCAGGGCGTCTTCGGTGTCGCAGCCGGCGAAGGCGGCCGACGCCTCCTGCAGGGCGCGTGTGCGCGCCTCGGACTCCTCGGCCGCGCGCCGGGCCGCGAGCAGCTGACGCTCCCAGTCCTCGCGGCGGGTGGCGTCGAACACGGCGACGTCGATCCGCTGCACGGCACCGCCGGCATCCGTCACCGTGGTGGAGTTCATCAGGGCGGGAAGCCGTGTGCCGTCGGCGGCGACGATGCTCACGGCGACCTCGTGCACCTCCCCGTCGAGCAGGAGCACGGGCAGCTGGCGCGTCTCGTAGAAGATGCGGCTCCCCGGGTCGAGCAGGTCGGCGAAGCCGCGCCCGAGGAGTTCGGACCGGGGGAAGCCGGTCCACGCCACCAGCGCGGCGTTCGCGTGGGTGATGCGGCCGTCCGCATCCGTCGTCAGCAGGCCGCAGGGCGCCGCGTCGTAGAGCGCGGCGGCGTCGTCCGTGGTCATTCCGAGACGGGCTCGCCGACGGGCCCGGGGAGGGCGACGAACCCGGCGAGGGCGGCGACGACCTCCTGCGGGGCGGACAGGTGCGGGCAATGACCGGTGGCGGCGAGCTGCACGAAGGTGCTGCCGGCGATGTTCTCATGCACGTGACGGCCCACTTCGATCGGCGCGATGATGTCGTCCGAGCACTGGAGGACCAGCGTCGGCACGGTCACCTTGGCCAGGTCGCGGCGGTTGTCCGACAAGAAGGTGACCTGCGCGAACTGCCGGGCGATCTGCGGATCGGTGCGGCAGAAGCTCTCAGTGAGCTCGTCGCCGAGCTCAGGGGAGTCCGGGTTCCCCATGATCTGCGGCGCGAGCGTCGCCGACCAGTTGAGGTAGTTGCGGTCGAGGGCGTCGAGCAGCCCGTCGATGTCGTCCTGGGTGAAGCCTCCCCGGTAGTCGCCGTCGTCGACGTACCGAGGCGACGGGGAGACGAGGGCGAGCGCGCCGAACAGGTCCGGACGGCGGATGGCCGCGAGCACGCCGATCATCGAGCTCACCGAGTGCCCGACGAAGACGGCGTCGGACAGGCCGAGCTCCTCGGCGATCTCGATGACGTCGTCGGCGTAGCCGTGCAGCGAGTCGTACTTGCCGGCGTCGTAGGCGGACAGGTCGGAGCCTCCCGAGCCGACGAGGTCGAACAGCACGACCGGGTGCTCCGACTCGAAAGCGGGGGCGACCAGGCGCCACATCTCCTGGCTGCACCCGAACCCGTGCGCGAAGATCAGCGGGCGTCCTGTGGCGGTTCCGCTGACGCGCACGTTGTTGCGGCGGAGTGCGGGGGTCGCGTCGGTGTCGTCGGACGTGACGATGGTCATGCGGCTCCTCGGTCGGGGCCCGGTGGTTCGGGATGCTCGGATCGGACTCCCTATTATCAGGTGTCGAACGCGGCGTCGGGAGGGATAGAGCTGCGGAGCGATTCGCGGTATACACCCGAACGGCTCGAACGCAACCCCCGTTGACTCCCGCGGCGGGATCGGGAACGATCGCAGTCATGTCGGTAATCCGCGAGTCGAGCACGATCGAGCGTCTGGTCGCCGATCTGCCCGCCGCGGTGGCGGACGAGCAGATCGTCCCGTTCTTCCAGCCGCAGATCTCCGTGCCGACCGGTCGCGTCGTCGCCGCCGAGCTGCTCGGCCGGTGGCGACACCCCGAGTTCGGGTTCGTGCCGCCCGCCGTCTTCATCCCGATCGCCGAGCGCACCCGGGCGATCCATCAGTTGGGCCGCCAGATGCTGCGCGCCGGGTGCCGTGCTGCGGCGTCATGGCAGCGGAAGGGCCCGCCGCTCGACGTCGCCGTGAACGTCGCGCCGTCCCAGTTGGCGACGGAGGACTTCTACACGAGCGTGCGCGAAGAGCTCGACAGCTCGGGGATCGACCCCACCCGCCTCACGCTGGAGGTCACCGAGGAGACCGTGATCGCCGATCCCGGGCGGGTCGCCGGGCGTCTCGACCGGCTGCGCGAGATCGGCGTCGTCGTCTCCATCGACGACTTCGGCGCCGGGCACTCCTCGCCGCGGCGGGTGATCGACCTCCGCGCCTCCGAACTCAAACTCGACCGCCGCCTCGTCGCACCCGACGACGCGGAGCAGACCATCGCCACCGTGATCGACTTCGCCCACGAGCGCGGGATGCGCACCGTCGGCGAGGGCGTCGAGACCCGCGCCCAGCTCGAGCGGCTGCGCGCCCTGGGCTGCGATCGAGCCCAGGGCTACCTCATCGCCGTGCCCGCCGACGAGCAGCGGTTCGGCGAGTGGCTGCACGAGGCCGCACGCGCCTGAGTGCTGGTGGGGGCTGAGCAGGCCCTCAGAGGCTGTCGAGGTCTGCGTCGGACTGCACGACCGGCGCGTCGTCGGAGCCGTCGCCGCCGACGTCGATCTGGGTCCACACCACCGGCATGCCCGGCGAGAAGAGGATGTCGACGCCCGGGCCGGAGCGCAGCGGCGGGATGTTGACGTAGCCGCCGCCGGCCTTGACCGCCTCGAGGATCTTCGTGCGCAGCTCCGTCACGGGCTCCGGCAGGAAGTAGTCTTTTCCATCCACGGTGAGCCGGTTGACGATCATGTGCGGGAGTACCTCCGAGGCTGGGTGCGAGAGCGCACCTCCGACTGTACCGCGCCGCACCGGTCGCGTCGCCGGGTGCGGGTATCCTGCCTCAAGGCGCCCTTCCCGGCCCGGCGCCGCTGAAAGGCTGACTGTGGGAACCCTCGCGTACAACGGTGAGAGCTTCGAGATCGACGACCGGGTGCTCACGCACCTGCAGATCGTGATCAGCACGAAGCTGCGGCGCGGGGAGAACTTCTTCCTGTCCTGGCCGCTCCCTGTCGAGCGCGGCAGCGGCCGGCATGCGATCTGGGTCGACAACGGCGTGCCCATCCACATCTACTACAGCGGCTCGCGGGCGATCAGCATCAACCGCGACTGGATCGAGTCGATGATCGTGGCCGCGGGTCGCGCCTCCGGGCTGGTCATCACGGACGAGTCGGCCGGCAACGAAGGGCCGTCCGCCTCCTGACACCCACCCCTCCGCGGGTGATACACGAACGGGCCCGCCCCTCCGCAGAGGGGCGGGCCCGTCGCCGCGTGGGTCAGCTCGCGTCGACCTCCTGCCGGTCGCGACGCGTGCGGGCCACGATCAGGGCCACTGCTCCGGCGAGCAGGGCCAGCCCGCCGAGAGCGAGCGGAAGGGTGACGGAGCTGCCGGTGCTGGCGAGGTCGCCGGAGACCGTGGTCCCGCCCGGCGTCGACGTGCCGCCGTCGGTGCCTCCGCCCGTGCCACCGTCCCCACCGGGGACCACGGCCGCGACGGCGGTCAGGTCGTCCCAGCCGAGCAGCGCACCAGCGTCGGTCACGACCGCCAGCCGGTGCACGCCGGGTGCGGTGCCTGCCGGAAGCGTCACGGAGAAGCCGCCGTCGGCCACAACGGCCGTCGCGAGCTCGACCGGGGTCGAGAACAGCACGGCGCGCACCGTCGTGCCGTCGGCGTCGCCGACCTCGACACGGAAGGTCTCGCCGACGGTGACCGTGTCGGGCACGCGGACGCTGCCGCGGACCTCCTCGGTCAGGTCCTCCTCGGCGACCGGGGCGGTGACGCCGTCGGCCGTCGGGGCGGCCCAGAGCAGGGCGCGGGCGATGGAGGGGTAGCTGCCCACCGGGTGGGTGCGGAAGTTGACCGAGGTGCCGAGCATCACGAGGCGCGAGCCCGTCGGTCCGGTCGCCGACACAGCGGACGCCTGGCCCGCCGCATCCGCCCGGCTGCGGCCCGCCGCGTCGGCCCAGTGGCCCGAGACGAAGGTGCCGTCAGTGGCGTAGCGCTGCTGGACGGCGGCGTTCTCGCCGAGCCCGGTGTACCAGACCGCGGGATAGATGAACGCGGTGTCCGCCGTGTGCCCGGTCAGGAGGCCGCCCTCGGCGTTCGCGACGCGCACGATGCCGTTCGAGCCGGAGGTGCCGCTCGTCGCGGTCGCGGTCGTGATCCCGAACGTGGTCGAGAAGGCCGCGATCGCGGTGCCCTTGCCCGCCACGCCCTTGCCGGCGGCCAGGTAGGCCGTGACGGCGTCGCGGCCGGCGGTCTGGGTGCCCGAGAACGACAGGGCCGAGCCGATCCACAGCACGTCGACGTCGTCGAGGGTGACGGCGCCGCTCGTGAGGGAGGCGGCGGTCACGTTGACGATGTCGCGGAAGCCGAGCCGCTCGAGGGTGACCCGGTCGTCCTGGGTGCCGGTGTAGGCGACGCGCAGGGCGGTGAGCCCCGTGCTCGGCTCGCTCCGCAGGCGCGATCCGTCGGAGGCGCTGAAGGCGACGCCGTAGCCGTTCGCCACCTCCTGGGCCGCCGCCCTCGTCGTGACGTCGCGACCCAGGATGACGCTGCCGTCCGCGAACGACGACACGGGGATGCCCGCGGCGAGGAGCGCGTTCACGGCCTGGTACTCGGCGACGCCGGTCGTGGCGAGCTCGAGGTAGCTGCCGGCGGCCGGGAGGGATCCCGTCGCGGCGGCCTTCGTCACGGCCTCGGTCCGCGCGGTGACGGCCGCGTCGGTGGTCGCGCCGATGCGGTCGACGTCCGCGCCCCACAGGAGGGCGAGGCTCCAGGCGGAGATGTCGTACATGTCGGGCACGCGCGTCGAGATGTCCGACCCGTCGGCGAGGAGCACGTTCGCCATGCCGCGCAGCGGCTGGTGCATGTCGATCACGTACGAGCCCGCCGCGTAGGCGGTCCCGCCCGCGGTGAACGGCTCGACGGCGCGCTGCACCTCGACGCCGTTGGCGATCAGCTGGTCGACCAGCCGGGCGGCGTCGGTGGTGGAGCGCTGGGCGCCGTCGACCGGGATCACGTAGGCGCGCGGGAACTCCGCGGTGTACACGTCGGTCTCGTCCCAGATGGTCGCCCACTCGTTCGGCGCCGGCACGTTCGCCGGGTCGACGTCCGCGGGGATGGTCTTCAGCGGCTCGCCGGTGGCGCCGCGGCGGAAGATCTCGATCTGGTTCGCCAGCAGGGCCGCGGAGTTGTCCGCCACGTAGTCGACGGCGCTGTCGAGCACGACACCGGCGACCTCGATGTTGACCTTGGCGTTCGCCTGGTTGGTCGTCTGGTTGGCGGTGCGGCCGAGGGGCAGCTCGACGGTGTTCGTCACGGCGCCCTGGTAGGCCAGGAACTGCGGCGTGAAGAGGGGCGGCCAGTCGTCCCAGCCCGAGCGCACGTCGCGGTAGGGGATCTTGATCTTGCCGGTGTTGGTCGTGGTCGCCGAGCCGTTGGCCGCGAGGTAGGTGTTGCCCGGGATGTTCGCCGAGACCACGGCGTCCTCGATGGCCCGCGCGGCCGCGTAGGCGTGCGGCAGGAAGAGGTCGTACTCGTAGTTCTCGCCGTGCGGCGGCCCGCAGGGCTCGATCTGCAGCACGTTGGTGTAGCCGTGCAGGTCGATGTAGAAGGTCGGCTGGATGACGCCGGCGAGGTCGCGGATCACCCGCGCCTCGGGCGTGACTCCGGTGACCATGTCGCGGTTCGCGTCGAATCCGGCGCCGTTCGCGCGCTGTCCGGCGATGCGGCCGTCGGGGTTGTTCGTCACGGTGAAGTAGAAGCGGTAGCGCGAGAGCACATCCGTCGCCGCCGGGTCGGTGGCGAGCTTGGTGATGTAGTCGAGCACGGCGTCCGTGCCCTCCCACTCGTTGCCGTGGATGTTCGCGTTGAACCAGATGGGCACCTTGTAGCCGGCCATCAGAGCCGGATCGACTGCCGCGGCGGTGGGCTCGTCCTTGATCTTCGCCCGCCAGGCCGCCTGCTGCGCCGTCGCGGCAGTGGACTCGGGGGCGGTGACCGTGACGAGGTGGATGTCGCGGCCGAGGGTGGACGAGCCGACGACCTGGGCGGACACCCGGTCGCTCTGGGCCATCAGCGTGTTGAGCTTCGGCGCGATCTCGTCGTAGGGGGTGACGCCGCGGGCGATCGACGCGTCGGTCGGGTCGTCGGCGACGGTGCGCAGCAGGGGCTGCGTCGGGTAGCTGGCGGGCGGCTGGACCAGGGAGGAGACGGGCGTGACGATCGGCGCGGCGTCGAGACGCACCGCCGTCGCCGCTGCCGTCGCCGCCGGTGTTCCGCCGGTGACGAGGGAGGTCGCGACGAGCGCGACGACCCCCGCCCCCGTGAAGAGGCGAGTGAGGGACATCGATGGTTCCGTTCTGGTGAGGTGTGGTGCAGGCGTGCGCGACTCGCGCTTGTGGCGCAGGAATCCGTCGGCGATGCGTCTGCAGACGCAAGAAACAGAAGGTGTCGTCCGACCCTATCGGCAATTTGTTACGAACGTGAGAACTTTCTCAGAGAAGCACGAAGACGGCCGCGGTGACCAGCCAGCCGGCGACCGTGAAGACCGTGTCGCGCACCCGCCAGCGCGACGGCGTGCGCTCGGTGCGGGTGGGATGGGCGCCGAACGCGCGCGACTCCATGGCCAGGGCCATCCGGTCGGCATGACGGATGCTCGACGCCAGCAGGGGCACGACGGCGGCGAACGCCCGGCGGAACGCCGCGAGGGGCCCGCGGCCCGGCGCGACGCCGCGCACGCGCTGCGCCTGCCGGATGAGGGTCAGCTCGGCGCCGAACCGGGGCACGAACCGGTAGGCGGCGACGGCGGTGTAGCCGATCCGGTAGGGGACGCGCAGCTGCGCCACGAGCGCGCGCGCCAGGTCGGGCCCGGTCGTCGTCAGCCCGCCGACGAGGGCCAGGACGACCAGGGCGGTGAGGCGCAGGGAGGTCGCGAACCCGACCGCCAGCGCTCCGGCGGTGTAGTCGAACGCGCCGATCGAGAACAGGACGGTGCGATCGGCGACACGGGACGGGTCCGTCCAGAAGCCGAAGCTCACCGCCATCACCACCACGACCACGGGCACGCCCACGAGCAGGGCGACGAGCAGCGCCGGCCGGAGGCGGGCCCCCACGAGCAGGACCAGCACCCCGACGGCGAGCAGCACGAGCGGCGTGACGATCTCGCGGGTGAACAGGAGGGCGACCCACGCCGGGATGACGGCCGCGACCTTCGCGAGCGGGTTGAGGTGGTGCAGGAATCGCCCGGCGGGCGCCCCGCCCGTGCCGTAGGGGTCGGCGGAGAGGAAGGTCACGATGGCTCACCGACCGGGCCGGGCAGGTCGCGCAACCGGGTCGCTCCGCGGAGGGCGGCCGGGACCATCGGGCTCGCGAGCGCGCGGACCAGCGGTGGCTGGCGCAGCCCCGAGCGTGCCAGCAGCCCGGCATCCCTCAGGATGTCCGCCGTCGCACCGAACGCGGCCACCCGGCCGTCGTCGATCACCGCGACGTGGGAGGCGTACTCGGCGGCGAGGCCCAGATCGTGGGTGACCACGACGACGGTCGTGCCGGACGCGTTGAGGGCGGCGAGCAGCTCCAGCAGCTCGGCCGCCCGCGCGCGGTCCTGCCCGAACGTCGGTTCGTCGAGCACCAGCAGGGGCGCTCCGGCGATCAGAGCCGTGCCCACCGAGAGCCGTCGTTTCTGGCCGCCGGAGAGCAGGAAGGGGTGTGCGTCGCGCTGCGCCTGAAGGCCGAGAGTCGCGAGCATCCGCTCCACCCGTTCGTCGATCCCGGCCTCGGGGAGGCGCTGCTGCCGCAGACCGTAGGCGAGCTCGTCCGCGACGGTGTGGACGACGAACTGGTGCTCGGGGTTCTGGAACACGAAGCCGACCGCCGCGGCGAGCTCGGCGACGGAGGCGCGGGACGGGTCGAGACGGCCGAGCGCGACCGTGCCGCGCGGTGGACGCAGCACCCCCGCGATCGCCTGGACGAGGCTGCTCTTGCCGGCGCCGTTGGGGCCGACGATCGCGACGAAGTCGCCGCGGGCGATGCGGAGCGAGACGTCGTGCAGCACCTCGCGGCGTCCGCGCCGCAGCGCGAGGTGCGAGACCGCGATCGCGTCGGGAGCGGGAGCGGCGGCGGGTGCAGGTGCGGGAGCCGGGGACTCGGGAGCGGACGCCACCGCCAGCCCTGCCAGCCCCGCCGTGAGCTCCTCGGGTGTGAGCGGCAGCGGCTCGATCGCGAGGCCCGCGTGCCGGAGGCGCAGCGCGGCGAGCGTCGCGGTCGGCAGCCACACGCCGAGGGCGGAGAGCTCCTCGGCCCGGTCGCGCAGCACCGCCGCAGCCGGACCGTGCGCCACCGGCCGGCCCTGGCCGTCGAGCACCAGCACCGAGTCCACGATCTCCATGGCGGCGTCGAGGTTGTGCTCGACGAGCACCACCGATCGCTCCGATCCCGCGGCGGTCAGCGCGCCGAGCAGGCGGTAGACCTCCTCCGCGCCAACGGGGTCGAGATTCGCGGTGGGCTCGTCCAGCACCAGCACGGGGGTGTCGAGGGCCAGGGCACAGGCGATCGCCAGCCGCTGCTTGCCGCCGCCCGAGAGCGTGTCCGGGTCGTCCGCACGGCGCTCCCACAGGCCGACCGACCGCAGCGCGCGTTCGGCGCGCTCGAGCACCTCCGCGGCCGGCACCAGCCGGTTCTCCGGGCCGAAGCACACCTCGTCCAGCACCGTCGCGGTGACCAGCTGGGCGTCGGGATCCTGGAACACCATGCCGACGTGCTCGCTGAGCTCCGCGACGCGGGCGCTCGCCGTGTCGACGCCGCCGACGGCGACGGTCCCCACCAGCTCGGCGGGCACGGCGTGCGGCACGAGGCCGTTCAGTGCGAGCGCGAAGGTCGACTTGCCGCACCCGCTCGGCCCCAGCACCAGCAGCACCTCGCCGGGCGCGACGGCGACATCCACCCCGTCCGGAGTCCACGCGTCGGCGCCTTCGTGACGGATGCGCACCCCGTGCGCCCGCAGGGGCGCCGGCCCCTCGGCCACGGCGGTCAGGCGGCCATCATCGGCAGCGGCTCGGAGTCGCGACGCCGCGGGCGCACGATCGGCAGCTGCAGTCCGCGACCGGCGCCGGTGCGGTCGAGCCCGGCGGCGACGAGTCGGCCGAGCCAGGTGAAGAGGATGGGGCTGACGACGAACAGACCGATGTGCACGACCTGCACCCACGGCTGCGCGAGGTCGGCGCCCTGCGCGATGAACACGCCCACGCCGAAGATCAGCCCGGCGATGGTGACCGCCGCATAGAACAGCCAGGCCTTCCAGTACCGGTACAAGGCGATGGCGAACGGCACCTCCTGCAGCAGCCCGATCGAGCCGGCCGCCATGACGGCCGCGAACCCGATCGGCTGGAACGGCACCGACACGAGTCCCGCGATCACTGAGGTGATGAGGGCGACGCCACCGCGGCGCAGCAGCGCCTGCGCGATCACGCCGGGGAGGAAGTACACGCCGATCACCGCACCGTAGAACATCGGCGCCGCCGCGGCGACCGTGCCCGAGATGTAGGCGGAGATCGAGAAGACGATGCCGCCGGCCACGCCGATCGCGGCGCAGGTGAGGAGCAGTCGGGTGCTGATGTTCTTCATGTCGCCTTCAGCCTAGAGAGGCAAGCCTTGCCTTACAAGCCGGGCGGGAGGGCGACGACGCGGTCTACCGCCGGTCGCGCGGGGGCTTCGGAGGGCGCCGTGCGGCGATGACCGGGTGGGCCCCCGTGAACCCTTCCCGCTGCTGCGCGATCGCGAGGATGCGTCCGCGCTGCAGGTACCAGCCGCCGATCAGCAGGGGGACGATGACGACGAGCGAGGCCACCGTCCACGTGCCGGTCGGGTAGTCGAACGCCATCAGCACCAGCACGACGACCAGGAAGACCAGGGTCAGGTACGCCGTGAACGGAGCGCCGAACAGCCGGAACGACGGCCGGGCGATGCGCCCCTGCAGCGACCAGCGCCGCAGCTGCATCTGGCAGAGGATGATCATCCCCCAGCTCGTGATGATGCCGAGCGACGCGACGTTGAGCACGATGTTGAACGCCTCCTCCGGCACCACCAGGTTGAGGAAGACGCCGAGGACGCCGATCGCCGCCGTGAGGAGGATCCCGCCGTACGGCACACCGCGCGCGTTCATCCGCGAGGTGAAGGCCGGGGCCGCGCCGGTCTGGGCCATCGAGTGCAGGATGCGGCCGGTGGAGTACATCCCGGCGTTCAGGCTCGAGAGCGCCGCCGTCAGTACGACGAAGTTCATCACCGAGCCGATGACGGCGCTGAGCTGCGGGCCGCCGAGGTGGCTGAAGAAGGTGACGAACGGACTCTCGTTCGCGCTGTAGGCGCTCGACGGCAGGAGCAGTGCCAACAGCAGTACGGAGCCGCAGTAGAACACCGCGATGCGGAAGACGACGCTGTTGATCGCCCGCGGCATGATCTTCTCGGGGTTCGCGGTCTCGCCGGCGGCGATGCCGACCAGCTCGACCCCGGCGTAGGCGAAGACCACTCCCTGCACCAGCACGATCGCCATCGCGATCGTGGCGACGCCGTGGGGCAGGAATCCGCCGTTCTCGGCGAGCATCGCGACCCCGGTCGGCCCGAGGTCGGTCGGCCATCCCGCCGCGAGGACCACGATGCCGACGACGAGGAACGCCACCAGTGCGCCCACCTTGATCAGGGCGAACCAAAACTCCATCTCGCCGAACACCTTCACCGAGATCAGGTTCAGGCTGACCACGACGACGAGCGCGATGAGGGCGAGCAGCCACTGCGGCACGACGGTGAACAGGCTCCAGTACTTCACGTAGAGCGCGATGGCCGTGGAGTCGACGATGGCGGTCATCGCCCAGTTGAGGAAGTACATCCATCCCGCGACGTACGCCATCTTCTCGCCGAAGAACTCGCGCGCGTACGACACGAACGACCCGGACGACGGCCGGTGCAGTACCAGCTCGCCGAGCGCCCGCAGCACGAGGAACGCGAAGAAGCCGCAGATCGCGTACACGAACACGAGCAGGGGGCCGCCCTGCTGGAGCCGGCCGCCCGCGCCGAGGAAGAGCCCCGTGCCGATCGCGCCGCCGATGGCGATCATCTGCAGCTGCCGGGCCGAGAGGCCCTTGTGGTAGCCCTCCTGTTCGCTGGCGAAGTCCTGGACCGCCTGGCTGACGTCGCCCAGATGCTCGCGGCGGTTCTCCAGATCGTCGGCCGGATCGTGCGGTGTGCTCATCGGCTCCCCTCCCTGCTCGGCGACCCACGATACCCTCGGGCGGGGAGGCATCATGGCGAAACCGCTCTCGATCGCTGCGATCGGATTCTGGCACGTGCACGCGAGCGACTACGCGACGGCGGCGCAGCAGCATCCCGGAACCGAGCTCGTGGCCGTCTGGGACGACGACGAGCACCGCGGGCGTCAGGCTGCGGCGGACTACGGCGTGGAGTTCGTCGGCGACCTCGACGAGCTGCTCGCACGCCCCGGGCTCGACGGGGTGACGGTCACCACGGCGACGAATCAGCATCGGGACGTGATCCTGCGCGCGCTGGCCGCGGGCAAGCACGTGTTCACCGAGAAGGTGCTGGCTGCGACGGCGGTCGATGCGGAGGAGCTGGTCGCGACCGCCGCCGCCGCGCGTCTCGCGCTCGTGGTCTCGCTGCCCCGCCTCTACGACGGATACACCCGGGCGCTCGAGGGTCTGCTCGACAGCGGCGCGCTGGGGGCGCTCACGTACTCGCGCGTCCGGCTCACGCACGACGGCTGGGTCGCCGGGTGGCTGCCCGAGCGCTTCGGCGATCCCGAGGCCGCGCAGGGCGGCGCGTTCATCGACCTCGGCTGCCACCCCGTCTACCTGACCCGGCTGTTCCATCGCGCCGATCCGCTCACGGTCGCCGCGACGTACGGGCACGTGACGGGACGGCCGGTCGAGGACAACGCCGTCGTCACCGAGACGTTCCCCGGCGGCGGGATCGGCGTGCTCGAGACGAGCGTCGTGGCGCGCCCGCACGCGTTCGCCGTGGAGCTGCGCGGGACCGAGGCGAGCGCGCTCTACGACGGCGAGCGCCTGCTGGTCTCCGGAGGGGTGGACGGAGAGGGATGGACCGAGCTGCCCGTTCCCGAGGCGGTTCCCGGCGCGTTCGATCAGTGGGTCGGCCACATCCATGCGGGCGCGGTCGCCGAGGTGAACCTGCGCCACGCGCTCGAACTGACCCGTGTGATCGAAGCCGCGACCGTCTCGGCGGCGACCGGGACCGTCGTCACCCTGCGCTGACGCGTCAGTCGAGCAGGCTGCGCGCCGTGCGGTCGTCGGTCACGAGCACGTCGAGCCAGCCGCCGTGCAGGGCGGCGCGCAGGGCCTCGACCTTGCGGGCGCCTCCCGCGACGCCGATGCGACGGGGGACCGCGCGCAGCTCGTCGACGCTCAGGCCGAGCACGCGGTCGTCGAGGGAGCTGTGCACGAGCTGCCCGTCCGCGTCGAAGAAGCGGAGGCACACGTCGCCGACCGCGCCGAGCTCGCGCAGGTGCGCCATCTCGGCGTCGGAGACCGTGTTGCCCGAGTCCTTGAGCAGGGGGGAGGGCTGGAGGCTGCCGACGCCGACGAGCAGCACCGTCAGCCGCGCCCACATCTCGGCGACCGACGCGATGTACGGATCGGCGATCAGGGAGTCGCGCACCACCTTGCTCGAGACCACTCCGGGTGCCGCGAGGAAGAGCGGCTCTGCGCCGGTGACGCTGGCGAGGCGCTCCGTGAGGTGGGTGGCCTTGACCTGCACGGACGGGTTGCCCACGCCGCCGATCACCTGCACGATGGTCGACGCCGCGCGCTGCGGTCGCGGCATCATCGCATCCACCGTCGCCAGCAGCGACGACGACCACGACGAGATGCCGACCCGGTCGCTCGCGCGCAGGGTCGTCTCGAGGTACGACGCCGCCGCGCTCCCGATCGTGGAGAGCGTGGAGGCCTCGTCATCGCCGGACGACTCCGCGATCACCACGTCGCGCAGCCCGAAGCGCTCGCGCACGCCGTCCTCCAGGTCGGTGAACGTGCCGAGCGGGGAGACGACGACGGTGCGGACGATGCCGAGCGTGACCGCCTCCTTGAGCAGGCGTGAGACGCGCGACTGCGACAGGTTGAGACGGTCGGCGATCTCGGGCTGGCGCACGCCCTGCTCGTGGTACAGCCGTGCCACCTTCGTCATCAGGGAGAGGCGTTCGTTGCCGGGCCGGATGGCGGTGGAGGAGGAATCCGAGGTCACGCGCGACATCCTATTGCATAGCTATGCAGTCCGACGTCGATAGGCCGCGACATCAGTACGAGCTGAACAGGGCCCTCTGGGCGAGCGCGAGGGCACCGACCGCATCATGCCGGTCCTGGGCGGCCTGCAGGGCGGCGAAGTCGAGTTTGTCGAGCCCGCGCTCGGCGGCCTTGAGGAAGTCGATGGCGTGGTCCGCCGCCTGGACGCTGTCCTCGCGGAACGGGAACTGGTCGAGCTGCCAGACGCCCTCCCACCCGTTCTTGCGCAGAGTGTAGAAGAACTCGAACAGCTCGATCGGGTGGATGGTGCCGGCGACCATGTCGTCGTCCCACGAACGCAGGTTGTCGTTGACGTCCATCCCGAACAGGCGGCCGTAGTCGATCGCGAGCTGGGCGGAGTCGGCAGGCGACTCGCCGCCGAACAGGGCGTGGCCGAAGTCGAGCAGGATCCCCACGTTCGGCAGCCCGATCCTCTCGATGCCGAGCAGGGTGCGCGAGACGGAGTCGAACGACATGTGCACGCGCGGCTCGCGCGGCTTGTACTCGATCACGAACTTCAGATCGGGGTTCTCGCTGGCGAGCTGCCCGACACCGTCGAGCGAGTTCTTCCAGAGCGCGCCGTGGTCGACCTGGAACGGGTAGTCCCAGCCGTCCTGGCCCGGCCACAGCTTCACATAGTCGGCGCCGAAGGCGCGCACGACGTCGGCCGCGTCCGTGATGAGCTCGTGGGCGCGGCGGCGCACGCCCGGGTCGGGGTTCGTGAAGGCGCCCTTCGCGAACTCGCGGGTGTAGATCTCGGGGGTGATGCCGATGACGCCGAGGCCGTTGCGGTCGAGCGCCTCCTTCACCTGCTCGTTGCTGAAGTCGCCGCCGAAGAACGGCCAGTTGAGGTCGACGACCGAGAGGTCGCGCACCTGCCCCGCCAGGTCGATCGCGTCGATGATCGTGCGCGGGTCGCCGTAGCCGTCGGTGGCGTAGCGGTCGACGTAGGTGGCGAAGTGCCAGATTCCGGCTCCGTAGCGCTGATTGCTCATGGTGTTCTCCTTGTCACTGGTGCTGCGGGGTTCGCGCCGGGGCGGCGCTGCGGGCGAGGTCGAGGGCGGAGTGCCAGCGGCGGCGGCGGGCGTCGGCCCACCCGGGATCGGCCGCGGGCCGGAACAGTTCGGCGGCGGTGTCGCCGCCGAAGTCGTCGTCGCCCCAGATGCCGGCGGAGACACCGCCGAGACGGGCGGCGCCGAGGGCGGAGAGGCCGGCGGACCCGGGGCGGCGCACCGAACGCCCGGTGAGGTCGGCGATGCGCTGCACGAGCACGTCGTTCGCGGCCGGTCCGCCGTCGACGAGGACCGTCTCGCCGGCCCGGTCGCCGCCGGAGGATGCGGCGTCGAGCACGTCGCCGATCTGGAGGGCGATGGAGTCGACGGCGGCCCGCGCGACCTCCGCCCGGGAGGTGCCGAGGTCGAAGCCACTCAGCACCGCCTGCGCGTGCTCGTCCCACCACGGCGCGCCCAGGCCGGCGAAAGCGGGGACCAGGTCGACGCCGTGCGCCGCCTCTCCCCGGCCGGCCGCGCCGGCCAGCGCGATCAGCTCCTCCGGTGTGCTCCCGAGCAGTCCGGCGAGCCAGACGAGCGTGGCGCCGGTCGAGAGGATGTTGCCCTCGAAGGCGTACGACGGCGCGTCGAGGGACCACGCCACCGTCGTGACGAGACCCGCCGGCGCCTGCTCGCGCCCGGCGAGAAGGCCCATGACCGACGACCCGGTGCCGAGGGTGACCTTCACCGCGCCCGGTGTGCGAGCGCCGTGCCCGAAGAGCGCGGCGTGCGAGTCGCCGAGCACGGCATGGATGCGGGTGCCTGCGGGAAGTGCATCGATGCCACGGACGGCCTCCGTCGCCTGGTCCGAGGCGGCGACGCGGGGGAGGGCGGCACGGGGGATGCGGAACAGGTCGAGCAGCTCGTCGCTCCAGTCGAGTGCGCCGAGGTCGAGCAGTGCGGTGCGGCTGGCGTTGCCCGCCTCCACCCGGAACTCGCCGGTGAGCCGCTGGGCCAGCCAGGCGTCGACGGTTCCGACGCCGATGCGGCCCGCGCCGGAGAGTCGCCGGTCGGGATCGACCGCGTCGAGCAGCCAGGCGAACTTGAGGGCGGAGAACATGGGGTCGATCGGCAGTCCGCAGACGGCACGGACGCGTTCGCCGTGTCCAGCCGCACCGAGCGCGCGGGCGGCGTCGGCCGTCCGGCGGTCCTGCCACCCGAGCACCGGGCCGAGGGGCTCGCCGGTCTCGCGATCCCAGACGACGGCGGACTCGCGCTGGGTGCTGAGAGCGACGCCCGCGACGCGGGCGCCATGGGCCTCGGCCGCCTGACGGGCGGCTTCCGCCGCCGCGACGGCGACGCTGGTCGCGATCTCGTCGGCGGACTGCTCCACCCAGCCGGGGAGGGGGTGGTCCTGGCCGATGGCGACCGAGCCGCGACCGAGCACGGTGCCCGCGCGATCGACGGCGACCGCCTTGGTCGAGCTGGTGCCCTGGTCGACGGCGACGATCACGTCGCGTCGCGTGTCAGACATTCGCGAGGGCCTCCTGGGCGGCGTCGGCGAGGTGGGCGGGGGTCAGGCCGAAGTGCTCCAGCAGGGTGTCGGTGCTCCCGGTCGGGGCGAACTCGGTGAGGCCCACGATACGCAGGGGTACCCGGGAACGCGACGGGAGCTGCGCGACGACGGAGGCGACGGCTGCTCCGAGGCCGCCGGCGACGTTGGCCTCCTCCGCGGTCACGATGGCGCGCGTCTCGCCGGCGGCCGCGACGATCGCGTCGACGTCGAGCGGGGAGATGTAGACGGCGTTGAGCACGCGGGTCGAGAGTCCGGCCTGCTCCAGGATCTCGGCGGCGCCGAGCGCCCGTGAGACCAGGGTTCCGGTGGCGACGATCGTGACGTCGTCGCCAGCGCGGGCCAGGTCGAAGCGTCCGCGCACGAGCTCGCTGCTCGGCGAGGTGACGTCGGGCACCTTGTGCCGGCCGACGCGGATGAAGGTGGGGCGCGGGTCGGCCACGGCGTTGCGCAGCGCCTGCCGTGTCTGGCGGCGGTCCGCCGGTACGACGATGTCGAGTCCCGGGAGAGCGCGCAGCCACGACAGGTCCTCGACGGAGTGGTGCGTCGGGCCGAGCTCGCCGTACGCCATGCCCGGGCTCATCCCGCACAGGATGACCGGGTGGCGGCTGTAGGCGACGTCCGCCTTCACCTGCTCGAGCGAGCGGCCCGTCAGGAACGGCGCGGCGGCGCACACGAACGGGATGAGTCCCGAGCTCGCGAGCCCTGCGCCGACGCCGACCATGTCCTGCTCGGCGATGCCGACGTTGATGAGGCGGTCCGGGAACTCGTCGCGGAAGGCGACCAGGTTGCTGGAGCCGACCGAGTCGTTGCAGACGGCGACGATGCGCTCGTCGGTCCGGGCGAGAGCGATGAGCTCGTCGGCGAAGGCGGTGCGGTTGTCGTAGCCCGGCGCCTCCGCGATGGTGCCGGTGTTCAGGGTGCCGATGGTCATGCGAGCTCCTCGAGTGCCTGGGCGATCTGGTCCGCGGTCGGCACCTTGTGGTGCCACTCGACGCGGTCCTCGATGAAGGACACGCCCTTGCCCTTCACGGTGTTGGCGATGACGGCGACGGGCCGCCCGGTGGTCGAGGGCCGGAAGGCCTCGATGAGCGCGTCGTAGTCGTGGCCGTCGATCTCGCGCACCTCGCAGCCGAACGCGGCGAGCTTGGCGTCGAGCGGGTCGAGCGCGTTGGTGTCCTCGGTGCGCGCCCCCTGCTGCAGGCGGTTGCGGTCGACGACCGCGGTCAGGTTGCCGAGACCCTGGTGGGCGGCGGCCATGAGGGCCTCCCAGTTGCTGCCCTCCTGCATCTCGCCGTCGCCGAGCACCACGAAGACGCGTGCGTCGACGCCGCGCAGCCGGGCGGCGACCGCCTGGCCGACGGCCACGGGGAGGCCGTGCCCGAGCGGGCCGGTGTTGGTCTCGACCCCGGGCACCTTGTTGCGGTTGGGGTGGCCGTTGAGCTCCGAGTACGGCTGCATGAACGTGTTCAGCGCCGCGGGCGGGAAGTACCCCGTGTCGGCGAGCGTCGAGTAGAGCGCCGCCGCGCAGTGCCCCTTGCTCAGGATGAACCGGTCGCCGTCGGGGGAGGCGGGGGCGGCCGGGTCGATGCGCATCGTGTAGGCGAAGAGCGTGGTGAGGATGTCCGTCACCGAGAGGTCCCCGCCGATGTGGCCCTGGCCGGCGTCGCCGATCATGCGGACGATGCGGCGGCGGGTGCGGCGGGCGGTCTCCGAGAGGAGTTCGGAGCGCTCGTCGGCGCTCGCGGAGCCGAGCTGCTCGCGCCGCCGGCGCCAGCTCTCGATCTGCTCAGGATCTTTCGACAACATGGTGTGCATACCTATTCACTCGTGACCAAACTTGCAATGAGTGTGTCATGCGGTGCACAATGCTGTCAATCGGCGCACGACGGAGACGCCGACGGACCCAGGAGGAGACGATGACGCAGCCTCGCATCCGTGTGATCGCGGACAACGACTACTCCGGCGACCCGGACGGTCTGGTGCAGCTCGCGCACCACCTCCTGTCGCCCTCGGTCGATTTGCGCGCCATCATCGGAAGCCACCTGCGCCCCGGCGATCCCTTCGACCCGAGCGAACGCACCGGCGAGAACGCGGCGGCCCGCGCTCAGGAGGTCGTCGACGCGGTCGGCTCCGCCCGTGCGCCGGGCAGCCCCCGCGTGATCGCGGGCAGCAACGTCGGTCTCGCGGACGCCCGCACCCCCATCCGCTCCGTCGCGGCCACCGCGATCGTGCTCGAGGCGATGCGCGACGACACGGACCTGCCGCTCTACCTCGCCTGCGGCGCCGGCCTCACCGAGATCGCGAGCGCGTGGCTGATGGAGCCGCGGATCGCCGAGCGCGTCACCATCGTGTGGATCGGCGGTCCGGAGGATCCGGACCTCGCCTCGCCGCCGCCCGGCCACTCGGAGGTCGAGTACAACCTCGCGATCGACCCCATCGCTGCGCGCGTGGTGCTCGAGGACTCCGACCTCCCGCTCTGGCAGGTGCCGCGCAACGCGTACCGCCAGGCGCTGCTCTCGACCGCCGAGCTGGATGCGCGCATCCGCCCGCGCGGGGCGATCGGAGCCCTGCTCGCCGACAGCATCGACCGCGTCGCCGAGTTCGCCGGCGCGGCGGGCCTGCCGCTCGGCGAGACCTACGTCTACGGCGACAGCCCGCTGGTGCTGCTCACGGCGCTGCAGTCGTCGTTCGAGCCCGACGCGTCGTCGAGCGAGTCCGTGCTCCGTCCCGCGCCACGGCTCTCAGCCGACGGCGTCGCGACGTTCGACGGCAGCGGGCGCAGCATCCGCGTCTTCACCCGGCTCGACCTCCGGCTCATGTTCGAGGACCTCTTCGCCAAGCTCGCGAGGGCCGCACGATGAGCCGGTCAGAACTCCTCGACCGTCACCTGCCGCAGGTAGGTGCGCAGCTGGCCGGCCATGTCGACCTGGTCGGGGTGGTACAGCCACTGAAGCTGCAGGCCGTCGGTCAGCGCGATCAGCGCCCGCGCGGTCTCGTCGGGGTCGATGCCCGGCCGCAGCTGGCCGGCCGCGGCCATGTCGCGGAACGCGCGCATCAGCGCGCTGACCACGCGCTCGTCGCGGCCGGTGTAGTAGGCGTGCGCGGGATGATCCCGGGCCGTCGCCTCGGCGGAGACGACCGCGTGCAGCTCGACGAGTCCCGGCACGGTCGCGTTGTGCTCGATCAGGGCGACGTAGCCGCGGACGGTGTCGAGCCCGGGCACGCCCTCCTCCAGCGGGATGTACTCGAGCGCGCGTTCGTCGCGCAGGTCGAGCACCGCCGCCAGCAACTCGGATTTGTTCGCGAAGTGGTGCAGGACGCCCGCCTGGCTGATGCCGGCGCGTTCGGCGATCTCGCGGATCGAGCCGCTCCGGAATCCGGAGGCGGCGAACACCTCGATACAGGCTTCGAGGATTTCTCGGCGACGTTCGGCGGTCTTGGCGTAAGCGCCACGACGGCGACCAGTCGTTGTCATGAACGTGAGGGTAGCAGCCCTCGCGAGCGCGGCGAACAAAAACCGAGTAGCTATTCGGTTTTTGTGTTAGCTTCGCTTCTCAGCGTTAGTCCGACGACGGACTACCAGATCTGAAAGGGACCGAAGATGTTCCGATGGAAGAGGCTGGCGGCTGTCGCCGCTGTCGTGGGGCTGGCACTCACCGGCTGCACGGCGACGTCGGGAGGGTCGGGCGGCAGCAGCTCGACGCTCACTCTCGGTGTGCTCGTGCCTGCGACGACGTTCTCGGCGCAGGACATCAACTGGGCGAACGAGTCGCCCTACGGACAGGCGGTCTACGACGGCCTCGTCCGGGCGGATCCGGACGGCACCGTGGTGCCGTGGCTCGCCACCAAGTGGTCGTACGACGACGCCAAGACGAAGCTCACGATGACCCTCCGGTCGGACGTGACCTTCACCGACGGCACGAAGTTCGACGCCGACGTCGCCGCGCAGAACCTCATCCGGTTCCGTGACGGCGACTCCCCGAACAAGTCGCTTCTCGCGCTGGTGTCCGCCGCCAAGGCCGTCGACCCGACCACGCTCGAGATCGACCTCTCGGCGCCCGACCCCGCGCTCCTCACCTCGCTCACGCAGAACGCGGGCCTGGTCGAGAGCCCGAAGGCGTTCACCAGCTCCACGATCAAGACGGTGCCCGTCGGTTCCGGTCCGTACGTCCTCGACACCAAGGACACGGTCGTCGGCTCGTCGTACACCTTCACGAAGAACGACAAGTACTGGGCGCCCAAGACCGTCCACTACGACAAGCTCGTCCTCAACGTCTACGGCGACGCGACCTCGCTCCTCAACGCCGTCAAGGGCGGACAGGTCAACGCGGCGAACACCCCGGACAACAACTCCCTCGACCAGATGAAGGCGGCCGGGTTCACCGTGAACCCGCTCGAACTCAACTGGACCGGCCTGATCCTGTTCGACCGCGGCGGCACCACCAACCCGGCCCTCGGCGACGTGCGCGTCCGCCAGGCGATCAACTACGCGTTCGACACCAAGGCGCTCCTCAAGGCGGTCGGCAAGGGCTACGGCACGACGACGTCGCAGATCTTCCCGACCAACTCCCCGGGCTACGACAAGTCGCTCGACAGCTACTACGCCTACAACCCGGAGAAGGCCAAGGAGCTGCTGAAGGAGGCCGGCTACGCCAACGGCCTGACGCTGGAGCAGCCGTCGTCGTCGCTCCTCGGCCAGGCGACCTACACCCTGATCGCCGAGCAGCTGAAGGCCGTCGGGATCACCGTGAAGTACACGGACACCGGCAACAACTTCATCTCGGACGTCCTCGCCCCGAAGTTCGGCTCGATCTACATGATCCTGCAGGAGGACCCCACCGCCTGGCAGATCGCCAACTTCTCGCTCCTGCCCACCGCCTCCTGGAACCCGTACCACTACGACGACCCCACCGTGGTCTCGCTGGTGAAGACGATCCAGACGGGCACGACCGACGAGGCCGACGCGGCCACCAAGCAGCTCAACGACTACATCGTCAAGCAGGCCTGGTTCGCCCCGTGGTACCGGATGCAGTCCAGCTACGTGACCGATGCGAACACCGCGGTCACGGTCCAGCAGGGCAACGCCTACCCCTACCTGTGGAACTTCACCCCGAAGTCCTAGCCGGCCGGGCGGGCCGCGTCACCGATGCGGCCCGCCCCGTCCCCGACCTCCGGGTCTCCGATCGAAAGGGGCAGCAGTGCTGACCTTCATCGCCCGCCGGCTCCTCTCCGGCGTCGTCCTCCTCTTCGTCGTCTCGACCGTCGCCTTCTTCCTCCTCTACGCGGGCAGCGGCGACATCGCCCGGCGGATCCTCGGCCAGTCGGCCACGACCGAAGGCGTCGCCCAGAAGGCGCACTCGCTCGGCCTCGACCGCCCCGTCATCGTGCAGTACGCCGACTGGCTCGGCCACGCGGTCACCGGCGACCTCGGCTCCTCGTGGTTCACGGGCCAGGACGTCTCCACCGCGATCACCTCGCGCCTCTCGGTGACGCTCTCGCTCGTCATCGGCGCCACCGTCGTCAGCGCGATCATCGCGGTCGTCCTGGGCGTCGCGGCGGCCCGCCGTCGCGGCTGGGTCGACCGGGTCGTGCAGGTCATCTCCATCCTCGGCTTCGCCATCCCCGGCTTCCTGGTGGCGCTCGGGCTGGTGATCGTGCTCGCCATCAACCTCCACTGGTTCAAGCCGACCGGGTACGTGCCCTTCGCGACCTCCCCGGCAGGCTGGCTCTCCACCGTCACCCTGCCGATCATCGCTCTGGCGCTCGGCGGCATCGCCGGTGTCACCCAGCAGATCCGCGGCTCGGTCATCGACGCCCTCCGCCAGGACTACGTGCGCACGCTCCGAGCCCACGGGGTGCCGATCGGGCGCGTCGTGTACAAGCACGTCCTCCGCAACGCCGGAGGCCCCGCCCTCGCGGTGCTGGCCGTGCAGTTCGTCGGCATGTTCGGCGGTGCGGTCATCGTCGAGCAGATCTTCGCCATCCCCGGGCTCGGTCAGGTCTCCGTGACCGCCACGAGCCAGGGCGACATCCCCCTGGTGATGGGACTGGTCGTCGTGACGGCGGCCCTCGTCGTCATCGTCAACCTCCTGATCGACCTGCTGCAAGGCTGGCTCAACCCCAAGGTGCGCCTCTCATGACCTCATCGGCCCCACTGCCCGACCCGTCCCTGACGCCCGCCGTCGAGGAACGCGGCGCGAACGTGTCGCTCCTGCGGCGCCTGCTGCGCAACCCCGTCGGCATCGTCTCCATCGTCTTCCTCCTCCTGCTCGTGCTCGTCTCGGTCTTCGCACCGCTGCTCGCCCCGCACGACCCCAACGCCGCGTCGCTGAACGACGTGCTCGCCCCTCCCGGGCCCGGGCACCCCCTCGGTGCGGACAGCGCGGGCCGCGACGTGCTCTCGCGTCTGCTCTTCGCCGGACGCTTCAGCATCGCCGGCGCACTGCTCGCACTGGTCGTCGCCATGGTCATCGGTGTGATCGGCGGACTCATCGCCGGCTACTTCGGCGGCTGGTTCGACACGGTCTCGTCGTGGCTGACCGGCCTCCTGATGGCGCTGCCCGGCATCGTCGTCCTGCTCGCCGCCCGCTCGGTGCTCGGCCCGTCGATGTGGCTGTCGATGGCGATCTTCGGCGTGCTGATGTCGCCCGCGTTCTTCCGGCTGGTCTACGCCTCGGTCACGAGCGTCCGCAACGAGCTGTACGTGGATGCGGCGCGCGTCTCGGGCCTCGGCGACACCCGCATCATCGCGCACCACATCCTCACCGTCGTACGTGCCCCCGTCATCATCCAGGCGGCCATGATCGCCGGCATCGCGATCGCGATCCAGGCCGGGCTCGAGTTCCTGGGGCTCGGCGACATGAGCATCCCGACCTGGGGCAGCATGCTCAACGACGGCTTCGCGAACATCTACGCCGACCCGCTGCTCATGCTGTGGCCGAGCGCGGTCATCGCTCTCACCTCCATCGCGCTCACGCTGCTCGCCAACGCCATGCGCGACGAGCTGGAGCGCTCCGGAGGCCGCCGGCACAAGGCGCGCAAGCCCGCCGCCGGCGACGAGGAGTCCCGTCGCGACGACGCGGTGCGCCACCCCGACGACACACGGACCTCCTCGTTCGGACACGGCGACCTGCTCGTGGTCGGCGGGCTGTCGGTCGGCTACGACCAGCAGGACGGCTCGGTCACCACCGTCGTCCACGGCGTCTCCATCACGGTGCGCCGCGGCGAGGTGCACGGCCTCATCGGCGAATCCGGCTCGGGCAAGACCCAGACGGCCTGGTCGGTGCTCGGCCTGCTGCCCGAGGGCGGCCGGGTCACCGGCGGCTCGATCCTGTTCGACGGGAAAGATCTGGCGACGCTGCCCGAGAAGGAGTTCCAGAAGCTCCGCGGGCGGCGCATCGCCTACATCCCGCAGGAGCCGATGTCGAACCTCGACCCGTCGTTCACCATCGGCAGCCAGCTGGTCGAGCCGATGCGCCTCTGCCTCGGCATCGGCAAGAAGGAGGCGACCGCCCGGGCGCTGGAGCTGCTCGCGAAGGTCGGCATCCCGAACCCGCAGCGCACCTTCGCGGCCTACCCGCACGAGGTCTCCGGCGGCATGGCCCAGCGCGTGCTCATCGCGTGCGCCATCTCGTGCGAGCCCGATCTGCTCATCGCCGACGAGCCCACCACGGCGCTCGACGTGACCGTGCAGGCGGAGGTGCTCGACCTGCTCCGGTCGCTGCAGGACGAGCTCCAGATGGGCGTCATCCTGGTCACCCACAACTTCGGCGTCGTCGCCGACCTGTGCGACCGGGTGTCGGTGATGCGGGGCGGCCGCATCGTCGAGTCCGGTCCGGTGCGCACGATCTTCGCGCACCCGGAGCACGAGTACACGAAATCGCTGTTCGACGCGATCCTCGACGAGGCGGAGTCCCGTGCCCCGCTCGCCGAGCCCGCGCAGACCGGCGCGGAAAGGATCGCACGATGAGTCCGACAGCGCCCCAGGCACCGACGCTCCTCGATGTGCGCGACGTCGTCGTCGAGTACCCCGTCAAAGGTTTCCGTGCGCAGCCGTTCCGCGCCCTCAAGGGGGTGTCGCTCGACGTGCGGCCCGGCGAGACCGTCGGCCTGGTCGGCGAGTCCGGCTCCGGCAAGACCACACTCGGCAGGGCCGTGCTCGGCCTCGCACCGGTCACGGGAGGCGAGATCCTCTACAACGGAGCCGACATCTCCGGCTACGGCCGTCGGCAGCGACGTGCACTGTCGAGCGAGATCCAGGTGGTCTTCCAGGACCCGTACACGTCGCTGAACCCGTCCCTCACGATCGAGCAGATCCTCACCGAGCCGCTCGTCGTGCGCAAGGTCCCGGCGAAGCAGGCCGCGCAGCGTGTCCGCGAACTGCTCGACCAGGTGGGGCTGCCGACCAACGCGGCGGCCCGCCTCCCGCGCGACTTCTCCGGCGGTCAGCGGCAGCGCATCGCCATCGCGCGGGCGCTCGCGCTCGACCCCCGGCTGATCGTCTGCGACGAGCCCGTCTCGGCACTCGACCTCTCGACCCAGGCCCGCGTCCTCGACCTGTTCCGCGACATCCAGGACCGCACCGGGGTCGCCTACCTCTTCGTCTCGCACGATCTCGGCGTGGTGCGCCACCTCAGCCACCGCGTCGCCGTCATGTACCACGGCGAGATCGTGGAGTGGGGGTCGGGCGACCAGGTGACGTCCCGGCCCGAGCATCCGTACACGCAGAAGCTGTTCCTGGCCGCGCCCATCCCGGACCCGGACCGGCAGGAGGAGCGCCGCGAGGACCGCCGCCGCCTCGCCGAGCAGCTCGCGGAGGCGGGCGCGTGACGGCCCCGGCGGCGGCCGTCGCGCAGCGCGTCTTCCCGAACCCGCTCCTCCCCGGATTCAACCCGGATCCGAGTGTCCTCCGGGTGGGCGACGACTTCTACATCGTGACGTCGACCTTCGAATACCTGCCCGGACTGCCGGTCTACCACAGCACGGATTTCGTGCAGTGGGAGCTGATCGGCACCGTCATCACCCGGGACGCCCAGGCGGGGCTGGCGGAGGTGCCCACCGGAGGCGGGGTCTGGGCACCGACCATCCGCCACCGCGACGGCGTCTTCCATGTGATCGTCACCATCGCGATGGGGCGCGGCTGCATCGTCTACACGGCGACCGACCCGGCGGGGCCGTGGAGCGACGGGACTCCGCTGCCCGGCGTGACCGGCATCGATCCCGACCTCGCCTGGGACGACGACGGCACCGCCGTCGTCACGTTCTCGGGCCTGCAGACCACCGGCGACGACCTCGGGGCGCACCACGGCATCCAACAGGTGCGCGTCGACCTCGCGACCGGTCGCACGCTCGAGGAGCCCCGGTCGCTCTGGTCGGGGACGGGGCTGAAGTTCCCCGAGGCGCCCCACCTCTACCGGCGAGGCGATTACTGGTACCTCCTGATCGCCGAGGGCGGCACGGAGCGCGGGCACGCGGTGAGCGTCGCCCGGTCCGACTCGCCGTACGGGCCGTTCGACCCGCACCCCGGCAACCCGGTGCTCAGCGCGCGCAGCACCTCCCGGCCCATCCAGAACACGGGTCACGGCGACCTCGTCGAGACCCCGGACGGCGGCACCGCCCTGGTGCTGCTCGGGATGCGCCCGCTCGGGATGACGCAGGCGTTCAGCGCGCTCGGCCGCGAGACCTTCGCGACCCCGGTGACCTGGGTCGACGGCTGGCCGATCGTCGAGCCCGTGGAGCTGCGGCCCGCCTCCCCCTCCCTCGACTACGACATCGTGTTCGGCCCGGAGGGCGAGCGCGACGGCGGGAGCGAGGGCGAGCGCCGGCTCGACGACGGCTGGCTCGCCGTGCGGCGTGAGCCGTCGACGTTCACCCGTTTCGACACGGCCGGTCGCCTCGTGCTCGACGGCTCCGGCCGCGGCCTCGACGACCCGACGCCGGCCTTCCTCGGCCGTCGCCAGGTCACGCCGTTCGCCGACTTCTCGGCGACGATCGACGTCACCGCGGGAACGGGCGGAGTCGCCGTGCGCTATGACGAGCACGACCACGTCTCGGTGGAGGCGTCGGCGACGCCGGACGGCGTCCGCGTCGTCGCCCGTTACCGGCTGGCCCTGCTGGAGCAGACCTGGGAGGCCGAGCTGCCGCCCGGCGACGTCGCACTCGCCATCGAGGGCGTCGCCCCTCCCGCCGGGTTCGGGCCCGCCGCCATGACCTCCGACCACCTGGTGCTCCGCGCCTCGGCGGGCGGGGTCGACGTGACGTTGGCGACGGTCGACGGGCGCTACCTCTCGGCCGAGACGACGGCCTCCTTCACCGGCCGGGTGCAAGGCGTCTACGCTCGCGACGGAGAGGTCGCGGTCGCGGCCGTCCACTACCGCGGAACAGAACAGGGGATCGACGAGTGACCGGCTACACAGCGGAGTCGCTGCTCAGCGACGCCCTCGACCACGGCGACGCCCACGACCTCCTGCAGCAGTACCTCCCCGGGCTGATCAGCTCGCCCCTCCTGGCGCAGATGCGGCTGATGCCGCTGGGGCAGGTGGTCGCGTTCGGCGGCAGCCATCTCGACGACGGCGCCGTCGAACGGCTGTGGGCGTCCCTCGCCGCGGTGGAGGCGACGGTCGCCGCCCCGCGGGTCGAGGCGCCCGCCATCGATCCCGACCCCGCCTACGAGGCGTCCTCGGTCGAGCGGGGGAGCGCGGTCCCGCGTCACCCCGACGCGGTCGAGCGCTGGAGGGTGTTCGAGCTCAGCCTCGACGGTCCCGACCACGGCAACCCCTTCGTGGACGTGGACCTGCACGCCACGTTCACGTCCGGCGGCGGCGCCGAGGTGCGCGTGGGTGGGTTCTACGACGGCGGCGGCCGGTACGTCGTCCGCTACCTGCCGCCCGAGGACGGGGAGTGGACGTTCGTCACCGACTCCACCGCCCGCTCCCTCGACGGCGTCGCGGGGGCGTTCACCGTGACCGGCCCCGCGCCCGACAACCACGGCCCGGTGCGCGTCGCCGACACGTTCCACTTCGCGCACGCCGACGGCACCCGCCACCTGCCGCTCGGCACCACCGCCTACGCGTGGACCCACCAGCCCGACGAGCTTCAGGAGCAGACGCTGGACACCCTGGCCGCGTCACCGTTCACCAAGCTGCGGATGTGCCTGTTCCCGAAGGCGTACCTCTTTAATACGAACGACCCCGACCGGTACCCGTTCGTGCAGCGGGAGGACGGCTCGTTCGACCTCGCCCGCTTCGATCCGGAGTACTTCGCGCGGCTCGAAGAACGGCTGCGCCGGCTGGACGCGCTCGGAGTGCAGGCCGACCTCATCCTCTTCCACGCCTACGACCGGTGGGGCTTCTCCGATCTGGGTCGCGCCGCCGACGACCGCTACCTGCGCTACGTCGTGCGGCGGCTCGCGGCGTTCGCCAACGTCTGGTGGTCCCTCGCGAACGAGTACGACCTCCTGCGCGCCAAGACGGAGGACGACTTGGAGCGTTTCGCCGCGATCGTCGGAGAGGAGGACCCGAGCGGGCACCTCCTCTCCATCCACAACTGCTTCGGGTTCTACGACCACTCGCGCCCGTGGGTGACGCATGCGAGCGTGCAGCGCGTCGACGTGTACCGCACGGCGGAGAACACCGACGAGTGGCGCGAGCAGTGGGGCAAGCCGGTCGTGATCGACGAGTGCGCCTACGAGGGCGACATCGACCAGGGCTGGGGCAACATCTCCGGCGAGGAGCTGACCCGGCGGTTCTGGGAGGGCGCGGTGCGCGGCGGCTACGTCGGTCACGGCGAGACCTATCTCAACGATCGCGAGGAGCTCTGGTGGTCGAAGGGCGGCGAGCTCGTGGGCACGTCGCCCGACCGCATCCGCTTCCTCGCGGAGATCACGGCGGAGTCGCCGACCGGCGTGCTCGAGCCGCTCCCGAGCGACTGGGACGTGCGCTGGGGCGGAGTGGCCGGTCGCTACCTGATCGCCTACTTCGGCTTCGGCCGCCCGCGCTACCGTGACGTCGTGCGCACGGCCGGGGTGCGCTACACGGTCGACGTGATCGACACCTGGAACATGACGATCGACCGGCTGCCGGGCGAGTACGAGGGCGCGTTCCGCGTGCCGCTGCCCGGCCGCGAGCACATGGCGATCCGTCTCATCGCGGTGGAGTGACGCCGGGCCGGATCGGGCCGCCTAGACCGGGGTGCCCCGGTTCCAGCCGGGCTGCTGCAGGAGGAGGTCGTCGTGCTCGTGGCGGCGGCATTCCTCGACGAACGCCAGCGCAGCGGTGGGGTCGGCGAGGAACCGGGCGTACTGCTCTGCGGTGAGCCGGTAGTACTCCTCGTAGTCGACGACGCCGTTGCTCACCGGGAAGGAGGCGTAGCGCTCGCCGGAGTCCGCGTCGACTCCGAGGGAGAAGCGCTCCGTGCGCGAGACGAATTCATCGCGAGGGTTCATGGGTGGTCCTTCCGTCCGCCGAGCGTCGAGACTCCGTACTGGTCAGGGCGCAGACCCCCGGCGTCGACGACGCCCTCAGAGAATCCTCCTGGCAGGATACCGCCGGGGATCCACTGGTCGTTCGCCCCGGCCTCGTTGCCCGACGGCACCCGCAGGCCCTGGCTTCCCGGCGCCGGAACGTCGACCCGCACCGCGCCCTGGTCGAAGAAGCCGTCCGGAAGGCCGAGTGCCTGCTCCATCGCTCGCGGGTCCCCGCCGGTCTGGCGGATCAGCGCATCCACCTCGCTCTTCGGCATGACGAAGGCCGTGCCGTCGCGCTGCGCGATGCCGTACTTGTCGAGGTTCGACTGGGTCATGAACCGGGTCGCGCCGTCGTCGAAGCGGTGGAGGTGCTGGTCGACGTACTCCGGTGACAGGTAGGTCGATGGATCCGGGCGTGAGCCCTTGTCGATCGCGGTGATTCGATCCCGAGTCTCCTGAGAGAGCGGGTTCTCGCGGCCGGCCGTGCCCGGGAGCCCGTCCGAGCGCGCCGCGGCCGCGCCTCCGCGCTCGCCGTGGAGCATTCCGCTCAGGAGTCCGGCGCCACGCGAGAAGAGGTCCTTCAGAGTGTCGATCACGCGGGAGAGCGACTTGAAGGAGGAGAGCAGGCGGGTGACGGTGCGACCGACGCGGCTCGCGAGGGAGGCGACTTTCGTGCCCACTTGGCCGATGACGAACGGCGTCGCCAGGCCGACCGTGAGGACCATCTCGGTCGCGGCCGAGATGGCCGTGCCGACGACCTGCGAGATGGCGTCACGGACGAGGTCGTGGACGATCTGCACCAGCGTCGACGCCATGCGCAGGCCGCTCGAAATCGCGGATGCCCAGTCGCCCGTGGCGTGGAGGTGTTTCGCACCGTCGGCGGCGAACGCCAGATATGCGTCGATCGTGGCGCCGGAAAGGTCGTCGAGGTCGTCGGTGCGGCGAAGGAACGAGTCGCCGGAGGCGTGCATCCGCCCGGAGATGTTCTCCCAGGTCTGGGCGAACGCGGCGACCTCGCCGGCGCTCCCCGTGATGTCGTTCAGCCAGCCTTTGAGAGGCTCGATGTGGTCGAGCACCCAGCCGAGCCCGTTGGCGATGAGCGTGCCGATCGGATCGATGATCGCGGCGGCAGTGTCGAGCACGGCGGAGAACGCGGCCATCCCGCCCTCGACCCAGTCCCCGGACTGGATGGCATTGACGATGCTCTGGCCGTCTTCGATCAGGAAGGCACCCGAGAACGGTGTCGCTGTGTCGACGGTGGAGGCGACGAGCGGGTTCGCCACGCTCAGCGGTCCAGTCCGCGTTCGATCGTGCGCAGCTGCCGCACGAGGTCGGCCTCACGGTCCTCGACGTCCATCGCGACCGATCGCAACTGGGTGCCCGTGCGGTGGAGGAGCGCCTCCGACTCGTGGAGCAGCTGTATCGCGGCCGCGCTCACGAGCTGCGCCGGCGGGACGAGAAAGCTGCAGAGAACACCGAATGCGCCACCGCCGAGGTTCAGTGTGCGTGCGGCCGAGGAGGCCTCCGCGACGTCTGACGCGATGGCGTCGACCTGCGTGGCCTGATAGCGCAGCAGGTCCGCGTCCATCGCAATGCGGCCGGTCACTGCGCGTGCTCCGACCCGTCGGCCGGCTCCGCCGCGGCGGCAGTCGCGGCGCGTAGAGTGGCGACGGCGGGATCGTCTTCGCCGAGCAGCTCGGTCGCTGCGGCCAGAATCTGGCGTTGGGCGTCGGCCTTGGCCTCGGCGATCAGAGCGAGGAGCTCGCTCGACAGGCGCGCCGAGCCGAGATCCAGCGCTGCGTCGGTGATCCGCAGATCGACGAGCCCGCCGGACTGGTCGACCTCGACTGCGAGATCGCGGCGACGCGAGGTGGCGGTGCCGCGGATCGCGGCCGCGGCGGAGACCAGAGAGGGCAATCGTTCGGCACGCTCCTGCGCCAGGCGAATGTCCGCCTCGACGCGGGCGATGGCGGCATCAGCATCATCGAACACATCAAGCACCCTAGCGGCCGCGAGGATCCGGAAGCATCCGTGTGGGCCCCTATGGGAAAGCCGGAAGTGGCCAGGACGTCGCGGGTCGTCGCCGCGTGCTCAGGCGGCTGCGAGCATCCCCGCCGCTCCGACAGCCAGGGCCAGGCCGATCCACTGCACCGGGGCGATGCGCTCCCGCAGCACGATCGCGGCGAGCAGGATGGTGCCGGCGGGGTAGAGCGCGACGAGGACCGACATGGTCGCCAGGTCGCCGGCCCGCAGGCCAATGAGGATGAGGACGTTGGCCGCCGCGTCGAGAGCGCCGCTGCCCGCGGCGAGACCGGCGCCCGCGGGGGTGAAGCGGTCCCCTCCGGGACGAGTCCGGGCGCGCAGCACGGCGAGACCGACGACGCTCCACATGATCGCCCCGTTGACGGCGCGGTTCGCGAGGAGCGGCACGACTCCGGAATCGGCGGGCGTCTGGTCGAGGAGGATGAGGAACGCGCCGATGAACACGCCCGCGCCGACGGCCATCAGCAGGGCCTTGCCGCTCGGCCGCACCGCACCGCGCTCGGGCACGAAACCCACGAGGACGACGGCGACCAGCGCGACGCCGAGGGCGACGTAGCCGATCGGTGCGAACCGGTCCCCGCCGATCAGCCCCCAGGTCAGCGGCACCACCGCCGAGACGACGGCGGTCAGGGGCGACAGGATGCTCATCGGCCCGATCGCGAGGCACGCGTAGAGCAGGAAGACGGCGATCGAGCCGACGACACCGGAGAGGGCGCCCCATCCGAGCGCCGCCGGGCTCCACGCGCCGCCGACCAGCGGGAGGGCCAGGACGAGCAGGGCCAGCCCGCTCACGGCGCCGACCGCGGTCACCCGGAGGGCCCCGATGCGGCGCGCTGCGACCCCGCCGACGAAGTCGGCCGAACCGTAGACGAGCGCGCTGACGAGGCCGAGCACGACGGCCGGCATCAGCTCCGGGCCAAGCGGTAGACGTGGAGGACCGCGCCGCTGTCGTAGCGTTCGAGCTCGGCGAGCTCGAACGTCCACTTCTCGCGGTCGTCGGGGAAGATGCGGCGGCCGCCGCCGAGCAGCACCGGGTAGACGAGCAGGCGCAGCTCGTCGACGAGACCCCAGACGACGAGCGCGCGGACGAGCGAGGCGCTGCCGGCGACGAGCAGGTCGCCGCCCTCGGTGCCCTTGAGAGCGGCGACCGCGGCGCGCACACCGCCGTCGGCGCCCGCCTGCAACCGGGTCGCGTTCCACTCGAGCGGCTCGTCGCGCGAGGTGACGACGGTCTTCGGCAGGCCGTTCATGATGTCGGCGAACTCGCCCTCGCGCGGCGGCCAGGCCTCCGCGAACTGCTCGTAGGTGCGCCGGCCGAGCAGGAGCGAGCCGGCATCGCGCACCTCCTGCAGCTTGGCGGCCTGCAGCGCGTCCGTCGCGAACGGGAACGTCCAGCCGCCGTGGGGGTGGGTGCGCTCGCCGCCCGGCGCCTCGACGACACCGTCGAGCGACATGAACTCGGTGACGATGAGGCGGCGCATGCGGTGATCGTATCGGAGGCCTGTGGAGGGTGGCGAGCATCCACAGCTTCCGGTCGACGGGGCCGACGGTCAGGAGTCGTCGTTACGATCGAGGGATGAGCTGGAACGCCTGGGTGCCGGACGAACGCGACGCGCCTCCATTGGAGGACGAACCGCCGCTGCCCGACTTCGGCGACGACCCGTACGCCGATGCGCCGTACGACGACGCGCCGTTCCCGGCTGCGGGAGGGCGTGGCCCGGTCGCGAACGTGGCCACCGCCTCCCGGCCGCCCGCGGTGACGCCGCCCCGGTTCGCGACGGCGGCGGACGCACTCCGCACGGTGTTCGGCTACGACAGCTTCCGCGGCCAGCAGGCGCAGATCATCGATCAGGTCGTCGGAGGCGGCGACGCGGTCGTGCTCATGCCGACCGGCGGTGGCAAGAGCCTCTGCTACCAGATCCCCTCCCTGGTGCGCGAGGGCACCGGCGTGGTGGTCTCGCCGCTCATCGCCCTGATGCAGGATCAGGTGGATGCCTTGACCGCCGTCGGCGTGCGCGCCGCCTTCCTCAACTCCACACAGGACGCCCAGCAGCGCGCGGACGTCGAGCGGGCCTATCTCTCGGGCGAGCTCGACATCCTGTACGTCGCACCCGAGCGGCTGTCGTCCGAGGCGACCAAGCGCTTCCTGGAGCGCGGCCGCATCGCCCTCTTCGCGATCGACGAAGCCCACTGCGTCTCGCAGTGGGGCCACGACTTCCGCCCCGACTACCTCGCGCTCTCCGAGCTCGCCGACCGCTGGCCCGGTGTCCCGCGCATCGCGCTCACCGCGACCGCCACCGATGCGACGCATCGGGAGATCACCTCGCGACTGCACCTGGAGCAGGCCGAGCACTTCGTGGCCGACTTCGACCGTCCGAACATCCAGTACCGCATCGTGCCCAAGGTCGAGGTGCGCAAGCAGCTGCTCGACTTCATCACCGTCGAGCACCCGGGCGACGCCGGCATCGTCTACGCGCTGTCCCGCAACTCGGTGGAGCGCGTGGCCGAGTTCCTCTCCGCCCGCGGCCTGACCGCTCTGCCCTACCACGCCGGTCTCGACGCGGGCCTTCGCGCGCGGACACAGGCCCGGTTCCTCCGAGAGGAGGGCGTGATCGTCGTCGCGACCATCGCGTTCGGCATGGGCATCGACAAGCCCGACGTGCGCTTCGTCGCCCACATCGATCTGCCGAAGTCGGTCGAGGGCTACTACCAGGAGACCGGTCGCGCGGGCCGCGACGGCCTCCCCTCGACCGCGTGGCTGGCCTACGGGCTGCAGGATGTCGTGCAGCAGCGCCGCATGATCGACGACTCCCCGGGCGACCTCGCCCACCGCCGCCGTCTCACCCAGCACCTCGATGCGATGCTCGCCCTGTGCGAGACGGTGCAGTGCCGCCGGGTGAACCTCCTCGGCTACTTCGGCCAGCGCTCCGAGCCCTGCGGCAACTGTGACACGTGCCTCACGCCGCCGGAGAGCTGGGACGGCACCGTGCCCGCCCAGAAGCTGCTCTCCACCGTCGTGCGGCTGTCGCGCGAGCGCAACCAGCGGTTCGGCGCCGGCCACCTGGTCGACATCCTGCGCGGCAAGCGCACTCCACGCGTCGACCAGTACGGCCACGACGCACTGGCCACCTGGGGCATCGGCGCCGACCTCTCCGAAAGCCAGTGGCGCGGTGTCGTGCGACAGCTCATCGCCCAAGAACTGCTGAAGCCCGAAGGCGAGTACGGCGTGCTCGTGCTCACTCCGGAGAGCCCGGCCGTGCTGGCGGGGGAGCGCCCGGTCGTCCTGCGCCGAGAGCCCGACCGTCCCGAGAGGGCGAGCCGGTCGTCCCGCAGCTCGGCACCGGCCGACGTCGCCGCGGGCGACCTGCCGCTCTTCGAGGCGCTGCGGTCGTGGCGCGCCGGCGAGGCGAAGTCGCAGGGGGTGCCGGCGTACATCGTCTTCGGCGACGCGACGCTGCGGGCAGTCGCCTCCGCCCGCCCGGCGACCCTGGGCGACCTCGACGGAATCAGCGGCATCGGTGCCAAGAAGCGCGAGGCCTACGGCCAGGCCCTCCTCGACGTCGTCGCCGCGGGAGCGTAGAGCACCGGCTGGAAAACCAAGCACTGTTCGGTTTATGATGCGTCTCAGACCCATCACGCCCGAAGGAGTGCGCATGACCGACACCATCCCCGCCGTCGACCCGACGTTCCGCGACCCCGCCCTGCCGATCGACGAGCGCGTCGAGAACCTGCTCGGCCAGATGACCCTGGAAGAGAAGGCCGGCCTCTTCTTCCAGACCATGATCACGATCGGGGAGGGCGGCGAGGTCGCCGGCGAGAACCCGCTCTTCGGCATCCCGGACACCACCGGGATGGTGCGCGACGGGCACCTGAACCACTTCAACGTCTTCGGCGCCGCCAGCTCGGCTGCGGAGATGGCCGAATGGCACAACCGGCTGCAGGAGGTCGCGGCCTCCACCCGCCTCGGCATCCCGGTCACCATCTCCACGGACCCGCGGCACTCGTTCAGCGACAACCCGGGGGCGGCGATCATGGCCGGCCCGTTCTCGCAGTGGCCCGAGACCCTCGGGCTCGCGGCGATCGGCGACGAAGGCCTCGTGGAGCGCTTCGCCGACATCGCCCGGCAGGAGTACACGGCCGTCGGCATCCGGGTCGCGCTGCACCCGCAGATCGACCTCGCGACGGACCCGCGCTGGGCGCGCCAGGTCGCGACCTTCGGCGAGGACCCCGACCTCACCTCGCGCCTCGGCGCGGCGTACATCCGCGGATTCCAGGGGCCCGAGCTCGGCCCCGACTCGGTCGCCACGATGACCAAGCACTTCCCGGGCGGCGGCCCGCAGAAGGACGGCGAGGACCCGCACTTCGCCTACGGACGCGAGCAGGTCTACCCCGGCGGCGAGTTCGAGACCCACTTGAAGCCGTTCGAGGCGGCCTTCGAGGCCGGCACCAGCCAGATCATGCCGTACTACGGCATGCCGGTCGGCACCGAATACGAAGAGGTCGGCTTCGGCTTCAACAAGTCGGTCATCACCGGGCTCCTGCGCGAGCGGTTCAGGTTCGACGGCATCGTGTGCACCGACTGGGGACTGATCAGCGACGGCGAGATCGGCGGGCAGCCGTTCCCGGCCCGGGCGTGGGGCGTCGAGCACCTCAGCCCGCGGGAGCGGATGAAGAAGGTCGTCGAGGCCGGAGCCGACCAGTTCGGCGGCGAGCACATCCCGGAGCTGCTGATCGACCTGGTCCGCTCGGGCGAGATCGCCGAGGAGCGCATCGACGCTTCCGCGCGCCGCCTCTTGCGCGAGAAGTTCCGGCTCGGCCTGTTCGACGCCCCGACGGTCGACCCCGCCCGGGCCGCCGCCGTGGTCGGCAACGCCGAGTTCGTCGCGGCCGGTGAGGCGGCGCAGCGCGCATCCGTCACCCTGCTCGCCAACGACGGCGTTCTGCCGCTCGCCCGTGGCGCCAAGGTCTACGTCAGCGGCTTCGACCCCGAGGTCGTCGCCGGGTTCGCGACCGTCGTCGCCACCCCGGCGGAGGCGGACGCCGCGCTCGTGCGCCTGCATGCGCCCTACGAGCAGCGCGCCACCATGTTCGAGAACTTCTTCCACGCCGGCTCCCTCGACTTCGCGCCGGAGACGGTGGACGAGGTCCTCGCCATCGCGCGCGCGGTACCGACCGTGGTGCAGGTGTTCCTCGACCGGCCCGCCATCCTCACCCCGTTCGCCGGGGAGGTCGCCGCGATCTCCGCCGACTTCGGAGCCAGCCAGGCGGCGCTGCTCGACGTCCTGTTCGGCGAAGCGCAGCCGCAGGGCCGCCTGCCGATGGACCTCCCGTCGTCGATGGAGGCCGTGCGCGCCAACCGTCCCGACGTGCCGTTCGACACTGCGGACCCGCTGTTCCGGTTCGGCCACGGGCTCGCCTACTGAGGTCGGCGAACGGCTCGAGGAGCCGGGTTTCCGAGTGGATCGGGACCCGGCTCCCTGCTGTCTCCCATCTGATCCCCTGTTCTCACCGCGTTCTCGGGCGTACGGTGGCCGTTCTGCGGGACGATCAGGGAATCTTCTGGCCATCCCGCGTGTTGTACAGATGTTCGGATACGCGACGATCTCGAAGGAGGAGACGATGGCACGGATGATCGAAGAGCTCGAGGACGAGACCGGCGCAGTGATCAGGTATCGGCGGCACGCCAACGGCCGGGGGCTGGTGGCTCCGACCGCACGGGTGGCCGAGTCGGCGTACATCGAGCCGACGGCCTACATCGAGGCGGATGCCCGCGTCGGACTCGACGCCTACGTCGGCGCCGGCAGCTGGATCGACCGCGGCACCACGATCGGCGACCGCACGTTCGTGGGCGCGAACGTCCACATCGGCGCGGGCAGCGTGGTCGGCAGCAACGTGAAGATCGGCAGCAATGCGAAGATCGGCGCGAACGCCATGATCGGCAACGGCGCGCGCATCGAGCGCGACGCCCAGCTCGACCCGGGCAGCGTGCTCACCGGGCGCGACGGGGTCACCGCCCGCGACGTGCTGCGCGCGGCACCCCGTCAGGCCCGCCGCGCCGCGTGACGCACGGGTCGTTCTGACGCGGGCTGTCCCGGCAGCAGAAGGAAGGGGCGTCACCCGCCGCATCGCATCGACGATGCCGGCGAGTGACGCCCCTTCCGCGCGTCCGGCCGCACGGTTCGGTCATTCGCGCGGGACGGAGAGGCCCAGCTTCGCGCACAGCTCCGCCAGCGCGACCTCCGACGGGAAGACCGCGAGCCGTCCGTCCGGCAGCTGGCAGGTCTCGAGGTGGGGCACCGGATGGACCTTGCCGTCGGACATCGAGGCGCTCCGTCCGTCGCCCGCGCGCCATCCGGCCGCGCACTGCTCCTCCGCGAGCGCGACGCGCTCGTCGATCGGGGTGGGCGTCTTCTCATCGAGGTCGCCCGGCAGGTAGACGGAGGTGCCGTGCCTCGAGCCGAGGTCGGCCGCGTCGTAGCAGTCGACGAGGTAGTTGATCTGTCCCTGGCTGGCGCGTGCGATGGCGATCCCGCCCGCCGTGGTGCCGGCGACGAGCGCTCCGGCGATCCCGATCGCGGCGAGGCGGTGTCGGCGCGTGCGTCGGCGGTCGTCGGCCGCGATGGTGTCGAGGAGGCGGCCCTTCAGCTCCTCGAACCGGGAGTCGTCCGGGAGCAGACTGCGGTCAGTCATCGGTCCCCCTGAGTGTCTGGAGTTCGGACCGGAGCCGTGCGCGCAGCCGGCTGAGCCGGTTGCGCACCGCTCCGGTGCTGATTCCCGCGGCGAGGGCGGCCTCCTCGTAGCTGGCATCCCCCCGGATGCACAGCTCGAAGACCGTCCGGTCCGGTTCGGGCAGCCGCGCGGCGGCGGCCTCGACGAGCGCGAGCAGCTGCGCGCGCTCGGTCATCTCGTCGGGCCCGGGCGCCCGGTCGGCGAGCGTGTCGTCGGCGGGCTGGTCGGTGCGGCGGCGCGCGGCCGCCTGGTTCGCCCTCCGGCGGTTGAGGATCAGGTTGCGGCAGGTGACCAGCAGCCACGGCAGGGCCGATTCGCCCATGATCGTGAGCGTCGCCCGCTTGCGCCACAGGGTGACGAAGACATCCTGGCTGATCTCCTCGACGTCGTCACGAGCCGGGAGGCGGGCGGCGGCGTAGGCGTAGACCACGCGGCTGTGCCGGTCGTAGAGTCGCGCGAACGCGCTCTTGCTCCCATCGGCGAGGTCGCGCAGCAGAGCGACGTCCGACACGTCGGGCGCAGCCGCGCCCTCGGCGTCGGTCTCGTTGGCGAGATCGCTCATGACTAGGGAATGTGCCTCCTCGGCCGATCCTCTCAGGATCCGTGCGCACACCGTCGAAACGGAGGTGGGGCGTCGGGAGAATCGAGGAGCGCCGGAACCCGCCGGCGCCGTTCACCCGTGGGGACCCGACATGACCCGATCCGCCCGATCCGCCCGATCCGCCCGATCCACCCGAACCACCCGAACCACCCGATCCACCCGCCCGCCGCGCGTACGGATGCGCGGCCTGCTCCTCGCCGTCGGCGGCGCGCTCGCGCTCGCCGCGGCCCTCGTCGTCGCGCCCGTCGCCGCAGGCGGTGCCGCCGCGGCATCCGAGCCGGCCGCCCGATCCTGCTCCTACGACCTCGCGACCGCCTCCCTCGTGTGCGTCGATGCCGGGGACGACCTCGACGCCGCGGTGCTCGCGGAGCAGCACCTCGTCGTGACCGACCCGGGCGCCGGGAGCCCGGCACCGGCCGTCGACGCCGCGTCCCGGGCAGCGGTCCCGGCCGCCGCTCGCGCGACGTACGTCCAGGTCAAGCTCTACGACGACGCCGGCTACGGCGGCGCCTACTTCCAGATCACGAACTCGAGCGCGTGCAACGGGAGCACCGTCTATCAGTTCGGTCCGCTCAGCTCGGTCGGGTGGTCCGGCCGGGTCAGCTCGTTCGCGAGCGCGTCGGGATGCACGACCAAGCTCTGGTCGGGGGCCTCCTACAGCGGATCGAGTTACGGATTCGCGTCCAGCGCGTCCAGCCTCGGATCGATGAACGACCAAGCCAACTCGGTGAGCCTCAAGTAGCTCGGGCAGAGGAGGTTGTGGATCCTCCAAGCGCACGCCCTCCGTTTTGGAGGATCCCACAACCCTCGCGCGGCCGTCGTCGCCGCCGTTTGTAGGCGGGGCACCGCCCGTTTCGCTCCGGCCGCGCGCAGTCGTACCGTGACATCGACCCCGAGAGAATCGAAGAGGAACTCATGGTTGACACCGCCGAGCGCGTCCCCGCTGCAAACTCCGCCGCCACAGACTCCGCCGCCTCAAACTCCGCCGCATCCCGCCCCGCACCGGCTCCCGCCGCCGGCGCCGCACCGCGCGTCGACGTCGAGGCTCTCGGGCGCCAGCTCCTGGGGGACTGGGCGGAGGCCCGTCTCGCCTCGCGAGAGCTCGCCGGCCGCCCCGACATGCAGAAGATCGAGGGCCTCTCGGTCGCCGACCACCGCAAGCGCGTCTTCGGGCAGCTCGGTCTGCTGGTCGAGAACGGGCAGGTGCATCGGGCGTTCCCGAAGTCGGTCGGCGGTGCCGACGACCACGGCGGCAACATCGCCGCGTTCGAGGAGCTCGTCGCGGCCGACCCGTCGCTCCAGATCAAGTCGGGCGTGCAGTGGGGCCTCTTCGGCGCGGCTGTGCTGCACCTCGGCACGGCGCCGCACCACGAGACGTACCTGCCGGCGATCATGTCGCTCGACGTGCCCGGAGCCTTCGCGATGACGGAGACCGGGCACGGCTCCGACGTCGCGAGCATCGCCACCACGGCCACCTACGACCCGGAGTCGCAGGAGTTCGTGCTCGACACCCCCTTCCGCGGCGCGTGGAAGGACTACCTCGGCAACGCCGCCGTCGACGCGACCGCCGCCGTCGTGTTCGCGCAGCTCATCACGCAGAACGTGAACCACGGCGTCCACGCCTTCTACGTGCCGATCCGCGACGCAGACGGCGCGTTCCTCCCCGGAGTGGGCGGCGAGGACGACGGGCAGAAGGGCGGGCTCAACGGCATCGACAACGGCCGTCTGCACTTCACCGGCGTCCGCATCCCGCGCACGGACCTCCTGAACCGCTACGGAGACGTGGCCGAGGACGGCGCGTACACGTCGCCCATCCAGAGCCCCGGCCGCCGCTTCTTCACCATGCTCGGGACGCTGGTGCAGGGCCGTGTCTCGCTCGACGGCTCGGCCACGATCGCGTCGAAGATCGGCCTGAAGATCGCCCTGACCTACGCCGACGAGCGCCGGCAGTTCACCGCCGGCAGCGACACGGACGAGGAGGTGCTGCTCGACTACCAGCGCCACCAGCGCCGCCTGCTCCCGCTGCTCGCCACCACCTACGCGGCGAGCTTCGCCCACGAGGTGTTCCTGCACAAGTTCGACGACGTCTTCAGCGGTGCGGCCGCGACGGACGACGACCGGCAGGACCTCGAGACCATCGCGGCCGCGCTCAAGCCGCTCAGCACCTGGCACGCCCTCGACACGCTGCAGGAGGCGCGGGAGGCGTGCGGCGGCTCCGGCTTCCTCACCGAGAACCGCATCACCTCCCTCCGCCAGGACCTCGACATCTGGGTCACCTTCGAGGGCGACAACAACGTGCTGCTGCAGCTGGTCGCCAAGCGCCTGCTCACCGACTTCAGCCGCAAGTTCGCCAAGGCCGACGCCGGCGCCCTCGCACGGTACGTCGTGACCCACGCGGCCGATCGCGCCTACCACGGCAGCGGGCTGCGAAGCGTGGCCCAGACGGTGCGCGACTTCGGTTCGACGGCGCGCTCGGTCAACTGGCTGCAGGAGTCCGCCTCGCAGCGGGAACTGCTCACCGACCGGGTGGAGACGATGATCGGCGAGATCGCCGGGCGACTGCGTCCCGCGTCCAAGCTCAGCAAGAAGGCTGCGGCCGAGCTCTTCAACTCGCAGCAGAACGAGCTCATCGAGGCCGCGCGCGCCCACGGCGAGCTGCTGCAGTGGGAGGCGTTCACCGAGGCGCTCGAGCAGGCCCCCGACGCCGGCACCAAGCAGGTGCTCACGTGGCTGCGCGACCTCTTCGGCTTCGGGCTGATCGAGAAGCACCTGGCCTGGTACCTGATCCACGGCCGTCTGTCGCCGCAGCGAGCACAGGCCGTCACGGCCTACATCGACCGTCTGCTGACCCGCATCCGCCCGCACGCCGTCGACCTCGTCGACGCGTTCGGCTACGGCCCGGAACTGGTGCGCGCCAAGATCGCGACCGGCGCCGAGGGCGAGCGGCAGGCCGAGGCCCGCGCGTACTTCGCCGAGCACCGTGCGGCCGGCACCCTCCCCGCCCAGGAGAAGAGCCAGAAGAAGCGCTGAGCGCAGCGCGCCGCGCGAACGAGTTGTCGCGACACGCCGTCTCTCCACTCGGAGAGGCGGCGTGTCGTGTCACATGAATGCGCGGGCAAGGCCGCAACACCGCGATGGCGCCTCGCGAACGGCGGCGCCTAGGATGGCCGCGTGGAGCGGGTGGAGTTGCAGAGCGACATCGTGATCGACGAGGCGATGGTGCGCAGAGTCGCCTGGTATCAGTTCCGGCTCTGGTCGCGCGGTCCGCTCGCGGCGCTCGTGCTGCTCTGCGTCCTGGCTGCCGCCGCCGGGGTGGGGCTTCTCCGCGACTCCGCGGGCCCGGTGGTCGTGGCCGCCACGCTTCTGGTGGTGGCACTCCCTTTCGTCTTCTACATCACGTTGCGGAACCATTGCCGCAGAACCATCGGCGGGAGGACGCTCGCCGTCGGCTTCGGCGAGGCGGTGTTCGTCGTTTCGGGATGGGGATCTCAGACGACGATCGCGTACACGCAGGTCCGTGATGTCACACGCCGCGGGAGGCTGATCGTCGTTCGTCTGCGGGACGGTCGGCGCAGCGTTCTTCCGGTCGAGCTCATCACCGACGATCGCCTCCGCCTCCTACGATCCGGCGGAGCTTCCGCGACGTCCGCGCGCGCGGCGGGGTGAACGGCTAGAGCAGCCCCAGAGCCCGCACCGCGTCGCGCTCCTCGACGAGCTCGGCGACGGAGGCGTCGATGCGCTCGCGGGAGAAGGCGTCGATCTCCAGGCCCTCGACGATGCGCCATTCGCCGTCGACCGAGCGCACCGGGAACGACGAGATGAGCCCGGTGGGGACGCCGTAGCTGCCGTCGGAGACGATCGCGGCGGAGGTCCAGCGGTCGCCGGTGCCGTTCACCCAGTCGTGCACGTGGTCGATCGCGGCGCTCGCCGCCGAGGCCGCACTGGAGGAGCCGCGCACCTGGATGATCTCGGCGCCGCGCTTCGCCACCCGCGGGATGTACTCGTCGGCGAGCCAGCGCTCGTCGACCAGCTCGGTGGCGGGGCGGCCGCCGACGGTCGCGTGGCTGAGATCCGGGTACTGGCTGGCGGAATGGTTGCCCCACACGATGACGCGTTCGATGGCGGAGACCGGGACGTCGAGCTTCGCCGCCAGCTGGGCGACGGCACGGTTGTGGTCCAGGCGGGTCATCGCCGTGAAGCGCTCGGCAGGCACATCCGGTGCGTGGGCGCTCGCGATGAGGGCGTTCGTGTTCGCGGGGTTGCCGACGACGAGCACCCGGATGTCGTCGGCTGCGCCCGCGTTGATCGCGGCGCCCTGCGGGCCGAAGATCGCGCCGTTGGCCTCCAGCAGATCGGCCCGCTCCATCCCGGGGCCGCGCGGCCGAGCACCGACGAGCAATGCGATGTTCGCCCCGTCGAAGGCGGCGTTCGCGTCCTCCGTGACGTCGACCGAGTGCAGCAGCGGGAAGGCGCCGTCCTGCAGTTCGAGGGCCGTGCCCTCGGCGGCGGACCGCCCGGCCGGGATCTCGAGCAGCCGCACCCGCACGGGCACGTCCGCCCCGAGCAGCTGGCCGGAGGCGATGCGGAACAGCAGGGCGTAGCCGATCTGGCCGCCGGCCCCGGTGATGGTCACGGTGACGGGGGAGGTGCTCATGCTGCGAGCCTAGCCCGCAGGCCCTCCCCTCCTCAGGCCGGATCCCGTGAATAGTCACGACCTGCCCTCCGCGGGTACGGTGTGCGGCATGACGTTCAATCCGGACGCGGACATCAGCGGGGGCAAGGTCAAGCGCCGGGGGCGCACGGCGGGGATCGCCGCGGGTGGTCTCGGGATCGGGGCGGTGGCGATCTTCCTGATCGCCCAGCTGCTCGGGGTGGATGTCACGGGGCTCCTCGGCGGCGGCACGACCGGGACGGAGCAGATCGGCACCGGGGCCGAGCTGCAGGACTGCCGCACGGGCGCGGATGCCAACGCGAACGTCGACTGCCGGATGAAGGGGGCGGCGGCGTCGCTGGAGGCGTACTGGACGACCGAGCTGCCCGCGCTCGGCGGGCGGTACTCGTCACCCGACTTCGTGCTCTTCACCGGAGGGACGAGCACGGGATGCGGGTCCGCGTCGAGCGCGACGGGGCCGTTCTACTGCCCGGCCGATCGCACCATCTACGTCGACACCGGCTTCTACGACGAGCTGCGGTCGCGCTTCGGGTCGAGCGGTGGGCCGCTGGCCGAGATGTACGTGGTCGCGCACGAGTGGGGGCACCACATCCAGAACATCGGCGGGATCATGGCGCAGCACACGAGCCGCGCGACCGGACCGTCGTCCGACAGTGTGCGGCTGGAGCTGCAGGCCGACTGCTTCGCGGGGTCGTGGGCGGCCGCCGCCTCGACGACGACGGACGAGAACGGCGTCGCCTTCCTGCAGCCGATCACCACCGCGCAGATCCGGGACGCCCTGAGCGCGGCGGCCGCGGTCGGCGACGACCGCATCCAGCAGGCGTCGACGGGGCGCGTCGATCCGGAGGGCTGGACGCACGGCTCGGCGGCACAGCGCCAGCGCTGGTTCACCACCGGCTATCAGCAGGGTGCGCAGGCGTGCGACACGTTCTCCGTCTCCGCGGCGCGGCTCTGACCGACCGGTAGCCTCGACAGCATGCGAACTCTGTACCCCGAGATCGAGCCGTACGAGACCGGCATGCTGGACGTCGGCGACGGACAGCAGCTGTACTGGGAGGCGAGCGGCAACCCCGAGGGCAAGCCGGTCGTGTTCCTGCACGGCGGCCCGGGAGGTGGCACGACGCCGACGCACCGGCGCCTGTTCGATCCCGCGAAGTACCGCATCGTGCTCTTCGACCAGCGGGGCTGCGGCAAGAGCCTCCCGCACGCCAGCGAGCCCGAGGCGGACCTGTCGCTCAACACGACCTGGCACCTCGTCGCCGACATCGAACGGCTCCGCGACGAGCTGGGCGTCGAGAAGTGGCAGGTGTTCGGCGGGTCCTGGGGCAGCACGCTGGCCCTCGCGTACGCGCAGACGCACCCGGACCGGGTGACGGAGCTGGTGCTGCGCGGAATCTTCACACTGCGCGCCGCCGAGCTCGACTGGTTCTACGAGGGCGGTGCGGCGGCGCTGTTCCCCGATCTGTGGGAAGGGTTCCTGGAGCCGGTGCCGGTGGAGGAGCGCGGGCACCTCATCCGCGCCTACAGCCGGCTTCTCGCCGACCCGGACCCGGCCGTCCACGGCCCCGCCGCGGTGGCGTGGTCGCGCTGGGAGTCGTCGACGATCACGCTCCTCCCGCGCCCGGAGCTGGTGGCGACGTTCACCGAGCCGGAGTACGCGGTCGCGTTCGCCCGCATCGAGAACCACTACTTCACGCACGGCGGCTGGTTCGAAGAGGGCCAGCTGATCCGCGACGCGCACCTCCTCGCCGACATCCCGGGCGTCATCGTGCAGGGCCGCTACGACACGTGCACCCCGCCGATGACGGCATGGGACCTGCACCGGGCCTGGCCGGAGGCCGACCTGCGGATGATCCCGGATGCCGGGCACTCGTTCGACGAGCCGGGCATCCTCGACGCCCTCATCGAGGCGACCGATCGGTTCGCGGACCGATGAGCGAGCGGAGTACGGAGGAGGCCGTGGTGCTGCTGACGAACGTGCGCCCCTGGGGTGGGCCTGCGGCCGACATCCTGATCGAGCGCGGGACGATCGCCGCGGTCGAGCCGCACGACCCGGGCCGCCCGGCCCGCCCGGCCCGCCCGGCCCGCCCGGAGGCCGCGCCCGGCGAGACGATCGACGGGCGCGGGCTGCTCGCCCTCCCCGGCCTGATCAACGCGCACGCCCACCTCGACAAGAGCTGGTGGGGGCGCGAGTGGGTGCCCTACGGCGGCGAGGCGACGACGCAGGGGCGCATCGCCCATGAGCGCGCGCACCGCGACGAGCTGGGCATCCCGAGCCCGGACAGCACGCTGCAGCTGCTGCAGGCGCTGGTCGCGCAGGGCACGACCGCGTTCCGGTCGCATGTCGACGTGGACCTCGGCGTCGGGTTGCGGGGGATCTCCGTGGTGCGGGAGGCCGTCGCCGCGCTCGGTGTGCCGGTCGCGCTCGAGATCGTCGCCTTCCCGCAGGACGGCGTGCTGCGCCGGCCCGGCGTCCTGGAGCTGCTCGACCGTGCCGCCGCGGAGGGCGCCGACCACATCGGCGGCCTCGACCCGGCCCTGATCGACCGCGACCCGGTCGGTCAGCTGGACGCGCTGTTCGAGATCGCCGACCGCCGTGGCGTCGGCCTCGACATCCACCTGCACGAAGGCGGCGAGCTGGGCGCGTTCGAGTACGAGCTGATCCTCGAGCGCACGCGCGCCCTCGGCCTGGCCGGGCGCGTCAACGTGGCCCACGGGTTCGCGATCGGCGACCTTCCCGCCGCCCGGCAGCGGGCGCTCGTCGAGGAGCTGCGGGAGGCGGGGGTCTCGATCACGACCGTCGCCCCGATCAACGCCTCCCGGCTCCCTCTCGCCGAGCTGCGCGCGGCCGGTGTGCCCGTCGGGCTGGGGACGGACGGCATCCGCGACCTCTGGGGGCCGTACGGGGACGGCGACATGCTGCGCCTCGCGACCCGGCTGGCCCAGCTCTCGGGCGCCCGGCGCGACGAGGAGCTGACCGATGTCGTGCGGCTCGCGACGAGCGACGCGGCCGGGTTCGTCGGCCGGCCGGTGCACGACCTGGTGCCGGGAGCGCCGGCCGACATCGTGCTCGTGCACGCCCAGAACGTGCCGGAGGCACTGGTGATCGCGCCCCCTCGCGAGCTGGTCCTCGTGGGCGGCCTCCGCGTCGTCTGACGGAGCACGTCTCCGGGGTTGCCCGGTTGCCAGGGGAGCGCGGCGCGGGTCAGCGGGTGGGCGCGGGCTCGCGGGTGCTGGGGTCGCGCGACCACTGGGCGGCGTCGGCGCGGCGCGAGCGCATGCGGGAGATCTGGGTGAGGGCGGCGTAGCAGAAGGCGTCGACGGCGCTGCGGGGGCCCTTCGCGCTGTGCAGGATGGCGCGGGCGCGCTGGGACGACTGCTCGCCCAGCGACACGCCGAGGTCGAGCTGGCCGCGACGGTGACGGGTGATCACGGCGAGGAGCGCCTTCGTGGTGCGCGGAACCCGCACCAGCATCGGCGGGGTGTCGAGCACGGCCTTCTCGTCGTCGGTGAAGAGGTTGTGGATCCAGGAGTCGTCGTTCACGATGTCCGGGAAGCGCTCGAAGCGGGCGTGCCCGGCCTCCGAGACGGCGTAGCCGCCGGCGCCCCAGAGCCGTACGCCGGTCTCGGGGATGCGCGCGCGGGCGCGGTAGTAGGCGCGGACGGGGAAGGTCGCGTCGTGCACGTCCTCCACCGAGGCGGGGCGGGCGGCCAGTGCTCCGCCCTCGCGTGCGAGCTCGTGGAGCACGGCGGCCACGGCCTCCGGCTCGATCTGGATGTCCGCGTCGAGGTAGAGGCGCGGCCAGCGCGCGGTCGCCCGGTCGCCGACGTTCATCGCCGCGACCTTCGACGCGGTCTCGATCTCGATCACGGTGACACCGGGGTACCGACGGGCGACGTCGGCGGTGGCATCGGAGCAGCCGTTGCAGACGACCAGCACGTCGACCGTGCCGCTCGCGGCGACCGGCCGCAGCTTCTCGAGGGTTCGGGCGATCACCGACTCCTCGTCGTGCGCCGGGACGATGACGGCCCCGCTCACCGTGCGGATGTCCACGGTTCCCCTTCCGTGCCTGTGCCTGCAGAGACCAACCGACCTCCATAAACGAGGAATAGTCAGTTATGCTGCGATCGTACCGCGTCGGTGGATGGACGGTCGTCCCCCGTTGGGGGGTGCGCAGTCTTCCCGAAAATGTGACAATCTCTCAGATGTGAGTAAAGCTCAGTCTATGTGGTTGCGCGGGATGCGTCAGGGCCGGCGCGTGTCCCCACTCACCGCCGTCGCGGCGGCGATGGTCGTCGTGCTGGTCGCCTGGATCGCGATCGCCGCAGGACAGGCCGCCCGAGCGGCCAACGGCTGCGGCACCGCGGCCAACCCGATCGTCTGCGAGAACGCGCTCGCCGGGACCGACCCCTCCGTCTGGGACATCAGCGGAGCGGGCGACCCCAGCATCCAGGGGTTCTCCACCGACATCAGCGTCAACGTCGGCGGCACCATCGGCTTCAAGATCGACACGAACGCCCGCGCGTACAGCATCCAGATCTTCCGCACCGGCTACTACCAGGGACTCGGTGCCCGCAAGATCGCCGACGTGACGCCCTCCGCGACCCTGCCGCAGACCCAGCCGCAATGCGTCACCGACGCCACGACCGAGCTGTACGACTGCGGCAACTGGGCCCAGTCGGCCTCCTGGACCGTGCCGACCGACGTGGTCTCGGGCGTCTACATCGCTCTCCTGACCCGCACCGACACCGGCGGCAAGAGCCAGATCACCTTCATCGTGCGCAACGACTCCTCGACCGCGCCGGTGCTCTTCCAGACCTCCGACCCGACCTGGCAGGCCTACAACACCTACGGCGGGTCCGACTTCTACCAGGGCGCCGCCAACGGCCGCGCCTACAAGATCAGCTACAACCGCCCCGTGGTCACCCGTGGCGACAACAGCGGGCGCGACTTCTACTTCGCCAACGAGTACCCGGAGGTCCGGTTCCTCGAGAAGAACGGCTACAACGTCGCGTACATGGCCGGCGTCGACACCGACCGCTACGGGTCGCTCCTGAAGAACCACAAGGTCTTCCTCTCCGTCGGCCACGACGAGTACTGGTCGGCGAACCAGCGCGCCAACGTGCTCGCCGCGCGCGACGCCGGGGTCAACCTGCAGTTCCTCTCGGGCAACGAGATGTACTGGCACACGCGCTACGAGAACTCCGTCGCCGGCACCCCGACTGCGTACCGCACGCTCGTGTCGTACAAGGAGACCTGGGCCGACAAGAAGATCGACCCGACGGCCGAATGGACCGGCACCTGGCGGGATCCGAGATTCGCCTCCCAGGCCAACGGCGCCGGGATGCCCGAGAACGGCTTGACCGGCACGCAGTACATGTCGAACTTCAGTGACCTCGCGATCACCGTGACCGCAGCGCAGGGCAAGACGAGGCTCTGGCGCAACACCGGGCTCTCCGGCATGGCGGCCGGCGCGACGACCGCGCTCGCCCCGCACACCATCGGCTACGAGTCGGACGAAGACGTCGACAACGGGTTCCGGCCGTCGGGGCTCGTGCAGCTGTCCACCACCGTGGGGCCGGTGCCGCAGTACCTCACCGACTACGGCAACACGGTCGTGCCCGGCACCACCACCCACCACGTCACCCTGTACCGCGCCGCCAGCGGAGCCCTCGTGTTCTCGGCCGGGACCATCCAGTGGTCGTGGGGGCTCGACCAGGAGCACGACGGCGACGGCGCCCCCGCCGACGTGCGGATGCAGCAGGCGCAGGTCAACCTCCTCGCCGACATGAACGCACAACCCGGGACCCTGATGACCGGTCTCGTCGCCGCGACGAAGTCCACCGACACGACCCCGCCGACGGTCGCCATCTCCACCCCGGTGGCCGGAGCATCCATCGCCAACGGCGCGAGCGTCACCCTCACCGGGACCGCGAGCGACGTCGGCGGCGTCGTCGCAGGCGTCGAGGTCTCGACCGACGGCGGCACGAGCTACCACGCGGCGACCGGAACGACGAGCTGGACGTACACCTACACGCAGCAGGGCTCGGGATCGCAGACGATCAAGGTGCGGGCGATGGACGACAGCGGCAACTTCGCCGCGACGCCCGCCAGCCGCGCGTTCACCGTCACCGGGCCGTACACGGTCTTCGGGACGTCCGCCCCGGCCACGGCCGACGCGGGCGACCCGACACCGATCGAGGCCGGTCTGCAGTTCACGCCGAACCAGGACGGCTTCGTCTCAGGCGTGCGCTTCTACAAGGCCACCACCAACACCGGAACCCACACCGGCTCGCTGTGGACCGCCGCCGGCACCCGGCTCGCGACCGTGACCTTCCAGAACGAGACGGCGAGCGGCTGGCAGACCGCGAACTTCAGCCCTGCGGTCGCCGTCGCCTCCGGCACCACCTACGTGGTGTCGTACACCGCGCCGAGCGGCCACTATTCGGCCACGAACGAGTCCTTCTACTACCGCGGCATCACGGCGGGGCCACTGACCGTCGCGGGTGGATTCGGCGCCGCCGGCGCGGGTGTGTACTCGACGGCGCCCGGGCAGTTCCCGACGTCGAGCTACGACTCCGCCAACTACTGGGTGGATGCCGTCTTCACGACCACCGACAGCTCGCCGCTGACGGCGAGCGGGCAGTTCCCGCTCCCGGGCTCCTCGAGCGTGCCCACCTCGTCGACCATCGGAGCGGTGTTCTCGAAGCCGGTCACGGCCTCCACCATCGCGTTCACCGTGAAGGACCAGCTCGGCAACCCGGTCGCCGGCACGGTCTCGTACGCCTCGGCCACCCGCACCGCGACCTTCACCCCCTCCGCCGCACTGAACGGCTTCGTGCAGTACTCGGTCGCGGTGACCGCCAAGGACACCGGCGGGCTGGCGCTCTCGAGCGGGGGCACCTGGAGCTTCACCACGGTGAAACCGGACCCGGCGCCCGGCACCTGCCCGTGCGGCCTGTTCACCGACTCGACCACCCCGAGCATCCTGCAGGTGACGGACAGCCCCGTCACCCTGGGCGTGAAGTTCCAGAGCTCGGTCGCCGGCACCGTCTCGGGCGTCAAGTTCTACAAGAGCGCAGGCAACACCGGCACGCACACCGGCTACCTCTACACGGCGGCCGGCGGGCTCCTGGCGAGCGCGACCTTCAGCGGCGAGTCGACCTCCGGCTGGCAGACGGTGACGTTCTCGACCCCGGTGACCATCGCGGCCGGCACGACCTACGTCGCCGCCTACAACTCGCCGACCGGCACCTACTCGGTGACGCCGGGCGACTTCAGCGGCGCCGGGATCTCGCGCAGCCCCCTCACCGCCGGGACGAACGCGGGCGCCTACACCTACCCGACCGGCTTCCCGGCCAGCAGCTCCACCGCGAACTACCTGGTCGACGTCGTCTTCACCAAGCAGGCCCCCTCCATCGCCGTGAGCTCGCAGTCGCCGGCGAACGGCGCGACCGGGATCCCGACCAGCAGCCCGATCGCGATCACGCTCTCGGCGGCCATCAACCCGGGGGCGACCGTGACGGTGACGAACGGCTCGACCGCGATCGCCGGCACCACAGTGCTCTCGGCCGACGCCAAGACCCTGACCTTCACGCCGAGCGCAGCACTGCCCGCCGGCGCGACGATCTCGGTGAGCGTCTCCGGCGTCACCTCGACGGACGGCGCCGCGCTGCCGACCCAGACCTGGTCGTTCACGACGGCCTCGGCCGCGCAGCCGACGACGTACTCGTTCTTCGGCAGCAGCACGCCCGCCACCCTGGCCGCGACCGACGACTCCTCCGCCGTCGAGCTCGGGATGTCGTTCTCCAGCTCGCAGGCCGGGACCGTGACCGCCATCCGCTTCTACAAGGGGGCGACGAACACCGGCACGCACACCGGGTCGATCTGGGATGCCAACGGCAACCGGCTCGCCACCGTCACGTTCGCGAACGAGACGGCGAGCGGCTGGCAGACCGCCCAGCTGAGCACGCCGCTGACCCTCACGGCCGGGACCACCTATGTGGTGTCGTACCTCGCGCCGAAGGGCAACTACTCGTACACGACCAACGACTTCGCCACCGCGAAGACGGCCGGCCCGCTCACCGCGGGGACCACCGGCAACGGCCGCTACTTCTACGGGACGGCCGGCGGGTTCCCGACCTACACGTACAACGCGACGAACTACTTCGTCGACGTGGTGTTCGCCCCGGCGTCGAGCGGCTCGGGAGGCGGTTCGACCGACACGAGCGGCGGCACGACCGGCGGCGGCTCGACGGGCGGCGGTTCCACGGGCTCCGGCGGCAGCACCGGCGGCGGCACCACCACGCCGGCCTCGACCACCCTCTTCGCCGACGCCTCGGTGCCGGCCTCCACCACCTGGCCGGACGGGAGCCCCGTCCAGCTCGGCGTGCGCTTCAGCTCGTCGAAGGCCGGGACGATCTCCGGCATCCGCTTCTACAAGGGTGCAGGCGACTCCGGAACGCACACGGCCACGCTGTGGAGCGCGACGGGTCAGGTGCTCGCGACGGCCAACTACACGGCCGAGACCGCGAGCGGCTGGCAGGAGGTGACGTTCGCGACCCCGGTGGCCATCCAATCCGGTGTCGAGTACCGCGCCTCGTACCACACCACAGCGTCCACGTACGCCGTGACCGTCGGCGGGCTCGCGTCGCCGGTCACGAGCGGGGCGCTGACGATCCCGGCGAACGGCGGCGCGTACTCGTACTCGACCGGCTTCCCGGATCAGGTGGTCGCCCACAACTACTGGGTCGACATCCGCTTCACCCCGTCGTCCTGACGACGGGTCCCGCATCCGGCCGTACCCGAAGCGGCCGGAGCAGACAGAAAGGTGCTGGGGGCACGACATGACAACACGACTGCGCATCGCCGTCATCGGCGCCGGGTACTGGGGACCGAACCTCGCCCGGAACTTCCGTGGGAGCCCCGACTGGGAGCTCGTCACGATCTGCGACCTGGACGCCTCCCGCGCCCGTCGCGTCGCCGACCAGGTCGGCCTCGACCGGATCGACACCGACCTCGCGGTCGTGCTGGCCGACCCGGGCATCGACGCCGTCGCCATCGCGACCCCGGCCCGCACCCACCACGACATCGCCCGCGCCGCCCTCGAGGCCGGCAAGCACGTGATGGTGGAGAAGCCGCTCGCCGACACCGGCGAACGCGGCCGGGCCATGGTCTCGGCGGCCCGGGAGCGCGGCCTCGTGCTCATGGCCGACCACACCTACTGCTACACCCCGGCGGTGCTGAAGATGCGCGAGCTGATCGAGGAGGGCACGCTCGGCGAGATCCTCTACGTCGACTCGACGCGCATCAACCTCGGCATCGTGCAGCCCGACGTCGACGTCTTCTGGGACCTCGCGCCGCACGATCTGTCGATCATCGACTTCATCCTCCCGGGCGGACTGCGGCCGACCACGGTCTCCGCACACGGCGCCGACCCGCTCGGCGCCGGCAAGTCCTGCGTCGGCTACCTGATGATGCCGCTCACCGGAGGGGCGATCGCCCACGTGCACGTCAACTGGCTGAGCCCGACCAAGATCCGCCAGATGATCGTCGGCGGCACCAAGCGCACGCTGGTCTGGGACGACTTGAACCCGCAGCAGCGGCTCAGCGTCTACGACCGCGGCGTCGACCTCGGCCTGCAGGCCGTCGACGGTGCGGAGCGACGCGACGCGACGGTCTCGTACCGGCTGGGCGACACCTGGTCACCCGCCCTGCCCGAGCGCGAGGCGCTGGGAGCGATGGCGCAGGAGTTCGCGGACAGCATCCGCGAGACGCGTGCACCGCGCACGGACGGCCGCGCCGGCCTCCGGGTGCTGTCGGTGCTGGAGGCCGCGACGCGGAGCCTTGCCGGCGGCGGAGCCGTCACGCACGTCGACGACCCGATCGACCTGGCGAGCGAGCTCGAGCTGGCGGGGGGCGCACGATGACCGCGCTGCAGGGCGCCGACGTCCTGGTGACCGGCGGAGCCGGCACGATCGGCTCGACCATCGTCGACCAGCTGCTCGACGCCGGGGTCGCGCACATCGACATCCTGGACAACCTGGTCCGCGGTCGCGTCGCCAACCTGGAGGGCGCCCTGGCCTCGGGCCGCGTCACTCTGGTCGAGGGCGATCTGCGCGACCGCGACCTGGTGCGGGACGTCACGCGCGGCAAGGACATCGTGTTCCACGAGGCCGCCATCCGCATCACCCAGTGCGCGGAGGAGCCGCGCCTGGCACTGGAGGTGCTCGTCGACGGGTCGTTCAACGTCTACGAGGCCGCCGTCGCGGAGGGCGTCGACAAGCTGATCACCGCCTCCAGCGCCTCGGTGTACGGGCTGGCGGAGGAGTTCCCGACCGGGGAGCGCCACCACCACCACAACAACGACACCTTCTACGGCGCAGCGAAGTCGTTCAACGAGGGGATGCTCCGCAGCTTCCGCGCGATGAACGGCCTCGACTACGTCGCCCTGCGCTACTTCAACGTGTACGGGCCGCGCATGGACGTGCACGGCCTCTACACCGAGGTGCTCGTCCGGTGGATGGAGCGCATCGCCGACGGCAAGCCGCCGCTGATCTTCGGCGACGGACTCCAGACGATGGACTTCGTGGTCGCCTCGGACGTGGCGCGCGCGAACCTCCTCGCCGCCGCGAGCGACATCCACGAGGGCGTCTACAACGTCGCGAGCGGAGTCGAGACCAGCCTGCTCGGGCTGGCGGAGGCACTGCTCGCCGCGATGGACTCCGACCTGCCCGTCGAGCACGGCCCCGAGCGGGCCGTCAATGGCGTGACGCGGCGTCTCGCCGACACGTCCGCGGCCTCGCGGCACCTCGGCTTCACCGCCGAGGTGCCGCTCGAGCAGGGGCTGCGCGACCTGGTCGACTGGTGGCGTCCGCTCCGCGACGAGATCGCGGCCGGCCGGGAGCTGGTGGCGTGATGGAGCGCATCAACGTCATGAAGCCCTGGCTCGGCGCGGAGGAGATCGCCGCGGTGACCGAGGTCATCGAGTCGGGCTGGGTCGCCCAGGGTCCGCGCGTCGCACGGTTCGAGCAGGAGTTCGCGGCCGCCATGCAGGCCCCCCACGCCGTCGCGGCCTCCAGCTGCACCACCGCCCTGCACCTCGCGTTGGTCGTGGCGGGGGTGGGGCCGGGCGACGACGTGGTCGTCCCGTCCTTCTCGTTCATCGCCACGGCCAACGCGGTGGTCTACGTCGGGGCGCGGCCGGTCTTCGCCGACGTGGACGAGCGCACCGGCAACGTGACGGCCGACACGATCGCCGCGGCGCTCACCGACCGCACGCGCGCCGTCATCGTCGTCGATCAGGGCGGGGTCCCGGCGGACCTCGCGCCCATCCGCGCGCTGTGCGAGCCGCGGGGCATCGTGCTCGTCGAGGACGCCGCGTGCGGCGCCGGCTCGACGTACCGCGGCCGTCCCGTCGGAGCCACGGCGGATGTCGCTGCGTGGTCGTTCCATCCGCGCAAGCTGTTGACGACCGGCGAGGGCGGGATGCTGACCACCGGGAACGCCGAGTGGGCCGATCGTGCCCGTCATCTGCGCGAGCACGCGATGAGCATCTCCGCCGCCGACCGGCAGGCCAGCCTGCTCGCACCCGCCGAGCAGTACACCGAGGTCGGCTTCAACTTCCGCATGACCGACCTGCAGGCGGCGATCGGCATCGTCCAGCTGGGCAAGCTCCCGGCCATCGTCGCGCGCCGCCGCGAGCTGGCGGCGAGGTACGCGGAGAGCTTCGACGGGCTTCCCGGCGTGCGCCCGGTGACCGACCCCGAGTACGGCACCGGCAACTTCCAGTCCTACTGGGTGGAGGTCGCCGACCGGGAGGGCGTGCTCGCCGCGCTCGCCGAAGCGGGCGTCTCGGCCCGGCGCGGGATCATGGCGTCGCACCGGCAGCCCGCCTACCGCGACCGCGACACCGGGAGCGCGTCGCTCGCGGTCACGGAGCGCCTGACGGACGGCACGCTCATCCTGCCGCTGTACCACCAGATGACCGAGGGTGAGCAGGAACGCGTGGTCGACGCGCTCCGCGCCGCCCTCCCCGTCGCCGCCCTCGCCTGACCCCGGCGCCTCTCTTCGGGGTCGGCCCCCGGAGAGGGGGAGACGCCGGGCGCATGAGTGAGTTATTCTCAATTATGCGTAGATGAGGATGAATCAGTTACGCGTCCGCGGGGTCTCGCCCGCGGATGATACGGACTTCGAACGGGGGAGCACCGTGAGAGACCTGCTGTTGCTCGGCGCGAGCGGACTGGCGCGGGAGGCCGCCTCGGCCGCCCAGACCGGCCACCGCATCATCGGCGTGCTGGACGACGACCCCGGGCTGCGCGGCACCCGCGTCGCGGGCGCCGAAGTGCTCGGCGGGATGGCGCACGCAGCCGAATACGACGCCGACCTGCTGGTCTGCGTCGGCTCCGGCGCCGGTCGCCGGTCAGTCGTCGCCCGACTGGCGGAGCTCGGCGTCGACGACGACCGCTACGCGACCCTCGTCGACGCGTCGGTGCGCCTCCCCCCGGGGTGCAGCGTCGGCGCCGGGAGCGTCCTCCTCGCCGGCGTCGTGCTCACCGCCGACGTCACCGTCGGCCGTCACGTCGTCGCGATGCCGAACGTCACGCTCACCCACGACGTGCGCCTCCACGACTTCGCCACCCTGACAGCGGGCGTCTCGCTCGCGGGCTCCGTGACCGTCGGTGAGGCCGCCTACATCGGCATGAACGCCGGTGTGCGCCAGGGCCTCACCATCGGAGCCGGCGCCGTGATCGGCATGGGGGCGGCGGTGCTGACCGACGTACCCGACGGCGAGACCTGGGCCGGGGTGCCGGCGCGGCCACTGCCCGTGCATCCCGGATCGTCGCGACGGGAGGGGCGCGCATGAACGCCACGCTGCCCCGGGTGACCGTCGTGGTCCCGTGCTACAACTACGGCCACTACCTGCCCGCCGCCGTGCGCAGTGCCCTCGAGCAGCCCGGCGTCGAGGTCGACGTGATCATCGTGGACGACGCCTCGCCCGACGGCAGCGTCGCCGTCGCGCGGGCGCTGGCCTCCCGCGACCCGCGGGTGCGCGTGATCGAGCACGAGCAGAACCGCGGTCACATCCGCACCTACAACGACGGACTCGCCGAGGCGACCGGGGAGTACGTCGTGCTGCTCAGCGCCGACGACCTCCTCGCCCCCGGCTCGCTCGGCCGCTCCACGGCGCTCATGCGCCGACACCCGAGCGTCGGTCTCGTCTACGGCTACGCCCCCGAGTTCAGCGACGCGCCGCCTCCGCCGAGCCGCTCCCGCGCGCGCGAGCAGGTGTGGAAGGGCGACCGCTGGCTGCAGCGCATCTGCGACCGCGGCACCAATCTCATCGTCAACCCGGAGGCCATCCTGAGACGGGACGTCATGGACCGCCTCGTCGGCTACGCGCCCGACCTGCCGCAGACCGCCGACATGGAGCTGTGGATGCGCGCCGCCGCGATCTCCGACGTCGGCCGGGTGGCCGGTCCGTACCAGGGCTTCTACCGGGTGCACGACGCGAACATGCACCTCACCGACTACCGCGGCCTCCTCACCGAGATCCGTGCGCGCCGGGACACGTTCACCGCGTTCTTCGCCGGGCCGGGCTCCGGGCTCCCGCGAGCAGTGGAGCGGCGCGACGCCGCCCACCGCACGCTCGCCCGGGAGGCCGTGCGGCTCGAACGGGTCGCGCGCAACGGCGACGGCGGGCTCGCCCCCGAACTGGCCGACGAGTTCTCGGCCTTCGCGGTCGAGACCTGGCCGGGCATCACCGGGACGCGCCTCTGGCGGCAGACCGCGACCCGGCGCCATCGCCCGGCCGGCGCCCTCCGCCGCACGGTGGAGTCGCGCGTGACCGAGGTGACCGGCGCGCTGCGCTGGCGGCGGTGGCGGAGGTACGGCGTATGACCGCGCCGGCATCCACCCCGTCTTCCGGCCCGGCACCGGCCTCCGGCCCGGCGCCTGCCCCGATCCCTCCCGATCCGCCCAAGCGCTCGCTCGGGCGCGCGGTCGGCGGCGGCCTCGCCTGGAGCACGGTCAACAACCTCGTCCTCCGCATCGGGAGCCTCGCGACGGGCATCGTGCTCGCCCGCATCCTGGCACCGGAGCAGTTCGGCGTCTACGCGGTCGCGCTCACGGTGCAGTCGGTGCTGATGACGCTCGCCGACCTGGGGCTCAGCGCCGACCTCATCCGCTCGCCCGACCACCGCCGCCTCGCGCCGACCGTCGCCTCCCTCGGCCTGACCGTCGGCGGCGCGCTCACCATCGTGATGATCGCCACCGCCCAGCCCGTCGCGAACCTGATGGGCAGCCCGGCCGCGTCGGGCGCCATCGCCGTGCTCGCGATCACCCTCGTGCTCGGCAGTGCCGGTGTCGTGCCGTACGCCGCGCTGCAGCGGCGGTTCGCCCAGCGCCAGCTCTTCATCATCGCGCTCATCGACTTCGCCGTCGGCACCGGGGTCACCCTCGGCCTGCTCGCCGCCGGATGGGGGGTGATGGCGCTCGCTGTGGGCCGCGTCGTCGCGCAGAGCATCACGCTGGTGCTCCAGTTCGTCTTCGCGCGCGAGAAGCCCCGCTACGGATTCGACCGCTCGGTCGCGCGCGCCGTGCTGGCCTTCGGCATCCCCGTCGCGGGCGCCAACGTGCTGTCGTGGTCGCTCCTCAACATCGACAACGTGGTCATCGCGCATGTCGTCGGAGCGACCGCGCTCGGCTTCTACGTGCTCGCGTTCAACATCTCCAACTGGCCGATGAGCGCGATCGGCCAGATCGTGCGCTCGATCGCCCTCCCGCTGTTCTCCCGGACGGAGGGCGGGGGAATCCTCCCCGCGACGGCGGCCCTGACCTGGGCGATCGCCCTGCCTGCCGGCGGGTTCCTCGCCGTCCTCGCCGCTCCGCTCATCGTGATCGTCTACGGGGAGAAATGGCTTCCGTCGGCGAGCGTGCTGGCGGCGCTCGGCCTGTTCGGCGCGCTGCGCGCCCTCTTCGACCTGTTCGCGTCGTTCCTGCTCGCCCGGGGCGCCTCACGCGCGGTGCTGTGGACGCAGCTCGTCTGGTTCGTCGCCCTCATCCCGGCGCTGATCGTGGCGACCACCTCGTGGGGGATCGTCGGTGCGGGATGGGTGCACCTCGCCGTCTCGCTCGTCTTCGTCCTCCCCGCCTACTTCATCGCGCTGCATCGGTCGGGGGTCGCCCTCGGCGCGCTGCTGCGGGCCTGCCTCGTGCCGACCGTGGCCATGATCCCGGCGGCCGGGGCCGGGCTGCTCGTGGCCTCCGTGCTCCCGGGTGCCCTGCTCGCGCTCCTCGGCGGCGCCGCGGCCGGCGGCATCGTCTACGCGGCGTGCGTGCTGCGCTGGTTCCTGCGCCGCGCGCGGGCGGCGATGGCCGCCGGCCGCGACCGCTGAGGGCTGCGCTCTCGTCCTGCTCACGTGCACCCCGTTGGGGGGCATGACCAGCACAAAAAAGCGAGGTATTCTCATTCCATAAGAGGTGAGAAAGAGTCATTTAACCCGACCGACCTCCCCGCCTCTTCTGGGGATGCTCGCGTGCCCGACGCGAGGAAGGATCTTTGGTCTCATGATCGTCAGTCAGAAGGTTCCCGCGGTCGACCTCGCGTGGCAGCACGCGCAGATCGCCGACGAGGTCCGAGCCGGCTTCGACCGCGTGCTCGAGACGACGGGGTTCATCCTCGGCGCCGAAGCGGATGCGTTCGAGACCGCCTACTCCGCCTACTGCGGGGTCGACCACACGGTCGGCGTCGGGAGCGGGACGGACGCCGTCGAGCTCGCCCTGCGCGGTGCCGGGGTCACGGCCGGGGACGAAGTCGTCATCCCGGCCAACACCTTCGTCGCGACCGCCGAGGGGGTCGCCCGTGCGGGCGGCATCCCGGTGCTGGTCGACTGCGACGAGGACTACCTCATCGACGTGGACCAGGCGGCCGCCGCCGTCACACCGCGCACGCGCGCCGTCGTCGGAGTGCACCTCTACGGCCGGCTCGCCCCGATCGAGCGGCTCCGCGACGCGGTCGGCCCCGGCATCGCGATCGTCGAGGACGCCGCGCAGTCGCAGGGTGCGCGCAGCAGCGTCAGCGGACGGCGCTCCGGCGCCCTCGGCGACGTCGCGGCGACGAGCTTCTACCCCGGCAAGAACCTCGGCGCCTACGGCGACGCGGGCGCCGTCACGACCTCCGACCCCGAGATCGCCGAACGCGTGCGCCGGCTGCGGAACCACGGCGGCACCGCCAAGTACGAGCACCTCGAGATCGGCACCACCTCGCGCCTCGACGGCCTGCAGGCCGTCGTGCTCTCGGCCAAGCTCGACCGCCTCGACGACTGGAACGCCCGGCGCCGCGCGGTGGCGGAACGCTACGACGCCGCCCTCGCCGATCTCCCGGGCGTCACGCTCCCGCGCCGCGGCCACCCCGACGAGCACGTCCACCACCTCTACGTCATCCGCGTCTCCGACCGCGACCGCGTCGTCGCCGAGCTCAACGAGCAGGGGATCGGCGCCGCCGTCCACTACCCGGCCCCCGTGCACCGCACCCCGGCCTTCGCCCACCTCGGCGGCAGCCACCCGCGCTCCGAGGCCTACGCGGGCGAGATCCTGTCCCTCCCGATCCACCCCGGGCTGGACGCGGACCAGCAGGAGCACGTCATCGACGCCGTCACCCGGAGCCTGCGATGAGCGCACCGACCGCTCCGGACCGCGTCGCCCCCGCCCGGCACACGCCCGTCCCGGCCTCCTCGGCGCCGACCGTGACCGTGGTGATCCCGTGCTACAACTACGCGATCTACCTGCCGGAGGCCGTCGCGAGCGCACTGTCGCAGGAGGGCGTCCGGGTCGACGTCGTCATCGTCGACGACGCCTCCACCGACGAGTCCCACGCCGTCGCCCGCGGCCTCGCCCGCTTCGACCCACGCGTGCGGGTGTTCGCCCACACCGAGAACCAGGGCGCGGTCGCGACCTTCAACGACGGCCTGGCCCAGGCGCAGGGCGACTACGTCGTGCGCCTGGACGCCGACGACCTGCTCACCCCCGGATCCCTCGCGCGCTCGGTCGCCCTCGGCGAGGCGTTCCCGTCGGTCGGCCTCATCTACGGCCACCCCGTGCACTTCAGCGGCGTCGTCCCCACCGGCCACCGCGACCGCGTGAAGGCCTGGGACGTGTGGCGCGGCGGCGACTGGCTCGCCGACCGGTGCCGTCGCGGCGTCAACTGCATCACCTCCCCGGAGGTCGTCCTGCGGCGCAGCGTCGTCGACGAGGTCGGCGGCCAGCGCCCGCTCGCCCACACGCACGACATGGAGATGTGGTTCCGCGTCGCCCGCGCCTCCGACGTCGGCTGGGTGGCCGGCGTCGACCAGGCCTGGCACCGCGAGCACGACGGCAGCCTCTCGCAGTCCAACGACGTGCTCTCCGACCTGCACGAGCGGGCGCTCGCGTTCGAGGTGCTCTTCAGCGACGGGATGGGCGACGAGGCCGAGAACCAGCGCCTCCTGACCATCGCCGAGCGCGCCCTCGCCGACGAGGCCCTCGCCCGTGCGGCCTCGGCCTACGCGAAGGGCCGCGGGGGCACCGCCGAGACGGAGGCGTACCTCGAGTTCGCCGCCGCGCGCGGGGTCGACGTCGACCGCCTGCCGCACGCCCGCACCGTCGCCCACGCCGAACGCGTCGGGCCTGCGCGAGCCCGCTTCTCCCCGACCGTCGTCGCCCGGGCCGGGCTCTTCCGGGCCTCCCGCGAATTCGGCCGGTTCGCCTGGCGCGCGAGGGGGGTCTGAGCATGAGCGTCTCCTCGAAGATCGGCCGGGCCAGGAGCATCCTCCGCGACGAGGGCTTCGGCGGACTGACCGCACGCGCCGTGCGCACGGCGAACCGCACCTGGGGCGACAAGGCGGAGGAGCTCAACCTGCTCCCGGCCGACGTCGCCGACTCCGCCGCCCTCGCGCCCGTGCCCGCGGGCCGGGTCGTCCCCGAGGGCGAGCCGCTGACGATCGGCTGGATCGTCAGCGCGCCCGGCCCCGCGTCCGGCGGCCACACCACGATGTTCCGCTTCGTCGAGGCGCTGGAGCAGGCCGGCCACACCTGCGTGCTGTACGTGTACGACGGCCACGGCGGCCCCGCCTCCGCCTCCGAGCAGCTGATCCGCACCTGGTGGCCGCGCGTGCGCGCCGAGATCCGGGATCTGGCGGACGGCATGGGCGGGATGGACGCGTACGTCGCCACCGCGTGGAACACCGCGCACGTGCTCGCGACCCGCGGCGACGTCCCCGGGCGCCGCTTCTACCTGGCCCAGGACTTCGAGCCCTACTTCTACCCGCGTGGCAGCGCGTACGAGCTCGCCGAGGACACGTACCGGTTCGGTTTCGAGTCGATCACCGTCGGCCACATGGTCGCCGACGAGCTGCGGCACCGGTTCGGCGTCGAGTCGACGGTGGCGGAGTTCGGCTGCGACACCTCCCGTTACGGCGTCACCGCAGACACCGGCCGTGACGATGTCGTCTTCTACGCCAAGCCGGGCATCGCCCGCCGCGGTTACGAGCTGGGGGTGCTCGCCCTCGAGCGGTTCCACCGCGACCACCCCGACGTGACGATCCACACCTTCGGCATCCCCGCCAAGCGTCTGCCGTTCCCCGCCGAGGTGCACGCGCACCTGACGCCGGACGACCTCAACACGCTCTACAACCGCTGCGGCGCGGGGCTGGCCCTCTCGTTCACGAACGTCTCCCTGATCGCCAGCGAACTGCTCGCCGCGGGGGTCGTGCCGGTCGTCAACGACTGGCCCGGCACGCGCGCAGACCTGGGCAACCCGCACGTGGCGTGGGCGCGGCCCACTCCGCAGGGCGTCGCCGACGCCCTCGCCGACGCGTTGCGCATCCAGCGCTCCGCCGGCCCGCGCGCCCTGCGCGCCTCGGTCGAGACGATGAGCTGGGAGCCGGCCAAAGCGGCCGTCGTCCGGGCTGTCGAACGGGCGTGCGCCCGCCCGGCCGAGAGAGAGATCGAAACAGTGAGGATGGAGCGATCATGACGTTGCGCAGCATCTGGGCCGTCGTGGTCCGCTGGAAGTGGGTCCTCCTCCCCGGGCTGATCGTCGCCCTCGGCGCCGGCGGGTTCCTGTTCATGAAGACTCCGCGCACCTACACGGTGGAGTCGAGCTACCTCTTCCTCTCGCCCGTCAAGGACGTGAAGGGAGTGCCGGGCAACCCGCTGCTGAACCTCGGCAACGGGGTCCCGCTCTCGGTGGACGTCGTCGCGGTCTCGCTCATGGACGGCGACACCGTGCGGTCCTTCTCCGAGCACCACCCCGACCTGAAGTACACGGTCACGCGCGACACGTCGCTGGCCGCGCCGCTCATGACGATCTCGGTGGAGGACAGCAACCTCGCGTACGCCCGCTCGACGCTCGCCGCCCTCGGCAAGCTGGTGCCCTCGCGGCTCGACTCGCTGCAGCAGAAGGCCGGGGCGCCGCAGGAGCAGTGGGTCACCACCACCAACCTCACCACCGACATCAAGCCGACGGTCTCGTACAGCACCCCCATCCGCAACGGCCTGATCGGTTTCGTCGGCGTGATGCTCGTCGTCGGCATCGCGGTCGCCATCGCGGAGCGCATCCGTGCGGGCCACGCCCAGAAGTCGGCCAGCCCGGTGCGCAAGCGCAACGACAAGATCAAGGCCCTGCCGGTGCAGGAGGAGCTGCTCTCGACGGCGAAACGCGCCCCGGTCGGCAAACCGGCGCGCCCGGCGCTGCCATCGCACAACACCGGCCTCGGCGGCTGACGGATCCATCGTGACCGTGCTCGCCGGCAAGTCCGACCGCACCGGACGGGTCGTGGACCCGCCCCGGGCGAGGGACCGGCGACGCCTCGACCCGCTGGTCGTCTTCCAGATCTACCTCGTCCTGCTCGTCTTCTCGCCCGCCATCTACGTGATCAAGCCGCTGGGTGCGGCCGGCACGCCGGCGACGGTGTTCGGCTGCCTGGTGCTCCTGCTCTGGGTGGTCGGCCGGCTGAGCTCGACCCGCGAGCGCATCGGGATGACGCCCATCCACTGGATGGCGCTCGCCTACGCCGCCGCGATGGTGCTGAGCTTCGTCGGCGGGATGCTGCGCCCGATCAGTGCGGAGGAGGTCTCGTCGTCGCTGCGCGGCCTCATCTCCCTCGCGGGCGGGATGGGCATCATCCTGTACGCGGCCGACACCATGCGGAGCCGTGCCGCGCTCTCGTCCCTGCTGCGCTTCGCGGTGCTGATGGGAGCGTGCCTGGCGGCGATGGGCATCCTGCAGTTCTTCACCGGACTCGATGTCGTCTCGATCCTGCACCTGCCGGGCCTGCAGGCGAACAGCGACATCGGCGGGCTCTACGTGCGGGCCGGGTTCCGGCGCATCAGCGGCACGGCGACGCACTCGATCGAGTTCGCGACGGTGCTCGGGATGCTCATGCCGCTCGCCGCGCACTTCGCGATCAACGCGGCCGGCCGCCGCTGGTGGCCGTGGCTGCAGTTCCTCCTCATCCTCGGTGCGCTGCCGCTGACCGTCGCCCGGTCGGGCGCGATCGCACTGGCACTCGGCGTGGTCTTCGCGCTGCTGGTCGCATCGAAGTCGCAGCGCATCAAGTTCCTGATCATCGCCCCGCTCGCGGCGATCGTGTTCCGTCTCTTCGTGCCGGGGCTCTACGGCGCGATCGGCAACCTCTTCGCCGACGCCGGAAGCGACAACTCGATCAGCGGACGCACACAGGACTTCCAGGCGGTGGAGGCGTTCTTCGCCCAGTCGCCGCTGATCGGCCGCGGGCTCAACACCTTCATCCCGACGATCTACCGCACGCTCGACAACCAATACCTGGCGACGGCCGTGGAGGCCGGGCTGATCGGGGTCCTGGCCCTGATCGCCTTCTTCGTCGTGCCCTTCGTCGCCTCCCTCGTGGCGGGGGCCGGGGCCCGGGACCGCTTCGTGCAGACCCAGGCGCTCGCGATCGCCGCCGGCCTCGCGTGCGCCGCCATCCTGGCCGCCACGTTCGACTTCTTCAGCTTCCCGATGGCGTTCGGCACGCTCTGCCTGCTGGTGGGGGCGGCGGGAGGGGCCTGGCGCGTCAACCGGGCCGAGTCCGCCCTCGCGCCGGGCGGGCGGCCCAAGTCCGTCGCCCCGAAGCCGCCCGCGCTCCTGCCGCGCTGGGCCATCGTGCTCGCCGCGACCGTCGCCGGGCTCGGGGTCTTCGCGGCGTGCTTCCTCGCTTCGCGCGACGCGCAGGGGGTGTACGAGGCGCGGGAGTCGGTCATCCCGCAGGTCGATCCGCCCAAGTCGACGAACGCCTTCGACACCCGCATCGACACCGACGGGCTCTCCGTCGTGCTCAAGTACCGGATGGACGGCCAGCAGGTGCACGACGAGCTCGCCGCCGCCGGGGTCGACTACTACGCCGTCGCGGTGGGGACGGGGAGCCTCGCGCCGTACACCGATGTGCTCGGCTACGGCGACCTGATGCAGCTGGCCGCGCGCGGCGCCACGGTCGACGAGGCCAGAGCGAAGCTGGTCACGCTGCGCACCGCGCTGCAGTCGGAGCTCGACCGATTGCAGGGGACGGCGATCAACAAGGACCTGCACATCCACCTGGAGGACTCGTTCTCGTCGATCGAGGTCTTCTCGGTCCCGGTGAGCCACACGAGTGCGCTCGTGGGCGGCGCCGCCCTCGCGGCATTCGTCGCCGGACTGGTCGCGCTGCTTCTCGCGGTGCCTCGGCAGCGGCCCACTCCACCGACGGTCCAGAAGAAGGGAGCAGCTTTTCGTTTGACGCGCGTTTGGGAGAACGGATAAGATCCGCTCACGATTAATGATGTTTCGTCATCTGTGCTATACAGGGAGGCGATTCGAGGCCATGCCCCCAAATGGGGGGTCCTCGAATCTCGTAAGTAAGCACCTCTCACAGGTCGACCCCCGCCGACACTGGAAGGAACATCCCCCTCGTGAAGCAGTTCTTCAAATCGATCCTTGGCACTCGTGTGCGCAAAGTGACAGCGATCGCCTCGGCGATCGCCGTCGCGCTCACTCTGACCACGGTCTCCGTCGCGTCCGCGCACAGTTTCAGTCAGCACCGCACGACAGCCTCAGCGGCGTCGAAGCAGTGGAACGACTGGAAGAAGCACCACCGGTACACCGCAGGGAAGCCCGGCACCGCAACGCCCGCGCCGACCCCGACGGTGACCCCCACCCCCACCCCGACGCCCACCAAGACGTCGACCCCCGCCCCGACCAAGTCCCCGACTCCGACGCCGTCGTCGACTCCGACGACGCCGCCCACGACCGTCCCCAACGCCGGGTCGGGCGCGTGGCCCGACGCGTCGAACACCGGTGTCCCCGCCGGCGTGACGCTCACCCCCTCGGGCGGCCTGACGATCACGAAGGCCGGGACCGTCATCTCCGGCCTCGACATCAACGGCGACGTCGTCGTGCGTGCGGCCAACGTGACCATCGAGAACTCGAAGGTCCACGGCCGCATCGACACCAGTGACAGCGGCGCCGCGCCCAACACGATGATCAAGCGCGTCGAGATCATCGGCCCGTACAACGGTGCCAAGGACTCGGGCTCGCCCGCCGTCGGCTACACCGGCTTCACCTGCGACGGCTGCGTCGTCCACGGCTGGGGCAAGGGCTTCGGTCTCGTCAAGGACGTCACGATCAAGAACTCGTGGGTCTACGACATCGTCGTCTACGGCGACCCGGCCAACGGCGGCAGCCACAACGAGGCCATCCTGAGCCTCGGCGGCACGAACCTCACCGTGACGAACAACCGTCTCGACGCCGGTGACGCGCCGAACGTGTCGGCCTCGCTCGCCCTGTACAGCCAGATGGCCGCGTTCAACAACGTCCTCGTGCAGGGCAACCTGTTCGACGGCGGCGGCTACTGCGTCTACGCGGGTCTCGGCGGCAGCTACGGCGCCAGCAACACGCGCTTCGTCGACAACACCTTCGGTGACAAGTACGACAAGAAGTGCGGCGGCTACGGCCCCGCGATCGCGTACTCGACCGGCAACGGCAACCAGTGGACGGGCAACGTGCTCGAGTCCAGCGGCGCGACCGTCGCCACCCCGGGTCGCGGCTGATCGCACCCGTCGATGTGAGCGGCCGGATCCTTCGGGGTCCGGCCGCTTCGTCGTCCCCCGGAAGCGCAATGTGCCCCGCACGGGGAGTTGAGATTCCCTCGCTTTCGTCGTTAGCATTCGACTGTGCGAGCTCCTGACCTCGACTGCGCGATCATCGCGGTCGCCTATCGCAGTGCCGACGACCTGCCGCGCCTGGTCGCCTCGCTCCCGGATGCGGCCGACGGCCTGCGCTGGCACCTCGTCGTCGTCGACAACGACGGCACCGACGGCCTCGCCGCCGCCCTCGCCGGCAAACCGGACGTCACGGTGGTGGCCTCGCCCGGCAACATCGGGTACTCGGGAGGCTTGAACGTGGGCCTGGCCGCGGCTCCGGAGGCACCGGTCACCGTCTTCCTGAACCCGGATCTCACGCTGGCGCCCGGTTCGCTCCGCGCGCTCGTCGAAGCCGCGGACGGTGCCGCCGCGGCCCCGCGCATCCAGGACGACACCGGGGAGACCCAGCCGTCCCTGCGCCGGGAGCCGACCGTGCTGCGCTCGCTCGGCGAGGCTCTCTTCGGCGACCACTGGGCGTCGCGCCCGGGATCGCTCGCCGAACTCGTGCGCGAGCCGTCCCGCTACGAGAGCGGCGGATCGGCGGACTGGGCCACCGGCGCCGCGCTGGCGGTCCCGACCCCCGCGGCTCGCGCGCTCGGCCCCTGGGACGCCGACCGGTTCTTCCTGTACTCCGAAGAGACCGACTACTGCCGCCGGCTGCGTGCCGAGGGGCTTCCGCTCGTCTACGTGCCGCACGCGGTCGTCGTCCACGAACAGGGCGGATCCGGCCGGTCGGCGCAGCTCGACGCCCTGCAGACCGTCAACAAGCTCCGTTACTACCGCAAGTGGCACGGCCCGGTCGCCAGCGCCGCGTTCGCCGGCACCCTCGTCGTGCACAACGTCCTACGCGTCAACGAGCCGAGCGCACGCGCCTCTCTGGCCGCGCTCTTCTCCCGCGGCCGGCGCGACGCCCTGCCGGGCGGCGTGCGGGTCGGGGGCGTGGCGGTCTGAGCCGGGCGTCGCGGTCTGAGCCGGGCGTCGCACGTCACTCCGGCTGAGTTGTGGCCTATGAAGGCGCGGGAGCCGAAGGCGCCACGTTCAAGGCGACTGGCCCCCGAGACAACGTGGCGCCCATCACGTTAAGGCTTGCTTTGTGGTGAGTAGACCACTTTGTTTGTAACATCTACGTGTTACAATTCAAGTATGAAGACGAGTGAGGCGATGCTTGCGGTGTCGGAAATCGCTGCGTCTCAGTGGGGAATGCTCACGGCGCGGCAGGCTGCGGATGTCGGGCTCGAGCGAATTGATCTCTCTCGGCTCGCTCAAGCCGGACAGGTCGTTCGCCTCAATCAGGGGGTGTATCGGGATGCGGGTGCGCCGGCGGATGAGCTGGAGGAGCTGCGTGCCGCGTGGCTGAGCATGGATCCCTCGAGGACGGCGGGTGCGCGTCTTCGTGACGGTTCGGTGGTGGTGAGTGGTGCTTCGGCGGCTGTGGTTCACGGAATCGGAGACCTTCGTGCAGGTGTCCATGAATTCTCGATCGCGAAGCGTAAGCAGTCACAGCGGCCTGATGTGCGGATCCGCAAACGTGAGCTTCCCGCTTCGTCGGTGACGATCGTTCGAGGACTGCCGGTGACAACGGTCGGACAGACGCTCGCAGATCTCGTCAATGACAGCACCGATCTGACCCTGGTCGCGCAGGCTTTCCGTGACGCGGTGACACGCGGGCTCAGTGTTGCGGGTATGGGTGATCTCATCACCGCCGCGGCGGCGCGTCGAAACGGCGCGATCGATGGCGCTGCCGTCGTCGAGCGAGTCGCGCAGCTTGCGGGGCTGGACGACAAAAGCGTTGTCGAGGCAGTGCTGCGGACACCGGCCGGAACCCAGGCCATGGCGGAGCAGATCTCGAGACTCCGGCTGCCCAATTCGTCCGAAGCAGTGGCGAGTCTGCGTTCTACTCTCCAGCGCGCGGCAACGCCTCTGCCGCTGGCGGCAACGCAGCCTGCTCTTGCCGCCATGATGAAGTCGATACAGGATCAACGCAACGTCGAACACACCGGCCTCGACCACACGGAAGACACCGATGACGACTGAGAGGCCCTACACCTCGGCCGGAATTCGGGCGGCGATCACCGATCGTGCTCGCGCGCGAGCGAGATCGGATCGATCTACGTCGGCTGCCGATCTCATTCAGATGAACTACTACGACCGATTCCTGGTTCGGATCTTCGCCGACTCGGAGTGGGTACTCAAGGGCGGCACGATGATGCTGGCCCGCGTGCCAGACAGTCGCTCCACCCGAGATATCGACCTGTTCCGCACCGGCTACACGGCAGCTGAATCGCTCGAACGGCTCCGGGAGCTGGCAGCTGTCGATCTCGACGATCATTTCACCTTCACCTTCGTAAGTAGCGAGGCGATCGCCGCAGGCGACAACCAGCCGTACCTCGACGGTGTACGTGTCACATTCGAGACCTACATCGGCGCCCAGTCGGTCGGGACGGTGAAGGTTGACCTCGTCGGCGGTGTCGTCCTCACGGGCACACTAGTGCCCTACGTGCCCGCCTACCGACTGGAGCTGCGCAATGTCGTCATCCGCGATTACCAGCTGTACCCGCTGCCGGACCAGATCGCGGACAAGGTCTGCGCGACTGTCGACACATATAGCGGACGACCGTCTTCTCGAGTGAAAGATGGCATTGATCTCGTTGTGATCGCGCGCACCCAGGAAGGAATCAAAGCCAGCGAGCTCGCGTCCGCGCTGACTCACGAACGCGGCCTGCGCAAGCTCGCCGCCTTCGATTCCTTCCAACTGCCGATTGAGTGGGCCGGCACCTATCCGCGCCAAGCAGCTCAGGTCGCACATTGCGTCGATCACCGCAGCCTGCAGGCAGCGCAGGAACTCATGAAGCAGTTCATCGACCCCATCCTCGATGCCACGGCCACTGGTGTCTGGCGTCCCGCCGAACTCGTCTGGCGGTAGTGAGTGCCGCGAACCAAAAGACCCGACCCCCGTCGGTAGGAGCGCGGGTCGACAGCAGCGCGAACGTGAGAATCTACGACTACAACACGAGAGAATCAGGTACAGACCTCCGTGGACAACAGGACGGTGAACCCTGCACATGGTGAAGCACGATGACGACAGCTACGTTTGCTTTGCATGCGGATTCGATGACTTCCGCGAGCCGACGCGCATCCAGTTCGCCGGAGGCCTGTACCAATCGTGTCACAGCTGTGGGTACGAGGAGGGATTCACGGACGACCATGAGATGTTCAGCTTCGCCCATTGGCGTGACCTCTGGGTTCTGGGCGGGTCGCCGTGGAGTGGATCGATACGACAACCCGACGACTGGGACCCGACCCGGCAACTCGCGACGCTGCCGGTTCAGCGGTGGACGTGGGCAGCGGGTGACGTCATCGAGATTGACATGCCCAACGGCGAGACGGCCTCTGCGACGATCGAATGGGTCCACCCTCGGAACTATTACTTGCGTCTCGCCGGCGATCTCGTTGCCGCCTATGGCGCGTCCGCGGGACGCGTCGACCCCAGGTTCTCCGTTGTCACGACCGACAATTTCCTCGTCCGCGGGTTCTGGCGAGTGGTCGGGCGAGCAGAATCCGCGTTCAACCCCAGACCTGCCAGCCCGCGCCGGATCACGTCCGTTCAGAGTGTCGAAGCCCTCGTCGAGGCTGCCGCCGGACTTCGGGACTGGTACCCGGGTCTGGACCAGTTGGTGGTTGAACCACCGCGTAACCCTCTCACGCAATAGCGCGGGAGCCAGACATTCGTCGGCAAATCGCACAATCGATTTGTGAGGGGCGCAAAAGCAGCTGTCTCGAATAGGGTGTCCGCTGCTGGTTCCGACCACGGCGCCGTGTGCGAACACCGCGGAAGAGCGCTCAGCGCTGGTAGCTGCGCCGACGCCGAGGGCGCCGCGGTCTGAGCCGCTAGTCCTGCGGCGCGTCGAGGAGCAGGGTCCGCAGCTCCACGATCGCCCCGTCGCGCACGGTGATCAGGTCGATCCCGCGGGCGACTGGCGATCCCTCCGGGCCGAACGCCCAGGCGAGCGCGCCTGTGTCCGCGCCGGTGTACGCGGGGCCGTCCTCGACGAAGACGAACACGTCCGGGGTCCGGCCGAGCAGTTCCGCGGCCTTCGCGTCGAGCGCGTCGCGACCCACCGCCGTCCCCTCCGGGTCGGTGAACCGCACGTCGACCGCGTACACCTCGTCGATCGCGGCGCGACGGCGGGCGCCGTCGCGTTCGCCGAAGACGCGGTGCAGGTTGGCGTGGAGCAGCTCGTTCACGTCGGTCATCATCTCTCCGTCTCCGGCGCTCGCACTGAGGCCGTCTCTGAACCGACCTTCTCCTGCCCCGCGGGAGGCTGCGTCACGACACGCCCGTCCGGGTGATGAAACGTGGGAGAACGGAGTGCGTCGCGACGGCTCAGCGCCCGGGAGGCGCGGGAGGCGCGGGGAGGGCGGTGCGCAGTGCGACGGCCTCGCGGTACCGCGCGATGAGCGTCGTCGCCGCCGCATCCCAGCCGAGCGCGTCCCGTCCGGCCATCAGATGCGCCGAGAGGCGGGCGAGCCGGACCGGGTCGGAAGCGAGGGCGCGCAGCTGGTCGGCGAGAGTGGCCGCGTCTCCGACGCGATGCTCCAGATAGTCCTCGCCGGCCACGCCGAGGGCGCCTCCGGCGTCGCTCACCAGCGGGACGCAGCCGCTCGCCTGGGCCTCCAGGATCACGAGCGCGCTGCCCTCCGTCCAACTCGGCAGCAGCAGCACGTCCGCCGTGCCCAGCAGGCCGGGCACGTCGTCCACGAAGCCGAGCCTCCGCACCCCCGTCTCAGCGAGCAGCGGGAGCAGCGACGCCTCGTAATCGGGCTGGATGCGGCCCGCGATCAACAGCTCGCCACCTGGGATCGCGGCACGCAACCACGCCTCGAGCGCCACGTGCAGGCCCTTGGTCGGGTCGCCCCGGCCGATGAACACCGCACGGAACGGATGCGGCGGCACGGTGCCGCGGGCCGGGAAGCGCTGCAGGTCGCACCCGTAGCGGTGCTGGAGGAGCCGCTCCTCCGGGAACCCCTGTCGCACGAACTCGCGACGCGCGTAGTCCGAGGGCACGAGCACGGCGGTCGCCACCCGGTACTCGCGATCCTCCTGGGCCAGCACGGACGCAGACGCGGCGTGGGAATGGTCGGGGGGAAGGGGGATGCCCGCGTCGGCGGCGGCCGCAGCGGAGGCCTCCACGGTGCTGGTGGTGTGGGCGTTGGGCGATTCGCGCAGGGCGGCGATCCCGAGCTCGGCGGCCGTGCGCAGGGTGCGCAGACACCCGCGCGGCCACGCGTGCACCACATCCACCTCGCCCGGGTGGCGGCGCAGCCACGCCGCGACCCGGCGGTCGTGGAGGTCGTAGGCGCGTTGCACGCCGAACGCCCGGTGCGGGATGCGGCGGCCGGCGACCACGAGCGTCTGGTGCAGCTCCACGCCGGGCGGCAGCTCGACGCCGATCGCCGAGGTGCAGAACAGGACGACGGGGACGCCGGCCCGCGCCAGCCCGCGCACCTGCTGGAGCGCGGTCTCGGCGATTCCCGCGCGGCCGAGCGCGTGCGGGAAGCTGTAGAGGACGCGGGGCGGATCCGGTGTCAGGGGCACGACCACTCCGTCCTCAGTCCAGACCGTCGGCGGCGGCGACGATGTGCGCGGCGATCTCGAGCGAGCTGGTCGCGGCGGGCGACGGCGCGTTCAGCACGTGCAGCTGGCGCGGCGCCTGCTGGATGACGAAGTCGTCGGCGAGCGAGCCGTCGCGCCGCATCGCCTGCGCGCGCACGCCCGACCCGGCCCGCACGATGTCCGCGCGGCCGATCGCCGGGACGAGCCGGGCGAGGCTGCGGGCGAAGAGCGTGCGCGAGAACGATCGGGCGACCTCGGCCGCGCCGGTGCCGAGGTTGCGGCGGGCGAGGCGGAGGAAGCCGGGGTAGGTGGCGGCGTCCCAGGCGTCGCCGAGGCGGATGTCCGACCAGCGGTAGCCCTCCCGGGCCAGGGCGAGCACCGCGTTGGGGCCGGCGTGGACTCCGCCGTCGATCCCACGGGTCAGGTGCACGCCCAGGAACGGCAGCTCGGGATCGGGTACCGGGTAGATGAGCCCGCGGACGAGCGCGCGCCGCTCCTCCCGCAGCTCGTAGTACTCGCCGCGGAAGGGCACGATCCGCACCTCGGGCTCGACGCCCGCCAGGCGGGCGACGCGGTCGGCCTGCAGTCCGGCGCAGTTGATGATCACGTCGGAGCGTGCCGTGCCCCGGTCGTGCTCGACCTCCACGCCCCGCTCCGTCACCGAGATGCGACGCACCCGGGCTCCGGTCAGCAGCTCGGCGCCGTGCTCGACGGACAGCTCGGCCAGGCGCCGGCTCACCGCCGAGTAGTCGACGATGCCGGTCGTCTCGACGCGCAGGGCCCGCACGGCCGCCACCTCGGGCTCGAACTCGCGCGCCTCCTCCGGCCCGATCAGCCGCGACGGCACGCCGTTGGCCACCGCACGCTCGGCGAGGCGGCCGAGCCCCGGGAGCTCCTTCTCGGACACGGCGACGATCAGCTTGCCGCCGATCTCGTGGGGGATGCCGTGCTCGGCGGCGAACGCCGCCATCGACCGGTTGCCCGCCCGGCACATCTCCGCCTTGAGCGATCCGGGCGCGTAGTAGGGCCCGGCGTGGATGACACCGGAGTTGTGGCCCGTCTGGTGGGCCGCCCAGCGGTCCTCCTTCTCGAGCAGGGTCACCGTGCGTCCCTCGCGCGCCAGACGCTCGGCGACGGCGAGGCCGAGGATGCCGCCGCCGACGATCGTCGCAGACTTCACGGTCGCCGCCTAGTGCGCCGGTGCGGCGGCGCGGCCGAACGCGGCCTCGTGCCACACCTCGAGGCTCATCAGCGTGAAGATGCGGTTCTCCTCGTTGAAGGAGCCGCTCTCGTGGCGCTTGAGCAGGTTCTGCACGGCGGTGCGGTCGAAGGTCTCGCCGACGAACGATCCCGGGCCGGTCAGGCGGTCCCACATCGCGTCGCGCAGCCCGCCGCGGAACCACGCGTCGAGCGGGACGCGGAAGCCGACCTTGCGGCGGTCGATGACCTCCGACGGCACGTAGCGGCGGGCGACCTCCTTGAGCAGCCACTTGGTGGACCCGTGGCGCACCTTGAACGCCGACGGCATCCGGAAGGCGAGCTCCACGAGCCGGTGGTCGAGCAGTGGCGGACGCAGTTCGAGGGAGGCGGCCATCGACATCCGGTCGCCGCGCTCGAGCAGGTTGTCGGGCAGCCAGCTCCAGAGGTCCGTCAGCAGCATGCCGCGGATGACGTCGTCGGAGTGGGTGTCGGGCACATCGGCGCGACGGGTCGGGAGCCCGGTGAGCAGCTCGGCGCGCTCGCCGGCCGTGAAGGGTGCGAACCAGGTGCGGTAGCGGTCCTCCGCGTTGCGCATCGCCGCGACGCGCAGCGCGATGCGGGCGCGGCCGAGGCGGGCGGGCAGGCGGGGATCGAGGGAGGCCGCGAGGCTGGAGCGCAGTCCGGCGGGGAGGTGCGAGGCCAGCTGCACCGCGCGCGCGGCACGGTACTTGGGGTAGCCGGCGAAGAGCTCGTCGCCACCTTCGCCCGACAGGACGACGCGCACGGTCGTGCGGGCCGCCTCCGCGAGCCGGAACACCGCGATGTCGGCCGGCTCCGAGAGCGGGGCGTCGCGGAAGTAGGTGAGCCGGGGCCAGAGGTCCTCGAAGTCGCTCGCGTCGACGTGCACCTCATGGTGCTCCGTCTCGAAGGCGTCGGCCACGATGCGGGCCCAGCCCAGCTCGTCGTTGCGCTTGTCGCCGAACCCGGCCGCGAACGTGTGCACCGTGCGACCGGGCCGGAGCGCGGCCACCTTCGCGACGATGAGGCTGCTGTCGACGCCGCCGGACAGGTAGGCGCCGACCGGCACGTCGGCGACGAGCGCCGAGTCGACCGCCTGGGTGACGGCGACGTCGACCGCGTCGACGGCGCTCTGCTCCGTCCAGCGCGGAGTGTTGTCCTCGGTGGGCGGCTGCCAGTAGCGCATGACCTCCAGGCGGCCGTCCGGGTGCACCTCGGCGCGGTGGCCCGGGCGGAGCTTGTGGATGCCGTCGTAGAGCGTGTCCGGCGCCGGGACGCTTCGCCCGTACAGGTAGGAGTCGAGGCTTGCCAGGTCGACCGACGGCGTGCGCGGCAGCGCGGGCAGGATCGCCTTGACCTCGGACGCGAAGACGACGGCGCCGTCCCCGTGCATGTAATAGAGGGGGAGCACGCCGAGCCGGTCGCGCACGAGGTGGGTGATCCCGGTGGCCGAGTCGTGCAGCGCGAACGCGAACTGCCCGACCAGCCGGTCGATGAACCCGATGCCGCGCTGGGCGATCCCGGCGAGGATGACCTCGGTGTCGCCGTCCGTGATGAAGGGGTACTGCAGGTCCTCGCGCAGGCGGCGGTAGTTGAAGATCTCGCCGTTGAAGACGAGGGTGAACCGGCCGTCCGCGCTGGTCATCGGCTGGCGCGATCCGGAGAGGTCGATGATCGAGAGACGGGTGTGCGCGAACCCGGCCGCGCCCTCGGTCCAGACGCCCCGATCGTCCGGCCCGCGATGGCCCAGACGGTCCGCCATCGCGTGCAGGAGAGCAGGGTCGACCGCGATGCCGTCGAGCCGATGGATTCCAGCGATTCCGCACATATCCGTAGGTTATCGAGCTATGCTCACTTTTGTCGATGGGTGTGCCCGCCCCCAATGCAGGGTGCATGGAGGGCCCACCCGATGCCCGAACGGAGGTCTCCCGTCGTGAAGAAGAAGCTGCCCGGGGCGCGCAAGCGCGTCCTCATCATCGTCCAGAACCTGCCCGTCCCGCTTGATCGGAGGGTGTGGCTGGAGTGCAAGGCCCTGACCGCTCAGGGCTACCAGGTGTCCGTCATCTGCCCCAAAGGTCCGGGCGACCCCGCCTACCAGGAGCTCGACGGCGTCGCCATCTACAAGTACCGCCCCGCACGCGAGGCGCAGGGGATCGCCGGCTTCGTGTGGGAGTTCGCCTACTCGTGGGTGCGCACCGCCGGTCTCTCGTTGAAGGTGCGCCGCGGGAAGGGCTTCGACGTCATCCAGGCGTGCAATCCGCCGGACACCTACTGGCTGCTCGCCCTTCTCTGGCGGTGGCGCGGCGTGCGGTTCGTCTTCGACCAGCACGACCTCAACCCGGAGCTGTTCCTCTCCCGCTTCGGCGAGCCCACGTCGCTGCCCGCGCGCATCCAGTACAACGGCCTGCGCTGGCTGGAGCGGCGCACGTACCGGGCCTCCGACCACGTCATCTCGACGAACGGCAGCTATCGTGCCGTCGCCATGACCCGCGGAGCCCTCCCCGCCTCCGACATCACCATCGTGCGCAGTGGACCGGACACCCGGGTGATGCGCCCGGTGCTGCCCCCGGCCGGCCTCAAGGAGCCGGGGACCTTCCTCCTCGCGTACCTCGGGATCATGGGACCGCAGGACGGCGTGGACCGCGCCCTCGAGGTCATGGAGGAGCTCGTCCACCGCCGGGGCCGCACCGACGTGCACGCCGTGCTGATGGGCTTCGGCGACTGCTACAAGGATCTTCGCGCGCAGTGCACGGCTCTCGGGCTCGACGACCACGTGACCTTCACCGGCCGGGTCGGCCCGCGCGAGATCGCCGAGTACCTGAGTGCGGCCGACCTGGGGCTCGGGCCCGATCAGAAGACGCCGCTCAACGACGTCTCGACGATGAACAAGACCATGGAGTACATGGCGTTCGCCCTGCCGTCCGTCTCGTTCGACCTGGTCGAGACCAGGGTCTCGGGAGGCGACACCGCCGTCTACGTGCCCTCCGGTGACATCGGCGCGTTCGCCGACGAGGTGGAGGCGCTGCTGGACGACCCCGCGCGCCGTGCGGCGCTCGGCCGGGCGGCCCGCGAGCGCGTGTCGGTCGAGCTGGACTGGCGGGCGCAGGCGCAGGCCTACGTGAGCGTCTTCGACCGCGTGCTCGAACGCCCGCTCGATCAGGAGCGGCTCGCCGCGTGGCCCTTCAGCGTCGACGCAGCCCAGCCGGATGCGAGCCTGCACCCGGTCGACCTCGACGACGAGGCCGCCTATGCGGCGTTCCTCGCCGATCGGGGGGTGCCGACTCCGGCGATCACCCCCGTAGAGGGGTAACCACCGCGGCAAAAGACGATGTATTCTCACTTTTGTGAAGAGGTGAGAAACCGTCACTTTTGACATCCCGAACTCACCCATCACACGCCCGAAACGCCACTCGACGAACGATGGAAGGGGGATGCGCCATGACCGGAACCGGTACCCGACCGACCGAGCAGGGCACGCCCTCGTCCCGTCGGGCAGCGCCCCAGATCGGGGCCGGCGGCGGCAAGGCCGTTCGAGACCACGGCCTTCCCCCAGTCGTCGCCGGCTCTGTCCTCCTCGCCGGAGGACACCACCGCGAGACGGTCTCCTCGTACGCCGGCGGGGGGTGCGGACGATGACCGTCATCCGCCCCCGCCCGCTCGGCGGCCCCGTCCGCCGCCTCCGTCGCCCGGTCGACGCGCGTACCGGCGAGCAGCAGCAGCCATCCGCCGGCCAGCCTCGCGGCGGCGGCCGCCACTGGGCGTCGCACTACCGCGTGCGGCTCACGATCACCGACACCGTCATCGTGCTGGCGTCGGTCTCCGCGGCGTTCGTCATCCGCTTCGGCGTCGGGGGAGTGGTCCCGAATATCCTCGAGTTCCCGTTCGGCTACGGCGCGATCTCCTTGTTCATCGCCGCCGCGTGGCTGGGCGCCCTGACCTTCGGCCACACCCGCGACTCCCGGGTCGTCGGGATGGGGCTCTCCGAGTACAAGCTCGTCGCCGAGTCCAGCGCACTCGCCTTCGGCCTCCTCGCCATCCTGTTCCTGATCGCGCAGGTCGACATCGCGCGCGGCTACTTCCTCGTCGCCCTGCCGATCGGCGCGGCCGGGCTGCTCTTCAGCCGGTGGAGCTGGCGGCACTGGCTCCTGCGCCAGCGGCGTTTCGACAACTACCTCTCGCGCGCACTCGTGGTCGGCAGCGCCGACGACATCGAGTACGTGACGGGCCAGATCCGGCGCAAGTCCGGCGCCGCCTACAACGTCGTGGGCGCTGTGCCGGACGAGCCCGGGCTCACCACCGTGGGCGCCGACGCCGACCGTCTCCCGGTCGTCGCAGACCTGGCCGGGATCACCGCAGCCGCCGACCGCCTCGGCGTCGACACCGTGATCGTGGCCGGACAGCCCCGCGGCGGGAGCCGGTTCATCCGCAACCTGGGCTGGGCCCTCGAAGGCACAGCCACCGACCTCGTGCTCGCCTCCCGGCTGACGGACGTCGCCGGGCCGCGCATCCACTTCCGCCCCGTGGAGGGGCTGCCCCTCATCCACGTGGAGATCCCGCAGTTCGAGGGCGGCAAGCACGTCCTGAAGCGCCTGCTCGATGTCGTGGTGTCGGCCGCGGCGCTGGTCGTGCTCGCCATTCCGATGCTCGTCCTCGGGCTCATCATCCGTCTCGACAGCGCAGGTCCGGCGCTGTTCCGGCAGGAGCGGGTCGGCCGCAACGGCTCGACGTTCACGATGCTGAAGTTCCGGTCGATGGCCGTGGACGCGGAGGCCCGCCTCGCCGCGCTCCAGAAGCAGAACGAAGGCTCCGGCCTCCTCTTCAAGATGAAGGACGACCCGCGGGTCACCCGGGTCGGCCGCTTCATCCGCAAGTTCTCGCTCGACGAGTTCCCGCAGCTGTGGAACGTGCTCGTCGGCGACATGAGTCTCGTCGGTCCCCGTCCGCCTCTGCGGCGCGAGGTCGACGGGTACGAGAGCCACGTCCACCGCCGCTTGTACATCAAGCCGGGTCTCACGGGGATGTGGCAGGTCAACGGCCGCTCCGATCTCTCCTGGGAGGAGAGCGTCCGCCTCGACCTGTACTACGTGGAGAACTGGTCGCTCGCCGGCGACCTGGTGATCCTCTGGCGCACCGCCAAGGTGCTCCTGCAACCCACCGGCGCGTACTGAGCGCCACGCACCACGAACGATCCATCTCACGAGCGACGACCTGGGGGCGACGCTGATGACACTCATCGAAGAACAACCGATCGCTCCGGTGATCGCGGCCACCGCCGACGTCGATCCGCGCGCGGTCATCGGCCCGCGCACCCGCGTCTGGCACCTGGCCCAGGTGCGGGAGGACGCCACGATCGGCGCCGACTGCATCCTCGGTCGCGGGTCCTACGTCGGTCCGGGAGTCTCGATCGGCGACAACTGCAAGCTCCAGAACCACGCGCTCGTCTATGAGCCCGCGGTGCTCGAGGACGGCGTGTTCGTCGGCCCGGCCGTCGTGTTCACCAACGACGTGTTCCCGCGTGCCGTGAACCCGGACGGCACCCTCAAGTCGGCCGACGACTGGCACGCCGTCGGCGTGACCGTCCGCACCGGCGCCTCCATCGGCGCCCGGGCCGTCTGCATCGCGCCGGTGACCATCGGCCGCTGGGCGCTCGTCGCCGCCGGTTCGGTCGTCCGCGCGGACGTGCCCGATTACGCGCTGGTCGTCGGCGTCCCGGCCCGTCGCATCGGCTGGGTCGGCGAGGCGGGCTTCCCGCTGCGCGACGAGGGAGACGGCCGCTGGGTGTGCCCCGAGACCGGTCGCGGCTATGTCGAGACCGACGGCGCGCTCGCCCCGGAGGGAGCGCGGTCATGAAGCTCTCCCGTCGCACCTGGATCGTCTCCGGTCTCGCCGCCGCCGTCGTGCTCGCCGCCGGCGCTGTCACCCTCTCGCTGCTGCCCGGCCCGGCCGGCAGCCCCACCGCGGGCGCGCCCGCGGCCGGCTCTTCGTCCTCCCCGTCGCCGAGCGCGACGACCTCCGCGCCTGCCGCGGGCGCGCCCGCCGCGCCCGCCGCGCCCGCGCCGACCGCGCAGTCGTCGCCCCCGGCGGCGGGCAAGCGGTTCACCACCGAGGTCATCCCGGCCGACCCGCAGGCGACGCCGGCGCTGCCGCCGAGCACGCCCATCCCGTATCCGGTGAGCGCGCCGCTGCCCAAGACGGCCAGCGCGACCGGCGGGATCGTCGAGGGGTTCCCCACCACCGTGCTCCCGCAGCTGCCCGGGTCGAAGGTCAAGACCACCTCGGTCGCCTCGGACAGCCCGAACCTCCAGGTCTCCCTCACCGGCACCACCGACGGCTCGGTCACCGACGTCGTCGGCTTCTACCGGCAGGCGCTGGCGAAGTTCGGGATGTACGACGCGGCGGCCCCCGCGCTCGACGGCGCAACCGCGGTGACCTACAGCCGCGACGGCAACGCCGTGACCCTCACCGCCACCCCGAACCAATCGGGCACCTCGTTCGCCCTCTTCGGGACGTTCACGGCGAAGGGCTGACCGTGCGACCGCTCCGTCCCTCCCGATGCTCCGCAACACCGGCCGATTCCGGGATACTGGCCGCATGACCTCGCGTTCGAAGCGGTGGCTGCTCCCCGTGGCCACGGTGGTGCTGCTGGGCGGTGCCGCGGCGTTCGCCGCGGTCGCCTGGTCGGGCTACCAGCAGCGGCTGGACGCCCCCGCCGCGGCCGTCGCCACCCCGCGTCCGACCCTCCCCTCGGGGCCCCTGCTGGTGTTCCGCAACACCGAGGTCGGCGACGACTACGGCCTGGTGGCGTCCGTCCCGCTCGCGGATCCCGGGGGCAAGCGCACCGTCACCAGCCTGCCGTGCGACCGCGTCTACGCGACCCACGAGGATCTGATGTGCCTGCACACCGATCGCGGCGTGCTCACCACCTTCGGCGCCACCCTGTACGACGCGGCCGGCGACCGCCTGAACGACTGGGCGCTCCCCGGCGTCCCGAGCCGCACGCGCATCTCGGCCGATTCGTCGCTGGTGGCCGAGACGTCGTTCGTCACCGGCTCGTCGTACGGCGTGAAGGCCTTCTCGACCCGCACCCAGATCGCCCAGGTGAACGGCATCGACTACGGCAGCCTCGACGACTTCACCCTGCTGGTCGACGGCCAGAAGGTCACCGCAGACGACCGCAACTTCTGGGGCGTCACGTTCTCCAACGACGGCAACACGTTCTTCGCGACCGCCGCCTCGGGTGGCCACCACTGGCTGGTGCGCGGCAACCTCCGCGGCCGCAGCCTCGTCGCGATCAAGGACGGCGCCGAGTGCCCGTCCCTCTCGCCCGACGGGACGAGGATCGCCTACAAGAAGAACGTCTCCACCACGAGCACCCCGCGCTGGACCTTGGCGGTGCTGGACTTCGCGACCGGTGTCGAGACGCAGCTGCCCATCGCGGACAACGTCGACGACCAGGCCGAGTGGCTCGACGACGGCACCCTGCTCTACGGCCTCGCCGACGCCGCGAAGCCCGGCGACAGCAATGTCTTCTCCATCCCCATCGACGGCACCCACGGCCCGACCCTGTTCCTCGCCCACGCGTGGTCCCCGTCGGTCGTGCGCTGACCGACCGGGTTGAGGACTCCAGAGGTACACAGAGCTTCTAGGTCCGGCCGCGCCCGATCTATGAACTGGCTAAACGCCCCGCCAGCCTTCGCCCTGACCGTGACCACCAACAGCATTTCTGAGCTCACCAATACCTTGGACAAGGGAGGTGCTTGTGCGCATCAGCGTGCGCGTAGCGGAGCTGGCTCGTCTACCGGCTGCCGATAGGTCATCTCTCGCCTCGATTGCTTGCCACGCTTTCGTGCACAGCGCGGGAAGAGTCTCGGTACCTACCAGTGCGACCTCTTGATCTGCCAGAATCAGCCTGAATAGTCGCTCGAGCAACTGCTTAATGGCATCAATCGCTGGATGAGTTCCGGCCAGGCGCCTTCGAGTGAGCTCATAGGCGCAGAGAATCGGTGTTTCGGTGGGCTAACCGGGCCTTCCAGCGCTGATGGGTCGCAACCCTAAGGCGTTCACATTAGAAAGCCTTAGATTCCTTTACCGCCGTGTTTACATCAACAGCGATTCGATCACTCCAGCGGCTGGATGAGCTGGGGCCCGTCGTCCTTCGTGGAGAACGACGCGATCCGGTCGAACCGCAGGCCCTGCGCCTCGGCGACGCCCGCGGCGACCGCGTCGTCGACGAGTGCCTGGTCGCCGACGATCGACGGGTCGATCCAGTGCAGCCACATGTCCTCGGGCAGGATGACCGGGTTGCGGTCGTGGATGTCGGCCAGCGTCTGCACCGCGTCCGAGGTGAGGATGGTCGCCGTCAGCACCCACCGGTCCGGGTCATCGTCGCTCTTCGAGTGGTCGCGCCACCACGAGTAGAGCCCGGCGAAGCCCATCAGCTGGTCGTCGGGGTAGCGGATGAAGTACGGGGTCTTGCTGCCCTTCTCGCCCTGCCACTCGTAGTAGCCGCGCGCGAGCACGATCGCCCGGTGCGACTGCACCGGCTTGCGCCAGGTGGACTTCTCCACGATGCCCTCGGCGCGGGCGTTGAAGGTCGGGAACTTCAGCTTCAGCTCCTTCGACCAGCCCGGCACCAGCGACCAGCGGGCCCGTTCGAACCGCAGCTCGCGGTCTTTCGCCGAGTCGATCAGCACCGGGATGTCCTCGGTCGGCGCGATGTTGTACGCCTCCTCCCAGTCCGCGCGCCACTCCTCGGGCCGCCGCCCGGTGGCCTCCACGAACTCGGTGATCTCAGCGTTGACCCTGTCGTCCATCGCGAACCTGCCGCACATGTCGGCCAGCGTACCCGCGACCACCGACCGACTCGCGTGTGCCGATCTCCATCGTTCGACGGACGCGCCCGCGCTTCGCTCCGCCCTACGGTGGCGGGGGGAAGGGGAGTGCATGCCGACGATGGACAAGACCATGCGACGGCTGGTCGCGGTCGTGATGCTCGGTACGACCGCGATCCTCGTGGCGGCGGTCGTGTTCTTCACCGCGCCGGCCGCGGCGCTCGCTCACACGCTGAGCGTCCGGAGTCCGACCGAGCTGTGCGAAGAACAGGGGCAGCCGGCCGGATTCCATCCACCGCACCAGACGCGTGCGGAGGCGGTCGGCCGGGTCGTGCTGGATCCGCTCTCGGTTCACTGCTACTACGACGACTGGCTGGGCGCGGGTCCGACCGTGACGGTCGCGCGCGGCTGGCCTCCCTCGATGGCCCTGCTCGCGCTCTTCGGTCTCGGTGGCGCCGTGCTCAGCGGATGGGTCGCGATCGTCGCCCTTCGGCGAGCGGCGCGCTGACGAGCGACTCCTCCGTCTCGCCATTCGCCGTTGTGTCAGATCCGCCCGCCGCGGGCGTCGACTGGGGCTGTCCCTGCGCAGCCGCGTCGGCGCTCGTCGCCGTCGTGATGCGCAGGAAGACGATGATCCAGCTGAAGATCAGCACCGCGGCCACGAGCTCCACCGCGGTGAGGTTGTAGTCGCCGATCGCGAACAGCACGGCGACGACGGCGATGACGACGAGGAACGCCCAGCCGAGCAGGATGAAAGCGCGCGGCATCTCCGGGAGCAGCCAGCGCAGGCCGATCACGAGGGCGCAGAAGACGAGCGCCATGCCGGTGGCGACGGTGTTGTGGATGAGCAGGAACTGGTTGACCGGGAACAGCCCGACGCACGTGAGCATCACGCCGATCACGATCAGTGCGGTGCGCACCCGCACTTCACCCCGTGTCGGCGCTCGGTCGTCGGCTCCGGGGGACCCGGTGGCGTAGCGTGCGATCGCCGTCACAAGCACGCCGGCGACGATGACGGTGAGGTTGAACGCCATCCCCGAGATGTCGTCGGTCATGCCGAGCGCGCTGAGATTCTCCTTCCACCAGTGAGGGTCGGAGGCGGTGATCATGCTCGTCAGGGCGCCCAGCACGAGGAAAACGGCCAGCACCGTGGAGAGGAGCAGCGGGTTCATCTTCACGGCCGAGAGGAACACGTAGTACGCGCTGACAGCTGCGGCCGTGGCGACCAGGAGGGCGCCGGGGAACGCGAAGACGAACGCGTCCTGGAAGCTGCGGGCGAGGACGAAGCCCAGCACCGCCCACAGCAGGAGCACGACGATGGCGTGGGCGACCGCGATGGCGACGGTGTCGAACACCTCGACGGCGACGTTCAGGCGCGAGCGCGGGCCGACGGGCGCCGACCCGAACCAGGGGATGCGCCACGCGGCCGCCCGCCCGCCCGCATAGACCAGCAGCGCGACGATCCCCCCGGCGACCGCAGCGAACTCGCCGATCGATCCGGCGCCCGAGATCGCCAGGTGGCGACCGCCGAACACGATCAGGGCGACGACGCCGACGGCGATGAACGCCAGGGTGCCGACGCCGAGCGCGATGGACTCGACGGAGGAGGATCGCAGCCGGGTGAGGCGCTCGGCCGCGACCTCGTCGGCGGCGGTGGCAGTGTGGTGGGTCTCGGTCGCCCGCATGCCACCGAGCATAGAGGGCGGTGGGCGCGGAGCGCGGGAGGGATCAGCGGGTGAGCTCGATGATCGCCGTGCGGTGGGTGGTGACCACGCGACCGGTGGGCTCGTAGCCCAGCTCCATCAGGGCGTCGCGGCCGTAGTCCTTGAGGTTGCCGTCCACGTCGTTCTCGATCAGCCACACCCGCTCGACGCCGTCGAAACGCCCGAGCGCGCCCGCGTCCTGCACGCCGTAGGCGCGATCCGCCCAGCCGATGTTGTCGTAGAAGGGCGTCTGCAGCGTCACGTCGCGCACGTTCACGAACCCGGCCGGGTACGTGCGCATCGCGAGCCGGGGGCGCTGGGAGGGCCGGGTCGACTCGTCGAACACCACGGCGTCGCCGGGTACGGCGAGGGAGCCCACGGCCGCGCTCACCTCCGACCAGTCGCTGTTGTTCTTCGCGTACGGCCCGCGCTGCAGCAGGTAGACCGGGGCGCAGACGGCGATGAAGCCGAGCAGGCCGACGCCGGTCACGGCGAACGCGCGACGGGGGTCGCCGCGCCCGATCCACCGGCCGAGGACGAGGATGCCCTCGGCGACGAGGAGCGCGGCGGCAGGGGCCGCGAACGTGGAGTAGCGGGCCGTGTAGAGCGGGAAGACGAGGTTCGCGAGCAGCAGCGTCCCGGTGGGCACGATCAGCCAGCAGAAGCCGACCGTCGTCGCGGTCATCGGCACGCCGACCCGCAGCCGGAGCCCCGACCGGCGCCAGGCCGCGACGCTCGCGCCGACCGCGACGAGGATGAGCGCCCAGGCGACCGCGGCCACCCACGGCGTGCTGAACCACGGGGCGTACAGCAGGGTGCTCGGGTCGAGCGTCTGGGCCCCGAGGTAGCCGATCTGGCGGCGTTCGAAGAAGGCCAGCAGGGCGATGGGGGAGATCGCGAGCGCGGTGCCTGCCATCGACAGCGTCCAGGCGACCAGCGTCCTCCGCGATGCACGGGTGAGCAGCAGGAGGGCGAGATGCCCGACGGCGAGCGTGATCATGTAGAGGAACATGTAGGACGCGACGGCCATCCCCGCCGCGTACAGGACCCAGCACGTGCGGCGCACGTTCGCCGGGACCGTGCGGCCGCGTCCGTCGACGAGCCAGACGAGCAGCAGCGTGAGCCACGCCGCCGCCGCCGCGCTGAAGGCGAACGATCTGGCCTCCTCGCCGGCGTAGGTCATCCGGGGGAGGATCGTGCCGACGATGCCCGCGGCGATGGCTGCCGTGGGGCCGCCGCGCCGCCCGGCGAGCAGGGTGATGGCGGCGACCGCGAACCCGATGGCGACCGCGCTCGGGAAGCGGATGGCGAAGGCGCTGTCGCCGACCAGCCGGATCCATCCGTGCAGGCCGAGGTAGTAGAACCCGTGGACCGCGTCCACATGGAAGAGCATGGTCAGGAGGCTGCCGACCGGGCGTTCGGCCGACATCACGCTGGCCGCCTCGTCGCCCCAGAGGGACGGGATCCAGCTGCCCGCCGCGCTCACCGCGGTGGCGACCAGGCCGAACGCGATCGCGATCGTCCACGGGCGGACCGCTGCCAGCGGTTCGGCGCCCGTGCGCCGTTCGGTCTCGATGATCGCGGTCATGCCCACAGCCCCCGGACTCTAGCGCTCGGAAGAGAACACGCTGCAGTCAACCAGGGAACATCGAGTATCGGCCGGGAACAGGATGCGCGTACTCACACGTGACATTCTGCACACGGCCCCTGAACGGTTCCGGTGCGTTCAGTAGTGCTCGCGCGCTTGAAGCACAACGATGTGGGTGTCCGTGACGTAGTAGACCAGGCGGTTGGTGTCGTCGATACGGCGCGACCAGGCTCCCGAGAGCACATGCTTCAGGGGTTCCGGCTTCCCGATTCCGGCGAACGGATCCCGCAGCACGTCCTGGATCAGCTGGTTGATCCGTTTCAGCGTCTTACGGTCTTCCGTCTGCCAATAGCAGTAGTCGTCCCAGCCGTGGCGGTCGAAGGCGAGTTCGCGGCTCACGTGTCGAGAAGGTCGTGCTGCTCGAATTCGCCGCGTCGAGCGCGTTCGATCGCTTCGAGCAGTCGCTCGGCATTCGGAGCGTTCCGCAAGAGATGTGCCGTCTCGGTCATCGCGTCGTAGTCGTCCTTCGACATGATGACTGCGTTGCCGTGCTTGGAGACGACTTCGATCGACGTGTGGTCTTCGTTGACCTGCTGGATCAGCCCGAACAGTCCTTTGCGCGCGTCGGTCGCAGTGATCGCAGCCATGGCGAACCTCCTCCTAGTGGTACAGGATAACGTACCATGCGAGGAGGTCGGCCGCGCGGGTGCTCGGCGGTGCGCGGGGGTCAGACCTCCCCGCGCCGTGCCCCCGCCCAGAGGTCGACGCCCGCGTCGACGGCGTGCTCGTCGATCGCGGCGAGCTCGGCATCCGTGAAGTCGAGGCGATCGAGCGCTGCGACGTTCTGCTCCAGCTGGCGGACGCTGCTGGCACCCGTCACGAGCGAGGTCACCCGTTCGTCGCGCAGCGCCCACGCGAGCGCCAGCTGGGCCAGCGTCTGCCCGCGCGCGGCGGCGATGTCGTTCAGGGCGCGGAGCCGGCCGATCGCCTCGTCGGTGAGCCAGCCCTGGTCGAACGACCCGGCAGCGGCTGCACGGGAGCCCTCGGGCACCCCGTCCAGGTACTTGTCCGTGAGCATCCCCTGCGCGAGCGCGGTGAACCCGATGACCCCCACGCCGAGGTCCGCCGTCGCGTCGAGCAGACCCTCGGTCTCGATCCAGCGGTTGAGCATCGAGTACGACGGCTGGTGGATGAGCAGAGGAGTGCCGAGCTCGCGGAGGATCTCGGCGGCACGGCGGGTCTCCTCCGGCCCGTACGACGAGATGCCGACGTAGAGCGCCTTGCCGCTGCGCACGGCGGTGTCGAGGGCCTGCATCGTCTCCTCGAGTGGAGTCGAGGGGTCCGGCCGGTGGGAGTAGAAGATGTCGACGTAGTCCAGGCCGAGGCGGGCGAGCGACTGGTCGAGGCTCGCGAGCACGTACTTGCGGCTCCCGCCGCCCTGGCCGTACGGGCCCGGCCACATGTCCCAGCCCGCCTTCGACGAGACGATCAGCTCGTCACGGAAGGGGGCGAGGTCTTCGCGCAGGATGCGGCCGAAGTTGGTCTCGGCGGCGCCGTAGGGCGGGCCGTAGTTGTTGGCGAGGTCGAAGTGCGTGATGCCCAGGTCGAATGCGCGCCGGACGATCGCGCGCTGCGTCTCGATCGGGCGGTCGTCGCCGAAGTTCTGCCAGAGGCCGAGGGACAGCGCGGGCAGGTCGAGCCCGCTGCGCCCGGTGCGGCGGTAGAGCATGCGGTCGTAGCGGTTCGAGGCGGGTTCGTAGGCCATGCCTCCAGGTTCGCGGTTCGCGGCGACGATGTCCAACAGCGGGATGCGATCCCATTCAGCAGCGCGGGATCTCAATTCCGGCGTTTGCGGGCCGCCCGATTGCGCGACAGGATCCAGCCGGTGACGGCCCCGACGACGAAGACGATGAGGACGAGCGCCCACGTCGGCATCTTCAGCTGCCCCCAGAGCACGAAGATCGTGGCGGTGTCGGCGCCGACGACGTTCTGGATCGTCACGACGACCAGGAGCACGACCAGCACGATGGCGAGCCACCGGCGCTTGAGGAACGTGACGAAGGAGTTCTCCCCGCTGCGGGACGCTGTCTGGCTCATGGGGTCAGTATGGCGCGAAGGCGCGGGGGACACCATGCGGTCGTAATGGCCGAACCCGCACCTCTCTCTGTGCGCCCTCTCACGAAACGATCGAGTTTTCACATCACTCGTGCGATCTGTTCGCGCATCACCAGAGAGAGTCAACACAGTGGGGTTCATTCATCGCATCGTGGCCGTCGGGTCGGCCGCGATCATCGGCGCAGGGGCGGCGCTCGTCGCCGTGGCGCCGGCATCCGCCGTCGGCGCCGCCGACTGGGCGGCGTTCACGGCGGCCGTCAACGGGTCCGCCGGCAGCATCGAGCTGGGCGGCGACATCGAAGGCACGGGCGGGGTCGCGCTCCCCGCCGGGCGCACGCTCACGCTCGACCTCAACGGTCATGCGCTCACCGTCAGCGCTCCCGACAACGTCGCGGGCATCCGCGTCCCACCGTCGGCGACACTCGTCATCACCGACACCAGCCCGGCGCACAACGGTGTGCTGACGGCGTCGAGCGGTCAGTACGCGGCCGGCATCGGCGGCAACATGCACGAGTCCAGCGGGGCCGTCCGCGTCGACAACGGCACGGTCGTCGCGAACGGCAGCCTCTACGGCTCCGGGATCGGCGGCGGGATCGGCGGCGGCAGCGGCGCGATCACCGTCACCGGAGGCACTGTGACCGCGACCGCCGGCAACTACGCCGCTGGAATCGGCAGCAGCTCGAGCGCGACCACCGGCCCCATCGTCATCTCGGGCGGCACCGTCACGGCGAACGGCGGCGCGTACGGCGCCGGGATCGGCGGCGGGTCCGGCTCCACCAGCGGCTCCGTCTCCATCACCGGCGGGACCGTCACCGCGAACGGCGGCAACTACGGCCCCGGCATCGGTGCGGCCTGGCACGGCACGCTCGTCTCGGTGTCGATCATGGGCGGCATCGTGTCGGCGACCGGCGGCGACCGCGCCAACGGCATCGGCGGCGCCACCGGCACGGCGGGAGTCCCCGTCACGATCGGCGCGGGAGCGGCGGTGACGGCAGCCGGCGCGAGCTTCGAGGTCGTGAACGGCGTGCGCGTGCCGTACAGCGCCGTCGGCGGCGACCCGACGCTGGCCTTCGGCTCCCTCTCGGTCGCGGGCACCCTCACCATCCCGGCCGGAGCGTCGCTCGTCGTGCCGGCCGTCGCCACCGTCTCCGTCGACGCGGCGGGCGCGATCGTCAACAACGGCACCATCGACCTCACGGGTGCGATCAGCGGGGCCGTGGCGAACCACGGCGTGATCTTCGTCCGCACGGGCGGGGTCGTCGACCCGGCCGCGGTCTCCGACCACAACTACGCCGTCGTGTTCGATCCGGCGGACGGGTCGGAGACGACCGCGATGCGGCTGTACGCCTCCACCTTCACGGCGGGCGGTCTCTCCGCACCCGGCACGCCCAGCCGCGACGGCTACACCTTCGCCGGGTGGTACCCGGTCGCGACCGGCGGCACCGCGTGGACCGTGAACACCAGCCTCAGCGCCGACACCACGCTCACCGCGCGCTGGAACCGCATCATCCAGCCCTTCACGACGCCGGTCTCCGCCGTGATCACCGGCCCCGCCGTCGTCGGATCGACTCTGACCGCCACGGTGACGGCCGACTCCGCTCCCGCCGCGGAATCGTACGAGTACCAGTGGCTGGCCGGCGGAGACCCGATCGACGGCGCGACCGCAGCGACCTACGTGCCGACCGCCGCCGACCTCGAGCGGCAGATCAGCGTCGTCGTCTCCCCGGTGACCGACGGCTACGACAGCGCCACCGGGGCCACGGAGACCGATCCCACCGCCCCCGTCGGGGCGGGCTCGTTCACCTCGAACCCGACGGTCGAGATCGTGGGGACCGCGGTCGCGGGCGGGGAGCTGGTCGCGCAGATCGTCGACGAGGCCGTGCCGACCCCGACCGGGTACACCTTCCGCTGGTACGCCGACGACCTGGAGATCGAGGACGGGACGGGCCAGGCCTTCACCCCGACCCGCTTCCTCATCGGCACCCGGATCTCCGTCAAGGCCTACCCGCTGCTGGACGGCTACACCCCCTCCACCGGCGTCGCGTCCTCCGCGGCCACCGTGCCCGTCGCCGGACAGTCGTTCGGCGGCTTCATCGGCGTGAAGGTCGTCGGCACGCCGCAGGTCGGGCGCACCGTGACAGCGCAGGTGCAGGACGGCCTCGAGCCGTTCGCCGAGTCGTTCAGCTATGCCTGGAAGGCGAACGGCGTGCTCCTGCAGGTCGGGCCCAGCAGCGAGCTGGCGCTCGACCGCGTGCAGGCGGGTGCGGCCCTGACCGTGACGGTCACCGCCTCCACGCCCGGCTACGAGCCGGTCGAGGTCGCCTCCCAGCCGGTCACGGTCGTCTCGGCGCCGTCGCTGGCGGTCTCCCTCGCGTCCGTTCCCGCCGGGGCATCGGTCACCGTGTCGGGCGAGCACTTCGTCGCCGACCCGGAGGTGACGCTGGAGCTGCACTCCGACGTCGTCGTAGTCGGCGTCGTGGAGCCGTCGGCCGACGGCACGTTCACGTCGTCGTTCACGGTGGGCGCGGGCGTCGCTCCCGGTGTGCACCACGTCGTCGCCGTCGATGCGGACGGGCGCGAGCTCGCGTCGGTCGAGCTCACGGTGACGCCGGCCACGGCATCGGGCGCTGAGGCATCCGGCGCAGCGCTCGCGAGCACCGGTTCGGAGTCGCCGCTGCCCGCGGCCCTCACCGCAGCGCTGCTCGCCCTCGCCGGGCTGGTGCTCGCCCTGCGCGCGCGTCGTCGAGGCGCCCGCGCCTGATCCCCGACGCTCGAACGAGGCCCCGCGACCAGCCGGTCGCGGGGCCTTCGCGCTATCGTCGCGTCATGAGCGACGTGACGACGAACCCGGCGGGCCCGGAGGACGTGCCGGCGATCGAAGCGCTGGTGCGCGAGGCGTACGAGCCCTACATCGCCCGCATCGGCCGGCCGCCCGGCCCGCTCGGCGATGACTACGCCGCCATCGTCGCGGACGGCCGCGCGCTCGTCGCGCGACGAGACGACCGGGTCGTCGGGCTGCTCGTGACCTCCCTTCACTCCGACCACCTCCTGATCGAGAACGTCGCCGTCGGCGCGAGCGAGCGCGGGAGCGGCCTGGGCGCCGCCCTGCTGGGCATCGCCGAGGAGCGGGCGCGGGAGGCCGGGGTGGGTCAGGTGCGCCTGTACACGCACGAGAAGATGACGGAGAACCTGGCGTACTACCGGCGCCGCGGTTTCGAGGAGACGGGTCGGCGCACCGAGGACGGCTTCAGCCGGGTGTTCTTCGCGAAGAGCGTCTGAGCGGGCTGTTGACGTGACCGGGGACGCGGCGTAGTCTTTAGTCAACCGAGAGGTTGATAAACAAAGTGATTGATAAAACCGCTGGTGAGAGCATCGACGCCGTCCTCGACGCCGCCTTCGCCGCGCTCGCCGATCCGGTCCGCCGGGCGATCGTCGCCCGCCTGAGCCGGGGGCCCGCCACGGTCGGCGACCTCGCCGAGCCGTTCGACATCACCCTGCAGGCGGTGTCGAAGCACATCGGCGTGCTCGAGTCGGCCGGCCTGGTCTGGCGCACACGCGAGGCGCAGCGCCGCCCGGTCCATCTCGACGCCGCAGCGCTGGAGCGCCTCACGTCGTGGATCGACCGCTACCGGTTGGAGGCGGAGGCCCGCTACCGGCGCCTCGACGCCCTGCTCTCACCGGAGACACCACCGCTTTCACCAGATGCACAGAAGGAGAAGGAGTCATGAGCAATCCCGTCGTCATCGACGTCGTCCCGGGCGCGTCGTACGCCGATCTCACCCGCGAGTTCGACGCGCCCGTCGAGGCGGTCTTCCAGGCCCACGCCGACCCCGAGCAGTACGCGCGCTGGATCGGCCCCCGCGCTCTCGAGACCGTCATCACCCACTGGGACTTCCGCACCGGCGGAGGGTACGGATTCGAGCAGACGGACACCGACGGCACCTACGGGTTCCGCGGTGTCATCCACACCGTGGTCGAGAACGAGCTGATCATCCAGACCTTCGAGTTCCTGGGGGCGCCGGGCGAGGTGAGCCTCGACCGCCTGCGGTTCGAGGCGCTCCCCGGCGGCCGGAGCCGTCTCGTCGGCCGCTCCGTGATGACCTCGAAGGAGGCGCTGGACGCGATGATCGCCTCCGGGATGGAGTACGGCGTGCGCGAGGGCTACGAGAAGCTCGACGAGCTGCTCGCGGGGCGGGCGTCATGACCCGCGTCGTCGCCGACATCACGATCTCGCTCGACGGCTTCGTGACGGGCCCGGACGCCGGACCGGAGAACGGGCTGGGCACGGGCGGGCGACCCCTCCACACCTGGGCGTTCTCCGACGATCCCGGGGACCAGCGGTTCCTTCAGCAGGGAATGGAGCGCTCCGGCGCGGTCGTGATGGGGAGGCACCTGTTCGATGTCGTCGACGGCCCAGGAGGCTGGAACGACGAGGTCGGCTACGGGGCGGGGGAGGTCGGCCGGCCGCCGTTCGTCGTCGTCACATCCGAGCCTCCCGCCTCGGTGCGGCTGAGCGAGCTCGACTGGACGTTCGTCACCACGGGCCTCGCCGACGCGATCGCCGTCGCCCGCGATCGGGTCGAGGCGGCCCCCGCGACCGGCCGGGAGCGCGACGTCGTCCTCATGGGCGGCGGCGCGCTCATCGGCTCGGCGCTCGCCGCGGGCCTCGTCGACGAGCTCAGCCTCCACATCGCGCCACTGCTCCTCGGAGCAGGCACTCCGATCTTCGTGGCGGGCCCGCCACGCGCACTCGTCCAGCGCGCGGCCGTCGTGACCTCCACAGCGACCCACCTGACCTACGACGTGCTCTGACCGATCCCGGCGTCGGCGCTCGACCGTCTTCTCTGTCATTAATATTCACGATCTGCAACGATGGATCTCAATCGCCGGATGCGCGTCATCGGCGAACGGGACAGGACGACAGGGAGGCATGACGATGGGGCCGATCTTCTGGTGGAACGTCTGGAACGGTGTCGGAGTCGCCGTGATCGTCGGGGGCGTCGTGACGCTCACCGTGTGGGTTCGACGCCGGAACCGTCGGAGCGACGACTCCGCATCCCGCAAGTGACCGGCCTGCACCGTTTCACGGGGGCTGTCAACCCGGTGCGGTGCCCGGGCGCACGACGTATCGTCGGCCACGGTGTGAAAACGCCACCTAGCAGCGGAAGCCCGGCCTCGCGCCGGGCTTCCGTGTGTCGACGTGGGGACGGGTTCCACCGCTCATCGCTTCCGAGCGCCGCTCGTCGGCAGGTGGACCGTCACTTCCGCGCCCCCGTCCGGCCGATTCGACGCGGTGACCCGGCCGCCGTGCCGATCCACCACCTCGGCGACGAGGGCGAGGCCCAGTCCATAGTGCCGCTGGTGACCGGCGTCGGCACTCGTCCGCGACGACGCGAAGCGGTCGAAGGCGCGCTGTTGGAGGTCGCCGGTGAATCCCTGCCCGTCATCGGCGACGATGAGGACGACCTCGGAGGCCGAGTCCGACACATCGATCCGGATCCGCGCGGACGCATGGTCGAGTGCGTTGTCGACGAGGGCGACGACCATTCGTCGAAGGGACACCGGGTTCCCGTCGACGACGGCGTCTGACGCAGCGGACGTCTCGATCGTGATCCCTCGGTCATGCGCACGTCCATCGGCGGACCGCGCGACCGAGGCGGCCAGCACGCCGATGTCGACCCCCTCCGTGGGCGTGCTCTGCCGAGGGTCCGCGGCGATGAGCAGGTCTTCGACGATTTCGGTGAGCGCCCTGCTGTCGTCCACCACCTCGTCGAGTCCAGCCCGCAATTCGCCGTCGTCCGTCATCCCGCCGGCGGCGGAGAGCCGCCGGCGCAGGAGCTGAGCCCGCGTGCTGAGCAGAGTGAGCGGAGTGCGGAGCTCGTGGCCGGCGTCCGCGACGAACTGCCGTTGGAGGGTCAGCGCCTCCGCCATCGGCCGCATCGACCTCCGGGCGAGCAGGAATCCGAGGCCGGTGGCGGCCACTGCGGCGATCGCGCCGGACACGACGAGCGCGACGAGCAGCCGATCCAGTTCCTCTTCCTGCTCTCCGAGACCGTAGGAGACCTGCACGACCTTTCCCCGTCGCACGTTCGTGACGGTGAGGTAGTTCTGACCGCCCGCCGCGAGGGTCTCCGTCCGCGAGCCGCCGTTCTGCGCGATCGCGTCGAGCGCGGCCTGGTCGGGCAGGCCTTTCGGCAGGTCCGGCGAGCTGTCGTGCCCATCCGGCGTCACCACCGTCACGAGGAGGTCGCGCGGGGCGTCGTGCACCGAATCGACCATCGACGCGTCGGAGAGTGCCCGGTGGGCCGCCTCGTTCTGTCCCGCCGCCACCACCGCATAGACGACGACACCGAGAAGCGCGAACAGCGCGACGATGACGAGCGCGAACTGGATCGCGAGACGCCGGGAGGCCGAGCGGAGTTCGCGCTGATCGGCGTCCCTCACCGGAGCCCGCCCATCCGGTATCCGACCCCGCGCACGGTCTCGATCAGCGCGCGTCCGAACTTGCGTCGCAGGTGGTGGACGTAGGTGTCGACGACGCCGGGATCGTCCGCGGCAGCGAACACCTGGTCGAGGAGCACCGGCCGCGAGAAGACCTGGTCGGGGCGGCGCGCGAGGAGCTCCAGGAGGCTCGCCTCGCGGTCCGAGAGCACCGTCCGCGTCCCATCCACGAGGATGACCGTGCGGCCGTTCACGTCGAGGTGCCCGCCGGCGAACCGCACGATCGGGACACTCGAGGACGCCCTCCGGATCAGAGCACGTACACGTGCCAGCAGCTCATCGATGTCGAACGGTTTGGAGAGATAGTCCTCCGCTCCGGCGTTCAGGCCGTCCACTCGGTCGGGCGCGGTACCGAGTGCGGACAGGATGAGGATCGGCGTCGTCACACCGCCCTGGCGGAGTGCGCGGAGGACTCCGAGCCCGTCGACCGCTGGGAGGCCGCGGTCGAGGATGATCGCGTCGTACGTCTCGGTGAGGCCACGATGGAGCGCTCGCTGTCCGTCGTGCGCGATCTGCACGTCATAGCCTTCGGTGAGGAGCAACGTGCCGAGCATGTCCGCAAGCCGGCCGTCGTCCTCGGCCACGAGCACGCGCAGTCCCTCGCTCATGTCCGCAGTATAGGAGCCGTGTCCGGAGGCCTCCGGAATCATCGGAGGCGGCCCGCGGACGCGGACGCGGACGAGGACGCGAACACGAGTTCTCCTGCGCCGAGGAGGCTGCCGTCCGTTCCCGCCACGAGGACGCCCCGTGCGCCGTGGGAGACCGCCCAGGCGGCACCTGACGGCCCGAGGGCGAAGACGGCGGTCGCGAGCAGATCGGCGGTCGTGAGGTCATCGGCGACGACGGTCGCGCTGGTGAGGGAGTCGGCCGCGACGCCCGTGCGGCCGTCGACGATGTGGGCTCCGCGTTCGTAGGCGCCGGAGGTCGCTACGGCTCCCCCCGTCACGGACAGCACAGCCAGTACCTCGGCCGCGGAGTCGGGCGATCGCACGGCGACGTTCCAGGGCCGCCCCTCGCCAGGGCTTCCCGAGACCGCGACATCGCCACCGGCGTTCAGGCAGTAGTCCGCCAAGCCGCATGCGGTCAGCTCCCGTGCGGCCCGGTCGGCCGCCCACCCCTTGACGACACCGTCCAGATCCCAGGTGCCGTCGGGCAGGCGGATGCGGAAGGCGCCGCCCGACGCCTCGGCGGTCGCCGACCCGAGGGCCACGACCTCTCGGAACTCCTCGCTCGCCGCGGTCAGGTCGCCGCCGGAAGCGTTGATCCGGCTGAGCTCGCTGTCGCTCCGGTAAGCGCTGAATCGGCGGTCGGCTTCGCCCAGGATCCGGAACGCGCGCCGGGCCGCGATCGACGATTCGGCCCGGTCGCGCACGTCGATGGACATCGGGATCCCCATCACGGTCTCGAGGTATCTCATCGCTGATCGATCGCCGACTGCACCGACTGGATGTAGCCCTCCGAGGTGTACGTCGCCCCCGAGACCGTATCGATCTTCGCCGACTGCGACGCGAGCACCTCGGACTGCAGCAGAGGGAGCGCTTGCTGGTTGATCTCGATGTCGCGGCCGTCGCGGTTCGGCGATTGGAGGGTGTCCACAGCCGTGATGCGTGAGCCCGCGAACGTGACCTTCACTTGCACGACGCCGTAGCGGGTCTGAACGGCCGAACCCGTGACGACCGATGCCGTGGCGTCCGTCGTCGTCGTCGGCGACGTCGGGGTCGGGGTCGGGGTCGCGGTGGGCTGGGAGCCGGCCGCCGTCGCGGGCGTCGTCGACTCCTCGCCGACCCCGTACAGCTTCACACCGACGGTCGCCCCCATGACGACGAGGATCACGGTGAAGAGGATCGTTCCACGCCAGCTTCTGCTGTTCATGACATGCTCAGTTCTTCTCGGTGGATGAATCGACGCGGCATCCGGAGCTCCCGCAGCGAGGATTCGACCTGCTCGGCCATCGCCTCGGGACCGCAGATGAACGCCTCCCACTCGGCGAGATCGGGGACGATGCGTGCGAGGGAGCCCGCGCCGAGCGGGTCGTAGCCCAATTCGGTGCGTCGCCCGACGAGGGGGAAGACCGTGACGCCCGGCAACGCCGTGAGCTCGTCCATCAGGGCCAGCTGCTCGACGGAGCTCACCCGGTAGAGGACGACCGGCCGTGCCCCTCGCAGGGCGAGCTCTTCGGCCAGGGCGCGAATCGGCCCAATGCCGGCTCCGCCCGCGACGAGCAGGATCCTGGAACGGCTCGCGCGGTCGGCGGTGAAGTGCCCGAACGGGCCCTCGGCGAACACGAGCGTGCCCGTCCTGAGAGCGGGCAGCTTCCGAGAATGGTCGCCCAGCGTTCCGACCGTGATCCGCAGGTGCCCGTTCGCGGGGACGGCCGACACCGAGTAGGGGTGCGCGGTGCCCAGGTGGCCCCACGAGATGAAGCGGACGAGCAAGAAGTTCCCGGCCCGCACCCCGAGCCGATCCAGGTTCGGCCCGCGCAGCCAGACGCTGTTCATCCCGGGGCTCTCCGCCACTACGGCGACGACGCGCATCCGGCCACGCCAGGCGTCCGTGGCCGGCAGGATGAAGCGCCACGTCAGGACCGCTGCCGCCGTCCCCAGATAGAGGAGGATCCACGCGATGCGATTGATCGGGTAGGCGACGAAATGTGCGCCGCCGCTCAGCTGGTGGAAGAACGTCAGGAAGATCGCGGCGTACGTGGTGACGTGCAGCCAGTACCAGACCTCGTACGACAGCCGCGTGCGGATGAGTCGTGCGCTGCTGAGACCGACCGCGAGGAAGGCGATCGTGCCGATGAGCGCTGTCAGCATGTCGGGATACGACTGCAGCACCGAGACGAGCTCATCCCACGGCGGGTTCCGGCTCGTCAGCTCGCCGCCCAGCACGATGAAGACGACGTGGGCGACGACCAGGAGGATCACCGACGTGCCGAGCGAGCGGTGCCACGAGACGAGCTTGTCCAGCCCCACGGCGTTCTCGAACCACGGGACCCGCGCGATCAGCAGCACCTGTGCGCAGACCAGCACCGCGCCGAGCATGCCGCTCAGCTCGCCGATGGAGGTGAGGGCGTTCGCGGGCGTCGCGACGAACGCTGCCGGGACGCTGGCCCACCACATGGCGAGCACGGCGACCAGGCTCGCCGCCAGCGCGAATCGCACCACTCGCGATCCGCGACGCTGACGCCCGGCCTCCGTGCGCCGGGCTCGCGGCCGCCGCGCCGGCGCCGCGGCGGTCGCTGCCCATGTCTCAACCATGACTCTCACAGTGACGCCCGATTCTTTCCGCATTCTTACGCAGGCCGTGAGGAGCCTCCACGACTCCTATCGATCGCGCCTGAGCAGCCTTCCCGCACGACATAGTCTGAGTGCATGGCGACGACGGCATACTTCCTCCCGACCGGTGAGCGCACCTTCACCCCGACCGCCGAAGCCGGGGGAGCCTGGGCCGACGATGAGATCCACTTCAGCCCGCTGGGCGGCCTAATCGCCCACGTGATCCTGCGGCACGCGGCCGAACGGCCCGGACCGCCGTTGCAGCTCGGGAGGATCAGCTTCGACATCCTGGGCTTCCTGGCCCTCGAGCCCGTCGAGATCCAGGTCGAGACCATCCGCCCTGGCCGGACCATCGAACTCGTCGAGGCGACCGCAGTCATCCGGGGCCGTGCCGCGGTCAAGGCGCGGGCCTGGCTGCTGTCCGCGTTCGACACGTCCGAAGTGGCGGGCGGCGCACCGGAGGCTCTTCCCGCTCCCGAGACTGCCCCGCGCTGGCCCATGAGCGACGTGTGGCGCGGCGGCTACGTCGCCTCCCTCGACGTCCGCGCGATCCGCCCGCCCGAGCCCGGTCGCGCGACCGTCTGGCTCTCGACCGACCGTGCGCTGATCGCCGGGGAGGAGGTCGACCCGGTGGCGTCCTGGCTGATGCTCGTCGACACCGCCAACGGGGTCGCCGTGCGGCGGCACCCCACCGAGTGGATGTTCCCCAACGTCGACCTGACCGTGCACCTGCACCGCCCGCCGCGCGGCCGGTGGCTCGGGCTGGACACCGAGGTGGTGTTCGGGGCGACCGGTCTCGGCGTCACCCGCTCCGTGCTCCACGATGAGGGAGGCGCGGTCGGTTTCGCCGAGCAGTCGCTGACGATCCGCCGCCTCTGACCGGGCGTGACGGGACCGCGGGCGGTCCGCTCAGGCCATCCGTGTATGCTGGGCCACGTCCGCACAGCGATGTGCCCCACCTGGCAGTACCTCGAGCCGAGCGGCTCGACCGTTCGACCAGCGGTGCCGGCGAATCGCGCCGAATCCCGCCTTCCTCTCGCTGACTCTCCCGAAGCAGCCCCTCATTCCTCTCCCCGACGTGACGCAGCCCCTCTTCTGATCCCGGCCGTCACCCCACGAACACACCGCGCCCCTCGGGCGCCGAAGGACGATCATCACAAGCATTCTCGAACACGCGACACCGTTCGCGACCACCTGGCGACAGGCAGACGACGACGTCTGGGCCGCCACCCGTGCCGGGGAATACGCCGGCATGGCCTACCGGATCCCGACAGGATTCGCCGTCCTCGACGACCAGTCGCGGCCGATCGGCACCGCCCCCTCCGTCGAGGAGGCGCAACTGCTGCTGTCGGCGTCCACCATCCCGTGCTCGCTCCAGAGCACCCACACACGCCCACGTCACATTCGGCGCGGGGGACGGAACCGTTCGCACGGTTCCCCATCACGAAAGAGAGAGACGATGGCTACAGGCACCGTCAAATGGTTCAACTCGGAAAAGGGCTTCGGCTTCATCGCCCCGGATGACGGCAGTGCCGACGTCTTCGCCCACTACAGTGCGATCGCCTCCAGCGGTTACCGCAACCTCGACGAGAACCAGAAGGTCGAGTACGACGTCGAGCAGGGCGCCAAGGGCCCGCAGGCGTCGAACATCCGACCCGCGTAACCGGTCGAAGGCGCCTCGTGGAACACGGGGCGCCTTCGCCGCCAACGCACAGCAACACCGCGTAGCCTCAACACATCTAGGGCGTTCCGTCCACACCTCGGCTGGGAAGTCGCATCGACAGCAGCGGAGGCACACGATGACCGTACCTACCCTCGGGCCCGTGCAGCGCACGCGCAAGCGCACCGAAGGCCGCCCGGCCGTGACGAGCACGTACAACGAACTGCTCGGACAGGTCCGCTCCCAGGGGCTGCTCGAACGCCGGCGGGGCTTCTACATCACCGTCTTCGCCCTGCTGACCGTCGGGCTCGGCGGCGCCGTCGCCGGCTTCGTCCTGCTGGGCGACTCCTGGTTCCAGCTGCTGATCGCGGGAGCGCTCGGCATCATCTTCACGCAGTTCGCGTTCCTCGCGCACGAGGCCTCGCACCGCCAGATCTTCGCGTCCGGCCCGGTCAACGACCGCGTCGGCCGGTTCCTCGCCACGTGGATGGTCGGCATGAGCTACCAGTGGTGGATGACGAAGCACACCCGCCACCACGCCAACCCGAACACCGTCGGCAAAGACCCCGACATCGAGTTCGACACCATCTCGTTCACCGAGGAGGACGCCGCCAAGCAGAAGGGCCTCATGGCCGCGATGACGCGGCGCCAGGGCTACTTCTTCTTCCCGCTGCTGATGCTCGAGGGCGTGAACCTCCACGTGCTGTCGGTCCGCTCGCTCCTGGAGCGCCGCCCCACCGTCGGCCGCTCGACGGAGCTGACCGCCATCGCCATCCGCCTGAGCGTCTACATCGCCCTGGTCTTCCTCTTCCTCCCGCTCGGCATGGCGTTCGCGTTCCTCGGCGTGCAGCTCGCCGTCTTCGGCGTCTACATGGGGGCGTCGTTCGCCCCCAACCACAAGGGCATGCCGCTGCTGCCGACCGGCTCCCGCGTCGACTTCCTCAGCAAGCAGGTCCTCACCTCCCGCAACATCAAGGGCGGCTGGTGGATGAACGCTCTGATGGGCGGCCTCAACCACCAGGTGGAGCACCACCTGTTCCCGTCGATGCCGCGGCCGTCGCTGGCTCGGGCACGGGAGCTGACCCGGGCGCACTGCGCGACCCACGGCATCCCCTACACGGAGACCACGCTGGTCCGGTCGTACGCCATCGTCATCGAGTACCTGAACCGGGTGGGCCTCGCCGCCCGCGACCCCTTCGACTGCCCGGCGGCAGCCGACATGCGACGACGCTGATCCGCTGACCGCGACCCGCTGACTGCGATTCGCTGACCCCTCTTCCCCGAGAACCTCGGGGAGGCCTATCCTGCGGCCATCGAGGGAGTGGGTCACGATATGAGCGGGTACCCCCTGATCGCCGATCACGGTCTGATCGGTGATCTCCAGACCTCGGCGCTCGTCTCGACGGACGGGACCATCGATTGGTTCTGCAGCCCGAGATTCGACTCGCCGAGCATCTTCGGCTCTCTGCTCGACCGGGAGCGCGGAGGTCATTTCAGTGCCCGGCCGAGAGTCGACGCCTTCGACGTGAGGCAGCTCTACTTCCCCGACACAGCCATCCTCGTCACGCGGTTCCTCACCGAGGCGGGGGTCGGGGAGCTGGTCGACTTCATGCCGACGACCAGTGGCGGGCCGCACGAGTCGCATCGCCTGGTGCGACTGGTCCGGTGCGTGCGCGGCGCGATCGAGTTCGACATCGAGATCAGCCCGCGCTTCGACTACGGGCGCGCGCCCCATCGCCTCACCCTGACCGACGACGGCGCGATCTTCGACGCGGGGACCACGGCCCTCACCATGAGCCTGATCCGCGATCCGGGCGACGAACGCCTGGCACGCGCCGAGCAGACGGAGCACGGCGACGTCCGCGCCACGATCCCCCTCGTGCAGGGGCAGGTGCGCGGTGTCGTCCTCGAGACGGGGACGGGCGCGACCCCGCACGCCGTAGGCACCGCGGATGCACGCCGGATGTTCGACGACACCGCCCGGTTCTGGCAGGACTGGATCTCCCAGTCCGGCTACACCGGCCGGTGGCGGGAGGAGCTGCACCGGTCCGCGATCACACTGAAGCTCATGACGTACGCACCGACCGGGGGACTGGTCGCGGCGCCGACGGCCGGGCTGCCGGAGCAGATCGGCGGCGAACGCAACTGGGACTACCGGTACACCTGGGTCCGGGACGCCTCCTTCTCGGTGAGCACCCTGATCCGGCTGGGCTTCCGCGACGAGGCCGTCGCCTTCGGGGTGTGGCTGCGCGACCGCGTCGACGAGCAGCAGGACAGCCCGACCGGGCCGCTCAACATCATGTACCGCATCGACGGGGATCCCCACCTGTCCGAAGAGGTCGTCGAGGGGTGGGAGGGCTACCGCGGATCCGCCCCGGTGCGGGTCGGCAACGGCGCGGCGGGCCAGCTGCAGCTCGACATCTACGGCGAGGCCCTGGACGCGATCTATCACGCGGACCTCGCTGGCATCGAGATCGGTCAGCAGGGCTGGCTCGCGATCTGCCGGATGCTCGACTGGCTCGTCGACAACTGGGACCAGCCCGAGGAGGGGATCTGGGAGACGCGGGGAGGCCGTAAGGACTTCACCTACGGGCGACTGATGTGCTGGGTGGCCTTCGACCGCGCCATCCGGCTCGCGGCCAGACTCGGCCGTCCCGCCGCGGTCGAGCGCTGGACGGCGGAGCGCGATGCGATCTATGAGCAGATCATGGAGCGGGGCTGGAACAGCGAGCGCCGGGCGTTCGTGCAGCAGTACGGCGAGCCCATCCTCGACGCCTCGCTGCTGAAGATGGTGCAGGTCGGCTTCATCGCACCGCACGACCCGCTGTGGCAGGACACGATGGCGGCGATCCGGTCCGACCTCGTCTCCGACAGCCTCGTCTACCGGTACGACCCGGCGGCCTCCCCGGACGGCCTCCGGGGATCCGAGGGGACGTTCTCGCTCTGCACCTTCCTCTACGTCGACGCGCTCGCCCGCGCGGGACGCCTGGACGAAGCCCGGCTCACGTTCGAGCAGATGCTCACCTACGCCAACCACCTGGGGCTGTTCGCGGAGGAGATCGCGCCCACCGGCGAGCAGCTCGGCAACTTCCCGCAGGCGTTCACACATCTCGCGCTCATCGACGCGGCCATGGCCCTCGATGAACGCCTCGACGACGCGGCGCGACGCCCGCGGCCATCGTCGGCCCCATCGCGATGACCTCCGACGGCGCTCGCGCGACGTCCCCTCGTGCGACATCCCCTCGTGTGACATCCCCTCGTGCGGAGGCGGAGTCCCCTCGCGCGGAGAGCGCGGGCATCGTGGCCGGGGCGAGCGCCGCGGTCCTCGCCGGTCTGATCGCCCTCGCCGTGTTCTGGGGCGGTTCCCTGCCGATCGCCGGCCCGGGTTCGGTCTCGCAATCCGGCGCGATCGCCGCCGGGGTCGTCGCGATCGTCGCCTACCTCGCCGGGCGGCTCTGGGCGCGCGGCGGGATGACGCCCTTCGGCGGGCGACGGGCGCCCGCGACGCGCACTCCTCGAGCCGATGTGTTCGACACCGTCGTCATCGCCCTCGCGCACGGGGTGATCGCACTGCTCGGCTGGCTCGCCCTCGGGGCCGTCCTCGCCGACGGATTCCAGGGGGCGGCGGTGTACTTCCTCTCGGCGGCGGCGCTGGTCGGGGCGCTCTGCGGGATCACGGCGTACGTCGCCCTCCTGTCGGCGGTGGGGATGGACCTCCTGCGGCTGTCGACGGTGCTCGGCGTCTTCGCGGCCGTCGGCGTGCTCACCTCGATGCTGTGCGCCCCGGATCCGGACTGGTGGGAGCTCCACCTGAGCGCGTTGGGGATGACGCGGAGCATCTCGTCGCTGACTTTCAACCTGACACTGATCGTCGCGGGTGTCATCATCACCGCGATCGCGCGGTTCGCGACCGACGCCGGGGCGGCCACCGACCCGGGTGTGCGGCACCGGCTGGTGCGTCTGCGCGTGTGCCTGCTCTGCCTGGGCGTGCTGCTCGCCGGCGTCGGCGTCTTCCCGCTGAACGTCTCCGCGGTCCTCCACAACGTCTCGGCGGTGGGGATGGTCGTGGTCTTCGCGCTGCTGGTCTTCTGGGTGCGGGCGGCCATCCCCCAGGCTCCTGCCGCATTCTTCGTGCTCGGCTACTGCCTGTTCGGCGTCGTCGTGGTCGCCCTGGTCTTCTTCATCGTCGGGTACTACGTGCTCACGGCGGCCGAACTGGTCGCCGGCGGCATCGTCTTCGCCTGGCTGATCGTGTTCCTGCGGGTGAACGGGGCTGTGCGCGCACAGCACTGACGGACGACCGTGCCGGATGCTATCGTCCGTATCACGGATCGTATACAGTGCCGTCGCGAGCCGAGTGAGGTGCCCCCATGCTCAGCAGATCTGTCCCGCGTACCGGCGAGAGCCGTGTCTCGACCTCGGTCGCCCATACCTTCGGCGAGTTCCGGACCGCCGTGTCGGAGTCGTTCGTGCCGCTGCAGGTGACCAGCGCGCGCCCCGAGCCCTTCTGGGGCAGGATCCGCTCCGCCGAGGCGGACGAGGTGCACGTGGCCGAGGTGAGCGCGGCCGAGCACGTCGTCGAGCGCACGCCCGAGCTGATCGCGCGGGGCGACCGCCACTACTTCAAGCTGAGCCTGCAGCTGGCGGGCACGGGGCTGCTCATCCAGGACGACCGCGAGGCCGTGCTCCAGCCCGGCGACCTGGCCGTGTACGACACCCACCGCCCGTACACGCTCGTGTTCGACGACGACTTCCGCACGATGGTGGTGATGTTCCCGAAGCGTCTGATCGACCTCCCCACCGACGTCGTCGGGCAACTGACCGCGGTGCCGATGAGCGGGAAGGCCGGGGTCGGGAGCATCATCGTCCCGTTCCTCGCCCAGCTGGTGGGCAACCTCGAGCAGCTCTCCGGCCCGACCGGGGCCCGGCTCGCCCACAGCGCACTCGACCTGGTGACGACCCTGTTCGCGAACGAGCTCGACGTGAGCCGGGGAGCCGTGAACCCGCACCACGCGCTGATGCAGCGCGTCCGCGGGTACATCGACAGCAACCTCGCCTCGCCCGACCTCGATCCCGGCCGGATCGCCGCCGCGCACTTCATCTCGACCCGGCACCTGCACGGCATTTTCCGCGAGGAGGGCACGACGGTGTCGTCGTGGATCCGGACGCGGCGCCTGGAGCGGTGCCGACGCGACCTGCTCGACCCGCTGTACGCGGATCGGCCCGTCGCGGCCGTCGCGGCCCGCTGGGGGTTCGTCGACGCGGCCCACTTCAGCCGCGTCTTCAAGGCGGCCTATGCCGAGTCGCCGAGCGAGGTCCGGGCGTCCGTCCGCCGCTGACGTCGCGTTGTCGGCCAGCGAACGGCGGTTGACGGGCGGCGTACGAAGCGGCCGTGGAGATTGAGGGCGCCCACGGCCGACGCGACGATGGGGCTGTCCCGTGCGACGCGGCACGGACGCGAGCAGGAAGCCTTCGATGTCCGTCATTGCACCAGATCTTCCGCGCACCTCCCGCCAGGTCGTCTTCACGTCGCGAGGGGTGATCGAGACCGCCGAGCAGCCCCTCCCCGTGCTGGGGGAGGACGACCTCCTCCTGCGCGTCGCGCTCGTCGGCGTCTGCGCGACCGACCTGCACCTGCTGGCCGGACACATCGGCGACCCGTTCCCGCTCGTCCCCGGCCACGAGTTCGTGGGGGTCGTCGCCGCGCTCGGTGAGCAGGCCGCCCGCCGGCGCGGCCTCGCCGTCGGCGACCGCATCGCGGTCGAGATGCTGCTGCCGTGCCGCAGCTGCGCCCGGTGCCGGGAGGGGCGCTACAACCTGTGCGAAGCGGACGACCCGGCGAATGGGGCACCGCACGGGCGCCAGCTCGGTGTGAACATCCCGCGCACGGTCGCGCCCGGGCTCTGGGGAGGCTACGCGGAGCACCTCTTCGTGCCGCGCGAGGCCATCGTCCACCGGCTTCCCGCGGAGCTGCCGTGGGAGCGGGCCGTGCTCGTCGAGCCGCTCGCGGTCGCGCACCGTGCGATCGGCCGCGCCCGGATCGCCTCCGGCGAGGCCGTCGTGGTGATCGGCCCCGGCCCCGTCGGCCTCCTGACCGCCGCCGCCGCACGTGCCGCGGGCGCGGGGCGTGTCGTCGTCATCGGTACGCGGGCGTCCCGGCTCGAGCTCGCCCGCCGGTTCGGCGCGGACATCACGATCGACGCGCGAGCGACCGACGCGGTGGACGCGGTGCGGGACGCCTTGGGCGGCCTCGCCGACGCCGTCATCGAGGTCGCGGGCGTCACCGCGGCCCAGCAGCAAGCGGTCCGGCTCGTCCGACGCGGGGGCCGCGTGGTGCTCGCCGGCGCCTGCGGTGCGAACGCCCCGGTCTCCTTCCTGGCGGACGAGGAGCTGCTCACGCGCGAGATCGACCTGCTGCCGTCGTTCCTGTCAGCCGGTGGATTCGAGCCCGCCATCCGCCTCCTCGAACGCGGCGGGTTCCCGTTCGAGGAGCTCGTCACCCACCGCTTCGGGCTCGACGAGGTCGAGTCCGCCTTCCGCGTGATCGGCGACCGCGAGGACGACATCGTCAAGGCCGTCATCGACCCGAATGTCGCCCGCGCGACCCACTCCCGCATCCGCACCACCAGCCGCTGAGACGACCTCCACGATCGAAAGGATCACCATGACCGACACCGCCGGCCACGCCTCCGCCCCGGCAGCCGACCCCGCGACCGACGAATGGCGCACGTACGACGAGTTCGCCGCCGGGATCGACACGTACCGCCTTCCGAACGTCGATCTCGACGGCCGGTCGCTGGTGCTCACCCTCGACGACGGGTCGACCCTCGCGCTCGCATTCGGGACCGGCACGGTCCGCTGGAGTGCCACGGGGTCGCTGACCGCTCCCGCCGGCGCCGAGGACCCGTACGACGCGGTCGCCGTGCGCGACGACGTCGTCTTCGTCAACCTCCCGCTCGTGTCGGTCGAGAGGGAGGCGATCACGGTCGTCTACTCGACGACGACGCACCGCGCACTCGTCGCCCACTCCGTGATCGGCGCGGAGGAGGTCGAGGGCACGCCCCGGGTCACGCAGCGCTTCTGGTCCGCGGTCACCGACGGCGGCGAGCCGACCGGCGAGGCCCCCGGCCCGTCGCGCGACCTGATCGGCAAGCGCAACGTCTACCGCTACAGCCCGCATCACCTCTACGAGCACGTGTACGTCTCGTCGCAGCGCTACGCCTGGCAGTGCCTGGAGGGAGTGCAGCGCGGTCACGGCGACATGGACCTGTCGACGGTGTGGAAGTTCGCCGACGGGCTGTACCTGTTCTGCTTCCGCGAGTTCCGCATCGCCGTCGCCAGCGTCTGGCTGCACGACCTCGGCTACGCCCTGATGACCACGGGCATCTTCCTCGGCCTGAACGGCGAGGGCGAGTCCGAGCACTCCCGGGCCGGCGGCCACATCTACCCGCTGGGGGCCGTCAGCTACCCCGACGCCCAACCCGTCTGACGCGTCACGCACCTGAGAGGATCCCCATGTCCAGCAATCGCGACATCATCGCCGAGCACTACCGCGCCTCCGACCGCGGCGACCTGGCGGGGATGCTTGCCCCGCTCGCCGACGACGTGGAATGGACCGAGATGGCGGGCATCCCCTACGCGGGGACGTACCGGGGACCGGCGGCCGTCCGCACGAACGTGTTCGAGCGGATCGCCGCCGAATGGGACGGCTACGTCGCCGCCATCACCGAGCTGATCGACGGGGGCGACACCATCGTCGGGATCGGGACGTACAGCGGCACCTACCGCGCGACCGGACGCTACTTCGTGGCCAGGGTCGCCCACGTCTGGCGGTTGGAGGGCGGCCGGGTGGTGCGGTTCGAGCAGTTCACCGACACCGCGCTCGTCCGCGACGCGCTCGGCTGACGCCAGGCCGGCCCGAGCCTTCCCCCAGCGACAACCAGCGTGCGGCGACAGACAACAGCCGTCGACGCACCACGCATAGCGTCATCACAACGAATCACGAGAACCACCCGTTCGCCCGTCAGGACCGCGAGCGGCGTACCGCCACGACGAAGTGGTCGTGGCGCAACCCGAGAGGCAGGGAAGCGCATGAAGAGGAACGTTCTCTACGCAGCCGCGGCGGTCGCGGCATCCACAGCACTGGTGCTGAGCGGCTGCAGCGGCGGCGGGGGAGGCGGCGACGGCGCGAGCTCGATCGTCGTCGGTTCGGTCAACACCAAGAGCGGTGCGGCCACCTTTCCGGAGGCGTCGCAGGCAGCGGCGGCCGTCTTCGCCGACCAGAACGCGAAGGGCGGCATCAACGGGCACACGATCGACTACAAGAGCCTCGACGACAAGGGCGACCCGGCCACGGCGTCGGCCAACGCGCGCGAGATCGTCGGCAGCGACGAGGCCGTGGCGATGGTCGGATCCGCCAGCCTCATCGAGTGCGAGATCAACGCAAAGTACTACGAGCAGCAGAAGATCCTGTCGGTGCCCGGCGTGGGCGTCGACACCGGCTGCTTCGACAGCGCCAACATCTCGCCGGCCAACGTCGGCCCGTTCAACGACCTGACCCTGACCCTCTACTACGGCTCCGAGGTCGCCAAGCTCGACAACATCTGCGTGCTGCTGGAGATCGCGGGCAGCACCCGCCCGGCCTACCAGAAGGCCATCGACAAGTGGACGGCGATCACGGGCAAGAAGCCGCTCTACATCGACGACACCGTGCCGTACGGGGCCAGCGACTACACGCCCTACATCGTGAAGGCCAAGGACGCCGGCTGCAAGGCGCTCGCGATCAACCCGGTCGAGCCGGACGCGATCGCCCAGGTCAAGGCGGCCAACGCGCAGGGCTGGAACGACGTGAAGTGGCTCTACCTGACCAGCGTCTACAGCGACAACTTCGCCAAGGCGGTCAGCGACGCCGGAGGCGGCATCTACGTGCCGGCCGAGTTCTACCCGTTCACCGACGCCTCCAGCGACATCAACAAGGACTGGCGCGACCTGATGGAGAAGAACAAGATCCCGCTCACCTCCTTCTCGCAGGGCGGCTACCTGGCGGCCAAGTACTTCATCGAGGTCGCCCAGACGATCAAGGGCGACATCACCCGGGAGTCCGTGACGAAGGCCTTCCACGACATGAAGGCGATCGACAATCCGATGGTCGGAACGCCGTACACGTTCGGCACGGCGAAGGTCCACGACCAGAACACCGCCGGCTGGCCGATCAAGCTCACCTCGGGCACCAACGCCTGGGAGCTGAACGGGGACGACTGGATCCGCATCCCGAAGAGCTAGCACCGTCATCCGGGCGGGCCCGCACCCGTGGGCCCGCCCGGCCACCTCCCGAAAGGCATTCCACTGTGACGAAGCGAAACGGAGCACCCCGATGCTGCAGGGTGCGCTAGCAGGACTGGCCGCGGGCGGCCTCTACGCGGTGCTCGCCGTGTGCCTGACCCTCATGTCGCGCCTGGTGCGCGTGGTCAACTTCTCCCAGGCCGCCACCGGCATGTTCGGCGGGTTCGTCGCGGTCTGGCTGGTGAGCCAGGCGGGCTGGCCCATCTGGGTGGCGTCGATCGTGGGCATCCTCATCGGCGCGGGGCTGAGCGCCCTCATCGGCCTGATCATCGCGACCTGGCTGTCGGAGGCCGACATCACCACGCGTTCCGCGGTGACGGTCGGACCGCTCCTGCTGCTGATCTCGCTCTCGTTCATCCTCTTCGGCAACAAGCCGCAGCCGTTCAGCCCGATCATCGCGGGCCCGGCGTTCAGCATCGGCGGTGTGGTGATCAGCCAGGTCACCGTCGCGACCGTCACGCTCGCGATCGTCGTGGCGATCGCCTGCCGGATCGTGCTCACCCGCACCTCCATCGGGACGAAGCTGCGTGCACTGTCGGAGCGCCCGACCACGGCTGAGCTGATCGGCATCCCGTCGAAGCCCCTGAGCGTCGCGGTCTGGGCCGTGACCGGCGTGATCAGCGCGCTCGTCATCATCATCGTCGCGCCGTCGCAGTCCAACGACGCGACCAGCCTGTCGATGCTCATCGTGCCGGCCTCCGCGGCGGCCCTGCTCGGCGCGTTCCGCCGGCTCGACCTCGCGGTCGTCGGCGGCCTGGCGCTCGGCCTGCTCAGCGGACTGGTCGCGCAGATCGACCAGGTGTCGCTCATCCGCAACTTCCTGCCCTTCCTGTTCATCGTCGGATTCCTGCTGTGGATGCAGCGCAAGGAGGTGTGGGATGCGGCGCGTTAGCAGCAACCCGGCGGCACGGATCGCCTTCCCGCTGGTCGTCGGAGCCGTCGGGATCCTCGCCGGCTACCTCCTGAGCGTCACGCTGTCGGGCTACTTCGTGTTCCTGGCCGTGAGCGCCGTCGTGGCGGCCATCTCGATCCTGGGGCTCGGAATCGTGACCGGCAGCGCCGGGATGATCGCGCTCTGCCAGTTGACCTTCGCCGCCGTCGGAGCCTGGATCGTCTCGCTCCTCAACACGCTGGACGCACCGGGAGGGTTCATCCTCTGGCTGATCCTCGGCGGCATCGCCGCCGGCGTCGTCGGGGTGCTGGTCGGGCTGCCCGCCCTGCGGCTGCGCGGGGTCAACCTGGCGGTCGTCACCCTCGGATTCGCGGCCGCGGCCGACGTGACCCTGGTGCAGATCCAGTTCCCCGGCTCGACGGACGGCATCGCGGTCCTGCGCCCCGACGCGTTCAGCGACGACCGCTCCTACTTCTTCTTCAGCGTCGTCGTGCTGGCCGTCTGCGGTGTCGTCGTCTACTTCCTGCAGAGCGGCCGCTGGGGGAGCAGCTGGAAGTCCGTCGCCTTCTCGGAGCGCGGGACCGCCTCCGTCGGCGCCAGCGTCCGCAGCTCCAAGCTGACGGCGTTCGCGGTGAGCGCGACCCTCGGCGGGATCAGCGGCGGGCTCATCGCCGGTCAGGTGGGGCTGCCGTTCGCCAGCAGTTTCACGCCCATCCAGTCGCTCGCCCTGTACGTGCTCGCCGTGATGTCGGGCGCCTACCTGATCGACATGGCGATCTTCGGCGGGATCGTCTGGGTCGCCGTCCCGGAACTGCTCAAGCGCTGGGGCATCCCGCAGGACTGGGCGTTCGTGATCTTCGGCGTGCTCGGGGTGCAGGCGCTGACCAGCGGGTCGAACCTCGGCCAGGGCATCCGGAACGCCTGGTGGAAGCGGCAGGCCGCGCGCACCCCGATGGTCGCGGCCGCGGTCGACGCCCCGGAACCGCCCGACACTCCACCTGCGTCGACGACGACACCGCTGCCGGCCGCGGATCGGCGCCCGGTGCTCGTCGTCGACGACCTCGGCGTGGCGTTCGGCCAGGTGAAGGCGCTCGACGGCGTCAGCCTGGTGGTCCCCGAGAACACCGTCCTGGGGCTGATCGGGCCGAACGGCGCCGGCAAGTCGACCTTCGTCGACGCGGTCACCGGTTTCCTCCCGCAGCACACCGGCACGGTGAGCCTCGACGGCCGCGTGCTGAACGGGCTGTCGGCCACGCGTCGCGCCCGGCTCGGGCTGCGGCGCACCTTCCAGCAGGATCGCGTCCCGCCGACGCTCACCGTCGAGGCGTACGTGCGCTTCGTTGCACGTCGGCGGCTGACGATCGCCGAGATCGACGAGACGCTCGCCTTCTTCGGCTGCCCCGCCGCCCGGACGCGGATGCAGAGCGTGGACGTCGGCACCCGCCGCATCGTCGAGGTGGCGGCCAACGTCCTCTCGCGGCCGCGCATCCTGATCCTCGACGAACCCGCCGCCGGGCTGTCGCACGAGGAGCACCTCGCGCTCGGCCGGCGACTGCTGGAGACACCGGCCCGGTTCGGGATGTCCATCGTGCTGATCGAGCACGACCTCGACCTGGTGCGGTCGGTGTGCTCCGAGCTGACCGTACTCGACTTCGGTCAGGTGCTGGCGAGCGGCCCGCAGGCCGAGGTCCTCGCCGATCGTGCCGTGATGAAGGCCTACATGGGTGAGACGGAGATGCTGTGAACGCGCTCGAACTTCAGAACGTGACCGTGAGCCGCGGTGCCGGGCCCGTCATCAGCGACGTCAGCCTCCGCGTCGAGCCCGGACGGGTCACCGCCCTGGTCGGGCCGAACGGTGCAGGCAAGACCAGTCTGCTCGAAGCCGTGTCGGGCGTCGTCGCGGCCAGCGGCGGCAGCATCCTGGTCGACGGCGAGCCGATCGGCCGGCTGTCGCGCGTGCAGCGTGCACGCCGCGGGATCGTGCACATCGAGCAAGGCCGCGCGATCTTCCCGTCGCTGACCGTGCAGGAGAACATTCGGCTCACGGCCGGATCGGCGCAGGGGGTGGACGAGGCCCTCGCCCGGTTCCCCGAGCTCGAGAAGCGCCGCAGCAGTGCGTCGGGCCTGCTCTCGGGCGGCGAGCAGCAGATGGTGGTGCTCGCCCGCGCGTTCGCCTCGCAGCCGCGGTTCCTGCTGATCGACGAGATGTCGCTCGGGCTGGCGCCGGTGGTCTTCATGCGGCTCCTGCCCATGATCACCCAGTTCGCGGAGTCGGGCGTCGGCGTGCTGCTGGTGGAGCAGTTCACCCATCTGGCGCTCGGCGTGGCGACGGATGCGCTCGTCGTCGCGGGAGGCCGCGTCACCTTCCAGGGCGACGCCGCGACGCTGCAGGCCTCACCCGACGTGCTGCACCACGCGTACCTGGGCGGTTAGAGGCCCGCGCGTGCCAGGGGGATGGTCGGCACGTCCACGATGTGCGCTCCGCCGTCCACCACGATCGTCGCCCCGGTGATGTACGAGGACTCCGCGGAGCCGAGGAAGCGGATCACCGACGCGATCTCCTCCGGCTGCGCGGGCCGACCGAGCGGGACGTCCGCGGTCACCATACCGTAGCCCTCGTCGATGCCGTCGAGACCGGCGTGGCGGGCGAACTCCTCCATCTCGGCGTCGGCCATCGGGGTCCGCACCCAGCCCGGGCAGACCGCGTTGACCCGCACGCCGTCGCGACCGTAGTCGCGGGCGAGGGAGCGCGTGAGCCCGATCAGGGCGTGCTTGCCGACGGTGTATCCCGCGACCGACGGTCCCGCGAACAGCCCGGCCAACGACGACACGATCACGACCTGGCCGTGCGACGCGATCAGCTGCGGCAGCGCGGCGCGGGCGAGCACGAACGCGGTGGTCACGTTGGTGCGGAACGACAGCTCCCAGGCCGCGTCGTCGGTGTCGCCCACGGTCGCGAGGCCGTGGCCGCCGGCGTTGGCCACCACCACGTCGATGCGGCCGTGCTCGGTCACCACCCGCTGGATCGCCGCCTCCGCCTCGGCACGCACGCTCGCATCCGCGACCACCGCGAGCGCGCCGATCTCCGCGGCGAGTGCCTCGAGCGGCCCGCGGCGGCGGCCGATCACGACCACGCGCGCTCCGTCCGAGGCGTAGCGGCGGGCGGTCGCGGCGCCGATGCCGGTGCCGCCTCCGGTGATGACGACGACCGGGCCGTCGATGGATGCTGCGGTGGGGGAGGATGCTGCGGTAGGGGACACGGGTCCTGCCTTCTCTCGGGGTGGGGTCACGCGGGGAACGAGGAGCGGGCCAGGTAGCCGAAGTCGGAGACGAGCGCGTGCCCGTTGACCGGACGCGAGGCCGGTGACACGAGGTAGACGACGTGCCTGGCCACGTCGTCCGGGGACTGAACGGGGAATCCGGCGTCGCCCCAGCCTTCGGGCCCGATGCCGAGGTCGGCGCGGGCCATCGGGGTGTCGACGACGGAGGGGCAGACGCAGTTGACGCGGAAGCCGTTCTCCGCGAGATCGACCGAGAGCGCACGCGTGAGCTGCAGCAGCGCTCCCTTCGAGGCGTTGTACGGGACCATGCCCGGTGCGGCGACGAAGCTGGAGTCCGAGGCGAGCAGGACGACGGCCGGCGCGGCCGACGACCGCAGATGGCGGACGGCGTGCTTGACCGTGAGGAAGGCGCCGGTCACGTTCACGGCCAGCACGGTGCCGAAGTCCGCGACCGAGATCTCCTCGACGCGCTGCCCGAACGGGCCGGAGATCCCGGCGCAGCAGACGACGGCATCCACTCGGCCGAATCGCTCGGCCACGGCGTCGACCGCGTCGCGCAGCGCGTCCTCGTCGGTGACGTCGGCGGCGACGAAGACCGCTGCGGGTCCCAGCTCGCGGGCGAGCCCGTCGCCGGCGGCACGGTCACGATCGATCAGCCCGACCCGCGAACCCTCGGCCACTAGCGCCCGGGCGCACGCCCGGCCGATGCCCGACGCCGCGCCGGTGACGATCGTGACGGCGGAGGCGAGCCCGAGGTCCATCGGAGGCCGCTCCCGTCACTCGCCGGCGAGGATGAAGGCGGCCGCCTTCTCGCCGATCAGCACCGAGGGGGCGTTCGTGTTCCCCGTCGTGATCGTCGGCATGATCGAGGCGTCGGCGACCCGCAGCCCCGCCACCCCGTGGACCTTCAGCCGAGGGGAGACGACGGCGCGGGCGTCCACGCCCATCGCGCAGGTGCCGACCTGGTGGTGGTAGGTCACCACCACCGATCGCACGTAGGCCTCCAGCTGGGAGTCGTCGACCTCCGGGCCCGGGTAGAGCTCCGTGGCGCCCCAGGCCGTGAGAGCCGGGCGGGCGCCGATCCTGCGGCACTGACGCACCGAGGCGACCAGGGAGGCCACATCGCTGTCGTGGCCGAGGGCGTCGAGATCGATGAGTAGGGGGTCGTGCGCACCCGGGCCCGAGAGCGTCACACTGCCGCGTGCTCGGGGTGTGACGATCCCGGCCATCAGCGAGAAGCCGTCGGCCGGCCCCTCCATCCCCTCCTGGTACATCGGGACGCTGAAGTGGATCGGCTGGGTGTCCGGACGGTCGAGAGCGTCGTCGCTGCGCCAGAACAGGTGCGACTGCGTGACGGAGACCCCTTCGCGCGGGGTGCCGATCTCCGTCTCGGTGGTGAAGATGACGGGGGCGAGCAGGTGGTCGTGGAGGTTCTTGCCCACGCCCGGAAGATCCACCACCGATTCGATGCCGAGCGCCGCCAGCTCGTCGGCCGGCCCGATGCCGGAGCGGAGCAGGATGCGCGGCGAGTCCAGCGCGCCGGCGCAGAGGATCACCTGGTCGGCGAGCAGCCGCTGGAGCTCGCCGTCCTGCTCGAACTCCACACCGACCACGCGCGGGCCGTCGTCGCCCGGCTTGATCAGCAGGCGATGCACCCAGCAGCCGACACGCACGTCGACGCGGTCGCGGACCGGTTTGAGGTACGCGAGATAGGTGTTCAGCCGGTGTCCGTCGCGCAGCGTGATCTGCTCCTGCGACACCCCGTCGAGATGGTCGCCGTTATAGTCCGGGTTGCGTTCGAGCCCCTCTTCGACGGCCGCCGCGACGATCGCCTCCTGGATCGGGTCGAGCGCGTAGTCGTCCGTCACGTCCAGCAGTCCGTCGCCGCCGTGCAGCTCGGACGCGCCGCCCGAGAACCGCTCGATCGCCCGATACACCGGGAGCACGTCGTCCCACGCCCAGCCGTCGTTGCCGAGGGCCGCCCAGTCGTCGTAGTCGGCGGGCGCGCAGCGCACCCAGATCATCGCGTTGAGCGAGTGGGAGCCACCGAGCACCTTGCCCCGCGGCAGGTGGAGGCGGCGATCGTCCGCGTGCTTCTGCGGGACGGTGAAGTAGTCCCAGTCGTCCGGGCTGTGCCACAGCTCGCCCATCCGGCTCGGGTCGTGGATCGCGGGGTTGACGTCCTCGCCGCCGGCCTCGAGGACGGTCACATCGTGACCGGCGTCCGAGAGCCTCCGTGCGACGACCGAGCCGGCCGAGCCGGCGCCGATCACGATCGTGCGGGGCGCGTTCGATCCATCCATCGTGATTCCTCTCACTGCCCACTCCATCGGGGTCCTCCGAGCGTCGCATGCGCACCCGTGGCCCGGAACGGCGGCGGCGCGACCCTTCCCGCACGGTCAAGAGACGTGCCGCAGCCGTCAAGCGTCGACCAGGTGGTCGTGGCGGAGCGTGTTTGCAACATAACCGATTATCGATTATGTTTGGGTCCGGCGACACGGTGGTCGTGCGCACGGAGAGGATCGAAGATGATCAGCAGGCGAACCATGATCGCGGTCGGCGCCCTCGCGGCTGCCGCCCTGGGGCTGAGCGGATGCGCGGCCGGCGGCACAGCGGAGAGCGGCGGCAAGCAGACCGTCAGCCTCCTCGTCAACGTCACCCCGAACCTCACGGAGGACTGGTGGAACGAGCTCGTGAAGCCGTTCGAGAAGGCCAACCCCGACATCGACGTGAAGATCCAGAACCCGGGCGCCGAGGGTGTCGCGGCCGCGGTCCCGCGCCTGCTGGCCGCAGGCGAGGCCCCTGACGTCGTCGAGTCGCTGCCGCCCTCGACGGAACTCGCTCCCGAGCTGGTGGACCTCTCGACCTACAAGTGGGCCACCGACGGCCCGTTGGCCGAGCAGTACACGATCGACGGCAAGTACTACATGGCGGGCATCGGGATGCAGCTGCAGAGCCTCTGGTTCTACAACAAGGACGCCTTCGCCGCGGCCGGCATCGCCGAGACGCCGGCGACGGTCGAGGAGCTCTCCGACGACCTGGCGAAGCTGAAGAAGGCGGGCTGGACCGGCATCCAGACCGGAGGCGACTGGATGTCGAGCTACGCGCTGCAGACGGTCGGGCTCCCGACCGTCGTGGCCGAGCATCCTGACTGGTACCAGAAGATGAGCGCGGGCAAGCTCACCTTCAGCAAGACCTACGGCGCATCGGTCGACGAGTACGCCGACTGGATCAAGAAGGGCTACGTCAACGACGACGCCCTGGGCATCAAGTACGCCGACGCCGAGCAGAACTTCCTCGCCGGCAAGTCGGCGCTCTACCCGATGGGCAGCTGGTTCGTGGCGAGCGAGGCTGCGGCCACGTCCCCGGCGAACATCGGCGTCTTCCGCGCCCCCGCCGTCGACGGAGTGAAGCAGCCCGCGATGGGCGCCAACATCGCCAGCCCCTACGTGATCATGAAGGAGTCCAAGCACGTCGACGCCGCCGCCAAGCTGGTCGAGTGGCTGGTGACGGACAAGGCGGCCATCCTCGACCAGCTGAAGGTCGACGGCAACTACCGTGCGGGCTACGAGTACGACACGACCGCACTCGGCACGGACCTCGCGAAGATCGTCGCCGACACCCCGGACGACGCGTACACACCGACCGGTCAGGGCTACGGTGAGCGCACCCTCCCGAGCGGCTACTCGACCGAGATCAACGCACAGACGCAGGCGCTTCTCGGAGGCACCGCGCCCGGCGACGTGAACAAGGCGATGGACGACTGGTTCAGCGCCAACCTCAAGTGAGCGCCGCGCCCATGACGACCGAGACCGTCGCACCCGGACCGCGCCCACGCGCGCGGTCCGGCGACGCGGGGAGCCGCCGTCGCCCCCGCGGGAACTGGGGCGACCGGCTCGCCGGCCTCGTGATGGCCGGACCCGCCGTGCTGGTGTTCCTCGCGATGTTCATCGTCCCGATGATCCTGGCGTTCGTGCTCAGCCTCACCGACTGGAACGGCTACAGCCTCCGGTTCGACTTCATCGGGCTGGAGAACTACCAGTACGCGTTCCGCAACCCGCGCACGATCGACGCCGCGGTGTTCACGGGGACGGTCGCCGTGGCGGGAACCGTCCTCTGCAACGGCTTCGGCCTCCTGCTCGCCGCCCTCATCTCGGGGCCGGGCCGGGCGAACACGGTGCTGCGGACGATCTTCTTCTACCCCTACATCATCAGCGCGCTCATCATCGGCTTCCTGTGGTCGGCACTGCTGGCCCCGCACGGCGCGGTCAACGAGCTGCTCGGGGCCGTCGGGATCGGGCCGGTGCCGTTCCTCACCGATCCGACGTTCGCGAAGACGACGGTCATCCTGACCATCGTGTGGGCGCACTTCGGGTTCAACATGATCCTCTACATCGCCGGCATCAAATCGGTGCCGACGGAGTTCTACGAGGCCGCGACCGTCGACGGGGCGACCAGATGGCAGCAGTTCCGCAGCGTGACGGTGCCGATGATCGCGCCGGTCGTGACGGTGAACCTGGTGCTCACGCTCGTCGGCCTCCTCAAGGTCTACGACGTGGTCCTGGCGCTGACCGACGGAGGCCCGGCGGCCTCCACGCAGACGATCGTCTACCAGATCCTCAAGGACTCGTTCGCCCAGTCACGGCTCGGACTCGGCGCCGCCCAGTCGGTGGTGCTGCTGATCATCACGGCGGCGATCGGCCTCGCCGTGACGTTCGCCCGCCGCGGCGCGGAGAAGAAGGTGACCGACTGATGACGACACCCCTGCAGGACACGCCCAACCTGGGAGCGGAGCTGCTGCTCGCCGAACCGGAGGAGGAGGCGCGCTCCGGCCGCCGATCGCCGCGACGGCCGGGGCCGCAGCGGCGACGCGCGCGCGGACCGGCGAGCGCCCAGCGCTCGCCCGTCGCCTTCGTCGTGCGCTGGATCGCCCTCGGCGCGACCGCGCTGGTGATGCTCGTGCCGCTCTACGTGCTGGTGATCAGCGCGTTCAAACCGCAGCAGGAGATCATCCAGCACCCCCTCGAGATCTCGCCCACCTCGTTCACCCTCGAGTTCCTGTGGAACGCGATCACCAGCACCAAGTTCAACGTGATCGCCGCGTACGGCATCACCCTGCTGTTCGTCGCGCTGGTGAACCTGTTCTGCATCCTGCTGTCGGCGCCGGTCGCCTATGTGATCGCGCGCGGCCGCAAGAAGTGGCACATGGCGCTTCTGCTGCTCTTCGTCTCCGGGCTGTTCATCCCGGGCCAGGTGACGCTGATCCCCGTGGTGTTCGTGCTGCGGGTGCTGGGGCTGATCAACACCATCCCCGGCTTCATCCTGTTCGAGACGGCCGCGACCCTGCCGGTGACGATCTTCCTGTTCAGCGCCTACCTGCGCACGGTCCCGCGCGACATCGACGAGGCGGCGGCGCTCGACGGTGCGGGGCGCATCCGCATCTTCTGGTCGTGCGTCTTCCCGATCATGCGGCCGGTCGTCGCCACCGTCGTGGTGCTCAACTCCATCGGCGTCTGGAACGACTTCGTGAGCCCGCAGATCATCCTGGGCCCGAGCTCGGGGATCTACACCGTCACGACCGGCGTGTACGCGGCGGTGGGGGAGTTCTCGACCGACTACACGGTGGTCTTCCCGACCCTGCTGCTGGCGATCGCCCCGATCGTCGTGTTCTTCATCATCATGCAGCGGCACATCATCGGCGGCCTGGTCGCCGGAGCGACGAAAGGCTGAGGTTTGCTGACCATCACCGGGATCCCCCTGGACGCGATCCCCGCCTGGGCGGTGCTCCAGCGCCGGCTCTTCCACGACATCGAGGAGGCGTGGCGGCTGTTCGAGAGTCGCTACACCGGACCGGACGGCGGCATCCTCTTCCCTGCCGAGTTCACCGACCGCGACGGGGTCGACGACGTCTACGAGCCGTTCTTCAACTGGCCCGCGTTCTACCTGCTCGGCGGCAGCGACGAGGTGCTCGCCGCGGCGAAGCGCCAGTGGGAGGGGGTGACCGCGCAGCTGACCGCGGCGGGGATGCTGACCGACGAGTACGAGAACGGCTACGACTGGTTCCACCAGGGGGAGTCGCTCCTCTTCTTCTACGGGCTGTGTGCGGCCGACCCCGGCGACGAGGCGTTCGCTGGGCGCGCCCGCCGCTTCGCCGAGCTCTACACCGACCCGGCGCACGGTAATTACGACGCCGAGCGGAACATCATCCGGGCGCCGCACAACGGCGCGCTCGGGCCGCGCCCGGGTCTCAACGACACGATCGAGCCGTACTCCGCCTCCTTCACCGAGATGGAGCGGTACGGGCTGCCGCTCGAGTCCGTGCCCGGCGTCGAGCGCTGGGGCGATCTCGCCGATCCGGCCGCGGCGCTGGCGATGGGGGAGGCGATGCAGCGCGCCGCCGCCGGCGACGTCGTCGTGAACCTCGCCGCAACGGGGCTGGTCGCCAACCGCTGGCTGCGGGACGGCGACCCCGCCGCGGCCGCGTGGATCGAGCGGTACGTCGACGGCTGGAGCGAGCGAGCACGAGCGAACGGCGGACTGGTCCCCGACAGCGTCGCGCCCGACGGCGCGGTCGGCGGCTTGCACGACGGCCGGTGGTTCGGCGGGCACTACGGCTGGACCTGGCCGCACGGCCTCCCGTCGGTCGGCATGGCCACCGTCGTCGGCGGTCTGAGCGCCGCACTCGTGACGGGCGACGACCGGCACCTGGACACCGCCCGCACCGTGCTCGACACCGTGCTGGAGCAGGCCGTGGTCGCCTCCGTCTCCGAGACCCCGTACAGTCTGCGCGGCAGCTGGCTGGCCCGGCTCGGCGACGCCGCCGACGCGCCGGCGCTCCTCGTGCCGCACCGCCACGGCCGCCGCGGCTGGTTCGACTTCGCGCCGATGCCGCTCGAGCTGCCCACCTGGCTGTGGTGGTGGACGCACGACCCCGCGGACCGCGCCCGGCTCGACCGGGTCAGGGAGGGACTCCCCGCGACGCCCGACCCGGTCATGGCGTTCCGCGACAAGGCCGAGGCGGGTCACGAGGCGCCGTGGCTCGACTACCTCGCCGGCCGGCTGCCCGACTATCCGGAGCGCGCGCTGTCGATGGCACTGGGGCAGGTGGCGCGTCGCGTCGCGCTCATCCTCGCCGACGACAGCGACCCGGCGACCGTCCATCTGCACTTCTGGCAGCGCGTGAACCCCGTCGTCACCGAGGTGCTGACGCAGCTCGCCGGCGGGGCTCCGCAGGTGCTCTACAACGGCGGCCTCCCGTTCACCGCGGTCGCCTACGAGGACGCGGACCGGGAGCGGCCCGGGTTGCCGTCCGACGTGGCGGCGCTCGTCACCGCGCTCGAGCGCGACCGTGTCGACCTCGAGCTCGTCAACGTCTCGCCGACGCGGACGCGCCGTGTGATCGTCCGCCCGGCCCATCCGGCCTCGCCGCGCCTGGTCGCGGTGGAGACGGTCGTCGAGGACGACCTCGACTTCCCCGGGCCGAGCACCGCCTATGCCGCGCGTCGCGGCACCCCGCGTCGCACGCGCATCGAGGCGGACGGCGACCGAGTGGTGGTCGTGCTGCCGCCCGCCCACCGCGCCGAGCTGACGCTCCACACCGCGCCTGCTGACCGCACCGCTCTCACCGACCGAGCCGACACCACGAAGGAACGACCATGACAGAGACCCCGGGCACGCTCCCGCATCCCGACTTCACCCTTCCCGTGCGCGGCGGCGCGTACCGACGCCCCGACGCGGACACCCTCGCCGGGTTCGACACCATCACCTCCGCCACCGCCTGCGCCAAGCTGCACGGGATGGGCATCTCGCGTTCGTACGTGGACGGCCCGGTGCCGCTGAGCCCCGGCCAGCGCGTCGTCGGCTCGGCGATCACCCTGCAGTTCATGCCGCAGCGCGAGGACCTCGCGTCCGGTCTGGGCCAGGAGTACGTGGAGCGGCACACCGCCCTCTGGCACGTGCTCGAGCAGGTGCAGCCCGGGGATGTGCTCGTGATCCAGGCGTACGGCAGCCGGTTCTCCGGGTGCATCGGCGACATCCTCGCCCGCTACTTCCTCCGCAAGGGCGGCGCCGGCATCGTGGTCGACGGCCGCATCCGCGACGCCGCACGCATCCGCGAGCTCGGGCTGCCGGTGTGGTCGACGGGCACCACCCCGCACTACGCGTCGCAGACGGAGCTGTTCCCGTGGGCGTACGACGTGCCGGTGGCCGTCGGCGGGGCCCTGTGCATGCCGGGCGACGTGGTGCTGGCCGACGACGACGGTCCGGTGATCGTGCCGCAGGCGATGTCCGGCCAGGTCGTCGAGGCCGCGCGCGACCATGAGGAGTGGGAGACGTTCAGCCGCACCCGCCTCGACGACGGCGCGCGGCTCAGTGACTACTACCCGCTCACCCCCGACACCCGAGAGGAGTACGAGGAGTGGCGTTCCGCCCAGGCGTTCGCCCTCTGACGGCGACCTCCGGCGCGTCGCAGACCTTCGGTCTCGGCTGCGCGCCGATCGGAAATCTGTACCGCGAGGTGGCGGAGGCTGACGCCGAGGCGACCGTGCACGCTGCGCTCGCCGACGGCATCCGCTTCTTCGACACCGCGCCGCACTACGGCGCGGGCGCGAGCGAGCAGCGGCTCGGGACTGCGCTCCGCGGGGTGGATCGCGACACCGTCTCGATCGCCACCAAGGTCGGGCGCCGCGTCATCGATGCGGCGGGGTCGACGGTGCCGGTGGGTGGCGTGGGCGCGGACACGGTCGGCGACCTGAGTGCGGACGGCGTGCTCCGCAGCGTCGAGGGCAGCCTCCGCCGGCTCGGCACCGACCGCATCGACCTCCTCTACCTGCACGATCCCGCCGACGTGGACGAGGCGCTGCGGGACGCGATTCCCGCCCTGCTCCGGCTGCGCGAGGAGGGCGTCGTGCGCGCGATCGGCGTCGGGATGGTGTGGCCCGACCCGCTGACCCGCTTCGTGCGCGAGGCCGACATCGACGTCGTGATGATCGCGGGACGGGTGACCCTGCTCGACCGCACCGCGGAGTCCGGGCTGCTGCCCGCCGCGGCGGACCGCGGGGTCGGCGTCATCGCGGCCGGCGTCTACAACTCGGGCATCCTGGCCGACCCGGCGGGCAGCCCGTACTTCGACTACCGGGAGGCGAGTCCGGAGCTGCGGCGCCGGGCACGGGCCCTCCGCGACCTGTGCGCCGCTCAGGGCGTGGACCTGCCGCACGCCGCAGCGCGGTATCCGCTCGACCGCCGGGGCGTGGATGCGGTGGTCGTCGGGGCACGCACGCCCGCCGAGGTGGCGGCGTTCGTCGCCGCCGCGACCGTGACCATCCCGCCCGTACTCTGGCCCGAGCTGGAGGCGGTGTGACGGGAGGCGGTGCGATGGGAGCCGCTGTGTCGGGCGACGACGCCGTCGACGCCCACGTGCACCTGTGGGATCTGGGCCGGGTGGAGCTGTCGTGGTTCCGCCCGGACCTCGGCCTCCCGCGCGTGGCGAGCGGGCGCGATCTCGCGGGAGCCGCGGACGCGGCGAGGACCCCGCTCGGACCGGTGGGCGCGGTCGTCGCCGTGCAGGCCGCCGACACTCCGGAGGAGGCGCGCTGGCTGATCGGTCTGAGCGACCCGCTGCTCGCCGGGGTGGTGCTGCAGTACGCCCCGGGCGACCCGGCCGGGGCCGCGCAGGGCGCCGTCGGTGCGCGCGTGCGCGGCGTCCGGGTCGCGGTGCCCGGCCGCCGGGCCGACCTGACGGACGTGCCCGGGCTCGACGCCCTGTGCGAGCAGGTCGCGGCGGCCGGCGGCGTCGTGGAGTTCCTGGTGCGGAGCGAGCAGCTGCCCGCCGTTGCCGCCGTGGCCGCGCGGCATCCCTCGACCAGCATCGTCGTGTGCCATCTGGGTCTGGGCGGCGCCGCACCCGACGCCGCCTGGGAGGCGGGACTGCGGGCGGTCGCAGCACATCCCGCCGTCGCCGCCAAGGCGTCCGGTCTGGTCGCGGCGGAGGACCCGGGCGACGCCCGGCTGCGGCGCGCGCTCGCCGTGGCGGTGGACGCGCTCGGCGCGCACCGGCTCCTCTTCGGAAGCGACTGGCCCCTGTCGGCCCGCATCGCGCCCTACGGCGAGGTCGTCGCCCGAACGGCCGCTGCGCTGCCGTCGCTGGGAGCGGCCGGCGATTCCGCCTTCTGGGGCGGAACCGCCCGCGCGCTCTACCGGCTCTGATCCGTTCGTGGATCCTCCAGCAGCGTGCCGGCGGCGTGCGCGCGGAACAGCGCGGACGCGGCTGCGGGGTCGTCCCCGTCGAGCAGGTCGAGCAGGCTGCGGTGCCACTCGGCGACCTCGTGCCAGTCGCCCTCGAAGTCCGGGTCGCCGAGCACGTGCATGGAGCGCAGGCCCGGCTCGATGATGTCCCACATCTTCGGCAGGTAGCTGTTGCCGCTCGCCTCGACCACGCCGCGATGGAAGGTGAAGTCGAGCTCGCGGAAGGCGTCCAGGTCGCCGGCGTCGGCGGCCGCGTGCATCTGAGCGATCAGATCGTCCAGATGCTCCCGAGCGGCGGGGGAAAGGGTGCCGCAGGCGAGCCGGCCCGCGATCGCCTCGAGCTCCGCCCGGGCGGCGCGAGCCTGCACGAACTCCTCCTCGGAGTAGCTGGCCACGAAGTTGCCGAGGTGGCGCACGTGCGAGACGAGGCCCTCGTGGGCGAGCTGCTTGAGCGCGTCGCGCACCGGCGCCTGGCTCACCTGCATGCGCTTGGCGAGCTGCGACTCGACGAGCTGCTCCCCGGGGGCGAGCGCGCCCTCCTTGATCATCGTCTTCATCAGCTCGTAGATCTGGTCGGAGAGCAGTCCGCGCTTGAGCCCGGCGAGGGAGGTGAAGGGATCGGTCATCGGGCACCCGCCTCCACGCCGGTGTACGCCGCAAGCCACGCGTCGGCGATCAACCGGGAGCCGGCCGGGGTGGGATGGACGCCGTCGGGCGCGATGGCCGCGACTCCGTGCTCCGCGGCCGCACGCGAGAAGGCCTCCTGAAGCGGTACGAGCACGGCCCCCGTCTCCTCCGCGAGGCGGGCGACCACGGCGCGCTTCTCGTCGAGGTCGGCCGGCCACTCCGTCTGGTCGGCGTGGACGGGGACGAAGTACGGCTCGACCAGGATCACGCGGTCGGCATCCGTCGCGGCGAGCAGCCTCCGATAGGTCGCCTCGAACTCCTGCGCGCTCGTCGGGTCGTCGCTGTCGAACCGACGCCACATGTCGTTGACGCCGACGTAGACGGTCAGCACGTCGGGCCGCTGTGCCCGCACATCCGCCTCCCACCGCCCCTCGAGGTCGACCGCGCGATCCCCCGAGACCCCCCGGTTCACGACGACGACATCGGCCCCCTGCGCCGGCAGCTCGTCGGCGAGCAGCGCCACGTATCCGTCGCCGTACGAGCCGTCGTCGGCGCGGTCGCGGCCTGCGTCGGTGATGGAGTCGCCCGCGAAGACCAGACGCTGCGTCATGATTCCCCTTCGATCGCATCGCACGGCGTGCGACATCCCTCCCAGCATAATCGATAATCGCTGGGATGACCGGCTCTCGGCTGAACCGCAAGCGGGGGCCGTGCGTCCGCACGACCCCCGCCTTCGAGTGGCTGCGTCAGCTCCCCGCCCCCGCCGTCCACGGCGCCGCCCCGTACTGGAACGCGCCGAGGCTGGGCGTCGCGTCCGTCGAGCCGTCGTTCACGCCCGGCAGCGGGATCGCCGCGTTGCGCGCAGGCGAGCCCGCCTGCAACCGGTAGTCGTGCGCGGCCGGGTCCACGTAGAGCGGGTCGCCGTCGACCAGGTTGTTCGACAGCACGAGGCCGCCATCGGTCGCGCCGGCAAGGCCGGTGATCGGGCCGATGTTGTTGTAGATCTTCGTGCCCGTGGACTGGCCGGCCTCCTTCACGTAGAAGAGCGTCATCCCGCCCGTGTTGTTGTAGACGAGGTTGTCGTGCGATCCGGTCCCGAGGCCGTTCAGCTCGACGGTGCCCTCATGGTTGCCCCAGCCGAGGTTGTTGTCGATCTGGAGGTCGCTCATCCCGTTGTCCGCATAGATGCCGGAGATGCCGAACGGGTACACGCCGCCGGGGCGCGGTGTCGGGTCGTGCAGCACGTTGTGGTCGATCCGCGTGCCCTCCATATACGCCGAGCAGCAGGAGTAGATCGCCGCGGTGTCGACGCTGAGGGAGGCGTGCCCGGAGATGTCGTTGTAGGCGATCCGGTCGGCGCCGGCCGTCGTGCCGGCCACGCCGTTCCACTGCAGGTTGATGCCGCTGCGGCCGACGCGCGCCATCGTGTTGTGGGTGACGGTCTGGCTGTGCCCCTGCACGGCGACGGCGGCCGCGTAGGTCCCGGCGTAGTCGACGTCGCTGATCGTGTTTCCGTCCGCGGTGTTGCCGTATCCGCCGAGGGAGACGCCGTTGCCGGCGCTGTACTGCAGGTGGCTGTCGCGGATGCTGTTGCCGGTGCCCTTCAGCACGATGCCGCTGGTCGCGACGCCGCGGGTCACGTTCGAGCCGCAGTCGGTCGCGCCCTGTGTGACGTCCCAGTAGTGGCTCAGGTACGTCCCGTCGATCCCCTCGAGCTGGACGCCGGTGCTGGTGTCGCCGGTGCGGATGGTGGAGGCGAACAAGCCGATCCCGTCCACGTGCACGTTGCTCGCGTTCGTCAGATCGAAGCCGAGGTCGCGCTTCTTCGCCTCGATGCGGTGGCCGTTCGGATCGTCGTCGCTGTAGAGGTAGAGCCGCTTCGCCGTCGCGTCGTAGAAGTACGATCCGGGATGCGACAGCTCGCCGATCTTGCCGGAGAGCCGGAACCAGGTGTCGGTCGGCACGACCTTGTGCACGCACGGGGGAGCGGTCGTCAGGGTCACGGATCCCACTGCGGAGCTCGCGACGGTGCCGGTGGCCGTCACGTACCAGTACGACGTGAGCACGCGCGCGCCGTCCCAGTACCCGGCGGGGCGGGTCAGGGTGGAGTCGACGATGGTCGCGTCCGCGGTGCCTGCGTCGGCGCGCTCGACGGCCGGGTTCAGGAGGTCGGTGCCGGGGAACGGGTACGACGCCTCGATGTCCATCGTCCCGTCGGTGAAGATCTGCGCCTCGGCGGCCGCGGTGCCCAGATCGACCCCGACGCTGTAGACCTTGCCGTCGGCGACGGCCTGGCTGAACGGCGTGTTCGCCACGAACGGGTCGGCGGCCACCACCTGCGCGAGCTCGGTCGGCCCGACCGCGGTGAAGCCGGTGACCTCGTCCGCACCGCTGATCACGGGATGCGCGCCGGGCGCTGCGGTGAATGTGATCGGGGCTGCGGCGGTGCCCGAGTGCGCCGGGGTCACCGTCTCGTCGTAGGTGCCGTCCTGGATCACGCAGGTGTCGCCCGGCTGGGCGATGTCGGCGCAGTCCTGCACCGACGCGAAGGCGGTGTGCACGGTCCGGCCGTTCGCGGCCTTCCCGGGATGCTGGCCCACGTAGTAGGTCGTGCCGCCGGGGTGGTGCCCGGGCGGTGGTGCCGCGGCCGCGGAGGTCGCGGTAGCGGTGAGGAGGACTCCCGCGGCGAGGAACCCGCCGGTCAGGAGGAGGCCGCGTCGGCGGCGTGCACGTCGGAACCCGAGCATCATTGCTCCAATCGATAGTGAGTAATCGATAATCTATGATCCGACGCCGACCCCGTCAAGAGGGGCCGTGCGCCTCAGGCCGGCAGGCAGACCCACAAGGGGAGGGTGCTCACGGCGCCGTCCGGCCACGTCACCTCGGCCGTCGCCGTCCCGTCCGCCGAGCGGAGCACGGCCAGCGCCGGATGCCCCTCCGGGACCGGTGCGCGGCCGACCGTGATCGCCACGCCGATCACGTCGTCGACGGCGATCCCGCCGAACTCCGCCCACTCCACCGTCGTGCGGCCGAGCGGAGAGGAGGCCTCCTCGGTGTGCGTGCTCAACGTCGCGTCGCCGAGCAGGGGGATGAGCCGTGCGACGGCGGGCGTCGCCTCGGAGACGGGCCACCCGCTCACCCGCAGGCGCACGCGCGCGTCCCCGCCCTCGTCGGCGACGCGTCGGACGACCCGCACCTCCCACGCGCCGCGGACGAGCGAGCCGGTGACGAGGGTCGGCCCCTCGGTGATGCGCCCGGTGCGACCGGAGCCGTGGTCGGGACCGTCGTCGGCGCCGTCCACCCAGTGGATGCGCGCGGTGGAGGTCGCGAACGCGGCGATGCCGTCGTCCCCGATGACCCCGCGTTCGAATCCCGAGCGGTTCGTCGAGCGCCCCGCGGCGTCCACGGCGCCGACCGTGTTGTCGACGGGCGCCGTCACCGTCCCGCCGACGAGCGGAGGGAGCGTGGTCGACGAGTAGCCGAGCCGGGCGTAGAGCGGGGAGTCGGCAGTCAGGTCGCCGGTACACCCGTGGTCGGCCCCGTGATTGATCACACGCACGACCCCGTCGGCTGCCGTGCCGCTGACGATCCACCCCGCTGCCCGGACGACGCGGCGCACATCAGCGCGCTCGACGGGCAGCGGCTCCTCGACCGCCGTCCACACCTCGTGGCCGGCGGGGAGCGCGAGCCCGAGGAACCCCTTGGCCGCCCAGTACGGCGATCCGGACCCGGAGTACGACTGCGCCATCGCCGGCCACTCGCCGAGCAGGCCGACCGAGAGCAGGCCGCGCTCGTCGATCGCTCCACGGTCCAGGAACGCCCGCAGCATCCCCGAGGCGCCGCGCCGCAGCGTGCCCATCGGGACCCGCGTCGCACCTGTGATCGCGCCCATCCAGAGCGGCGCCGCCACCGCGAACCGGTAGATCAGGCTCCGACCCTGCAGCACCGGCAGGCCGTCGGCGCCGATCAGTGCGGCGTAGTCGTCGAGGAACTCGGTGACCCGCGCCCGGAACACCGGCTCCAGCGCGCCGGCCCCGAAGGCGTCGGCGCCGGTGGATGCGGTCCACAGCAGCGGGTAGAGGTGCATGGCCCAGCCGCAGTAGTAGTCGAACGCCCGCGTGGGACCATCGGCGTACCAGCCGTCCGCGCGGTAGTACGACTCGATGGTCGCGAGATCGGCGGCGATCCGCGCGGGATCGTGCGGACCGCCGACCGAGGCGAGGAACGTCTCCACCGTGATGCGGAACCACAGCCAGTTGTTGTCCGGGTACCAGCCCGCGGGCGCGTCGGCCAGCCACGCGACGACGTTCTGCTGCTCCACCGCGTCGAGCGTGTCCCAGAGCCACGCGCGCGTGAGCTGCAGGCCGAGCGCGATCGAGGCCGCCTCCACCTTCGCCTGCCCGACGGCGCTCGGGAGCGGCCACCGCTCGGGGTTCGCCGGGTCGGTCCCGGCCACGAGCCCGTCGCGGTACCACGGCGTGAAGCCGAGGGGATCGCCGCCGCCCTCGCCGCGCATCCGGAAGGCGTAGAGCATGAACGAGCGGGCGAACCCCTCGAGTCCGTCGCTGTCCTTGCCGTGGGAGCTCACGAGGCCGGGCAGCTGCACCCGGCTCCGCGTCGACGAGAAGTGCGGTCGCAGCGAGAGGAGGAGGTGGTCGGCGACCGCCGCCCAGTGGTCGCGCGTCCATCCGGTGATCGGCGAGAGCGTGCGGTCCTCCGGCGGCAGCTCGATGCGTGCGGGATCGAAGGCCCGCGCCGGGTCGGCGGCTGCAGAATGGGCGGTGGTCATGGGGTCTCGTCTCCTTCGTCGAGCGGTGCGGCGGGGGTGATCGACGTGGGCAGCGTCGACTGGCGGATGTGGAGCTCCGGGCTCAGCTTCACGCGGTAGGCGGGCCGGCCCTCGCCGGCCTCGAGCCGCGCGATCAGCAGGTTCACGGCCTCGCGCCCCACGAACTCCTTGGGCGGCCGGACCGCGGTGATGGCGGGGTCGCCGAACCGGGCGACGTCGTCGTCGTACGCGACGATGGCGAGGTCGTGCGGCACCCGCACGCCGCGGTCGAGAGCGTGCTGCTCCAGCGCGATGGCCTGCGGATCGGGGAGCACGATGACGGCGGTGGTCCCGGTCGCCCGGCACAGGTCGAGCGCCGCGTCCATCGCCTCCTCCCGGCCGGGGGCGTCGAAGCGGATGCCGTGCAGCATCGCGACGTCCGTGGGGAGGCCGAGCGAGGCGAGGGCGGACTGCCAGCCGCGGCGCACGTAGCGGCCGGTCGGGCTCTCGCTCTCGATGAAGAGCCCGATGCGCGTGTGGCCGACCTCGTGCAGATGGTGCACGGCGAGGGAGGCGCCGGCCGTGTGGTCGGAGACGACGGAGTCCAGGCGGCGGGCCGCTGCGGCGGTGCGCACCCGCCGCTCGGCCAGCACGACCGGCACGGGCAGGGAGTCCAGCCAGCGCACCGTCTCGATCGCGTCGTCGCCCAGGGTGTCCGGCGCCACGATGAGCCCGTGCAGTCCGGGGACCTTGAGCAGCGCCTCCACCTGGCGGCGGTTGTCGCGCGAGTCGTAGGTCGAGGCGCGCAGCAGCAGGGACGCGCGCAGCTGTGCCGCCTGCGCGCGGGCGCCGTGCACGATCGGCGGCCAGTAGTACTCGAGCGACGGCACGACCATCCCGATCGTGTACTTGGTCGCCATCGGGGCGCCGGACGCCCGCGGGCCGGGGTCGAGAGAGCTGCGGAGGGTCGCACCGCCGTGCACACGCGTGACCAGCCCCTGCTGGGCGAGGGTGTTGATGTCGCGCCGAACGGTCAGCTCGCTGACGCCCAGCTCCACCGCCAGTACGCTGACGCTCACGGCGCCGCGCTCGCGCAGCTGGTCCATGATGCGCTCGCGCCGCTGCACGGAGTACAGCGGCTCCCTGCTCGTCACCGGACCTCCTCGATCGTCATGGTCAGGCTCCCGGTGGCGTCGCTCAGGGGATAGGAGAGCCGGGTGAGGCGCTCGCCCCACACTCCGGAGAGCTCCGGATCGTCGAGCACCCACTCCTCCAACTCCGGCGCGAGGCCCGCGGCATCGATGACGATCGCGCGCCCGTCGGCCGAGACGACGACGCGGTCGGCCACCCGGCGCACCTCGCCGGCGGCGATGAGGTGCAGGACGGCGATCGGGCCGTCGCCGTCCACCGCCGCGTCGGCCCGCAGCCGCCACTCGTCGCGGATCTCGATGCGCGAGGAGGAGACGAGGGTGGCACGTCGCAGCCAGTGCTCGCCGGCGGCCAGCGGGTACGCGGCGGTGAGATCCAGCTCCAGCGAGATCGGGAGGGTGCCGGAAGCCGCCGGGCCGGGACCGGCATCGGGCTCCCCGTCGGGCGCCGTGACGACCGTCGCCTCGAACGCCGGACCTTCCCCCTGCTCGAGTCCGTGCGGCGCGGGCGCGTTGTGCCAGCCGCTTTGCATCGCGCGGATGCCGTAGCGCTCGGCGCTGAACGTCTCGCGCCGGTACGTCGGCTTGCCGATGTCGACCAGCAGGGGGCGTCCGTCCGCCGCCACGATGACGGAGCCGAGGTCCTTGTGGTTGTGGTTCTCGTCGTTCGTGCCGCCTTTCGCGGCCAGCGCCAGGCCCGCGGTGCTCCCGGCCTCCGAGCGGCAGACCAGCACCTGCACCGACGGCAGCCACACCGACTGCGGGAGCGGCGGTGCGACGGGCACGGCGTCCCGCCACCGCGGATCGGCCGCCGCGCGCACGAACCGGGGCAGGCCGCCCTTCGCTGGGGCGATCGGCCGCCCGGGCTGCCGGGCGCCGCGGGCCCAGTCCACGACCCGGTCGTCGCCGAGGCGGAGGCCCCAGCGGAACGGGAGGTGCCACGGCTCCTCGTGCCGGCTGCGCGCCCAGCCGTCGGCCACATTGACGTACCAGTCCGCGCCGAGCTGCATCCGCATCGGGAAGCGCAGCACCTCGGCGACGACGGGGACCCGGCCCGCATCGAGTCCTCCGTCGGTGAGCTGGGCCACGAGCTCCAGCAGTTCCAGCATCCGCCCGGCGCCGTTCCACCAGTACGCGACACCTTCGTCGATCGCGCCGTCGGCGGGCAAAGTCGCCACGTAGCGGTCGAGGCTGTCCAGTGCGCGTGCGGTCATCGCGGCGACCCGCGCAGGATCGTCGAGCAGCAGGGCCGCGGACAACAGCACGTTGCCGAGGATCCACGGGTTCCAGTTGTTGACGTCCCGCCAGTAGCCGAGCCACCAGAGGTCGTCGCGGGTCTCGAACGGGGTGAAGACTCGCGCCTCCACCTCGTGCCGGATGCGCTCGCGGACGCCGGGCCAGGCGGCATCCCAGTCGGCGCCGAGCACCCGGTCGGCGACCGCGAGCTGGGCGGCGATCTCGCCGGCGACGAGGTCGAGGTAGGGGGAGGCGGCATCCGGCACCACGAAGCCGCGGCGGGCTCCGGCGTCGTCGTGGGCGGAGAGCGACCACGTGCTCTGCTCGCACAGCACGATCGCGCCGTCGGCGGCGTCGTCGATCCACTCGGCGCCGCGCGTCGCCGCAGCGAGGAGGACGGCACGGGTGAGCCGCTGCTGACGGTCGTCGACGGCGGACTCGTAGCCGCGCCGGTCGCCGTCGCGTGCATAGCGCGCGAAGAGCGACGCCGGGACGCCGGGCCACGGGCAGCCGCGCTCGGCCTCGGCCTCGGCGCGCAGCCCGTCGAGAGTGGTCGGGTCCAGGTCGTCCCACACGGTCCGGTCGGACGCGGCGGGAATCCCCGTGCGGTCCTGGATGCGTTCCGTCCCCGCCTCGAGGAGCAGCGCGCGCAGCGCTGGCTCACGCATCCCGTCGCCCCAGTGGGCGAACAACGGACCCTCGAACGGCTCCGCGGCCGCCCGCGTGCCGGCGGGCGGTGCCGTGTGGGCGCTCACGCGGGAGAACGCGTCGTCGTCGGCTGACGCCGCAGCCCCGGCGTCGTTGGTCGTCGTCGGGTTCGAGAGGTGCGGCACCGGTGCCTCCTGAGTTGCGATGATGTGTGTTCGTGTTCGATCGTGAATGATTGGTTTGTTTGTGACGGGTCTGAGTATGTACTGAGTCACGCGACGACGCAATGACCCGCGATCGCCGCTGGACGGAAAGGCTGGGCCTGGCGGCGATGACCGAGATCAACTCCCCCGAAGCGCTCGTGGTGATGGACCGCGACGTGTTCGAGCGTCAGTTCGACGCGCCCCGACTGGCGCGCCTCCACCGGTTGGCACGCGTCTCCGACCCGGTGCTCGCCGACGACCTGGACGACCCGGCGCTGGCGGAGCGGCTCGCGACCGTGGAGGTGCTGCTCACCGGATGGGGAGCGCCCCGGCTCGACGCCGCGCGGCTCGACCGCATGCCGCGGCTGCGGGCGATGCTCCACTGCGCGGGCACGGTGCGGCCGCAGGTGACGCCCGAGTTCTGGGAGCGCGGCCTCCGCGCCACCTCCGTCGCCGAAGCCAACGCGGTCCCCGTCGCCGAGTACACGCTCGCGGCGATCATCCTCGCAGGCAAGAAGGCGCCGTTCATCGCCGCCGACCCGCAGGTGCGCCGCGACCACGGCCTCCAGATCCACCGGTTCGGCGAGCTGTCGAACCTGGGGCGGACCATCGGCGTCGTCGGCTTCAGCCGCGTCGGCCGTCGCGTGGTCGACCTCGTGCAGCAGCTCCAGGACGTCGTCTGCCTGGTCGCCGACCCGTACGCCGACCCGGTCGACATCCTCGCCGCCGGGGGAGTGCCGACGAGTCTCGACGACCTCCTGCCGCGCGTCGACGTCCTGTCGCTGCACGCTCCCGCCCTGCCGTCGACCCGGCACATGATCGCGGCGCCGCAGCTGGCCGCACTGCCCGATCACGCCACGCTCATCAACACCGCGCGGGGGAGCCTGGTCGACACTGCGGCCCTGGAGCGCGAGTGCGCCTCCGGGCGGCTCAACGCCATCCTCGACGTCACCGACCCGGAGCCGCTGCCCGAGGACTCCCTGCTCTACCGCCTCCCGAACGTGATGGTCACCCCGCACCTCGCGGGCTCCCTCGGCTCGGAGATCCACCGCATGACCGACGCCGCGCTCGACGAGCTGGAGCGCTACGCCGCCGGCGCGCCGCTGCTCGACGAAGTGACGAGCGAGGCGCTCCGCCTGAGCGCCTGACCACGAAAGCATTCCCCTCCCCCCTTCACCGATGACAAAGGAGTTGTTCCGCATGAAGAGATCCCTGATCGCCGTCGGCGCCGCCGCCGCGGCGCTCGCCCTGGGCCTCGCCGGGTGCGCCGGCACGGGCTCGACCGGATCGGGCTCGGGCTCGTCCGGGTCGACGACGCTGCGCGTCGCCGTCTGGAACCTGCAGCAGACGCCGGAGTTCGGCGCGCTGTTCAGCGCGTTCGAGAAGGCGAACCCGTCGATCACCATCCAGCCCGTCGACATCCTCGCCGCCAACTACGAGGACAAGATCACCACGATGCTCGCCGGTGGGGACACCACCGACATCATCACGGTGAAGAACCTGACCGACTACGCCGGCTATGCGCAGAAGAAGCAACTGGTCGACGTCTCCGACGTCGTGAAGGGCCTCCCGACCGCCGACATCCCGGCGACCGAGAGCTACACATCGGGCGACGCCACCTATGCCGTGCCGTACCGCCAGGACTTCTCGGTGCTCTACTACAACAAGAAGATGTTCGCCGACGCGGGAGTCGCCGACCCCGAGAACCTCACCTGGGACGAGTTCGCCGCCGACGCCGCGAAGCTCACGAAGGGCGACGGCGCGGACAAGGTCTACGGCGCCTACATTCACACCTGGAACTCCATGGTGCAGGGCTATGCCGCAGCGCAGCAGGACAAGGGCTACGACAAGCCGGACTACTCCTGGATGACCGACCAGTACGAGCTGACCCTGGGCATGCAGAAGGCCGGCACCATCATGGACTGGGCGACGGCCAACAGCCAGCAGGTGCAGTACAAGGACATGTTCGAGAAGGGCAAGGCCGCCATGGTCCCGATGGGCACCTGGCTCATCGCACCGCTGCTGGCCGACACCGAATCCGGAGCCACCGACGTCGACTGGGGCATCGCGCCGGTTCCGCAGCTGAAGTCCGGCACGAAGATCACGACGATGGGCGGCCCGACGGGGTTCGGCATCAACAAGAACTCCAAGAACACCGAGGCGGCCAAGAAGTTCCTGGCCTTCGCCGCCGGCCCGGACGGCGCCAAGGCGGTCGCGGGCGTCGGCATCGTCCCCGCCTACCACAGCGACGAGATCACTCAGCAGTACTTCGGCCTTGCGGGGATGCCCTCCGACGCGCTGTCGAAGAAGGCGTTCGATCCCGACGTGATCCGCCCCGACGGGCCGACCGGCGCGAACGCCGCGGCGATCGGCACCGTCCTGAACCAGGAGCACCAGCTCATCATGACCGGGAGCTCCTCCGTCTCCGATGCGCTCGCAGAGATGGGCTCCCGCGTGAAGTCCGACGTGCTGCACCAGTAACCGCCATGACCAGCATCACGCAACGACGCGAACCCGCCGGGGAGGTGACTCCCCGGCGGGGCTCCGCCGCTCCGAACGGACCCGGTGCCCGTCGCAGCCCGCGGGGGCTCCGCCGCCGGAGCACCCTCATCGGCTGGAGCTTCATCCTCCCGAACTTCCTCGGCTTCGCCCTGTTCACCCTCGTACCCGTGATCGCCGCCTTCGTGCTGGCGTTCATGCACTGGGACTCGTACAACCCGCCCACCTGGGCCGGGATCGACAACTTCCTCCGGCTGTTCCGCGACGACGACTTCCGCATCGCGCTGCAGAACACCGTGCTCTACGCGCTCGGCCACGTGCCGCTCACGCTCGCGCTCTCCCTCGGGCTCGCGCTTCTGCTGAACCAGAAGCTGCGCGGCATCGCCTTCTTCCGTGTCGCGATCTTCTTCCCGTACATCACGTCGCTGGTCGCGATCGCGATCGTCTGGAACATGCTGTTCGACCCGACCAGCGGCCCGATCAACCAGTTCCTCCACGCCATCGGCATCGCGGACGCCCCGGGATGGACGGCGAGCACGACGTGGGCGCTGCCCGCCGTGATCATCACGAGCGTCTGGCGCGACATGGGCTACTACATGGTCCTGTTCCTCGCCGGCCTCCAGGCCATCCCGCGCGAGTACTACGAGGCGGCGCAGATGGACGGAGCCGGCCGCTGGCGTTCGTTCTGGAACGTCACGCTGCCGTCGCTGCGCCCCACGACCTTCCTCGTACTCGTGCTGCTGAGCGTGTCGAGCTTCAAGGTCTTCGACCTGGTCTTCGTGATGACCCAGGGCGGCCCGGGCCGGGCGACGCTCGTGCTCTCGCAGCTCATCTACCAGGACGGCATCCTCAACGGAGAGTTCGGCTACTCGTCGGCGATCTCGCTCGTCCTGTTCCTGATCGTCCTGCTCGTGACGGTCTTCCAATTCCGCATCCAGCAGAGACGGGAGCGCTGATGTCCACCCTCACCTCCGACCTCGCCCAGGAGCTCGAGACGGGCGGACCGTTCCGGCCGGACGCCCCGCTCCCGAGACCGCGCCGCCGCCGCGCCAGGACACGCCTGGGCCAAGCGGGCATGTATGTCCTGCTCGTCGTGCTCCTCGGCATCGTGCTGCTGCCGTTCATCTGGATGCTCTCGTCATCGCTGAAGAACGACGGCGACGTGCTCAGCGTGCCGATCCAGTGGATCCCGAAAGAGTTCGTCTGGAGCAACTACGCGGACATCTGGTCGGCGATCCCGATGGCCGGGTACCTCGCCAATTCGGCGCTGCTCGCCGTCGTCATCACGGTGCTGCAGGTCCTGACTGGCAGCTTCGCCGCCTACGGCTTCTCGAAGGTCCGCTTCCCGGGCCGCGACGCGCTCTTCCTGGCCTACATCGCCACGATCGCGGTGCCCTGGCAGGCGTACATGATCCCGCAGTACATCATGATGCAGCAGGCCGGGCTCACGAACACCTTCACCGCCCTCATCCTCCTGCAGGCCTTCAGCGCGTTCGGCGTCTTCCTGATGCGGCAGTACTACATGACCATCCCGGACGACCTGAACGAGGCGGCGCGCATCGACGGGCTGAGCGACTACGGCATCTGGGCGCGCATCATCCTGCCCCTGTCGAAGCCGGCGCTCGCCTCGCTCGCGCTGCTCACCTTCGTGAACACCTGGAACGACTACATGGGGCCGTTCATCTACCTCTCCAGCAACGAGCTCTGGACGGTGCAGATCGGGTTGCGCTCCTTCATCGGGCAGTACTCGGCGCAGTACGCGATGATCATGACGGGATCGGTCATCTCCATCGTGCCGATCCTGATCATCTTCCTGGCCGGTCAGCGCTACTTCATCGCCGGCATCGCGACCAGTGGGATGAAGGGATGAGCGGGCAGGTGGCCCGCGGCTCTCGCGCCCCGCGCGGGCTCGCCCGGGTGCGGCACGAGACGCTGGACACGGTCTTCGGCTACGTCTACGCGATCCTCATGGTGGACCTGCTGCTCGTCGTCGCGAACCTCCCGCTCGCCGTGATGCTGTTCGCGGCCCGCGACGCCCTGCAGGCGTGGCCGCTCGTCCTGCTGCTCTCGGTGACGGTGTCACCGTCCCTCGCCGGTGCGTTCGAGGTCTACCGCACACTCGGCGACGGGCACCCGCAACCGTTCGCCGCGTTCTGGCGCGGCTACCGGCGTCGCGGGCTCGCCGCAGGACTGATCGGGTCGGCTGCGACCGCCCTCGTCGGTTTCGTGCTCTACGACGCGGCAGTGGTGGCCGGAACCGTGTGGGCCGCGCTGCTCGGCCCGACGCTGCTCGTCGCCGCCGTGATCGGTGTCGCCACCACGATCACCGCCATCACCGGGCTCACCGTGTTCGCGACGGCCTCGCCGCGTGCGATCCTCAAGGCGGCCCTCTACGTCGCGGTGCGCCGCTGGTACGTCAGCGTGCTCGCGCTCGTCCTCGTCGGGCTGAGCGTGCTCGCCGTGCTGATGCAGCCCGTGCTCGGCGCCCTCGCGCCGGGCCTCCTGTTGTACGCGGTGTTCGCGAACGCCCACTACGGCTTCCGGCAGGTGCTGCGGAAGGAGGGGTGAAGCCGCGACGGCCGCCTTCATCGCGGCCTTCTCCTCCGCACTGAATGTGGTTCCGGTCCCCGATCAAGACGCGGCTCTCGCGTTCCACCGCGACGTGCTGGGTTGCGAGGTGCGCTACGACGGACGCGCACGCGTCGTTCGCCCGCGTGCGGGAGGCGGGCGTCGCCCTGCACAACCAGGAACCCATCGAGGAGGGGAGCGAGGAGGGGTGAGCGGGATCTCCTAGCGGGGCGAAGCCAGGAGTGCCTCCGTGTGCTCGACCACTTCACGGGGCCCGTCATGCCGGCGCAGCGCCTCGCCGACGCGTTCGGCTGCCGTCCGGTAGGCGGGGTCGCCGGAGACCCGCCGCCATCCGCGCAGGATCGTGCGGGGCGACGGCGTTCCCGTGCGCAGGTTCACCCCGGCGCCGGCCCAGGCGACCCGGGCTGCGACTTCCGGCTTGTCCAGGTCGCCGCCGGCGATCACCAGAGGCACGCCGTAGTGCAGCGCCGCCAGTACGCCGCCCCACCCGCCGTTGGTCACCATCACGTCGATGCGGGGCAGCAGTCGATCGTACGGAAGCAGGTCGGCGACGCGGGCGTTCGGCGGCGCAGGGAACGGCAACTCGCTGTCCCCCCGCACTCCCGTCGCGACGGCGAGCTGCACCTGTTGACGTCCGAGAGCGGCGAATGCCGGCCGGATGAGGTCGGCAGGATCCACGTTCTGGGTGCCCTGCGTCACGTGCACCACGGAACGTGCGTCGGCGAGCGATTCCGGCCACCACGCGGGCTCCGGGATGCCGGTGCCGGCGTGGTCGGTGAGTTCGCCGACCCAGACGATCCGCCCCGGCCACTGGGGGCGGGGGTACTCCAGTTGCTCGACGCCGCTGGCGCACACCAGATCGCGTGAGTACAGCGCCTCCTGGAAGGTGAGCGCGGTCGGCGGAAGGCCGGCGAGGGCGCGTTGCTCGTGGAACGCGCGCTGGATCGGGCCGGACGCGACCACGGTGGCCGCCCAGAGTGCGCGGTCCCGCAGGCGGCCGAGCACCGACGTCGCCGGTCGCAGGCCCAGACCGGGCGGCGGCGCACCCGGGGAGGGCGTCGCGAGGGGGACGAGCGAGATCGTCACCCGCGGAGTGCCGGTCCGTTCGGCGGCCAGATGCGCGCCGAGCGAGAGACTGTCGGCGACGAGGACATCCCAGGGCCGCGCGTCGAAGGACGCCGTCAGGTCGGCGCACTGCGCTGCTCCCGTTCGGACGAACAGGTCCTCGACGTTCACCATCATCTGGCGGGGACCCTTCCGGCCGCGCAGCCGCGGGAATGTCGCGGACTGATCGTTTTCATCGAAGTCCGGCGCCCTCTCCCACGGCACAAGCTCCGCCCCGTCGGCGCGGAAGGCGTCCGCGTGGGCCGACCCCGTGTACACGCGCACCCGGTGCCCCGCCGCAACGAAGGCGCGCACGACCGCCCGCATGGGCGCGACGTGGCCGGCGAACGGCATGACCGCGAGCATCACCTCTGCCATGTCAGCCATGGTGAGCCATCCCGGCCGGACGGCGCTAGAGCGGTGACGGGTTCACCTCTCGGCAGACACGGTCCATGATGGGCGTGATGGCAGATCGCATCTCTCAGCAGAGGATCCTCGAGCACGTCCAGCGGCTCGGGGACCAGCATCCGCCGATCGCTCTCGACTCGGTCGACCGTGACGTCCGCTCACCGGGCGCGGTCGCCGACCGCTACGGCCACGTCATCGACTATCTGGCGCGGGTGGAGCTCGAAGTCGACCGGAACGTGCTCGAGCTGCTCGTCCTGCTGCCTGACGTGCGCGAAGTCGACCGCATGTTCTACGCCGACGTGTGGCAGCCGCAGGAGATCCAGCACGGACTGATCCTCGACCGCCTGCAGCAGGATCTCGGCCGGCCGGCTGCACAACCCGAACTCGCCGTCTCGTTCAAGATCAAGATCATGGGCGCCCTCGCGCATTTCTCGTCGATCCAGGACATCGCCCGGCTGCTCTACTACCTGACCGGAGCGAGCACCGAACGACAGGCGGTGCTGGCGTACAACGTCCTCCACGACGGGATGCTGGACCTCGGCGAGGCTGCGATCGCCGAGACGATCATCAGCCCGATCCGCAGGCAGGAGCCCGGTCACTTCGCGTTCTACCGGATGAGCGCGACGCAGCTCGTGCAGAGCGGCGAGCTCAAGCCGTGGCAGCTCTACCTGGCGCGTGTTCTGAGAGAGAAGACGTACAGCCTCGTCGGTACGAACGGCCAGGACCGCTACCGCGCCCAGATGGGCGGTGTGGCGAGTGTGCTCGGCTTCGCCGACGATCTCGACAAGTACGCACGCGAGGTCGGCAGGATCGAAGCGCAGCTGCTCTGGGCGGAGCAGAGCGGCATGGAGTTTCCCCCATACGTGCTCAAGGCGCTCAAGGAGAGCATCGACCTCTATCGGGAACGCGGGTTCGACGCCTGAATCGGCCGGTGGAGTCCCCCCAGGACGCCCATGATCCGGGCACGGTCGTCCGGGACAGCGGTGTCCGTCACTCCTGCTCCTGTCCAGGGCGGTGCTCGAGGCCGAGCAGCGGGTTTCCGTAGACGCTCTTCACCTCGGAGATCACGACACGGTATTCGCCGAGCCATTCGCCGTGGCGCCCCTTGGCGACCCGGTGGGTGTCCATGCCGACGAGCTGGTGCAGGGCGTCCAGGTCGGTCCAGTAATAGACCTCCGAGTGCAGGCCGGTCTCGTCGTTGTGCCAGGCCTCCTCGCCGAGGAAGCCGGGGATCGCGCGGGCGCGCTCGGCGATCTCGTCGTTGATGCGGTGGAAGTCGTCGTCGAGGTCGCCGATCTCGAAGATGAACGTCGAGGTGTACTTCGGCAGGGCGGTGGCTTCGAGTCGCGAGTTCACGTTGTCTCCTTCGCTGTTGTGGAGGACGGATCGGCGATGACAGGTGCATCCCGTCTCCCGCCGCGTTGAGCGGCGGCGCCCGCGGCGACCACGATCGCGACGCCGACGATCTGGAGTACTGAGGGTGTCTGCGCGAGGACGAGCAGGCCGATGATGGTGCCGAACGCGGGCTCGATGGACAGCAAGGTGCCGAACGCGGTGTGGGTCATGCGGCGCAACGCCAGCATCTCCAGACCGAACGCGACCACGGGGGTGATCAAGGCGATCCCTGCCGCAGCCGGCAGCACCCACCACGTGAACTCGCCTCCCACGACCTGCGGGAGTCCGATCGGCATCGTGGCGACCGCGGCGACAGGGATCGTGAGCGAAAGGCCGCTGATACCGGTAAAGCGGTCTCCGACGTGTTGGGTGAGCAGGTTGTAGAGGCCCCAGCAGGTCCCGGCCGCCAGAGCGAAACCGACGCCGACGAGATCGATGTCTCCTCGCCACGGTTCCGTGAGCAGGAGGACGCCGGCGAATGCGAGCAGAGGCCACGCCAAGGCTCGCCGCCGCTTGCTCATGACGCCCGCGACAGTGAGCGGGCCCAGGAACTCGATGGCGACGGCTGTTCCGAGCGGGATGCGCTCGACGGCGGAGAGGAAGAACGTCGTCATGAAACCGGTGACCACACCGAGCGCCAGCAACGCGGGAACGTCGGTGCGTCGCAGGGTACGGATCGCAGGCCGGGCGACGAGCCAGAGGAAGACGGTACCGAAGCACATCCGCAGCCATGCCGTGCCGGCGGGGCCGACCTGATCGATGACCGGCACGGACAGGGCGTTGGCGAGCTGAACGGCGAGCATCGCCGCGATCGCCATCGTCCAGGGCGGCACCCCCAGGATGGAGCGACGGCTGTTCACGGCTCCGCCCGGTGCGTCTGTCCCACTCCCGGCTCATAGACGCACAGTGCGAAGCGGGCCGGTATGTCGTTCGGATTCGAGTACGAGTGATCGTGATCGCCGTAGAAGGTCATGGCGTCGCCGACGCACAGAGTATGGGTCTCCCCGCCGGTCTCGACGGTGATCGTCCCTTCCACGACCTGGAGCAGCTCACGCGTGCCCGAGCTGTGAGCTTCGCTCGCGTGGCGGTCCCCCGGAGCCAGCGTCCACTCCCACAGCTCCACGACATCCGGCGGCTCCGTGCCGGCCACGAGCACCCCGCGGCCGCCGTGCTCGCCGGTCCACAGCGCCGCCCCATCGCCTGCACGAGTCACCTTCGCCGTGTTCTGCACAGGCGGCTCGACGAGAGCGGGCAACCCCACGCCGAGCGCGTCGGACAGCCGCAGGAGGGTGCCCACGCTCGGATTGACGGAGCCCTGCTCGACGTTGACCACCATGCGACGGCTCACCTGTGCCTGGGCAGCGAGCTGGTCGAGCGTCCACCCTCGGGCGTTGCGCTCGTGCTTCACGCGGACGCCGATCGCTCGCGCCAGATTCTCCGCACTCTTCTCCATCAGTGCAGCATAGTGCACCGATAGGGCATTGTGTTGTGCCTACGGGACGGCTCTTGTCCTGGCCGGCGCCTCTGTGGAAAACTCGCCCCGTGGTCCTTTAGCAGCGATTCCCCTTCCTCCCCGCGACCGCGGGTGAGTCGATCGATCCTGCCACCGGAGGTCCCATGTCTTCTACGAACCGTACGAACACGCGTCCGTTCACCATCGCCCCGCTCACCGTCCCCGCTGCCCTCGACGACCCCGATGCCGCGGACTTCATCGGCTTCGCGCGGGTGCGGCGGATCGTCGAGGCCGAGCTGAGGGGAGGTGCGGCGGACGGCGGACCGGACTCCGGCACCGACACCGCGCTCGACCGCACCACCGCTGCCGCCCTCCTGCCGGACTGGCGCGACGAGTCCTCGCCGATGGCGGGTCTGGTCGGCACGGTGGAGGGGCGGGTCGTCGCGCGGGGCAGCCTCGCCTTGCCGGTCGGCGCGCGCGAGTGCTGGTGCGCTGTCGGCGTGCTCCCCGCGTACCGCGGCCGGGGCATCGGTTCGGCGCTCTACGGACGTCTCGAGGGTCTGGCGCGCGAGGCCGGACGCACGACTCTTCAGAACCAGACCCCGTTCCCGGCGGGTGTCGAGGGGGAGGCCATCCCGGCACCGACCGGCTACGGGGCCGTCCCGGTCGGGCTGGCGTCCACGCGCTTCCTGCGCAGACAGGGGTTCTCCGTCGAACAGGTGGGCCGCCTCAGCGGGCTCTCCCTGCCGATGCAGGAGGGGGTCTTCGCCGGCCACCTCGCAGAGGCCTTCTCAGCGGCCGCCGGCTACCGGACCGTGACCTGGCAGGGGCGCACTCCGGAGCAGTGGCAGGACGGCATGGCTCTCCTGCGCACCCGCATGAGCACGGACACCCCGAACGCCGGGATCGAGCAGACGGAGGACGTCTGGACCGCCGCGCGCGTGCGTTCCGTCGACGACCTCCGGGCGCAGAGTCCGCATGTCGTCCTCACCACGATCGCCGTCCACGACGCCACCGGCCGGGTCGCGGGCTACACCGAGATCGAGGTCGTGCCGGAAGCCGATGCGCCGGCAGACCAGCTGGACACGCTGGTGCTCGCCGAGCATCGCGGCCACCGGGTGGGGATGCTGCTGAAGCTCGCGAACCTCCGGCAGCTGGGAGAGCGGTTCCCGCAGAGCGCCACGGTGGAGACGATGAACGCCGAGGACAACCGTCACATGCTCGACGTGAACGAGTCCCTGGGCTTCGTTCCGCTCTCGTACGCGGCGCGGTGGCGGAAGGCGCTGGTCTAGGCGGTCGTCTCAGCGCCCGGCCGCGGTCCGGAGGATCGCGGCGACGCGCTTCTGGTCGGCGTCGTCCAGCTTGGCGACCGCGAAACCGACCGGCCAGACATCGCCGTCGTCGAGCTTCGCCGGCGGCTGGAACTCGATCGTCGCGTAGCGCATCTTGAACTTCGACCCCGGTTTGAAGGCGACGACCGTCTTGCCGTCCGCGTCGGCGTACGCGGGCATCCCGTACCAGGTCTTCGCCGCCAGGTCGGTGTTCTCGGCGACCAGGCGGTGGAAGGTCTCGGCGAGCTCCTTGTCCGTACCGGTCAGCGCGGCGATCGCCTCCTCGCACGCGGCGGCCGCCTCGGCACCCGCCAGTGCGGCCTTCTTCTCCGCCGCGGCCGCCTTCATCGCGGCCTTCTCCTCAGCACTGAACGTCGTTGCCATGATGTCTCCTTCGTCGAACGATCCGGGATCAATCTACGTTCGCACGTGGGCGGATGCTTCTCGAAAACTGCTCGGCTTGCCGGTCAGCGCCGCGCGGGGTCGCGGTTGAGGCTGGTGCCTGGCGCCGCTCCCTCGACGGTCCTATGCTTCGGGTATCGAGCGGATGGGGGCATCATGATCGAGATGCGCGAAGACGGGGACGGCGTCTTCCGCGCCGACGGGCCGGATCGGCCGCTGCCGTACGGACTGCCGGACGACCCTCAGGAACCGTTCGTGGCCATCGTGGCTCCGAACATCGACAAGGTCTCCGCGCTGTCGTTCGATCGCCGTACGGTGGCGGGCCGCCGCACCCGACGCGGTGTGATCGCCTTCGCGGCGTCGGTGGCGGGTGGCGTCGTGGTGATCGGCATCGTGGTCGCGGTTCAATCCGTGATGGGCGCCCTCGGTCTCGAGTAGGACGCCTTTACGATCCACTCGCAGTGGGCTGCGAAGGGTCCTACTGTCATTGCCGCGGCCGTCGTCATCGCCGGCAACACGCCGGACGCGTCCGCCGAGTTCGCACCGGTCCTCCCGCCGTCTACGTCGTGCAGCGACTGTTCAGCCTGGCATCTGAGCAGTATCGACGAATCGGAATCTACGGCACGTCCGCGATGACGCGGTCGATCCACTCGCGTCGATCCAGGGTTGCGATCCGTTCTCGTTCGAACCAGCCCAGCTCCACGAGCTCCTCCATGTCCGGGGCTGCTGGGCTGAGCAGTTCGCATTCGTACGCGATCGTGACGTAGCCGACGCGATCGCCGTTCGGGTACTCGCCCTCCATCTGCTCGCCACCGTAGGCGCCGATCAGTCCCGTGATGCGAATCTCTGCGCCGGTCTCCTCGCGCACCTCGCGGACGAGCGCATCGGCCGGCTCCTCGCCCGGCTCGATGCCGCCACCGATGAGGCTCCACCGCTCACTGATGGCGTGCCGTGCAAGCAGCAGCCTGTCGCCGTCTCGGATCACGGCCGTGACACCCGGGAGAAGGAGGAAGTCGTTTCCGATCCGGCTGCGGATGGACTGCACGTACTCGGACATCGGCATGCGTGGAGCCTATCCGGCGTTGCGAGCCGCGGAGAGGTTCAGTCGCGCTCGAGCTCAGCGTCCGGGTCTGTGGCGTCGGTGGCGTCCGTCTGAAATGCTCGGTCTGAAAGTCCGGGGTTCGTACGGGATCAGCGATCGTTGAAAGAGAAAAACCCCCGGCTGACCGGGGGTTTTCTCTGGTGGCTCCGACCGGCATCGATCCGGTGACCTTTCGATTTTCAGTTGAACGGAATGGTACGATTGTACTTGCGAAGCTGCGAAATGTGCATA
>NZ_JBHVVL010000004.1:0-516370 GCF_042883605.1 Leifsonia sp. NPDC058194 | reverse complement strand
CGCGCCCTCCCTCGCCGTCCCCCCCGTGTTGTACTTGAGGGCCTCGTTTTAGCGCGCACGACGCCCCCCCCACTTCGTGAACTTCGAGGGCGCGGGGTGTGGATAACTCGTGATGGCTGGTTTGTCTGGTGGCAGGGTGTCGGGATGGCACGAGCACGAATTGCACTCCCTCCCGCCCTGGTGGATGGACCTTTCAGCGTTCGGCAGGCACGTGAAAGCGGTCTCACTCGCTCACGTACTCGCGGAAAGGACCTCGTCCGTCCGTTCCGGGTGATGCGGCTGCCCGTGGGCATGGACGGGCTCGTCGAGCGGTGCCATGCCTACGCGCAGCACCGGGGAGTCGACTTCGCCTTCAGCCATTGGACGGCAGCCTTGCTCTTCGAGGCACCGCTGCCTCGGAGAGACGACTCCCCGATCCATGTGAGCGTTCCCGCCCCGGGACGGGCTCCGGAGATCGCGGGCTTCGTGGGCCACAAGCTTTCGGAGTGGGCGACGGTCGAGCGGATGGGACTGCCTGTCACCACTCCGGAGCAGACCTGGATCGACCTCGCCACGATGCTGGTCCCGACGGAACTCCTGGTCATCGGCGACTACTTCGTGTCGGGGCGCCACCCTCTGAGCACACGTGAAGCGCTCGCCCGCGCGATCGCGGCATCGCCCGGTCGTCGCGGTATCGCTCGCGCCCGCCAGGCGATCGATCTCATCCGCGTCGGCTCGGAGTCCCCGGGAGAGACGCGGTTGCGGCTTCTGCTGGAATCAGCGGGCCTGCCGGCGCCGCGACCGAATCTCGACATCGTCGACGGCGACCGCTTCGTCGCCCGGGTCGACCTCGCCTACCCGGACGTCTGCGTCGCCGTGGAATACGAGGGAGACATCCACCGCGTGGATCGCGCGGTCTGGCGCAAAGACATCCGACGTCGCGAACGCCTCGAAGACATCGGCTGGAGGACCGTGCGTGTCACCGCGGACGACCTGTCGCAACCTGCGGAGCTGATCGCTCGGCTTCGCCGCCTCATCCCCTCGGGCTGACACCGAAGTTCACGACGTGGCGCTCAAAAGGGGCTCCGAAAGCGCCACAACGTGAACTTCGACGGGATGACACGTCTCGCGAGCTACCAGCGGGGGTGGATGGCGGCGCGGAAGTGGGTGTCGTAGATGGCGCGGACGGCGGGGTCGAGCTCGGGGAGGTGGGGGAACAGGGCCGCCGCCGCGTTCGCGCGCGCCTGGTCGGCGGAGCGCGCGCCCGGGATCACGGTCGAGACGCCGGGCTGCGCGATGATCCACGCGATCGCGGTCTGCGCCGGGGTGAAGCCCTCGGGCGCGAGGGCGGCGAACTCGCGCGCCGCCAGGACGCCTTCGGCGTAGTCGACCCCGGAGAAGGTCTCGCCCACATCGAAGGCCTCGCCGTGACGGTTGTACGAGCGGTGGTCGTCGGCCGAGAACTCCGTCTGCTCGGTGTAGCGCCCGCTGAGCAGGCCGGAGGCGAGCGGCACGCGGGCGATGATGCCGACACCGGCGGCGCGCGCGGCCGGGAGCACCTGGTCGAGCGGCTTCAGGCGGAAGGCGTTGAGGATGATCTGCACGCTCGCGGTGCCGGGGCGTGCGATCGCGGCGAGCGCCTCGTCGCACGTCTCGACGCTGACGCCGTAGTTCGCGATGGCCCCGTCGGCGACGAGGGTGTCGAGCGCGTCGTAGACGGCGTCGCTCGACAACACCGGGGTGGGCGGGCAGTGGAGCTGCACGAGGTCGAGCGTGTCCACGCCGAGGTTGCGGCGCGAGCGATCCGTCCACTCGCGGAACTTCGCCAGCGTGAAGTTCGCCGTGTCCTGCTCTTCGCGCCGCCCCATCTTGGTGGCGACGGTCAGCGGGAGGTCGGGCCGCGCCGCGCGGAACCGCCCGATGATCTGCTCGCTGCGCCCGTCCCCGTACACATCGGCCGTGTCGAGGAAGGTGACGCCGGACGCGGTCGCCGCGTCGAGGACCTCGAAGGCGTCCGCCTCCTGAACGTCACCCCAGTCGGCACCGAGCTGCCAGGTCCCGAGTCCGACGACCGAGACCTCGCGGCCGGTCCTTCCCAGCGTCCGTTGCTCCATGCGCCCACCCTATCCGGGCAGGCGCTCAGGCCGTCGCGGCGGCGACCACGCGCTGGTTGCGGAAGTGCCCGACGGTCATCCCGATCAGTCCGAGGAGCGCCCACCCGGCGAGCACCAGCCACGATCCGGCCGCGGAGGCGTCCGGGAAGTAGGACAGGTCGCGCAGCAGGGTGACGGATGCGCCCGGGACGAACCACTGCCCGACCGCACCCCACGGTCCCACGATGAACTGCAGCGGCTGCGCGGCCGCGGAGAGGGGGTTGCCGACCAGGATGGTGAGCACGGCACCCACGGGGATGCCGGCGGTGCCGATGAGCGCGTTCATCCCCACGATGAAGGCGGCGGTGGCGAACATCGAGAGTCCGACGGCGAGCGCGTTGATGCCGAAGTCGCCCTGCAGGATCCCGAACCAGCCCTGCAGCACGGCGGCGACGGCGAGACCCCCGACCACCGCGTAGACGGCGACGGCGGTGAGGCGCCGCCAGCTCCCGGCGACCAGAAGCGAGATCAGGATGCCGCCGAGCATGCCGCCCAGGACGAGGGGGAAGGAGGCCGCCGACAGTCCGAGACCGCGGGCGTCGGTCGACGCGAGCGGCACGATGTCGGTGACGGCGACGGTGATGGTGGGTGCGACGGTGCCCGCGGGCGCCTTGCCGGCGGCGACGGCTTGCGCCACGGCCGCGGCGGCCTGGGCGTTCGCCTGCTTCTGGATGGTCGCGGCGACCTGGCCGAGGAGCTGGCTGACGGCCGCGCCGTTGGCCGAGGCCGTGAGGACCTCGGGCTTCTCGCCGAGGACGATCGCCCCGTACGCCTCCCGGGTGCGGATGAGATCCACGGCGTCGTCGCGGGTCGCGACGGTCGTGATGTCGAAGGCGCCGTCTGCCGACGCGTCGAGCTGCTTCTCGACCTGCGCCGTGGCAGTGGCGTCGCCCGCGATCGCGATCGGCAGGTCCTTGACCGTCGAGGTGACGGTCGGCCAGAGGAAGGCGAGGAGCACCACCAGCACCGCGGCCGCGGCGCCGAGCGCGAGCAGCACCGAGCGCAGCCACGGCGTGTGCGGCGTGGGCGGCGTACCGGCGGCCGAGGGGCCCTGCGGGCCGCCGGGTGCCGCCGGGGTCTGGTCTGCGCTCCCGACCGGAGCAAGAGTGCTGTGGGACATGCCGCCTCCATTAAAAACGAATGATCGTTCTTTATATTGGGACACGCCTCCGCTATTGTCAAGAACGATCATTCGTTTTCGTTCTGGACGAGGAGGCCTCGATGCCGAAGGTCACCGAGGAGCACCGCACCGCACGGCGGGAGCAGATCGCACGCGCCGCCCTCCGCCGCTTCGCCCGCTCCGGCTTCGCCGCGACCTCGATGGCCGACATCATCGAGGAGTCCGGGCTGTCCGCCGGCGCGATCTACGGGCACTACAAGAGCAAGGACGAGCTCATCCGCCTGGCGGTCGCCGAGATCATGGATGCGCGCTTCTTCGACATCGCGACGGCTCGCGACAGCGATCCGCTCCCCTCGCCCGGGCAGGTCGTCCGGCTCCTGGTCTCCGGGCTCACGGAGCAGGTCGGCGAGCTCCAGCTCCTGCTCCAGGTCTGGGGCCAGGTGCCGATCAACCCCGAGCTGTCGACGGTCGCGGCCGAGATCGGCGAGCGGATCACGGGGATGCTGCGGGACTATCTGACCCAGTGGTACGCGAGGGCGCAAGGCCTCCCCGACGACCGCGCCGCCACGCTGGCCCAGCGCCACGTGAGCCTGTACGTCGGCCTCGTCCACGGCTACGTCACGCAGTCGTCCCTGTTCACGGGCTTCGACGGCGAGGGCTACCTCGCCACGATCGACGCACTGGTGCTCCCGACCGACTGAACCGCGCTCAGCCGCACCGAGCCGCGCTCAGCCGCACCGAGCCGTGCTCAGCCGCAGGCCGCGGCGACCACCCGAGCGAGGCGTTTGCGGATGATGTGGTCGTTCGCCTCCACCCGGTGCATGGTGACGTTGCGCATCGCCTCGATCACGGCGAGGCTCCCGGGCGCGATGAATGCGTCGAGGGTGCCGTAGACGACGTGGACCGGCACGCGCACCCGGGCCAGGTCGCTGACCACGGTCTGCTGCTCGATGCAGTTCTCGAGCGAGCGGACGAACGGGGTCCAGTTGCGTTCGGTGATCTCGAAGACGCCTTTGATCGGCAGCATCCGCGCGAGGATCGTGGCGTTCATCATCGTGAACTCCTTGTTCGCCCGCAGGAACTCGTAGGCCCGCAGGTACGCGCTGACGCGGGTGCGGACGCGCCGGTCGCCGATCGCGGCGGGCGATCCGTAGACCGGCGGCCCGACCAGGACGAGCCGGGTGATCGCGGACGGATGATCTGCGGCGTAGCGCGCGACGATCAGGCTCCCGAGCGAGTGCCCGACCAGCACGAACGGAGCACGCAGGCGCAGGGAGCGCAGGGTGCGGTGGAGGGCGTCGACGTGCTCCTCGAGGGTGTACTGCGCATCGGCGGGTGCGGGCGAGCGCCCGAACCCGAGGATGTCGATCGAGATCACGCGGTGGGTCGGCTCGAGCAGCGGCACCAGGTTCTGGAAGGTGACCGACGACGACGCGATGCCGTGGACCAGCACCACGACGGGTCCCTCCCCCTCGTCGCCTGCGACGTTCAGGAGCGGGGCGCGACGGAACCAGCTGTCGAGGGTGTCGCGCAGCCGGCCCATGTCCCCATTATCGGCCGCACCCCTCAACGGACCGGGGAGGCCCCGTCCACCCGGTCGGGCCACCAGGCCGGGGTCAGGCGCGCGATCAGGTCGAGCAGCTCGTCCACGTCGCGCGGCCGCGGGCGCCCGAGCCAGACATCGATGGCCCCGATGGTGCCGTCCGCGAGGTAGCGGGCGATGGTCCGGCGCTCGATGTCGTCTGCCGCGGGGACGTCGACGCTGTGCTGGTCGAGCAGCAGCCGGATGGAGCCCTCGAAGTGCTCGCTCAGGAGTGCGTGGAGGCTGGAGCTCCCGCTCTCCGCGCCGAGCCCGCGCCGGTAGATCGCATCGTGCGCGTCCACGTGCTGGAGCACGGCGCGGGTGACGCCGCGCACGGCCGTGGCCGCGGCCTCCGGTGCGACGCCGACCAGGTACGCCTCGCGCAACCGGTCGAGCTCGGTCCGGAGCACGCGCTGGAGCAGATCCACCGGAGACGGGGCGTAGGTGTACACGGTCGAGCGGTGCACGCCCGCGGCCGACGCCAAGGCGGAGACCGACACGTCGGCGACCGACCCGGCCGTCGCGAGGTCCAGGATCGCCGCGGTCAGTCGAGCGAGGGTCTTCTCCTGGCGGGCATCCACTTTTCGATCGTACAATGGAGTTATCCGACAGGTGTCGGATAACTGAAGGGAGATTTTCATGGCTCAGTACGACGTCGCCGACCGGTCCGCGATCGTGACCGGAGGCGGCTCGGGCATCGGGCGCGCCGTGGCGCTCACTCTCGCGGCGAGCGGCGCTGCCGTCCTCGTCACCGACCTGAACGAGGAGCACGCGCAGGCCGTCGTGGCCGAGATCGAAGCCGCGGGCGGCACGGCCGCCGCCCTCGCCGGCGACGTGACCGACCCCGCGTTCGGCGAGGCGAGCGTCGCGGCCGCGAACGCCCTGGCACCGCTGAAGATCGCGGTCAACAACGCCGGCATCGGCGGAGAGGCGGCCACGGTCGGCGAGTACTCGCTCGACAGCTGGCGCAAGGTGATCGAGGTCAACCTCAACGCCGTCTTCTACGGCATGCAGCCGCAGCTGAAGGCGATGGCCGCGAACGGCGGCGGCGCGATCGTGAACATGGCGTCCATCCTGGGCAGCGTCGGCTTCGCGAACTCGTCGGCCTACGTCACCGCCAAGCACGCGCTGCTCGGCCTCACGCAGAACGCGGCGCTCGAGTACGCCGCCGACAAGGTGCGCGTCGTCGCGGTCGGCCCCGGCTTCATCCGCACCCCCCTCGTGGAGGCGAACCTCTCCGCCGAGGCGCTGGCGTTCCTCGAGGGCAAGCACGCTCTCGGTCGGCTGGGCGAGCCGGAGGAGGTCGCCTCCCTGGTCGCGTTCCTCGCCTCCGACGCGGCGAGCTTCATCACCGGCAGCTACCACCTGGTGGACGGCGGCTACACCGCTCAGTGACGCGCCGACAGCCCGTATCGTGCACGGTCGCGCTCCCTTAGGCTGAGGGACGTGACCGAGCACGAGCTGTTGGGCGACGACCTCCTGGAGCGGTTCCGGGGTCGGGCGGCCGGCTACGACGCCGAGAACCGCTTCTTCGACGAGGACTTCGCCGAGCTGACCGAGATCGGCTACCTGCGCGCCCTGGTGCCGGTCGAGTACGGCGGCCTCGGGCTCGGCCTCGAGCAGACGGCGCGGCTGCAGGTCCGTCTCGCCGGCGCCGCGCCCGCCACGGCACTGGCGGTCAACATGCATCTCGTCTGGACCGGCGTCGCGAAGATCCTGCGCGATCGCGGGGACGACTCGCTCGACTTCGTGCTGCGCGAGGCCGGCGCGGGCGAGGTGTTCGCGTTCGGGCTCAGCGAGGCGGGCAACGACCTCGTGCTCTTCGGCTCGACGACGGAGGCACGTCCCGACGACGACGGTTCGTACACCTTCCACGGGCGCAAGATCTTCACCTCCCTCTCCCCCGCGTGGACGCGACTGGGGACCATGGGGCTCGATGCGACCAGCGCGGACGCGCCCAGGATCGTCTACGGGTTCGTCGACCGCGCGGCCGGCGGCTTCGATATCCGCGACGACTGGGACACCATCGGGATGCGCGCCACGCAGAGCCGCACCACGCTGCTCGAGGGCGCGCGATCCCCCGCCGACCGGATCGTGCGGCGCCTGCCGCCCGGCCCCAACCCGGACCCGCTGGTCTTCGCGATCTTCGCGAGCTTCGAGATCCTGCTGGCCTCGGTCTACACGGGCATCGGCGCACGAGCGCTCGAGCTCGCCGTCGCCGCCGCACGCAAACGCACGAGCCTGAAGAACGACGGCCGCAGCTACGCGAGCGACCCGGACATCCGCTGGCGGGTGGCCGAGGCGGCCATCGACCAGGACGCCCTGCTCCCCCAGCTCGACACCCTCGCGCGCGATGTCGACACGCTCGCCGACCACGGGGCGTTCTGGTTCCCGAAGCTCGTGGGCCTCAAGGTCCGCGCCACCGAGACGGCGCGGCGCGTGGTCGACCAGGCCATCCGGGTCTCGGGAGGCTCGACCTACTTCGCCGGCAGCGAGCTCGGCCGCCTGTACCGCGATGTGCTGGCGGGCATCTTCCACCCGTCGGACGCCGAGTCGGCGCACAACACGGTGGCCGGCGCGTGGCTCGGCCCGGCGGAGGACTGAGCCACAGGACGACGCAGCACCACACGGCACGGCACCGCACAGCCCCATCCCAGCGCATCGGAGGCATCATGCAGCAGATCACGGCCCAGCACTTCGCCGAGCGGATCCGACGGGGAGCGGCGCAGGCGCGCGCCGCAGGTTTCGACGCGCTGCTGATCGCGCCCGGCCCCGACCTCGCGTACTTCGCCGACTACCTGCCCGTCGCGACCACCGAGCGGATCACCCTGCTCGTGGTCCCGGTCGACGGCGAGCCGGCGATGGTCGTGCCCGCCCTGGAGCATGACGGAGCGGCCGCCACCCGGGCGGCCGATGCCTTCCGGCTCGTCGACTGGTCGGACGGCGAGGACGAGTACGTGCCGACATCGGCGCTGATGGAGCCGTCGGGACGGTTCGCGGTGTCGGACGCACTCTGGGCGATGCATCTGCTCGGCCTGCAGCAGAAGCTCCCGGGCGCACGGTTCGAAGCGATCTCGCACGCGCTGCCGATGCTGCGCGCCGTCAAGGACGCCGACGAGATCGATCGTCTCGCGGCGGCCGGCGCCGCGGCAGACGCGACCTTCGACGACATCCTCGGCGCGCGGTTCGCCGGACGCGCCGAACGGGAGGTCGCGGCCGACCTCGACCGGCTCCTGCGCGAGCACGGCCACTCCCAGGTCGACTTCACGATCGTCGCCTCGGGCCCGAACGGCGCGAATCCGCACCACGAGGTCGGGGACCGCGTGATCGCGGAGGGCGACATGGTCGTGCTCGACTTCGGCGGCCTGATGGACGGCTACGGATCGGACACCACCCGTACCGTCCACGTCGGGGAGCCGACCGACGAGGAGCACGAGGTCTTCGAGATCGTGAAGCGCGCCCAGCAGGCGGCGTTCGACGCCGTCGCCGTCGGCGTCCCCTGCCAGGACATCGACCGCGCCGCGCGCGCCGTCATCAGCGATGCAGGCTACGGGGAGTACTTCATCCACCGGGTGGGTCACGGCATCGGCACCACGACGCACGAGCCGCCCTACCTGGTGGAGGGCGAGGAGCGGCCGATCGAGGCCGGGATGTGCTTCTCCCTGGAGCCCGGCATCTACCTGCCCGGCCGGTTCGGCGTGCGCATCGAGGACATCGTGGTGGCGGCCGATGACGGCGCCCACCGGCTGAACAACACCAGCCGCGAACTCCACCTGGTGCAGTGAGCGCGGACATCGCCCTGCACGACGCCGAGCGTCGCCGTGCACTGCGGCGGATGAAGACCCTCGCGACATCACTGCTCATCGTCGCCGCGATCGTGTTCACCGTCGCGTTCGCGCTGCAGGACCGCTACCCCTGGCTGGGTTACGTGCGGGCGGCCGCCGAGGGCGCGATGGTCGGCGCGCTCGCGGACTGGTTCGCGGTGACCGCCCTGTTCCGCTATCCGCTCGGGCTGCGCATCCCGCACACGGCGATCATCCCGACCCGCAAGGACGAGATCGGCGAGAGCCTGGGCGAGTTCGTCGAGACCAACTTCCTCGCCGACGAGGTCGTGTCCGCGAAGCTCGCGTCCGTCGACATCGCCGGGGCGATCGCCGGCTGGCTGGCCGAACCCGAGAACGCCCGCCGCGTGGTGGCCGAAGGCTCGGCCGCGGTCGTCGGGCTCGCCGGGTTGCTCGACGACGAGCGGATGCGGGATGCGATCGAAGCGGTGGTGCGCACGCACCTGATCGATCCGGAGTGGGGGCCGCCACTCGGCCGCCTGGGCGAGAAGGTGCTCGAGTCGGGCGGTCAGCGCGAGGTGGTCGACCTGGTGCTGGACCGCGTGGACGACTGGCTCGCCGCCCATCCCGACGCGTTCGCCACGCTCGTGTCGCGGCGGCTGCCGTCGTGGGTCCCGTCGTTCGTGGACCGGCTGGTGGACGACCGGCTGCACACGGAGGCCCGGCGCTTCATCGGCGACGTGCGACGCGACCCCGACCACCGGCTCCGGCACGCGATCGACGACGCGCTCGGCCAGCTCGCCGAGCGGCTGCAGCACGACCCCGACACGATCGCCCGGTTGGAGTCGGCCAAGGCGCGCGCCTTCGACGATCCGCGCATCCGGGAACTCGCGGCGTCGGCGTGGGAGGCCGCGCGCACCGCCGCCGTCGACGCCCTCTCGGACCCCGGGAGCGAGCTGCGCCGCCGGGCCGAGGCCGCCCTCGCCGACGCGGCGCGACGGATCGCCGCCGAGCCCGCGCTCCGTGACTCCCTCAACGCGCGCCTGGTGGACGCCGCACTGCACCTGGTGACGGCCTATCGACACGACATCGCGGGGGTCATCAGCGAGACCGTGCGGGGCTGGGATGCGGCCGAGACGACGGACAAGATCGAGACCCAGGTGGGCCGCGACCTCCAGTTCATCCGCATCAACGGGACGGTGGTCGGTGCGCTCGCGGGTCTGGCGATCTACACGGTCGCGACGCTGATCGCCGCCGCCGTGCGCTGACCGGAGGCCGGCTCAGGCGGTCCGGCGCAGGGCGCGACGCCGCACGAACGGCATCGCGACGAGTCGCCAGCCGACCAGGAAGACGCCGAGCACCACGAAGGCCACCGCGATGAAGCTCGGCTGCACCCCCTGGCCCGCGGAGGTGCGGATGAGCATCCCGAGGGCCACGGTCATCAGCCAGATCGGCACGCCGGGCCAGACGACCGCCAGCGGACGCCGCCAGGCCCAGGTCACCAGCCAGCCGGCCACGAGGCCGAGCAGGAACGGCCAGAGGGTCGTCATCAGGCCGGTGAAGCCCGCCGACTCGCCATGGCTGCGGCGCCCGACGAGCACGAAGACGAGGACGAGGGCGGCGTCGACGACGAATGCCGCGACCGCCGTCCTCCAGGTTTTCACGCGTTGATGCTACGCGCCGATGCCCGTGCGTTCGCTGGGTGCTGGCGGGGTGCGGGCCCTCACTAGACTTGGTCTCAGCCCGCCGACGAGCCCTGGAGCATCCGTGCCGAACTTCGACTTCCTCGACCAGCCATCGCTTCCCCGCCCGGACATCACCCCGGACGACGCCGGCGCCATCGCGTCCGAGCACTTCGGGCTGTCCGGCACGGTCACCGAGCTCGGCAGCCAGCAGGATCGCAACTACCTCATCGAGGCCGGCGGCGCACGCTACGTGCTGAAGATCGCGAACCCCGTCTTCTCCGTCGACGAGCTGCTGGCGCAGAACGCGGCCCTCACGGCGCTCGCCGACTCGGGTATCCGCGTGCCCTCCGTGATCGCCGCCGCCGGCGACCGCGAGCTGGTCCCGGTCGACGTGCGCGGGGTCGAGCTCCACGCCCGCGTCCTCAGCTTCCTCGAGGGCGAGCCGCTGACCGATGTCGCGCACCCGAGCCCCGACCAGCTGCGCACCCTCGGCGCGCTCGCCGGCGGGATCGCGGCCGGTCTCGCCGCGCTGCAGCACCCGGGCTTGGACCGCACGACCCAGTGGGACTCGCGGATCGGCGGCGAGGTCGTGGACCTGCTGCTCGATCACGTGGAGCAGCCCGCCAAGCGCCGCGTCGTGCGGGCTGCGGCGGACGACGCCCTCGCGCGCCTCGAGCCGCTGCGGTCTCGCCTGCGCGTGCAGGCGACCCACGGAGACGTGACCGACGACAACATCGTGCTCGGTGCCTCCGGGCCGGGCGTCATCGACTTCGGCGACGTCGCCGACGGCTGGCTCGCCGGCGATCTCGCCGCCACCGTCGCCAGTGTGCTCCACCATGTGCCCGAGGAGCCGTTCGCGGCCGTGCTCGATGTGGTGGAGGCGTTCCACGAGTGCTCGCCGCTCGACGACGCCGACCTCGCCGCGCTCTGGCCCCTCGTGGTGCTGCGCGGCGCGGTGCTGGTGGTCAGCGGCGAGCAGCAGGTGGCACTGGACTCGGACAACCTCTACGCGGACGAGAACCGCGCCCACGAGTGGGTCGCCTTCGATGTCGCCCGCCGCATCGACGCGGACGAGATGGAGGCGCTCCTGCGTCATCGCCTCGGCGCCCCGGCCTCACTCCCCCAGCTCGGCCGCCTGGTCGCCCTGGAGAGCGGCGATGCCAACCTGGCCGATCTGTCGGTGCTGGGTCGCGATCAGGACTGCGGCGCGTGGGCGGACACCTCGGCGGAGGACGAGGTGCTCGCCCGGGTGTGCCGGGAGTCGGGCCATGCGATCACCCGCTACGGCGAGGGCCGATTGACCCGGGCCGTGCGGGACCGCTCGACGGCGACCGCGGCGATCGCCCTGGGCGTCACGCTGGATGCCCCGGTCGGCGTCCCGGTCACCGCCCCGTTCGCCGGCGAGCTCTCCCTGGTCGAAGGCGCGTGGACGCTGCGCGGCGACGGCGTCGAGCTCTGGCTCGACGGCCTGACCCGCCCGCTGACGACCGCGACGGTCGCCGCGGGCGACGAGATCGGCACGACCATCCGTCTCACCGCGCAGCTCAGCCGTTCCGTGGGCCACCGGCCCCCGGCGTTCGTCACGCCGACCGCGCCGTTCGCCCTGTGGGCCTCGGTCTCCCCCGACCCGTCCGATCTCTTCGGGCTCGACGTCACCGCCGCCGTGCCGGACGCGGCAGGAGCCCTCGCCCGCCGTGACGACACGTTCGCGCGCGTGCAGGAGCACTACTTCGCCCATCCCCCGCTCATCGAGCGCGGTTGGCGGCACCACCTGTTCGACACCCGCGCCCAGAGCTACCTCGACATGGTGAACAACGTGACGCAGATCGGCCACGGCCACCCGCGCCTCGTCGAGGCCGTGCGGGACCAGTGGGCCCGGCTCAACACGAACTCGCGCTTCCACTACGAGGAGCTCTCCCGCTACACCGAGCGTCTGGCGGAGCTGGCTCCGGAGGGCCTCGACACCGTCTTCCTGGTGAACTCGGGCAGCGAGGCGGTCGACCTGGCGCTGCGGCTCGCGCAGACGCACACCGGTCGCCGCACGGTGCTCGCGGTGAAGGAGGCGTACCACGGCTGGACCGTCGGCTCCGACTCCGTCTCCTCGTCCCTCGGGGACAACCCGCGAGCGCTGGAGACCCGGCCCGACTGGGTGAAGCTCGTCGCGGCACCGAACTCGCTGCGCGGCGTGCACCGCGGCCCCGACTCGGCAGCCGACTACCTGGCCGATCTCGACGACGACCTCGCCGCGCTCGACGCGGCCGGCGTCGACGTGGCCGGGTACATCGCCGAACCGGTGTTCGGAAACGCGGGCGGGCTCATGCTGCCGGACGGCTATCTGGCCGGCGTCTACGAGCGCATCCGCACCCGCGGCGGCGTCTGCATCGCCGACGAGGTGCAGGTCGGCTTCGGCCGGCTCGGCCACTACTTCTGGGGCTCGCAGCAGCAGGGCGTGGTCCCGGATGTCATCACGATCGCGAAGGCGGTGGGCAACGGCCAGCCGCTCGGGGCGGTCATCACCCGTCGCGAGATCGCCGAGTCGTTCGCCGCCGAGGGCTCGTTCTTCTCGTCGGCAGGCGGCAGCCCGGTCAGCTCGGTCGTCGGGCTCACGGTGCTCGACGTGATGCGCGACGAGCGCCTCCAGGAGAACGCGGTCGTGGTCGGCGATCATCTCGCCGACCGGCTGCGCGAGCTGGGCGAGCGTCACCCCATCGTCGGCGCGGTGCACGGGATGGGCCTCTACCTGGGCGTCGAGCTCGTCCTCGACCGCACGGAGATGACCCCGGCGACCGCCGAGGCGACGCTCGTCTGCGACCGGATGCTGGCCGAGGGCGCGATCGTGCAGCCCACCGGCGACTTCAAGAACGTGCTCAAGATCAAGCCGCCGCTCTGCATCACGCGCGAGAGCGCCGACCGCTTCGCCGACGCCCTGGACCTGGTGCTGGCGACCCTCTAGGAGCGTCCGGGAGGCTGCAGCTCCGCGGCCGCACGCGCCGCGATGGCGTCCGCGACCGAGGTGAGCGCCGCCGACCGCATCGACCACTGGTGCCAGTGCAGAGTCACCGACTCGGCTCCCGACTCGTCGAGCACCACGAGCCGGCCGTCGGCGAGCGCTTCGGCGGTCTGGAGGTCGGGCAGCATCCCCCAGCCGAGCCCGAGCTCCGCGGCACGCGCGAACTCGGTCGACGCGGGCACGTACTGGCGTGGCGGGTGGGCGCCGGGGGCGAAGCGGGAGAGGTAGCGGTCCTGCAGGGCGTCCTTGCGGTCGAAGACCAGCATCGGCGCGGCCGCCGCGGCCTCCGGAGTCCAGCCGTGCGGCGCCCAGCGGTCCACGAACGCCGGGCTCGCCACGGCGCGGTAGACCATCGCGCCGAGCGGAGAGACCGTGCAGCCCTGGACGGCCTCGGAGTCCGAGCCGATCGCCGCCATCGCGGTCCCGTCGCGCAGCCGGTCGAGCGTGTGCTCCTGGTCGTCGAGCGTGATCTCGAACGCGAGAGCCGGGAGGCCGGCGAGCGCGGGCAGGACCCAGGTGGCGAGGGAGTCGGCGTTGACGACGAGCGGGATGGTGGTCGACGCGCCGCCCCCGGCATCCAGTTCGGCTGCCGCCTCCGCCTCCAGCAGCGCCACCTGCCGTGCGAGCCGCAGCAGCACCCGGCCCGCATCGGTGGGCTCGATCGGCTTGCTGCGCCGCACGAGCACCCGGCCGGCCTGCTCCTCCAGCGCCTTCACCCGCTGGCTGATCGCCGACGGGGTGACGTGCAGGGCGGCGGCGGCACGCTCGAAGGTGCCGTGGTCGATCACGGCCGCCAGGGTCTTCAAGTGCTCGGCATGGGCATCCATCATCAACGATGCTAATGCTTCGTAAGAAAAACAAGCTGTACTACACTGCGCCGACTCCGTACGGTCGAGGGGTGTTCACGATCTTCCTGACCGGGCTCGGCTCGGGCGCGTCCCTCATCGTCGCCATCGGCGCACAGAACGCCTTCGTGCTGCGGCAGGGTCTCCGGCGCGAGCACGTGCTCCCGGTCGTGGCGATCTGCGTGCTCAGCGACGCTCTGCTGATCGCGGCCGGCGTCGCCGGGATCGGAGCACTCGTGAAGGCAGCGCCGCTCGCGCTGGAGATCGTACGCTGGGTCGGCTTCGCCTTCCTCCTGGGCTACGCCGTGTTCGCCGCCCGCCGTGCGCTGAAGCCCTCGACACTGACCGCAGCCTCCGGAGCGGCGCCCTCGCTGGCCGCCACGCTGGGCATGTGCCTGGCGATCACCTGGCTCAACCCGCACGTCTACCTCGACACCGTGCTGCTCCTCGGGTCGCTCTCGGCCGACCACGGCGACCCCGGGCGCTGGGTGTTCGGCGCGGGCGCCGCGACCGCGAGCCTGCTCTGGTTCAGCGTGCTCGGGTTCGGCGCCCGCGTGGCCGCACCGCTCTTCGCCCGGCCGGTCGCCTGGCGGATCCTGGACGCGGGGATCGCGGTGCTGATGGTCGTCCTGGCGGTGCTGCTCGTGGTGTGACCGGCCGGTCACTCCATCGGCGGTTGCGCCGGTCGCTTGCTCCGGCGGGCCTGGGCGAGCCACAGCACGGCGCCCGATCCGACGAGCAGCACGACGAGCAGGAGGCTGCCGAACGGCTCCGGATCGGATCCCGTCTGCGCGAGCGCGAGCGGGATGGCCGCGGCGGAGACCGTCAGGGTCGCCTCCACACTGCGCGAGGCGGAGAACGCCGCGTCGCCGAGGTACTCGGCCCGGATCGTGTGATCGCCTGTCGAGAGCCCCGCGAGCGCGACCGTCGCATCGACGACGGCGGCGGCCGGCAGCGGAGCCCCGTACGGCGCACCGTCCACGGTCACCTGCACGAACCCGGTCGGGTCGATGACGGCCGGGCCGCTGGGCGCCATCCGCACCGTCGCGGTCGCCCGCTTGCCGACCCGGATGTCGGACACGTCGAGCGTCACCGACGTCTGCGTCGGCGCCTTGGCGATCGCGACGTCGAGGTCCGCGTCGTCCGCCGCCGCGTAGTTCGCGTCTCCGGCGTAGCCGAACGCGAGCGGGAGCGTGCCCGGCGCCCAGGCCGGGGTGAACGAGAACGTGCCGTCGGCCGCGAGCGGCACGGTGGCGAGGGTCGCCCCGCGCACCGAGACCACGACGTCTCCCGAGGGCAGGGCGTACCCGTCGCCCGGCGGCGTCGTGGGGACGATGGATCCCGTCACCGTCACGGGTGCGCCGGTCGACGCCGGCTTGGTGGAGACGAGCTCGGTGAACTGCGTCGGCGCCGCAGTGACCGTCTGGACGAACGGTTCCGTCGCCGCGGCGAACGGCTCGGTTCCGGGATCGTACGCGAACGTCAGGTCGTGTACGCCGACAGCGGAGACGAGCGCGGGGAAGGAGGCCGTGCCGTCCTCGCCCACCGCCGCCGAGGCGATCTGCGTGCCGCCCTCGCTGACGACGATGTCGCCGACTGGGACGGTGCCGCCCTCGGTGTTCGCGACGGTGACGGTGAGGTCGGCCGGTGCGCCGTACACCGAGTCGGCGTCGGAGGAGGTCACTGTCAGCGCGGTGCCCTGCGCCTGACTGTAGGAGAGCAGGACGTAGCCGTTGCCGTTCCAGTAGGTGGTGCCGCCGACCTGCACCCGGCTCGAGTCGGTCCAGTTGGAACCGCCCGCGCCGCCGCCACCGCCACCGCCACCGGCCTGGCCGCCACCGCCGCCGTCGCCGGCGGGCGTGCCTCCGCCTCCGCCTCCTCCGCCGCCGGCCGAGCTGCTGGTCGCCGCGTTGCCGCCCGTGCGGCCGCCGCCGTACCCCGGGGGCGAGATCGCCCCGCCGTTGCCGTGGCCGGCACCCGAGCCGTTGCCGCCGGTCTGACCCGCGGCGCCGCCCCGACCGCCCTCGTACCCGATGAACGCCGCGCCGAGGCCGCCGCCGCCTCCGCCGCCGCCGGCGACGATCAGGGGCGTGTCCGCTCCCCCGGTGCGCAGCAGCACGGCGCTCGCCCCGCCGCCCCCGCCGCCCGCGTGGGCTTCGAGGGAGCCGGTGTCACCGGAGCCTCCGGTGAAGTAGCCGGCTCCGCCGGCGCCGGGCGAGGCCTTGTCGGAGTTGGTGGGCCCGCCCATGGTGCTCGAGTAGAACACGAGGGTCTGGCCGGGCTCCACCGGGATCGTCGCCTGCACGAGGCCACCCGCTCCGCCGTTGCCGTCGGCGGTGATCGTCCAGTCGGTCCCCGGGAAGTTGACCGGTCCCCCGCCCCCGCCCGCCGAGCCGGCGACCACGACGTCGATCGAGTGGACCCCCGCGGGGACCATCCACACCGTGCCGCCCGGGGCGCCGATCGACTGATCCGTGACGACCGTGGCCGCCGATGCGGGGGAGCCCGCCAGCAGCCCCGTCGTGACGAGGGCCAGCGCGGCGAGACCGGCAGCAGAGGGGACGAGGCGCCGCGAACGCGGCTGTGTTCGGTGCATGAGAGACCTTTCGAGACCAGAGACTCCCGCAACGCTAAACGCGCGCGAGCGGTCCGCTGCCGGAGGAGGCCGAGGACTATCCGGTCCGGATAGTGCGCTGGCCCGCTAGCATGTGGGCACGATGCCCACCTGCCCGCACCCCGCGCTCGCCCCGGAGGACCGCCCGGAGGCCGTGGCCGCCCGCGCACGCCGCGCCAACGGCACGCTCGTCGCCGTCAGCGGTCTCGCCGGCGTCGGCAAGAGCACCTGGCTGCGGCAGTTCGCCGCTGCGTCCGACCGGCTGCGGGTCGTGTCGGTCAGCGCAGACGCGTTCGAGTCCTCGTTCCCGTTCGCGCTGGCGGACAAGCTGGCGCACGCGGCCGGCGTCCGGCTCGGCGTGCTCGGGGATGCCGGGGTCCCCGCTCTGCTGGCGGTCGCGCGCGTGCTGCTCCCGGCGCTCGCGCGTGGCACCTCCGCATCGCGCCGGCTCGCGCTCGTGATCGACAACGCGCAGTGGATCGACGAGCCGTCCGTGCAGGCGCTGCGCTTCGTCCTCGGCAGAATCGCCCATGACGGCGTCTGCGTGGTGCTCGCCGGTCACGCGCCGCGCACCGATGAGATCGCGGCGGCGCTGGTCGACGCCGAGCCCGGGGCATGGGACGACGTGCGACGGATCGTGCTCGAACCGCTCGACGCCGCCGGGGTGCGCGAGTACATCTCGCGGGTGCACGACGCCGAGGTCTCCCTGCGTCTGGCCTCCCGGATCCGGGAGCTCTCCGGCGGCCTCCCGGTGCTCCTCGACGCCGTGGTCGGCGCGATGGAGCGGTCTGCCGACGGCCGACGGACCCACTGGGACGAGGACGTCCGTCTGCCGCACCAGCCGGAGAACCCGTTCCGTTCCGCCGGCGCCGACCAGCCCGCGGCCGTGATCGCCGCCGTCGAGATCTGCGCGGCGCTGCGCGACGCGATCGGGACGAACGAGCTCGCCGCGATCGCGGACGCCCTGCACGAGAGGATCGACGTGGAGGCGGCCGTCTCGGCAGGTCTTCTCGTGCGCGCCGACGCCGACACGGTCCGCGCGTTCCACGACCTCTACGCCACCGACGTGCGCGCGAGACTCGCCCCGGAGCGCCGATCGGCCATCTTGACGACGGCCGCCGGCGTGCTGGACAACCCGCACCGGGCACTGATCTGCCGGCTGGATGCGGCCTCCGGGCGCGACACCGGAGCCCGCGATCCCGGAGCGCTCGATACCGGGGCGCTCGACGCCGACCTGCTGAGCGCCGTGCGCGCCCGGGCCGCGGAGGCGGCACGCGACGGGCATCCGGAGCGGGCCGTCGACTACCTCCGGCGCGCCGCCGACCTCGCCGACGGCACGCTGCGCGGTGAGCTGGTCGTCGAAGCCTGCGTGCTCGCCGGCGCGGCGTTCGTGAGCCCGGTCGTGCTCGACCTGCTCCCGGAGCTGGAGGGGCTCCCCCGCGACCCGGTGCGCGATCTGGCCGTGCTCCAGACCCGCCAGATCACCGGGGACGTGGAGTGGGCCGTCGCGTTCGCCGCCGAGCTCGCCGAGCAGGAGTCCGGCCATCCCGACGCGGAGACGCTCCGGATGCACGCGGCGATGATGGCGGTCATGGTCCAGCTGACGACCGACGACTACGGCCCCGTGCTCGCCCTCCTCGACCGGACGCGCGCCGTCGCCGAAGACCTCCTCGCCCGGCCGCGCGACCTCGCCGACCGCCGCCTGGCGCCGCTGCCGTCCGCCGAGGAGATTCGGTTGCGGGCGACGGGGCTGGCCATCGTGGCCGCAGCGCGCATCGGCGACGGCGACCGCGTCGCCGCCGAGCTGGGTGCGCTCTCCATCGCCATCGCCTCGGCAGCGGACAGCCCCGCGCTCAGCGACGCCCTCACCTGCCGGGCGGGCGTGCTCGCCGGGATCGGCGGAGTCGACGCCGCCGCCGCCGACCTCGAACGCGCCCTCGCCCTCGCCTCCCGCGGCGTGATCGGCTGGAGCCTCGGCCACGCCCGCGTCCTGCTCGCCTACTGCTGGTGGGTGCAGGGCCGCCCCGTCGAGGCCGCCGGGATGCTGGAGGACGCCGCCGTCGCCGCCCTCGACAGCATCGATGTCTCCTCCCGTCCGCTGGTGTACCTGCTGCGGGCAGTGCTCGCCGCAGAAGCCGGCGACGGCGACGCGTACGAGACGAACCGGCGCGTCGCCCGCGACGTGACCGTCACCGACTACGACACCTTCGGGGTGGAGCTCGAACTGCTCGCCGCCGTGCAGCAGGCACGCTCGGCGGGACGCCCGGAGGAGGTCGTCGCCGCGCTCTCCCCCGAAGCGATCGGCGCGCGCTGGCTCGCGGGTTCCGCGATCTTCACGTACCGGGTGGAGGCGCTGGCCGAGCTGGGCCGGGCCGAGGAGGCGGACCGCGAGCTGACACGGCTCCGTGCGCTCGCCGGCACCGGCTGGTCGCCGATCTACGGGTCGCTGGAGTGGCTGGAGGGCCGGGTCGCCGAGGCATTCGATCTCACGGAGCAGGCCGTCCGCTCCTATCGGGCCGCCGCCGGCCACGGCTCGCCGCGCTCCCGCGCACAGGTCGCGCTCGACGCGGGACGCCTCCTGCTCCGGCACGGGGACAGGCGCGCCGGAGAGCGGATGCTGCGCTCGGCCGCCGACGGCTTCCGGGTGCTCGGGGCACGACCGGCGCTCCTGCGCGCACTGGCACTCCTGGACGGCGACGAGGAGGGCGCAGACCCCGCGCACCCCGACGGTCTCGAGACGCTGAGCGGACGAGAGCGCGAGGTCGCCCAGCTGGCCGCCCGCGGCCTCACCAACGCCGAGATCGCTGACGCGCTCTTCCTCTCCGCACCGACCGTCGCCTTCCACATGCGCAAGGTGCTCGCCAAGCTCGGGCTGCGCTCCCGCCGCGAACTGGGCGGAGTGCTGCCGAGCGGCGCGTGACGCATGTCCTGCGCGTCGGGAATCCCTGATGCGCCGCGGCGGTTGGCCCCCTCGTGAGCATCATCGAAACGGACGCGCCGCCCGCCGGCGCCTTCCCCCTGGCGCCGGTCGCGACCGGCGCGCTCACCGAGCGCACGGCGCGGATGCTCGAGCAGATGCTCGCCGCCATGGACTGGACGCTCGTCGACTTCGCCCGGCACGAGCTCACCTCCGGCGAGGCGATCGGCGGCCGGGTGCACGAGGTCCCGTTCTTCCTGGTGATGAGCGGCGAGCTCGAGTTGCGGACGGACGCCGAGACCACCCTGCTGCGCGGAGGCGATTTCGTGCTGCGCACCCGGCCGACCGCGTACCGCGTGCACGCGCAGGCCGACACCGTGATCGTCGCCGGGTCGTTGCGCCTGGCCTCGGGCGCCGAGCATCCCCTCGCGCGATCGTTGCCCGATGCGCTCATCGCGTGCCAGCTGCTGCGGCGGGATGCCCACCTGAACGCTCTCGCGGAGGCGCTCGTCGCCGAGGTCGCGAGCGCTCGGCCCGCGTCGTGCGCGTTCGCCGGGCGCCTGGTGAGCGTGCTCGCGGCATCGGCGGTACGCGCCTGGGTCGAGAACGGCTGCGCACCCGACGGCTGGCTCCTCCCGGCGAGCGACCCCCACATCGCACGGGCCGTCGACGCGATCCGCGACGACCCGGGAGGCGCGTGGACGATCGAGCGGCTGGCCCGCGTCGCCAGCACCTCGCGCTCCGCCTTCGCCGAGCGGTTCCACACCGTGGTCGGCGAGCCGCCCGCGCGCTACCTGCTCCGGGTGCGGATGGAGCGCGCCAAGACGCTGCTCGCCGACGGGCGGGTCAGCGTCGCCCAGACGGCCGTCTCGCTCGGCTACGGATCGGAGGCCGCCTTCAGCCGCGCGTTCCGCCGCCACACCGGGTCGAACCCGACCGCCTGGCGCAAGACGGCCGCCGTCGCCTGACCGGAGCCCGACGGACCGCGCAGGTCAGGGACGCCGGGCGAACCAGCGCCGGGTGGAGGCGATGAGCAGACCGCCGAGCACGGCGGAGATGCCGCCGGCCACGAAGACGACCGAGACGCTGGTGGCATCGATCAGCACCCCGCCGACGACGGCGCCGGTCGAGATGCCGAGCTGGAAGGTCGCGACCGTCAGGCCGCCGGCGCTCTCCATCCGCTCCGGCTCCACGCGGGCCGACCAGGTCTGCGCCATCGTCGGCACGCCGCCGAACGCCATGCCCCAGATCGCCGCGGCGACGAAGGCGAGCACGATCGAGCCGGTCGAGAACGAGAAGAAAACGACGGCGACGCCCAGGACCGTCGGTAGCACCACGAGCGTGGTCGCGAGCCGCTTGTCGACCACCGAGCCGGTCACCAGGTTGCCGATCAGGCCGCCGACGCCGTAGACCGCGAGGAGCACGGCGATCCCGGTCGCGCCCAGTCCCGAGACGCTCTCCGCGGCGGGACGGATGTACGTGAAGCTGGCGAAGTGGCCCGCGACGATCAGCAGCACACCGACGAGCCCGACGACCATCGCCTTCGAGCGGATCGTCTCGCCCAACGCACGCAGCCCGGTTCCCGCCGCTGCGGGAACCGACGGCATGGCGAGGGCCATCACCACGATGGCGATCACCGTCGCACCGGCGACGGCGAAGAAGACGACTCGCCAGCCGGCGAACGAGCTGATCAGGGCGCCGAGCGGCACGGCCGCGACGGTCGCCGCGGAGACACCGGTGTTGACGACCATCATCGCGCGGCCCAGGTGACGGGCGGGAACGAGGTGCGCGGAGACCGCGAGCGCCATCGACCACGTGCCCGAGATCGCCATGCCCAGCGCGATCCGCGCCACCACGACCATCCAGAACGCCGGCGCCACCGCGGTCACGAGGTTGGCGGCCAGGGCGAGCACCAGCAGGCCGAGCAACAGGCGGCGACGGTCGAGGCGCGGGAAGACCAGCGCGGTCGCGGGGCCTGCGACGACGCCCACCAGGGCCGTCGCGGTCACGACCTGACCGGCGACGCCCTCGGTCACGCCGAATTCGGCCGCCATCGACGGCAACAGGCTCGCCGGCAGGAACTCGCTGGTCACGAGGACGAACACTCCGACGAGAAGGGCGACCACCCCGCCCCAGCGCGCGACGTCTCCGCCGCCGGCGTCACCCGGAACGGGAACGGCTGCGGTCGGAGAGGTGGGGGCGGTGTCGCTGACTGTCATTCCACCATGCTGGCGGCGCGCGAGCCGGCCCACCTGATCGGTCGTCCGCCAGGAATGACTCTGCGTCCGGGATGCTTCTGCGTCCGGGATGAAGGGGGTCGCCGTGAGACGAGGTGGAACGCAGAAGGGCCGCTCTTCCGAGCGGCCCTTCTGTCATCGTGTCGTATTCCAACACTGTCCGGTGGAGCTAAGGAGATTCGAACTCCTGACCTCTTCGATGCGAACGAAGCGCGCTACCAACTGCGCCATAGCCCCGGGGAACTGCTCTGAAAGCCTAGCACCCCACCGGTGCCGAGCTGAAATCGAGCACCGCTCAGCTCGCGGCCCGGCGGCGGCGGAGCACCGCGTCCAGATCGATGGCGCCGTCGGCCGAATCGCCGACGATGCCCATGCTGGCGTAGCGGCTCGGGATGGGCTCCGGGCCGGGCACCACGGCGGCGATGCGTGCTGCCGGTGCGGCTGCAGGCGCCGCGACCGCGACCGGCCGCAGGGGGACGGGAGGGGCGACCGGAGTCGCCGGCGCGACCTCCGCCGCCTTGCGCTCGAAGTCGGCACGGGCGGCGGCGCGTCGCAGCTCGGTGGCCGCATCCACGGACGCCATCGCCGCGGCGGCGACGGTGCCCGGCGACAGGTGGAGGGGGCGCGGGAGCGGTCGGGGCGTCCAGCTCTGGCGCAGGCGCTCCTGCACGGGCAGGTCGTGCTGGGCGTCGTCGTAGAGAGCGGGTGCGGCGGGGATGGTGACGGCACGCTTCGGCACGGCCGGAGCCTCCTGGGGCTGGGCGAGCCGCCCGAGCATGCCGAGCGCGGCGACCGACACGGCCGCGGAGAGCGCGGGGACGATCCAGGCGCCGGTCGAGAGCATCACCCCGGTGCCTGCGATCACGCCGATGACGCCGGCGACGAGGACGAGAGTGCTGAGGGCGCGCGCCCGGCGCAGGCGACGGCGACGGGAGGGCGAGAGCGCGGGTCTGCTGCTCTGGGCTGTGGCGATGGCGCGTGCCCGCTGGGCCGCAGCGGCCCGGGACGCGCGCTCGACGGCGATCGCGGACGTGGCAGCGCGCTCGGCCTCCTCGGCGGCGAGCCGGCGTTCTTCGGCGATGGCCTGCTCACGGCGCGCGTGGGCCGCGGCCTCCGCGCGCACCTCGACGAGCTGTCGATGCTCGGCACGGCGCAGCACCCGCTGCTGCTCCGCGACCGTGCGGGCCGTGGCCTCCACACGCACCTCGTCGGGCAGCTCGCTGGTCTCGGCGAGGATCCGCAGCGTCTGCTGCAGCCTGACCGCGTTGCGCTCGGTCGCCATGTACTCGCGACGCCGCAGCCAGACCGGGATCAGATAGGCCAGCCACAGGACGGCCGCGATGGCGACGACCACCCCTCCGCCCATCACATCCCCATTCATGTCTCTACGCTAGGGGGCGTCGCCCGCCGGGCTGGGGCAGGCGGGGGGTGTGTCTCCGCCGCGTCTCAGCGAATCCGGGCGACGGGCAGCGGCAGCGCGGCCGCCGCGATGTCCTCCGCCGTCACCGTCGCGGCGTCCGGGGGGACGGCCCCGTCGCGCCAGCGTCGCAGCACGCCCTGGGTCAACTCCTCCGAGACGAGCCCGAAGCAGAAGTGGTCGCGCCAGTCGCCGTTGATGTGGATGTAGCGGCGGCGCAGCCCTTCGTAGCGGAAACCGAGCTTCTCGACCACGCGCAGGCTGGGCTTGTTCTCGGGGCGGATGCAGATCTCCATCCGGTGCAGCCCGAGCTGGTAGAAGCAGTAGTCGGTGGCGAGGGCGACGGCCGTCGGCGTGATGTCACGGCCGGCGAACTCCTGCGCGATCCAATAGCCGATCGTCGCGCTCGACAGCGAGCCGTAAGCGATCGACGAGACGTTCAGCTGCCCGGCGAGCTTGCCCTCGTACTCGACGATGAACGGCAGGCCGTGCCCGGCGCGCGCGTTCGACAGGAGCGAGCGGATGCTGGCACGCGTGTCGAACGACCCCGGCGCGTACGGGCTCGTCGCTTCCCACTGCCGCAGCCAGCCCCGGTTGTCGAGCAGGGAGCGTTCGAGGGCGCGGGCGTCGCGCAGCCGGATGGGGCGCAACCCCACCGGCCCCTCACCGAGGGTGGGGACGACGATCGCCACGGGCATTCTCCTTCGTGCGGGCTACTGTGCAGTTGCGTTCGGCAGCGGTGCGGTCGTGCGGCGGCTTACGCGACCGGCTCGCCGGCCGGCTCGACGGGCATCTCCTCGACGGCCTCGTCGGGGGCGTCGTCCAGCCCCTTCGCGAAGTCGCGCAGCCACGGACGCAGGTCGGGGCCGAGATCCTCGCGGTCGGCGGCGAGCTGCACGATCGCCTTGATGTAGTCGAGCCGGTCGCCGGTGTCGTAGCGGCGGCCGCGGAAGACGACGCCGTAGACGCCGCCGGTCCAGTCCGGGGCGTGGGCCATCGACTGCAGCGCGTCGGTGAGCTGGATCTCGTTGCCGCGGCCGGGCTCGGTGCGCTCCAGCACGTCGAAGACCTCGGGGCGCAGGATGTAGCGGCCGATGATCGCGTAGTTGGACGGCGCGTCCTTCTTCTCGGGCTTCTCGACGAGGCCCGTGATGCGCACGACGTCGTCCTCGTCCGTCTCCTCCACGGCTGCGGCGCCGTAGAGGTGGATGCTGTCGGGGTCCACCTCCATCAAGGCGACGACCGTGGTGTTGAGCTGGTGCTGCACCTCGAGCATCCGCTTCAGGAGCGGGTCCCGTGCGTCGATGATGTCGTCGCCGAGGAGCACGGCGAACGGCTCGCGGCCCACGTGCATCTTGGCGCGCAGCACGGCGTGGCCGAGTCCCTTGGGGTCGCCCTGGCGCACGTAGTGCATGTCGGCGAGGGAGGTGGAGTAGTTGACCTTCTCCAGGCGGTCCGTGTCGCCCTTGGCCCGGAGCATGTCCTCGAGCTCGGCGTTGCGGTCGAAGTGGTTCTCGAGCGCGTTCTTGTTGCGCCCGGTGATCATCAGCACGTCGTGGAGGCCGGCGTCGACCGCCTCCTCGACCACGTACTGGATGGCCGGCTTGTCGACCACCGGCAGCATCTCCTTCGGCATCGCCTTCGTAGCGGGCAGGAACCGGGTGCCGAGACCTGCCGCGGGGATGACAGCTTTGGTGACGTGGTTGGTCATGCCGCCTACAGTATCCGCATTTCCTCCGGCGTCAGGGCCCCATCTTCTAGGATTGCGCTATGGACCCGGATACTGCCGCCCACCGCAAACGCGCTCTGCGCGCCGAATTGCGGGAGCGACGACAGAACCTCACGACCACCGAGCGCACCGCCGCGACCGCCGGGATCACGCGCAACCTCGTCGATCTGACGACCGATCTGGACGTGCGGTCGCTCGCCTGCTTCCTCTCCACCACGATCGAGCCCGACACCCGCCCGTTCCTGAACTGGGCGCACGCACAGGGTCTGCGCGTGCTGCTGCCGATCTCGCGGGAGGACGGCCTGCTCGACTGGACGACGGGCGACGGCGAGACCGAGACCGAGGGGCTCTTCGGGATGCCCGAAGCGGTCGGCGAACTGCTCGGCCCCATCGCGATCAACGACGTGGACCTCATCATCGTGCCGGCCGCCGCGGTCGACGCGTCGGGCATGCGCATGGGCTGGGGGCGCGGCTATTTCGACAAGACGCTCGGCAGCATGGAAAAATGTCCTCCTGTGTACGCCGTCCTCTTCGACGGCGAACTCGTGGACGAGGTCCCGCGCGAGCGGCACGACCAGGCGATCGACGGAGTCGTCACCCCGACCCGTATCGTCCAGTTCACCTGATGCACCCACCGACCCACGCGCTGCGATAGACGGAACCTGATGCCCACCTACTCTTATGCCTGCCGCGACTGCGGCCATTCCTTCGACATCCAGCAGGCGTTCACCGACGACGCGCTCTCGGTCTGCCCGAACTGCGGCGGACACCTGCGCAAGGTGTTCGGCGCCGTCGGGGTGACCTTCAACGGCTCCGGGTTCTACCGGACCGACTCCCGTGGTACGAAGAGTGCGGGGGCTCCGAGCGGCTCGTCGTCGTCCGGAGGCTCGTCGACCTCGAGTTCCTCGTCGTCGGGTTCTTCGTCATCGGGAAGCTCGTCGTCGGGAACCTCATCGTCCGGCGGCTCGTCGTCGGGCGGCTCATCCTCCTCCGGCGGCTCGTCCTCCGGCAGCTCGTCGTAGGACCCCCACGACCCTTGCACCACCCCTGGCGAAAGGACCGATCATGATCAAAGGCTTCAAAGAGTTCATCCTCCGCGGGAACGTGATCGATCTGGCGGTCGCCGTGGTCATCGGCGCCGCGTTCACGGCCGTCGTCAACTCGATCGTAAGCAACATCTTCAATCCGATCGTGAGCGCGCTCTTCCGGGCGGACAGCCTGGACAATGCGCTCGACGTGAAGATCGGAGACGCCACGATCAAGTTCGGCGCCGTCGTCGGGGCGATCATCAGCTTTGTGATCGTCGCTGCCGTGGTCTACTTCGTCTTCGTGTACCCGTTGAACCTGGTCAAGGAGCGGTCGGAGCGTCTCCGCAAGAAGGGCGTCGTCGAGCCCGACGCGCCGGTCACCGACCTGGACCTGCTCACCGAGATCCGCGACATCCTGCAGGCGCAGCAGTCGCCGCCGCAGGCGACCGGCAAGCACTCCGACCCGCAGGTCTGAGCGGCGAGTCGGACCCGGCGCCGACCCGCGCGTCAGTAGTGCGGCGGGACGTCCCGGCGCAGCTGCTCGTCGTTCGAGCCGAAGGACGGCGAGTGATCGGTGTCCTCCCGCTCCCCCTCCGCGCGCACCTGCGGCGTCGGATCCGCACCGGGCGCTCCCGCGCGCTGCACGCGCCGGTGACGGCGCACAGACGGACGCTCGGGGGTGCTCTCGGTCATCCCTCCAGCGTAGCCGCCGCTCACAGGGAGAGATGGAAGCGGAGGGCGTCGTCGACCTGATGCATGATCCAGGGCGGGGTCTGCCCGAGCTCGCGATGAACCCGTTCGAGAGATATCGCGCGGATCTGCTCGATTTGCACCTTCGATGGGGCGGAGAGTCCCATCGAAGCCATGTCGTCGTCCTCGTCCACCAACACCTGTGCTTCAGGATGAACGAAACCGACCTTGGTCGTGAGCGGCACCGCCACGAGGCTGCCGCGATTGACCCTCGCCACCGCGCGCAACGCCCCATGGTTGCTGACGACGATGCACGGTCGAGTCTTCGATGCCTCGCCGAAGAGGGCAGGGTCGAACTGTGCCAGGAGGACCGTCCCGCGTCTCACTCGTCGTCCAATCCATCGCCTGCGGTCGAGTCCCAGAGCTTCTGATCTTCAGAGCCCTCCCACTCCTCGAACACCTTCACGTAGTCGTCTTCGGACCGAATCTCACGGAAGAGGCGCACCATGTCATGGATGACGGCGGAGCGATTCCCGTCTCGCTCTGCACGCGCGACACGGTCGAGGTACGCGACATCATCCTCGGAGAGACTCACGCTCAGCTTGGTCATACCGCGATGCTACCACGGTGGCATCGGGGTCAGGCGGGGATGGTGATCGGCGCCGTCTCGGTGCCGGGCTCCCCCGCGCCGATGAGGCGCGCGATGCGCACGGCGACGGCGTCCGGGTCGGCGAACAGCTCGAAGCTGTGCACGCGGAGGTAGTGCCAGCCGAGGCGGCGGAGCACGTCGGGACGCAGGCGCAGCGACTCGCGCAGGCTGCCCGTGTGGACGTCCTCGTCGGTCTCGACCACGACGGCGCGGCCCTCGTTCGAGGCGATGAGCGTCAGCTTGCCGCGGTAACCGAGGTGGACGTCGAGTCCGCGCCGGGCGAGCCGCTTGGCGAGGTCGACGATCATCGGGTCGGCGTCGGGGCTCAGGTGCTCCGGGGCCGCCGCCTGGATCTCGTCGGCCTCCCCGAGCACCTGCGCGAGCGCGGCGATGCCGTGACGCATGCGGGTCTCGTCGATGTCGTCTGGCTTGAAGCACGAGACGATGTCCATGCCACGCCGCGCGCGGGTCATGCCGATGGCGAGCAGGCGGTCACCGCCCGGCTCGGCGAGCGCGCCGAAGTTCGAGAGCAGGCGGCCGTGCGGGGTGCGGCCGTAGCCGATCGAGAAGATCACGCGGTCGCGGCTCTGCCCGACCGACTGGTCGAGCGTCACGACCGAGAACGGCTCGGCGCGGTCACCGAGGATGAAGTCGGCGAGATCGGTTCGCTTGGCGAACGCGGCGAGGACCGCCTGGTTCACGCGCACGGCGTGCCGGTCGCTCGCCGAGATCACCATGAGGGACTCGCGGGGCCGTTCGATCGCGTGCTGGAGGACCAGCTCGACGACCTTGGCGACCTCGGCGTCGGTGCTCTCGACCGCGCCCGTGTCGTTGTCGGGCATCCCCTGGCCGCCGGTCACGTAGTGCAGCGCGAGGCTGCCGTGCCCGAGGTAGGTGCCCGCCCACGGCAGGGAGTCGATCATCCCGCCGTAGAAGCGGCGGTTGACGAGCTCGGCGAGGTCTTCGCCGCCGGCCCGGTAGCTGCGCTTGAGCGTGTAGACCGGGAGCAGCTCGGCGAGGCGGGCGAGGGCGGAGTCGGCGTGCATCGCATCCACGTCCTCGAGGACGCCCTCGAACGACGTGCCGTACTCGTGCACGCCGATGTCGAAGCGCGACGGGGTCTGCGTGACCGGGTCGCCGAACGCGACGAGCTGCTTGGCCCGTCGCAGCACCGGGATGTTCTCGGCGAGGGTGGAGGCCCCGGCGTCGACGAGGACGACCGCGTCGAACGGGAGGTCGGTGCCGAGCTCGGGCACCTCGTACGGCGACACGAGCCAGACGGGTGCGAGCGGGCGCGACAGGTGGGGAGCGGCGGCGTCGAGCGACGCGGCCGTCGGATACCCGGCCTTGAGCAGCCGCTTCAGCGCCGTGGCCTCGTCGGGCCAGTCGACGATGCCGATCTTCCAGGTCTCGGCGAGCAGCCAGGCGAGCTGCTTGCCCGTCGCGGAGGCGTGCGCCTCGTCCACGAGACGGAAGTCGGCCTCGAGACGGTCGAGCACACCGGTGTTCGCACTCAGGAGGGCGCGGTCGGCCGCGAGAAGCGACTCCAGCACCGACTGCCACCAGGCGAGTTCGAGCTCGGCGCTGACCTGCGACTCGGGCACGTGGCGCACCGAGAGGTCTTGGATGAGCGGGTCGAGGTCGAGGTCGCGCAGCTGACCGAGCAGGGCGGTGCGCTCCTGCAGGTTGGCGAGCACCTCGGATTCGGCTGCGAGCCCGGCGATCTGCCGGGTGAGCACCTCGATCGGCAGCGCCGCGAGCGACTGCGCCGTGCCGGTGCGGCGCAGCGGGATGTCGAGACGGGCGAGATCTTCCGCGACGCGCTGGTACGCCACCTGCACATCGGCGATCCCGACCGGGACCTCCGGCACCACACCGGCGACGGCGAAGCGGTTCCAGAGGATGCGCTGCTGCTGGATGCGGCGCAGGCTCTCGTTGAGGTCGGTGACGTGGACGCCGGGCCGCACGTACTCGAGCGCGAGCTTGCGCAGGCGGCGCCGGTTCGCGCTCGTCATGGTCGCGGATTCGCGGCGGGAGGCCGTGGCGGCGATCAGCTCGGCGAGCGAGCGGTCGAACACCGCGGGGGTGAACCGGTCGAGCGTCTCGCGGATGTCGAGCAGCAGCCGCAGGTAGACGCCGAGTTCGGCGATCGACTCGAACGGCCGCATCCTGGTCTGACCGATCAGCGCGCGGGCGCGGTCGATGAGACGCGGCAGCTCGGCGCGGTTGAGCTTCTTCGCGAGGTCGTGGGCGGCCTTGCCCTCCTCGGTGGTGCTGAACGACGCCCCGTACCAGGGCGAGTCGTTCGGCCCGTAGCGGAACTCTCCGAGTCGGGCGGCGCGGATGAGGGCGTCGGAGGCGTCGTCGCGCGCGCTGGCGAGCGCTTCGATGGAGGAGCGGCCGAGGCGGGCCGTGGTCGACGGCGGCGACGGCAGCAGGGCGAGCCGCGAGAGCTCGCGCAGGGCGTCGAGCACCGAGACCTTCAGCACCGGGTCGCGGCGGGCGAGCGCCGAGCGGTAGTCCAGCAGGACCTTGCGCAGGCGCACGAGCGCCTCGTCCACGTCGGTCACCCGCGGCTGAGTGGCCTTCTCGTTGCGGCCGATGGACTGGATGAGGTCGCGGCGCAGGGTGCGCGGGGTCACGGCGAGCCCGGGCAGGCCGACGCGGGTGAGCCGCTGGGCGATGTCGTCGAGGCTGGAGCGCCGCGGGCTCACCACGAGCACGCGCTTGTGCTGGGCGACGAGGGCGCCGATCGCGTTGACGACCGTCTGGGTGCCGCCGGTGCCGGGGAGGGTCTTGACGACCAGGGAGTTGCCCGCCGCGATCTGGGCGACCACGGTCTCCTGCTCTTCGTCTGCGTCGAGCAGCAGGGAGTCGGTCGCCGGCGGGCGCTCGTCCTGGCGGATCTGCTCCACCGGGTTGAACGCGCTCTCGATGGTCGTGCGCGCCGACGGGTTGCCCGCCAGCGCGTTCAGGAGGGGCGTGTCGAGGTCCTCGGCCTCCGCACGCAGCGCCGGGGCGACGTCGGCGAAGGACGACACCACGAGCCGCGGCTGCACGTTGAACCACGGCAGGTGCGAGGTCAGGCCGCGCAGGCGGTCGATGACCGGCTGCGGCTTGAAGACGCCGTTGTTGAGGGCGAGCGCGACGAACGCGTCGGCGTCGAGAGTGATCTGGAACTGCTCGGCGAGCGCGCGCGACAGCTCCGGGTTCAGGAAGGGCTGCCCCTTCAGCTTCAGCTCGAAGTCGCGGCCGTACCGGCGGATCGCGAGAGGGCGCAGCAGGATGGGCGCGGTCAGCTCGTCGCCGCCGTGCCGCCACCGCGCCAGACCGATGGCCAGGTGCACGGACTCGATGCCGCGCACCGTGCGCAGCTCGATGCCCTTGGTGGTGATCGCGTTCGCGGCCGCCCGCGCCGTGCGCAGGGCCAGCTCGTCGCGGATGAGGCTCGACAGCAGCGTGCTCTTGCCCGTGATGAACTGCGGAAGCCCGCCGGGGTGGGTCGTGCTCAGCTCGATACGCGCACGGGGGCTGTCCTCGAAGTGCAGGAGCGGCGAGACGCCGCCGATGGACGCGATCTCGTCCTGCCAGCGCTGCCGGACCGGGTCGGCGATGTTGCCCGCGACCAGCGACGGATCCCCCAGGCTCAGCTGATGCGGTGCGGTCGAATTCGCGACCGGGTGCAGGGCGTCGTCGTCCGCGAGGTCGGACCCGACCAGGTCGTCCTCGTTCTTCCTATCCAGTCGCCACACACGGACACCCTACGTGCGAATCTCCGAAACTCCCGGCAACCCGGGCGGGTTTCGCGGCAATACGGGAGTCGGAGGGCGCAGCGCCAGCACGGCGATCACCCCGCAGAGCAGATACAGCGCCGCCTGCCCGTCGAGGATGGCGACGACGTCGAACCGCTCGGCGAGGAGGCCGCCCGCGAGGAGGCCGACGCCCTGGGCCGCGCCGGCGACGGTGGTCATCGCGGCGATGACGCGGCCGAGCGCGTTCGGCGGCGTGCCGGTCTGGACGAGGGTGATCTCCCCGGTCGCGGTGGCGACGGCCGGGATCCCCATCGCGATGAACAGCCCGGCGTAGACGCCGAGGGCGGTGGTGACCGGGGCGAGGTTCCAGGTGATCAGCGACAGGAGGCCGAACACGAGGTAGCCGCCGCCGACCAGCAGGCGCGGGCTCAGCCGGCGCACCAGCATGCCCGACAGGAGGCCGCCGAGCACCCCGCCGATGGCTTGCACGCCGCGCAGGAGGCCGACGCCGGCATCCCCGGCTCCCAGATCCTGTGTCACGTAGACGATGAAGAGGACGAGGAACAGACCTTGCGAGACGCTCCCGAGCGCCGTGATGGCGGCGATGGTCCGCAGGGTGCCGGAGCGCGCGATCAGGACGAGACCCTCCGTCCATTCGCGCAGGAGCCGGCGTTCGACGTCGACGGCGGGCGCGTCCCCGTCGAGCGACGCGGGGTCGGGCTGCCGTCTCATGAAGGTCACGAGCCCGGCCGTGACGAGGAAGGTCGCGGCATCGGCGATCACGACCCCGGGAAGCCCGCCCGCGGCGAAGGCGAGGCCGCCCAGAGGCGAGCCGACGAGCCGGGCGATGCTGTCGCTCACGGCGATGAGCGCATTGCCGCGGGCGAGCTGATCCGGCTCCACCAGGCTCGGGACCAGCGCCTGGCGTGCGGGATTGATGACGGCGCCGAGCACGGCCTCGACCCCGGCGACCGTGTACACGATCCACATCTTGTCGGCCGTGGCGGCGAGCAGCGGCAGCAGGGCGACCGCCTGAAGCAGGGACGTGACGATGATGGTGCGGCGGCGGTCCCACCGGTCCACGAACACCCCGATGAACGTTCCCAGCAGCAGCATCGGCACCAGCTCGACCAGGAAGACGGTGGAGGCGCCGAGCGCCGAGCCGGTGGCGGCGAACGCGAAGAGCGGCAGCGCGATCATCAGCAGCCAGTCGCCGGTGTCGGAGACGAGACCGGCGGTCCAGACCAGCGCGTAGTCGCGGCGGAAGAGCGGGGAGCGGGAGGTCATGAGGGGTCCCCCATCGCGTCGGGGTGCCGGAAGGCGTTCAGGTGTAGGGCGACAACGTCCGCGTCGTCCGGCGCGTCGGCCCGCGTCAGTCCGATGTAGGGGCGGATGAGCGCGTCGAGCGCCGCTCCCAGCTCCTTCAGCTCGGCGGGGCTCACCCGGAGGGCGTAGCCGGTGAGCATGCTGGCGTCGCGCCACTCCTCCGGCTGGTCGTCGCGCTGGGCGAGCGCACGATGCGCGAGTGCGGCCTCGTCGTCGATCTGCCGATCGGCGAGCAGACGCTCGGCGGTGTCGGCGCCGAGCCGGAAGCCCGGGTCCTCCGTGCGGCCGAACGAGAGGCCTGTCGCCGTGGACTGCCAGGGCCGCTCGCGCCCGTCGGCCGCCTCCACCGCCTCCACCAGCCCGAACCGGGCCAGGGTGCGCAGGTGGTAGCTGCAGTTGGATGCCGTCGAACCGACGACCTCGGCGCACTCGCTCGCCGTGCGCGGACCGAACGACATCAGGTGGTCAAGCAGCGCGAGGCGCAGCGGGTGCGCGAGGGCGCGCAGGGCCTTCGGGTCAGTGATGGTGCGCCGTTCGGCTGGTCTGAAAGACATGTTTCAGATTGTGCGCCCCCTTCTCTTTCACGTCAAGTCGGGAATGCTCCCCTCTGCGATGCGTTGTTCACACGTGTGAACCAACCCACTCGAACGAACGTCGGCTTCCGGTCCGAGCGCGGCCCCGTGCTCATCGCGCTCATGCTGACCACCGGCCTCGTCGCGATCGACTCCACGATCCTCGCGACCGCGGTGCCGTCGATCGTGTCGGATCTGGGCGGCTTCTCGCAGTTCCCGTGGCTGTTCTCCGTCTACCTCCTCGCTCAGGCCGTCTCCGTCGCCGTCTACGCGAAACTCGCCGACACGGTCGGGCGCAAACCGCTCGTGCTGATCGGCATCGGGCTCTTCCTCCTCGGCTCGATCCTCTGCGGGCTCGCCTGGTCCATGCCCGCCCTCATCGCATTCCGCGTCGTCCAGGGCCTCGGCGCCGGCGCCATCCAGCCGATGGCGATCACGATCGCCGGAGACATCTACACCGTCGTCGAGCGCGCGAAGGTGCAGGGCTACCTCGCGAGCGTCTGGGCGATCTCCTCGGTGGTCGGGCCGACACTCGGCGGCGTGTTCTCGCAGTTCACGTCGTGGCGCTGGATCTTCTTCGTCAACATCCCCCTCTGCCTCCTCGCCGCCTGGATGCTCGCGCGCAACTTCCACGAGAAGGTGGAGCGGCGCCCGCACCGCATCGACTACGCGGGGGCGACGCTGCTCACGCTCGGGATGAGCCTCCTCATCCTCGCCGTGCTCGAGGGCGGCCAGGCCTGGGCCTGGGACTCGACGTGGAGCATCGGCTCCTTCGTGCTGGGCGCACTGCTGCTCGGCGCCTTCCTGCTGGTGGAGCGCCGGGCCGCCGAGCCGATCCTCCCGCTCTGGGTCTTCTCGCGCCGGCTGCTCGTGACCACGACCTTCATCTCGCTCGGCATCGGTGCGATCCTCATCGGCCTCACCTCGTACGTGCCGACCTATCTCGAGTCGACGACGGGCGCCTCCCCGCTGATCGCCGGTCTCGCGGTCGCCGCCCTCACCCTCGGCTGGCCGATCGCGGCGAGCCTCTCGGGACGCTTCTACCTGCGCATCGGCTTCCGCAGCACCGCCCTCCTGGGCACGTCGATCGCGATCGTGGGCGCGATCGCGTTGGCCGCGACCTCGGTGCACCCCAGCGTCGCCTTCGTGGCGATCAGCTGCTTCGTCGTCGGGCTCGGGATGGGCCTGGTCGCGACGCCGACCCTCATCGCCGCGCAGTCGAGCGTCGCCTGGAACGAGCGCGGCGTCGTGACCGGCACCAACATGTTCTCGCGCTCGATCGGCAGCTCGGTCGGCGTCGCCCTCTTCGGAGCGATCGCGAACGGGATCATCGCCTCCTCCGCCGGCGGCGCGCAGGATCCCGGAACCGTGCAGGCGGCCTCCACCGCCGTCTTCGTCGCGGTCGCGATCGCCGCGGCTCTGACGATCATCGCCGGCCTCGCGATGCCACGCTCCCGCGTCGAAGACGTGGAGCTGCGCCGCGCGGCCCCCGCCGCCGACTAGCGCGCCCGCCCGCCGCGCGAGGCGGCGAACAGTTCGCCTTCTCGACGCGAGGCGGCGGACAATTCGCCCCCTCGATGCCTCCTCGGGGGTGCGTCGAGGCCGTCTCGTGCGCGTGCTAGTGTGGTCCGACCACATGGTCTGACCACAGGAGGCGCTATGACCGCGGAGCCGCGGGCCTGGGAGGGCGTGCTCGCCCACATCGAGGCGCGTCTCGTCGACGGGCGTCTGCGCCCCGGCGACCACCTGCCCGCGGAGCGCACTCTCTCGGCCGACCTCGGCGTCTCGCGGTCGAGCGTCAGGGAGGCCATCCGGGTCCTCGAGGCGATGGGCCTGGTGCGCACCCAGACCGGCTCGGGTCCGAGCTCCGGCGCCATCATCGTCGCCCGCCCGGTCGGCGGGATGCAGGCGCTGATGCGCCTCCAGGTGGCCGCCAGCGGTTTCCCCGTCGCCGACGTGGTGCGCACGCGACTGCTGCTCGAGACGGCCGTCGCCGAGGAGCTCGCCGAGCGCCCCACGACCGTCGACCTCGCCGACGCCGGCCAACTGCTCGACGCGATGGACGATCCCGCGCTCACCCCGCAGGAGTTCCTCGCCCTGGACGCGCAGTTCCACCTCGCCCTCGCCGAGGCGTCCGGCAACACCGTGGTCGCCGCGACCATGGCCGGCCTGCGCAGCTCGATCGAGGGTTACGTGCTCGCCGGCCTCGCGCGCATCCCGGACTGGGAGGCCATGGCCGCCCGGCTCCGTGCCGAGCACCGGGAGGTGGTGGCCGCGATCACCGCCGGCGACTCCGCAGCCGCACGCACGCGCATCCACGAGCACATCAGCGGCTACTACCGCGACGCCTCCCCCGACCCGCTGCACGACAGCACCGACACCACCTCCGCCCACGACCCCAGATAGGCAGCCGCACATGGTCACCCGTCAAGTCCCCAAGCCCGCCGAACTGCTCGACCTGATGAAGTTCAAGAAGCCCGAGCTGGACGGCAAGAAGCGCCGCCTGCAGAGCGCCCTCACCATCGAGGACCTGCAGCGCATCGCCAAGCGCCGCACGCCGAAGGCCGCCTTCGACTACACCGAGGGCGCGGCCGAAGGCGAGCTCTCGCTCGCCCGCGCCCGCCAGGCGTTCCAGGACATCGAGTTCCACCCGTCGATCCTGCGCGACGTCTCCGTCGTCGACACCTCCTGCGAGATCTGGGGCGGACCGTCGGCCCTCCCGTTCGGCATCGCCCCGACCGGATTCACCCGGCTGATGCAGACCGAGGGCGAGATCGCGGGAGCGGGAGCAGCCGGCGCCGCGGGCATCCCCTTCACCCTCTCGACGCTGGGGACGACCTCCATCGAGAACGTGAAGGCCGCGAACCCGACCGGCCGCAACTGGTTCCAGCTCTACGTGATGCGCGAGCGCGAGATCTCGTACGAGCTCGTGCGCCGCGCCGCCGCCGCCGGCTTCGACACCCTGTTCTTCACGGTCGACACCCCGGTCGCCGGCGCCCGCCTGCGCGACAAGCGCAACGGCTTCTCGATCCCGCCGCAGCTCACTCTCGGCACGATCGTCAACGCCATCCCCCGCCCCTGGTGGTGGTACGACTTCCTGACCACGCCGAAGCTCGAGTTCGCGTCGCTGTCCTCGACCGGCGGGACCGTCGGCGACCTGCTCAACGCGGCGATGGACCCGTCGATCAGCTTCGACGACCTGAAGATCATCCGCGACCTGTTCCCGGGCAAGATCGTGGTCAAGGGCGTCCAGAACGTCGAGGACTCCGCCAAGCTGGTCGACCTCGGCGTCGACGGCATCGTGCTCTCCAACCACGGCGGCCGCCAGCTCGACCGCGCGCCCATCCCGTTCCACCTCCTGCCGAAGGTGGTTCAGGAGGTCGGCCACCACACCGAGGTCGCCATCGACACGGGCATCATGAACGGCGCCGACATCGTCGCCGCTTACGCACTCGGCGCCAAGTTCACGCTGATCGGCCGCGCCTACCTGTACGGGCTGATGGCGGGAGGCCGCGCGGGCGTCGACCGCACCATCCAGATCCTCTCCGACCAGATCGTCCGGACGATGCAGCTCCTCGAGGTCTCGTCGCTGGCTGAGCTGACCCCCGCGCACGTCACCCAGCTGCAGCGCCTGGTGCCGGTCGCGGCGACCAGCCCGGTGAACGTCGGCTAGACGCGCACAGCCGGGGCGCTACTCGCAGCCGACCCCGTCGCCGTCGCGGTCCAGGTCGTAGATGTCGGTCCCGACGACCTGGACCGGGCCCTCGACATAGGCCGGTCCGTTCCCGTTCCCGCCCGCACAGTCCACGTCGCTCGCGATCGGCACGCAGGCACCGGCGTAGTTCGGATCGCAGGCGCCCTCCGGTGCAGCCGACAAGACGAAGGAGGAGGCGTCTGTCTCGGCGACCTCGGCGGGCGCCTGCCCGCCGTCGGCGTACGACGACACGCCGACCAGGACCGCCAGGACGACGGCGCCACCGACGACGGACCAGCCCGTCCTTCCCGGCCTGGGTCTCGCCACGGTCGCTCCTTCGGGTCGTGCTCGCAGCAGTCTGCCGATCCGGCGGCACCGCGGCAAGGGACCCGAACGAGGGGCGCGCGACGGCAGCCCCCCCGGGGCGCGTCGAGACCACCAGCCCTCTCAAAGGAAATTACCCCTACGATCGGTGAGGGAATGTCCACGGTCGAAATGGGATGAACTGAATGGCAACGGGTAGAGGGGCCTCCGGCCCGACCAAGCGCGATCGTCGCGAAGAGGCACGCGAGACCGCACGAGTGATGCGCGAAGAGGCCGCCAAGAAGGCGAAGCGCCGCAAGGTCATCGTCCAGAGCTCGGTCATCGTGGGCGTGCTCGCCGTGCTCACCGTCGTCGGCCTCGTCATCTACTCGAGCGTCAGCGCCTCCAGCAACGTGGCGAACCCGAAGAACATGATCAGCGGCGGCATCGTGCTGACCCAGGCCGACCAGGCCGTCACCAGTGCCGCGATCTCGGGCGGCGACGCCCCCACCCCCACGACGCAGAAGCTCGACGGCAAGACGGCGCACATCCAGATCTGGCTCGACTACCAGTGCCCGTACTGCGACCAGTTCGAGACCACCAACAGCGACCAGATGAAGCAGATGATGGCCGCCGGCACCGCGACGCTCGAGATCCACCCGGTCGCGATCCTCGACTCCTCGACGAACAACAAGTACTCCACCCGGGCGGCGGCCGCGGCATCGTGCGTCGCCAACTACGAGCCGGACAAGTTCTTCGACATCAACAGCGCCCTGTTCGCCAACCAGCCGGACGAGCAGACCGGCTCCGGACTCACGAACGCCGAGATCCTGAAGCTGTTCAAGGACGCGGGCGTCGAGTCCAAGCAGATCACCGACTGCGTCAACAACCAGACCTACGCGCAGTTCGTGACGAACCGCACCAAGGAGGCGGTCGCCAGCAAGCAGCTCGCGAACCCCACCAGCGGCGGCTTCGGCACGCCGACGGTGTTCGTCAACGGCGAGCGCTACCAGGGCGGCTTCACCGACGCGACGCAGTTCGCCACGTTCGTCGCCACTGCCGTGAAGGACGCCGGCGACAGCGGCTCGGTCACCTTCCCCAAGGCGAGCTGACCCGCCCGCACGCACCGCTCTCGAAGGCGGCCGACCCTCCGGGGCCGGCCGCCTTCTGCGCACCCGGCCGCGGGTGTAGGTTCTCCCCACCGCACGCGAGACGACAGGAGACCAGCATGGACCGCATCCCCGAGGACGGCGTCGAGGACGAGCAGTACCCGGACGGCGACGCCGGAGACACCGCGGGTTGGGTCGACTCCGCCGACGGCGACGTCGACTACGCCGCGGACGACCCGATCGCCGAGGCCGACTTCGCCGACGAGCTCGTGACGACGGACGGCGTCGCCGGCGAGACCGTGTGGGGCAACCCCGCCGGAGACGAGGCGTCGCCGATCGAGGACGAGCACGACCCGCTTGACGACCCCGACGAGGGCGTGCTCACCGAGGACGATCTCGAGGACGAAGGGATCTAGTCCGCGGGCAGCGCCGCGACGACCCCGCGGGCAATCCGCTCGAGGAAGCCGACGATCTCGTCCGCCGCGAGTTCGGTGCCGAGGGCGCTCTCGACGAGTGCCTCCTCGGCGAACGCCACCCAGGAGCGCAGCGCGATCCGCAGCAACGGGGTGTCGGCGACGCCGAGTTCGAGGAAGGCGGCGACGACGCGGTCGGCCTGCTCTTCGCGCGCCTCCTGGACGACGGCGCGCACGTCGCTGTCGCCGCTCGCCACCCCGCGCACGAGCGAGTAGAACGTGCAGCGGTGCTCGCGGACGAATCGCACGATGCGCTCCAGCGTGTCGCGCAGCCGCTCCAGCGGCGGCAGCTCGGGCACCGGCTCGGTGGCGTGGAGCATGCTGTCGCGGGCGGTGCGGACGACCTCCCGATGCAGCCCCTGCTTCGAGCCGAAGTAGTGGAAGAGGAGGGCGCGCGAGACGCCTGCCCGTTCGGAGAGCACGTCGATGGTGAGCTCGTCCAGCGGATTCTCGGCGAGGAAGGCGACGCCGAGGGCGACGAGCTGCGCGCGGCGCTCATCCGGAGTGAGCCGCGTGCGCCGATCCGTGGACATGGTTCGAGACTAACCGGCGAGCCGGCCGATCTCGGCCCGGAGCACGTCGAGCGCCCAGCCGGGGTCGCCCCCGCGCACGAGCAGGTGCATGGCCAGACCGTCGACGAGCGCGTGCAGGCGGAGGGCGTCCTGCTGGCGCTCCGGCTGCGCCCGCGATGCGGACGACGTGTCGCCCGCGAGGTCGTCGACGAGCTGTCGGCACACGCCGGTGAGCGCGCGGTCCGCTTCGTCGCGGATCCGGGAGAGGCCGGGCAGGGCCGGCGTCTCGGCGATCAGCGCGATGGTGACCTCCAGCTCGGCGCGGCTGTCCGGCGACAGCGGCAGGAGCTGGCGGAGGACGTCGAGCGCGTGCTCCGTCGCTTCTCCCCCGCCGGGCAGGGCGGCGATGCGTCTCGTGGCGCGGTCGACCATGAGTCCGGCGGAGAACTCCAGCAGCTCGGTGCGGGTGGGGAACAGATGCCGCAGTGAGCCGACGGCCACCCCCGCCTCCGCGGCGACGGTGCGCACCGACACCGCGCCGATCCCGCGCTCGACGATGACCCGCCAGACCGCCTCGGCCAGCTCGGCCCTGCGGGCATCCCGGTCGATCGTGCGCGGCATGGTCGGAGATTAGCACGGTCGTGCCAGACCGGGATCCGACCCCGTCACCCCCTCAAACGGGTGCCACCTATTGACAATCCGTCAATAGCGTCTAGGTTTGCCCGTGGGCCTGACCGCACTGGCGCGTCAAGCCCCCGAACAGGAGGATCGATGACGTTTCGAAAGTTCGCCGGCACGCACACGGGCCGCATCGTGCTCGCGGCCGTCCCCGTCGCCGTGGTGTCGACGCTGCTGATGGCGGGAGTCGCGCAGGGCGCCGTTCCCGTGTCGTTCGCGGTCTCCGGCAGCCAGTTCCAGATCAGCGCCTCCAAGCTCGACGGCAGCGGGTTCTCGCAGTACGCCGGGGTCGCACCCGACACCGCTGGCAACGAGCACCAGGTCGCGATCGCCAACATCAAATCGGCGACCCTCGCCGACCTCTGCCAGTCGGTCGTCACCGACACCCCGCTCGGCAAGGTGGGCATGCTCATCACCGCGGGCGGCGGCGGGAACCCGGCATCGGCCTCCGACCTGCAGATCGGGATGACCGACCTCAAGGGCGACTCGAAGTTCGGCAACATCCGCATCGGCGTGGACGCGTCGGCCGTGAACACCGCCGCCAAGGGCACCGCCGGCGACTTCGCACAGGACGCCGACACGGTCACGATCGACAACCTCCAGCAGACCGCGTGGAGCACGCAGGCGTCGGTGTTCACGCTCACGGGCATGCACGTGCAGCTGACCGACGGATCCAAGGGGTGCTTCTGAACGCGCCGGGCGCCGCGGCGGCGGGAGTCGGCGGCGAAGCGGGAGCCAGTAGCGCGACGGGAGTCCGCGCCACCGGATCCGCGCGCGCCCGCTTCCGCACCTGGCGGCGCTCCCGGCCGTTCGTCGGCGGCCTGCTGACCGCGCTCGGCGGCGTGGAGCTGTTCTTCTCGGGGCAGCTCGACATCGGCAAGATCCACGTGCAGCTGGGCATCGAAGGCCTCCAGGCGACGATCATCCCGATCGTGCTGGTGCTGCTCGGCATCCTGGTCATCGCGATGCCCGCCCACCGGGTGTTCTACGGGGTCATCGCCCTCGCCGTCGCCGTGTACTCGCTCGTCGGCGTGAACCTCGGCGGCTTCTTCGTGGGGATGCTGCTGTCCGCCGTGGGCGGCGTGCTGACGGTCGCGTGGATGCCGAAGAACGCCGCCGCAGCGACCGAACGCGCGGAGTCGGAGGCGGAGGCCGGAACCGGCGAGGACACCGGACGATGAGCGCGCGACGTCGGCGCCACTCCGGCAACCGCCCCGGCACGGTCGTCGGCGCCCTGCTGGCGTGCGTCGTCGTGGCCGTCGCCGGGCTGGGCGCCGCGCGCATCCCGTCGGCGGCGCACACCCAGTTCTGCATCCCCATCCTGATCCCCTGCTCGACCCCGACCCCGACCCCGACGCCGTCGCCGTCGGTGCCAGGGACAGGTTCAGGGACGGGCTCAGGGACGGGATCCGGGACGCCGGGCTCCCCGCTCGACCCGCTGCTCCCCTCCCCGACCCCCTCCGCACCGGGATCGACGCCCACGGCGCCCGCCACCCCGGCGCCTGCACCGACCGACGACACGTCGGCACCGGTCTTCACCCAGCCGCCGGCCCAGCTCGGCAGCCAGTCCCTCTCGTTCACCGGCCTCTCCGGGATCAGCATCGTGACCGTGCCGCTCGCCGACGGCAGCCGCGTCGCGGCGCTGAAGATCTCCGCCGACAGCATCACCATCGGCGGCTTCAGCCTCACGGTCCGGCACGAGACCGGGCCGTCGCTCGCCACGACGGCGGACACGATGACGCTGCGGGGGCACGTGCAGGTGTACCTGAACTCGATCACCGCCACGACCGCCGACGGACACGCGCTCACCCTCGGCGCCGCGACCCCTCCCCCGGCGGACGGCATGCCGAACGACCTGCTGCGGGTGACCCTCGGGCTCGTCGGAGCGACCGCCGACTCCATCGTCTACACGAACACGAAGCAGCACCTGTCCGAGTGAGTGCGGGAGGGCCGCCCTCCGTCAGCGACCGCGACGCAGGCGGCGCCGTTCCCGGCGGCGTTCCCGGGGGCTGAGAGCGGCGAGCGCCTCCGCCTCGGCCCGCCGCTGCTCCTCGGCCGCCCGGAGGCGGGCGGTGCGACGTTCGAGCCAGGCCTGCGCCTCGGCGTCCGCATCGCGCAGCGGGGTGACGACCGGAGGGCCGCCCTGGAGCTGGCGTCTCGCCTCCCGCACCCGGCGGTTGAAGTCCTCGACATGCTCGCGCACGGCCCGTTCGGACCCCAGCCGATCGAGCCGGGCGGTGAACTCGGCGTCCTCGGTGCGGAGCGTCAGCGCGGGAGGGCCGAGCCCGGTCAGCTGCTCGCGCTCGATCTTGCGGCGGATCCACCAGTCCGGGTCGTGGGTGCCGGTCAGGCCGGGCAACGGCTTGCCTGCGCCCGGCAGGTCGTCGAACTCGCCGCGGCGGATGGCCTGCTGGATGGCGTTCTCGATCACGTGGGACCGCTGGTCCATGCTCGGCTGGCCGGCATTGGGCTCATCCACTTCTTCGCCGCGCGCCTCCGCCTCGCGGCGCAGCCGGTAGCGGACCGCGTCGAGGCGCGCGTCGCCCGGCTGCGGTGCGGCGGGCTCACGCGACTCGGGCATGCCTCCAGATTACGCGCGTCATCGTCCGGGCCGGGCGTCGGTGGCCGGTCGTAGCCTCGGCGCATGGAGGACTTCCGCATCCACGTCACCGACGACGAGCTCGCCGACCTCGACCACCGGCTCGACGCCGCCATCCTGCCCGAGGCGCGTCCAGGCGCCGACGCGTCCGACTGGAGTGCCGGGATCCCGCCGGCCGTGCTCGCCGACCTGGTCGAGTACTGGCGCACGGTCTACGACTGGCGGGCCGTGGAGCGCCGGCTCAACGCCTCCGAGCAGCACACGGCCGAGATCGACTGCTGCCGCATCCACTTCGCCCGGGTCGGCGAGCACCGACCCGGCCGCCTGCCGATCGTGCTGACCCACGGCTGGCCGTACACGTTCGCCGCGATGCTGCCGCTGGCCGACGCTCTGCGCGAAGAGCTGGAGGTCGTGGTGCCGTCTCTGCCGGGGTACGGCTTCTCGGCGCCGTTGCCCGGGCTCTACGGCAGCCGGGCGGCGGCCGAACGCTGGCACACGCTGATGACGCAGGTGCTCGGCCACGACCGCTACCTCGTCTACGGGGAGGACGTCGGCGCCGAGCTCAGCGACTGGCTCGCGGCAGCGCATCCCGAGGCCGTGGCGGGGATCATCGCGTCGCACGCGTCGTTCTCGGCGCGGGAGCGCCCGGGTGTGGAGCTGGACGACGCCGAGCGCGCGTTCCTCGCCTCTGTCGCGACGCCCGCGGAGTCGGGCTACGCGCACGCGCAGGGCACCCGTCCCGACACGCTCGCCGCCGCACTCCTCGACTCCCCCGCCGGCCTGCTCGACTGGATCACCGAGAAGGTCGCCCGGTGGAGCGACGGCACCGCGCTCGAACGCTTCGACGTCGACGACGTGCTCACCAACGCGATGCTGTACTGGGTGTCCCGGTCGATCGGGACGAGCTTCCGGCCGTACAGCGACGACGCGACGGATCCGGTGCACCCGCTGATCGCGGTGCCGGCGAGCATCCTCATCCAGACGCACGAGGCCGCCTACCCGCGCTCCCTGGCGGAGAAGACCTACACGGACATCCGGTCGTTCGCACGCCTCGATCGCGGCGGCCACTTCACCGCCTGGGAGGCGCCGGAGGCCGTCGCCGCCGCCGTGCTGGCACTCGAAGAGCAGGTGCGCGGCTGATCGACGGGCATCGTTTCCGTCCGCACAGGTTGACTTCGCCGCGGTCCGCCCTACTGTGTGCGGTGACTGCGACGGTCGGCTTTTCGGGTGAGCCGGCCGTCGTCTCGTGTGATCGGGCCGTTTCGATGCGCGCGGGCCGTTTCGATGCGCACGGTAGGGTGACGGCAGAAACCGTCACGCGAATGGGGGGGCGACGATGCCGGGTGGACTGACCGTCGAGGGGGCCGCATGAGCACCGTGGATCCGTCGATCGCCAAGGCGCAGCGTGAGGCGCGGCGCACGGCCACGCGACCGGGCGCCGCGCGCGTGCTCATCCTGCTGGTCGTGCTGATCGCCGGCGGGTTCGGGCTCGGCTACGGCTGGGGCGGGCTCGGGATGCTGGACGAGTTCGGCGAACCGCCCTGGACCGCGGTGCTCGGCGTCATCGGCGGGATGTTGCTCACGATCGCCGGCAGCGGGCTCTGGGCGGTCACCGCGATGAAACGGTCCGACATCGGCTTCGGCTACGGAGCGGCCGCCACGCTGATCGGCGCCGGGAGCGGCCTCCTCGTCGCCGCCGAGCCGAACGGGTTCCCCACGATCGCCCTCACCGTCGCGGTCGCCCTGCTGGGCCTCGGCCTGCTCTTCCTCGTCGTCGGCGTCATCGCGGCGGGCGCACGCCGCCGGCAGCGCTCGCGTGAGGACGAGACCGCGCGGTCGGGCATGCTGACCACGGCCACCGTCAGCGACAAGGGCTACGACTTCTTCCACGACAGCTCGCGCATCCTGACCACCGTCACCTTCACCTTCCGCGATCTGCAGGGCACGCAGCGCTGGGTGCAGAAGACGATGGTCGTCCACCAGTCCGACCCGATCGTCGAAGGCCAGGAGACGCGCCTCTGGTACGACGCCGCCGCCCCGGGCAATGCGCGCACGATCGTCGTCGAGCTCGCGCGCGACAACGCGTTCCGCCGGTAACGACACGGTCCGTCACGCTTCTGGAGCCGCACCGGCCGCGCTCGGTAGAACGGTCGGATGGCATCCTCCCGCGACCGCTTCGCCCTGGCCGCGTGCGTCGGCGCCGGCTTCGCCACCCTGCTCGACCAGTCCGTCGTCACGTACACCATCCCGTCGCTCGGCCCGCAGCTGGGAGCGACGACGGGCGGCGTGCAGTGGTTCCTCGCCGTCTACTCGCTGACGTTCGGCGTCGGGCTCGTGCCCGGCGGCCGGCTCGGTGACGCCTACGGCCGGCGCGGGATGTTCGTCGGCGGCCTCGTGCTCTTCCTCCTGGGAGCCGCCCTGTCGGTGTTCGCGCCGGGGATCGGCTGGGCCATCGCCGGTCGCGCCGTGCAGGGGTTCGGGGCCGGCGTCGTGAGCGCGCAGGTCCTGGGCGTCATCCAGGATGTCTTCGCCGGGCGGGCGCGCATCCGGGCGCTCGCGGCCTACGGCATGGCCGCGTCGGCGTCCGCGATCGTCGGACCGCTCGCCGCAGGGGCGACCATCGCGCTGCTGCCCGAGCCGGTCGCGTGGCGGGTCGTGCTCGCGATCAACGTCCCGTTCATCCTCGCCGTCGCCGTGCTCGCGGCGCGGTTCGTTCCGCGGGGCGGAGGTGTGGCGGGCCGCCCCTCCCTCGACCTCGTCGGGATCGCGGTGACGGCCGCCGTCGTGCTGCTCGCCACGGCCCCGGTCATCGACCCGGGCCTCGGCGCGCTGCGCACCGGCCTCGCGATCGGCGGGGTCGCCGTCGGATCTGCCGCCCTCGTCTGGTGGGAGCGGCGGTACGCGCGTCGCGGGGGACGCCCGCTCTTCTCGCCGACGCTGCTGCGCTCCCGCGGCTTCACCGGCGGGAGCGTCGTCGCCCTCCTCTGGTTCGGTGCGGCCGTCGCGCAGTCGGCGATCGTCACGGTGTTCCTGCTGCAGAGTCTCGGGATGCCCGCCGTCGTCGTCGCCCTCGTCCTGGCGCCGAGTGCGGCCGCGCGGATCGCGACGTCGGCGCTCAGCTCCCGCCTTCACGACGCACTGGGGCGGTGGACGCTCGTCACGTTCCTCGGAGCGCAGACCGCGTGCAGCATCGCCCTGATCGCACTCACCGGCGTCACCGACGGCGTGGCACTGCTGGTCTGGATCATCGTGCTCGAAGCGCTGATCGGCGCCGCAAGCGGAGCGTTCGAGCCGCCGATGCGCGCGCTCACGCTCGCCCATGCACGGCCGGGCGAATACGGGCTCGCGGCGTCGTTCCTGCAGCTCGCTCAGCGGTTGTCGGCGACGTTCTGCGTGGCGCTGGTGACCGGAGTCGCGTTCGGCGGGATCGGCGTCGCCGTGAGTCGGGACGGGCTGCAGGCCGGTCTGGCCGTGTGCGGAGCTCTGCTGATCGGCGCCTCGGCCGTGGCGGTCGCGATGGTGCCCGGCCGGGTGCCGAGGTTTTCCCTCCGCGCACGTCCGGCCGTCGCGGACGAGTCTTGTGCGGATCCGGGCCCGCGTGGTGGGCTGCAGGAGTGAACTTCTTTCCCGACGACCCGCCCGCCGACGACCAGCCGGAGTTCGAGACGCCGCAGAACCCTCGATGGAAGCCGTCCGATCTCGAGCTCCCGCGCCTGTTCCCGATCGCCGAGGCCCTCGTCGTCACGGACACCGTGGCGATCATCGTGATGGGCGCCCGCGTCTACAGCACCGGTGTGGAGTTCATGATCGAGCGCCGGATGCGCCGCGGGGAGCGGACCGAGCAGGAGTGGCACGTGGCGCAGTGGCAGTTCCACGGCATGCACGGCCGCCCCGACCCGGGGCGCCTGCGCTACGGTGTCGCCCTCGGCGACGGGCAGCACGTGCTCCTCGACGCGTTCGGGATGATGCACCTCGGTGAGGAGGCGGAGCCGGCCGGCCACTCCCTGTTCCCGACCAACGGGAACGGCAGCGGGAGCGGCGACATCTATGTCAACCAGGACGGCATGTGGCTGTGGCCGCTACCGCCCGAGGGATCGATCGAGATCGTGGCCCAGTGGCCGGCCGAGGGTGTCGGCGAGTCGCGCGTCGTGATCGACAGCGCGCCTCTGCGCGAGCTCGCGGCAGCGGTGCGCCCCATCTGGGAGTAGTCAGTCGTAGCCGAGGATGACGACGTCCTCGTCTCGCAACCGATCGAACTCGAGCTCGTCTTCGACGGCGACACTGGCGGACATGCACTGGATGTTACGGCGCTGCCCCTGGGCGGCCGAATGGACGCGCTGGCCAATCGTCGCCGATTCGTGGACACCGCGTACAACGTCCGTCTCGGTGCACGACGAAGGCCCCCGCTCAGCGAGCGGGGGCCTTCGCGGGTGAGGTGCGTTACGCCTTGACGGTGCGGCGGCGGGCGACGAACACGCCGGCCGCTCCGAGCAGGACGAGCAGGCCGGCGAGCGTCGCCGGGATCACGGTGTTGTCACCCGTGGCGGCGAGGGCCGCGGTGGAGGTGACGGCGGCGACGCTCAGCGCCACGGCCTGGACGTCGCCCGAGCTCTGACCGACGAGCACGAGGGTGTGCGAGCCGGCGGCGAGCTTGGCGAGCACGTCGGCGCTCAACGTGACCTGGACCTTGCCGTCGACGACCGGGAAGGTGCCGACGAGGATCGGGGTCGAGTAGAGGTAGACGTCGACGAACGAGTCGTTCGAGACCCACTCGACCGAGGCCGTGTAGCCCTTGGTCGGGTCCAGCGTGGCCGGAAGTCCCGCGGAGAGCGGGGTTCCCGGAGTGACGTTCTGCGAGGCGAGGAAGGCCGGCAGGTCCGTCGAGTTCGCGACGGGGGCGGCCGCCGCGGGCTTCTGCGGGGCGGTGACCGGAGCCGACAGCGGGCTGTTCGCCCACGTCGTCGTGTAGCCGGGGAGGGTCGCGGTGACCTGGAGGCCGATGCCCCGACCGACGTTGTCGTCCGTCACGGTGTAGGTCGCGGTGGCGTCGCCGACCTCGCCGCCCGAGTTGGCAGTCGCCTCGAACCACTGGTAGGACAGCGTGCTGCCCTGCGCGAATCCGGAGGTGGAGCCGGTCAACGTGGTGCCGACCACCGGGGCGCCGGCGACGGCGACTGTACCGGTGGGCGCGAAGGTGTAGGTCGTGCCGTTGAACGTGACGGAGTCGACGTCAGCCTGCGTCCCGGCCTCGGTCAGCACACCGAAGCCCAGCACCTGCACGGTGCTCAGGTCGAGGGCGGAGAGGAGGTCGCCGAGCGACGCCGTGGCGTTCTTCTCGAAGACGACGGTGTCGTCGGCGTCCTTGATCGCCGTGCTCGTGACCCACTGGTCGCCGAGCGAGGCCGTGTTGGTGCCCTCTGTCGGCGACGCGGGACGGAGGGTGGTGAACTTCGGCGCCGACGAGTCGCCGTAGAAGAGCGGCAGCTGGAAGTATGCGGAGTTCCACGAGGTCTTCCACGAGACGCCGCCCGCGGTGACCGACGATTCGAGCTGTGCACCGGTGAGGCGCTCCTGCTCCGTGTAGCCGTAGAGGATCTGCGATTCCCCGGTGAGCTCGAGGCCGTTGGCTCCGACGACGGCACGGTCGGCTGCGTTGTCGTAGCCCTGGTGCCATCCCGGGTAGGTGTCCTCGTTCGAGCGGATCTGGCTTCCGTCGACCGTCACGGCCGCCGGGGCGCCCGCCTGTGCAGGAGCGGCCGCGACGAGCGCCGCCCCGCCCGCGATCGCCACACTCAGACCGAGGGCCGCAGCGCGTGCGGCCCAGGTGTTGTTCTTCTTCGAATTCACGTTGTCAATGACCCATTCACGTCGGTGTCGCTCGTCTGGTGATTCGGGGCGCGCGCGTGAACATGCGATTTCCCCCGTTATTCATTCGACTCTACGGTTGGTTGACAAATGCAACTATCCCCCGGATAGGGGTGATTTTCACGATTCAACCGTGCCGAACCAGCGCGCGAGCGCCTCGTCGAGCGAGCCCTGTTCGCCGCCGATCCACGCGACATACCCGTCGGGGCGCAGGAGCACCGCCGGCGCATCCAGCTCCCCCAGCTCGCCCGGCTCGCCGCCGAAATCGGCGACCCGATCGACCCGTCCCGTCCATCCGCGGACCGTCAGCGCACCGGTCTGATCGAGCAGCAGCCCGCGGCCGGTACGCAGGTGCTCGTAGACCCGGCCGCCCCGGCCCAACGGGAGGTCGCGCAGCCTGCGTCCGAGCGGGTCCGGGCCCTCGCCCAGGTCGTACCGGATGCCGGTGCCGCTGACGCGTTCGGCCAGGAGCCGGCTGACGTCGTCGAACGCCATCAGCTCCCCCATCAGCCGCCGGACCGCCTGGGGTCCCGGTTCGGGCGAGATCAGCACGCTCTGGGCGCGCGTGATCGTCAGCACACCCTCTGCGACCGGATGACGCTCGGCGAAGTAGGAGTCGAGGAGGTCGTGCGGCGCCCATCCCGCAACCGACGCCGCGAGTTTCCAGCCGAGGTTCACGGCGTCCTGCACGCCCAGGTTCAGACCCTGGCCACCGAGCGGAGGGTGCACGTGCGCCGCGTCGCCCGCCAGGAAGACACGACCCACCCGGTACCGTTCGGCGAGCCGCGTCGCATCGGTGAAGCGGGTGAGCGAGCGCGGGGAGTGCGCCCCGAAGTCGGTGCCCGCGAAGGCTCTCAGTCGGGTGAGGAACTCCTCGAACGTCGGCGGCACCGAGCGGTCCTCGGCGACCGTGGCGGCCGGAACCACCGCGCGATAGGTACCGTCCACAGTCGGCCCGATCCCGAACCCGCGGTGCGTCGCACGCACCTTCTCCCCCACGGCCGCGATCTCGGCGGCGGGAGCCGTCAGCTCCAGTTCTGCGAGGAGCCATTCGACGGTGGCGGCCTCACCCGGGAATCCGACGCCGAGCCGCTTGCGCACGAGGCTGCGGCCGCCGTCGGCGCCGACCAGCCACTGGGACCGCAGTCGCGTGCCGTCCGCGAGCTCGACGGTCACGCCGTCGTCGTCCTGCGCGAACCCGGTCAGCTCCGCTCCACGCCGGATGTGCGCGCCCAGTTCGGCGGCGTGCTCGGTGAGCAGCCGGTCCGTGATCGGCTGCGGGATGCCCAGGAGGTACGCGTGCGCGCTGTCCAGTTCGACGGGCCGCGGGCCGGTGATCCCGGCGAACGAGCCGACGCCTCCCGGGTACTTCGTGCCGTGCTCCAGGAATCGTTCCAGCAGTCCGCGCTGGTCCAGGATCTCGACCGTGCGCGGCTGCAGCCCGAGCGCCCGGACGGCGGTCGTCGGCTCCTCATCCCGTTCGAGCACGAGCACGTCCACCCCGTGCAGCCGCAGCTCGGCCGCCAGCATCATCCCGGTCGGGCCGCCGCCACCGATGATCACGTCGTACGCCACCAAATTCATCCGCACCCCTGCCTCTCCGCGACCGGATTGCAGCCGCGACCAGCAATTCTGGTGCACCGAGGGGCCCTTGCCGCAAGCCCCCGGCCCTCCGGTATCCTGGAAATGCGGGCGCCGATGGTCACATCGTCCGGCTGATCACATCGCCGGGCTGATCACATCGCCGGGCTGATCACATCGTCCGGCTGATCACATTGTCTGGCGCATCCCGCCGTCGATCACGACATCCGCCCCGGTCAGGTTGCCGAGCACCGGGCTCGCGAGCATCGCCACCAGGGCGGCGACCTCCTCCGGTGTGGTGAACCGCCCCGTCACCATCGCCTGTTCCGCGCCGTGCCGCACCTCCTCCGGCGACGGCCCACCCGCCGCGGACACCGTCTGCGCCACGCCGCCGGCCCCGAGCCAGAGGGCCGTCGCCACCGGCCCCGGGCTGATCGAGTTGACCCGGATGCCGCGCGGCCCGAGCTCTTTGGAGAGCGATTTCGAGAAGCTCAACGCTGCCGCCTTGGATGCGCTGTAGTCCATCACCAACGGGTCGGCGAGCATCGAGTTCTCGCTCGCGATCGTGACGATCGCGGCTCCGTCGGGCAGCCGATCCAGCAGCGCCCGCGTCACCCGGACCCCGGCGAGCGCGTTCAGCTCGTACGTCCGCAGCCAGTCGTCGTCGGTGATGGAGGCGAACCCACCCGGCCGCGGCGGCGCCGACCCCACATTGTTGACGAGCACGTCGACGCGCTCCCCCACCTCGCCCGCCAGCCGGTCGATCTGAGCCGGGTCGGACAGGTCGGCCGCGACGAAGCGGAAGGCCGGGCCCGCGGTGAGCGCGGTGATCTCGTCGGTCGCGCTGCGGGCGACTCCGACGACGGTCGCACCTTCGGCGAGCAGCGCGCGGACGGTCGCGAGACCGATCCCCCGGCTGGCTCCGGTGACGACGGCGGATTTGTCTTTCAGCTGAAGGTCCACGTCGCGACTATGCCGTGCGCGCGGGTGTGAGCACCAGGGGTGACCGTGTCACTGGAGGCAGAACCCGTCGCCCTCCGGGTCCTGCAGCTGGTGGTAGCGCTCCGGTAACGGATGGCGCGCGCGCGAAGACCTACCTCCGCGACTCCTGCGACAGCCGCCGGAAGGTCATGAAGCAGCCGAGTGCCGCGAAGAGGAGCGCGAGGCCGACCTGCGGCAGGTACGCCTGCCACATCTCGGGGTTGTCGAAGATGTTCTCGGCGAACAGCCGCCAGAACTCGGGCCGCGTGAGCGCTTCGACGAGCGGGATGTCGACGGCGCCGGCGAGCTCGCTGAAGATGCCGGCCAGCAGGCAGAGCGCCACGGTGACGACGACGATCGCGACGATCCCCCAGAACGCGCCACGGGTCACACGGGCCTTCGATCCCACCCGGTACAGCCACAGCGCTCCGACGGCCACACCCCACGACACGATGGAGGCGATGAAGCCGATGTTCCAGAGGATGGTCCAGGCGACCACCCCGACCGGGATGATCAGCAGGGCGAGCGCGATGCCACGGGCGACTCGCTCCCCCTCGGTGAAGGGACCGGCGGTGGGTGCCGCTGCGGCCTCCGGAGTCGGCACGGCCTCGTTCGGCGCTCCTGGTGCAGAGTCGGTCGCGTCAGTCATGCTCATCCCCCGTTCGCGCATCACCGTGACGCGCGAACGAAATCATGGCATGCGCCGCACCCCGGCCGGCGTGCACGGCGCACCCCATTTCGGGTGACCGCCGCCGCGTTGCAGGGCGACGCTACTCGTCGCGGGCGTCCGCCTCGTCGAACTCGTCCAGCTGATCGGCGCCCTGCGGCACCTCGACCTCCACCTCCACACCGCCCTCATCGGATTCGGCATCGGGCGCCCGGAACGCGCCGGTCCCCTCGTCCAGCGTCCCTTCGCCGTCCGGATACCCGGCCTCGTCCGGATACTCGACCCCACCCGTGTTCGACATGCGCCGCTCCCTCCACCTGGTCCGATCGTCTGGTCCGATCCTCCACCCGAGACGGCGGATGGGCCAGGGGCGGTTGTCGCACTCGTGTGGAGCCGCCCAGCACGGCCCCTGCTCTGGGGCGGGGCCGTGGGGTGCCTTGTCCACTAGCGTCGGGCGTCATGGGGGACGAGCGAGCTGCCCCGGCGCCGACGCCGCGGGTCGATTTCGCCGGCATCATGGCGTTGTCGTCGCGGCCGGCCGGGTACGCCGTCGCGTTGAAGTGCCTCCAGGTGCAGGCGGACGCGGTCGACGTCGATCCCGCTCTGCGATCCGGCGCGCGGGAGATCCTGCATCCGGATGCCGAATCCTGGTATCAGGGAGCCCTCGGCGAGATCGCGGTGGGGGCGTTGCTGGAGGCCCTCGGACCAGGCTGGTTCGTGCGACATGCCGTGCCGATCGGCGCAGGCACGAAGGATGTGGACCATCTCGTGATCGGCCCGGGCGGCGTCTTCGCGATCAACACGAAGCACCACTCGGGCGCCGCGATCTGGGTCGGCGACCACGTCCTGCGGGTCAACAACGCGAACACTCACCACCTTGCCTCAGCGCACCGCGATGGTGCGGACGTCGCCCGACGACTAGCGGCGAAGGCGGGCTTCCCCGTTCCCGTGACACCCGTCGTGGCGATCCTGAACGCCCGTACCGTCAAGGACGGCCGGTCGGCGAGCAGCAGGTCTGTCGCCGTCCTTCCCGCCTCGTCGCTCGTCGGCTGGCTGAAGTCCCAGCGATCCCTGCTGCCGCCGGCGAAGACCGAGCTGATCATGCTCGCAGCGGAGGAACCCGGGACCTGGCATTCGGACCCGCGGGCTGCAGACACCCTTTGCGTCATGCAACGCTTCGAGCGGCTCGTGGCACGGGTCGGTGCGCCCCGGTCACCGGTAGCCTCCGCAGCCCGAGCGGGAACAGGGAGCACCTCTCCTCGATCGAGTCGGCAGCGAGGTGACCGAGGGACGAACGTCGGCGCGAGGCGATCCTCGACGAGATTGAAGGAGGGGTCCACCTTGCCCCGGCTGCTCGGGCTCTGGCTGACCACGGCCGCTGCCATCGGCGCGATCCTGATCATCCGCGACCTCGCCGCCCAGCCCTGCACCGGACCGGCGGCGTGCATGCTCCCCGCCCTCTATTCAGCGTGGAAGCCGCTCCTGATCGTCGCGGGGATCGCCCTCATCGGGAGGGCGGTGCTGCTCACGTTCCGCGGACAGGGAGGGTCATCCCGTTCGAGAAGGCGCTGATGCCGTCGTCTCATACCCGGTTGACCGCCGCCTCCGGCTCCCCCGTCTGCACGGCGTCGGCCGCGTTCTGCGCCTGCACCCGCACGTACTCCACCTCGGTGAAGCGCGAGAAGTAGGCGATGTGCGGGGTGAGCACGACATCGTCCCGCCCGACGAGCGGATGGCCGGGCGCGGGCGGCTCCTGGTCGAGCACGTCGAGCGCGGCCCCCGAGAGCCGGCCGCTCTCGAGCGCTGCGACGAGCGCGTCATTGTCGATCAGACCGCCGCGCGACACGTTGACCAGGATGGATCCGACCGGCATCTGCTCGAGGAACGCCGCATCCACCATCCGGGTCGTCTCGGTGGTGAGCGGCATGTGCAGCGACAGCACGTCCGCGCCGCGACGGACGTCGTCGAGGCTCGCACGGGCGATCCCGAGCCGGTTCAGCTCGGCGGTCACCTCGGGGGTGTCGGGCAGCATCGGGTCGTAGCCGAGCACGCGGCCGAACAGCGGCCCGGCGAGCCGGGCGAACTCGCGGCCGATCCGCCCGAGCCCGAGGATGCCGAGGGTCCGCTCGCTCAGGCGCGGCGGTGCCTCGGGGGCACGCTCGTTCCAGCGGTCCGGGGTGGCCGAGGACGTGTAGAAGGGGAGCTGCCGGGCACTCGCCAGCAGCAGGGCGAGCGCGTGCGTCGCCACCTCCTCCGTCGCGGCGCCGGGCACGTTCGTCACCCAGACGCCGTGCTCGGTCGCGGCCTCCACGTCCACGTAGTCGAAGCCCATCGACATCAGCGCGATGACCTTCAGGCGCGGGAGGGACGCGATCATCTCGCGGGTGACGGCGGCGTACCCGGGCAGCAGCGCGTCGGCGTCCTGCGCGCCCGCGACGATCGCCGCCGGGTCGCGGGTGCCGAGCACGCGCACCTCGAAGCCGTGGGATTCGAGCAGAGCGATCCCGGGTGCCGGGTCGGTGTCCTCGACGTCGGTGTAGACGGCGACCGGGCGCCGGGAGGCGTCACTCATCGCTGCCTGCTCCGCGCGGGTGGGCGCTGCCCTCGCGCACGATCACCTGGGCCATCGCCGTCATCAGCTCGTACGCGACGTGCGCGGCGGCGATCCCGGTCACCTGGGCGTGGTCGTAGGCGGGCGCGACCTCGACCACGTCGGCGCCGACGATGTTGAGGTCCGTCAGACCGCGCAGCAGACGCAGCAGCTCGCGGCTGGTGAGGCCGCCGGCCTCCGGAGTGCCGGTGCCGGGGGCGTGCGCCGGGTCGAGCACGTCGATGTCGATGGAGATGTAGAGCGGCCGGTCGCCGATGCGCGTGCGGATGCGTTCGAGCGCGGCGGGGATCCCGTGCTCCTCGATGTACTCGCTCGACACGATCGCGAAGCCGAGACGCTCGTCGTCCTCCAGATCCTGCTTGCTGTACAGGGGGCCGCGGGTGCCGACGTGGACGGACGCGGTGCGGTCGAGGTAGCCCTCCTCCGATGCCCGGCGGAAGGGCGTGCCGTGCGTGATCGGCTCGTCGAAGTAGGTGTCCCAGGTGTCGAGGTGCGCGTCGAAGTGCAGCACGGCGACCGGGCCGTGCTTCTCGCTGACCGCCTTCAGCAGCGGGTAGGCGATGGTGTGGTCGCCGCCGATCGTGAGGATGCGATGCACCCGGCTGCCCAGATCGCTCGCGGCCTCGGCGATCTGCCGCACCGCTTCGTCGATGTGGAACGGGTTCACTGCGATGTCGCCGGCGTCGGCGACCTGCACGGCCTCCCAGCCCGAGAAGTCCTGCGCGGGGTTGTAGGGCCGCAGCAGCCGGCTGGAGGCGCGCACGTGCTCCGGGCCGAAGCGCGCGCCCGGCCGGTAGCTGACCCCGGTGTCGAAGGGGATGCCGACGACGGCGAGGTCGACAGCGGGGACGTCTTCCAGGCGGGGTAGCCGGGCGAACGTCGAGAGTCCGGCGTAGCGCGGCGTCTTCGACGCATCGAGCGGGCCGATGGGAGGCATGCCCTGGGCTGGATTCCCCTGGGGCGGGATGGCCGGGGTGCCGGACGGCGTCGTGCTCATGGGTCTCTCCTACTTCGTGAACGTGTGCTGCGGGAGGTGGACGACCTGCAGTCCACCGGCGGCGCCCGCGGCGGCGACGGCCTCGGCCAGCTCGGCGGCCGAGGCCACGCGGCGTCCGGTGCCGCCGAACGCGTCGGCGAGGGCGGCCCAGTCCGGCTGCGCCAGGTCGACGCCGACGGGTGCGATGCCCGCGTCCGCCTCGTTCTGCTTGATCTCGGCGTAGCCGCCGTTGTCGACGACGATCACCGTCACATCGAGACGCTGCTCGACGACCGTCATGAACTCCTGCAGCGAGAACATCAGCGCGCCGTCGCCGACCACGGCGAACACCGGCCGGTCGGGCCGGGCGACCCGCGAGCCGATCGCGGCGGGCAGGCCGTAGCCGAGGGTCGCATAGGTGGCCATGTAGGGCGTCGAGTTCGGCGTGCTCGCCCGCAGCGTGTTCAGGAGGCCCCAGTACGCGATCTGCGACGAGTCGGTCGCGACGATGGCGTCGGCGGGGAGCGCCGCCGCGATGGCTTCCGCGAGGTCGGTGTTGACGGCGGAGAGCTCGGCGCACTCCGCGCGCACGGCCTCCAGCGTCTCGGCGACACGGGCGGCACGGGCGTCGACAGTGTCGGCATCCGCCTGTGCGGACTCGCCGAGCGCCGCCGTGATCGCGGCGAGCGCGACCGCGGCGTCGGCGACGACGCGCACCTCCGCCTCCTGGTTCTTGTCGAGCTGCGAGGCGACCAGGTCGATGCGGATGACGTGCCCGCGGGCCTCCAGCGCATCCACCCACAGCTCGGCCTCGCCCAGCTTCGAGCCGACGACCAGCAGCACGTCGGCGTCGCGGGCGCGGTTGCGCGCGGCCGCCAGCCGCAGGTTGGAGCCGAGCGAGAGCGGGTGGTGCTCGTCGAGCACGCCCTTGGCGTTCAGCGTCGTGACGACCGGCGCGCCGAGACGCTCGGCGAGGGCCCTCAGCTCGGCCGACGCCGCACGCGACCCGCCACCGGCGAGGATGACCGGGTCGGTGGCGGAGGCCAGCAGGCGTGCCGCCTCCTGGATCGCCTGCGCATCGGGAGCCGCGGGTGCGGCAGCCGTGCACGCGACCAGTGCGTCGGCCGGCACCTCCACCTCCTCTTCGAGCAGGTCGAGCGGCACCTCGATGTAGACCGGACGCGGGCGCCCGGTCGCGAACAGCGCGAACGCGTCGTGTACGGCCTGCACGGCCTCCTCGGCCGACTGCACCCGGCGCCCCCACTCGACGATCGCGGAGGCGGCGCCGAGCTGATCCTTCGTCTCGTGCAGCGTGCCCACGTCGGCGAACTCGCGCCCGCGCGCCGGCCCCGGCGAGAGCAGGATCATCGGCCGCGACTCGCAGTACGCGGTGCCCGCCGCCGAGAGCGCGTTCAGCAGGCCCGGCCCGCTCGTCGTGATCACGACGCCCGGCAGGCCGGTCTGCAGCGACCAGCCGTCGGCCGCGTATCCCGCACCCTGCTCGTGGCGGGTGGTCACGGGATGCACGCCGAGCGCGGCCAGCGGCCGGTAGAACTCGAGGTTGTGGGTGCCCGGGATGCCGAACACCGTGTCGACACCATAGTTGCGGAGGGTCTCGATCAGCACCCATCCGGTCGTGCGTCTGGCGCGTGTCTCCATGCCTGGTCGTCCTCCCGGAGCGGTGTCGGTTGCGGTCTCAGTGGTCATCGGCGTCGAACCGGGGCGTGCCGTCGACCCAGGTCGCGCGGACCGGGATGGCCGAGATCGCGTCGGCGTCGACCGTGAGCGGGTTCGCGCCCAGCACCACGAAGTCGGCGCGCTTGCCGGCGACGAGGGAGCCGAGCTCGTTCTCGCGGCCGAGGGTGATCGCACCCTCCAGCGTGTGCGCGCGCAGCGCCTCCTCCGCGCTGATGCGCAGCGTGTCGGGGCCGAGCTTGTGCCCGCGGCGCGTGACGCGGGTCACGGCGGCCTGGATCGCCTCCAGCGGACGCGGCTCGGCGACCGGGGCGTCGGAGGAGATCGTCACCGGCACCCCCGCCTCGATGAACTCACCCAGCGGGTTGAACCGCTCGCCCGGGGTCCCGATGGCCTGCTCCACGCCCTCGCCCCAGTTGTAGTAGTGCTGCGTCTGGTTCACCGGGCGGATGCCGAGCTTCGCCATCCGCGCGATCTCCTTCGGGTCCGGGAGGCCGCAGTGCTCGATCCGGTGGCGCGCGTCGGCGTCCGGGTGCTCGGTCAGCACCTGCTCCACCGCATCCACCACCATCGCGATCGCCGTCGGCGACTGGGCGTGCGTCGCGGTCTGCAGGCCAGCGGCGTGCGCCTTGGCCACGAGCCCGGCGTACTCGGCGGGCTCGTGGTAGAGCTGGCCGGTGCGGCACGGGTCGCCGACGTACCCCTCGGGGAAGTAGGCGGTCCAGCCGCCGAGCGTGCCGTCGGCGTAGAGCTTGATGCCCGCCACCGAGAGGAACGCGTTGCCGAACGGACCGGTGAGGCCGAGGTCGATCACCTGGTCGAGCAGGTGCGACAGGAAGTACATCGAGACGCGCACCGACAGCTCGCCGCGGTCGGCCATCGCCAGGTAGGCGGCCAGCTCGCGCTTGGACACCTGCGCGTCGCCGAGCGCGGTCACGCCGGACGACAGGAACTCGCGCTGCGCGATGTCGAGCTGCCGCTGGTGCTCGGCCGGCTCGTCGCCGAGGTGGAAGTTCGGGCCGTGGTGGCCGATCTTCACCCCGTGCAGCCCGGTGAGCACGTTGCAGGCCGCGTCGGACAGCTCGCCGGTGAGCTCGCCGTCCGCATCCCGGAAGAACTCGCCGCCCTCGGGGTTGGCCGAGTCGCGGGTGATGCCGTACTTCTCGAGCGTGTAGCTGTTGACCACGCCGCCGTGGCCGGAGGCGTTCATGATGTACACCTCGCGGTCGGTCGCGATGCGGTCCAGCTCCTCCTTCGTGGGGTGGCGCTGCTCGGCGAGGTTGCGCTGCTCGTAGCCGTAGCCGCGCAGCGGGACGCCGGCCGGGAGCCGGTGGGCGCCCTCCCGCATCAGCTCCACGATCTCCGGGATGGACGCCGCCTTCGCGGGGCTGACGTCCACCCAGGTGAGCAGCTGCCCGTACATCAGCGGGTGCGCGTGCGCGTCGATGAAGCCGGGGACGATCGTCGCGCCCGGGTAGTCCGCGCGGGCCGCCGCGACACCGGCAGCGTCCGCCGCCGCCTCCACCTCGGCGAGCGTGCCCACGGCGAGGATGCGGCCGCCGGCGGTGAGCAGCGCCTCCGCTCGGGGCGCGTCGTCGTCGACGGTCAGGATCGCGTCGGCCGTCACGATGGTGGGGGCCGAGTCGCGGTCGTCGAACGTTGCCAGGTGTCGCATGGGTCAGATCCTCGTGGTCTTGATGGCGGTGGTGTCCAGGCGGGGGTTGAAGGATCCCGTCGCCGGTGCGGTGTCGGAGTGCTGCGGCGCGAACCAGGTGCCGACGATGGCGATCAGCGCGAGGGCGCCGAAGAACCAGATTGCGGACCAGAAGGTCCCGGTGATGGCGATCAGGCCGGTCGCGATGGCCGGCGACAGGCCGCCCCAGACCGCGGCGCCGATCCCGTACGAGAGGGACATCGAGGTGTAGCGCGCCTGCGGGCGGAACATCTGCGTCATGACGGTCGAGAGCGGAGCCCACGCGCCGCTCAGCGTGATGCGGATGACGCTGACGAAGATGTAGATGAGCGTCACCTGGTGGTTCTGGATGACCAGCACCAGCGGGATCACGGCCACGAACGAGAGCAGCGATCCGAGCATGATGACCCGCTTGCCTCCCCACTTGTCGCCGAGCAGCGCCAGCGGCAGGGTGACCAGCGCCTCGATGAACGAGGCGACCGTCATCGCCCCGAGGATGACGCCGGCGTTGAGGCCGACCTCCGGGCTCGTGGCGAAGTTCTGCACGAAGACCGTGGCGATCACGTAGCCGCCCGACGACATCGCGATGATGCAGAAGCCGAGGATGATGGCGAGCCAGTTGTTGCGCAGCGCGAACAGGATCGGGGTGGACTGCGTGTGCCCCTCGATCTTCTCCTCGAAGACCGGCGTCTCCTCCACGCGGTAGCGCACCCAGATGCCGACGCCGATGAGAACGATGCTGAACAGGAACGGCACGCGCCAGCCCCAGGTCAGCAGCACGTCGTCGCCCATCCCGGCGAGGATCCAGAACGCGCCGGAGGCGAGCAGAGCGCCGAGCGGGTTGCCCAGCTGGGTGAACCCGCCGTAGAAGTTCTTGAACTTCGGAGGTGCGCTCTCCACCGACATGAGGCTCGCGCCTCCCCATTCGCCGCCGACCGCGAGGCCCTGCGCGATGCGGAGCACGATGAGCAGGATGGGCGCGAGGATCCCGATCGTGTTGTAGCCGGGCAGGCAGCCGACCAGCACGGTCGCGACGCCCATGATGAAGAGGGTGATCGTCAGAGCACGCTTGCGGCCCAGCTTGTCGCCGATGTGGCCGAAGATGATCCCGCCCAGCGGCCGCATGAAGTACGCCACCGCGTAGGTGCCGAACGAGGCGAGCGTGCCGAGCGCGTGGTTCACCTCCGGGAAGAACACCTGGGGGAACACGATGGCCGCGGCCGTCGCGTAGACGTAGAAGTCGTACCACTCGATGGTCGTGCCGACGACGGACGCCAGCCCGGCCTTCAACGCGCGGGCGTGCCCGGGGGGTTGCGTTGCGGTTAGAGACACACGAAGCTCCTTTGCTTGCATTGCCTGGTTCGATTGTCGTGCTCGTTTCGACGTGAAGTCTCTTCCCGTCGCGATGAATGCGCAAGCGCAGTTCGGCGTCAGGCGCAGCGCTCTGCCATCGTTTTGACGTCGGGGATGATCAAAACTATCGCGGATCGTCCGGACTGGTTCGTGTTCGCCATCGATCTGCGGCCCACCGCGGGTGTTTCCGGGTATTCTGCGGATGTGCCGATCCGCCCCGACCGAACCACTCCCGAGCGCGACAGCGACGCCCTCGACAGCAGCCTCGTCCGCGCCCTGCAGTCCGACGGCCGCGCCAGCATCCACGAGCTCGCCCGCACCCTCGGCGTCTCCCGCGACCTCGTCTCCCGCCGCCTCGGCACCCTCATCGGCCGGGACGGGCTCCGCGTCGTCGCCGCCCTCGACCCCGGTTTCGCGGGCCTGAACGTGCTGATCCACGGCATGGTCGCCGTCGACGGCCGTGCTCGCCCCGTCGCCGAGCGGATCGCCGACCTCCCCGACACCGTGTTCGTCTCGCTGGTCAGCGGCTCCTCCCCCATCGTCTTCGAGTCCCGCCACGGCGACACCGACGAACTGCACGCCACCCTCACCGCCATCCGCGACATCCCCGGCGTCCGCGGCCTGCGCGTCAGCACCTACGACGCCCTGCTCAAGGAGTTCATCACCGCCGCCTCCGTCACCTCCGTGAAGCTGGACCGCCTCGACCACGACCTCATCGCCGTTCTGCAAGACGACGGCCGCGCCAGCTACCGCGAACTCGCCGACCGCGTACGCCTGTCCCCGTCGTCCGCGCGCGCCCGCGTCAAGCGCCTCCTCGACGCCGGCGTCATCCGCATCGCCGCCATCGACGCCGGCGGCCTCTCCCGCAACCGCGTCGCCGTCGGCGTCGGCATCGCCCTGCGCGGCTCGGCCGGGCCCGTGCACCGCTACCTCGTGGACACGACCGCCGTCGACCTCGCCGCGGACGCCCACGGCGCCTACGACGTGGTCGCCACCATCGTCGGCACCACCCGGACCGGCGTGCTGGAGGTCATCGAGGACCTGCGGGCGCTGCCCGAGGTCGGCGCGGTAGAGACCTGGGCCCACCTCGACATCATCAAAGAGGACTACACGCGGACGTTGGGGAGGATCGTGCGGGGGTAGCTCTGCAGGCCGCCCGGCTGTTCGCTCAGACCGCGAACAACGACGCGCGCGGGGTGTCGATCAGAGCCATGATCGGCATCAAGGCGGAGCCGAGGGCCACCGTGTCCCCGCCGAATGTCGCCGGGACGATCTCGAACTGGGCGCCCAGCCGGTCCAGGCAGTTGCGGCGCACCGCGTCGGCGATCCGATCGACGTGCTGCTCCATCAGCCGCATCCCGACCCATCCGCCGATCACGATGCGCTGCGGGTTGGTGAGGTTCACGACGCTGCCGAGAGCCGCGCCGAGAGCCTCGATCGCTTCGTCGACCACCCCGCGCGCGTCCGGGTCGGTCTCGGCGGCCGTGAGGAGCGCGCCGATGGCCTGCCACCCGCTGCCGTCGAACGCCCCACCCTGCTCGTGCCAGGAGCTCAGGATGGCGTTGGCACCGAGGTACGCCTCCACGCAGCCGCGCTGGCCGCAGCGGCAGAGCGCTCCGCCGAAGCGGATCTTGGTGTGCCCCCACTCGCCCGCGCTGCTGAAGGCGCCGTGCGCGAGCTGGCCGTCGCTGATGATGCCGAGGCCGACGCCGCGGCCCAGCAGGGCGACGAGAGCCTGGTCGATGCCGCGGGCGGCCCCGTACCAGAGCTCGGCGCGCGCCTGGGTCTTGGCGCCGTTCTCGGCGAAGACGGGCAGATCGGGATCGAGGTCGAGCGGGATCGGGCGGGGTTCCCAGCCGAGGCTCTGCGCGTAGAGCACCTGCGAGCCGTCGGGCTCCGTCTCCACCACGCCGGGCAGGCCGAGACCGATGCCGAGCACACGCGGCCAGCGCTCGCGATTGCGCTCGCGCAGCGCCGCCACCGCATCCTGCAGGTCGCGGTGGATGTCGTCGTACGACTCCTCGCGGCCGCCGCCGCGGAACTCGCGGTCGACCATGGCCAGCGAGAGGTCGAACAGCTCGACGGCGACCCCGCGCTCGCCCACATCCACACCGATCGCGTAGGCGCCGTCGGCGCGCGGGGCGATGACCGAGATCGGGCGACCGCCGCGGGAGGCGACGGACCCGACCTCCGCGATCAGACCGTCCTCGATGAGCTCGGCGGTGATGTTCGCGGCGGACGCCGAAGAGAACCCGCAGCGCCGGGCGAGATCCGCGCGCGTCGTCTCGCCCTCCTGCAGCACGAACTTCAGGGCGGCGGCGCGGTTCTGCTGGCGCAGGGTCGTGACGGTCGCCGATTCCCGGGGTGCGGGGCCGGCGGGCCGGGCCTGTGCGCTCATGGTTCGACGATAGCCCGTCACACGCTCACCTCGAGGCGGCGCACCAGCACCCGCTCGTCGGCGGCGAGGGTCAGCGTCCCGCCCTCCCAGCTCGCGGTTACCGCGTGCGGCAGGTCGGCGTCGATGCTCCACGCCGTGGGCTGCGACGAGAAGCCGAACGCCAGTCGCGATCCCGCGCCGAGCTCGACCGGCACATATTCGTCGGAGGCGTAGGGGCGCCCGGCCGTGTGGTGCCAGATCCCCTCGGGGACGGCCGCGGGGGTGAGCTGGACGATCGGCGTCTCGGCTGCATCGCGCACGCCCGTCCACGCCGGGAGGTGCAGCTCGGGCCGGGCGAAGAGGGCGTCCAGCACAGGGGTGCGCACGTCGCAGCGGTCGGCGGCCGAAGCGGTCAGGAACCCCTCGAGGATGCGCTCCGCCTGCCCGGCGTCGGGCCGCGCCGACGGATCGGCGATGAGGTCCCATCCCTCGGGAGGCCGCACCGACAGCGGCGAGGTCATCGTGTCGAGCTTCTTCCACGGCCAGAAGTTCCAGCCGATTCCGTGCCGCTCGTAGAGCTGCGTCGCCGCGTAGATCCAGCCCGGCGTGTTCTCGCCTCCCTCGCCCATGTAGATGGGTGCGCCCAGGTCGTCCCGCAGCTGCAGGAAGTCGGCGATGCTCGTCTCGTCGGGTGCGCACCAGTAGCGGTGGAACTGCACGGCCTGGTTGTCATCGAAGCGCACCCGCACCGGCTCCGGATTGGTGGCCCAGTGGCTTCCCTCGTACATCAGGAGGTGGCGGTCGTCGATCTCGCGGATCGCGGCCGTCAGCTCCCGGTACACCGCGACCAGGTCGTCGTTGTAGCGGTGCTGCCACTCGTTCGGCAGCGGCTCGTTGAGCAGGTCGTAGCCGAGCACGGACTCGCGGTCGCGGTAGCGCCGCGCCAGCTCGCGCCAGAGCTCGACCGTCTGGGCCCGGTAGCGCGCCGACATGAACAGCTCGGGGATGCCGTTCGGGGAGTCGTCGATGTTCGTGCCGGTCTGGCCGCCCGGGGCTCCGTGCAGGTCCAGCAGGATGCGCAGCCCCTGCTGCTCGCTCCAGCGCACGGCGCGCTCGATGAGCTCGAAGCCGTCCTCGAGGAAGGCGCCGTCGTCGTCCATGACCCCGCGGGCGTTGATCGGCAGGCGCACGTGGTCGAACCCCAGCGCCGCGATCAGTTCGAAGTCCCGCTCGGTGATGAACTCGTCACGGAAGCGCCGCCAGAACGCGGCGGCGCGCTCCGGCCCCACCAGGTCGGAGATCCGCCGTTCGATCTGCCGCGGCGACGACATCTCGTCGCCGAACGTCCACATGTACCCCTCGGCGAGCAGCCAGTTGCCGAGCCCGACGCCGCGCAGCAGCAGCGGTCCGTGGTCGTCGACCAGGTGCGTCCCCTCGGCGCGCACGAATCCGGCGGGCTGACGGTGGGCGGGAGTGTTCATGGTGTCCTTCACGGGTTGTGGATTGCTCACTTGAGGCCGGAGAGCGCGAAGCCTTGCACGACGTAGCGCTGGAAGATGACGAAGACGATCAGGATCGGCACGACCATGAGGGTGGACGCCGCCATCTGCAGCGACGGGTTCGTCGCAATCTGCTGGTTGAGCAGCGAGAGGCCGACCGACAGCGTGTACAGGTTCTGGTCGTTGGCGATGATGAGCGGCCAGAGGAAGCTGTTCCACCCGGCGATGAAGGTCAGCACGACCTGCACCGCCAGGATCGGGCCCGACATGGGGAGGATGATGCGGAAGAAGATCCGCCACTCCCCCGCGCCGTCCATCCGGGCCGCTTCGACGATCTCGGTCGGGATCGTCGCCATGAACTGCCGGAACAGGAACACCGCGAAACCCGACACCAGCATCGGGAGCGCGATGCCGACCAGGGTGTTCGTCAGCTTCATGCCGTTGAGGATCAGATAGCTGGGGATCATCGTGACCTGGCCCGGGATCATCATCGTGACGAGCACGAGGAAGAACAAAGCATCGCGGCCTGGGAAACGGAACTTGGCGAAGCCGTATCCCGCTGCGGCCATCAGCAGGAGCCCCAGCATGCAGATCACGACGATGATGAGCGTGTTCAGCAGGTAGCGGCCGAAGTCGAGCTCGGTGAACAGCTGGACGAAGTACTCGAACGTCGGCTGCTTCGGCAGCAGCTGCGGCGGGTAGGCGACCGACTCGCTGCGCGGCTTGACCGACGCGAACACCATCCACAGGAAGGGGAACGCCGTGGCAAGGGCCCCCACACCGAGCAGGGCGCCGATGACGATCGTCCCGGCGCGGCCGCGGCGAGCGCGGCGGCGGGGCCGACCGGGGCCGTCGCCGCCTGCACTGTCGTCTCCGCCGGCGGCGAGGCTCCGGCTCCCGCGTGCGAGCAGCTCAGTAGTCGACATCGGATCTCCTCAGGCGCAGCTGGACGACGGTGATGATGGCGATGATCGCGACGAGGACGACGGAGCCCGCACTCGCGTAGCCGAACTGGCTCGACGAGAAGCCCTTCTGGTAGAGGAAGAGCGCGATCGACGTGGAGGCGCCGAGCGGCCCGCCCTTGGTGAGCACGAACGGCTCGTCGAAGAACTGCAGCCACGCGATCACGGTGGTGATGGTCACGAAGAAGATCGCGAAGCGCAGCAGCGGGATGACGATCGACACGGTGCGCCGCACGCCGGAGGCGCCATCGATCGCGGCCGCCTCCAGGTACTCCTTCGGCACGCCCTGCAGGGCCGCGAGGAAGATGATGACGTTCAGGCCGAGCCCGCGCCAGACCGCGACCAGCACGACCGAGAATTTCACGACCGTCGGGTCGGAGAGCCACGGGACGGGCGGGAGCCCCACCACCGAGAGCAGGTAGTTGAAGAGCCCGAACTGGGTGTTGTAGAGGTAGCCCCACACCAGCGCCACCGCGACGATCGCGGTGATGGCCGGAACGAAGTAGAAGGAGCGCAGCGCCCGGAAGAAGCGGCCCTGCGAGCGGTTCAGGGCGAGGGCGATCACGAGCGAGAGCACGATCACGCTGGGGACGCCGATCACGGCGAAGAGGGCGGTGTTGCCGAGCGCCTGCCAGAAGGCGGGGTCGGCGAACAGTGCGGCGTAGTTGTCGCCGCCGACGAATTGGATGCGCGACCAGTCGCCGAGCCCGGCGAGGTTCATGTCGGTGAAGCTGACCAGCAGGGCGACCGCGATCGGCAGGATGCCGAAGGCGATCAGCAGCAGCATCGCCGGCGCGACGAATGTGTAGGGGACGAGTCGGGTCTTCATGGCCTCATGGCCGGCGATGCGCGGCGACCGGTGCCGCCGCGCACCGCCGGGGTTCATTTCGCGGAGGTTCCGCTGGTGGTCGTGAACAGGGTCTTCAACGCGTCGTCCCGGTTCGCGCCGGTGAGCACGATCGAGTTGAGCGAGTCGAGCAGCGCCTTGCCGGTCTCGCCGTCCCAGTTGGGGACGAGCGGGAGGAGGCGGGAGGAGGCGAGCTGCTTCGTGTAGACCGCGACGAGCGGGTCGGCGGCGAGCTTCTCATCCTCGAGCGCCTTCTTCACCGTCGGGAGCTGCCCGTCGGCCTCGTACCACTTGACCTGCACGTCGGGCTGCGAGAGGTAGTCGAGCAGCTGGAGCGCGCCCGCCTTGTTCTTCGTGGAGCCCCAGACGCCGAGGTTCGAACCGGCGAGCAGCGAGGTGTCCTTGTCGGCCGCGGGGACGGTGGTCACGCTCCACTTGCCGGCGAGGTCGGGGGCGGCCTGCGAGATTGCGGCGGCGAGGTAGGGACCGCTGACCAGCATCGGCGTGGTGCCGGTGATGAAGCCCTGCGTCTGGTCGAAGTCGCTGTTCGTGGGGACGCTCTTGTCGGAGTACAGCCCGGTGTAGAGGTCGACCGCCTTGTCGAACGCGGGGGTGTCGAAGTCGATCTTCCCCTTCGAGTCCACGATCTCCCCGCCCTGGTCCCAGGTCATGATAACCGGGAGGGCGCTGTCCCACTGGGGGATGTAGTAGCCGTACGATCCGTCGCCGCGTGCGGTGAGCGTCTTGGCGTCCGCGCGGAGCTCGTCCCAGGTCGCCGGCGGCGCGTCGATGCCCGCGGTCGAGAGGATGTCGCTGCGGTAGAAGAGCACACGCGTGTCCGACACCCACGGCATCGAGACGATCTTGCCGCCGATCGCGGTCGCGTCGCCCGCGACGCCGTCGACGAAGTTCGATGCCGCGAGGTTGGGGTAGTTGCCGAGCGCCGCGTCGTCGAGCGTGAGCAGTGCGCCGCTGTCGGCGTAGGTGCGCAGCTTGGAGAGGCCGATCTGGATCACGTCGGGGCCGCTGCCCGAGGCGACGGCCGTGGTGAACTTCTGGTCGACGTTGTCCCACGGGATGGCGACGGTCTTGACGTCGATCCCAGACTTCTCCTCGAACGGCTTGACCAGCGCGTCGAAGTGGGCGGAGCTGTCGCCCATGACCCAGACGGTCAGGGCTTTGCCGACGGTCTTGTCGTCGCCGGATCCGGCGGACGAGCAGCCGGCGAGGGTGGCGGCGGCCAGGGCGGCGGTGCCCAGGGCGAGCCAGCGCATTCTCTTCATCGAGATTTCCTTTCGGGTGTGCAAGTGCAGGTGAGGTGCAGGTGCTGACGCCTTTATCTACGGCTTAGATTAAGGTATGGATAAGTTGGAGCGCAAGAGGCTATTCCAGCCTCGTTTCGCGGCGGCCACCCGGCGCGGATCAGCACGACCGAGGACCAGCGCAGGGACCGCCCGCGGCCTTCACCGCAGGGACGGATGAGACGGCCGTCACCGCCATGGCCGCTGCTGCCACCAACACGGCCAGGACTTGTCGTTTCGCCCACCTCGTTGATCCGCGCGGAACGTCTGGTCGTTCCGTCGCACGGTCAGGACGGCGATCGGCGGGGGCTGTGCCAGGACCTCCGTCAGGTCACGCCCCTAGTGCTTCGGCTCTACGGAGCCGCCGACGGGAGAGTCGGCGCCGCGGGCTACCGCCCCTGCCGCTTCTTGTACGGCTTCGGCTGCCCCTTCACGGCCGGCGCGCGCCCCTTGCCCTTGGAGGCCTTGGCCTTGCCGCCGGCCGGGACGACCGGCTTCGCCGCCGGAGCGGGCGCTGCGGCGATCTCGTCCTTCGCCGTGGCGAGGAAGAGCACTCCCGCGTTCGTCAGCCGCGTCTCCGCCGAGTCGCGGACGAAGAGCGGCGCACCCACCTGCTCCTCCAGCTTCGCGATCGACGAGTAGAGGGACGCCAGCGGGATGTTGAGAGCGATCGCCGCGCGCGGGAAGTGCAGCTCCTCGGCGACGGCGACGAAGCGCACCAGCAGGGTGATGTTCACAGGAGGCCCTTCAGGGATGGTGGATGCGCGTGGGTCGCGATCGCGCACACCTCAACCGTACGTCGGTGGACAGGGCCGCACGACCGACGGCTGGTCACGACTGTTGTCGGCTGGTGTCGTCACGCGCAGACGCGAACGCTGCGCCCCTCGAACGTGACGACGTCGCCCAGCTGCAGCTGCCGCCCGCGCCGGCGGTCGACCTCGCCGTTCACGGTCACATAGCCGTCGATGATCGCCTCTTTCACGTCCCCACCGGAGTCCAGCAGCCCCGCGAACTTGATGAACTGCCCGAGGCGGATGGCGTCGCCGCCGATGGAGATGTCGTCGATCGGTGCGGGAGTCACCCTCGAAATGGTAGTCCACCGGCTGCTTCTGTTCGATGCCGGTGGTGCTCGGTCCGGGCGCGCGAGGATGATGGACCCATGCCCGCCGCTCACCGCCCCGGCCTCCAGGTCGACGCCGGACTCACGATCCCCGAGTCCGAGCTGTCCTGGCGGTTCTCGCGGTCGTCGGGCCCGGGCGGACAGGGCGTGAACACCGCCGACTCTCGCGCGGAGCTCGTATGGGATGTGGAGGCTTCCGCCGCCCTCTCCCCCTCGCAGCGCGATCGCATTCGTGAGCGTCTCGGCAATCGCATCGCCGACGGCGTGCTGACGATCGCGGCCTCCGAGCACCGCGCCCAATTGCGCAACCGGGAAGCCGCGCGCGCACGGCTGGTGGAGCTCGTCGCCGACGCCCTCCGCCCGCCCGCGCCTCCGCGACGACCGACCAAGCCGAGCCGCGGCGCCAAAGAGCGCAGGTTGACGGCCAAGAAGCAGCGCACCGACATCAAGAAACTGCGCCGCCCGCCCCACGACTAGCACCCGACTGCAGCCGGCATCCACGAAAGGAACGAGATGAGACCACTCCGCTACGCCATCAACGTCACGCTCGACGGCTGCTGTCACCACGAGGCGGGCCTTCCCCCGGACGAAGAGTCGATGCGCTTCTGGACCGCCGAGCTGGAGCGCGCCGACGCCCTGCTCTTCGGCCGCGTCACCTACGAAATGATGGAATCCGCCTGGCGGCGGCCGACATCCGGCACCTGGCCTTCGTGGATGGATGCGTGGCAGATCCCCTTCGCCGAGACCATCGACGGCGCCAGGAAGCACGTCGTCTCGAGCACGCTGCCCGAGGTCGACTGGAACGCCGAGTTGCTCCGGGGTGACCTGCGCGACGCCGTCGAACAGCTCAAGAATGGACCCGGCGAGGGCCTCTTCGTCGGCGGAGTGATGCTCCCCCTGGCTCTGGCGGACCTCGAGCTCATCGACGAGTACGTGTTCGTCGTGCAGCCCGTGCTCGCGGGACATGGGCCGACGCTGCTCGCTGGGCTACGCGAGCGCATCCAGCTCGAGCTCGTGGATCGGGAGGAGTTTCGGTCGGGGGTGACGGCGCTGCGTTTTAGGGCCGGCGGGTAGCGCGATACGTTAAAGACTATCGTCTCCAGCCAGGTCCTTCGTGTCGCCAGGGGCTGCGCCTAGGGAGTCTCAAGAACTGCGACCGCCCGCAACCAAAACTGGCGAGGTCGCAAAATCCTCGGGTTTCGGAGCCTTTGGACCGCACAGAGATGACTGCAATCACATCGAAGCTCACACGATTGTGGGCAACGTTGGTCATGACCCTTGTTGTCAAGGGTGAGCGCGTCAGCTGTCGCGGTTCCGCTTCGTCCTTAATGGGACTACTCCCTCCGGCGACCCTGGTCCGTGCACACCGCTGCGGCGAGCCGCGTCGGCAGTGAGTCTCCACTTAGCCGTAATCGTAGGGGCGGTCGCGATCCTTCAGAGCGTCGCGCTCAGAGCTTGCGAGAACGTCTTGCTGGTAAGTGGTGACTGATTCACCTGCCGTGGCCGCAGAAAGCTCTGGAAGCCTGGCATTGACTTCGCGCTCTAGTTCCGCAATCGTTTCGGCTTTCACCGATGCAGAGCTCCCGTTGCACTTCAAGCCCTCTCGATTCTTGTGCGGTCTATATACGACGTGTCGAGTGCTGTCGAGCGATAGCTGAATGAGCGATCCGCATTCTGAACAAAGCCCTCTTGCGCTACCTAGCCGTACTTCACGTTCCACCGCCAACGATTCAACGGGCTTTGCGCGCTCCGGTGGTTGAGCCCTCGTTGCCCTGTGCGGTGAATCCAATGCGGAACGCCTAGCAGCGACGACACTGTCCAAGGCGACACGCGAGTGTGAACCGAGGCAATAGCTACCGTGAGCGTCGTGTCGGGCAAGATGAGGAATCGTGCCTTCAACCGCCACGAGCTGTCGGCAGCGCGGACACGTTGCGCATCCGACCGTATTCTGCATGTTTTTCGGCGACGACCGAGCTACTTGCGCGTTTCGCCGCCGGGAGCCGTAGCACCACCATTCCCCGACCAGATGAGGCACGACGGTGCCATCCGCACGCTTTGTCGCGGTGCGCTCGCAGACCGGGCAGACGATTGGGCGCACATCGCGCCTTCCTGGCTTACGCGCCACTTCTGCCCTCCTGACGACGCCTTTATCACTAGATTGCCCACAATCTAGTGATGCTCGCGGCGTTTCACCACCCACCTGTGGTTCAGAGTGGTCCGACGCAAGGCGATTCGGATTCCGCAGATCCGTTCGCGGACTCAAGCGCTTACCGACCCCGATGTATAGCAAGTGACGGGCTGTTTGCCCCGTTGCTTGACGCCCGAGGCGACCTGCGCCACGCCGTCGTAAAACTCAAGAACGAGTCCGGCGAGGTGTCTTCGTCGGCGAGGTTACACTCCTGCTGGTTGATCGACGAGTACGTGTTCGTCGTGCAGCCGGTGCTCGCGGGACATGGGCCGACGCTGCTTGCCGGGCTGCGGGAGCGGATCCAGCTCGAGCTCGTGGATCGGCAGGAGTTCCGGTCGGGGGTGACGGCGCTGCGGTTTCGGCCGGGTGGATAGCCCGGCATGGGTTTGATTGCGAGCGGCGCAGGAGGCCGCGCGCGCCCCCACTAAAGATCACTCGGTCGAGATCGCCTCGGTCTGCCACGCCCGGATACGCTGATTCCGAGCAGCGACGAAACGCAGGGTGGCGTCGCGGTACTCCGCATATTGCGGGAGTGTCCGCGGTAGCGCATCGCCGTCGAAGCCGTCGAAAGGCGCCAGAAAAGCGATTTCGCCTGTCTCGCTGACGAGGTCTTGGAGGTGGAAGAACCTCACGTACCCGGAGAAGTCCACGAACAGCTTGAAGAAGTCCCGGTAGCGGTCGAGGGTCGCATCCAGCGGACTCGACTCTCCCCAGTAGAAGCGGCGAATGCACTCGAGTGTGAGATCGAATCGATCGCGAATGCGTGGACTCATTCCGCGGTGCTGGTTGATGCTCCATCCCCGTGCCTTGCCTCCTACCGGGAAGATGATGGAACCGCCGATCGAGTATCCACGTCGATGGAAGTCGAGATTCTCCTCCGGCGGCATCAGTTGATACAGCGCGCGGAGCGTTCCCCGGTGAGAGGTCACGATTGTGTCGCTGGCCACGGTGTGGACGCCGATCTCCTCGGATTCGTGGCGAAGGTAGACACCGCGAGTTCCAGGGTTGAGCTGAAGGCCGTGCCCGTTCGGCAGCGGCTTGCTCCACAAAAGTTGGTGGTAGCGCCTCAGTGTCGGGCTTGCAGCGTCCGGATCTCGACCGTTCGCGTCTGATCGCAGGTCGAAGTCGATGTCGATGTCGTCGTCCATGCCGGTCCTCCACACCCATTTGGGCACCCTTGACCCCTGACCCACAGGCTATTGGAGCGGGTACTGCAGCACACGCCATGTACGGGCGCGCACCCAGCGCTGACGCCCTGCGCATCCCGGTCGATATGGTTCAGTGTGCCGCCCGCCGCCATCGAAAGGACGAAGATGAGTTTCGCTGAGACGCCGACGCAGGTCCAACACGAGACCGAGCTTCAACAGCAACTGGCCTCCCTCATCCTCCCCAATGGACGGGGCGACCAATCCGTGCGCGATGCCGCAGCTCTCTTCGTCGACGCCGGCCTCAGGCGAGGCAATTCGGTCTTCGCGCCCGGACGCGCAGTGTGGACGCAGGTGAACGTCGACGAGCTGGTGACCCGTTTCGTCCAGCAACCGCACGTGGCAGGTGGATCCTTCCTTGAGAAGCTTGCCCTGCAACTGCAGGATGCGTCTGACGACGCCAAGCTGCTCATGGCGGAGCTAGTGACCTGGCAGCTGCTCCCCATCTGGATCGGCACGATCGGCGAGAAGAAGAAGCGGGCCCGGATCGAAGCCGTCCTCCGCCTGATGGAGCACCCGGTCACCATCCCCGAGACGATCCTCGCCGCATTCCCGGCCGGCGCCTTCAATCCCGGCACACGGATGGGCAGCCAGTTGTACGAGGCCATGACGATCATCGTCAATATGGTGAAGGCGTGGACTCAGCTCTCACCTGAGCGGCAGGAAGACCTCCTCGAACACCCGCTGCACCTGCGAGACTTCATCCGCGACGAGGTCGCGGGCGAGTCGTTCCCGACGCAGCGGAACGCCCTTCTCTATCTGATCCGGCCGGATTACTTCCAGTCCATCGTGGCGGCCGACCACAAGCTCGCCATCCGGGACGCCTTCATCGGCGACGCGGGCGGCACAGCCGACGACATCGACACAGACCTGAACCGCATCTCACTCGCCCTGCAGGTGAAAGGCGGCAGGCCGTTCGACTTCTACGACGAGGAGTACCTCCGGGTGTGGCGACCCGAGGAGGCTCCGCAGCCGGAAGACACAGACGACTTCGCACCAACTCCGATCTCTGACTACCCACCGGCGACCGAGGGACTGGCACGGCGGGTCTTCATCGGAACCGAGTGGCTCGACCGGACTCTGGCGGTCTTGCACCGCCGCAAGCAGATCATCTTCTACGGCCCGCCCGGCACTGGCAAGACCTTCATCGCTCGCGCGCTGGCCGACCACATCACCGGGGGCGACGGCGGCGTCCGACTCGTCCAGTTCCACCCCAGCTACTCGTACGAGGACTTCTTCGAGGGCCTCAGGCCCAGCACGAAGGATGGTGCGCTGGCCTACACGCTCCAGGCAGGACCAATGAAGCGGATTGCGGACGAGGCCACGAAGAATCCAGAACTCAACTACGTCCTGATCATCGACGAGATCAACCGCGGCAACCTCGCCAAGATCTTCGGCGAGTTGTACTTCCTTCTCGAGTATCGCGACGAGCGTGTCACCCTCTTGTACGAGCCGGAGACAACCTTCGCCCTCCCGGCGAACGTGTACATCATCGGCACGATGAACACCAGCGACCGATCGATCGCGCTCATGGATGCCGCCATGCGCAGGCGATTCGCCTTTATCGAGCTTCATCCCGGAGAAGCGCCAGTTGCCGACGTTCTCCCGAGCTGGCTGCAGGCCAACGATCTCGCAGCAGAGGTTGGAGTACTGTTCACGCTCCTCAACGATCGCATCGAGGACGGAGACTTCCGCATCGGACCGAGCTACCTGATGGCGCGCGATGGCGACCTGAGCCCTGCCCGGCTCGAAGAGATCTGGACGTTTGAAGTACTCCCTCTGCTCGCGGAGCATCACTACGGCGATGGGGTGGACGTGAACGCCCGCTACGGGTTGAAGGCGCTCAGGGCCGAACTCGACCGCCGTTCTGCCTGACAATGCACATTGAGCTCGACGAGTGGGCGCCGCCGCGGGAGGTCGACCTTCCGCGTGCGGTCGCATCCGCACTGAATTCTCGCCAGGTGGCATCGGTGGTCCCTACAGACATCGATGGTCGTTGGACCGTGAGCCAGGTCCGAAAAGTTGGTTCGCTCACCATCGACGAACACCGCGTCGACATTCGTCCAAAGCTCCCTGTCAGTCGACTGTTCTTCCTATTCGGTTATGCCCAGCGCCGCCGGTTATGGTTGGCGGAAGACACGCAACTCGACTCCGCACCCGACCTCGTGCCCGCGATCGCAATCGCGTTTCTGCGGAAACTCAGCGTTGCCGTCGCACAGGGCCTCCTCCAGGGGTACCGCGAGCGCCTCGAGAGCGACACTGTCGTGCGCGGGCGGATCGACTTCGTCGAGCAATTCAAACAACGGCCAGGGCTCGCCTCACCGCTCGAACTGCGATTCGACGAGTTCACCGTCGACATCGACGAGAACAGGATTCTCGCGGCCGCTCTGGAACGACTTCTACGACTCCCCCTTCTGGACCCTGCTTCGAGGCGCAAGCTGCTCCACTTTCGGGGCATGTTCGTCGAGGTCGAGGCGCTGCCTCGCGGTCTACCTCTGCCTCCCACCCGCGAGAATCGCCGCAACGAGCACTATCAGCCCGCGCTATCCCTGGCTCGGCTCATTCTCGCGAACACGTCCATTGAGCACAGCGTCGGTGAGCACACTGCGTCGGCATTCTTGGTCGACGTCGCACAGGTCTTCGAGGACTTCGTCTCTGCCGCGCTTCGAGAGTCGCTGGAAAGTTCGGGCGGCCGGGTGCTCAGCCAGCGAAGCGACCGGCTCGACGTGTCCGGGCATGCAGTGGTTCGCCCGGACATCGTCTGGCAGCGCCACGAACAGATCGACGCCGTGATCGATGCCAAATACAAGGCAGAAAAGCCGACCGGCTATCCGAACGCCGACCTCTACCAGATGGCGACGTACTGCACACGGTACGGCCTTCGGGACGGCCACCTTGTCTACGCATCCGGCGAGGAGACGCCCAAGACCGTGAGCATCATCGGAGCTCCCATCACGGTGCATTGCCACGCTCTTGAGTTGACCGGCTCGCCTGAGGAGATTCTTGCGAGCGTCGACCGCGTCGCGGGGGCGATTGTGACCTCCGCTCCAGTCGAAGCTCCTTGGAGCGCAACACGGAGATCGCCGTCGTCGGCTGTCCCCCGGCGTGGCTAGAGTAACGCCATGGGATATGGGCGTGTCATCGGCGGGGACTACAAGGGCGCGACAGTGTCGACGCCTGTGGGAAGCACTCTGGTGGTGCAAGCCGGGCTGAAGTTCCGCAAGCTGACTCCCGATAATGTGGAAGAGTGGGACGACGTCGTCACCGACGGCACTGGAAATCCGATCGCCAAAGTGGGCGTTGCCGTCGCAGGTGCCACTCTCCCCGGCCGCTTCGGCAAGGCAGCATCGGCAGCGGTCGATGCCACCCTGGACTCCATTAACCGATCGCGCGTTATAAGAGTCAACTGGGCCGACGGCAAGCGATCTCTCATCAAGCTGACCGACGGAATGTATAAGCACCTCGAGCTCGTTCTCGAAGATCAGCGTGCCACACCAGCTGAGCCGTCCCCCGCAGAGCTTGATGTGGCGCCGATGCCACCGGAGAAGCCGACCGTGGCAGAGCAGGCATTCACAATGGTTTCCGGCCTTATCAGAGATCGTCTTCCCGTCCCTAAGCGGTCGGAGGAGACAGACAGGCCCGCTACCGACGTCGCAGACCTGCTTGAGCGGCTTGCTGCCCTGCGCGACTCGGGTGTCCTCACGGAAGAGGAGTTTCTGTCCAAGAAGGCGGAGTTGCTGGATCGGCTCTGAGTACCATGGCTGCGCCGAGCGTCTCGTTTTCGGCAACGCTGCGATGACTCCTAACGAGACGCTCCGGCGTTCGTCTAGTTGTCGACCCACTGCGACCCGTCGCACATAACGTGTGAGCAGGTTTCACCGATAGTGTTACTCGGTTGCGCACAACCCCAGCCACCCCTTCTCGTCTCACTACCCTGAGGACAGAACAGTTCAGCAAGAATAGGAGCAGGCGTGTCTATTAGCTCAGGAGCTGCGATAGCACCCGGCTCCATAGTTATCGTGCGCGACGCGGAATGGCTGGTGCTCGCAACCGAGGAGACGAAGTCCGGGCGCCTCGTTCGCGTGCAAGGACTAAGTGAGCTGGTGCGTGGCACGACGGCGAGCTTCTACAGCGACTTCGACGAGATCGAACCGCTCGACCCCGCGGCGGCGACGATAAAGGCCGACAATTCGCCCGGCTATCGCCGCGCGAAGCTCTGGCTCGAAGCCACTATTCGCAAGACGCCTCTTCCGCTCGGCGGTACCGAGCTGAGCGTCTCGTCGCACATGCTCGCTGACACTCTCGGCTACCAGCGCGCCGCCGTGCGGCAGGCGTTCGATCGGGACCTTCTGCGGCCTCGTCTGCTCATTGCCGACGCCGTAGGCCTGGGCAAGACGATCGAGATTGGGATGATCCTCTCCGAGCTGGTCCGCCGGGGTCGGGGCGAACGCATTCTGATCGTTACGCCGAAGCACGTGCTGGAGCAAATGCAGTTCGAGATGTGGACCCGGTTCGCGTTGCCATTCGTCCGCCTCGACTCGGTCGGGATCCAGCGAGTGCGGCAGGAGCTGCCGGCGACACGCAACCCGTTTAGCAAGTTCAAGCGGGCGATCATCTCGATCGACACTCTCAAGCAAGATCGGTACATCCAGCATCTGCGCGACTTCAAGTGGGACGCGGTTGTCATCGACGAGTCGCACAACATTACCGGCGTCACGTTGAATAACCGGCTCGCCCGCATTCTCGCGCCGCAGACCGAGGCGCTAATCCTTGCCAGCGCGACCCCGCACAACGGCAAGAAGGAGTCGTTCGCCGAGCTGATTCGTCTCCTGGAACCGACGGCGGTATCCCCTCAGGGAGACATCAATCCGGCCCTCCTAAAGAAACTCGTGATTCGTCGCCATCGCTATAGTCCGGAGGTCAAGGTCGAGGTCGGCAGCGACTGGGCCGAGCGGCTCCCGCCGAACAATGTGCTCATTCCCGCGTCGCAAGCCGAGAACGCACTCGCCGATGAACTCGCGAGGGTCTGGCTCCATCCGGAGGGCGGCCAGAGTCCGTACTCGGGTCAAAACGCCTCCCTTTTCCCTTGGACGCTCGCCAAGGCGTTTCTCTCGTCGCTGCCTGCATTTCAAGACACTGTTTCCGAGCGGTTGAAGCGGCTCAAGGCGGGCGACAAGGCCGCGATCGAGCGGGCTGCGCTCCAGCGCCTGCTGGACTTGTCCGAGAACGTGGCGCCGGCATCGTCGGCCAAGTACGGGAAGCTCCTGGAGACGCTCCGCGGCATCGGAGTCGGTCCGGCGTCGAGCGAACGCGCAGTGATCTTTTCAGAGCGCGTCCCGACGCTCGCCTGGTTGCAGACGCAACTCCGCAAAGACCTCAAGCTCAGGCCCGATCAGGTGGCCGTCCTCCACGGCGGACTGAGTGATGTTGAGCAGCAGGAGGTCGTCGAGAGCTTCAAGCTCGCGTCGAGCCCGATCCGCGTGCTCGTCACCGGTGACATCGCCTCCGAAGGCGTCAATCTGCATGCCCAATGTCATGAGCTGATCCACTACGACATCCCGTGGAGCCTGATCCGCGTCGAGCAGCGCAACGGCCGCATCGATCGTTACGGGCAGAAGCATCCGCCGCGGATCACGACACTGTTGCTGAACCCCGAAAACGACAAGTTCCGCGGTGACGTGCGAGTGCTCACGCGGCTGCTCAACCGCGAGAACGAGGCGCACACTGCACTGGGCGACTCCGCGAGCCTGATGGGCAAGTATGACGCGGAGGCGGAGGAGCGCGCCATCATCGAGGCGCTCGCGGCAGGCATCGACTTCGACGAGGTTGTTCCTGAGGTGTCAGAGGTGAAGCACTCGGACGATCCGTTCGCTGCGTTCCTAGCACTCGCGGCGGAAGCGGAGGCACATCCGGCGGTGACGATCGAGGAAGTTCCCGACCTCGCGCTTTTCGATCGGGCCGACGAGTACTTCGTCGAGGCACTCCGCGAGCTGTCCGACACACCCGAGGCAAGTCTCGCCCGCGGCGGCTTTGGCCTCGACGCCCGTACGGATCATGGCGTGCTAACGGTCACGCCTCCGCGCGATCTTGCACAACGGTTGGCCGTGCTCCCGCAGGCGTATCTTCAGACCAGGCACGTCGTCGAATCCCTCACGCTCGCCACACGTCCGCAGACGGCGAACGTCGCACTCAAGCAGGCTCGCGATAACGCCCAGACCTCCTCACTCTGGCCCGAGGCCCATTACCTTGGCCCTCTGCATCCGGTCCTCGACTGGGCCAGCGACCGCGCATTGGCCAAGCTGGCGCGCAACGAGGTCTTCGCGATCCCCGGCGACGTCTCTGTCCCGACCGTGCTGCTCGTCGGCACGCTCACGAATCTGCGCGGCCAGGTGGTGGGAGCCTCATATATGACGGTTGAGGCCATCACGCCGACGGGTCTCACCTTGTCGGTCCACGCGACCGCTCGCGATGCCCTGCACGCGCTCGGCATCACGAAGCCGCTGTCCAACTCCGGCTCGCTGGATCCTGAGCGTTGGCAGTACTTGATTCCGCTGGCCGTCGAGACGGCGAAGCGAAACATGCAGAACTTCGAGATATTCGCACGGGCTGACATTGAGGACCGCGTGCAGATGTGGTCCGCTCGCGTCGAGGAGTGGGAGCACGAAGCGAGCGCGCTCGTGCAAGTCCACGCGCTCCGAGAACGCACCGAACGGGTCGCCGCGGAGCAAGCAATCGCGCAGTCCATGCTTCCGAGCCAGACTCTCGTGCGTCCCCTTCTCGTCATCGTTCCGAAGGAGGGCTGACATGGCGAGCGACGCGTTCATCGTCGGTGAAAGCTGGATTAGCGAGCACTACTTCACCACGGAGGGCAAGCAGTCCTTCCACCAGCGTGTACTAGAGCGCCGCAAGCAATGGGATGCCCTGAACGATTCACCGCGTGCGCGTGTCGGGGCGCTTGTCGGCCAGCTGTCGAAGGCCCTCGCGAGCCTCGACGAGGTCGGGGACGACGAGCAGCACTCGGAGATCACCCGCCCTCTCCTCGACGCGCTCGGCTACACCGACCCGCTTTATCACCGGACCGTGAGTGGCCCGGTCACGTGGTTGACCGTCGGAGGCGTCGCTACATCAGCGGTCGCGGTCGTCGAGGCGAAGAGCAGCGAAACGGTCGAAGACGTCCTCGCCAAAGACGGCGACACCTTGCTCATGCCTTACGAGCCGGAGGAAGACAAGCCCGTCACCAGCCTGGCGCGTTTGCTCTCCACCATCCTCGTCGCCGATGACGCACCTGAGTTCGTCATCGTGTTCGCCGGCCGATGGGCACTCCTCGTCGACCGTGAGCGGTGGCCTGAGGGCCGCTACCTTGCGGTCGACGTGCAGCTTGCCTCCGAGCGCAACGAAACCAAGAAGGGCGGCGAACTCGACCGCCTCACCGCGATACTCGCCGCCGAATCTGTCTTCGCCGACGCGGAAGGCACAGTCTGGTGGCAGAAGGTGCGGGACGAGTCCGTCAAGCACACGGTGGGCGTCTCCCAAGACCTCCGTGAAGGCGTGCGACTGTCGATCGAGACGATCGCCAACGACGTCGTTCAACGCCGCATCGAGCTCGGCCAGGATCCGATCAGACAGGATCATGCTCAGGACCTCGCCAAGCAGTCGCTCCGCTTCATTTATCGCATCCTCTTCCTGCTCTACGCCGAAGCCAGCCCGGAGCTAAAGGTCCTGCCCGTAGGGGCGGCCGAGTTCGAGGAAGGCTACAGCCTCGACCGGATGCGGGAGCTCGTCCTCGTGGAACTGACCGGCGACGCGGTCGACCGCACTCATTTGTACGACTCACTGGCGGTGCTGTTCCGGCTGATCGACACAGGCTCACCAGTGCGCGATGAGCCCGGCCTGACCGATGGCCTGACGTTCAACTCGCTCCGAGCCGATCTCTTCAAGCCCGAGGCGATCGCGCTCATCGCCGAATCGAAACTTTCGGATGGCGCACTACAGCGCGTACTCGACCGGTTGCTGCTGTCGAAAGCTCAGAAGGGCAAAGACCGCGGCTTCATCTCCTACGCCGACCTCGGCATTAACCAGCTCGGCGCGGTCTATGAAGGCCTGATGTCGTACACGGGTTTTTTCGCTACGGAAGACCTGCACGAGGTAGCGCCCGACGGCAATGCCGAGAAAGGATCGTGGGTGGTCCCCGTCGACAGATCGGGCCACCTCGACGAAAAGCACTTCGTCAAGGCGGAGGATCCTCTGACCGGCGAGCAGACGTCGGTCGTGCACCGCAAAGGCAGCTTCGTCTACCGGCTCTCAGGTCGCGACCGCCAACAGTCGGCGTCGTACTACACGCCCGAGGTGCTCACCCGCTTCACCGTGTCGCAGGCGCTCGAAGAACTACTCAGTCCTGAAACGTCCGCCGACGACATCCTGAAACTCACCGTCTGCGAGCCGGCGCTGGGCTCGGGCGCGTTCGCAATTGAGGCCGTACGTCAGCTCGCCGACCACTACCTCGACCGCAAGGAGGCCGAGTTGGGCGTACGCGTAGACCCCGACGAGCGTCCCCGCGAACTCCAGAAGGTGAAGGCGTCGATCGCGCTTCATCAGGTCTACGGAGTCGACCTCAATGCCACCGCGGTCGAGCTCGCCGAGATATCGCTCTGGCTCGACACCATGAGCGAGGGGTTGACCGCGCCGTGGTTTGGCCTTCATCTTCGCCGCGGCAATTCCCTCATCGGCGCTCGTCGCGCGACATTCTCCCGTGAGCAAGTCAACTCCAAAGGCTGGCTTAAAGATATTCCGACAGATCGGCCGCTCGGCGAATCGACCAACGGAGGCATCCACCACTTCCTTCTCCCCGCCGACAGCTGGGGTTCGACAGCGGAGGCAAAGGAAGCAAAGAGCCTTGCGGGGGATGAGCAAAAGGCACTGAACACGTGGCGACACGCGCTGCGGGCCAAGCCCTCCAAGAAGCAAGTGGACGCCCTCGCGAACCTAGCGATCCGAGTCGAGACACTCTGGGAGTTGGCGCAGCGCCGGCTCGAGATTGCGGAAGCGGAGGCGCGGCGGCCCATCTCGCTTTGGGGCCGGCCAGAGAGCGCCCGCGACGATCTACCGCATTCGGTCGGGCGCGAGGAGATCGAGAGCAAGCTCGGCGACCCGGACAGCGCGTATCAGCGTTTGCGCCGCGTTATGGACGCCTGGTGCGCCCTGTGGTTCTGGCCGCTCACTGGGACACTTACCGACGGCGCGCAGCCGCCCACGCTCGATCAGTGGATTAGTGGCCTCCAAGCGATCCTTGGCATACACGTCGAGGGCAAAGGTCGGACGCGAGGCGGTGAGTCACTCTCCCTTCCGAGCGGCTGGGATGAGCTGAACACCACGGAAGAGATCGAGCTCGGCTTCGCTAGCGCGCAGCCACTGGAGGACGTGCTCGCCAGCACGCCCTGGCTGCGTGCAGCCGAGAGAATCGCCAGGCAATATGGGTTCTTCCACTGGGAGCTCGACTTCGCACCGATCTTCGCCAAGGGCGGCTTCGACCTGCAGGTGGGAAATCCGCCGTGGGTGCGCCCGCGATCGGACGTGGACGCGCTCCTTGCGGAGGGCGACCCGTGGTGGCAGCTCAAGGCGAAGTCGACGGCAGACGAAGACAAGCGGCACCGTGTGGACGCCCTCGCTGTTGAAGGAGTCGCGGAACTCGTCGTGGATGGTACGGCCGAGGTCGCTGCGACCGCAGCATTCGTCGGCAACCCACAGCAGTACCCCTACCTTGCGGGACTCCAGCCTGACCTCTACCGATGCTTCATGTCGCAGACGTGGACGCATGCGAGGCCGGGAGGTTCTGTGGGACTCATCCATCCGGAGTCGCACTTCACCGATGAGAAGGCCGGCCGGCTTCGGAAGGGGACCTACGGGCGCCTTCGTCGGCATTGGCAGTTCGTGAATGAGCTATCGCTGTTTGAGGTGCACCACCTCGTCTCGTACGGTGTCCATGTCTACGGCGGCGACCGATCGCCGTCCTTCATCCAGGCGACATCGCTCTATCACCCGAGTACGGTCGAGGGATCCCTCAAACACGATGGCTCGGGCAGTGAACCCGGGTTGAAGGACGGCGAGGGGCGCTGGGACCTCCGGCCCCACGCATCGCGAATCCAGCGCGTTGACGACGCCACACTCTCCACATGGCATGAGGTCTTGGAGGACGCGGCGGTTCCTGTCGCACATACACGCATGGTGTACACCGTGAACCGGGCGTCGGCTGCGGTCCTGGCCAAGCTGGCCGCCGCCCCACGAATCGGCTCGCTCGGGCTCCAATTCTCCGCCGGCTGGCATGAGAAGAACGACCGCACGAAGGGCTATTTCGATTCCGAGTGGGGCGTGCCGGAGTCATGGGATTCCGTGATCCTGCAGGGCCCGCACCTGCATGTCGGCACGCCGTTCTACAAATCACCGAACCCGACGATGCTGCACAACCAGGACTGGACCGCCGTCGACCTCGAAGCCCTCCCACCTGACGCCATCCCCGCGACCCAATACAAAGCCAATGGCGACGTTGCAACGTATGCAGGGGCTTTTGGCACATGGAAGTCCGCGAACGGGCCCACGCCCATCCGCAAGCACTTCCGAATTGCTTACCGAGCGATGGCGGCCAATACTGGCGAACGCACGCTGATTCCAGCTCTCATTCCGCCAGGTGCTGCTCACGTCAACGGACTTTTCAGTTTCGGACTGCCAGACGGCCGGACGGAAGACTTGCTCCTCGGGCTCGGGTCGGCCTCATCTCTCATCGCAGACTTCAGCGTGCGTGCCACGCCCAAGAGCGGAATCTATCAAGGGGTTTTCGAGCGGCTGCCGCTCGCCCGACACGACCTATACGGGCCCCTGATCGTCGAACGAGTGCTGCAATTGAACGCCCTGTCCTCGAAGTACGCCAGCATGTGGGCAGCAGTCGTGGGGAGAGCGTGGTCACCCGCTTCCCCGCTCCGTCTGGCTCGCGATCGTCGGAGGGCTGCTCTCGAGATTGACGCCCTCGTCGCGCTATCGCTCGGCATCACAATCGATGAACTTTTGACGCTCTATCGGACGCAGTTCCCGGTGCTCTACAAGTACGATCACGACGACTATCTCTACGACGTCAACGGCAGGATCGTGCCGACCAGTATCCGCCAGACCTGGAGGCGACTCGGTGAGCCGACTGATGCTGCACGATTCCCGGAGTCCGAGCGCACGGCAGTACACCCGGGATCGGGACTGGCGTACCGATACGATCTGCCTTTCACGACCCTGGATCGCGAAGCGGACCTTCGACGCGCTTACGATGAGTTCGCCGGGCCAGCCGTGAGCAGAGCGTCGGAGCTGATCGCTAGGGTGTAACGGTGAGTGCACTATTGCCCAGCCTCGAGGCCGAACAGTTTCGACGTGCTCTCACGAACTTCCTCACGACGACGTTCGCGTTCGCCGACACGGAGGCCGAGGAAGAGCTCGATCGATTGCTGACCGATCCCGACCGAGGCATCTTCCGCGGACCGTATGCGCGCCTGCGTCTGCCGTTTGAAGGCGCAGCGGACGGGTGGCAGGAATTGCTCGCGTGGACGCCGCCGTATCCGCCGCACGCCCATCAGGCGGCAGCCTGGCGCCGACTGACGAGTCGGGACCTCGGCGACGGCGACTCGGGCCCGCATCCCACCCTGGTCACGACCGGTACCGGCTCGGGTAAGACGGAGGCGTTCCTTTACCCAGTGCTCGACCATGTCGTGCGGATGAAGGCTGCAGGTCAGGGCGGCATTAAGGCACTCATCCTCTACCCGATGAACGCCCTCGCCAACGACCAGGCGCGTCGTATCGCATCGCTCATCACAGGAGTTCCACAACTCCGCGGAATCCGCGCTGCTCTCTATACCGGCCAGACCGGGAGCTCGACCTCCAAGGTCACGGCCGAGTCGCTCATCACGAGTCGCGACGCGATCCGGGACGACCCTCCGGACATCCTGCTGACCAACTACAAGATGCTCGATCAGCTCCTGCTTCGACATTCGGACCGAAAGTTGTGGGCGGAGTCCGCGGAGAGCCTGCGCTACCTCGTCCTCGATGAATTTCACACCTATGACGGCGCCCAGGGCACGGATGTGGCGATGCTGCTCCGGCGGCTCGGTCTCGTGCTGAAGCGATGGCTTCCGGCTGCCACCGATGACGCAATACTCGCGCGCCCGCTTGGGTACATGACACCGGTTGCCACCTCCGCGACGCTCGGCGACAAGGGCGACCCGGAAGCGATGATGGCGTTCGCCCAAACCGTGTTCGGTGTGGAATTCACACCCGAGGACGTGGTGACGGAGACGCGCCTGTCCGTGACCGATTGGGCGGGTTCGGTCGAGGCGGACCTCGCTGCGTTCGGCATCCTCCCCGCCGAGCTGACCAATCATCTCGCGCGCGAGATCAACGCGGCGGTCGAGGGCGTGAGCAACGATGAAGAACGCGCACACATCGTCCTAACCTCCCTCTTCACCGATCCTGGCGCTCTGGGCGGGACCGATCTGCTCTCCCTGGTCAAGGCACACCCGGCACTGCGCGAACTGATCGCGCTTACCGAGCGCGCGATCAAAGTGGACGATCTCGCAGAGTCGCTCCTCCCCCGCGGCTACCTGCCTTCTCAGACCGAGACCGGGCGCGCGGCAGAGCGTCGGGTCTTCGTGGCGAATCTGCTTGCGGCCTTGAGCCACGTGCGCGCCGCCGCCGACTTCGGGCAGGCCCTGGACGTGAACGTGCATCTGTGGGTCCGTGAGCTGACCCGAATGGATCGGCACGCCACCGCGCAGGTCTTTTTCGACTGGCGGGATGACGGAGACGCGACCCCCGCAGAGGAAGAGCCTCCGACTCGGTTCCCCGCCTTGTACTGTCGGCATTGCGGGCGCAGCGGATGGGGGGTCGTACTTGCCCCCATCGGAAACGACCTCGAAGGGAATGGGGTTGAGCCCGGTGCGCAGCGCCTGGCCGGAAATGGGAGGTTCCGCGCCCTCATCCACGCGCCCCGTGAGGGCGTCGAGTTCGACGAGGGCACGCCGGTCGACGGCCTGCACTGGCTCGAACCAAGACAGCGCCAGCTCCTCGCCAGTGCCGGGGAGACCGACGAAGCACTTCCCGTGCTCGCGATCACTGGCGAGGGCGCTGAGGAAGCAGCACGGAACGATGTATGCCCGTCATGCGGACGCGCTGAGGGCATCCGGTTCGTGGGCAGCGCTATCGCCACGCAGCTCTCCGTGGCCATCACGACGCTCTTCGGTGACCCCGGACTTACTGAGACCGAGAAGAAGACGCTAGTCTTCACTGACAGCGTTCAGGACGCCGCGCATCGTGCGGGATTCGTACAGAGTCGCGCGCACGTATTCGCGCTGCGCAACGCCATCACGCGCGCTGTGGCGAGCAGCAGCGACCCCCTGAACCTCAGTGACCTCGTCGATCTGATGATCGAGCAGGCAGATACCCCTTCAAAGCGCTACCTGCTTCTCGCCCCCGAGATCGCCGGCAACGACAACTTCGTCGAGTTCTGGAACGAGACTTCGAAACGGAGAATCGGAGACAAGGTCAAACGCCGGGTGCGCCGGCGGCTGCTGCTCGACGTCGCGCTCGAATTTGGCCTTCAGTCTCGCGTCGGTCGCACTCTCGAGCTGACCGGCGCGGTAGCCGCCGGGGTATCCGCCGGCGATGCCCGGCAGTTGGAGACGATCGGGCGGAAAGCGATTGCCACGACGCTGAGCGCGGACGCGTTAGACATCGAGCGCCCGGAGGAGTCGCTTCCGGAGACAACAGTCCTGTGGTGGATTCGCGGAGTGCTCGAGCGCCTGCGCGAGCGCGGCGCAATCGATCACCCGTGGTATCAGAAGTACATCGCCGACGACGGCGCGCGGTGGTTCATCTCCGGTGGTCGCCCACGCGGCGAGGGCATGCCCGCCTTCCCGGAGGGACGCGATGCCCCGGCATACCCCCGTCTCGGCAGTCGGCTCACACCGGAGCGAGCAAAGAAATCGGGGCTCGACAACGCGCTCAATGCTCAGAGCTGGTATTCGACGTGGGCCCGGGACACTCTCGGTGTCACGGCGCAGACGGGAACGCACCTCACCCGGGCCTTGCTGGCCGAACTAGAGCGGGCCCACATCCTCACCGAGTACACCACCAAGAGCAGCGCCACGGTTTACGCCATCCCTGAGGAACGTGTCACCGTCACCGCCACCGATCTATCCGGCTGGGAATCGGGAAGCTATTTGCTCACCTGCCCCGTCTGCGAGAACAAGGTCGTCGGCCGCGAGGAGGTCGTCGACCAGCTCAACGGCGCGCCCTGCACCTCGCCAAGGTGCGCGGGATCGCTGCAGCGCGCTCTCGGCGGTGACAACTACTACCGCACGCTCTACACCAGCGGAGATATGCGCCGCGTCGTCGCACGTGAACACACTGGACTGCTCACCGACGCCGACCGGCTCAGGTACGAGACTCAATTCAAGGCGTCCGCAGAGAATCCGGATGCCCCCAACGTGCTCGTGGCCACACCCACGCTCGAAATGGGCATCGACATCGGCGACCTATCAACCGTCATGCTGGCGGGACTGCCCCGGTCCGTCGCGAGCTACCTTCAGCGTGTCGGTCGCGCGGGGCGCCTGACGGGAAATGCGCTCAATCTCGCGTTCGTCTCCGGCCGGGGCGACCAGCTGCCGCGGCTTGCGGAGCCGTTGAGCGTGATCGATGGGGCCGTTCTTCCACCTGCCACCTATCTGAACGCTGAGGAGATTCTGCAACGGCAGTACCTCGCGTCCGTGCTGGACCGGCGCGCCGCAGGAGCGGCGTCGGTGGATCAGCCGAACACCGCCGGCCAAGCTCTCGCCTCAGCAGCGGCGGGCACCTTCCTAGGCGACCTCGTCGCCGATGCCGAAGGGAACGCGGCCGAGTACGTCCAGCAGTTCCTTGCCGCGTTCCACGATCTGGAGCCGTGGGCGATCGAGAGCCTGACGACCTGGGCCACCCCGACAGCTGGCGAAGGAACCAGCCCACTTGCCGCGACCGTCTACAGTGCGGTGCACCGCTGGCAGGCACGTCTCGAACAGCTCACCTATCGGCTGCAGCAAGTCGAGGCGAGTTTGCCGGACCTCAAGCAGAAGGCCGAGCACCCCGCTGCCGAGGAGAACGACAAGATCGACTACCGGGCGGCTCTCAGCGCGCAGCGCGGCATCTCCAGGCAGATCGGTGAGACGCGCCGCGAGCACTGGGTAGGGGCGCTGGAGGCTCTCGGCCTCCTGCCGAATTACACACTGCTCGACGACAGCGTGCGCCTCGACGTCGCCCTGAGCTGGTATGACCCCGACAGCAACGCGTACGAAACCGAGACCAGCAGCTACGAGCGTGGCGCAAGCACTGCAATCCGCGAGCTCGCACCCGGAGCGGTGTTCTACGCCCACGGCCTGGAGATGACGGTCGATGCGATCGAACTCGGCGCCGACGGCGGCAACGTGCACGAGTGGCAGTTGTGCCCTTCATGCGGGTTCGGGCTCGACCTCACCCTCGCTGACGCGCCAGTCACAAGTTGCCCTCGATGCGGAGACGCGAAGATCGCCGACACAGGCCAGCGTCTGCCGATCCTCCCCCTCGAACGCGTCAGCGCGGAAGTGCGACGTGACGAATCGGCGATTACCGACCGGGCCGACGAACGGCGTCAGCAGAACTTCACCGTGTACGCCTCGGCTGATGTCGACCCCGCAAATGTGACCTCTCAGTGGTACGTCGAGGGCAAGGGCATCGCTGTGCGGTTCTGCCGTGATATGCCGATCCGGTGGATCAACCTCGGACCCCAGTCGCAGGGTGGGCTGCCAAAGTTCCTTGCCGGCGAGGAACTCAAGACACCCTTGTTCCGTGTCTGCCGGCTGTGCGGCAAACTCGACCGGAGCACGAACGCGAACTCCCGTACAGAGCACCGCGCCTGGTGTCCGAATCGCACGTCCACGCAGGAAGACGCCAAGCAGCTGGCGCTGATGCGCGAACTCCGCACACAGGGTCTAGTGCTGCGAGTGCCGCCAGCGGTTTCACTCGATCGGGGGCTCCAACTCCATAGCTTGATGGCCGCGCTGCTGCTCGGGTTACGGGAGACGATCGGCGGCGACCCCGACCACCTCCGGGTCGAGCCGATCACCGACCCGGTACTGTCCGACGGTTCCGAGAACGCGACTGCACTCTTGATTCACGATGCGGTTCCGGGTGGAACCGGTTATCTTGCCGACCTCGCCGCTCCAGAACGCATCCGCCGCGTGTTCGACGCCGCCTACACGGTGGTCAGGGACTGCCCATGCCAGGGCGAAGGGAAGGCAGCCTGCTACCGCTGCCTCCTCCCGTTTGCACCGGGCCGCGCAGCACGGAACATCTCGCGGGCCGCAGCCGAGCAGATACTCGCCGAACTGCTCACTGACGGCAAGGAAAATCCGGCCGCGTGGGTCGTCGTCGAACAGGAGCCACCGAAACCCGAGCCGCCTTTGGAATCGGCGTTCCGAGCTGTGCTTAAAGACCGGCTACAGACGCTCGGCGCGAGTCTCGCGGAAAGCGTCGACGCAAATGGCCAGCGGCTTACTGCCACCTTGCCGGGCGGGGTCGTCTGGGTACTGCGTGAGCAAGTACTCGTCGGCGGCATTGTGAAGCCCGACTTCGTGCTCGAAATGTTCGGCAGCCCCCACCGCATGGCCATCTTCACCGATGGCCAGCGGTATCACGCGGCACCCGATATCAACCGAATCGCCGATGACTCCGCAAAACGACGTTGGCTGCGAGACGCGGGCTATCTGGTCTTCGCCGTCACCTGGGACGATGTCGATCACGTCCTTGCGACGACCGCCGCTCAGCCGCCCGGCTGGTTCGATCTGGCACGAGCGACTCAGCTCGCACAGATGTGGAACATCCCCGCGCACGCCTTGTCGCATGTGGTCAAGAACCCGATCGACCAGATCATCGAGTACGTGCAAGACCCCGGCGTGCTGCCGACTTGGCAGAGCATCGGTGCGGCCCTGCCGATGCTGCTCTGGGACGGTGCCACCTTCCACGATCTTGGCGGTGCCCCGGTGAAACGGTGGGCTGCGGACGTTTTGCTGGAGACCGCAGCCGGCATCGGCGCGCAGGCTCCGCCGCTGTCGGTCATGACAAGACGCGACTTCGTCGTGCTTGCGGCACGGTCCAATAGTCCGACCGACTTCGATGCTGCGCTCGTGCTCGACGACCGCGCAGCGGCAGTCGCCCAGGATGACTTCGGAGACGCATGGCGCACCTGGCTCCGATGGTCGAACCTGCTGGGGATCCGCCCGGCCGCCGCGTCCACGTTCATCGGTGCGTCATCTGAAGTGCTTTCTGCCCCGCTCCCGTTCGACGTTGCGGCCGAGCCGCAGGTCCCGTCAGACTGGGCCGGTCTAATTGCGGGCGCCACGGCTGCCGAGCGACCGTTACTGACGCAACTTGCGATGATCGACGGGGTGCCGATCCCGGAGCTCGGCGTCGAGGTCGGAGACGGCATCCCGCTGGCGATCTGCTGGCCCGGTCGCCAACTCGCAGCCGACCTCGGGGTCATCGATGAAGACAGAGCGCAGCTCGGGGACCTCGGCTGGTCTCTTATAGCCCCCGACGCCGCAGTGATCTCAGAAGCGCTTCAGGCAGAGGGATAGGAAGGATCGTATGCCGAACCTCGTCATGTCAGGTACGTTCGCAAAGCAGCAGCTGGAGAAGGACGTCCGGGCGCTCGCCTTCGAGTTCCTCACCAAGCTGTCGTCGGATGACGCCTCTCCCGGCCTGCACATCGAACCGATCAACAACTCGGCAGACCCGCGTGTGCGGACCGGACGCGTAAATATCCAGTACCGCGCAGTCATCTACAAGATCGGCCACGAGAACGGCGAGCCCACGTACCTCTTCGCCGGCGTCTGGAATCACGACGACGCGATCAAGTACGCCAGGACGCATGTGCTACGTGTGAATCCAGTCAACGGCGTCGCCGAACTGATCGAGAAGTCGGAGCCGGACGCGCCGGTCATCGCTGCAGCCGACGCGTCCGCCGCTGAGGTGGCGGCAGAGTCGACGCCGATCCTCAAGGCCAAGAGCTACTTCCCGTCCGACCTCGTCGATGGGTTCGGCCTATCGCAGGGCTTCGCCGATCACGTCTTCACCCTCGTGACCGAGGATGACGTTCGGGGCTACGCCGCAACGCTGCCAACGACGTGGCATGGTGAGGTGCTGGACGGGATGCTCGCGGGCATGACGGTCGACGATATCAGAAGCGCTCTCGGCCTAGCAGTCGAGACGCTTGAAGCCGCGGACGCTGAAGGAATCGTCGAGCCTGACGCGCCTACGGAACTGGCCACAGGCGAGGTGGAGACGGTTTCGGCGGCGGCCTCCGAGGATGAGCAGATCCTCGCCGCGCTCAAGCATCCAGCCGCCCGAGCCCAGTGGACATTTATCGACGACAACGCCGAACTGCGGGACATCATCGAGTCTGGCGACCTTGCCGACTGGCGAGTGTTCCTGCACCCCGAGCAGCGCCGCTACGTGGATCGCGATTTCAAGGGCGCCTTCCGTCTGACCGGCGGCGCCGGTACCGGTAAGACCGTCGTGCTGCTTCACCGTGCGCGGCGGCTGGCGCTCGCGAATCCCGGTGCTCGCGTCATCCTCACGACCTTCACCCGGCAGCTCGCCGAAAATCTGAAGCGGGACCTCGAGCGCCTTGACCCCTCGGTGCCTATTGCGGAGGAATTGGGTGCCGCTGGCGTGCTCATCCGAGGCATCGACCAGCTCGCCGTCGCCGTGCGAAAGCTCGGAGGCAACGAGTACAACGCCGCCGCGACCGGGGTGATCGGAGAGCCGCTCGCCGGTGCAGGAGGCTCGCCCGTCGGGAACAGTGATGGGTGGGACGAAGCCATCGCAATCGCGGGCGGTGGCCTCCCCCACGGGCTCCAGTCGCCTCAGTTCTTCGAGGCCGAATACCTTCAAGCCGTTCTACCCAATCGGATCACGACGCTCGACGAGTACCGCACCGTTCGACGGCCCGGCCGACGCGTCATGCTCGACAGGACGAAGCGCAACGCCGTATGGACTGTAATCGAGCGCCAGCGACGCACAGCACGACTGAGCAACCGACTCCCATTTGCGGATGCGGCCGAGATCGGTGCCGCGTATCTCGACGATGCCGAGTTACGGCCTGCTGATCATGTGCTCGTCGATGAGGGTCAGGACCTCGCTCCATCGCACTGGAAGTTGTTGCGGGCGCTCGTGGCGCCCGGTCCGAACGACCTCTTCCTCGCTGAGGACAGTCACCAGCGCATCTACGGCCAGCCGGTCGTGCTGTCGCGATACGGCATACCCCTTCGTGGGCGCTCCCGACGGCTTTCGCTCAATTACCGCACCACGGCCGAAAACTTGCGTTACGCCTTCACGGTGCTCGAAGGTGGCGAATACCCCGACCCAGAAGGCGCAGACGAGGGTCTCGTCGGACCATACCGGTCCGCGCGAAGAGGACCGATGCCGCGCGAGATAGTCAGCGATTCGCAGGGCGCGATGCTGGCATCGATTCACGAGGCTGTTGAGAGCTGGATCAACGACGGTGTGCAAGCGTCATCGATCGCCATCCTGACCGCAACGCGCGCGCCGCAACTTCAGGAGAAACTCGCTAGCATCGGTACCCCTGTCGCTGAGCCAAAGGGAGACAACCTCCCGACCGCGAAAGCAGCCGTGCTGACAATGCATAAAGCTAAGGGTCTTGAGTTCAGTCGCGTCGTACTTTACGACGTGTCGGAGGGAACGTACCCGCCGCCGGCGAGCATCAAGAATGTGCCTTCGGAGGAGATGCCAGAGGCGATCTCGAAAGCGCGTTCGCTTCTCTACGTAGCGGCGAGCCGCGCGCGCGATGAACTCGTCGTCACGGCGACGGGTGCGCCGTCGAAGTTGTTGCGCGTCGAGGCTTGAATACGTCACGTCAGTTTTGGTCAGGCCGCCAGCTCCTACCTGTTGCTCGTTCGCGACGGCGATGTAGACGAATCGAAGAAAACTATACAAGTTGATCTCCGCGAAAGGCCGACTGACCAATACTTTTGATGCAAAGCGAAAGTGCCCCTGGAGGGACTCGAACCCCCAACCTTCTCCTTAGGACGGAGCAGCTCTTCCATTGAGCTACAGAGGCCAGCCCATCGAGTCTAGCGAAACCGACAGTAGGACCAGGAATCACGCCGCCGGAGCCAGGAAGTCCTCCCAGTCCGGTTGCGACACCTCGGTGCCGCGCACGACCCAGGAGGCGTCGCGGGGGGCGCGGGGGGTGATGTTCAGCGTCCAGCCCATTTCGGCGGGGGTGCGGTCGCTCTTGAGGTTGTTGCAGCGCAGGCAGCAGGCGACGAGGTTCTCCCAGCTGTCGCGGCCGCCGCGCGAGCGGGGCTGCACGTGGTCGATGGTGGTGGCCGACTTGCCGCAGTAGCCGCAGCGGTGCATGTCCCGGCGCAGCACGCCGCGGCGGCTGACCGGCACGGTGCGGCCGTGCGGGAGGCGCACGTAGCGGGTGAGCAGGATGACGGACGGTCTCTCGTAGCTGCCGGAGATGCTCCACACGGGATGTTCGCCGTCACTGGAGAGCACGGTCGCCTTCTGATTCAGGACCAGGACGATGGCGCGCTTGTAAGAGACGACCGCGAGCGGTTCGTAGCCGGCGTTGAGGACGAGAGTCTTCATCTGCGACCTTCCGGGAGGGCGAGGGACGACGGGGTGAGGGGCGCCGCGGGGCGAACAGGCGCCGGGCAAACAAAAAGGGCACTGTCCGTGCGGACAGCGCCCAATGAAGGAACGGCATGGTGGTGGTGACGCACCACGTGATGGTGGAGGCACGCCTCGACATGGTGACGGCAGAGGAGGAAGTCGCGTCGGCGTTCGGCCCGCAGAAGGCCGCGCTCCGCCCGTCGGGTCGCTCGCGGCGACCTGACTCCGGGCACATCGTCAACCGGATGAAGCGGCATCAGGCGTTCAGAGTAACGCAGAAACGGCGCGCCTCCTATTCGAGGCGCGCCGTTTCTCAGCTGCGGTCGGCCAGTGTTCACCTTCTGGCAACGAAGGCGTTCACCCGCCGGACGGGAATCAGATGCCGAGGCGGACGATGTAGAAGTTGCTCGTCCAGATCGGGCGCACCGAGATGGAGCGGCCGACCTCGGGGGCGTCCATGATGTTGCCGTTGCCGGCGTAGAAGCCGTCGTGGCCGGGCATGATGACGATGTCGCCGGGCTTGGCGTCCTCGATCGAGATGCGCGTGCCGGCGGCGGCCTGACCCGACACGGAGTGCGGGAGGGAGACGCCGAACTGGGCGTACACGAACTGCACGTAGCCGGAGCAGTCGAAGCCGGCGGGCGAAGCGCCGCCGAAGACGTAGGGGGTGCCGATGTACTGCTGCGCCACCGAGAAGACGGAGTCGAGGCTGAAGTTCGGATACGGCGGGTTGGCCAGGAAGTCAGTGACCGACGGGCCGGAGTAGCTGTTCGCGTAGTTCGTCAGGGTGACGGCGGCGCGCTGACGGGCGGCCTCGGCGGCGGCAGCGGCCTTCTGCGTGGCGAGCTGCTCCTCGGTGGTGGCCGAGGCGGCGTCGCGGGCGACGGCGGCGGAGGCGACCGTGGTGCCGACCTCGACGGTCTGCGACTGGGCCTTCTTCATGCTGTCCGCGGCGCTGGGGCCGAAGGCGGAGGTCTCGGCGTTCGCCTGGTTGAAGGCGAAGGCGGGGATGGCCATGGTGGCGATGATGCCGGTGGCGACGGTCATGACGGCGGCGTTGATGGCCCAGCCACCCTTGCGCTTCGCGGCGGGCTTCTTGGCGGTAGCCGTGGAGCCGGTGGTCGCGGCGGCCTTCGTCGCGGCGGGCTTCGCCGGAGCGGCGACACGGGCGGCGGCGGCCGTGCGCTTCGGGGCGTGAGCCTGCGCGGTCCGCTCGGCGCGGAGAGAGCGGCGGGAGACGAGTGCGGAGTCGGCGGGGGTGCCCGTCTCATCGGTCGTCGGTGTGGCTTCGGTGCTCGTGCGGTCCTGGGCAGGGCCGGGCGTACTCGAGTGTGCCAAGTGCAACCTCCTGCGCTCCGGCAGCACTAGGGTTGCTGCCCCCGCCCGATGCGAATTGGCTTCGGCTTCACGAACCGGGAGACGGGTTCAGGGGGTGTGGAGCGTCCCGGTTCGGGTCCTGGTGGGCCGATTTCGGCCCGTTCGGACTCGTAAGAGACTACGGGACGACTCCCCGTTTGTCACATCTTTTCGCAGGTTTTTTAACGAACTGGTAACGGAAGTCAGGCTTCGACGAAGATGTGCGCAGCGAGCTCGTTGGGCAGCTCGAGACCGGTCTCGAAGCCCTCGATCTGCACGCCGACGTACGAGCCGGCGGACGAGAACGTGCCGGTAGAGCCGGGGAAAACGCCTGCCTGCTTGAGCTGCAGCAGCAGCTCGGGGTCGACCTGCGCGGGCTCGCCCAGACGACGGATCCTGGCAGTCACCCCCGAGTCGGAGCCGCGCACGACGTCGACGAGGTTCACGAGGTTCTGCGTGGAGGCCTCGCTGGTGCCGAGGTCACCGAGGTCACCGAGGCCCGGGATGGGGTTGCCGTACGGCGACTCCGTCGGGTGGCCGAGCATGGTGAGCAGCTTGCGCTCCACCTGCTCGCTCATGACGTGCTCCCAGCGGCAGGCCTCTTCGTGGACGTACTCCCACTCGAGTTCGATCACGTCGCTGAGCAGGCGCTCCGCCAGGCGGTGCTTGCGCATGACGTTGACGGCCTTGCGACGGCCCTCGTCGGTCAGCTCCAGGTGGCGGTCGCCCGAGACGACGACGAGGCCGTCGCGCTCCATGCGGCCGACGGTCTGCGAGACGGTGGGGCCGGAGTGCCCGAGGCGCTCGGAGATGCGCGCCCGCAGGGGGACGATGTTGTCCTCCTCGAGCTCCAAGATGGTGCGAAGGTACATCTCGGTCGTGTCGATCAGATCGGTCATGAACCCCTCCACATGCAGGCGCGCGAATGTCGCACTAGAGCCTACTTGCTGCCGGTGACAGAAACGTGCAGGCACGTCGATGGGGCCCGTGCGGCCCATCGCGTCATTCAACAGCCAATACACTCTCTTTATGCCGGATGTGACCATTCCCACTGACCTCCTGCCCGCCGACGGCCGCTTCGGTTGCGGCCCGTCCAAGGTCCGCCCCGAGCAGCTGGCGTACCTCGCCGGCCAGGGCGCGGCGCTGCTGGGCACATCCCACCGCCAGGCCCCGGTCAAGAACCTCGTCGGGAGCGTGCGTCAGGGCCTCTCCGACCTGTTCCGCCTGCCGGAGGGCTACGAGGTCGTCATCGGCAACGGCGGCTCCACCGCCTTCTGGGACGCCGCCGCGTTCTCCCTCATCGAGAAGCGCAGCCAGAACCTCGTCTTCGGCGAGTTCGGCGGCAAGTTCGCCAAGGCCGCGGCCGCGCCGTGGCTGGAGGCCCCCCACGTGATCGAGGCGGCTGCGGGATCCCGCAGCGCCGCCGAGGTCGTCGCGGGCGTCGACGTGTACGCCTGGCCGCACAACGAGACCTCGACCGGTGTGATGGCCCCCGTCACCCGCGTGACCGGCGACGCCGGCGCGCTGACCGTGATCGACGCGACGAGCGCGGCGGGAGGCGTCGACATCGACGCGTCGCAGGCCGACGTCTACTACTTCGCCCCGCAGAAGAACTTCGCGTCGGACGGCGGCCTCTGGCTCGCCCTCTTCTCCCCCGCCGCGATCGAGCGCGTCGAGCGCATCGCCGCGAGCGGCCGCTACATCCCCGAGTTCCTCAGCATCAAGAACGCGATCGACAACTCGCGCCTCAACCAGACGCTGAACACCCCGGCCGTCGCGACCCTCGCGCTGCTCGACAACCAGATCGAGTGGATGAACGGCAACGGCGGTCTCGCCTGGGCCGACGCCCGCACCCGCGAGTCGTCCGACGCCCTCTACGCGTGGGCCGAGGGCGTGGAATACGCCACTCCGTTCGTCGCCGACCCGGCGCACCGTTCGCAGGTCGTCGTCACGATCGACTTCGACGACCGCATCGACGCCGCCGCGATCGCCAAGACCCTCCGCGCCAACGGCGTGGTCGACACCGAGCCTTACCGCAAGCTCGGACGCAACCAGCTGCGCATCGCGACGTTCACGGCGATCGAGCCGTCGGACGTCCGCGCGCTCATCGGCTGCGTCGAGTACGTGGTGGAGCGGCTGGGCTGACGACCGCCATGCGGCTCTGGCTCCGAGACGACGAGAGACGGCCCGACCCGATCCCCGTGAAGACGGATGATCGGCGGGCCGTGCTCGTCGGTCTCGTGCTGTGGGTTCTAGCCCTGATCCCCGTGCTGATCTTCGCCCCGGGCGGCGTCTGGCTCTGGACCGTCGTGGTCGGCCTGGCCCTCGGCGTCCTCGGGCTCGCCTACCTCACCGTCACCCGGCGCAAGCGCGGCTGACGCCGCGTCGTCGAGGTCGGCGGCGTCGTCGAGGGCCGTCGGCTCCTCGAGCGCGGCGGCCTCCTCGGCCGGGAGGTCGAGATCGGCGTCGAGATCGGTGACCTCGTCGAACTCGGGGTCGACGGCGTCGGCATCGTCTTCCGCATCGTCGGCGTCCGCGTCGTCAGCGTCCGCATCGTCGGCGGAGTCGTCGTCCTCGCCGTGGAGGCTGTCGATGTCCACGCCGTCGAGGTCGTCGTCGCCGTGGAGGTCGTGCACGTCGCGGTCGTCGTCGTCCGAGTCGTCGTCCTCGTCGTCGAAGTCGTCGTCGTCGTCCGAATCGTCGTCGTCCGAATCGTCGTCGGAGTCGTCATCGTCCGAGGAGTCGTCGCCGGGCTCGCCGTCGTCGTCACCGTCGTCGTCGTCACCGTCGTCGTCGCTGTCGTCGTCCTCACCGTCGCCGGCGGCGGCCGCCTCGGCGGCGATCGCCTCCTGAGCGGCCTGGTAGTCGGCCAGACGCTCCGACCACGGCACCCAGTCGGGCGCGAGCAGCGCGCCGTCGGCGGGCATCAGCTCCGCCTCCAGCACGGTCGGCGCGGCGTCCTCGTCGGCGCGGCCGATGGTGACCGTCCAGCGCCATCCGGGATACCCGGCGAGAGTGCTCTCGAACAGCAGGGAGACGACCCCCTCCCCCTCGACGACGTGGCCGACAGCAGCGCCGACGGTCGACTCGGGGGTGATCTCCGCGAGCGCGCGGCGGGCGAGCGGCTCGGCCGCCAGCAGATCGTCGATCCCGGCGTCAGGCATCCAGGTCGTCCGCAACGCGCCGCAGCACAGCGGCGATCTTCGCGCCGTGCTGCTTGTCGGGGTACTTGCCGCGACGCAGGTTGGAGCCGATCCCATCGAGGAGCTTGACGAGGTCCTCCACGATGATCGCCATGTCGTCCGCGGATTTGCGCTTCATCTTCACGAGGCTCGGGGGCGTCTCCAGCACACGCACCGACAGGGCCTGCGCGCCGCGCTTGCCGTCGGCGATACCGAACTCGAGACGTGATCCCGCCTTGACGACGGCGCCGGCGGGCAGCGCGGAGGCGTGCAGGAAGACCTCCTGACCGTCGTCGGCGCTGATGAAGCCGAAGCCTTTCTCATCGTCGTAGAACTTGACCTTGCCGGTTGGCATGGGAACCTCACTTCACATGGGGGATCGAATGACCAACCTCAATTATCCTTGATTTCGTGACCCAGCAGACCCCAGCGCCCGCATCGCGTGTGCAGCGCATCCTCTCGTACATCATCGCGGCGCTCGTGATCGTCTCATTGGTCTGCATCGCGGCCATCCTGATCGGCACCGCTGTGGGCGGTTTCGCGCAGCAGGGATCGGGTGAGGGGCTGTGGCCGGCGGTGTTCGTGCTGCCCCTGATCGCCCTCCCGATCGCCTTCGTGCTGATCATCGCGCTGATCATCGTCGTCGGCCGTCAGCGCAGCAAGGCCGTCAAGGCCGCGAAGGCCGTGGACCCCAAGGCCCGGCGCTAGACGAGCGGCCGCGGACCAGCGCGATGACGACGACGCTCGCCCTGGCGGCGCGTCTGCGAGCGCTCGGCGACGACGCGCTCGTCACCTCCCTGCATTCCCGCAGCGTGCGGCGCGCGGGGATCTCCGACTTCTTCGACCTCGCCGAGGCCCTGCTGGAGCCCGACTCGGTGCAGCGGGTACTGGTCGGGCTCGACCGCACGCGCCTCGCCGTGCTGATCGTGCTCGGCCGCGCCGGGCATCCCCTCGACGTCGAGGGCATCGTCGCCGCCCTGACGACGGAGCCCGCGACCGCCGACCTCTCGACGCACACGGCATCGTCGGCCGTGGAGGCGCTCGGTGCCCTGCTGCTCGTCCAGCCCGCCGCGTCGCAGGATGCGGCACCGGATGCGAGCGATCAGCAGCCCGGATCGGACGACGGCGACCGAAGCGACCGCCGGGCCGGCGATCCCGCCACCGGGCCCTTCACCGGCTATGCCGCCGTCTTCGCACGGCTGACCGCGTGGCCCGAGACCGACCTCCCGTCGCCGGACGAGCTCCTGCAGACCGCGCCGCCTCCCGCCCTCGCCCCGGTGCCCGACACCGAGCGCCGCTTCACCGACCGCCTCGCCGCAGAGCGCGGGTTCGACGCGGTCGTCGCGGTGTCCGAGCTGCTGGCCGAGCTGTCGCGGGAGGGCGCCCGCGAGCTCCAGCGCGGCGGCCTCGCGCTGCCGGCGGTCAAGCGGATCGCGGAGGCGCTGGCGGTCGACGCCTCCGTCGTGCCGACCGTGGTCTCGGTCGCCTCCCGCGCCGGCCTCGCCGCCCTGGAGGACGGCACGTGGCTGCCCGCCGAGCCCGCGGCCGAATGGCTGCACGCCTCCACCCCCGAGCGCTGGCGCGCCCTCGCCGCGGCCTGGCTCGACGCGCTGCCGGACGACCTGCGCTCGCTGGTCGCCGCCCGCAGCCGTGCCGCGTGGGGCGACAGCCTGCGCGAGCACGTCGCCTGGCTCTACCCGGCCGCTCCCGAGCAGGCGCAGCAGCGGGTGGACGCCCACCTGCGCGACGCCGAATGGCTCGGCATCACTGCCGCCGGCGCTCCCTCCAGCGCCGGGACGACGCTGGTCGAGGACGGCCCGGCGCCGGCGGCCCAGGTGCTCGCCCCTGCGTTCCCCGCCCAGGTGCGCGGCGTGTACCTGCAGCACGACCTCACCGTCATCTCCCCCGGGCCGCTCGCCCCCGACCTGGAGGCGCGGCTGCGCGGCATGGCCGACCTCGAGAGCCGGGCGCTGGCCTCCACCTTCCGCTTCTCCCCCGCCTCCATCGACCGCGCGATCACGGCGGGCGAGACCGCGGCGAGCATCCGGGAGTTCCTGGCCGGGATCTCGCTCACCGGCCTGCCCCAGCCGCTCGACTACCTGATCACCGACGTGACCGACCGGCACGGGCGTGTGCGGGTACGGACGGTCGACGACGGGGACGCTGGCAGCGCCGTCCGCAGCGCCGTCTCGTCCGCCGTCTACTCCGCCGACACCACGCTGCTGCGCACGATCGAGGTCGACCAGTCGCTCGCCGCGCTGCGCCTCACCCCGGCGCGGGCCGACGTGCTGCACAGCCGGTTCCCGCGCGACGTGGTCTTCTGGGCCCTGTCAGACGCCCGCTACCCGGTGGTGGCCGAAGACGCCGACGGCGTCCCGGTGGCGCTGCGGAGGCAGCGGTACGCGCATCCGCATCCCACGACCTCCCGCGACCAGGACCGCGAACTCGTCGAACGGCTGCGCGCCGTCGACGCGGCCGCGACCGAGGGCACCGGCGAGCAGTGGCTCGCGCGCCAGCTCGACCAGGCCGTGCGCGCCCGCCAGCCGGTGATCGTCGAGGTCGCGATGCCCGACGGACGCACCGTGGACTACCTGCTGGAGCCGACCGGCGTCGGCGGCGGTCGCCTGCGTGGCCGCGACCGGGCGGCCGACATCGAGCGCACCCTCCCCCTCTCGAGCGTGAAGGGCGTGCGCCCGGCCTGAGGCGTGCGACTGGTGTGAGGGGCGCGCGTCCAGCCTGAGCGTCACCTGCGCGGCGTAGACTCAGCGGTTATGTCCGATGGCCCCCTGATCGTCCAGAGCGACCGCACCGTCCTGCTGGAGGTCGCCCACCCCGCCGCCGAAGACGCCCGCCACGACCTCGCCGTCTTCGCCGAGCTGGAGCGCGCGCCCGAGCACATCCACACCTACCGGATCACCCGGCTCGGGCTGTGGAACGCACGGGCCGCCGGCCACACCGCCGAGGACATGCTGGGCACGCTGGAGCGGTACTCGAAGTTCCCCATCCCGCAGACGGTGACGGTGGATGTCGCCGAGACCGTCGCCCGCTACGGCCGGCTGGCGATCGCACGGGACGACGAGGGCGAGCTGGTGCTGCGGTCGGACGACCTGGCGGTGCTGACGGAGGTCGCGAGCGCCAAGCGCATCGCCCCGCTGCTGCTGGAGCGCCGCGGCGACACCACCTTCGCGGTGCAGGCCTGGGCGCGCGGCCAACTCAAGCAGGAGCTCGTCAAGCTCGGCTGGCCGGCCGAGGACCTCGCGGGCTACACCCCCGGCACGCCGCACGACATCGGCCTGATCGAGGACGGCTGGGCGCTGCGCGACTACCAGCGCAAGGCCGTCACCAACTTCTTCGACGGCGGCTCCGGCGTCGTCGTGCTGCCGTGCGGGGCGGGCAAGACGCTCGTCGGCGCGGGCGCGATGGCGACCTCCAAGACCACGACGCTCATCCTCGTCACCAACACGGTCTCGGCACGCCAGTGGCGCGACGAGCTGCTCAAGCGCACGACCCTGACCGCGGACGAGATCGGCGAGTACTCGGGCCAGGTGAAGGAGGTCAAGCCGGTCACGATCGCGACCTACCAGATCCTCACGGCCAAGCGGAAGGGCGAGTACGCTCACCTGGCGCTGCTCGACGCGCTCGACTGGGGGCTCGTCGTGTATGACGAGGTGCACCTCCTGCCGGCGCCGGTGTTCAAGCTGACCGCCGAGCTGCAGGCCCGCCGCCGTCTCGGCCTCACCGCCACCCTGGTGCGCGAGGACGGCCGCGAGGGCGACGTCTTCAGCCTGATCGGCCCGAAGCGGTTCGACGCCCCCTGGAAGGAGATCGAGGCGCAGGGCTTCATCTCCCCCGCCGCCTGCTACGAGGTGCGCATCGACCTGCCCGCCTCCGAACGGCTCAGCTACGCGGCCGCGGCCGACGACGAGCGCTACCGGCTCGCGGCGACGGCGCCGGCCAAGCTCGACGTGGTGCGGCAGCTGGTCGAGAGGCACGCGGGCGAGCGCATCCTGGTCATCGGGCAGTACCTCGACCAGATCGACGAGCTCGCGGAGGCGCTCGGCGCACCGCAGCTCACGGGCGCGACGCCGGTGGACGAGCGCGAGCGGCTGTACCAGGAGTTCCGTGAGGGGCGCACGCAGGTGCTGGTCGTGAGCAAGGTCGCGAACTTCTCGGTCGACCTGCCGGAGGCGACGGTCGCCATCCAGGTCTCCGGCTCGTACGGCTCGCGGCAGGAGGAGGCGCAGCGTCTCGGCCGCCTCCTGCGCCCCAAGGAGTCGGGCCTGTCTGCGAACTTCTACACGCTGGTCTCGCGCGACACGGTCGACCAGGACTTCGCGCAGAACCGCCAGCGGTTCCTCGCCGAGCAGGGCTACTCGTACACGATCCTGGACGCGCACACGCTGCAGGCGGCGTAGGTCCGGAGTTCCGGCGTTCCGGCGCGCGCTGGGCGTCGGTAACGGAGGACATCGCAGCCGAACCGGGCCCGACCTCCTCCGCTCGCGGTCGACACGCCGTCACCCGGCGCTGCCTCCCTCCGTTGGCGACCGCGGCTCCCGGTGTCGGCAGCGGAGGAGATCTCTGCCCCGTGGAGGGCGAAACGCCGGTTGCGGAGGAGATCGCGGGTGTGTGGAGGGAGTTCTCCTCCGTTACGTACGCACGTGACCCCGCAGGCACGGCGGGGTCAGGTCAGGCGGGATCGGCGAGGAGCCGGCGCAGGGTCGTGCGGGAGCCGCGGTCGTCGGGGCGGTCGCGCAGCGTGATGGCGGCCTTCCAGAGCGCCCAGCCGGCGGCGCGGGCCCAGGTGTCGGGGTCGAGGGCGACGGCGTCGCGGAAGGCGGCGCGGGCGGCTCCGTCGAACAGGGTCCAGGCGGGGACGAGGTCGCAGGCGGGGTCGCCGACGCCGGAGGTGCCGAAGTCGATGACGGCGCTGAGACGACCGTCGCGCACCAGGAGGTTGCCTTCGGCGACGTCCCCGTGAAACCACACCGGGGCGGCCTCCCAGCGCGACCCGATCGCCCGCTCCCAGATGCCACGCGCCCGAGGCGCGTCGTCGCCGAGCAGAGCGATGGCTGCGAGCGCTTCGTCCCCGTAGACAGCAGGGGGATCGCCGCGGAAGAAGTTGTGGGCACCGGGCACGGGCCCGTCGGTGGCGTCCACACCACGCAGCGCGACGAGGAACTCCCCGATCTCGCGGGCGAGGGTCACGTCATCCACGTCGGCATCGACGTCCTCCCGCGCGAGCACGAGCGGCCGGCCGGGCAGCCAGCGGTACACCGACCAGGGGAACGGGTATCGCTCGTCGGGCACGCCCACGGCCACGGGCTGCGGGATGGGCAGCGTCAGCAGGGGCGCGAGGCGCGGGAGCCACTCCTGCTCCTTCGCGACCTGCGCCGCGTAGCCGGTCGCGCTCGGCAGCCGCACGCTCAGGTCGTCGCCGAGGCGGAACGTCCGGTTGTCCCAGCCGTCGTGGTCGACCGGGCGCACCGGCAGCGACCGCCAGTGCGGGAACTGCGCGTCCACCAGCCGGCGCACGAGCGCGGCATCGATGACCGGGCGCACCTCCGGCGCGGCGTCGACGACCGGCCGCGCCTTCGGAGTGCCCTCAGCACCCGGCTCAGCGGCGGACATAGCGCAGCAGCAGGGTGTCTCCGCTCCGGAGTACGTGGGCCAGCTCCAGCCCGACCGGGGCGGTGGGCATCGCCCCGGTGGCGATCCGGGAGGCCGTCCCGGCCACGAGCGAGGGGCTGACGGTCAGGCAGAGCTCGTCGACGGCTTCGGCGGCGATGAGGTCGCCGAACAGATGCGGGCCGCCTTCGCAGTGGATGCGCACGAGCCCCCGCTCCGCGAGCGCCGCGACCATCGCCGCCGTGTCCACACGGTCGACGCCGCAGACCAGCACGTCGGCGACGCTCCCGAGCGCATCCCGCTTGGCCTGCGGCGAGGTGCCCGCGGTCACGACGATCGGGCGCACGGGCGCGTCGGTGAAGATCGGGCTGCCGGGGTCGAGGTCGAGACCGGCGGAGACGATGGCGAAGACGGGCTGCTCGGCGAGCCCGGCCGCGACGCGCGCGTGCTGCGCGGCCCGATCCACCCGCATCGGGCCGTAGCCCTCGGCCCGCACCGTGCCCGCGCCGACCACGACGACGTCGCAGAGCCGGCGCAGGAGGTCGAAGACGCGGTGGTCCGCGTCGTCGCCGAGCCCGGCGGAGAGACCCTGCACGGTGGCCGCGCCGTCGACGCTGCTCACGAAGTTGACCCGCACCCAGGGTGAGCGCGTGGGCGCGTCGTAGAGGGCGACGAGCTCGTCGTCGGTCAGCGCGCCCTGCGCAGCCGCATCCGACGCCGGTACGGGGAACAGCCGTCCGATGGCGGCGTCACTCATTCACGTCTCCCATGTTGTGCTTCAGGTAGGCGGGCGCGCGCAGGCCGAGGATGGCCTCCGTCATGCGCGCGGCGGCGACGGAGGCGTGCACGTCGTGCATCCGGATGATGCGGGCGCCGTTGACGATCGACACGACGGCGGCCGCGAGCGACCCCTCCAGCCGTTCCCCGCGCGGCGCGTCCAGTGTCTCTCCGATGAAGTCCTTGTTGGAGACCGCCGCCAAGGTGGGGTAGCCGAGGTCGGCGATCTCGGAGAGCCGCCGGGTGATCTCGAGCGAGTGGAGGGTGTTCTTGTTCAGGTCGTGCCCCGGGTCCACGATGATGCGCTCCTCGGGCACTCCCGCGGCGAGGGCCCGGTCGACACGGTCGAGGAGGAACGCCGAGACGTCGGCGACGACATCCCCGTACTGCGGCCGCGGGTACACGGTGCGCGGCTCGGCGAGGCTGTGCGTGATGACCAGGGTCGCCGTGCTGTCGGCCACCACCCGGGCCAGGTCGGGGTCGCTGAGCCCGGTCGTGTCGTTGACGACCGTGGCCCCGGCGTCGATGGAGGCGCGCGCGACCCGGGAGTGGAAGGTGTCGACGGAGATGACGACGTCGGATCCGTCGCGCAGCCTGCTCACGACGGGCACGACGCGCTCGATCTCGTCCTCGACGGGCACGGGGTCGCCGGGCGCGAAGGGCGCACCGCCGATGTCGACCCAGTCGGCTCCGAGGGCGACGGCCTTGAAGCAGGCGTCGACGGCGGCATCCAGCGCGTAGGTGCGCCCCTGGTCGAAGAACGAGTCCGGCGTGCGGTTCACGACCGCCATGACGGCGACCTGCCGCGAGAAGTCGAACGTGCGCGCGCCGATGGTGCGGACGGGCAAGCGCAGCGGGGGAAGGTAGGGCTCAGAGCGCGGCAAGGTCCACGCTCTCGTCCGTCAGGCGGGCGGGGTCGAGGCGGTCGCCGGTGCGGATGAGGTGCTGGATGTCGTCCTGCACGTCCCACACGTTGACGTTCATGCCGGCGACGACGCGGTCGTCGCGCAGCCAGAACGCGATGAACTCGCGCGCGTCCACGTCGCCGCGGAAGACGACGCGGGCGTCGGCCGCGAGGGGTGCGTATCCCGAGTACTCCATGCCCAGATCGTATTGGTCCGAGTAGAAGTACGGGATGTCGTCGTAGCTCGCCCGCTCGCCCAGGATGCTGCGCGCGGCCACCGTGCCGCCGGCGATCGCGTTGGCCCAGTGCTCGTTGCGCAGGTGGCGGCCGATGGCGGGCAGGAAGGGGTTGGCCACGTCTCCGACGGCGTAGACGTCCTCGGCGGAGGTGCGCATCCCCTTGTCGGTGAGCACGCCGTTCTGGATCGTCAGGCCGGAGCGCTCGGCGACGAGCACGTCGGGCGTCGCGCCGACTCCCGCGACGACGAGGTCGGCCGGGATGCGCTCGCCCGACGCGAGCACGACCGCGTGTCCCGCGCCGCCCTCGACCGCGGCGACCGCGCCCGTCACGAAGCGCACCCCGTGGTCGCGGTGCAGCTGCTCGAACACGCCGCCGAGCTCGGGGCCGATCGCGCCGGCCAGCGGGACGACCTGGCGGCCGACGACGGTCACCTCGTTGCCGTAGCCGCGCGCGGCGGCGGCGACCTCCATCCCGATCCAGCCCGACCCGACGACGACCACGCGCCGCGCGCCGACCTCCAGCGCCGCGTAGAGCCGCTGGCTGTCCTCGATGGTGCGCAGCCGGAGCACGTCCCCGCCCCCGCTGCCGGGAACATCGAGCGATCGCGGCTTCGCGCCGGTCGCCAGCACGAGGCTGTCGTAGGTGAGCCGTGCGCCGCCGGTGACGAAGAGCTCGTGCGCGGCGGGGTCGAACGAGCCCGCCTCGGTGCCGGGGAGGAACTCGACGTCGTGCTCGGGATACCACTCCCCCGGCTTCACGTAGGTGTCGCCGACGTCCCCCTCGCCCTTGAGGTACTCCTTCGACAGCGGCGGCCGGATGTACGGGTGGTGCTCCTCGGCGCCGAGCAGCAGGATGCGGCCGTCGAACCCGCGCTCGCGCAGCTCGACGGCCGTGGTCGCGCCCGCGAGGCCGGCTCCGGCGATGACGACGGTGGGATTCGACATGCTGACAGCATCCACTCATCGCACGGCCTGCGCCAGACCCCCGCGTAGGTCGCACCCCAGCCGCTCACAGATAAGACACAGCCAGCGCGCAGATACTAGGCACCATGAACGCCGGACCACGCATTCTCATCGTCGACGACGAGCCGAACATCCGCGATCTGCTGACCACGAGCCTCCGCTTCGCCGGCTTCGCCGTGCGGGCGGTCGGCAACGGTGCACAGGCGATCTCCGCGGTCCTCGAAGAGGAGCCAGACCTCATCATCCTCGACGTCATGCTGCCGGACATGAACGGCTTCGGCGTCACCAAGCGACTCCGCGGCGCGGGCTACACCGCGCCCATCCTGTTCCTCACCGCGAAAGACGACACCGAGGACAAGATCACCGGCCTCACGGTCGGCGGCGACGACTACGTCACCAAGCCGTTCAGCCTCGACGAGATCGTCGCGCGCATCAAGGCGATCCTCCGCCGCACGATGCAGGCCGACGAGGACGCGGTCATCCGCGCCGGCGAGCTGACCATGGATCAGGACACCCACGAGGTGTTCGTCGGCGACACCCCGATCGAGCTGAGCCCCACCGAGTTCAAGCTGCTGCGCTACCTGATGCTCAACCCGAACCGCGTGCTCTCGAAGGCGCAGATCCTCGACCACGTCTGGGAGTACGACTTCAACGGCGACGCGGGCATCGTGGAGTCGTACATCTCGTACCTGCGCCGCAAGGTCGACGCGCACTCGAGCGAGCCGCTCATCCAGACCAAGCGCGGGTTCGGCTACATGCTCAAGGCCGCCAAGGCGTGAGCCCCGCCTGCGCTCCGTGCGCACCGGGGGCACACAGCATGCGCTGCGTAGACTGACGGCCTGATGCACTCACGCCTGCTCGACCGCTGGAACGCGATCTCCCTGCGCACGAAGATCACGGGTGTCACCGTGCTCATGCTGACGCTCGGGCTGCTCGTGACGGGCATCGGCACCATGTCGATGCTCAAACCGGTGCTGCTCGACCAGCTGGATGCGCAGCTCTCGGCGGCATCCGGCGCGTCGTACCTGAACACGTACCTGTACGGCACGTCGTCCGACAGCGAGAAGATCGCCTCCGACGCGAGCCCGTCGGACTACTTCGCCGCGCTGTACGACGCGGACGGCAACTTGGTCAAGACCAACTGGACCAACATCCCGTTCTCGCACCGGCCTGCCGTTCCCGAGACCCTGAGCGTCGCCGACGGCAAGAAGCTGCCCTCCGGCGGGTACCCGCTGCAGAGCAACGACGGCCACACCACCTACCGCGCGCTGGCGCAGACGGTGACGCTGACGAACCCGCCGGGGGCGCTCGGCACGGCGATCGTCGCGACGACGACCACGCAGATCGACACCGTCATGGCGAGCTTCCTCGCCATCTTCCTCGGGTTCGGCGTGATCGTGATCATCGTCGGCGCCGGGCTCACGCGGATGCTGGTGACCACGACCTTCCAGCCGTTGCGGGAGGTGGAGCAGACGGCCGCGCGGATCGCCGACGGCGACTTCAGCCAGCGTCTCGGCGGCGCCACGCCGAACACGGAGGTCGGCCGGCTCAACCGCTCGCTCAACACCATGCTGAACCGCATCGACCGGGCGTTCAGCGACCGCGCGCGCACGATCGACCAGATGCGGCGCTTCGTCGGCGACGCCTCCCACGAACTGCGCACGCCGCTCGTCTCGGTCCGCGGCTACGCCGAGCTGTACCGGATGGGCGCACTGCAGACCCCGGAGGACGTCGCCCAGGCGATGGAGCGCATCGAGAAGGAGGCGATCCGGATGGGCATCCTCGTGGAGGACCTCCTCGAGCTCGCCCGCCTCGACGAGGCCAAGCCCCTCGACCTGCACGCGGTCGACCTGGTGCGCATCGCCCAGGACGCCGCGATGGATGCGATGGCCGGCTCTCCCGGACGGACCGTCACGGTGCTCACCCCGGCCCCGGTCCCGGCGCTGACCCGCCCGGCCGACCCCGAGGAGCCGACGCTGGACACGGTCCCGATGGAGCTCTCCGACCTCCCGACCCCCACCGGGCCGAACAAGGTCTCGAACGCGACCGGGCCGATCGCCTTCGCCGGCTCGGCCCTCGCGCGCCTGCGGCGCAGCCGGCCGCGCCGCGGGACCGAGCCGATCCCGGTGACGACGACCGAGAAGGTCGTGCTCGCGAACCCGGCTCCGGCCGAGCCGGCGATCGTGCTCGCGGAGGAGAACAAGCTGCGTCAGGTCGTCACGAACCTGATGGGCAACGCCCTGCGCTACACGCCGGAGGACAGCCCGATCGAGATCGCGGTGCAGATCGATCACCGCACCGAACGGGCGTCGCTGGAGGTGCGCGACCACGGCGAGGGCATCCCGCCGCAGATCCGCGAGAAGATCTTCCAGCGCTTCTGGCGCGCCGACACCTCCCGCGCCCGCGAGACCGGCGGCAGCGGCCTCGGGCTCGCGATCGTCTCCTCGATCGTGGCGGCGCACAACGGCACGGTGGACGTCTCGGAGACCGAGGGCGGCGGAGCCACCTTCCGCGTCACCCTGCCGCTGGCAGGCTCGGCGGCAGCGCCGAAGCCGCTGCAGCCGTAAGGCGGCTGCGCGTCCCGGTCGCGGGCTCGCGTGCCTGTGTCGCTCAGTCGGCGACTGCGGCCGCTCGGGACGTTTGCGGCGCGGCGCCAGACCGCAGTCGTCCCGGGGCGCTGCGGTCGCTTGCGGTCACTCAGAGCGTCGCGGCGATCCACTGGACGACGGCGAGCGAGCGCGTGTCGTCCAGGTCGGACGACTGGAACTCGACCCAGTGCGAGCCGACCATCGCGTCGACCGACACGAACGGCGTGCCCTCGACCGTTCCGCCCCAGACCAGGGCCGGCACCTGCTCGCCCTTCACCGTCATCAGCTCGCTCCGTGCACTCGCGTCCTCGGCAAGAACTGCGGTGCGGAGCTGCTCGAACACGGCAGGGGTGCCGGGGAGGACCGAGAGGCTGCCGAGGTAGGTGCCCCTTCCGCTTCCGCTGTCGTCGGTCGGCTGGAAATCGCACTGGGTCACGCCCGGCGCGCGGAGGACGCCGTCGCTGAGGTGGAAGGTCGGCTCGACCGGCAACGTCATCACGCCGGGGAGGGCGAAGGCGCGCTGGAGCTCCGTTCGAAGGTCGGCGGCAGCGCAGTCGAGAGGCGCTTCGGCTGGTGGTGTCGGCGCGTTCGCGACGGCCGCTGTGACCGGTGGCAGCATCCGCTGGACCGCGTCATGGAATCCGGCCTCGGTCAGCCCGGGGGCGGAGGCGGTATCGAGGACAACGGACAGCCAGGCATCCGCCACGAGGACGTTCGTCCGGCACGAGACCGTCGGAACCAGGGTGCAGTCACCTCCGAGCGAGGCTCCACCGTCATAACCCGCCCCGGGCGTGGCGACGGTCGGATTCGCCTCGGAGAGCGTCTTCCAGGCGGCCGCCGCGTGCGGGAGAACCTCCACGGTCAGGGTGTCATCGCCGTGCCTCCAGCGGCAGGCGGCACCCCCGGTGGCCGGCAGCGCCAGGGGACCCCCTGCGGCGACGGACTCCACGATGCCGGGAGGCGTCGTCACGACGGCCGCCTGCGCGCCGAGCAGTGCGGTCAGATCGGTGCCGGCCACGATCGTCGGGCAGTCCAGCGCGACTGCCGTCGGCGTCGGCGTCGGACTCGGCGTGCGGGTGGCCGGCCCGTCCGGCGCTCCCAGGCCGAGCGCCGAGCAGCCGCTCAGCGCGATCAGGACGGCGGCTGCGCCGATGATGGACAGACGATGTGAGCGCACCATTCCTCCGCGTCCCGCCCGCCCGGCCTTGGCCGATGCTGGCGCATTCCCGATGCGGCACATGCTGCATCCCCCTGCCGAGAAGACTATCCGGTGGCAGCCGCGGCACACTCCCACCGCGCATAACGGTGGCGTATCGAAACGACGAGAGGGCGCCTCCCGTGCGGGAGACGCCCTCTCGTTCAGTGCGTGAGAAGACTCGACGCGGCAGGACTCAGAAGTCCATGCCGCCGGTCGGGTCGCCGACCGGAGCCGGGTTCTTCTCGGGCTTGTCGGCGACGACGGCCTCGGTGGTGAGGAACAGGCCGGCGATCGACGCCGCGTTCTGCAGCGCCGAGCGGGTGACCTTCACCGGGTCGTTGATGCCCGAAGCGAGCATGTCGACGTACTCGCCGGTCGCGGCGTTGAGGCCGTGTCCGACCGGGAGGTTGCGGACCTTCTCGACGACGACGCCGGCCTCGAGGCCCGCGTTGATCGCGATCTGCTTCAGCGGCGCCTCGATGGCGACCTTGACGATGTTCGCACCGGTCGCCTCGTCACCGACGAGCTCCAGCTTCTCGAAGGCGAGCTTGCCTGCCTGGATGAGCGCGACGCCACCTCCGGCGACGATGCCCTCCTCGACGGCGGCCTTCGCGTTGCGGACGGCGTCCTCGATGCGGTGCTTGCGCTCCTTGAGCTCGACCTCGGTGGCCGCGCCCGCCTTGATGACGGCGACGCCGCCCGCGAGCTTGGCGAGGCGCTCCTGCAGCTTCTCACGGTCGTAGTCGCTGTCGGTCGCGTCGATCTCGTTGCGGATCTGGGCCACGCGGCCGGCGATCTGCTCCGGGTCGCCCGCGCCCTCGACGATGGTGGTCTCGTCCTTGGTGATGACGACCTTGCGGGCCTGACCGAGCAGGTCGAGGGTGACGTTCTCGAGCTTGAGGCCGACCTCCTCGGAGATGACCTGGCCGCCGGTGAGGATCGCGATGTCCTGCAGCATGGCCTTGCGACGGTCGCCGAAGCCCGGAGCCTTGACGGCGACGGACTTGAAGATGCCGCGGATCTTGTTGACGATCAGGGTCGCGAGGGCCTCGCCGTCGACATCCTCAGCGATGATGAGGAGCTGCTTGTTGGCCTGGATGACCTTGTCGACGATGGGGAGCAGATCCTTGATCGAGGAGACCTTCTGGTTGACGATCAGGATGTACGGGTCCTCGAAGACCGCCTCCTGGCGGTCCTGGTCGGTGACGAAGTACTGCGACAGGTAGCCCTTGTCGAAGCGCATGCCCTCGGTCAGCTCGAGTTCGGTGCCGAAGGTGTTCGACTCCTCGACGGTGACGACGCCCTCCTTGCCGACCTTGTCGATCGCCTCGGCGATGATGTCGCCGATGGTGGTGTCGCCGGCGGAGATGGACGCGGTGGCGGCGATCTCCTCCTTGGTCTCGACCTCCTTGGCGCTGGAGATGAGCTCCTCGGTGACGGCCTTGACGGCCTTCTCGATGCCCCGCTTGAGGGTGATCGGGTCGGCGCCGGCGGCCACGTTGCGGAGGCCCTCCTTGACGAGCGCCTGAGCGAGGACGGTCGCGGTGGTGGTTCCGTCACCGGCGACGTCGTCGGTCTTCTTGGCGACCTCCTTGACGAGCTCCGCGCCGATCTTCTCGTACGGGTCGTCGAGCTCGATCTCCTTCGCGATGGAGACACCGTCGTTCGTGATGGTGGGGGCGCCCCACTTCTTCTCGAGGACGACGTTGCGGCCGCGCGGGCCGAGGGTCACCTTGACCGTGTCGGCCAGGATGTTCAGGCCGCGCTCGAGGCCGCGGCGCGCGTCCTCGTTGAAAGCAATGATCTTTGCCATGTGTTTCTCGTCCCTCCCGGACGTCTGCGAAAGATTCCGTCTGTTAGCACTCGATCAGATGGAGTGCTAAAGCGATTCTGGCACTCGCTGCGGTGGAGTGCAAGACGAGGCAGGAGCCGCGTCACGGTGGATGCGGCGGCGAGACGAGTGTGCGCGGGGCGTCGATGCCCCGCGCACAGGAGAGCGCCGCCCCACGGGGCGGCGCTCCACTCGTCGAATCGCTGGGTTCTAGGCCAGGCGCACCGACTCGGCCTGGGGACCCTTGTTCCCCGAACCGACCTCGAACACGACCTGCTGGCCCTCCTCGAGGACCTTGTACCCGGACATGTCGATGGCGGAGTAGTGAACGAAGACGTCCTGCCCCCCATCATCGACGGTGATGAATCCGTAGCCCTTTTCAGCGTTGAACCACTTCACGGTTCCGTTCGCCATGCATTACTCCCATTGCTGTGTCGCGGGCGCGGTCCAGCGCCGCGCGTTGGACCGATAATAATGCGTGGAATACGGGTGATTGCCAGCTTTTTTGCGAAACCGTTACGAATTCCGCCGAAAGTTAAACACGCCGGAAACAAAGGGATTCCGCGGGCCGTGACCGGGCCCGCGACCCCGGGACGGCGTCAGCCGGCGTAGTCGGAGCCGATGACGACCGTGATGTCGGCACCCGTGTCTGCGAAATCCTGAGTGTTCTGGATGGTCGCACCGGGCAGCGACTGGGCGACGCCGAGGGCCGCCGCCTCCTTGGCCGGGTCGGAGTAGTAGACGACCGTCTTCGCCAGATCGGTCATGTCGGCGTTGGCCACCGCACCGACCTTCCAGCCGGCCGCCGTCAGCACGTCGCCGACCTTGCCGCCGAGGCCCGCCGTCGCGGTGCCGTTGAGCACGTTCACGGTCAGGCTGGGATCCACGGTGGGAACGATCGTGGGGGTCGGCGTCGGCGTCGGCGTGGGCGTCGCGGACCCCGAGGAGGTCGAGCCGGTGAACGAGATGGACCCGTTCACGAGCGACAGGCCGAAGATCCCGGCCCCGACGAGCACGACGACCGCGAGTGCGGCCCAGCCGACGGCGATCCAGCCGCGGCCACGGGGTCGTGGGGCACGGTGCGCGCCGACGCGCTGGATGTCGCCCGGGATCTCGTCGAACCGGTCGCGGGGGAACTTCTCTGCCATCTTGGGGTGGTTTCCTCGTAGGTCAGTCGTCGGAGGGGAGCGCCCTGGTCCGACGTGCGGCCTGCCGCGTCTCGCGGAGCCGGAGCAGCCGCTTGACGAGCATCGGGTCGTGCGTGAGAGCGGCCGGACGATCGATCAGGGCTCCGAGGAGCTGATAGTACCGTGCGGCGGAAAGGCCGAACTCCTCGCGGATGGCCTGCTCCTTGGCGCCGGCGTGCCGCCACCATTGGCGTTCGAAGGCGAGGATCGCGGTGTCTCGTTCGCTCAGGCCGGACCGCTGGGGCTCTGACCCGTGGTGCTCTGCAGCCTCGGCCACGCGCGTGCCGCCTTCCCTCGAACCGCCGCCTTCCGTTGAACGCTCGCCGCTCATCCTAGGCGGGAGGTCCTGTGTGTTGGCCGTTTGGCCGCGGCAGGTCGCGGTTGAAACAGGGAACAGGAGGCGTACTCCGCCCGTTTAGGGTGTAGTCAGACCACCGAACCCCGCATGGAGGCACCGCACATGGATTACCAGGTCTCGAAGACCGACGACCAGTGGCGCGAGGAGCTGAGCGACGAGCAGTACGCCGTGCTGCGCGAAGCCGGCACCGAACGACCGTGGACGGGCGAGCTGCTCGACGAGGAGCGCGCCGGCCTGTACACCTGTGCGGCGTGCAACGCGGAGCTGTTCAAGTCGGGCACCAAGTTCGACAGCGGCTGCGGCTGGCCGAGCTTCTACGAGTCGGTGCGCCCGGAGGCCGTGCAGCTGCTCGAGGACGACAGCCTCGGCATGGTGCGCACCGAGGTGCGCTGCGCGAACTGCGGTTCGCACCTGGGGCACGTCTTCCCCGACGGTCTCGGAACGCCGACCGGCGACCGTTACTGCATGAACTCGGTCTCGCTGAACTTCGCGCCGGACGCCGGATGAGCGACCTCCCCGCCCGGGTCGGCGCGCGCCGGTCGTACTCCCGGGTGACCGACGCCGCGCCGACGCACGAGGAGCTGCTGCCCCTCGTCGCCGCCGCGGGGCGGGTCGCCGACCACAGCGCACTGCACCCGTGGCGCGTGATCGAGCTGCGCGGCGACGCCCGGCTGCGCCTGGGTCGCGCGTTCGCGAAGGACGCGAAGGCCCGCGGGTCGGAGGCCGAGAAGCTCACGACCAAGCCCCTGCGCGCCCCGCTGCTGCTGGCGATCGTCGCCGACCGCAAGAAGAGCAGCAAGGTGCCCGGCTGGGAGCAGGACGCCGTCGCCTCGGGCGTCGCGCACATCCTGAGTCTGCTGTTGCACGATGCGGGCTGGGGCGTCATCTGGCGCACCGGCCACCAGACGCGCGTCAAGGCGGTGCATCAGATGCACGGGCTGACGAAGAACGAGCGTCTGCTCGGCTGGCTGTATGTGGGCGGGATCCCGGACGGGAGCAAGGAAGGGCACCGCAAGCCGCTGGCCGCGGAGCGCTACCTCAGCGTTCTCGACTGAGCGAGCCCCACCGCACGCTCGCGACGCCCACGGCGACGATGGCGAGCAGCGTTCCGCCGATCGTCGAGAACGGCACCGGCTCCGACGACGTCGGCGCGAGCAGATCGAGCAGCAGGGCCGTCAGGAGCTGACCGGCGACGGTCGCCAGGCCGAGCAGCAGCACGCCCGTGATGCGCACGAGCAGGGCGGCGCCCGCGATGAACACGCAGCCGATCGCCCCGCCGAAGTAGAGCCAGGGCTCGGCCGGCAGCGGCTTCGGCAGCCCGGCGAGCGACCAGTGGACGAGCATCAGCACCACCAGCACGGTGGTGCCGACGACGAAGTTGATGAAGGTCGCGGTCAGGGCGCTCTCGGCGACGACGCGGACCTGGCCGTTGACGGCCTGCTGCCAGCCCATCCCGAGCCCGGCGATCAGCGGCAGGATCATCATCCACACCGGGACGCTGCCGCCGAACTGCGCGGAGACGGCCCACGTGACCGCGAGCAGAGCGATGACCGCGCCGGCGACGCGAGCCGGGGTGAGCGGGCGGCGTCCGCCGGGGCCCAGGCCGATCCGGTCGAGGACCAGGCCGCTCACCGTCTGGCCGGCGACGACCGAGACGGTGAAGAGCGCGACCCCGAGGACCGCCGCGGTGAGACCCTGCGAGAGCACGAGGAACGAGCCCGCCGCGCCGCCGCAGACGTACCACCAGCGCAGCTCGCCGCCGCGTAATGCGTCGCGGACCCGGCGGAGGCCCCGCCGGCCGGCAGGGGCGACCGCCAGTGCGACCAGCAGGATCACGAGGCCGGAACCGAAGGAGATCGCGGCGGCGGTGAAGCCGTCGTCGAGCCGCCGGCCGAGCTCACCGTTGATGCGGGACTGGAGGGCGACTCCGGCACCGCAGACCATCGCGATGAGGAGCGCCAGCCAGAGGGGGAAGGTACGGGGGGTCACTCCCCCAACCCTATCGCCGCCCGTGATCGCCGATCAGGGGGCGGGCGCTTCGCCGTCCGTGGGCTCCGGGTGAGGGAGCCAGTCGATGTTCTCTTCGGGCGCCACCAGCTTCTCGACGGAGAGGTCGTAGTCCTCGCCGTCCTCCTTCGCGGGGTTCTTCTCGTCGGTCATGCGCTCAGCCTATGCCCGGCCCGCGCCGCCGGCCGGAGGCGTGTCGGCCAGCACCCCGAGCGGCGACTCGATCGCGTCGGCGATCTCGCGCAGGAAGCCGGCGGCCACGCCGCCGTCCGTCACGCGGTGGTCGAAGACGAGCGAGAGCTGGGCGATGCGGCGCGGGACGACCGCGCCGTCGACGACCCAGGGCCGCTCCAGCACGCGCCCGATGCCGAGGATGGCGACCTCGGGGTGGTTGATGATCGCCGCGCTGCCGTCGACGCCGAGGCTGCCGTAGTTGTTGATGGTGAAGGTGGATCCGGTCAGCTCGGCCGGGGCGAGGGCTCCGTCGCGCGCGGCCCGGGCGACGCGGTCGAACTCGGCGTCCAGCCCGCGCACCGAGAGCAGGTCGGCACGGCGGATCGCCGGGACGACGAGCCCGCGCGGGGTGTCGACGGCGACGCCGAGGTTCACTCCGTCGAAGGTCTGCAGGCCGGCACCGTCGGCGGTCACGCGCCCGGCGAGCTCCGGATGCCGCGCGAGGGCGGCGAGGGCGAAGCGGGCGACGAAGGAGAGCAGGGACGGGGTGCGGCCGTCGAACTGCAGGCGGCGACGTCCGTTCCAGAGGTCGGTGGCATCCACGTCGACCCACACCGTCGCCTCGGGGATCTCGCCACGGCTGCGCGTCATCGTCTCGGCGACGGTGCGGCGGAACCGGGAGAACGGTTCGGTGGAGCGCACGAGGAGGCCGGTGCGCGCGTCGGCGTCGCCCTCGCCTGCGGCCGGTTCGCGGTCGGCCGGTTCGCGGTCGAGGCGTTCGCGGTCGGGCCGGGCGAAGGCCGCTTCGACGTCGGCGCGGGTGACGACACCGCCGTCCCCCGAGGCGTGGACCGTCGCGAGGTCGACGCCGTGGCTGCGGGCGAGGGACCGGACCACCGGGGACACGACGGGGACGATGCGCGCGACCTCCGGCGCGGGTGCGGCTGCGGGAGGCGCCTGGAGGGAGACCGCGCGGGCCCGGCGACCCGTGGTGGTCACGTCCGTGGTGCCATAACCGACGAGCACCTGGCCCGAGCCGCCCGCGGACGCGACGGGCTCGGCGGATACGGCCGGCTCGGCGGATGCGGCCGGTACGCCGGCCTCCTCCACCTCCAGCAGCGGCGCACCCACCGCGATCGTCTCGCCCTCCTCGCCGTGCAAGGCGGCGACGACGCCCGCGAAGGGCGACGGCACCTCCACGACGGACTTGGCGGTCTCGACCTCGGCGATGGGCTGATCGATCACGACCGCATCGCCGCGCGCGACCAGCCAGCGGACAAGCTCGGCGTCGGCGAGACCCTCGCCGAGGTCGGGCAGGGCGAAGACGCGTGCGGTCATGCGTCCTCCCACTGGAGCGTGTCGATCGCGTCCAGGACCCGATCCACACCCGGCAGGTAATAGGACTCCAGCTTGGGCGGGGCGAACGGGGTGTCGAACCCGGTCACCCGGCGCACGGGCGCGAGCAGATGGTGGAAGCAGCGCTCCGAGACCCGCGCCGCGATCTCGCTCGCCATGCTGGCGAAGCCCGGCGCCTCGGCGATCACGACGGCGCGGCCGGAGGCGCGCACGGCCGCACAGACCGTCTCGTCGTCGAACGGCACGAGGCTGCGCAGGTCGACGACGCCGACGCTGCGCCCCTGCTCGGCGGCGGCCTCCGCCGCGGCGAGCGCGACCGGGACGGACGGCCCGTAGGCGAGGAGGGTGGCGTCCGTGCCCGCACGTGCGATGCGGGCGCGCCCGATCTCCGGGAGCGGCGCGGAGGTGTCGACGGGTCCGGTCCCCCAGTACAGCTTCTTCGGCTCGAGGAACACGACGGGATCGGGCAGGCGGATGGCGGCGCGCAGCAGCCCGTAGGCGTCCTGCGGGGTGGCGGGCGAGACGACGGTGAGCCCGGGCGTGTGCGCGTAGTACGCCTCGGAGGAGTCGGAGTGGTGCTCGACTCCCCCGATGCCGCCCGCGTAGGGGATGCGGATGACCATCGGCAGGCGGATGCGCCCGCGGGTGCGGTTGCCCATCTTGGCGACGTGGTCGACGATCTGCTCGAAGGCGGGGTAGGCGAACGCGTCGAACTGCATCTCGACGACGGGGCGCATCCCGTTCATGGCCATCCCGACCGCGGTGCCGACGATGCCGGCCTCGGCGAGCGGGGTGTCGAAGCAGCGGTTCTCGCCGAAGCGGGCCGTGAGACCGTCGGTGATGCGGAACACGCCGCCGAGCGGGCCGACGTCCTCCCCGAAGACCAGGACGGCGGGATCGGCGGCCAGTTCGTCGGCGAGGGCGCGGTTCAGTGCCTGCGCCATGCTCAGCGTCAGGACCTCGGGCTCGCCCGCGGCGCGTTCGGCGGGCGCGTCGTGCATGAGGGTCATCGGGCGGCCTCCTCGGCGGCGAGCTGCTGCGCCTGCTCGCGCAGCTGCGGGGTGGGCGTGGCGTAGACGTGGGCGAAGAGGTCTTCGGGATGCGGCTCCGCCTCCGCGACCAGCTGCCCGCGGACCTTGGCAGCGACGCTCTCGGCGTGGGCGTGCGCTTCGGCGTCGTCCCCGTCGCTCAACCGGCCCTGGTCGCGCAACCAGGTGCGCAGCCGCAGCAACGGGTCGCGCGCGAGCCACGGCTCCACCTCGTCCGCGGTGCGATAGCGGGTGGCGTCGTCGGCGTTGGTGTGCGGCTTGACGCGGTAGGTGACGGCCTCGACGAGGGTCGGGCCGCCACCTTCGCGCGCTTCGTCGACGGCTTCGCCCAGGAGGGACAGGAGGGCGGCGAGGTCGTTGCCGTCGACACGGCGGCCGCGCATCCCGTAGCCGATCCCCTTGTGAGCGAGGCTCGGCGCCGCCGTCTGCCTGCGCAGCGGCACGGAGATCGCGTACCCGTTGTTCTGCACGAGGAAGACGACGGGGAGGTGGAACACGGCGGCGAAGTTGAGCGCCTCGTGGAAGTCGCCCTCGCTGGTCGCGCCGTCGCCGCACAGGGCGAGCACGACGGTGTCCTCGCCGCGCAGGCGCGCCGCATGCGCGAACCCGACGGCGTGGAGCAGCTGGGTCGCGAGCGGTGTGGCCTGCGGTGCGACGTTGTGCTCGCGCGGATCGTAGCCGGAATGCCAGTCGCCGCGCAGCATCAGCAGCACGTCGAACGGATCGACCCCGCGAGTGATCACGGCGACGGTGTCGCGGTAGGTCGGGAACAGCCAGTCCTGTTCGTCGAGCACGAGGGCGGCCGCGACCTCGGCGGCCTCCTGCCCGTACGACGAGGGGTAGACCGCGAGCTTGCCCTGGCGGACGAGCGCGTCGGCCTGCTCGTTGAGGCGACGGCCCAGCACGAGACGCCGGTAGCCGTCGAGCAGGCGGTCGGCGGACGGGAACGGGTAGTGCTCGTGCGGGTGGCCCGAGCCCTCCTCGTCGATGAGCCTCAGCGGGGTGTCGCCGGGCAGCAGATCATCCGAGTGCATCGTTTCTCCTTCGAAAGACGTCGCTCACTCTCAGGATGACTTCACTGGACCCGCTGCGCCACCGATCCCCCATCATCGAGACGAACAGTGCCGCCGATGGGATGTTCGTGGCAGGATGTCTCCCACCATGGACGACATCGACGTACGCATCCTGGACGCTCTGCGCCGCGACGGCCGCGCCTCCATCACCGCGGTGGCCGAGTCCGCCCACGTGTCGCGGGCCAACGCCTACGCCCGCGTGGCCCGGCTGGTCGACGAGGGCGTGATCACGGGCTTCACCGCCAAGCTCGACCCCCGCAAGTCGGGCCGGGCGTCCTCCGCCTACGTGACGCTGCGGGTCGACCAGTCGGAATGGCACGATCTGCGGGACACGCTCGGGCGCATCCCGGAGGTCGAGCACTTCGCGCTGGTGGGCGGCGACTTCGACGTGATCCTGCTGGTGCGGGCACGCGACAACGAGGACCTGCGGCGGGTGATCCTCGAGGAGCTGACGAGCATCCCGTCGGTGCGCGACACCAAGACCTCGCTCGTGTTCGAGGACCACGATCTGCGATGAGGGCGCCGCTCTTCGCCGGGGACCGCGACCCGTCGCGCGTCCACTGGATGGAGCTGTTCTTCGATCTGATCTTCGTCGCGCTGGTCGGCCAGCTCGCCCACGGCCTGCACGCGCATCCGTCGTTCGCAGCGCTCGGGATCTTCGTGGCGCTGTTCGCCTCGGTGTGGTGGTCGTGGGTCAACCTGACGTTCACCGTGAACGTCTCCCCCGACCTCACCCGGCGCGGGCTGTCCGCGGTGATGCTGACGGCGATGCTCGCCGTCGGTGCGCTGGCCGTCGCCGCTCCGGAGGCGGTCGGCGACCGGGCGTGGCTGTTCGCGGCGGGGAACGCCGGTCTGCGCCTCCTGCTGCTCGGGATGTGGGTGCGGGTCGCGTGGGGCAACGGCGTCGCCTCCCGGGTGCGGATCCTCGCCTACAACGGAGCGACTGCACTGCTGTGGCTGGTCTCGATCGCGCTGCCGCACCCGATCGACTACGCGGTGTGGGCGTTCGCCGTGGTGCTGGAGATCGTGCTCATGACGAGCACGGCGCGGCTCTGGAGCGGCAGCGCCTTCTCCCGGCTAAACGTCGAGCATCTGGCCGAGCGGTTCGGGCTGCTCGTGATCATCGTGCTGGGCGAGTCGGTGCTGAGCATCGTCACGGCGACGAGCGAGGCGTGGACGGTCGCGGCCGGCGTCACCGCCGTGCTGGGACTGGTGGTGACGGCGGGGCTGGCCTGGTCGTTCTTCCTCTACGGCGTGGAGGCCATGGAGGTCGGGCTGGAGCGGCTGCTCGCGGCCGGGGATGTGCGGGGCATCCGCGACACGGTCGGGTTCCTGCCGTTCCTCCTGGTCGCCGGCGTCACGGCGATCTCCGGTGCGCTCGCGTCGGCGATCGCGCACCCGGGGGACACGCTCGCACCGGCGTCCGCGGCCTCGCTCGGCGGTGGGATCGCCCTGTTCTACCTCACCAACGCCTTCATCGCCCGGCGGTTCGGGGATCCGTGGCGTGCGGTGCTGCGCTGGGCCGTCCCGGCGGTGGTGCTGCCGGTGCTGCTGGTGTTCGCCGGGCTCGGCCTGCCGGGCGGCGTGTGCGTGGGATGCGCGGCCGCCGTCGTGGTGCTGGTCGTCGCGGCGGCCGAGGCGGGCGCGCGACGACGGGCGCGGGCGGCGCTCGCCTGAACCGCGGCGCGGGTTGCCAGCGCGGCGACGCTCTGCGACTATTTACTCACTGAACGTTCGTTCGGTAATTCGCGATTCGAGGGAGAGACGCGATGGAGACGCTGCGGATCGCCGAGAGCGCCGACCGGGTCGTCGTGACGCTCGACCGGCCCCAGCGGCGCAATGCGATCGACCAGCGCATGGTCGACGAGCTGCACGAGATCTGCGACGCCCTCGAGCGCACGCCGCGCATCCTGATCCTGACCGGCTCCGGCGGCGTGTTCGCCTCGGGCGCCGACATCGCCGAGCTGCGCGAACGCACGGCGGTGGACGCCCGCCACGCCATCAACGCGACGATCTTCACCCGCATCGCCGAGCTGCCGATGCCCGTGATCGCCGCTCTCGACGGCTATGCCCTCGGCGGCGGCGCCGAGCTCGCCTACGCCGCCGATCTGCGCCTCGGCACACCGCGGCTGCGGATCGGCAACCCGGAGACCGGGCTCGGGATCATCGCGGCGGCCGGAGCGCTCTGGCGGCTCCCCCGCCTCGTCGGAGAGCCCTTGGCGAAGGAGATGGTGCTCGCCGGGCGCGTGCTCACCGGGGAGGAGGCGCTCGCCGTCCGGCTGGTCTCGGAGCTCCTCGACCCCGACGAGCTGCTCGCCGGCGCGCACGCCCTCGCCGACCGCGTCGCGGCGAACGATCCGCTCGCGACGCGCTACACGAAGGCGGTGCTGGCGGCGCCCGAGAGCGAGCACCCCCGCGCGGAACGGGAGGCGCAGGCGGTGCTCTTCGACTCGCCCGAGAAGCACCGGCGGATGACGGACTTCCTCGAGCGGAGGCGCCGGTGAACAGCCCGAGCGGCGGTGCAGGTGCCGGCGCAGGTGCACCCGTCGACGCCGTCGGCGTGATCGGCGGGGGCCGGATGGGGGCGGGCATCGCGCACGCCTTCCTGATGGCGGGAGCGCACGTGAGCGTCGTCGAGCGCGACGCGACCGCCGCGGACGCAGCACGGGAGCGCATCCACCGCTCGGTCGCGACGAGTGTCGCGCGCGGCGACGACCCGCCGGGCGAGGGGATGCTCACGGTGGGCACGGCCTGGGAGACCCTGGCCGGCGCCCGGCTCGTCGTGGAGGCGGTGCCCGAGCTCCCCGACCTCAAGGCGGAAGCGCTGCGACGCGCCGAAGAGCTGCTCACGCCCGACGCGCTGCTCGCCACGAACACCTCGTCGCTGTCGATCGACGGCCTCGCCCGCTCGCTGCGCCGCCCGGGCGGCTTCGTCGGGATGCATTTCTTCAACCCCGTCCCCGCCTCCGCCCTGGTCGAGGTGGTCGCCGGCACGGCCTCCGCCCCCTCGGCGATCGCGGCCGCGACGGGATGGGTGGAGGCCGTCGGCAAGACGGCGATCGTCGTCCGCGACTCCCCCGGCTTCGCCTCCTCGCGCCTCGGCGTGCTGCTGGGCCTGGAGGCCATCCGGATGATCGAGGAGGGCGTCGGCTCGCCCGAGGACATCGACCGCGCTCTCGAGCTGGGCTACCGGCACCCGGTCGGGCCGCTGCGGCTCACCGACCTGGTCGGTCTCGACGTGCGCCTCGACATCGCGGAGTACCTGGCGGGCGAGCTCGGCCCGCGCTTCGAGCCGCCGGAGCTGCTGCGCCGGATGGTCGCGGACGGGATGCTCGGGCGCAAGACCGGGCGCGGCTTCTACACGTGGCCCGCGGCGGACGGAACGTCCTCCGGCGCTTCCACGGCTAGCGGCCCGGTGCGTCCACGATGAGGTTCGTGATGCGCGCGGTGCAGAGCCGGTCGCCGTTCTCGTCCGTCACGACGATCTCGTGCGACGCGATCGTCCGGCCGAGCCGGATGGCGGTCGCGACCCCGGTCACCAGCCCCGAGCTCGCCGACTTGTGGTGTGTCGCGTTGATGTCGACTCCGACGGCGCTGCGCCCCGGGCCCGCATGGATCACCGCCGCCCACGAGCCGAGCGCCTCCGCGAAGGCGACGGACGCGCCGCCGTGCAGCAGGCCGAACGACTGGCGGTTGCCCTCGACCGGCATCGTCGCGACGACGCGCTGCGCCGACTGCTCCAGGATGCGCACACCCATCTTCGCGTCGAGCTCGCCGAGCTCGATCGTCCATCCGCTGCCCGCGTCGTCGTCGACCATGCGGCCAGCATACGTGCCGCCCAGGCCCGCTCCCCGAGGAGGAACCCGATGACGCCACCCAGCGACGTGCTGCCCAGCTTCGTACGCGGTGAATGGTGGACGCCCGCCGACGGCACCGCCGCGGCCGACGTGCTCGACGCCTCCACCGGGGAGCTCGTGACCCGGGTGAGCACGGCCGGGCTCGACCTCGCCGCCGCGCTCGACCACGCCCGCACCGTCGGGCAGGCGTCGCTCGGAGCACTCACGTTCCACCAGCGCGCGCTGCTGCTGAAGGCGTTCGCGCAGGCGCTCACCGAGCGCAAGCAGGAGCTGTACGACGCGTCGGCCCGCGCCGGAGCGACCCGGACGGACGCGTGGATCGATGTGGACGGCGGCATCGGCGCCCTCTTCACCTACGGGTCGAAGGGGCGCCGCGAGCTGCCGAATGCGCAGGTCGTGGTGGACGGGCCTCCCGAGCCCCTGTCGAAGGACGGGTCGTTCTCCGGTCAGCACATCTACACCCGGCTCCCCGGCGTCGCCGTGCAGATCAACGCCTTCAACTTCCCGGTCTGGGGACTGCTCGAGAAGCTGGCCCCCTCGTTCCTCGCCGGGATGCCCACCCTCGCCAAGCCGGCGACGCCGACCGCGTACGTCGCGGAGGCGATGGTGCGGATCCTGGTCGAGAGCGGGCTGCTGCCGGAGGGATCGCTGCAGCTGGTCTGCGGTGCGGTGCCCGGGCTGTTCGACGCGCTCCAGCTCGGCGACCTGGTGGCGTTCACCGGGTCGGCGTCGACGGCGGAGTCGCTGCGTGTGCATCCCGCCGTGCAGACCGGGGGTGTGCGCTTCACGGGCGAGACCGACTCGATCAACGCGTCGGTGCTCGGCCCCGACGCGGCACCGGGCACCCCCGAGTTCGACGCCTACATCAAACAGCTCGTCGTGGAGCTGACCGCCAAGGCGGGCCAGAAGTGCACGGCGATCCGCCGGGCGATCGTCCCCGCCGGCACGGAGGAGGCCGTCGCCGACGCCGTCCGCGCCCGCATCGCGGAGCGGGTCGTCGTCGGCGACCCGCGGGCCGAAGGGGTCACGATGGGTCCGCTGGCCTCCCGGGCGCAGCGCGACGAGGTGCTCCGGCAGGTCGGGCGCCTGCTCGAGGCCGGCGGCGAGATCGTGGTCGGCGAGCTCGGCGACCCCGCGGTGCGGCTCGCCGACGGCAGCGACGGAGCCGCTCCGCACGGTGCGTTCGTCGGCCCGCTGCTCCTGCGGTTCGTGGATGCCCACACCCCGGCGGCGCACACGGTCGAGGCCTTCGGCCCGGTCGCCAGCATCCTGTCGTACACCTCCCCTGCCGACGCCGCCGAGCTCGTGGCGCTCGGCGGCGGATCGCTCGTGACGAGCGCGGCGACGCACGATGCCGGGTTCGCCCGCGACCTCGTGCTCGCCTCCGCCGCGTACAACGGCCGCATCCTGCTGCTCGACCGCGACGACGCCCGCACCTCGACCGGCCACGGCTCGCCGATGCCGCATCTGGTGCACGGCGGACCGGGGCGCGCGGGAGGCGGTGAGGAGCTGGGCGGCATCCGTGCCGTGCTGCACCACATGCAGCGCACCGCGATCCAGGGCTCACCCGACATGCTGACCGCCGTCACGGGCGTCTGGCACGAGGGCGCGGCCGCCTCGGCGGAGGGGCTCCATCCCTTCCGCAAGGCGCTCGCGACCCTGCGCATCGGCGACCAGGTCGCGTCGCCCGCCCGCCGGGTGACGCTCGACGACATCGAGGCGTTCGCGACCTTCACGGGCGACACGTTCTACGCCCACATGGACGAGGAGGCCGCGGCCGCGAACCCCTTCTTCCCCGGCCGGGTGGCCCACGGCTACCTGCTCGTCTCGTGGGCTGCGGGTCTCTTCGTGGACCCGGCCCCCGGCCCCGTGCTGGCCAACTACGGTCTGGAGGATCTGCGGTTCGTGACCCCGGTCGTGCCCGGCGACAGCATCCGCGTGACCCTGACGGCCAAGCAGATCACGCCGCGCGAGACCGACGACTACGGCGAGGTGCGCTGGGATGCGCGCATCCGCAACCAGCGCGACGAGCTGGTCGCCAGCTACGACGTGCTGACGCTCGTCGCGAAGTAGCCCCCCGAGCCCGTCGCCGAAGTTCACGTCGTGGCGCTCATTCCGGCCCGGATGACCGCCACTACGTGAACTTCGGCGATGCGGTGGCGGGAGGCGGCGGGGAGGCGGCGGCGTGGTAGCGGTGCGGAGGTGGAGCGGGGCTCAGAGGGCGAAGGCCAGGATGACGTCGGCGAGGGTGTCGGGCGCGACCGGGCCGGACGGGTCGTACCACTCGGTGAGCGAGTTGATCGTGCCGAAGAGGAGGCGAGCCACGACGACCGGGTCCGCGTCCGTGCGGAGCGCGCCCTCCGCCTGGGCCTCGGCGACGAGGTCGGCGACGGCCCGGTCGAAGGCACGGCGGCGCGCGAGTGCGGCGCGCTCGACCTCGGTGTTGCCGCGCACCCGCAGCAGAAGGGTAACGTACGGCTTCCGCTCGGCGAGCACGTGCACGGCCCCGCGCAGCACCGCCGCGAGGCGCGTCGCAGCCGGTCCCTCGGTCGCCTCCGACGAGCGCAGCACACCTTCCAGCCCATCGAGCGCTTCGTCGAGGGCCAACGCGAGCAATTCGTCCTTGGAGGCGACGTGGTGGTAGATCGCGGATTTCGAGAGCCCGAGCCTCGCCGCCAGCATCCCGATCGAGGTCGCGTCGTAGCCGTGCTCGTTGAAGGCGGCGACCGCGACCTCGAGGATGCCGCGCTGGTCGTAACCGGGGCGTCCGCGGCGCAGACCGTCGCCGCGCACGGCGTCGCCGCCCACGGCGTCGGTCGGCAGCGTCTCGGTCATGCGCCCCAGTGTGGCACGACTCGCGGCCGCGAGGATATACTGAACGAACGATCAGTCAGTAATGAGCGTCGACGGAGACGGAGGGACTGATGACCAGCATCGGCACACCGGTGGAGCCCGACACGAGCGCGGAGCAGGCCCGCTTCGACGAGCTCATCGCGTCGGACGCGCGCATCGAGCCGCGCGACTGGATGCCCGAGGCCTACCGGCGCACCCTCGTGCGGCAGATGTCGCAGCACGCGCACTCCGAGATCATCGGCATGCAGCCGGAGGCCAACTGGATCACGCGCGCTCCGAGCCTCAAGCGCAAGGCCATCCTGATGGCGAAGGTGCAGGACGAGGCGGGTCACGGACTCTACCTCTACTCGGCCGCGCAGACCCTCGGCATCACCCGCGACGAGATGACCGAGCAGCTCATCGCCGGCACGGCCAAGTACTCGTCGATCTTCAACTACCCGACCCTCAGCTGGGCCGACATCGGAGCGATCGGCTGGCTGGTCGACGGCGCAGCGATCTGCAACCAGGTGCCGCTGTGCCGCTGCTCGTACGCGCCCTACGGTCGCGCGATGGTCCGCATCTGCAAGGAGGAGTCGTTCCATCAGCGGCAGGGGTTCGAGATCCTCCTCACGCTCATGCGCGGCACCCCCGAGCAGCGGCGGATGGCCCAGGACGCGGTCGACCGCTGGTACTGGCCGTCGCTGATGATGTTCGGGCCGCCGGACGGGGAGTCGCCCAACTCCGCACGATCGATGGGATGGAAGATCAAGCGCTTCTCGAACGACGACCTGCGTCAGCGGTTCGTCGGGATGCTGGTTCCGCAGGCGGAGGCGCTCGGCGTCACGCTGCCCGATCCGCTGCTCCGGTGGGACGAGGAGCGCCAGGCGTACGAGATCGGCCCGATCGACTGGAGCGAGCTGCACGACGTGATCGCCGGGCGCGGCCCCTGCAACGCCCAGCGCATGCAGCGCCGCCGCGAGGCCCACGAGGACGGCGCCTGGGTGCGGGAGGCCGCAGCCGCCTATGCGGCCAAGCGGGCGGCTGCCGCTGTGCCCACCGCCCCGCACACCAGCGGGGAGGCCGCCGCGTGAGCGCCGAGGTCTGGCCCCTGTGGGAGGTGTTCGTGCGCGCATCCCGCGGCCTCAGTCATGTGCATGTGGGCTCGCTGCACGCCCCCGACGAGGAGATGGCGGTGCGCAACGCCCGCGACCTCTACACGCGTCGCGGCGAGGGCGTCTCGATCTGGGTGGTGCGCTCCGACGCGATCACCGCGAGCGACCCCGACGCCAAGGACGCCTTCTTCACCTCGCCGGAGGGCAAGAACTACCGGCACGCCACCTACTACACGGAGAGCGAAGGGGTGAAGCACCTGTGAGCGCCGACCCGCACGGCCATGTCGAGCTGAGCACGGTGACGCTGTCGGCCGAGTTCGTCTCGACCGACGCTCCCGCCTCCCCCGACGTCGCGGAGTACGCGCTCTGGCTGGGCGACGACGCGCTCGTGCTGGCGCAGCGGCTCGGCGGCTGGATCTCTCGGGCGCCCGAGCTGGAGGAGGACGTCGCCCTCGCGAACATCGCCCTCGACCTCCTGGGCCACGCCCGCTCCCTGCTGCGCTACGCGGGCACCGCCTCCGGCCGGAGCGAGGACGACCTCGCCTACTGGCGCGACGAGCACGCGTTCCGCTCGGCGCACCTGTTCGAGCTGCCGAACGGCGACTTCGCGCACACGATCGTGCGGCAGTTCGCGGCCTCCCACTACTTCGCCGAGCTCTACGACCGGTTGCGCGCCTCCGCCGACCCGGTGCTCGCCGGGGTGGCAGCGAAGGCGGTCAAGGAGGTCGACTACCACCGCGACCACGCCGACCAGTGGATGCGCCGCCTCGCACTCGGCACGGACGAATCGCGTCGGCGCACCGTCACGGCCCTCGACGACGTCTGGCCGAGCGTCGCCGAGCTGTTCGACGACGACCCGCTCCTCGACCCGCTCCTCGACCGTCTCGAAAACGTCGCCGTGCGCCCCTCCACTCTGCGCCCCGCCTTCGACGACAGCCTGAGACCCGTGCTCGACGAGACGGGACTGGAGCTGCCGGACACGTTCGCCGCGGCCGGCGGAGGGCGTCGCGGACGCCACTCCGAATACCTGGGGCCCCTGCTGGCGGAACTGCAGGTGCTCGCCCGACAGCATCCGGGGGCGACATGGTGAGCCACTTCGCCGAGGCCGACCGGGCGTGGGACGCGGCCGCGGCCGTCCTCGACCCGGAGGTGCCCGTGCTGACGATCGACGACCTCGGGATCCTGCGCGCCGTGACCGTCACCGACGACGGCGTCGAGGTCGTGATGACGCCCACGTACTCCGGCTGCCCGGCGATGGAGACGATCCGGGAGGACGTGGTGCGCGCCCTCGCGCACGCGGGATTCGACGCGGTGCGGGTGCGCCTCGAGCTCTCCCCGGCCTGGACGACGGACTGGATCAGCGCGGGCGGGCGCGCGGCGCTGGAGGAGTTCGGGATCGCCCCGCCGACGGGAGTCGCCGCGGCGACGGGACCGGTGCGGCTCACCCTCGCCGTGAAGTGCCCGCAGTGCGGTTCGCTGAACACCCGGCAGCTCTCGCGGTTCGGCTCCACCTCGTGCAAGGCGCTCTACGTGTGCGAGGGATGCGGCGAGCCGTTCGACCACTTCAAGGCGCTGTGAGGGCCGGCTGATGGCCCGGGCGCGCTTCCACACGCTCGCGGTCGCCGACGTGCGACCGCTGACGGCCGCGAGCGTCGAGGTCACCTTCGCCGTGCCCCCCGAGCTGCGCGACGAGTACGACTACCTGCCCGGCCAACACGTCGCGCTGCGCGCCGAGGTCGACGGCCGGGAGCTGCGGCGCAGCTACTCGATCTGCCGTCCGCCGCTCGCCGCCGCCCCGGAGCGGGACGGGCGGATCAGCGTCGCGATCAAACGCGACCTCGGGGGTGCGTTCTCGACCTGGGCGACGAGCGAGCTGAAGCCGGGCGACCGGATCGACGTGATGAGCCCGCAGGGCACGTTCACCGTGGACCTGGGCGCGATGGACGGGCGCCACGTCGCCGGCATCGCCGCCGGCTCGGGCATCACCCCGCTCATGGCGCTCGCGACGAGCGTGCTCACCGCCTCCCCCTCCTCCCAGTTCACGCTCGTCTACACGAACCGCACGGCGATCGACGTGATGTTCCTCGAAGAGCTCGCCGACCTCAAGGACCGCTTCCCGGCACGCCTCGCACTGCACCACGTCCTGTCCCGGGAGCAGCGCTCGGCTCCCCTGCTCTCGGGCCGCATCGACGAGGAGCGGCTGCGCCGGATGCTCGACACGCTGCTGCCGCCGGACACGGTCGACGAGTGGTTCCTCTGCGGGCCGTTCGAGCTCGTGCAGCTGTGCCGGGATGTGCTGGATACCTTCGACGTACCCCGCTCCTCGGTGCATTTCGAGCTGTTCACGACCGGCGAGCCGGGCGAGGTGCGCGGCGACGTGGGACATCCCGTGGTCGTGCACGACGGCGAGCGTACCGCCGAGATCGAGTTCACCCTCGACGGCACCAGCTCGACGGTCACGACTCCGGTGGATGCCAACGAATCCGTCCTGAACGCCGCCCTGCGGGTGCGGGCCGATGTGCCGTTCGCCTGCACCGGAGGGGTGTGCGGCACCTGCCGGGCACGGCTGCTCGACGGGGAGGTGCGTATGACCGAGAACTACGCCCTCGAGCCCGAGGAGATCGAGCGCGGCTACGTGCTGACGTGCCAGTCCCATCCCCTGACCGACCGCGTGGTCGTCGACTACGACGTGTGAGGAGCGCCATGATCGAACTGAGCATCGCCGACGGGGTGGCCCGCGTCACCCTGAACGCCCCGGAGCGCCTGAACGCGCTCGGCCCGGACGACCTCCGCGCACTCGACGAGGCGTACGCCGCCGCCGAGGCCGCCGGGGTGCGGGCGCTCGTGCTGCGCGGCGAGGGCCGGGCGTTCTGCGCCGGTCGCGACATCGCCGGGGTCGACCCCGCCACCGACGACGTCGGCGGCTATCTCGACGGTCTGGTGACTCCGCTGCTGCGGCGCATGAGCGCCTTCCCCGCGCCGACCTTCGCCGCCGCGCAGGGCGCCTCCCTCGGCGTCGGTCTCGGCCTCCTGCTCGCGACCGACGTCGTCCACGTCGCCGACGACGCGAAGATCGGTTCGCCGTTCACCGCGCTCGGCGCCTCCCTCGACTCGGGCGGCCACTGGCTGCTCGTCTCGCGTCTCGGCCCGCATCGCGCCCTCGATCTGATCTACTCGGGGCGGCTGCTCTCGGGCGCGGAGGCGGTGGCGGGCGGCCTGTTCAGCCGGGCGATGCCCGCCGCCGAGCTGCAGGGCGCGGTGGAGGCGGCGGCCACGGCGGCCGCGACCGGCGCCACCCAGGCCTACCTCGCGAGCAAGCGCATCGTCGCCGGGCTCCGCGACGGCACGCTCGGCCTGTGGGAGTCGGTCGCCGCCGAGAACGCCGCGCAGGCCGCACTGCGCGACACCGCCGACTACCGGGAGGGCTTCGCCGCGTTCCAGCAGAAGCGCCGCCCGCGCTTCACCGGCCGCTGAGCCGTCCCTTCCTGAGTTCTGCACGCAACACGCCGTGCGGAGGTGCGCATAACTCCGGGAGCGATTGCGAGGTGCGTTACGGCAGATGACGGCGGGGGTGCAGCGCCGTCCCGCTTCCCGCATCCTGGACCGCATGACCCGTCAGATCCGCTTCAATGCCTTCGACATGAACTGCGTCGCCCACCAGGCCTCCGGGATGTGGCGCCACCCCGACGACCAGGCGTGGCGGTACAAGGACCTCACGTACTGGACCGAGCTGGCGAAGCTGCTCGAGCGCGGCAAGTTCGACGGGATCTTCATCGCCGACGTGCTCGGCACCTACGACGTGTTCGGCGGCGACAACGAGGCGGCCATCCGGCACGGCGCGCAGGTGCCGGTCAACGACCCGATCCTGCTGGTCTCGGCGATGGCGCTGGTGACGGAGAACCTCGGATTCGGCATCACCGCGGGCACCGCCTACGAGCACCCGTACCCGTTCGCGCGCCGCATGTCGACGCTCGACCACTTGACGAACGGCCGTGTGGGCTGGAACGTCGTCACCGGCTACCTGCCGTCGGCCGCGCGCAACATGGGTCACGACGACCAGCTGGAGCACGACGACCGCTACGACCACGCCGACGAGTACCTCGAGGTGCTCTACAAGCTGTGGGAGGGGTCGTGGGAGGACGACGCCGTGGTCCGCGACCGCGAGGCGGGCGTCTTCACCGACCCGGCCAAGGTGCACGAGATCGGGCACAGCGGCAAGCACTTCACCGTGCCGGGCATCCACCTCTCCGAGCCGAGCCTGCAGCGCACCCCGGTCATCTACCAGGCGGGCGCGTCCAGGCGGGGCATCGGCTTCGCGGCCGAGAACGCCGAGGCGATCTTCGTCGCCGCCTCCACCAAGGAGGGACTGAAGGAGACCGTCGCCAAGCTCCGCGACGCGCTGGAGGCGGCCGGCCGCGACCGCTACTCGGCCCGCATCTACACGCTCCTCACCGTCATCACCGACGCGACGCCCGAGAAGGCGCAGGCCAAGTTCCAGGACTTCTTGCAGTACACCAGCGACGAGGGCGCCCTGGTGTTCATGTCCGGGTGGATGGGCGTCGACCTGTCGCAGTACGACCTCGACGAGCCGATCGGCCACGTGCAGAGCAACGCCATCCAGTCGGCGGTGGCGAACTTCCAGCGCCCGAACGAAGACGGCGGCGAGTGGACCGTGCGCGACATCGGGCGCAACGGCGCGATCGGCGGCCTCGGGCCGTTCATCGTCGGCTCGGGCGCGGAGATCGCCGACCAGCTGCAGGAGTGGGTGGAGGAGACCGACGTGGACGGCTTCAACCTCGCGTATGCGATCACGCCCGGCACGTTCGAGGACATCGTCGAGTTCGTCGTCCCCGAGCTGCAGAAGCGCGGCGCCTACCCGACCGACTACGCCCCCGGCTCGCTCCGCAACAAGCTGCACGGTGCGGGCGACCGCGTGGCCGACACGCACCGCGCGGCGAAGTACCGGGTGGGCGTCGCCGCAGGCCTGAGTCGCACGCCTTGCACGCAAGCTTGCATGCAAGGCGTACACTGAAGGCATGATCCCCGCCGCCGAGCACGCCTACAGCCACACCAAACGCCTCATCCTGTCGGGCGAGGCACCGGGTGGCGCGCTGCTCAGCGAGGCCCAGCTCGGCGCGGAGATCGGGGTCAGCCGCACGCCGGTGCACGAGGCGTTCCTGCGGCTCGCCGCCGAGGGGCTGCTGACGCTGGAGCCGCGACGCGGTGCCGTGGTCGTGCCGATGTCGCCGCGGGAGGCCCAGAACGTGCTCGACCTCCGCGAGGCGATCGAGGCCACGGCCGCCGCCCGGGTGCACGACGGAGGCGGCGCCGACGACGCGCTGCGCGCCGCCCTGGAGGAGGCCCTGGCCGAGCAGCGCGCCGCCATCGCCGCGGGCGACGTGGAGCGGTTCGTCGAGGCCGATCAGTGGTTCCACGCCGCGGTCGTCGACGCCTCGGGCAACGATCTGGCCGGGCACTTCTACGGCCTGCTGCGCGACCGCCAGCAGCGCATCCGGCACCAGTTGTTCCGGGTGCGCCCGGAGACTCTCGGCGACTCGCTCGCCGACCACGAGGCCCTGCTCGACGCGCTCCGCAGCGGCGGTGACTACCCCGGGCTGCTGCGCACGCACATCGCGCGCAACCAGGGCGCCCTGTGAGCCGCCGCGTCTCGGGAGCACCCTGGCGCGGCGTGTTCGCCGTCATGTTCGTCTGCTCGTGGTGCGGCAACCAGTTCAGCCCGCTGCTGCTGATGTACAAGGACGTGCAGCACTACTCCGAGCTCACCGTCAACATGTTCCTCGGCGTGTACGTGCTCGGGCTCGCCCCGGCCCTCCTCGTCGCCGGCGCCCTCTCCGACCGGCACGGCCGGCGTCCGCTGATGTTCGCGGGGGTGATCGCGGCGATGCTCGCCAGCGCGGCTCTCGCCCTCGGCTCCGTCGGCCCGGTGCCGATCTACGTGGGCCGGCTGCTCTCGGGCATCACCGTCGGCATCGCGATGGCGGTCGGCACCAGCTGGATGAAAGAGGTGTCGTCGCCGCGGTTCGAACCCGGGGTGGATGCCGCCGCCGGCGCGCGCCGGGCCTCCCTCGCCTTCACGCTCGGGTCGGCCGCAGGCGCACTGGTGGCCGGAGGCATCGCCCAGTTCACCGCGTTCGGCGAAGAGCTGCCGTTCCTCGTGCACATCGCGCTCACGCTGCCGCTCGCCTGGGTCGTCCTGCGGATCCCCGAGACCGCGACCACCGGAGGCGAGCGCGGCCCGCTGCTCGCCCAGCTGCGCATCCCGGCCGCCGGACACAAGCGGTTCCGCCGGGTGGTGCTCGTCGCGGCGCCCTGGATCTTCGCCGCCGCCGCCCTCGCCTACGGCTACCTCCCGGTGCTCCTGAGTGCCGAGACCGGCGACTGGGGTCTCGGCTACGCGACGATCCTGACGGTGATCGCGCTCGGCGTCGCCTCCCTCGTGCAGCCGATCGCGAAGCGGCTGCACTCCGTGTCGAGCGCGCGGGGGCTCGTCGCCGCCCTGGTGACGATCGGGGCCGGACTCATCGTGCTCACCGGCGCCGTGGTCACCCGTTCGCTGGCCCTCGGTGTCGTCGCCGCCGTGATCCTCGGGGCCGGGATGGGCATCGCCCTGGTCTCGGGCCTGCTGGAGGTCCAGCGCATCGCGACGCCGCGCGACCTGGCCGGGCTGACGGGCGTGTTCTACGCCGTCGCGTACGCGGGGTTCCTGGTGCCGACGATCATGGCGGCGCTCACCCCGCCGCTGTCGACCGTGGGACTGTTCCTGGCCCTGATCGTGCTGGCCGCGCTCTCCTCGGTCGCCCTGCTGGCCTCGTACACGAAGCACCTGCCGCGCGCCGCGGAGGCCTGAGCCGCAGCGCTCAGACCCGCGTCGCGAGCATCCGCTCGACCGCCTGCAGCGGGATGGGGATCCACGCCGGGCGGTGGCGCGCCTCGTACGCGATCTCGTAGACCGCCTTGTCGAGCTCGAACGCGTCGAGCAGGGCGTGGTGCTCCTCCAGCTCGGCGCCGGCCACCGACGCGTATCCCGTCAGGTACGCCTCCCGGGCCCGCGCGGACCAGGCGCCGGCGTCGACCGGCGGTCTGCGCTGCGCCAACGACCCGGCGACGTAGTCGAACGAGCGGAGCATCCCCGCCACGTCCCGCATCGTCGAGTCGGGGAGGCTGCGCTCGGCCAGCGGCCGCAGGGGTTCGCCCTCGAAGTCGATGAACTGCCAGCCGCGATCGGGCGCGTGGAGCACCTGCCCCAGGTGCAGGTCACCGTGGATGCGCTGCAGCACCGGCAGTGGAGCCGCGGCGGCCTCCTCGTACACGGCGGCGATGCCGGCGCGCAGGCGCTCCACGTCCGGCACCTCGGTCGTCGTCGTCGTGAGCCGCCGGAACATCGCGTCGAGGGCGAGACGCACGTCGTCCGGCCCGGCGGCCCGGGTGGGCAGCTCCCGTGCGAGCTGGCGGTGCAGCTCGGCGGTGCCACGACCCAGGTCGAACGCCCGCTCGGCGAAGTCCTCGGAGTGCTCGGCCGCCGTGACGGCGAGCTCCCAGCCGTCCTCGGCGCCGAGGACGAAGTCCTGCATGAGCGCCAGCTCTCCCCCGGCTCGGCCACCGGCCGCCGACGGCCACTCGCCGGTCAGCCAGCCGAGCAGCGCGGGCGTGCGCGAGGATCCTCCGGCGGTGAGCGCCGCCAGGGTCGAGACGTCCGGGTTCTCGCCGTCCTGGACGACGCGGAACACCTTGACCAGCGCGAGGCGGTCTCCGGCGAGCTCGGCGACGATGGAGGTGTTGGACTGCTCGCCCGTGAGGCGGCGTGAGGAGCGCACCTCGATCCGCTCCCCGAGCGTGTGCCCCTGCGCGTGCGCATCGCGGCCCTCGGTGTGCTCGGCACCGGTCATCAGCCCGATCAGCGCGGCGACGTACGCCTCCTCGGTCGGTCCGTCGTAGAGATAGCGCCCACCCGCCTCACCGATCAGCGCTGCGGCGTCGCCGTCGCGCCCGGGGCGTGCGACGACCGGCACCTGGTAGACGCGCGGGGTCCGCGGGGCGTCGTCGCAGAAGAAGTGCGTCACGATGCGCAACCCGGGTTCGGGGGGTTCGATCTCGAACGAGGCGAGGAGGCGCAAGCGCGGCTCGACGCTCTTGGTCGAATACCACCGTTGGCGCCGCATCCATGACCCGACGAGCTCCGTGAGTTCGGTCATGACCTGCACGCTACGCCCACCCGGCGGCTTCCCCGAGAACAACCGGCGAACGTGCAGGATCGATGCGCGGCCGCCCTCAGCGGGTGCCGATCCGCACGCCCCGGGCGGCGAAGAACGGCATCGGATCGATCTGCAGGCCGTTCACCCGCACCTCCAGATGCAGGTGGCAGCCGGTGGAGGCGCCCGTCGAGCCGACCTGTGCGATCGCCTGGCCCGCAGCGACCACCTGACCGACCGTCACCCCGATGCCGTCGTCGCGGATGTGCCCGTACGCGGTCTCGACGCCGCCACCGTGGTCGATCAGCACGAAGTTGCCGTACGACCCGTTCGGGCCGGCGTCGACGACCGTCCCGGCGGCGGCGGCCACGATCGTGGTCCCGCACGCCGCCCCGATGTCGTCGCCCGGGTGGAAGAGCGCGGTGCCGGCGGGGCGCGAGGGGCGCGGTCCGAAACCGTCGGTCAGGGGACCATGGACGGGGAGGGTCCAGCCGTCCGGGATGAGGGACGGATCGACGGTCAGCGTCTGCCACCCCGCGTCGGCCGACAGCACTGTCGGCACCTGGGCGAGCGCGGCGACAGCGAGGTCGACGCGGGACTGCGCATCGGCCACGGTCTGCTCCGTGGCCGCGACGTCGACCGCGGCGACGGCGTGCACCGCCTTGTCGGCGCGGGCGCGCGCCGATGCCGCGGCGCGGGCGTCGGCGCTCGCGGCACGGATCGTCCGTTCGCCGTCGGCCGACAGCCGGGTCAGGCGATCGACGGCGCCCAGCTTCTCGAGCAGATCGCCGCGACCGCTCAGCACGGCGGCCAGCGGATCGGCTCTCGGCCCGCGCGAGACGGCCGAGCGCACGAGCGCAGCAGCAGCCGCCGCGGACGCCGCGGCACGCTTCGACGCCGCTTCGGCCTGCGTCGTGAGCGCGTCGGCGACCGACTGTGCCTGCTCCTGCTGACGCTCGGCGTCGCGCGACTGCTCGGAGGCGGTCGCCAGGGCCTCCTGCGCGGCGGCGAGGTCGCTCGCGAGCTGCGACGCCTGCGTGACCTCGGCGGCGTCGACGACCGGTCCCGAACCCAGGTCGGGAACCGCCAGCGGGATGTCGTCCGTCGGCGTCGGAGCCGGAGTGGACGACGGGGTCGGGGTCGCGGTGGGCGTCGGCGTGGTCGTGGGAGTCGGCGTCGGCGTCGGGGTGGGCGTCGGCGTCGGGGTCGGGGTGGGCGTCGGCGTCGGCGTCGGCGTCCCCGTGGGATCAGGGGTCGGCGTCGGGTCGGGTGTCGTCGGATCGGGGGTCGGGGTGCCGTCCTCGCGTGACGTGGGCGAGGGTGTGGGAGACGGACATCCCGCCGCCGTGCAGCCTTCCGCCGAGGCGGCCGAGGCGGCCGAGGCCGGCCCGGCGACGAGGCCGAGGCTCCCCAGAGCAAGGGCGACGGTGAGGGCGAGAACGGGCGCAGCCCGCAGTCGACCTGCGCGGCGCGGCCCCCCGCGTCGTGACCTCACCCGAGCCCGCTGCGCGTTCTGCATGATCACGCGGGCCCACGCCGATCGCGACGCGCTCCCGTGTTCCGATGCTCTCACCGCGGCGGCCCCGCGACAAGGCTCGGCGGCCAGGTCGGATGCGGCTCACAGCCTCCGCACGGTACGGTGAGGCATTGTGACCGACAGCCCCGCCACGACCCGCCCGCGCCGCTCCTCTCGCAAGTCCGGGTGGAAGTCGCTGCTGCGGGATGTCGTCGTCATCTTCGTCGTCGCGGTGCTGGTGTCGTTCCTCATCAAGACGTTCGTCGCGCGCTCGTTCTACATCCCGTCGGGGTCGATGGAGAACACCCTGCAGATCAACGACCGCATCATCGTCAACGAGCTGCAGCCGAAGGTGTTCCCGTTGCAGCGCGGCGATGTCGTCGTGTTCAAGGATCCGGGCGGCTGGCTGCCCGCGCCGGCGCCGAGCACCGGCAACGCCCTCCAGCAGGGCGTCGGCGCCGTGCTGGACTTCGTGGGCCTCGGCGCCTCCGACAGCGACCAGCACCTCGTCAAACGTCTCATCGGCCTGCCCGGCGACACGATCACCTGCTGCAACGCTCTCGGCCAGATGAGCGTCAACGGCGTGCCGCTGAAGGAGCCGTACGTGCTCCTCCCGGCCGGCGTGCAGCAGGTCTCCGGCAAGCCGTTCACCGTGACCGTGCCCGCCGGCAAAGTGTGGGTGATGGGCGACAACCGCTACAACTCGGCCGATTCCCGCTACCACATGGACGATCCGGGCGGCGGTTTCGTGCCGCTCGACGACGTGGTCGGCAAGGCCTTCGTGATCAGCTGGCCGCTCAGCCACTGGACGTGGCTCAGCGACTATCCCGAGACCTTCGCCGGCGTCGAGGACCCCGAGAAGAAGTAGGCGACCGCTCAGTTCTCGGCGCGGCCCAGGCGCCAGTAGCCCATGAAGGCCACGCGGTGCCGGTCGATGCCGTGCCCGCGCACCAGCAGCCGGCGCAGCGTCTTCACGGCGGCCGACTCTCCGGCGATCCACGCGTAGAAACCCTTCTCGGTCTGCTCCGCCAGCTCCCACAGCACGTCGCGGTCGACGTCCACGTCGGCCAGGCGCTGCCGGCCATCGGCCGCCGCGCGCGCGACGACCTCCGGGTGATCGCCGAGCCACCGCTCCACGGCGGGCACCAGCGCGCTGCCGTTCTCGGCGTCGCCGCGGGCGAGCCAGGTGATGGTGACTCCGGCCGGTGCGTCGAGCGTCAGAGCGTCGTCGGCGGAGGGGACCTCCACGAACACGTGCGCGGTGCAGTCGTCCGGGCGCGACGCGAGGATGGCCGCGATCGCCGGGGCCGCCGTCTCGTCGCCCACGATGAGGAGGTCGGTGCAGCCTCCCGGATGCCAGTCGATCCCGACGCCGGTCGTCGTGCTCCGGGCATCCGGCCCGACGATGACGAGCTCGTCGCCCGGCTCCGCTGCGAGCAGCCAGCGTGCAGCGGGTCCGCCGTCGCCGTGCGAGACGAAGTCGATGTCGACGCGGCGGTCCGCCGGGTCGGACACGCGCACCGTGTACGTGCGGAACGGGTTGCGCAGGTGCTCCGGCAGTGCGCGCCAGCGCTCGTACCAGTCGCCCGCCTCGGCCGGCTCCTCGTCGAAGCCGAGGTCCGAGAACGATCCGTCCGCGAGCGGGAAGAGCAGCTTGATCCGCTGGTCGAGGCCTTCCGTGCCGAAGTGCTCGAAGTCGTCGCTGCGGAAGCTCACACGCGTGAAGTGCGGGGTGAGCCGGCGGACGGCGGAGACACGGGCACGGTACGGGCGGTAGGCCGGGCGGTCCGTCCGGGTCGGGGCTGTGGTGGGCACGCGGTGCGGGTCCTCTCGAACTTTCAGCAGGATTGAAAATTAAACTAAGGTAAGGCTACACTAACCAATCGTTTCGCCCCGCGCGACCGAAAGGACCCCATGCCCCGCCCCTCACGACGCCTCCGGACTGCCCTCGCAGCCGCGGGGATCGCCGCCACCGCCCTCCTCGTCAGCGCCTGCTCGACGGGCACCACGGGTGCTTCCACCGCCGACGCCGACTTCGAGCCGGTGACCATCACCCACGCTCTCGGATCGGCCGTCATCGACCACAAGCCGACCAGGATCGTCACGCTCGGGATGGGCTCGGCCGAGACCGCCATCGCCCTCGGGACCGTGCCGGTGGGCGTCGAGGAGTACGCCTGGGGCAGCGATGCGACGGGCTACCTGCCCTGGATCCACGATGCGGTCGAGAAGTCGGGCGAGAAGCTCCCGGAGCAGTTCACCGGCGGCACCGAGCTCGACGTCGAATCCATCGTCGACCTCGAGCCCGACCTCATCCTCGCCCCGTGGTCCGGCGTGACGCAGGAGCAGTACGACGTGCTGAAGGACATCGCCCCGACCGTCGCGTACCCGGAGCTGCCCTGGACGATCACGTGGGAGGACCAGATCACCACGATCGCGAAGGCGATGGGCGAGCCCGGCAAGGCGCAGGGCCTGATCGACGGCATCGAGAAGCAGTTCGCCGCCGCGACCGCCGACCACCCGGAGTACGCCGGCGTGACGTTCTCGTACGTCTACAACACCGGCCCGGGCACCCTCGGCGTGTTCTTCCCGGACGAGCAGCGCGTGGCGATGGTGCGCGCGCTCGGCCTCACCGTCGACCCGGTCGTCACGACGTTCGACGAGACCGAGGGCACCGACTCCGCCGTGATCGGACTCGAGAACGCGGACAAGCTGAAGGACTCCGATCTGATCTTCACCTTCTACTCCGACGAGGCGAACCGCGCCGAGGTGGAGGCGCAGCCGCTCTACCAGGCGATCCCGGCCGTCTCGCGCGGAGCGGTCGTCGCCCCGACGGACCAGCCGTTCGTCACGGGGTCCTCGATCATCAACCCCCTCACCGTGCCGTGGGCGCTGGAGCGCTACGTGCCGATGATCGACGAGGCGCTCGCCCGCGCCGGCCGGTGACGGCCGCCGCGAGCGCGCGTCGCACGCGGCCGGCGTCGCTGCGGGGAACCGTCCTCGTGGTGGCGGCGGCCGCGCTCGTCGTCGTCGGCGTGGTCAGCCTCTTCGCCGGCAGCAAGGCGACGGACGTCGGCGACGTGCTCACCGCACTGGGCGGCGGAGGCGACGCGTTCACCCGGGAGGTCGTGGCGGCGCGCATCCCGCGCACCGTGCTCGGGATGCTCGTCGGCGGCGCCCTCGCGGTCTCCGGCGTCATCGTGCAGGGCGTCACGCGCAACCCGCTCGGCGACCCGGGGCTCCTGGGCGTGACCGTCGGCGCCTCCGCCGCCGTGGTCACCGCGGTCGCGCTCGTCGGCGCGACGGGCGGTGCACTCGTGTTCGCCGCGCTGCCCGGCGCCCTGCTGGCGGCACTGCTGGTCGTGGCGATCGGGGCGCGATCCCGTGGCATGGTGACGCTCATCCTCGCGGGCGCGGCGCTGAGCGCGGTGCTCGGCGCGTACATCCAGGCCATGACGCTGCTGCAGCCGAAGGTGTTCGACTCGTTCCGGCACTGGGTGGTCGGCTCCCTCGCGGGCCGCGGGCTCGACACGGCCGCGCAGATCGCCCCACTGCTGGTGCTGGGGTTCCTCCTCGCGGTGCTCCTGACGCCGGGGCTGAACTCCTTGGCACTCGGCGACGACGTCGCCGCCGCCCAGGGCGTGAACGTACGTCGGGTGCGCTGGGGCGGCATCGGGGCCGCGGCCCTGCTGTGCGCCGCCGCGACCGCAGCCGTGGGGCCCATCGCCTTCGTCGGGCTCGCCGTGCCGCATGTGGCACGCGCCCTCGTCGGGTCCGACCATCGCTGGCAGCTCCCCACCGCCCTGCTGCTCGGAGCGGGGATGCTGCTGGCCGCCGATATCGTCGCCCGCGTCGTGGCGCGCCCCGGCGAGCTCATGGTCGGCATCGTCACGGCGTTCGTCGGCGCGCCGTTCCTGCTCGTCGCCGTACGGCGCGGAAAGGCCCTGACGTGACCGGCCTCGCCGCGGTGCGTGCGGCGCGCCGACCGGCCGCGCGCCCCCGTCTCGTGATCGTCGCCCTGATCGCCGTCCTCCTCGTCGCGGCCGCGGCGACGCTCACCCTCGGGCGGCTGGGCATCCCCCTCGCCGACCTCCCCTCGGCGCTGCTGACCGGATCCACCGGCAAGACCGCCTTCGTGCTCGAACGGCTCCGCGGGCCGCGGCTTCTGGCGGCGGCCGGAGTGGGAGCCGCGCTCGGGCTCGCCGGTGCGCTGTTCCAGACGGTGACCCGCAACCCGCTGGGCAGCCCGGACATGGTCGGCCTCGCCTCCGGCGCCGGCGCGGGCGTGGCGCTCTGCACGCTGTTCGCGCCCGCGGTGCCCCCGTCCGTGGGAGCGGTGGCGGGCGGTGCGGTGGCGCTCGGGATCGTCTGGATCGCCACCGGTCGCGGGTTCGCCTCCCCCGGCCGCGTGCTAGTGGCGGGCATCGGCGTGACCGCGATGGCGGCCGCGGTCACGCAATACGCCGTCAGCGTCGCGCTCCGCGACCAGGGCTCGCAGCTCGCCGCCTACCTCGTCGGCTCGCTCAACAGCACCGGCGTCGCCGACGTCGCCGTGATCGCGCTGACCCTGGCGGTCGTCGTCCCCGCCGCCGCCGTGCTGCGCCACCGCATCGCCGTCCTGGAGCTCGGGGACGATGTCGCCGACGCTCTGGGCGCGGCCGCCGCCCGCACCCGCACCGGGGCAATCGTCGTCTCGCTCGTCGCCGCCTCCGGTGCCGTCGCCGTGGCCGGCCCGATCGCGTTCGTCGCCCTGACCGCGCCTCCCATCGCCCGGATGCTGACCCGGCGCAGCGGCGCGGAGCTCACGGTGTCCGCTCTGGCCGGGGCGCTCGTCCTCGTGCTCGCCGATCTCGCCGTCCAGCAGGTGTCGGTGCTGAGCGGCCTCCCCGTCGGCGTGCTGACGGCGGCCGTCGGCGGCGGCTATCTGGGCGTGCTGCTCGTCAGCCGGCTGCGTCGCGGGCGGCTTTGAACGCCTCCCAGCGCTCCGGGAGCACCCCGTCCTCCACGATCCAGCCCATGTAGTCGCGCATGTTCCGCAGGCGTTCGTGCGCGCGGCCGTGCGCGGGCACGACGGCGAGCGCACGCTCGGCGAGGGCGCGCTGATCACGCAGGTAGTCCTGTTCGGCGCGCAGGAAGCCGCCCCACACGTCGAGGTCCATCACGAAGTAGTGGGTGCGTTCGCCTTCGCGGCGCACGCGCTGCACGAAGCCGGCGTCGACGAGGCGGCGGGTGTAGGTCGAGACGGAGCCGCGGCTCGCGTCGAGCACGGTGGAGAGCTCCTCGGCGGAGACGCCGCCGGAGTCGTCCAGCAGCAGATAGCCGGCGATGCGGCCCTCGATGTGCGGCGCCCCTCTGGACTGCCAGTACGCGGCGAACCGCTCCACGAACCAGGTGCGGAACTCGTCGGGGATCCCGTTGTCGATCGTCGTCTCCTCTCCCGCTCCTGGAATCGTAACGGCAGAATGTCGACGGAGCCGACGCCCGTTCGACCTCCGGGTGAACGTCCCCGATCGAAAGGACAGGACGATGAAGTACATGATGTTCGTGGTGACCTCGGCCACCCCAGACAGCCCGGCGGACGACTCCGATGTGGAGCTGTGGGTGGACGAGTTCGACGGGTCAGGCGCACGGGTGACCGGCGACGCGCTCGAACCGCCGTCGGCCTCCCGGGTCGTCCGGGTGCGCGGCGGCAAGCGCTACGTGACCGACGGCCCGTTCGCCGAGTCGAAGGAGTGGATCTGCGGCTTCGACATCCTCGAGTGCGACTCGATGGACGAAGCGGTCGAGGTCGCCGCCCGCCACCCGATGGCACGCAACGGTCAGCTGGAGCTGCGCCCGTTCATGACCTGGGAGTGACGCCCTCCCGGACGACGGAGGGCCGCAGCGTCATGACGACGCTGCGGCCCTCCTCAGTCGGTGGCACGCTCCTCTGAGCGGCTCAGCCGCAGTACGAGCCGAGCGTGTCGAACTGGTCGCTGATGGCGTTGACGTCGTCCTCGAGCTGGGTCGAGTCGCGGTCGGCCTCCGGCGTCGCGATGTAGGTGTTCAGGTCCGCCTTGAAGGTCTCGACGTCGGCGTTGAACGAGTCGACCTCGCTCGACAGATCCGGGTCCGTCAGGCCGGACGTCGCCGCGCTGAACGCGTCGAACGCGGCGACGATCTGCGCCTGCGCCGTCGTCGGATCGGTGGCGAGGTTCGGGATCTGGTCGTTGAGCACCGGGATGAGGCCGTCGGCGGCGGCGGAGAGGCGCGCGCAGTCGACCGTCAGCGCGACGTCGCCGGAGGAGTCGCTGGGCAGCTCCGTCGGCAGGCTGCGCACGGCGTTGGCCACGGCGAGGCCGCTGGCGACCGAGACGATGATCAGGATTGCGATGCTGACGAGCGTGATCGCGATGCTGACGTAGCCGATGATGAGGCCGGCCAGGGCGAAGCCGCGACCCTTCTCACCGGTGCGCTTGATCTGGCTGAGCGCGATATGGCCGCAGATGACGCCGACGATGTTCACGAAGAACGAGGCGACGAACGCGACGATGGCGAGCACATTGGTCGTTCCGCTCGCCGGCGCCGGAGCCTGGTAGGGCTGGTACGGCGGGACGCCCGGTCCACCCGCGGCGGGCGGTGCGGGCGGTGCGGCGGCGTAGCCGGGAGCCGGCGAGGCGGCGTACGCAGGCACCTGCGGCGCTTCGGGCGCCGGCTGGGCGTCGGGCGCAGGCTGGGCGTCGGGCGCAGGCTGGGCTTCGGGCACCGGATTCGGCTGGGCGTCGTTCGGTTCGGGAGGGGTCGTCGTCAAGGGAGTCTCGCTTCTGGTGAGGGGTCGAACGGACCGCCCGGGATGACGTGACCCCCGGCACGGCTCCTGCGAGTCTACGGATGACGGCGGCCATCCCCAAGCGCCGGGCCGTGCGCCGGCGCAGGAGCGGCCGTGTCGTAGCCGCCGTAAGCGGCCCACGCGCGTTCACCCCGGCTGCGTAGCGTCGGGCGGGGGTGCGTCATGATGGACGTCATCGCCGTTGGAGAAGGACAGATGAGCAGTCACGAGACCACCAGCACGGACAGGCACGCGGAGGCGGTCGTCCGCATTACGACGGGCGCCGTGCGCGGCGTCGCCGGTGAGCGCGCGTCGACCTGGAAGGGCATCCGGTACGCCCAGCCCCCGACCGGTGCGCGGCGCTGGCGCGCTCCCGTCGCGGCCGAGCCGTGGGACGGCGTCGCCGACGCGACGGCCTTCGGCGCGGCGGCCCCGCAGCAGGTCGTCCCAGCGATCTCCCTCGGCCCGGATCCCGAGCTCGACGAGGACTGCCTCTTCCTCAACGTGTGGCGGCCGAACGATGGCAGCGCGAGCAAGCCCGTCATGGTGTGGATCCACGGCGGCGCCTACACCTACGGCTCATCGAGCCAGCCGCTCTTCGACGCCGTGGAGCTGGCGACGACCGGCGACGCCGTCGTGGTGACCATCAACTACCGCATCGGGGCGCTCGGCTTCCTCGACCTCTCCTCGTTCTCGACCGCCGAGCAGGTCTTCGACTCCAATCTCGCGCTGCGGGACGTGCTGCTCGCCCTGACCTGGGTGCGCGACAACGTCGCCGCCTTCGGGGGCGACCCGGCCCGGGTGACCGTGTTCGGGGAGTCCGCCGGCGGCGGTCTCGTGACGACCCTGCTGGCGACGCCGTCGGCGGCCGGGCTCTTCCACGCCGCGATCGCGGAGAGCTCCCCGGCCAGCTCGATGTACGGACCCGAGCGGGCACGGGCGGTCGCCGACCGGTTCCTCGCCGCCGCCGGCGTGGAGGCCGACGACGCCGCCACCGCACTGCGCCGCCTGCCCGTCGACCGCATCGTCGCCGCCGCGACCGAGGTGTACAACGACGTGCCGAGCAGCGTCCCCGGCACCCTCGCCTTCGCACCGGTCGTCGACGGCGACCTCGTGCCGGAGCACCCGATCGCCGTCCTGAGCGACGGGCGCGGGCTGCCCGTCCCGCTGCTCATCGGGACGAACCGCGACGAAGCGACATTGTTCAAATACATGAAGTCGCCGCTGATCCCGATCACGCGGGACGCCATCGAGCGGATGTTCACCCTCATGCTGGAGGACAACCCGGGGCTGGTCGCGCCCGGTCGCGACCAGGTGCTCGCCGCCTACGCGGGCGTGCGGGCGAAGGCGCGCGGCCTCGACATCGCCACCGACATCGGTTTCCGGATGCCCGCCGTGTGGATCGCCGCCGGGCATGCCCGCGTCGCCCCGACCTACCTGTACCGGTTCGACTTCACGACCCTCGCGCTGCGCCTCATCGGCATCCGCGCCGCGCACGGAACGGAGCTGCCCTACGTGTGGGGCGTGCTGGGCGGCCCGAAGGACCCGACGTTCAAGCTCGGCGGCCGGCGCGCCGGCGAAGCCCTCTCGGGGCGCCTGCTCGAGCGGTGGACGGCGTTCGCCCGCACGGGCGTCCCGGGCGACGACTGGCCGGCGTACTCCGTCGACGACCGCGCCACCCTCGTCATCGACAAGCAGGATCGCGTCGTGCCCGACCTCGACGGACCGCTCCGGGCGGCCTGGGGCGACGTCGTGCTCTCGTTCCGCTGAGCGCATCCCGCCCCGGAGCCCATACACAGCCTCCCCCTAGACTCGGGGCATGGTGCTGATGTTCCTCGCGATGCTCGTCATCATGGCGATGGCGCTCTTCGACATCCTGTCGCGCGATCCGGCACTCGTGCGTCTGCCCAAGCCGCTCTGGGCGATCGTCGTGATCGTGTTCCCCCTCATCGGGAGCGCCCTCTGGTTCCTGATCGGCCGTCGCGCCGCGCCCAAGGCCGAGGCACGCACGATCGTGGTCCGCGAGGCCGCGCCGTCCGCGCAGCCGGCCCCGGTGCGCGACCCGAATCGGCCGCTGAGCACCGAGGAGCAGCTGGCCGCGCTCGAGCGCGAGATCGAAGAGGACCGCCGCTCCCGCCACATCGCGGAGCTGGAGGCCGAACTGCGCCGTCGTCGCGCGGACGGCGACGGCGAACCCGCCTGAACCGGCGCCCGATACGCTGGCGTCGTGCACGACATCACGACGTTCGCGGTCCCGGGCGGACCGGCCGCCGCCCCCTCCGGGATCATCGCCGCTGCCGGTGAGATCTGGTTCACCGCGATCGCCGATGCAGCCATCGGGCGGGTGCGCGAGGACGGGACCGTCGAGGTCTTCCGTGACCCGGCCGGCCAGGTGCGCTTGCCGGCCAACATCTTCCCCGGCGCGGACGGACGGGTGTGGTTCACCTCCCTCGGCACCGACCGGCTCGGCGCGATCGACCCCGCCGCCGAGCGGCCCGGCGACACGATCACGACCTACGCGCTCCCGGCCGGGAGCCGCCCAGTCGCGCTCAAGTCCGCCGCGGACGGCCGGCTGTGGTTCACCCTGCGGGGGGCGAACGCCGTCGCGTCCGCCGACCCGGCCGATCCCGAGCGGACGCTCGACGTGCACTCCGATCCGTCGATCGCCGGTCCCGGAGCCCTGTTCGTGGCGGCCGACGGTCGCATCCGCTGGGTGAACGGCGACACGGCAAGCATCGGCGAGCTCGATCCGGCGACCGGCTCGATCGTCGAGCACGGCCCGTGGCCGGGTCTCGGCTCGCCCCGCGCCTGGGCCGAGACCGCCGACGGTCGGTTGTGGCTGACCACCCGCGAGCCCGCGGGCCTGCTCTCGTTCGACCCCGCCGATCCCGGCAGCACCGTACGCGGCGCGAAAGACCCCCAACTCGTCGAGCCCGGGCTCGTCGAGCCCGACGGTGTGTGCGTCGGGCCCGACGGCGCGCTGTGGCTGGTCGACTCCGCCGCGGACGCCGTGGTGCGGTACGACCCGGCGACCGGCGCGTGGTCGTCCACCGGGGCGGCTCCGGAGGTGTCCGGCCCGTTCGACATCAAGCCGGGCGCCGACGGAGCGCTGTGGTTCACCAACAAGACCGGCGGGACCGTGGGACGCATCGAACTGCGCTGACGCTCCCGGCAGGCTCAGAAGTCGGTGTGACCCAGTCGCGGCTCGGCCACGAACTCCGCCGTCGCGTCCGCCGCGGACTCGAGCTCCAGGATCACGAGCTCGTTGCGGCCGGCGCGGACGACCGGGCCGGGCACGTGGAGGGTCTCCTGCGGGCCGCGCGTCCAGTACCGGCCGAGGTTGAAGCCGTTGATCCACGCGACGCCCTTGCCGAAGCCGGTGGTGTCGAGGAACAGCGTCCCCGGCTCCTCCACCTCGAAGTAGGCGCGGGCGAAGACCGGCCCGGCGAGTCTCTCGGGCGCGGCGTCGCCGGCCGCCGCCGAGGCGTCCAGGGCCTCCCGCACGGCGGCGAGCGACGGGAGGCGCAGCGGCAGCACGCTCCAGCGCTGCAGCTCCTCGCCGTTCAGGTGCACGGGCCCGATCAGGCCCTTGGACTCGCCGATGCGCGGGCCGTAGTCGACCCGCCCCTGGTCCTCGACCAGCACGGTCAGGGTCCCGCGGCTGGGCGAGAGGGTGATCGCGCGGTCGTGGTGGTCGCGGGCGAGCACGCCGACGCGGGTCGATCCGACGAAGACGTACGCGCGGTCGCGCACCTCGCCGAACTCCAGCACCGCCGGCTCGTGCGTGTCGATCTCGGTGCGGTACAGGCCGAACCCGGTGTAGTGGCCGAGCTCGTCGAAGGTGGGCACCTCGTCGGTGTGCTCCCACGCGCCCAGCCGGTCGGCGACGGCGAAGAGCGGCACGGCCGACTCGAAGGTCTGCGCGAGGGTCGGCGCGGCAGCGGCGACGACGGGCTCCTCCGCCGGGACCGCGGCGTGCTTGGCGATGACCTCGCGGAACGCCCAGAACTTCTCGGTCGGCTCGCCGGCCTCGTCGAGCGGTGCGTCGTAGTCGTAGCTCGTGACGATGGGCTGGTAGACGCCCTTGTCGTTCGCTCCGTTGGTGAATCCGAAGTTCGTGCCGCCGTGGAACATGTAGATGTTGACCGACGCGCCGAGGGCGAGCAGGTCGTCCAGGTCGGCGGCGGACTGCTCCACGGGCGTCGTGTGGTGGTGCGCGCCCCAGTGGTCGAACCAGCCGTCCCAGAACTCCGAGCACATCAGCGGCCCGGTCGGCTGGTGCTCGCGCAGTGTGGCGAGGCGCTCCTTCGACCGGGAGCCGAACGAGGCGGTCTTGAGCAGCTCCGGCAGCGAGCCGTTCTCGAGCATGTCGGGCTGCGGCTGGTCGACCGTGGTCAGCGGCACCGTGATGCCGGCGTCGCGGAAGACGTCGACGAGGTGGCGCAGGTAGTCCTTGTCGTCGCCGTAGGCGCCGTACTCGTTCTCGACCTGCACGAGCAGGACGGGTCCGCCCTCGTGGATCTGGAAGGGCTTGACGATGGCGAGCACGCGCTCCATGAAGGCGCTGACGGCTGCGACGAACGTCGGCTCGGAGCGGCGGATGCCGACCGTCGGGTCGGTGAAGAGCCAGGCCGGGAGGCCGCCGTTGTCCCACTCGGCGCAGATGTAGGGGCCGGGGCGCACGATGGCGTGCATCCCCTCCTCCTGAATGGTGCGCAGGAAGCGGGCGAGGTCGAGTCCGCCCTCGGCCGTCCACTCGCCCGGGCGCGGCTCGTGCGCGTTCCACGGGACGTAGGTCTCGATGGTGTTGAGCCCCATGAGCCGGGCCTTGCGGATGCGGTCCGCCCAGTCGTCCGGGTGCACGCGGAAGTAGTGCAGGGCTCCCGAGAGGATGCGGTACGGCTCGCCGTCGAGGACGAAGTCGTCGCCCGCGATCTCGAAGGTGGTCATGAGGTGGGTCTCTCCTGGTGGATCGGTGCAGACGCGTGGCCGGCCGCGATGAGCGACCGGCCACGCGGGGCGGTCACTTGCTGGTGACGCTGAAGCCCTGCTTGTTGCCGTAGTCGACGATCGACTTCTGCCAGGCCTGCAGGCCCGTGTTGAGGTCGCTGTTCGACGCGTAGGACTGACCGACGGAGTCGGCGTAGATGCTGTTCGCGTAGACCTGGAAGGGCAGGTACTGCCATCCGGTCGACACGTTCTTGGCGCCGTCGGCGAGGACCTGGTTGATCTTCTGGCCGCCGAAGTACTCGGGGGCGTCGGCGAGGAACGCGTCGGAGCTGAGGTCCTTGGTGGTCGACGGGAAGCCGCCCGACTTCAGGAACACGGAGATGCTCTCCGGGTCGTTGTTCAGCCACTTGAGGAAGCCGGCCGCGAGGGCCTGGTTCTTGCTCTGCTTCAGCACGACCTGGCCGCCGCCGCCGTTCTCGGCGTTGGCGGGCTTGCCGTCATAGGTCGGGATGGGGGCGACGCGCCACTGGCCGGAGGCCTCGGTGACCGACGACTCGAGCGTGCCGGGCATCCAGGCGCCGGTGATCAGGGTCGCGATCGAGCCGTTGCCGAGAGCCTTGTACCACTCGTCGCTCCAGCCGGGGACGGAGGAGAGCAGCTTGCCCTCGACCAGCTTGTTCCAGGTGGAGGTCCACTTCTTGGTGCCCGCATCCTGCAGGTTGACGGTCACCTTGGTGCCGTCGACGCTGAACGGACGGCCGCCGGCCTGCCAGATCATGCTGGTGGTGAAGCCGGAGTCGCCCGAGTCGCTGGTGATGTAGGCGTTCGGGTCGGCGGCGTGCAGCGTCTGTGCTGCGGCCACGTACTCGTCCCAGGTGGTCGGCACGGCGATGCCGTACTTGTCGAAGACGGTCTTGTTGTAGAACATCGCCATGGGGCCCGAGTCCTGCGGCAGGCCGACGAGCTTGCCGCCGACGTTGACCGAGCTCCACGGGCCGGCCGTGTAGTCGTCCTTGAGCTTGTCGAAGCCGAACTGCGTCAGGTCGACGAGCGAGTCGGAGAGGGCGAACTGCGGGATCGCGTAGTACTCGACCTGGGCGACGTCGGGGGCGCCGGAGCCGGCCTTGATCGCGTTCTGCAGCTTGGTGTACTCGGTGGTGTTGGTGCCGGCGTTGACCAGGTTGACCTTGACCTTCGGGTACGCCTTCTCGAACGCGGCGACCTGGGCCTCGGCGGAGGGGGTCCACGACCAGTACGTGATCTCGCCGCCGGCCTTGAGGGCCGCGTCGACGTCGGAGCTGGAGCCGCTGGCCGAGTCGGATCCCGACCCAGACGAGCACGCGGCGAGGGAGGCGCCGACGACGGCCGTGGCGACGATCGCCGTGGCGACGCGACGGAGCGACCGTGAACGCAGGATGCGCTTCATCAGTGGTGTTCCTTTCACTTCATTGGGATGTGATGGTGCGAGGGGTGGAGCTGTGGGTCACTGCTTGACGCTGCCGGCGGCCAGACCCGACTGCCAGAAGCGCTGCAGGAAGAGGAACGCGATGACGATCGGGACGATCGTGAGCAGCGATCCGGTGATGACCAGGTTGTAGATCGGTTGTGCCGCTACCCCGGTCGCCTGCGCGCTCCATTGGCTGAGGCCGACCGTGAGGGGGTACCAGGTCGGATCGCTCAGCATGATGAGCGGCAGGAAGTAGTTGTTCCAGGTGGCCACGATCGCGAACAGCGCGACCGTGACGACGCCGGGCGCCAGCAGGCGGAGCGAGATGGTGAAGAAGGTGCGGAACTCGCTGGCGCCGTCCATCCGCGCCGCCTCGAGCAGCTCGGTCGGGATGGCCTCGGTGGCGTAGGTCCAGATCAGGTAGAGGCCGAACGGGCTGATCAGCGACGGGAGGATGACGGACCAGGGGGTGTTCGTCAGGCCGACCTGGCTGAACATGAGGAAGGTCGGGACGGCGAGGGCCGTGCCGGGCACCGCGATCGCGCCGAGCACGATCGCGAAGACGGCGCGCTTGCCCGGGAAGTTGAACTTCGCCAGGCCGTAGCCCGCGACGGTGGCGAGCAGCGTCGCGCCACCGGCGCCGACGACCACGTACAGGAGGGTGTTCCCCAGCCACTTGAGGAAGATGCCGTCGCGATAGGTGAGCGTGTCGGCGATGTTCTGGAAGAGGTTGAAGTCCTTGCCGAACCAGAGCCCGAACGACGAGAAGAGGTCGGGCTGCGTCTTCGTCGCGTTGACGATCAGCCAGACGAGCGGCACGACCGAGTAGATCGTGAACAGCACCATGACGATGGTCAGGACGATCGAGCGGCGCGGGCGGCGGCCTCCGGTGGAGAACGACTTCTCGGCTCGGCGCTCGGCCTTGCGGAGGGCCACGCGGTCGGCGCGGGTGGGGGCGATGTCGGTGAGCGTGGCCATCAGCGGACCTCCTTACGGGAGCCGCGGAGCTGGACCACGTAGGCGATCACCGCGGTGAACACTCCCATCACGATCGCGACCGTCGCCGCGTAGTTGAACTGCTGTCCGGCGAAGGACAGGTTGTAGGCGTACATGTTCGGGGTGAAGTAGCTGCTGATCGCGTTGGGGGCGATCTGCTTGAGCAGGTTGGGCTCGTTGAAGAGCTGGAAGCTGCCGATGATCGAGAAGATGGTGGCGATCACGATGGCGCCGCGCACGGCGGGGACCTTGATGCTCCAGATCTGGCGGAAGGCGCCGGCGCCGTCGATCTCGGCCGCCTCGTAGAGCTCGCCCGGGATGACACGGAGGGCCGCGTAGAAGATGAGCATGTTGTAGCCCATGAACTCCCAGGTGACGATGTTGCCGATCGAGCCGAGGATCCACGACCCGCTGAGCGGGGCGAGGTCCGTGCCGAAGAGCTGGTTCACGCTGGCGGTGAGGCCGAACTGGTCGCCGTAGATGAAGCCCCAGATCAGGGCGGCGACGACGCCGGGGACGGCGTAGGGGAGGAAGAGCGCGATGCGGAAGAAGCCGGCGCCGTGCAGACGTGCGCTGTCGAGGGCGAGCGCCGCGACGAGCGAGAGCACGAGCATGATCGGCACCTGCACGACCAGGAAGATCGAGACGCGGCCGAGCGACTCCCAGAACTTCGGGTCCTGGAACACGGCGATGTAGTTGCCGAGCCCGGCGAACACGTTGCCGCCGATGAGCTGCTCGCGGAACAGGCTGAGGTAGATGGCGTAGAGCACCGGCGCGATGATCATCGCGGCGAACACGACCATGAACGGTGCGACGAATGCCCATCCGCGCCAATCGCGACGGGCGCGGCGCTTGCGGGGCTTCGGGGAGACGGCCTGCCGGCTGGCCGGCGGCGTGAGGGACGTCGTTGTCATGGCCTTCCTTGGATGGTTCGGGGGCGACACACAGATGTTTACGTCAACATCTGCTGGCATACCCTAACATGTTGACGTCAACATCGCGCAAGCCCGTTTGTCGTTTACGTACTGGCGGCGCGGAATTCAGCAGAATGAGGAGCTATGACCGAGTCGATCGCCGATCCCGCGCCCGTCGCCGCGCCGCGGGCCGGTCGCAAGCGTGGCCCCTCCCTCGGCGATGTCGCCGCGCATGCGGGCGTCTCGACCCAGACGGTGTCCCGCGTCGCGAACGGCCTCACCAACGTGGAGGCGGCGACCCGCGAGCGCGTCCTGGCCTCCATGCACGCCCTCGGCTACCGCCCGAACCACGCCGCGCGCGCCCTGCGTTCCGGCCGCTTCCGCAACCTCGGCGTCGTGATGTTCACGCTCTCGTCGTACGGCAACATGCGCACGCTCGACGCGATCGCAGTCAACGCGGCCACCGCCGGGTACTCCATCACGGTGGTCCCCGTGGAGCGGCCCACGCAGAAGGACGTCAGCGTCGCGTTCTCACGCCTGCTCGAGCAGGCGGTGGACGGCATCGTCATCGTCATCGAGGCGCACATCGTCGACGGCGCCGACGTCGAGCTGCCCGAGGGCCTCTCCGTCGTCGTCATCGACTCCACCCAGCGCCCCGACTATCCGCAGGTCGACAACGACCAGGCCCTCGGCGCGCGGCTGGCGACCGAGCACCTCCTGTCGCTGGGCCACGAGACGGTCTGGCACATCTCGGGCCCGACCGAGTCGTACTCCGCCACGCGCCGCGAGGCCGCCTGGCGCGAGACGCTGGAGGCGGCGGGCGCCCCCGTGCCGGAGGTGCTCCACGGCGACTGGTCCACGCAGACCGGCTACGAGCACGGCCTCGCCATCGCCGCGCGCCCCGAGATCACCGCCGTCTTCGCCGCGAACGACCGCATGGCGCTCGGCGTGCTGCGCGCCCTCCACGAGGCCGGCCGTCGCGTCCCGGAAGACGTCAGCGTGGTCGGCTTCGACGACATGGCCGAGTCGGACTCGTTCTGGCCGCCGCTGACGACCATCCACCAGGAGTTCGAGGCCACCGGCCGCCGCGCGGTCGAACTGCTCATCGCCGAGATCGAGGGACGCCCCGAGCCGGTCACCTCCACGGTCGTCCCGACCCGCCTCGTCGTGCGCTCCAGCACCGGACCCGCGCCGCTCTGACGTCGGCGGCCCTGCGCCGCATCGGCACTCCGACTGGGGACCCAGGTCCATAGCGCGGGCGGCTCCTCCCCCGACAGACTGAGGGAGGCGCCGTCGGCGCGCCCTCGGAAGGACGATAATGGAGCCCCGCCGTTGGACCGCGCTGCATCCTGCCGTCATGCGCTCCAACGTGGCCCGCTCCCTCGACCGCGCTCTGCTGGCCCTGCTCGTCGCCGGCGCACTCTTCGCGCTCCTGCAGTTCGCGCTGCTGCCGTTCGCGACCCCGGCCGGACCGGTGCTCGTGCTCTTCCCGATCGACTTGCTCGTCTACCTGTGCGCCGGCCTGCTCGCCTGGTATCGGCGCCCCAGCAACCGGATCGGCGCGCTCATCCTGTCCGCAGGCCTCGCCGTCTTCCTCAGCGCGATCTTCAACATCGACATCCCGCTCTTCGTGGAGGTCGGGACGATCGCGGCGACGCTCCCTCTGGCCGCCGTCGTGCACCTGCTGCACGCGTTCCCGTCCGGCAGGGTGCGCGGCGGCGTGCCGCGAGCGACGGTGATCACGGCCTACGCGACCGCGCTCCTGCTCGGCGCGCCGCGCTATCTGTTCGATCCGGCCGGCCCCGCGCCCGGGCTCAGTGCGGCCGACTGGCCGGCCGGAGTCGCCCTGGGTGCCACCCTGCAGGCCGTCGTCGGCGCCGCCGTGATGCTGGCGACCGCCGCCGTCCTGATCCGCCGGCTCGCCGCGGCGACTCCCGAGCAGCGCGGCACGCTCCTGCCGCTGTACGGCTACGGCATCGTCACCGTGCTGTTCATCCCCCTGAGCACCCGCGTGCTCGCGCCCGCCTTCGGCTGGTCGATCACCGTGGTCGGCGGCGTCCAGCTGGTGGCGCTCGGGCTCATCCCGATCGCGTTCGCGCTCGCGGTGCTGCGCGGCGGATTCGCCCGCACGGGCGAACTGGAGGAGCTGGGCAGCTGGCTGGGGGCGACGGGAGCCGAGCGTCCCGCCCTCACCTCCGCTCTCGGCGGCGCGCTGGGCGACCCCTCGCTCGAGGTGTGGTTCTGGGTCCCCGAGCGCGGGGCCTACGTCGACATGCACGGCGCACCGGTCGTCGAGCCGATGTCGTCCGCCTCCCGCGGGGTGGAGGTGGTGGAGCTCGAGGGGCGGCGGATCGGCGCGATCGTCTACGACGCCGGTCTGATCGGCGAGCCCGAGCTGGTCCGCACCGCCGGCCAGGTGGTGGCGATCGCACTCGACCGCGAACGCCTCACCGCCGAGCTGCTCGCCAGTCGGCGCGCGCTCCGCATCTCGCGCGAGCGGCTCGTCGACGCCGCCGACGTCGAGCGGCGGCGCATCGCCCAGGACCTCCACGACAGCCTCCAGATGCAGCTCGTCCTGCTGGCCCTCGAGGCGCAGCAGCTCGCGAACACGCGGGGCGCCGACCCCGCACTGGCCGAGCGGGCGACCGCCCTGCGCAAGGGCATCGACACCGCTGCCGCGGAGCTGCGCCAGATCGTGCACGCGGTCATGCCCGCCGCCCTCGTCGAACGCGGCCTCGCCGCCGCCGTCGAGGACCTCGCCGACCGCCTGCCGATCCCGACCGAGGTCGACCTTCAGCCCGGGCCGCTCCCCCACGCGGTCGAGAGCACCGCCTACCTCGTCGTGTCCGAGGCCCTCGCCAACGCCGTCAAACACTCGGGCGCCCGCAGCATCGCCGTGCGCATCGCGCGCGACGGCGGCCTCCTGCACGTCAGCGTCGCCGACGACGGCGCGGGAGGAGCGGCCGCGAACACCGGCGCGGGTCTGCGCGGCATCGCCGACCGCGTCGACGTGCTCGGCGGCCGGATGACCGTCGACAGCCCGCCCGGACAGGGCACCAGGATCCACGTGGAGGTCCCATGCGAGTCGTGATCGGCGAGGACGAGGCGCTGCTGCGCCACGGTCTGCAGCTCGTCCTCGAACAGGGCGGTTTCGATGTCGTCGCCACCGCCGCGGACGCCGGCGCGCTGGAGGCGGCCGTCGCCCAGCAGCGGCCCGACCTGGTGGTGACCGACATCCGCATGCCGCCCACCCACACCGACGAGGGGCTGGTCGCCGCCATCCGCATCCGCTCGGCGCATCCCGGCACCGCCGTCATGGTGCTGTCCCAGCACGTGCAGCGCAGCTACGCCGTCGAACTGCTCGCCGAGCGGAGCGGCAAGGTCGGCTATCTGCTCAAACAGCGCATCGCGGATGTCGACACCTTCCTCGACGACCTGCGCCGCGTCGCGGCCGGCGGCACCGCACTCGACCCGGATGTGGTCGCCGTCATGGTGGCCCGCGCGAGCAGGTCGGACTCGGCCGTCGGATCGCTCACCCCGCGGCAGCAGGAGGTGCTCGGCCTCGTCGCCGAGGGCCGCAGCAACGCGTGGATCGCCGCCGAGCTCGTCCTGACCGAGAAGGCGGTCGTGCAGCACACGTCCCGCATCTACGACGCACTCGGGCTCCCGGTCGACTCCGACGCGCACCGCCGCGTGCTCGCCGTGCTGCGCTACCTCAACCGCACCTGATGCGCCGCGGCGCGCGCCGCATACCTCCCCCGTACCGTCCCTGCTCGTCCCGACCGTGTTCGTCCCGTCCGAAGGGCCTCCTGTGAAACCGCATCGCTCCCTCCTCCTCGCCGCCGGCGCCGTCCTCGCCGTTGCGGCGCTCGCCCTCACCGGCTGCACCGCAGCTCCCGCGCCGGCGACGGATCCCGGAGCCGCGACCGCCACCACGGCGGCGTCCTGCGTCGCCGACCCGGCGAAGACCGCCTCCCTTCCGGCGACGCTGCCCTCGACCCCCGTCTCCTCCACTCTCGCCGCCAAGCTGGTGGCGGCGTCGGAGAGCGGCCGCGCCGAGATCTCCTCCCCGGGAGCGATCGTCGCCGTCCAGACGCCGCAGGGGCGCTGGATGCGGGCCTTCGGCGTCGCCGACCCCGTCACCGGCCGGGCCATGACCGTCGACGACGTGCAGCGCATCGGCTCCGTGACGAAGACCTTCACCGGAACCCTCATCCTGCAGCTGGTCCAGGAGGGGCGGATCTCGCTCGACGACACGATCGACCGATACGTCGACGGCGTGCCGAACGGCGCGGAGATCACGCTGGACGACCTGCTCACGATGAAGAGCGGACTCGCCAGCTACACGCTCAACACCGACCTTCAGAACGAGTGGTTCGCCGACCCCACCGAACCGTGGACGCCCGCCCAGCTGCTCCACGCCAGCTTCGCCCTCGAACCGATCTTCGCCCCCGGTGCGAAGTTCAACTACTCCAACACCAACTTCATCCTGCTCGGCGAGGTGATCCAGCGGGTCACGGGCGAGTCGTATGCGACGGTGCTCCAGGAGCGCATCCTCACCCCGCTCGGCCTGACGCACACCGCCATGCCCGCGGGAGACGCGCCTCTGCCCGACCCGCACGCCGACGGGTCCAGCCTCCAGGGCACCGCAGACGGCGACACGACCCCGGTGAACGCCACCGAGTGGAACCCGACTTTCGCGTGGACGGCCGGCCAGATGATCTCCACCATCGGCGACATGCTCACCTGGGGCCGCGTGCTCGGCACCGGCCACGACGTGCTCGACCGCACAACGCAGCTCGACCGGCTGGAATCGATGCCCGCCGCCGGCGGCTACGGCGACGCGATCGGCTGCATCGACGGCTGGATCGGCCACACCGGCGAGATCCCCGGCTACAACACCTCCGTCTTCTACGACACCACGACCGACACGACGGTGATCGTCTTCGCCAACAGCGACATCATGTCCGGCGCCTGCACCGAATCGAAGACGCTGCCCGACAACCCGACGTCGGCCCCCTGCATGGCACCGGCCACCCGGGTCTTCGTCGCGGTCGCGGAGGCCCTCGGCCACCCGTTCGCCGCCAACCCGGCGAGCTGAGCCGGGTAGACTGCGCATGTCCGGCGGGCCACCCGCCGATGCTCGAAAAATGGGCACGAGGCGTGCGCGGAGATGCGCGCGCGCGACACATACGGAATGCGCACCTCCGTCCCGTCTCGAAAGGCTTTGCCATGCCCTCCGTGTCCGCTCACGTCGCCGCTACCCTCGCCGCCCATGTCCAGCACGTGTTCGGGGTGATGGGCAACGGCAACGCCTATGTGCTCGACGCGCTCGAGCGTCAGGGCGCCGTCCCGTACACCGCGATGCGACACGAGGGGGGCGCCGTGGTCGCCGCCGACGCGTTCCACCGTGCCTCGGGCGAGCTCGCGGCGGCGACCGCGACGTACGGTGCCGGGTTCACGAACACGCTGACCGGGTTGGCGGAGGCCGTCCAGGCGCGCATCCCGCTCATCCTGCTGGTCGGCGACGAGCCCACCTCGGGTCCGCGGCCGTGGGGCGTCGACCAGATCGCGCTCGCGTCGGCCGTCGGTGCGCGCACCTACACCGTGGGCCGCGCAGACGCCGCGGCCACGACGATGATCGCCGTCGAGCACGCATTGACGTATCGCGTGCCGACGGTGCTGGCCATCCCGTACGACATCGCGACTCGGGAGGCGGGGCCGATCCCGGTCGCGCCGCAGCCGGTGCTGCCCGCGCCGCTCGCTCCCGTCGGGCCGTTCGCGGCGAGCGCCGTCTCCGCCGCCGCGGAGGCCCTCGCCGCTGCCGAGCGGCCTCTGCTCCTGGCCGGTCGTGGCGCATGGATCGCGGGCGCGAGCTCCGCCCTCGGCACTCTGGCCGAGGCGACCGGCGCCCTCACCGCGACGAGCGCCCTCGGCCGCGGAGTGTTCCCCGACGACCGCTACGACCTCGGCGTGACCGGCGGCTTCGGGGCCGAGGGGGCGATGGAGCTGATCCGGGAGGCGGACACCGTCGTCGTCTTCGGCGCCTCGCTCAACCAGTTCACGATGCGGTTCGGGGAGCTGTTCGCGCCGGGCACCCGTGTCGTCCAGGTGGATGTCGCCTCCTCGGCGACCCACCCGCACGTCGGCACCTATCTGCGCGGCGACGCGCACATCGTGGCCGAGGCCTTGGTCGCCGAGCTGGAGGCGGGCGCGACCCGCTCCTCCGGGTGGCGGGAATCCGTCGACCTCGCCGGCCGGCGCGCATACGACACCGGGGCGTCCGGGGCGTCGGGCGGTCTGGCCGAGGACGGCCTGCTCGACCCGCGCGCCGCCGCCGCGCGCATCGGGGAGCTGCTGCCCAAGGACCGGGTCGTGGTCTCGGACGGCGGGCACTTCATCGGCTGGGCGAACATGTACTGGCCGGTGGCCTCCCCGGACCGGATGATCATGGTCGGCACGGCGTACCAGTCGATCGGGCTGGGGTTCCCGAGCGTCGCCGGCGCCGCGGTCGCGCACCCCGAGTCGACGGTCGTGCTGACCACGGGCGACGGGGGCGGCCTGATGGCTCTCGCCGACCTGGAGTCCGCGGTGCGTGTCGCGGGAGGCCGCGGTCTCGCCGTCGTGTGGAACGACGCCGCCTATGGGGCCGAGGTGCACCTCTACGGCCGCAAAGGCCTCGCCGAGGCGCCGATGCTCATCCCCACCGTCGATTTCGCCGGACTGGCCCGCGCGGTCGGTGCCGAGGCCGCGATCGTCCGCACGCTCGACGACCTCGCCGTGCTCGCCGACTGGGTGTCCCGCCCGGCCGGAGAGCGGCCGTTCCTCCTGCTCGACCTGCGCATCTCGCCCACGGTCGTCGCGCCCTACCAGCACGAGATCATCCGGGTGAACTCCTAACCCCCTCTCTTCCATTACGCCGAGGTTCACGTCGTGGCGGTCATTCCGGGCGGAATGGGCGCCACGACGTGAACCTCGATCGCAGCCGGGAGGGCGTCCGCCGGATAGGATCGCCTTTCGATGGCGACGGACGAGAAGACGCAGAGCAAATCGCGGGCCGCTTACGACTGGGTCAAGGCGAGGATCGCTCGACGCGAGTACACCCCCGGCTACCGGCTGGTGCTCGGATCGATCGCGGCCGACCTCGGAATGAGCGTCGTGCCGGTGCGCGAGGCGCTCCGCCAGCTGGAGGCCGAAGGCCTCGTCACCTTCGAGCGCAACGTGGGCGCCCGGGTCTCGATGGTCGACGAGTCGCAGTACGCGTTCAGCATGCAGACGCTCGCCGTCCTCGAAGGCGCGGCCACCGCACTCGCGGCTCGCGCCCTGACGGCGGAGGATCTCCGGCGCGCCCGCGAGATCAACGAGCGGATGGTCGCGAGCCTCGACCACTTCGACCCCGGCGCATTCACAGCCCTCAACCACGAGTTCCACGAGACCCTCTACGGCCCGTGCCCGAATGCCCGCCTCCTCGATCTCGTGAACGCCGAGTGGAGCCGGCTCGGCAACCTCCGCAACTCGACGTTCGCGTTCGTCCCGGGTCGCGCGCAGGAGTCGGTGCGCGAGCACGAGGGCATCGTCGCCCTCATCGAGACGGGCGCCCCGGTCGACGAGATCGAGTCGGCCGCGCGCCGTCACCGTGCCGCCACCCTCGACGCCTATCTGGAGCACGAACACTCCGCGCACTGACCCACGCGCTCACCCGCTCACACGCCCGCCCGCCGCGCGCCGGGTCGCCGTCGAGGCGGCACGAAGTGCACGCTTTTCGGCCGAGAAGGCGGACTATTCGCCGCCTCGCTCAGCCGGGGCGTCCCATCCCGCGGCGGCGCGGACGTGGCGAGCGATCTCACGCGGTCGGAGGTCGCTCGTGTCGACGACGAGGTCGTCGATCGCCGCTTCGGCCAGCACCGCGTCCAGCTCGCCGGCCCGGCGCAGATGCCACGCGAGCCCGTCCGGATCGTCGGCATGCCGCAGCCGCAGTCGACCCTCGACGACGGAGGGTGCGGCGACCAGCCGGCAGATCAGCATTCTCTCCGTCCTCAACGCGTCCAGGTATCGCCCCACCTCGCCGGATTCCTCGAGCACTCCGGCGAGGATGAATCGCCGCGCGCCGGCCGCACGGTAGTTCGTCGCGAGAGCGTGGAGGTTGCGGAGCTCCAGTTCGTGGTTGAAGACGTCGGTGGCCGGTGCGGGATGCAGCCGGCGCACCTGGTCGAGGTCGACGACCGCGTGCGGCCCGGGTTCCAGGGCACTGATCGCCTCGGCCACCGTGGTCTTGCCGACTCCGACCGTCCCGTTGAGGAAGACGCATTCCATTGGTCCATTCTGCGCCTCGCTCCGACTCCGCTGGGCCAGCGGCTCGTCCCGATGCCTCCTCGACACCGCAGTGCAGCTTCGGGCACTGACCATCCGGGCGGCCCCGCCGATAGTCCCGGGCGACGGCACCGGTCGTCATCGAGTGGAGGTACCCCGTGACCGACTCCCCCCGCACCGACTCCCCCCGTCGCCGGCGCTCCGCGCTCGCGGCCGCGATCCTCACCGGCGCACTCGTCGTCGGCGGCGCCGTCGCGTCGACGAGCGCGAGCGCCGCCGCCGATCGCGTCGACGTGACGTGGACGATCAGCAACTCGTGGACGACCGGCTTCCAGGCGTCGGTGGATGTCGCCAACGGCTCGACGACGAAGCTCGCGCCCTGGCAGGTGCGCTTCACCTTCCCGCACACCCTGGTGAGCATCTGGTCGGCCGTGCAGCAGCCGTCCGAGGCCGGCACCCTGACCGTCGCGGCTCCGGCCTGGGCGACCACGCTGGCTTCGGGGGCGAAGACGAACTTCGGCCTCACCGCGACGAGGGCGGGCTCGGCGGCACTCGTGCCGACCGGCTGCACGATCGTCGGGCTGCTTGCGGGAGCATCGGTGCCCTGCTCGGTGAACGGCGGACCGGTCGGCGGCGGGGCGACGAGCACCCCGACAGCGACGCCCACGCCGACCCCGACAGCGACCCCGACCACGACCCCGACCGTCACGCCGACTCCAACTCCGACTCCGACTCCCACACCCACGCCGACCCCGACTCCGACACCGACGCCCACGTCCGGAGGGCTCGAGGTCAGCTGGAGCACGACCTCCGAGTGGACGGCGGGCTTCCAGTCCGCCGTGCGTGTCCGCAACACCTCCGGTACCACCCTCAGCCCCTGGCAGCTCTCGTTCACGACCGCCACGACGGTCGTGAGCCTGTGGGACGGCACGGCCGGGGCGGCGGCAGACGGCTTCACGGTGACCGCGCCCTCGTATGCAAAAGCCCTCGCCGCCGGGGGTGAAGCGTCGTTCGGGCTGACGTCGAACAAGGCGACCGGCGCCGGTCTCGTCCCGACCGCGTGCCGCGTTGTCGGCGCGAACCTGCCGTGCACGATCAACGGCACGATCAGCACACCAGAGCCGACGCCGACGCCCACTCCGACCCCGACCCCGACCCCGACCCCGACCATCCCCGCCCCGTCGGGCTCCCTGCTGGTGGCTCCGTACGTCGATCTGGGTCTCTGGCCGACCGCCGACCTCACGGCGTTCAGCCGATCGAGCGGCGTCTCGGCGGTGACCGCCGCATTCGTCGTGGCCGACCGCAGCAGCGCCTGCTCCCCCACCTGGGCCGGTTACACCGCTTACGCGATCGGTGGCGGGCAGGACTTCCAATCGAACATCGCCGCCTTCCAGGCCGCCGGTGGACGCGTCGTGGCCTCGTTCGGTGGAGCGGTGAACGACGAGCTCGCCCGGGTCTGCACCGACCCGGCGAAGGTGCTCGCCGCGTACTCGAAGGTCGTCGCCCGGTTCGGCCTCGACCGCGTCGACTTCGACATCGAGGGCGCCGACGTCTCCGACTCGGCGGCGAACCAGCGCCGCGCGACGGCCGTGGCGGCGCTGCAGAAGCAGCGTGCCGCCGCCGGGCACCCCCTCGAGGTGTCGCTGACCCTTCCGGTCATGCCGAACGGTCTGCTCGACAGCGGGCTGCGCACGATCCGTGAGTTCACCGCCGCGGGCGTCCAACTCTCGGCCGTGAACCTCATGACGATGGATTACGGCACCGGCGTCACCGACATGGCGAAAGCGGCGATCGACGCGGCCACCGCGACCGCGGCCCAGCTGAAGACCGTGAGCACGTATGCCGCCCTCTCCGACGCACAGCGCCGCGCCCTCGTCGCGGTCACCCCGATGATCGGCGTCAACGACACCGGAGAGGTCTTCACGCTCGCGCACGCGACGACGGTGGCCGCGTACGCGAAGGCGAACGGGCTCGCCGGGCTGGGCTGGTGGGAGCTCACGCGCGATCAGCCTTGTACCGGCGGCATCCCGGCGTACATGTGCACCGGGACGTCAGCAGCGCGCTGGGCCTACTCGAAGGCGTTCGTCGCGGCCACCCGCTGACCCGTCCCGCTCCCGGTGGGACCGGTGCCCTGTCCGGCACCGGTCTCGCCGTTGAGCACCGCCCAGGAGCCGAATCCGACGAGCGCGAGCGCGACGAGTGCCAGGATGATGGCGATCGCGACGGTCGCACGCTTGTGATTCACGAACCCTCCCCCGGGTGGACAACGGTGTCCACCCTACGGGGAGAACGGTCGGTTTCGTAAAACGACCGCCCGGCCTACGCGACGGCCACCGTGCGCGACGACAGGATCGGAGCGAAGAACGCCGCGAGCCCGGCCGTGTCGGCGAGCGGGAGCACGTGCGCGACGTACTGGTCCGGTCGCACGACGACGATCGCACCGCCACGGTCCACACCACGCTCCTCGAACACGTCGTGCTCCGGATCCGCCGCGTACACCTTCTCGTGATCGATCAGCCCGAACGGACCCACCCGGGGCCGGAAGACGGACGGCACCACACCGGAATCCACCTCGATGTGGGGCTGCTGGTACACGACCTTCACGTCGAAGTGCGCGTCGAGATCGGCGCCGGCGGGAGTGGAGACGACGACCGGCGAATCGGGTGCGTGCTCGAGCCAGTCGGCGAACTCCGCCACCGCCTCGGACTCCCCCGGGCGCGCCTCGTCGGCGAAGACGTAGATCCGCCAGCGTCCGTCCGCCTTGGCGTGGTGCCCGAGGTGCACCGGGTTGCCGTCGCAGACGCGTGTCGCGTGCGGCGACTTGAAGCGCTTGCCGAGGGGGAATCCGGTCGCGAGGCCCTGGCTGCCGCCCTCTCCCACGAGGAGGCTCGGCGGGTACTGCGTCATGAAGCCGGCCGGGAACTCCGCTGTGCGCACGTAGAAGTCCTCGAGCTCGGTCGGGTCGCCGAGCTCCTCCGGCTTGGCGGCCATCAGCGACGACCACTCGCGGTCGAAGTCGATGAGGTTCTGGGCGATCACCTGACGCTCCGCCGAATACGTGGCGAGCAGCTCCTCCGGGCTGCGTCCGTCGAGCACGTGACCCAGCTTCCAGCCGAGGTTGAAGCCGTCCTGCATCGAGACGTTCATCCCCTGGCCGGCCTTCGCGCTGTGCGTGTGGCAGGCGTCCCCGGCGATGAACACGCGCGGAGTGCGGGTGCCCCGCTGCTCGGCGATCACGTCGTCGAAGCGATCCGTCAGCCGGTGACCCACCTCGTACACGCTGTGCCAGGCGACGTTCTTCACGTCGAGCACGTACGGGTGCAGGATGTCGTTGGCCTTCGCGATGATCGTCTCGATCGTCGTCGAGCGCACGGCACCGTTGTCGTGCTCCCGCACCTCGCCGAGGTCGACGTACATGCGGAAGAGGTGGCCGCCCTCGCGCGGGATGAGCAGGATGTTGCCCGCCTCCGACTGGATCGAGCACTTGGTGCGGATGTCCGGGAAGTCCGTGACCGCGAGCACGTCCATCACGCCCCAGGCATGGTTGGCCTGGTCGCCGGCGAGCGTGCAGCCGATCGACTCCCGCACCGCGCTGCGTGCGCCGTCCGCGCCGAGCACGTACTTCGCCCGGACGATCCGCTCCTCCCCCTCGTGCTCGCCCGCGGTGCGCACCAGGCGCACGGTCACGGGATGCTCCGCCGCGTCGTCGACGGTGAGCCCGGCGAACTCGTACCCGTAGTCGGGGCGGAGGCGCGCGGGGGCGTTCGCCATGTACTCGGCGAAGTAGTCGAGCACACGCGCCTGGTTGACGATGAGGTGCGGCCACTCGCTGATGCCGGTCGGATCGTCGACCGCGCGCGCGGCGCGCACGATGCGGGCGGGGTCGGCGGGGTCTGGCTTCCAGAACGCCATCTCGGTGATGCGGTAGGCCTCGGCGATGATGCGTTCCGCGAAGCCGAAGGCGTCGAACGTCTCGACGCTGCGCGCCTGGATGCCGTCCGCCTGACCGATCGCGAGCCGGCCGGGGCGGCGCTCGACGATGCGGGTGGTGACGCCGGAGAACTGGGAGAGCTGTGCCGCGGTGATCATGCCGGCGGGCCCGGTCCCGACGATGAGCACGTCGACCTCGTCGGGCAGCTCGTCCGGACGGTCGATCCCGGTGCCGGCGGCGGGCTGGACACGGGGGTCTCCCGACACGTAACCGTGGTGGTGGAACTGCACGGGTTCTCCTCACTTCGCTGTGGGGTGTTCACTGTTGTGTTCGATTATCGAACAACAGGTTCTGATATCGCACACCGATCATAGGCATACGACGACAGCGCGACAAGAGCGCGACGAAGGAGGCGCGACGGAGAGAGGGAGAAAGGGGTGGGGAAATGGAGCCGGCTGCGGGATTCGAACCCGCGACCGCTCGCTTACAAGGCGAGTGCTCTACCAACTGAGCTAAGCCGGCGACGACGGCTGGCCCGTCGCCCACCATCCTAGAGGATGGGGTGTGGAGGTCGTCCTCGGGTATCAGCCCGCGGACGGCGTCGGTGTGGGCGTCGCGGTCGACGAGTACTCGTCGCCCTGCGCCTGCAGGATGAACGCCTTGAAGTCGTCCGCGCTGGTGAGCGACCCCGTGTAGGGCTTGCCGTTGACCAGCACAAGCAGCGCGTTCGTCATCTTCTTGACGTCGGAGTTCGGCAGCGGACCGCTCAGTGCGCGGTCGCTGGCGGTGGTCACCCAGGTCTTGAAGCGACCGTCGTCGATGCACGAGTCGATGCTGGACGCGCTGCTCGCCTTGGCGTCGGCGACGCGGGCCTTGAGCTGCTGGTCGCTGAGTCCCGGGCTGCCCTCCTTGGGCTGCTTCTCGAAGAGCGACGCGTTGAACGCCCAGAAGGCGGCGGGCGAGTAGTTCGCCACGCAGGCCGCGGCGTTCGCGGCCCGGAGCGAGTACTTCGTCCCCGCCGAATGGCTGGTGTAGATCGCGACGGGGTGCATCTCGACGGTGACCGCGCCGTCCTTCACCAGGGGCTCGAGCTGCGAGAGGTTGGTGCGCTGGAAGTCCCCGCAGAGGTCGCAGAGGTAGTCCGCGTAGATGCGGATGTCGACGGCGGCGCCGTTCGGGTCCGGCGTGCTGGCGACCGGCTTCGAGTCGGCGGCGAGTGCCGGGGTCGTGGCGACCTTCAGGCCGGCTCCGACCACGACGCCGTCGCTGGCCATGTTCTTCGGGCCGGGGACCGTCGGGCGGATCGCGCCGACGATGACGACGGCGACGATCGCGATGACGGCGAGGACGCCGACGGCGATGCCGCCGCCGATGAGGGTCCGGTTTCGGCGGTCCTTGCGCTGCTGGGACGTGCGGAGCTGCCGGGCTTTCTCCCGGGCGGCTGCGCGGACGTCGCCGCTCTCGTCGGGGTCGGTCATAGGGGGAATCACACTCTCGGGGTCGATCGGGGCTGCGCAGGGGGACGCAGCGGCGTCGTCGCACGCCGGGACGCACGCAACCGGTCGATCGTATTCCGGCTGTCTGGGAATAGACCAGACGGTCGCTGGACGCGCGGGGCACGACGTCGACGCCTCGACCCTGGGGGCGGTCGTCGACATCGTCGCCGATGCCATATTATGGGTGATTGCGGCGCCGATGCCCTACGGACGTCGACGCCACGTTCATCCATCACAACGGATCGTCCGGCACGTACCTGCCGGTGAAGGAGAATAAAGAGAAAATGGCGACTGTCACCTATGACAAGGCGACCCGGCTCTACCCGGGTTCCAACCGTCCCGCCGTGGACGCGCTCGACCTGGACATCGCGGACGGCGAATTCCTCGTCCTCGTCGGCCCGTCGGGCTGCGGCAAGTCGACCTCCCTCCGCATGCTCGCGGGGCTCGAAGAGGTCAACGACGGCAACATCTTCATCGGCGAGCGCAACGTCACCGACGTCCCGCCGAAGGACCGCGACATCGCGATGGTGTTCCAGAACTACGCGCTGTACCCGCACATGACCGTGGCCGAGAACATGGGCTTCGCGCTCAAGATCGCCGGCGTCGGCAAGGAGGAGCGCGCCCAGCGCGTCCTCGAGGCCGCCAAGCTGCTCGACCTGGAGCCGTACCTCGGCCGCAAGCCCAAGGCCCTCTCGGGTGGTCAGCGTCAGCGCGTCGCCATGGGCCGCGCGATCGTCCGCTCCCCCCAGGTGTTCCTCATGGACGAGCCGCTGTCGAACCTCGACGCCAAGCTCCGCGTCCAGACCCGTACGCAGATCGCGTCGCTGACGCGCCGTCTCGGCGTCACCACGGTCTACGTCACCCACGACCAGACCGAGGCGCTCACCATGGGCGACCGCATCGCGGTCCTCAAGGACGGCGTGCTGCAGCAGGTCGGCACCCCGCGCGACCTGTACGCACAGCCGAAGAACGTCTTCGTCGCCGGCTTCATCGGCAGCCCGGCCATGAACCTGTTCACGGCCGACGTCACCGACGGCGGCATCAAGTTCGGCAACACGATCGTCCCCGTCGAGCGCGACATCCTCGCCGCCGCCGGCTCCGCTGTGACCATCGGCGTGCGCCCGGAGGACGTCGTCGTGTCGTCCGCCGAGGGCAATGGTCTCAAGGTGACGGTCGACCTCGTCGAGGAGCTCGGCGCCGACGGCTACCTGTACGGCCACTCCGAGGTCGACGGCAAGCGCACCGACATCGTCGGCCGCGTCGACGGCCGCGTGCACCCGAACGCGGGCGACACCGTGTTCATCACCCCGAAGCCGGGTCACGTGCACGCGTTCCACGCGGAGTCGGGCGAGCGCCTCGGCGGCGCCGTCGTCGACTGAGGTCGTACGCACTAGGCTCCAACAGGAATCACACTCTGCCGCAGTCCGGTTCCCGGGCTGCGGCAGAGTGCTTTCCCCCTCAGCACCGACTCCGGAAGGCAACCTCATGGCCGGCTCCGTCAACATCACCGCAGCGACCGTCGACCCCGCTCTGCTCGACCTGCCGTGGAACATCCCGCTGGACCAGTGGTCGGCCGAGCACATCGCCCTCCTGCCGAAGGGCATCAGCCGGCACCTCGTGCGCTTCGCGAACCTCTCGGGCTACGTCATCGCCATCAAGGAGACGACGGCGGAGATGGCCCAGCGCGAGTACGACATGCTGCGCACCCTGCAGCGCATGGACGTGCCGTGCGTGGATCCGGTGGCGGTCATCAAGAACCGCACCGACGACGACGGCAACGAGTTGAATGCCGCGCTCGTCACGCGACACCTCAAATTCTCCCTCCCCTATCGCGCGCTGTTCTCGCAGACGCTGCGGCCCGACACGGCCACACGACTCGTGGATGCGCTGGCCGTGCTGCTCGTGCGGCTGCACATCGTCGGGTTCTTCTGGGGCGACGTCTCGCTCTCGAACACCCTGTTCCGCCGTGACGCCGGCTCGTTCGCCGCGTATCTCGTCGATGCCGAGACCGGACAGCTGTACGACGGCCTCTCCAACGGCCAGCGCGAGAACGACCTCGAGATCGCGCGGGTCAACATCGCGGGCGAGCTCATGGACCTGGAGGCCGGCGGCCGCATCGACGAGGAGCTCGACCCGATCAGCGTCTCCAACGGCATCGTCGCCGCCTACCGTTCGCTCTGGAAGGAGCTGACCGGCAGCGAGTCCTTCTCGTCGTCCGAGCGCTGGCGGATCAGCCAGCGGGTCGAGCGCCTCAACGAGCTGGGCTTCGACATCGAGGAGCTGGCGATCAAGACCTCGGACGAGGGCACGACGGTGCGCATCCAGCCGAAGGTCGTCGACGCCGGCCACCACCAGCGCCGTCTGCTGCGCCTCACCGGGCTCGACACCGGCGAGAACCAGGCCCGTCGCCTGCTCAACGACCTCGACTCCTATGCGGCGACCCTCGGCAAGCAGGGTCTCGACGAGGAGGCCATGGCGCACGAGTGGCTGCTGCGCGTGTTCGAGCCCGTGGTCCGCGCCATCCCGGCCGATCTGAAGGGCAAGCTGGAGCCGGCCGAGGTGTTCCACCAGCTGCTCGAGCACCGCTGGTTCATGTCGCAGAACGAGGGCCGCGACGTCCCGCTGGCCGAGGCGCTCACGTCGTACATCAACGACGTGCTGCGTCACCGCCGCGACGAGGCCACCGTGATCGCCCCGGCGACCGACACGATGAGCATCCCGACCATCCGCCGCGCGGCCGGTCTCGACGACGACGAGGACGACGCCGACGACTGGCGCTCGAAGGTCTGACTAGCCCGAGTCGCGCACCCGCAGCACCGCGTCGAGGCCGCGCCGCACCGTCTCGGCGGGCCTGTCCCCCTCCATCAGCTCCAGCAGGAGTTCACCGCAGGCACGGCCGAACTCGCGCGGCTGGAGGTCGACGGACGTGATCGGCGGGGTGTGGAACTCCATGATCAGGCTGTCCACTCCGGAGACCAGCCTGATGTCGGCGCCCGGCCGCAGGCCGAGGGTGCGCAGCAGCCCGGCCACACGCACCGCGACGCCGTCCGCGCCGACCAGGATGGCGTCCACCCCGTCCACCCCGTTCTCGGCGGTCCACTCGGCGAGCCGCCGCGCGAGCGTGCCGTTCTCCTCGTGGATCGTCGTCAGCAGCACCTGCGGCTCGAGCCGGCGCTCGGCGCACCACGTGCGGTAGGCGGCCTCGAGCTCCTGCGCCCACGCCGAGACCTGCTCCACCAGGAGCAGGCCCGGCTGGCGGGAGCCGTGAGCGACGAACCGGTCGAGGACCTCCCGCGTCGTGCGGGTGTTGGGCGATTCGACGATGCCCCAGGGATCGGGGAAGCCGGGCGGCGGGGAGTCCCCGGTGACCACCGGCAGGTCCTGGGCCAGGATCATCGCGGCGCCCTCGTCGTCCGAGTGCGGCTCGATCAGGATGAAGCCGTCGACGGGCGGGAAGGACTCGATCCGCGGGCTGGTCGGCGTGCTCGGGACGATCAGCAGGGAGAGGTCGGCCTCGTGCAGTCGCTCGGTCAGTCCGAGAGTCGTCTCGGTGTAGTAGCCGAAGTGGACGGCCGACTCGGGCAGGTAGAGTCCCACAGCTCCCGCGCGGGACTGGCGAAGCGCGCGGCCGAGCCGGTTGATGCGGTACCCGGACTGCTTGGCGATGGCGAGCACCCGAGCGCGCGTCTCCTCCGAGACGCCCTTCTTGCCGTTGAGGGCGAGGGAGACCGCGGCGGCGGAGATGCCGGCGCGCTCGGCGATGTCGGCCAGCGTCGTCGTCGGCATCGTCGCTCCTCTCGCTCGCCGAGCACCTCGTGGGAGGAGGCTCCGGCCGCGATTGCATCGCGGCTCCATCGCATTGTATAGTCCGAGATTAATCGATCAAGTTCTTAATCGATTCAGTTCGGATTTCCCGAACGTTTTCCTCCTTCGCCGCACAGCTGCGGCGATGAAGAGATGGGTGGCACGTGGCAGTGGAGCTCGACCTCGCGTTCGTCGACGGCATGGTCTTCGACGGCGTCTCGGACGCCCCTCGGCGGCTCGACGTCGGCGTGGCCGGTGGACGGATCGCCGCGCTCGGACCCGACGTGGCGGAGGGCATCACCGATCGCACCCGCGTGGTCGACCTGACCGGCCGCCTGCTGCTCCCCGGGCTGATCGACGCGCACGTGCACCCGGTGGAGGCCGGCGTCGAGCGGCTCCACTGCGACCTCTCCGCGGGCTGGACCCGCGAGGACTACCTGCGCATCATCGGCGAGTACGCCGCCGCGAACCCCGATCGCGAGTGGATCGTCGGGGGAGGCTGGCAGCAGGCCGCGTTCGAAGGCGGTGCGCCGCTCGCCGCCGACCTCGACGCGATCTGCCCCGACCGGCCGATGGTCATCTCCAACCGCGACCACCACAGCGCCTGGGTCAACTCCGAGGCGCTCCGTCGGGCGGGCATCGACCGCGACACCCCCGACCCCGTCGACGGCCGCATCGAGCGCGACGCCGACGGCGAGCCGACCGGCACCCTGCACGAGGGCGCCCGGATGCTCGCCCTGCGCCTCGCACCCGCTCCGACCGCGGACGAGCAGTACGAAGGCCTGCTCGAGGCCCAGCGCTACCTGCACTCGTTCGGGATCACCGGCTGGCAGGACGCCCTCATCGGGGACTACGGCAACCACTCCGCCGCCATCGTCGACGCCTACCAGCGCGCCATGGACGAGGGTGTGCTCCACGCCCGGGTCAACGGTGCGATCTGGTGGGAGCGCGAGCTCGGCGAGGAGCAGATCGCCCGCATCCAGGCGCTCCGGGAGCGGTTCCAGGACGAGCGCTTCCGCATCACCACCGTCAAGGTCATGCAGGACGGCATCGTCGAGAACCGCACGGCGGCGATGATCGAGCCGTACCTGCACCGCTGCGGGCCCGGTGAGACCCACGACGACGGGATCTCGTTCGTCGATCCCGACCTCCTGGCCCGGTATGTGTCGCGCCTCGACTCCCTCGGCTTCCAGGTGCATTTCCACGCCATCGGCGACCGCGGCGTGCGGGAGTCGCTGGATGCGGTGTCCGCGGCCCGTCATGCCAACGGCGACAGCGGGGTCACCCACCACATCGCGCACCTGCAGGTGGTGCACCCCGACGACCGCGCCCGGTTCGCCGCCCTCGGGGTCGCCGCGAACATCCAGCCCCTCTGGGCCTGCTACGACCCGCAGATGGTCGAGCTGAACGTGCCGCTGCTCGGCGCCGAGCGCACCACCACCCAGTACCCGTTCGCCTCCCTCCTGGCCGCCGGCGCGCACCTCTGCGCCGGGTCGGACTGGCCGGTCACGAGCCCGGACCCCTGGCTCGGCATCCACGTGGCGGTCAACCGCCGGGTGCCGTCGTGGCACCCGGACCACAATCCCGAGGCCTTCCTCCCGAGCGAGAGCCTGTCTCTCGCCGCCGCCCTGCGCGCCTACACCCACGGCGCCGCACGCATCAACGGCCGCGACGACCTCACCGGGTCCATCGCGGTGGGCAACTGGGCCGACCTGGCCGTCGTCGATCGCGACCCGTTCGCCCACCCGGCGGACACCATCGCCGACACCCGCACCATCGAGACCTTCGTCGCCGGGGAGTCCGTCTACGCGGCCCTCCCCGCAGCGATCTGACGGTCGCGCCCCGCACAGCACACCCCCAAGGAGACAGCACCATGAGAAATCGCACCCTCACCGTCCTCGCCGTGGCCGCCGTCACCGCCGTGCTCACCGGCTGCTCGAGCGGCGCCGCGGGCAGCGCGGACCGGCAGACGGCTCTGACCGACCTGAAGATCGCGAAGAGCAGCGCCGCGGCGGACCTGCTGCCCGCCGACATCCAGAAGGCCGGCAAGCTCGTCATCGGCGTCGACCCGACGTACGCCCCCAACGAGTTCAAGGACAAGAACGGCGACCCGATCGGCTGGGAGATCGACCTGATCGACGCCGTCGCCGCCAAGCTCGGCGTGAAGACCGACTACCGGGTCGCCAAGTTCGACAACATCGTCCCGAGCATCCTGGGCGAGAAGTACGACATGGGCCTCGGCGGCTACTACGACACGAAGAAACGCGAGGAGACGCTCGACATGGTCGACTTCTTCACCGCGGGCAACCAGTTCGCGTCCCCCTCGGCGAAGCCGATCACCGACGAGCTCGACGTCTGCGGCCTGAAGGTCGCCGTGCAGAACGGCGGCTCCGCGCCGCTCGTCTACCTGCCCGAGGTGGACAAGAAGTGCGAGGCGGCGGGCAAGCAGAAGGTCACGCAGCTCGGCTACGACACGCAGGACGACGCCACCGCTGCCGTGACGCTGGGCCGAGCGGATGCCATGGTCGCCGACTCCCCCGTCATCGGTTACGCGGCCAAGCTCAGCAAGGGCAAGCTCGTCACGTCGCCGATCTACGACTCGCTGCTCTCGGGCACCCCGGTGAAGAAGGACCGCGGCGAGTTCGCCCAGGCCATCCTCGCCGCGCTGGAGGACCTGCAGAAGGACGGCAGCTACACCAAGATCCTCACCTTCTGGGGCGTCGAGAACGGCGCGCTCGACACCATGCAGATCAATGGCGCGACCGAATAGCGCCTCCGGCGCCGGTCTCCACCCGGTGACCGGCGCCCCTGCGATCCGCTCGACGCCGGTCCGCCATCCGTGGCGGGCCGTCGCCGGCGTCGTGATCATCCTCGCCATCGTCCTGTTCGTCATCGACGCCGGTCGACGGGAGGCCTACGACTGGGCCGCGTTCGCGGAGTACCTCTTCGACCCTCGCATCGTGCAGGCCGCCGGCGTCACCCTGCTCCTCACCGTGCTCTCGATGATCATCGCCGTCGTGCTCGGTGTGCTCCTGGCCGTGATGCGGCAGAGCCCGAACCCGATCCTGCGCTGGGCGTCGGGCGTGTTCATCTGGATCTTCCGCGGCACCCCGGTCTACGTGCAGCTGGTCTTCTGGGGCCTGCTGTCGACGATCTACCGCACGATCGAGATCGGCATCCCGTTCCAGCAGCCGTGGCTGGTGTTCGAGAGCATCGACCTGTTCGACGTGTTCTGGATCGCCGTGTTCGGCCTCGCGCTCAACGAGGCCGCCTACATGGCCGAGATCGTGCGCGCCGGCCTGCTGTCGGTCGATCTGGGACAGAAGGAGGCCTCCACGGCTCTGGGGCTCACCCGCGCCCAGACCATGCGCAAGATCGTGCTGCCGCAGGCGATGCGCGTGATCATCCCGCCGACCGGCAACGAGGTCATCTCGATGCTGAAGACCACCTCCCTCGTCACGGCGGTGCCGTTCAGCCTCGACCTCTACACGCGCTCGCGGGACATCTCGGCGGAGACGCTGAACCCGATCCCGCTGCTCCTGGTGGCCTCGGTCTGGTATCTGGCGTTCACCTCGCTCATGATGATCGGCCAGCACTTCCTCGAGCGGCGCTTCGCGCGCGGCTTCGACCAGCGCGGCGGGGAGCACATCCCGGAGCCGATGCCCGAGACGGCGCCCTTCGGCGCGGGCGACGCGGATCCGTCCGCTCCGCCCACTCCCCCCACTCAGACGGAAGGAGCGGGACGATGACCGGCACCGCGACGGGCCTGCGGCCGATGGTCCGGGCCGAAGAGGTCCACAAGGCGTACGGCAACCACCACGTGCTCAAGGGCGTCTCGCTCGATGTGCAGCAGGGCGAGGTCGTCTGCGTGATCGGGCCGTCCGGATCGGGCAAGTCCACCTTCCTCCGGTGCATCAACCACCTCGAGAGCATCGACGGCGGCCGCATCCTGGTCGACGGCTCCCTCATCGGGTACCGTCAGGCCGGCGACCGGCTGCACGATCTGGGCCCGAAGGAGGCCGCGGCGCAGCGCCGCGACATCGGGATGGTGTTCCAGCGCTTCAACCTGTTCCCGCATCTGTCGGTGCTGGAGAACGTGACGACCGCGCCGATCATGGTCGGCGGCCAGAAGCCCGACAAGGCGGCGGCGCGCGCCCGCGAGCTGCTCGACCGGGTCGGCCTCGGCGCCAAGGCGAACGCCTACCCGGGTCAGCTCTCCGGCGGCCAGCAGCAGCGGGTCGCCATCGCGCGTGCTCTCGCGATGGAACCGAAGCTGATGCTGTTCGACGAGCCCACCTCGGCGCTCGACCCCGAGCTCGTCGGCGAAGTGCTCGACGTGATGAAGGGCCTGGCCCAGTCGGGCATGACCATGGTCGTCGTCACGCACGAGATCGGCTTCGCCCGCGAGGTCGGCGACACCCTGGTGTTCATGGACGGCGGCGTCGTGGTCGAGTCCGGCGACCCGCGCGCGATGATCGCCGACCCGCAGCACCAGCGCACCCGCGCGTTCCTCTCCCACGTGCTCTGACCTCCACCATCCGTTCCGGACTTCTGTACGCTCACGCACGGCGTGTCGCGTGCACGAGTCCGGAACGGATGGCGACGCGTCAGGAGGCGGACTCGGCGCGCAGCTTCGCGATCTCGTAGAGCGTGACGCTCACGGCGATGCCGGCGTTGAGGGACTCGGTGGCGGCGCTGATCGGGATGGAGACAACGGCGTCGCAGGTCTCGGTGACGAGCCGCGACAGCCCCTTGCCCTCGCTGCCGACAACGATGACGACCGGGCGGTCGGCGAACGACAGGCCGGGGAGCGCGATGTCGCCGCCGCCGTCGAGACCGAGCACGAAGACGCCGGCCTGCTTGAACGCCTTCAGCGTCTGGGTCAGGTTCGCGGCCATCGCGACGGGCGTGCGCGCCGCCGCCCCGGCCGAGGTCTTCCACGCCGAGGCGGTCATGCCCACCGAGCGGCGCTGCGGGATGATGACACCCTGCCCGCCGAACGCAGCGGTGGAGCGGATGATCGCCCCCAGGTTGCGCGGGTCGGTGATGCCGTCGAGGGCGACGAAGAGCGGCGTCTGGTCCGTGCGGAGGGTGGCGTCGAGCAGCTCTCCGGGGTGCGCGTACTCGTACGGCGGCACCTTGAGGGCGATCCCCTGGTGCACCGCGTCGCGGCCGGCGAGCCGGTCGAGCTCCGGGCGCATGATCTCGAGCACCGGGATGCCGCGGCCCGTCGCGATGGAGAGGATCTCCTTCATGCGGTCGTCCATCTCCACCCGGGCGGCGATGTAGAGCGTCGTGGCCGGGATGCGCGCGCGCAGGGCCTCGAGCACCGAGTTGCGACCCGTGACGATCTCGCTCTCGTCCCCGCTCTTCGCGCGACGGGCGGCACCGGATGCGCCACGCGGCGCGGCGTCGCGGCCGCCCCGGCCCGCCTGCTTGGCCGCTGCGCGCTCGCGCAGCACCTTGGCCTTGTGCGCGACGTGGTACTCGCGATCCTCCGCCTTCGGCGTCGGCCCCTTGCCTTCGAGCGCTCTGCGCCCGTTGCCTCCGCTGCCGACCTGGGCGCCCTTGCGCCCCTTCCTCACGGCGCCGCCGCGGGACTTGCCACCCGAACTCTTCATGCTTCGATACTCCAATGCGACCCCGTCGGGGTGTCTTCGATGGTGATGCCCGCGCCGATCAGCTCGTCGCGGATGCGGTCGGCAGAGGCGAAATCGCGCGCCTGCCGGGCGGCCTGACGGTCGTCGAGCAGTCGCGAGACGAGCTGGCCGAGCGCCGCGTCGGCGGCGGACGAGCCGGATCGGCTCCACTGCGGGGACAACGGGTTGATGCCCAGGACCTCGGTCATCGCGAGGGCCTGACCGCGCGCGGTGGCGGCGGCCTCCAAGTCTTCCGCATCAAGTGCGGCGTTGCCTGAACGCACGGTGTCGTGCAGCACGGCGAGCGCCTGCGGCACGGCGAGGTCGTCGTCCATCGCCGCGGCGAACGCGTCGGGCACGACTTCCGCGCCGCTGCCGGCGAACCGGGTGCCGGCCAACCGCCGGTCCACGCGGTCGAAGAATCCGGCGATGCGGTCGAGGGCCGCCTCCGCCTCGGCGAGCGAGCCGTCGTGGAAGTCGATGGTCGAACGGTAGTGCGCCGAGCCGAGGTAGTAGCGCACGACCAGGGGACGCGCGGCGCCGAGCAGATCGGCGGCGTAGACCGAGTTGCCGAGCGACTTGCTCATCTTCTGGCCGTTCACGTGCACGAGGCCGTTGTGCACCCAGTAGTTGGCGAACGCGTCGCCCGCGGCAGTGGACTGGGCCAGTTCGTTCTCGTGGTGCGGGAAGCGCAGGTCGAGACCGCCGCCGTGGATGTCGAACTGCGGGCCGAGATAGCGCCGCGACATCGCGGAGCACTCGATGTGCCAGCCCGGGCGGCCGTCGCCCCAGGGGGACGGGAACGCCGCCGACGCGGGCTCGTCGGCCTTGCGGCCTTTCCAGAGCGCGAAGTCGCGGGGGTCGCGCTTGTCGCGCGGGTCGGCGTCGGCGGCCGCCTCCATGTTGTCGATGCTCTGCCGGGTGAGCGCCCCGTAAGTCAGCCAGCTCGTCACGTCGAAGTAGACGTCGCCCGAGCCGTCCGCCGCCGCGTACGCGTGACCGCGCTCGATCAGGCGCTCGATGATCTGCTGCATCTGCGGGATGCTGGCGGTCGCCCGCGGCTCGTAGGTCGGCGGCTGCACGCCGAGCGCCGTGTAACCCGCGGTGAACTCGAGCTCGTAGCGGTAGGCGAGCGCCCACCACTCCTCGCTGCTGCCCTCCGCGCGGGCCGCTTCGGCGTTGAGGAGGATCTTGTCGTCGATGTCGGTGACGTTGCGCACGAGGGTCACCTCGAGGCCGCGGTAGGTCAGCCACCGGCGCAGCTGGTCGTAGACCAGGGCCGAGCGCAGGTGCCCGATGTGCGGCGACGACTGGACGGTCGGGCCGCAGACGTACATCCCTGCTTCGCCGGGGCGGAGGGGGACGAAGTCGCGCAGGGCGCCGGCCTTCGTGTCGTAGAGTCGCAGAGTCACGGCATACAGCCTACGGGCCGCGCGCTCCCTGCGCTCAGCGCGGGAGCAGCAGGCCGGTCGCGAGAGCGGCGACGCCCTCCCCGCGGCCGGTGAAGCCGAGGCGGTCCGTGGTGGTCGCACTGACCGAAACGGGCGCTCCGAGGACCGCCGACAGGGCCTCCTGCGCCTCCGCCCGCCGCGGCGAGAAGATCGGCCGGTTGCCGATGATCTGCACCGAGACGTTGCCGATGCGATAGCCGGCGGCCTCCACCAGCCGCCGGGTCTCGGCGAGGAAGACCGCACCGCGGGCGTCCGCGAAGCGCGGGTCGCCGGTGCCGAAGACGCTGCCGATGTCGCCGAGGCCCGCGGCCGAGAGCAGCGCGTCGACGATGGCGTGCGCGACCGCGTCGCCGTCGCTGTGACCCGCGAGGCCCTTCTCCCCCGGCCAGTGCAGGCCGGCGAGCCAGAGCTCGGCGCCGGCGTCGAAGGCGTGCGTGTCGCTCCCGAACCCGATGCGGGGCGCTCCGGAGGCTGCGGAGGCTCCGGGGGCTCCGAGCAGCTCCTCCGCCCGGCGCAGGTCCCACGGCGTGGTGATCTTGAACGCGTGCGCGTCGCCCGGCACGACGGCGACGGGATGCCCGGCGGCGGCGACGAGCCCGGCGTCGTCGGTCTCGTCGCGCTCGGCGGCCGCGTAGGCGGCCAGCAGCTGGTCGCGGGGGAACCCCTGCGGTGTCTGGATCGCCGAGAGCTCCGACCGGTCGACGGTCTCGTGCACCGCGCCGTCGCGCGACACCCGCTTGATCGTGTCGCTCACGGGCAGGCCGGGGATCACCCCGTGCCCGGCCGCACGGACCGCTGAGACGACCGCGTCGAAAAGGGAGGAGGGGGTGAGCGCGCGGGCCGCGTCGTGGACGAGCACGACCTCCACCGTCGGAGCGAGCACCGCCAGACCGGCGGCGACGGAGCGCTGACGGGTGTCGCCTCCGGCCACGACGTCGAGGCGGGCCGATCCGCCGAGAGCGGCGTCGGCGAGTGCCTGCGCCTCGGGGACCCGCTCGGCGGGGGCGACGACGATCGTCTGCGCGGGTTCGGCCATCCCGTGCACCGCGTCGAGCGATCGCTCGAGCAGGGTGCGGCCGGCGAGGGCGACGAACGCTTTAGGGAGCGCGGCGCCCAGACGCGTGCCGCTTCCCGCGGCGACGACGACGACGGCCACGCGGGGGTCCGGGATGCTGCTGCTCACCCCACGAGACTACCGGGACACCCCTGCCGCCCGGCGGTGGGCCGGGCGGCAGGGGCGCGTGCGGTGCGGGCGGAGCAGGTCAGGCCGAGCGGCGCCGGCGGCTCCGGCCTCCCCGGGCCAGGAGGGCCGTCGCTCCGCCTCCGAGGAGGAGCAGCGCCAGCACCGCGGCCGTGACGGGCAGCGTGCTTCCCGTGTCGGCGAGGCCGCCGACGGCTCCTGCCCCACCGGTGGCGGCGGACGCTGCGATCACGACACCGACGCTCCAGAGCTCTCCCGCCGCCGTCCGGACCACGAGCCGGTGCGCACCGGCCGCGGCATCGACGGGGATGGTGCCGAGAAGGGTGACCGCGCGACCGTCGCCGACCGCCGACGCGATGGTGACCGGCGTCGAGTGGAACTCGAGCGCGTACTCCGTGCCGACCACGGTCGGGTCGACCGTGATCGTCACCGCGTCCCCGGGCTTCAGCGTGGCGCCGTCAGTCAGGGCACGCCCGGAGGCGTCCACCGCTCCGGTGACGGCCGCGGCGGGCTCGGGAGCCGCAGCCCCGACGACGACGGAACCGGAGTCGGCGGTCGCCGTCTCGTATCCATCGGCGGAGGCCGTGACTGAGACGCTCAGCGGAAGGCCCTCGTCCGCGGCCTGCGGTGTGTACGACGCGGCGGCCGACTCGGTCACGACCGCGACCCCGTCGACCAGCCAGGTGTAGCGGAGGGTCGCGTCGGCCGGATCCGAGGTGGGCTTCGCCGTCACCGGCTCGGCGACGCGCGCGCCGCCGAGGTCGGCCACCGCGAGCGCGATCTGTCGCGTCAGCGTCACGGTGTAGGCGGTGCTCGATGCGCCGTCCTCGCTGGTGACGGTGACCGAGCCCACGAACCCGTTCGCCCCGGAGGGCTGGACCACGGCGACCGCGGCCTTCCCGTCCACGGGGACGGCGGAGAGCCGGGGCACGGCCGCTCCTCGTGTGTTCACGGTGTACGCGGTCGTCCCCGTCGCGAAGCCGGCGACCGGTTCACCGTCGACGGTCAGCGCGGCGAGTCCTGAGACGGTGCCCGTGCCGGCGGTGCGCGCGTAGATCTGGACCTCGGCGATCGTCATGTGGGTGTTGGCGTACGCGGTCATGACGACGCGGACCTTCGAGGTGTTGACCCCGCCGAGCACGACGTCGACGATCGGCGCCGTCCCGTCGGAGGGGATCGGCACGGCGACCGGTGAGCCCGGCGCGTCGATCCATGCACCCGAGTCGTCGGCGTACTGGACGGTGATCTGGCTGGGCCAGCTCGTCGTCGATCCGTCCTTGTAGGCGTAGAGCGTGAGATGGTTCACGGTCTGCGTGCTGCCGAGGTCGTAGGTGAGGGTGCTGGAGGTCGGCTTGTTCGTCGACACCCAGTTCGACCAGCCCTTGTCGGCGAGGTTGCCGTTCCGGGTGTTGTCGGCCGAGTAGCCGCTCTCGGTGGAGGTCGCGCTCGCCTTCACCGCGGCGTCCGTCGCGACATTCCGCTCCGACGGGCTCGTGACGATCAGCGACAGCGTCGCCGGGAGCGACGGAGCGGCCGGATCGTTCGAGACCGCGGTGCCCGGGACGGTGACGACCCCGACGGCGGCGAGCGACGCGTCGGTGACGGAGCTCCAGTCCCAGGTGACGGCCGCGTCGTGCGTCGCGCCGCTCGCGCCGACGTGCGCCGGAACCGTCGCGGGGGCGCTCGCACGCACCGCTGCGGCGGAGACGCCGGCGAACGTGGTGAGCGAGACCGGGTCGGTCCTGCTGTATCCGCCGACGTCGACGGTCGCGATGGCGGAGTCGAACGCGTGGCCGAAGAGATCGGTTCCCGCGCCATGGATCGTGATCGAGCCGGGGACGCTCCAGTCGGCTCCTGCCGTGTCCCACGTCACCGGGACGGGCGAGCCGGCCCCGCTGCGGTACACCGGGACGACGGTCGCGGGCAGGGCGGGCGCCGTTCCCGCGAGGGTGGCGACGGTCACCGGCTGCACCGAGACGAGAGCGGTGTCCTGGATGGTCCAGAGCTGGTTCGTGCCAGTGTTCGAGCCGTAGACCCCCACGGGCGCGTTCTCGGCCGTCGACTGGCCGCCGACGTCGAGCACCGAGCCGGCGGCGACGCTCAGGAGGCTGTAGCGGGCGCCGTCGACGGTGGACAGCATCCATTGGGCCGCGGGGTCGGCGGCGGCCGCGTCGGGTGCGAGCGCCTTCACCGCGGTTCCGGCGGTGGTGGCCGTGAGGTACCGGCCGGAGCCGTCCTGCAGCGTGTAGCGCTCCGTGTTGGCCGCTCCCTGGGTCAGCTTGCGCACGGTCCACGCCTGGGTGGAGGCGGCGGACGCGGTGGTCGCGGACGACGTGATCGTCGCGGTTCCGGCAGTGCTCCCGGTCAGGTTCTTGCCGCTCTGCACGCCGCGGAGCTGGTAGGTCTGCCCGTCCTGCAGCGGCACGGCCGTGTCGGCCACCCCGTGCACTCCGCGGACGACGAGGGTCGTCACCGACTTGGCGGGCACCGCGACGCGGGCGGTCTTGGCCGCGGCATCCACCGGGACGGCCGCCTTCTGAACGAGCGCGTTCGCGGTGGGGTCGCTCGCGGGCGACTCCGTGGTGACGATCGGCGTCACGGTCGCACCGGCGTCGATCGCGCCGAACTTGGCGAGGTCGAGGGTGAGGTCCTCCGGCGCGGTGCCGGCGTTCGTGTGGACCAGGGTGACGGAAGTCCCGTCGGCGCCGAGCGCCGTGGTGGTCGCCGTGTTGGTCGAGGGGATGATGTGATCGCCCGGGCGGATGTAGTGGGTGAAGTTGCGCACCGTGTTGTACTTCGCGTTGGTCACGACCTTGCACGACGGGTCGGCGTCGCCGTCGGCGAGGCGCCGCACCGAGTTGCCGTCGGCGTTGCAGTCGAAGTCGATGTCGATGCTGCCCCAGTTGAGCTTCTCGACCTTCTGCATGTTGTAGTAGTCCTCCACCGGCTGCCAGAAGACCCAGGCGCTCGGCTCGAGCTCGCGCAGGTCGTCGGTGATGCGGGTGGCCATGCCGATGCCGTTGTTGATGTTCGTCTGGTTGTTGACGCCGGTGCCGTCCCAGTCGCCCTCGACCTCGCTCATCCAGAGGTCCTTGCCGTTGGCCTTCGCGACGTCGCGCACCTGGGTGCGGCCGCTCGTGCCGTACGTGTGCACGTTGAGCTGGTCGACGGCGGCCTTGGACTGCTGCGACCAGCCGTTCCAGTCGGTCATGAAGATGGAGGGGTTGGTCTCGTCCATCGCGGAGATGTGCGCGCCCGTCGTGGTCCCCGCCTTCGCGAGCTCCGCCTGCAGGGCCTTGATCACGGTGTCCTGCAGCGCCGGGCCCATGTGGGCGCCCTCCTGGCCGCCCTTCTTGGGCCAGCCGGTGCTCGAGTCGATGTTCGTGCCCCAGTAGTTCGTGTTGGGCTCGTTGAACGGGTCGATGCTGTCGAAGGCGATCCCGCTCGTCTGCTCGATGTGCTGGACGACCGCCTTCAGGTAGGTGACGTAGTCAGCGATGCTCGACGTCTTCAGCTGGTCGTTGGCCGCGGTGAAGTTGCCTGAGACGTAGCCGCTGTTGGTCATGAAGTACGGCGGCGAGTTGCTGAACGCCTCCCACTTCGTGATCCTGTCCTTCAGCGCGTCGATCCACCAGCGCTGGGTCGCGTCGGCCGTGAAGTCGTAGGAGGCGGGGTCGTCCGCATCCCACGCGGCGCCGAGCCGGTTGCGGTCGGCGTAGGTGCTCGTGATGGCGCCCTGGGCGTCCGTGGCCGTGACATCGGGGTTCCACCAGCCCTCCACGGCGCCGCCGGCGCGCAGGTAGGGCGGCACGTCGGTGGCGTTGCCGCCGCCGATGTTGTAGCGGGCGATGTTGAGGTTGAGTCCGTCGCTGCCGAAGACCTTGTCGAACAGGTCCTGGCGAACGGCCTCGGGGTAGCCTCCGGTCGCGTTGGCGAACCAGGCGAGGCTGGTGCCCCAGCCTTCGAAGGCGGCGTTCTGATAGGCGGGGTTGGGGTTGATCGTGACCGCGGAGGCGGTCGCGGCTGCAGCGGTGCTCGGGCTGCCGGGGATGCTCGTGATGCTCCCGGCCGCGGCGAGGGAGCCGACGGCGAAGGAGGCGAGCAGCAGCCGTCGAAGACGTGACGACACTGTCAGGTGACCTTTCGATTCTGGTGATGTTGACGTCAACATGTTTACGTCAACATGGCCGAGTCTGGCCTAACCCGTGAACAAAAGTCAACGATCAGTGCCGACGGGGTCTCCGCTTCGACGGCATCCATTCCGCCGCAGGCATGCCCGGTGAAACGTATACGGCCCCGCGACCAGAAGGTCGCGGGGCCGTGAGAACGAAGGTGAGCAGCCTAGGAGGCGAGGACCTCGTCGAGAAGGGTGGAGGCCTTCTCGTCATCGGTCTTCTCGGCCAGCGCGAGCTCGGAGATCAGGATCTGACGAGCCTTCGCCAGCATGCGCTTCTCGCCGGCCGACAGGCCGCGGTCCTGATCGCGGCGCCAGAGGTCGCGGACGACCTCCGAGACCTTGATGACGTCGCCCGACGCCAGCTTCTCCAGGTTCGCCTTGTACCGGCGCGACCAGTTGGTGGGCTCCTCGGTGAACGGGGCGCGCAGGACCTCGAACACGCGGTCCAGCCCCTCCTTGCCGATCACGTCGCGCACTCCGACGAGGTCGACGTTCTCGGCGGGGACCTCGATGGTCAGATCGCCCTGCGTCACGTTGAGCTTGAGGTACAGCTTCTCTTCACCCTTGATGATTCTTTTCTTGACCTCGGTGATCGTTGCAGCACCGTGATGGGGGTAAACGACGGTTTCGCCAACCTCGAAAAGCATAGATATGTTGTCCCTTCAGCAAAGAATAGGATACCACACGAGCCACATGCTAAGGTTCGCCCTCGCACCTCCCGCGGGCCCCGGGACGCCCTCGCGCATACGCTAAACTCGACTCGAATCTCCGCTTCCTGACAGGGCTGCACCGCGCCGTCGAGCGGAACGATCAGGAGGGTCATCCAGTGAAAGCTCGAGTCGCGGCGTCCGTCGTCCTCGCCCTGACGGTTGCGTTCGGCACCGCGGGTTGCGGGCTCATCGCCCCGCAGGCCACCACGAAGCACTACGACGCGAGCGACGGGGTCAGCGGGAGCGTCGGCACCATCGACGTGCGCAACGCCATCCTCGTGACCGACGCCTCGGGCGGCACGGTCGGCAGCCTGGTCGTGACCCTCGTGAACACCGGCTCGACCGCGCAGAAGGTCGCCGTCACCGGCGGCGACAAGAGCGGCGAGGCCGCCTACGTCACCGTCGACGCCGGCCAGACCAAGAAGGTCGGCACCGACCCCGAGTCGACCTCCGGCAACGTCTTCTTCACCCCGTTCTCCGCCCTCCCGGGCAGCCTGTACCCCGTCTACTTCCAGTACGGCGACCAGACCGGCGTCCAGCTGCAGGTCCCCGTCCTCGACGGCGGTCTCACCGAGTACAAGGACCTCGTGCCGCCGACGGCGCTCCCGACTCCGACGCCGACTCCGGCGATCTCCGAGACCCCGGTCCCGACGGAGACCCCGGCTCCGTAGTCCGGACCCCGCACGCAACGACGAAGCCGCCCCTCATCGCGAGGGGCGGCTTCGTCGTATGCGGCGGTCGGCCGGCGGCGGTCAGGCGTTGAAGCGGTAGCCCAGCCCGCGAACCGTCACGAGCATCTGCGGTTCCGACGGGCTCTCCTCGATGCGCGAACGGATGCGCTTGATGTGCACGTCGAGCGTCTTCGTGTCGCCGAAGTAGTCGCTCCCCCACACGCGGTCGATCAGCTGACCGCGGGTCAGCACGCGCCCGGCGTTGCGGAGCAGCAGCTCCAGCAGCTCGAATTCCTTCAGCGGCATGGAGATCTCGGAGCCGTTGACGGCGACGGTGTGGCGGTCCACATCCATCCGCACGGTGCCGGCCTCCAGGATGCCGTCGTCCTCGATCTCGTCCGCTTCGACCCGGCGGCGCAGGACGGCGCGGATGCGAGCGAGCAGCTCGCGCGACGAGTACGGCTTGGTCACGTAGTCGTCGGCGCCGAGCTCGAGCCCGACCACGATGTCCACCTCGGAGTCCTTGGCGGTCAGCATGATGATCGGCACGTTCGAGCGCGAGCGGATCTCGCGGCAGACCTCGGTGCCCGGGATGCCCGGGAGCATCAGGTCGAGCAGCACGAGATCCGAGCCGTCCTTGTCGAACTCGGCCAGCGCGGTGGGGCCGTCTTCGGCGACCGTCACCTCGTAGCCCTCTCGGCCGAGCAGGTACGCGAGCGGCTCGCTGAGCGCGGCCTCATCCTCGACGAGCAGGATGGATGTCACTTGTTCTCTCCTATCGGGGGGCGAACGGTGGAAGCTTCTGGCAGTCGGATGGTGAAGGTGGAGCCGCGCCCCGGCTGCGACCAGACGCGGACCTCGCCGCCGTGGTTCTGCACGGCGTGCTTGACGATCGAGAGGCCGAGTCCGGTGCCGCCGGTGTTGCGCGACCGGGCCTGGTCGACGCGGAAGAACCGCTCGAACACGCGATCCAGGTCGTCCTCGGGGATCCCCTCGCCCTGGTCGGTGACGGCGATCTCGACGACGCCGTCGAGGGTGCGCACGCCGATCCCAACCCGGGACTCGTCGGGAGAGTACTGGATGGCGTTCGAGATGAGGTTGTCGACGGCCGTGACGAGCAGCTTCTCGTTGCCGAGCACCTCGGCCGACTTCTCGCCGCGCATGGCGATCTCGATGCCGCGCGCTTCGGCCGCCACCCGGTTCTGGTCGATGGCGGACTTCACGATCTTGGCGGCGGAGAGCGTGTGGGCATCCCCCAGGGCATCCGTGGCCTGGAGCCTGCTCAACTCGATGATGTCGCGGGTGATGCGGGCGAGCCGCTCCGCCTCCTCCGACAGCCGGTGCGCGAAGCGGCGCACCTGCTCGGGATCGTCGGACGCGCCGTCGAGCGCTTCCGCCAGGAGGCCGACGGCGCCGATCGGCGTCTTCAGCTCGTGGCTGATGTTCGCGACGAAGTCGCGGCGTACGGAATCGAGCCGGAAGGATTCGGTGCGGTCCTCCGCGAGCAGCAGGATGTACCGCGAGCCGAGACGGGCTACGCGCACGCTGAGGTGGATGTTCGCATCGCCGAAGGGGCCGCGCGCCAGCTCGCAGTCCTCCGTGACCGGCTCGCCGGAGCGGCGCACGCGGTCGACGAGCGCGATGAGGTGCGGGTGGACGAGCGTCCCGCTCCAGACCAGGCCGATGGCGTGGGCGCCCGGAGAGGCCTTGATGACGTTGTTCGAGGGGTCGAGCACGACTCCCGCCGACTCCATCGCGTCGAGCACCTGATCGACACCGTCCGGTACCGCGGGGTTCACCACCGCGGCCGCATGGTCGCCCCGACGGGCGGCGATGTGCAGGATCCACACGAAACCGGCGCCGACGGCGAGGCCGAGGCCCAGCGAGAGCAGCACCAACCAGGCGGAGTCCATGTCGCAAGCGTATGGGATGGTGGAACACACGCTCTGCCGCGTGCCCCGTTTCGGCGCGTGTTTTCGCGGGTACGTTAAACAGTGTTCAGGCTGCGGGCACCGACTGTTAACCTGATGCGGCGAACATCGAGAACGGGGTCAGATGACCCCCGCATCCCGCGTGCCCGCGCACGCCCAGGAAGGATCCCACCCCATGCGCGAAGTGTTCCAGCAGGAGCTGGCCGACGTCCAGGACCGACTCGTCGAGATCGCCGAGCTCGTCGTCCACTCCATCCAGCAGGCGACACGGGCGTTCAACGAGTCCGACGTCTCGCTCGCCGAGGACGTCATCGCCAACGACCACAAGATCGACGAGCTCACGGTCGTCCTCGACGAGCTCTCCATCCAGATCCTCGCCCGGCAGCAGCCTGTCGCGCGTGACCTCCGCATCGTCGTCAGCGCGCTGCGCATCAGCGCCTCCCTCGAGCGGATGGGCGACATGGCCGAGCACATCGCCCAGCTCGCCCGCTACCGGTTCCCGGACAAGGTCGTGCCGAAGGGTCTGCGCTCCACCTTCGCCGAGATGGGCCGTCTCGACGTCGCCATCGCGGAGAAGCTCGCCGAGCTGCTCCGCACGCAGGACATCAGGCTCGCCGACGAGATCCGCAACGATGACGACGACGTGGACGAGCTGCACGCCAGCGTGTTCGACAAGGTCCTCGGCGAGACGTGGAAGGGCCAGGCCGTCGACACCGTCGACGCGACCCTCGCCTCCCGGTACCACGAGCGCTTCGCGGACCACGCGGTCTCGATCGCCAAGAAGGTCCAGTACCTCGCGACCGGCGACTGGGCCCCGGAGCTCGCCTCCTGATCCCGGGTCACCCCTGACACGAAAAACCGCCGAGCGGGCGAATGATCTGCCCGCTCGGCGGTTTTTCGTGTGCTTCGTGCCTTCTCGGGGCTACTTCTTGCCCTGGGCGGCGACCGCGGCGGCGCCGGCGGCCGCGGCCTCCGGGTCGAGGTAGTACGCGGGCTCGACCGGGCGGAAGTCCGCGTCGAGCTTGTAGACGAGCGGGATGCCGGTCGGGATGTTGAGCTCGGCGATGTCGTCGTCCGAGATGCCGTCGAGGTGCTTCACCAGGGCGCGCAGCGAGTTGCCGTGCGCGGTCACCAGCACCGTCTTGCCCTCGACGAGGCTCGCCGTGATGTCGGACTCCCAGTAGGGCAGCATCCGGTCGATGACGTCCTTCAGGCACTCCGTGCGCGGGAGGTCGGCGCCCAGACCGGCATAGCGCGGGTCGTGCGCCTGCGAGAACTCGCTGTCGTCGTCCAGCAGGGGCGGCGGGACGTCGAACGACCGGCGCCACAGCTGGAACTGCTCGGGACCGTACTTCTCGAGCGTCTCGGCCTTGTCGAGGCCCTGGAGGGCACCGTAGTGGCGCTCGTTGAGGCGCCAGGAGCGCTTCACGTCGATCCAGAGGCGGTCCGAGACGTCGAGCGCGTAGTTCGCGGTCTGGATCGCCCGCGTGAGCACGGAGGTGTAGAGGATGTCGGGCTGCAGGCCGGACTCGGCGAGCAGCTCGCCGGCACGCTTGGCCTCGGTGACGCCCTGCTCGCTGAGCCGGACGTCCACCCAGCCGGTGAACAGGTTCTTCTGGTTCCACTCGCTGTTGCCGTGGCGGAGGAGGATCAAAGTGTAGGGCGCGGACATGCTCCTAATCTACCGTGCCGGGTACGGCAGACTGGAGCGATGGCTTCCGGTGCGATCGGCACGGTGACGCGTGGCACGACCAACACCAACCGGCTGCGCCGCATCGACCGCTGGGTCGCGGCCCAGCCGGTCCTCCGCCGCACCACGGACCCCCTCGTCGTCGACCTCGGCTACGGCGCGAGCGGGGTGACCGCGCTCGAACTGCAGCAGCGCCTGGCGAAGGCACGGCCGGACGTCGAGGTCGTCGGCCTCGAGATCGAGCCCGCCCGGGTCCGCACGGCCGAGGAGCAGCTCGTCGCCGTCCGGGCGGGGCGGACCGGCTTCGCCGCCGACGCCCGCATCCGCTTCGCCGTCGGCGGGTTCGAGGTCCCCCTCCCCGACGGTCGGCGGGCTGCGGTCATCCGCGCGTTCAACGTCCTGCGCCAGTACGACGAGTCGCAGGTCCCCGCCGCCTGGGAGCGGATGCGCTCGCGCCTGCAGCCCGGCGGGCTGCTGGTCGAGGGCACCTGCGACGAGATCGGCCGGATCGCCAGCTGGGTCGCCCTCGATCCGGACGGGCCGCTCTCGCTCACGGTGTCCCTGCGGCTGCGCGGGCTGGACGCGCCGTCGGTCGTCGCCGAGCGGCTGCCGAAGGCCCTCATCCACCGCAACGTGCCGGGCGAGCGTGTGCATGCCTTCCTCGCGGACCTGGATCGCCTGTGGCGCATCCACTCGCCGCTGGCCGCCTACGGGCCGTCGCAGCGCTGGATCGCCGTCGCGCAGGGCATGCGCGACGCGGGCTGGCCGGTGCGCGGCGGCCGTACGCGCTGGCGTCTCGGCGAGCTCACCGTCGACTGGGACGCCGTCTCTCCCGCGTAGCCTGCCTCGCGCATTCGTGCCGAATGTCGACTTCGGACGCCGTGTTCGCGACATTCGGCACGAATGTCGCGCGCGTCAGGCGCGGGGACGGCGGGTGACGGCACCAAGTCGCGGCAGATGCGGGACCTGCGCTTCGGCGCCGGCTCCAGGAGGCACGACGACCTCCTGCGCGGCCGCGACGGGAGTGCCGTCGGCGTCGACCGTGAGCGTGGCGTCGGGTGCGGTGCTGCGCTTCACCACGGCGAGCGCGATCGGGCCGAGCTCGTAGTGCAGAGCCGTGGAGGTCACGGTTCCGACCTCCTTCTCGCCGAGCGTCACCGAGGCGCCGCGCGCGGGATGCGCGCCCTCGGAGCCGTCGAGGTGGAGCATCACGAGGCGGCGCGGCGGATGACCGAGGTTGTGGACCTTGGCCACCGTCTCCTGCCCGCGGTAGCACCCCTTGTCGAGGTGGACGGCGCTGCGCAGCCAGTCGAGCTCGTGCGGGATGGTCCGCTCGTCGACCTCCGTCGCGAACCGCGGGCGCCAGGCGGCGATGCGCAGCGCGTCGGCCGCGGCGGCTCCGGCGGCGACGAGCTCGCCGCTCTCGACGCGGGCGACGATCGAGTCGAGCGCGTCGCGCGGCACGAGCCGCTCGCTCCAGGTCCAGCCGGCTCCGGGATGCTCGCCCTGCGCGTACTGGTGGCCTCCGGCCGTCACCGACCGCCAGGGGTCGTGCCAGACGAGGGGGACGCCGTTCGGGGCGGCGATCGGCAGCGGCGGGTCGCCGAGGGTGCCGATCGTGGCGAGGTCGTCGGTCCGGTCCGCCAGTTCCACGCGGAGCATGAAGCGCATCCGGTCGAGCCACGAGAGCAGCCCCTCGGCCTCGGGGCGGTCGACCAGCAGCCAGAGCGTCTCGCCGTCGTCGAGGAGCCGCACCGCGTGCTCGACGCGGCCCGTGACATCCAGCAGCAGGGTCTCGGACGACTCTCCTGGCTGCAGACGGCCCAGCGCCTGGCTGGTGATCGAGTTGAGCCAGCTGAGCCGGTCGGGGCCGGTGACGGTGAGGACGGCGCGGTCCGAGAGGTCGACGATGGCCCGGCCCTCGGCGAGGGCGCGCTGCTCGCCGAGCGGGTTGCCGTAGTGGGCGGGCACGCCGGGCTCGGCCGTCACGGTGGGGACGGCCGCCGCATCGACGGCCCCCGGAAGCCGGAGGAACGGGGAGGAGGTCATCATTCCGCCTTGGCGAGGCGGGCGGAGGCGTGCGTGCGCAGCTCCTGCCCGAGGGCGGCGATGTCCCACGCCCAGAGGAGGTGGTTCTCGACCAGGCCGTAGAGACGCGTCGCGGCGGTGTACTCCTTGGCCCCCGCGGTGCGGAGCACGGCGTCGGTCGCGAGGTCGATGCGCGGGCCCTTCACCTGGCCCAGGTACAGCTCGCTGACGCCGTCCGGGTGGATGACGGAGACGTCGATGTCGAAGGCGCCGTTGGCGTTGCGCAGCGTCTCGACCGCCTGCGCGGTGCCGAACGGGCGCGGTCCCGTGCCTGGGAGCATCGCCGGCCCCTGGTCGCCCTCGATGAGCTTGCGGCTCAGCCGCCAGTAGCCCGTCTCGGCGGCGAGCGGCGTCTTCTCCTCGTCGAGGATCCACGAGGTCGACGAGTAGTTGAGGTACGCCTGCCCGTCGTGGCTGAAGCTCACGCACTGCCCGAACTCGAGCTCGGTGTGCTCGTCCTCGATGGCGTAGTCGAGCACGCCGGTGCCCTCCCAGACGCCGATGAGCCAGGAGAGCGGAACGAGCTCGGAGGGGAGGTCGGTCGGGATCTCGATCATGACGTGACCGCTCCCCCGCCTAGCGCTGGCCGCGGAAGAGGTTGTAGACGACCAGTCCGGAGACGCCGAGGATCGCGAGCGTGGCCAGGCCCAGCAGGCCGACGAAGAAGAGTTCGAGAGCGACGAGCATGTACAGAGTCTATGTCAGCTCGCGGCCGCGACGAGGGCAAGGACCGCGCCGGTGATGCCGAGGATGACGAAGCTGCCGGTCAGCGTCGCCGCGAGCCGGTTGACGAAGCCGTCCTTGCGCTGGGTCGCCAGCTGGGCGGCGAAGGCCAGCAGCACGCTCACACCGAGCGCGAGGGAGAGCCACGACGCGTACGCGGAGTGCGGGGAGAGCGCGCCGATCAGCACGGCGAGCACGATCGAGACGGCCCAGACCGATCCGACGCTTCCGTAGAGCACGGCTCGGGGCATGGGCTCCGGCGGCTCGGCGGCCGCGGCGGGGCCCTGCGGGTGCGGACCGGGCCCCGGCAGATCCGGCCCGGGCGCGCCGTTGGCGATGTCGCTCATGGACCCATTGTGCCCTGCGGAAGGGACCCGCGGACGGCCGGCGCATGCATTTCGGGTAGCATTGCGGCACCGAGAGGGTGGAGGACCTGGGTGGCGCAGCTGTTGATCCTCACCTCTGCGCCCGACGCGGAGGTGCTCCCGTCGCTCGCCCTCCTCAGCCACCGCACGCGCCAGATCCCGGCCGAGCCGGCGGCTCTCGTCAACGCTCCGAGCTGCGACCTGATCTTCGTCGACGCGCGGCGCGACCTGGCCAGCGCGAAATCCCTGTGCAAGATCCTCACCACCACCGGTGTGACCGTGCCGCTTCTGCTCGTCCTCACCGAAGGCGGCCTCACCGCCGTGAGCGCGGACTGGGGCGCCAGCGACGTCGTGCTCGACAACGCCGGGCCCGCCGAGATCGACGCCCGGATCCGGCTCGCGATCGGGCGCCAGACGCAGGAGCACTCGCAGAGCAAGATCCAGGCCTCCGGGATCACCATCGACGAGGCCAGCTACTCGGCCAAGGCGCACGGCCGCCAGCTCGACCTCACCTTCAAGGAGTTCGAGCTCCTCCGCTTCTTCGCCACCCACCCGTCGCGGGTCTTCACCCGCGAGCAGCTGCTCAGCGAGGTGTGGGGCTACGACTACTTCGGCGGCACGCGCACGGTCGACGTGCACGTGCGGCGGCTGCGGGCCAAGCTCGGCGACCTGGAGTCGCTGATCGGCACGGTCCGCAACGTGGGCTACCGCTTCAACGTCTACGACGACGACAACGACCGGGTGCCCTCCAGCGTCCACAGCTGAGGTGTGGGGTACGCGTTTATCCACCGTTAACCCGGCTCCGTCCCCGACGTCGCGGGCGAGTGCCAAGATGGGGGGATGGACGCCGATGACATCCTCCTCGACAGCGGGCTGACCGGAAGCCTGGGCAGCGACTTCGACGACGACTTCGCGCCTTTCATCTACGAGCCCGACCCCGATCTGCCCGACGACCGGTATCTCGACCGCGAGATCAGCTGGCTGGCGTTCAATCAGCGCGTGCTGGAGCTCGCGGAGGATCCGCTGCTCCCGGTCCTCGAGCGGGCGAACTTCCTCGCCATCTTCGCGAGCAACCTGGATGAGTTCTTCATGGTCCGCGTGGCCGGCCTCAAGCGGCGCATCGCGACCGGGCTCGCCGTGCCGACGAATGTCGGCCGCGCCCCGCAGGACGTCCTCGCCGACATCTCCCTCAAGGCCCACGAGCTGCAGGAGCGGCACGCCCGTGCCTATCGCGAGCTGGTCGAGCCGGACCTCGACGCCGCCGGCATCTCCGTCGTCCCGTGGGACCAGCTCGACGAAGCCGACCGGGCGCAGATGCGGGAGGTGTTCTCGCTGCAGATCTTCCCGGTCCTGATGCCGCTCGCCGTCGACCCGGCGCACCCGTTCCCCTACATCTCGGGGCTCTCGCTCAACCTCTCCGTGCGCGTGCGCAACTCCCGCACCGGCAAGGAGCAGTTCGCCCGCCTCAAGGTCCCGCAGATGCTTCCGCGCTTCGTGCGCATCGATCAGCGTGAGGGACTCGGCGAGGTGCGCTTCATCCCCCTCGAAGACCTCATCGCCAACCACCTCGGCGACCTGTTCCCGGGCATGGAGATCCTCGACCACCATGTGTTCCGCGTCACCCGCAACGAAGACGTCGAGGTCGACGAGGACGAGACCGAGAACCTGATCCAGGCGCTCGAACGCGAGCTGCTGCGCCGCCGGTTCGGCCCTCCCATCCGCCTCGAAGTCACCGACGACATGGACGACGTGACGCTCGGGCTGCTCGTGCGCGAGCTCGACGTCACCGAGCAGGAGGTCTACCGTCTGCCCGCGCCGCTCGACCTCGGCGGACTCTTCGACCTGGCCCGCATCGACCGGCCCGATCTGCACTACCCCAACCACGTCCCCACCACGGCAGCGCAGCTCATGCCGAGCGAGCCGAACGCCACGCCGAACGTGTTCGCGGCGGTGTCGCGCGGCGACATCCTGCTCCACCACCCCTACGAGTCCTTCGCGACGAGCGTCCAGGCGTTCCTCGAGCAGGCCGCCGCCGACCCGCACGTGCTCGCCATCAAGCAGACGCTCTACCGCACGTCGGGCGACAGCCCGATCGTCGAGGCCCTGATCGACGCCGCCGAGGCCGGCAAGCAGGTCCTCGCCCTCGTGGAGATCAAGGCGCGCTTCGACGAGCAGAACAACATCTCGTGGGCCCGCAAGCTCGAGAAGGCGGGTGTGCACGTCGTCTACGGCCTCGTCGGGCTCAAGACGCACTGCAAGCTCGCGCTCGTCATCCGCGAGGAGAAGGGCGTGCTCAAGCACTACAGCCACATCGGGACGGGCAACTACAACCCGAAGACGTCGCGCATCTACGAGGACCTCGGCCTGCTGACCGCCGACGACCAGGTCGGCAAAGACCTCACCCGTCTCTTCAATGAGCTCTCGGGCTACGCGATCGAGAAGAAGTTCAAGCGACTGCTCGTCGCGCCCCTCCACCTGCGCAAGGGCCTGCTGAAGCGCATCGACACCGAGCGCGCGAACGCGGCTGCGGGCAAGCCGTCGGGCATCCGGATCAAGCTCAACTCGATCGTCGACGAGGCGATCATCGACGCCCTCTACCGTGCGAGCCAGGCGGGTGTGCCGATCGACCTGTGGGTGCGCGGCATCTGCGGCCTCGTCCCCGGGCGCGAGGGGCTCTCCGAGAACATCCGCGTGCGGTCGGTGCTCGGCCGCTACCTCGAGCACTCCCGCGTGTTCTCCTTCGTGAACGACGGCGACCCCCAGGTCTACATCGGCAGCGCCGACATGATGCACCGCAACCTCGACCGGCGCGTCGAGGCGCTCGTGCGCCTGACCTCGCCCGATCACCTGACCGAGCTCGACGACCTCTTCGACCTCGCGTTCGACCCGCGGACCGCGGCCTGGGCGCTCGGTGAGGACGGCGATTGGACGCGCCACCACCTGGACGATGACGGCAAGCCGCTGATCGACCTGCAGAATAAACTCATGCAGCAGATCAGTCACCGGCCGCGGAGCCAGCGCACGGGAAGCAGGCGGTGAGTCAGGCCATCTACGCCGCCGGGGCCCTGTGCTGGCGGGTGGTGGACGACCGTATTGTCGTGCTCGTCGTGCATCGCACGAAGTACGGCGACGTCACCATCCCCAAGGGCAAGGTCGATCCGGGCGAGACGCTCCCCCAGACCGCGGTGCGCGAGATCCAGGAGGAGACCGGGCTCAAGATCGGACTCGGCCTCCCCCTCGGCGTCTCCACCTACCCCCTGAGCAGCGGGCGCGAGAAGATCGTGCACTACTGGGCGGCGGAGGTGTCCGCGCGCGCGATCGCGCAATCGACCTTCGTCCCGAACAACGAGATCGCCGCGGTCGAGTGGGTGACCATCAAGAAGGCGCGCGGCTATCTGACCTACGAGCGCGATGTCGAGATCCTCGACGCGTTCGACGGGTTCGTGCGCCAGGGCATCACGTCGACGTTCTCGCTCATCGCTCTGCGTCACGGCAAGGCGGAGCCGCGCGGAGGGTGGAACGGATCCGACGCCTCCCGCCCGCTGACCGACCGCGGCGTGAAGCAGGCGGCGGGCGACGTGCCGTCCCTGGTCGCCTGGCGGCCCAAGCGCATCGTGACGAGCGACGCGGTCCGCTGCGTCGCGACCGTCGCACCGCTCGCGGCCGCGACCGGGATCCAGCCGCACCGCACCCACGACATCAGCCAGGAGGCGTACGAGGAGGGCCGCGGCGACGTCCGCACGGTCGTCGGCAAACGCGTACGCGCCGGCAAGAACGCCGTGCTCTGCAGCCACGGGCCCGTCCTGCCCGAGATCCTCCGCGAGATCGCCCTCGCGACCGGCACGATGCCCGGCTCCTACCTCACCGACGCTGCCGACCTCGACACGGGCGGGTTCTCGGTGGTGCATCTCTCGGCATCGAATCCCGCATCCGGGATCATCTCCATCGAGACGTACGCACCCGCTGTGGCGTGACGGCACCCGCCCGGTGTCGCAGGTCCGTGAGAACGTGACGCGATGACTCCCGCCGATCCTGCCCCGCGCTCGCCCTGGCGGGACGCGGTCGCCCGCCTGTCGCGCCCGACCACCGAGGAGGCCGCGGGCGAGGCGACGACCGCCCTCCACTTCGAGGTGCGGCAGCTCGAACGGCGGCCGACGGATCGGTGGCAGCGACCGAGCTCCCGCACCGTCCCGGCCGAGCCGGGGTCGGGCGCCCCCGTCGTCCTGGCCGTGCGCCCGGCAGTGCTCGGCCCGTCGGGACGCTGGAAGACCTCCGGCATCAGCTGGGCCACCATCCAGCACCATGTGCACCGCCTGTCCCTCTCACGCCGCCAGATCCGCTGGTTCCACCAGGTGTCGGCACTGCAGCGCTCGACGCCCGTCCCTCTCGGCGACGACCCCGACCGCATCCTCCTCGACGACTACGAGAGCCCTCTGCTCTGGGAGCTGCTCGCTCAGGCCGGCGACGCCGGGGTGAGTCTGGTCACCGGCGCCGCGGACGGGTCGGTGCAGATCGGTCAGGTCGCCGAGGTGCTGCTCGACGCGAGCGCCGGCGACGACGGGCTCGAGCTGGAGACGGTCGTGCTGTTCGACGGCGAGCGACACCCTCCCGAGTCGGTGGGCCGCATCGGCGACCACGGCCTCTACGCGGTGCACTGGTCTCCGGCGCCGCGCATCCTGCTCGCGCCCAGTACTGCGCCGCTGACATCCGAGCAGCGGTCGGTGCTCGAGCACCCGCTTCCCCGCGTACCCGCGGCGGAGTCCGACGACTTCCTGCACGATGCCTACCCGTTGCTGCGCCAGGCGATCTCGATCGTGAGCGCGGACGACAGCGTCACCTTCCCGCGCATCGAACCGCCGGTCCTCGCACTCGTGGTCGAGCACCGTCCGAGCGAGTCGGTCGAGCTGCACTGGGAGTGGCTCTACCACGTCGGATCCGCTCGCACCCGGCGGCCGACCGACCTCGATCCCGCGCCCGGTCAGTACAGCGATCCGGAGGCCGAAGCACAGCGACTGGCCCTCATCGGCCGGAACCCGCTCCCCGGCTCCCTCGTCGCCGGGGTCCCACTGGCGCTGCGCGGCCTCGACGCGCTCGAGTTCGTGGAGGAGACGCTCCCCCGGCTGGCGGGCCGCGGCGATCTCCGCATCCGGGAGGTGGGTGAGCGCCCGGCGTTCCGGGCGATCACCGACGCCCCCGAGCTGACCATCACGGCGATGCCCAGCGCGGAGCCGGACTGGTTCGACCTGGGCGTGATCGTCCGCGTCGACGGCCGTGACATCCCGTTCACCCCGCTCTTCGCAGCGCTGAGCCGCGGCGCGAAGAAGCTGCTCCTCATCGACCGCACGTACCTTCCCCTCGACACACCGGTGTTCGACCGGTTGCGCGAGATCATCCAGGACGCCTCGACCTTCCCCGAATGGGAGACCGGCGTGCTGCGGCTCAACCGCCATCAGGCCGCGGTCTGGGAGGAGCTCGACGAGCTCGCCGACGACACCGAGCAGGACGACGCCTGGCGCGAGACGGTCGCGGGGCTGCTGGCCCTGGCCGACGGCGCGGACCCGCTCGGCGATGCGCCGCCTCCCGCGCCCGCCACGACCGCCACGTTGAGGCCGTACCAGGAGCACGGCCGGCGCTGGCTGCACTTCCTCTGGCGTCACGGGCTCGGCGGGATCCTCGCCGACGACATGGGGCTCGGCAAGACGGTGCAGACGCTCAGCCTCATCGCCGACGCGGTCGCCGCCGGCACCGAAGGCGAGCCCGCCCCGCCGTTCCTGGTCGTCGCGCCCGCCTCCGTCGTCTCGAACTGGGGCGCTGAGGCCGGTCGATTCACGCCCGGCCTGAAGGTCGTCACCCTCACCGCCGGTGTGCGGAGCACGTCGCGATTGCGGGAGGCGGTGGCGGACGCAGACCTGGTCGTCACCTCGTACGCCCTCTTCCGCCTCGACGCCGACCGGTACACGGAGCTGGCCTGGGCGGGCCTCGTGCTCGACGAGGCGCAGGTCGTGAAGAACCGGCAGTCCCTCGTGCACCGCTGCGCCCGCGACTTCCCCGTCCCGTTCAAACTCGCGATCACGGGGACGCCGCTCGAGAACGACCTCCTGGAGCTGTGGGCGCTCTTCGCGATCGTGGCGCCCGGACTGCTTCCGCCGGCGCACCGGTTCACCCAGCACTACGCCCAGCCGATCGCGGCGAGGGACGACGTCGCTGCCGCGCGGCTGGAGACGCTGCGGCGCCGCGTGCGCCCGCTCCTGCTCCGCCGCACCAAGGAGCAGGTCGCACCCGAGCTGCCCGCGCGGCAGGAGCAGGTGCTGACGGTCGAGCTCTCCCCCAGCCACCGCCGCGTCTACGACGCCTACCTGCAGCGCGAGCGCCAGAAGATCCTCGACCTGGTGGACGACCTCGACCGCCAGCGGTTCAACGTCCTCCGCTCGCTCACGCTGCTGCGGCGGCTGAGCCTCGACGCCTCCCTGATCGACGCCCCGGACGACCCGCACGGGGAGTTCGACGACATCCCGTCGGCCAAGCTGGACGCCCTGCTGGAGCAGCTCGCAGACGTCCTCGCCGAGGGCCACCGCGCGCTGGTGTTCAGCCAGTTCACCAGCTACCTCGCGAAAGCGGCCGAGCGGCTGACCGCGGCGGGCATCCCGTTCGCGATGCTCGACGGGGCCACGCGGCGCCGTGCGGAGGTCATCGACGGCTTCCGCGCAGGGTCCGCCCCGGTCTTCCTGATCAGCCTCCGCGCGGGTGGGTTCGGCCTGAACCTGACCGAGGCCGACTACGTGTTCCTGCTCGACCCGTGGTGGAATCCCGCGGTCGAGCAGCAGGCCATCGACCGCACGCACCGGATCGGCCAGACCTCGCCGGTGATGGTGTACCGGCTGGTCGCCGCCGACACCATCGAGGAGAAGGTGATGGCTCTGAAGGCCGAGAAGGCACGGCTGTTCGGGGCGGTGCTCGACGGCGAATCCGGATTCGACGCGGCGCTGACTGCGGAGGACATCCGCGGGCTCCTCGCCTGATCGGTCCCCGCAGCATCCAAGACAACACCCCTCGTTCACCTTCCGTTTACCGTTGCGGGGGACGCTGGTCAGACACCGGGAATAGCGTCTCACGCGGGTCGCACCGACCCCGTCCTGTTGTTACTGATCCCCGGAAGGGACAACTGTGAAACTGAAGCGTCTTGGCGCTCCTCTGGCCATCCTGGCCGCTGCCGCCATCTCTCTGACCGCGTGCGCGTCGAACGAGGGCAGCACCCCGTCGACCACGTCGGCCGCGCCTTCGAACCTCTCCGGCACGTTGAACGGCATCGGCTCGTCCGCTCAGGGCGCCGCACAGACCGTCTGGGCAGCCGGCTTCCAGGAGGCCAACCCCAAGGTCACCGTGAACTACGACCCGCAGGGCTCCGGCGCCGGACGCAAGTCCTTCATCTCGGGCGCTGCCGACTTCGCCGGCTCCGACGCCGCGCTCAAGACCGAGGAACTCGCCTCCGACTTCGCGGGCTGCGCCGCGGGCAGCAAGGGCATCGACCTCCCCGTCTACATCTCCCCGATCGCCATCGCGTACAACGTCGACGGCGTGAAGGACCTCAAGCTCGACGCCGCCACGATCGCCGGCATCTTCTCGGGCAAGATCACCACGTGGGACGACGCGAAGATCAAGGACCAGAACTCGGGCGCCACGCTCCCGTCTGCTCCGATCACCGTCGTGCACCGCTCCGACGACTCGGGCACCACCCAGAACTTCACCGAGTACCTCGCGGCGAACGCTGCCGACGTCTGGACGGCTCCCGCCTCCCAGACGTTCCCCTTCCAGGTCGGTGACGCCGCCAAGGGCACCTCGGGTGTCGCGGACGCCACGAAGAACGCCAAGAACTCGATCACGTACATCGACGAGTCGGGCTCGGCCGGTCTCTCCATCGCGCAGCTCAAGGTGGGCGACACCTACACCAAGCTGAGCGCCGACGGTGCTGCCGCGGTCGTCGCCGCCTCGCCGATCGCCGACAGCCGTGAGGCCAACGACCTCGCCATCGCGATCGACCGCAAGGCCGACAAGAAGGGCGACTGGCCGCTGGTCCTCGTCTCCTACATCATCGCCTGCCAGGAGTACAAGGACTCCGCCAAGGCCGACCTGGTGAAGGGCTACGTCGACTACATCGTCAGCGCGGACGCGCAGAAGGCCGCCGCCGAGCAGGCCGGCTCCGCTCCGCTCGCGACCGACCTCGCCGCCAAGGTGAGCAAGGCCGCCGCCACCATCAAGTAACACCCCGGCCGCTCGGCCCGGGCTGCAGCTGCAGCCCGGGCCGAGCGGTACGTCTCCCCTCACCCGCACCCACGGGAAACCCGATGAGAGAAAGCGACGAATGACCGCCGGAACCGCAGGAGCAATCAGGCCGAGGGCGAAGACCCGCCTCGGCGACCGCGTCTTCTCCACGAGCACCGTCGTCGCGGGATCGCTCATCCTCGCCACGCTCGCCGCCGTGGCCCTCTTCCTCATCATCCAGAGCATCCCGGCGCTCTTCGCCGGCGCCGGCGAGCTGCCCAACAACGCCTCGAACTTCTGGGCGTGGGTCTGGCCGCTCGTGTTCGGCACCATCTGGGCCGCCGTCATCGCGCTCCTCATCGCCACGCCCCTGTCGATCGGCATCGCCCTCTTCATCTCGCACTACGCGCCCCGCCGCGTTGCGCAGACGCTGGGCTACATCATCGACCTGCTCGCCGCGGTCCCCTCCGTCGTCTTCGGCCTCTGGGGCATCGCGACGCTGGCCTCCTTCGTCCAGCCGTTCTACGTCTGGCTGGGCGAGTACCTCGGCTGGATCCCGTTCTTCGCTCCGCCGGTCTCCGGTACGGGCCGCACCATCCTCACCGCCGCCCTCGTGCTCGCGGTCATGGTCATCCCGATCATGACGGCTATCTGCCGCGAGATCTTCCTCCAGACCCCGCGCCTGCACGAAGAGGCGGCGCTCGCCCTCGGTGCCACGAAGTGGGAGATGGTCCGCATGTCGGTCCTTCCCTTCGCACGCAGCGGGATCATCTCCGCGATCATGCTCGGCCTCGGCCGTGCGCTCGGCGAGACGCTGGCGATCGCGATGGTGCTCTCGCCCGCCCTCGTCGTCAAGTTCGCGGTCCTCCAGGCGCAGAGCCCCAACACGATCGCCGCGAACATCGCCCTCCAGTTCCCGGAGGCCACCGGCGTCGGCGTCAACGCGCTCGTCGCCTCGGGCCTCGTGCTCTTCGTCGTGACCCTCTTGATCAACATGCTCGCCCGCTACATCGTCAACCGCCGCAAGGCTTTCTCGGGAGCGAACTGATGGCCGCCACCACCGCCACCGCCGCGGGGCCGCGCCCGCTGGCGAACAGCTACACAGCCGGCAAGCTGCCCGGATGGAGTCCGTGGGCGATGCTCATCGGCTCCTGGGTCGTCTTCGTCGCGATCTTCGCGATCCTCGCGGCCAGCGGCGCCACCAAGGACTTCAACATCGTCGGGGCCGTGTTCTTCGGAACCGTGCTCTTCGACGTCGCGATCTACGTCACCTCGCTCCTCGTCGAGGGCAACCGCAAGGCGAAGGACCGCCTGGTCACCTCGCTCGTGGCCACGGCGTTCATCATCGCGCTGCTCCCGCTGATCTCGCTCGGCTGGACCGTCATCGCGCAGGGCCTCGCCCGCTTCGACATCCAGTTCTTCTCCGAGTCGATGCGCAACGTCATCGGCGCGGGCGGCGGTGCCCTGCACGCCATCATCGGCACGCTGCTCATCACGGCGATGGCCGCGGTCATCTCGGTGCCGATCGGCCTCCTGACCTCGATCTACCTGGTCGAGTACGGCCGCGGGATGCTGGCGCGCGGCATCACCTTCTTCGTCGACGTGATGACAGGCATCCCCTCGATCGTCGCCGGCCTGTTCGCCTACGCCCTCTTCGCCCTGATCTTCGGCCCGGCCGTGCGCAACGGCTTCATGGGCTCGATCGCCCTCTCGGTGCTGATGATCCCGGTGGTCGTGCGCTCGAGCGAGGAGATCCTCCGGATCGTCCCGAACGAGCTGCGCGAGGCCTCCCTCGCCCTCGGTGTGCCGAAGTGGCTCACCGTCCTGAAGGTGGTGCTGCCGACGTCGCTCGCCGGCCTGGTCACCGGCGTCATGCTCGCCATCGCCCGCGTGATCGGCGAGACGGCACCGCTGCTCATCGTCGCCGGCTTCACCACCAGCATGAACTACGACCTGTTCAGCGACCGGATGATGACCCTTCCGGTGTTCGTCTACACCCAGTACACCCAGGCCGCCGGACTGCACGCGCAGGACTCGATCGACCGGGCCTGGACGGGCGCCCTCGCGCTCATCATCATCGTGATGCTGCTGAACCTCGTCGGTCGCATCATCGCCAAGGTCTTCGCCCCCAAGTACGGCCGCTGATCCGGTTACCCGAGACAAGGAACATACACGTGTCCAAGCGCATCGAAGTCAACGACCTCAACGTCTTCTACGGCAAGTTCCACGCCGTCGAGGATGTCTCCCTCACCATCGAACCGCGGACGGTCACCGCCTTCATCGGCCCCTCCGGCTGCGGCAAGTCGACCTTCCTCCGCACGCTGAACCGCATGCACGAGGTGATCCCCGGCGCCTATGTCGAGGGCGACGTGCTCATCGACGGCAACAACCTCTACGGCGCGGGCGTCGACCCGGTGCTCGTGCGCCGCCAGGTGGGCATGGTCTTCCAGCGTCCCAACCCGTTCCCGACGATGAGCATCCGCGAGAACGTGCTGGCCGGCGTCAAGCTCAACAACCGCCGCATGTCGAAGAGCGAGTCCGACGACCTCGTCGAGAAGTCGCTGCAGGGTGCGAACCTCTGGAACGAGGTCAAGGACCGCCTGAACCTTCCGGGCTCCGGGCTCTCCGGCGGCCAGCAGCAGCGCCTGTGCATCGCCCGCGCGATCGCCGTCTCCCCCGACGTGCTGCTGATGGACGAGCCGTGCTCGGCGCTCGACCCGATCTCGACGCTCGCCATCGAGGACCTCATCGAGGAGCTGAAGAACGACTACACGATCGTCATCGTGACCCACAACATGCAGCAGGCCTCGCGCGTCTCTGACCGCACCGCCTTCTTCAACATCGCGGGAACCGGCAAGCCGGGCAAGCTCATCGAGTACAACGACACCAACCAGATCTTCTCCAACCCGAGCGTGCAGGCCACCGAGGACTACGTCTCGGGCCGGTTCGGTTGATCCGTCGCCCGGCCGGCTGACCGGCCGCCGCGCATGCGAGAAGTGCGCCGATTCGAGGGGAATCGGCGCACTTTTTCGTGTCTGCGGGAGGCCGCGGGAGACTGCTGGCGACGCTGGCGTCAGGAGGGGATGGCGACGATCGGGTCGGTCGTCGGCTTGGGCGAGCCGCCGCTGGGCTCGACCGTCACGCCGACCGTGTCGCCCGCCTTCATGGTGCCCGCGAGCACCTTCCACGTCGAACCGGCGCCGGATGCGTTCATCGTGCCAGCCGGAGTGGCCTGTCCGTCGCGGATGTACCAGAGCTCGTAGGTCTTGTCGTTCGGCAGGTTCGGGAGGTCGCTGGCGATCAGCGCGGATGTGCCGAGCTGCGCCGACCAGACGAGTGTCGCCGTCCCTCCCCCGGTCACGGCCGCCGTCGCCCGCTGTGCGTCGGGGGCCGCGTTGATGGAGGCGAGCGCGGACGCCTGCTGCTGCTGGGTCGAGTCGTGGCCGGCGAGCGCACCGCCGACGACGGCTCCGCCGAAGAAGAGCACGACCGCTGCCGCAGCCGACGCGGCGATGGTCGCCGGTCGCGCGAACCAGCGGCGCTGGGCCTTCCGCTCGGCGGACGTCACCGGCTCGGCCGCAGGGACGGCGGCGGGCGCGGTGGTCTCGACCGGCGCAGGGGTCGCTGCCGGTGCAGGCGTCTCGACCGCACGGGGGGCGGGAGGCAGCTGCGGGGTCGTCTGGATGGCCGCGAACAGTGCAGCCTTCAGCTCCGGCCGCGGTGCGACCGGTTCGGCGGCGAGTCCGAGCTGGGCGGCGACCTCTTCGAAGTCGCGGGCCTCCTGCTCGTCCTGGGCACCCAGTTCGGTGCCGAGGCGCGCGGGACCGCGTCGGGTCTCGTCGGTCATCGTGTCACCCCCAGTTCCTCTCGCAGCCGTATCATCGCATCGCGCAGCCGTGTCTTGGCTGTGCCCAGTGGAATGCCCAGCTCGGCCGCGACTTCGCTCTGGCTGAGGCCGCCGTAGTAGGCGAGCGCGATCGCCTGCCGCTGCGCTTCGCTCAGCGTCGCCATGGCCACCTCCACCCTTTCGTGCTCCACTCGGACCTCGACCGTCTCGGCCACTTGGTCGTATGCCGTGGGAAGATCTCGGATGCCCACAGCGGTGTCCCGGTCACGGGACGCCTGGGACGCCCGGATCCGGTCGATCGCGCGTCGGTGGGCCATCGTCATGATCCACGTCATCGCTCGACCCTTGTTCGGATCGAAACGCGAAGCGGATTGCCATGCCTCGAGAAAGACTTCCTGCGCGACCTCTTCGGACTGCGCGGAGTCGATGAGGACGCGGCGGATCAGGCCGAGGACGCGCGATGCGGTCTGGTCGTAGAAGGTGGAGAACGCCTGCTGGTCGCCCGTGGCGGTGCGGGCGAGGAGGGCGTCCAGATCCGGCGCCGCGGCGTCGTCCACGTCGTCTCCGCTCTTTCGGCTGCCCGGTCGGGGGGACAGTAGTGCCGGGCCGCAGAACGCCTCTCGGCGCGAGGCCGCTCGGAGCGGCAAGTTTTGGAGCCCGGGGTTACTGCGGCCCGGCTCCACCAATAGTACACAAGGCTCGGCGGAGCTCTACGGCGTGGCGTTCGCGGCCCGAGAACGGTGAGTTCGCTGAGTGGATGCTGTCAGTCGAGGGAGTCGGACCGCCAGAGACGCGCGCACGCCGTCAACTCCTCCGCCGTCGTCGTGAATCGCAGTGCCCGGGTCGTCAGCTCGGCGGCGCGTTCGGTGTCGAGCACCACGTCGCGGTCGTCGGCGACCGCAGCCGCACCGGCCGCGGTGACGCGGCAGAACGCGGCAGCCCGGTCCAGCGCTCCCGCGAAGTCGCCCTCGAACAGTCCGCGGAGGATGCGGTCGGCGAGCTCGGTGATCTCGGCCGGCCCCGCGGGCGTCGGCGCGCCGGCGACGACCGGGTCGATCGACGTCAGCACCTCGGTGCCCCGCTGGTAGAGCAGCGCCGTGCCCTCGGCATCCTGACGGATCAACAGCCGCAGCAGGTAGATGCGCCAGAGTGCACCGGGCAGGCTCTTCGGGTTGGAGCGCGACCAGAGTTCGGCGAGCGCGTCGATCCCGTTCGCGTCGGTATAGGCGATGAGCCGGTCGACGACCTCGGGGTCGGGATTCTCGCGCACCCGGGCGAGCAGCGCCCGCGCGGTCTCGTGTGCGACGCGACTGATCTGCGCCGGATCCTCGCCGCCCATGAACGCCTCGAACATCGCCCCGGGGACGGTGACCGGCTTGTGGTGTCGTTCAGCCATTACCCCATTCTCCCCCGCGCCCGGGCATGATCGGTGTGCCGCCCGGGCCGTCGTCCTCGACGACCTCGCGAGCACGGTAGATTAGTCAGCGATCGGGCCTGTAGCTCAGTTGGCAGAGCATCGGACTTTTAATCCGCGGGTCGTGGGTTCGAGCCCCACCGGGCCCACCATCGTTCCTCGACTTCGTGCCGCGGCCGCGCCGGAGCTAGCGGTAGTCGTCCCACAGCGGCGACGGGAAGAGCACGCGTTCGAACTTCGCCCACTCGTCGACCATGTCGATGCCGGGGCTGCGGAAGAACCGGATCTGGACGCCGTCCATCGCCTCGATGCTCAGCTCGACGAGGTCGCGCATGATCTCCCACCCGCCGAGCTGCGGGGGGATCCGCCAGGGCGTCTGCGAGTACAGCTGCCAGACGTGGTCCGGTCGCACGTCGAAGTAGTCGTGTGCGGGATGACCCGGTGAACTGGCCTCGGTGCCCAGCACCATGTAGAGGCGGATGAGCTCGGGATCCTTCGCGTTGTTCTCGACGAGGTAGCGCAGGTAGGCGGGGAACGACGGCCCGTGCGGCTCGCTGGAGCCCGGCGCGCCAGAGGCGAGGAACCCGTCCGGGTCGAACCGGCGGTCGTACCGCTGCTCGACGAGGAGGCGCAGCAGCCCCTCCTTGCTGCCGATGTAGTGCAGCAGGCCCGGCTGGGTGATGCCGACCTCGTCGGCGACGCCCTGGAGGGAGAGCCCGAAGTACCCGCGCGCTGCGACCTGACGGGCGGCGACCTCGAGGATGCTCGCCAGGCGCTCCTCGCGGGAGAGGCGGATCCGCTTGCGGGGCACCGCCTCGATCGTCGCGTCGTCGTCCATCCGCCCCACGGTACAGCACCCGGCGCGACCGGTTTTGCCGTTCGGGGAGGTTCCGGCTAGTCTCCGTACCTAGTGGTTACTAAGTAGTAGATAACTCGGGCTCGGGCGCCTGGCCGTCCGGCTCACCGGCGGCGTGAACGACCAAGGAAGGTTACAGATGGCATCGCCCGACATCGCAGTCACCCGGGAGGCCGAGACGGTCTCCGACCCGAACATCGCCCCCGACACCGGTGCACCGTTCAGCACGGCGCGCACCGTCCGCTTCGGAGCAGGATTCCTCGCCTTCGGCCTGCTCTGGATCGTCGGCCTCCAGATCGTCGCGGCCGTGCTCCTCCCCCAGCGCCTCAAGGACATCGGCGTCGCCTCGCCCGAGTCGCTGCTCGGCACCATCAGCGCGGTCACCGCCATCGTCTCGCTCGTCTCGAACCTGGTCTTCGGCACCCTCTCGGACCGCTCGCGCAGCCGGTTCGGACGCCGGGCGCCGTGGATCCTGGCAGGCGCGATCATCGCGGGCGTCACCCTGACGGCCATCGGCTTCGTCGCCGATCCGTTCACCATCACCGTCGTCTACTGCCTCTCGATGGTCGGCCTCAACATGATGCTCGCGCCGGCGGTCGCCGTCCTGGCCGACCGGGTGCCGCAGCGCCTCCGCGGCACGATGTCCGCCTTCTACGGCGGCGGCCTCGCTGCCGGCGCACCTCTCGGCAGCCTGATCGGCGCCGCCTTCCTCACCACCTCGGCACCGGGTTTCGTGCTGGGCGGGGCGTTGATGATCGCCGGCGGTATCGTCGCGCTGCTGGTCTGGCCGCGCGAGCGCTCGGCCCGCGACCTCCCCCCGGTCGCCGCAGGGATCGCAGACCTGCTCCGCTCGTTCCGTCCGCCGCGCAAGGCCCCCGACTTCTACCTCGCCTTCGCCGGCCGCCTGTTCATGCTCGTCAGCTACCAGATGGTCATGGCCTACCAGCTCTACATCGTCCAGGACCACATCGGCCTCGACGAGGGCCAGACGGCGGCGACGATCGCGACGATGTCCGTCATCCTGCTCGTCGTCTCCCTGATCGGCTCGGTCGTCTCCGGCCCGATCTCCGACCTGATCGGGCGGCGCAAGGTGCCGGTCGTCGCAGCGAGCATCCTCTTCGCGGTCGGTGTCGCGATGCCGTGGATCTGGCCGACGCCGATGGGCATGTTCCTCTACGCGGGCATCGCCGGCTTCGGCTACGGCGTCTACACCTCCGTCGATCAGGCCCTGAACGTCGACGTCCTGCCCAACGAGAAGGAGTTCGGCAAAGACCTCGGCATCCTCAACCTCTCGACGACCGCCGGACAGACGCTCGGCCCGCTGATCACCTCCGCGATCGTCGTCGCCACTGGCGGCTACTCGCTCGTCTTCCTCGTCTCGATCGTGGCCGCCGTGCTCGGCTCGGTCTTCATCCTGTTCATCAAGAAGGTGAAGTGACCATGAGCTGGAAAGTCTCCACCGCCGCATCGCGCTGGATCGACGGCGGTGCGACCGAGCCCGGCGCGAAGCACGACCGCGGGCTCGCACTGACGGGCGGGCGCGGCCAGCGCATCCACGGTTTCGGCGGCACGTTCAACGAACTGGGGCAGCTCGCCATCTCCGGCCTGCCCGAGGCGGAACAGGGGACGGTCTACCGTGAGCTGTTCCATCCCGACGAGCTCGACCTGCGGGTGAACCGCTCGGCGATCGGAGCCAACGACTTCGCCTCCTCCTGGTACAGCTACGACGAGACCCCGGGCGACTACGCGCTCGAGCACTTCTCGGTCGCGCGCGACGAGGAGGCGGTCATCCCGTACATCCGCCAGGCGCAGCGCTATCAGGACGACATGATCCTGCACAGCTCCCCCTGGAGCCCGCCGACCTGGATGAAGGACCCGCCCGCGTACAACAACGGCCGGATCGTCATGAAGCGGGAGAACCTCGACGCCTACGCGCAGTACTTCGTGCGCTTCGTCCAGGAGTACGCCGCACGGGGCATCCGGGTGGATCAGATCCACGTGCAGAACGAGGTCTTCGCCGACCAGAAGTTCCCGTCGTGCGTGTGGAGCGCCGAGCAGCTGCGCGTCTTCATCCGCGACCACCTCGGCCCGGCGGTCGAGGCGGCGGGGCTCACGACGCGCATCTTCCTCGGGACGCTCAACGGCCCGGAGGACATGGCGTTCACCGCCGCCGGCCAGACCCTGACGAACTACGCCCGGTTCGTCGACCACATCCTGTTCGACGACGAAGCACGCAAGCACATCGCCGGGATCGGGTACCAATGGGCCGGTCAGCACGCCATCGCGCGCACCCGCGAGGCCTGGCCGGAGCTGGAGATCATGCAGACCGAGTCGGAGTGCGGCTTCGGCTCCAACTCGTGGGACGACGCCGAGTACGTGTTCCACCTCGTCCGCCACTACCTGCAGCACGGCGCGACCGGCTACACCTACTGGAACATGGCACTGCGTCCGGGCGGTCTCAGCACCTGGGGCTGGCCGCAGAACTCGCTGTTCACGATCGACCCCGATGCGAGCACGGTCACGCGCAACCCGGAGTACTACGTGCTCAAGCACTACTCGGCGGTGGTACGGCGGGATGCCACCCGCCTGGATGTCACCGGACGGTTCAGCGCACAGGGGTCGGCGTACGAGAACACCGACGGCACGCTGGCGATCGTGGTCCAGAACGCCCTCGACCGGCCGGAACGGTTCAGTTTCAGCGACCCGGCCGGCCGCTACGACGCGTTCACGGCGACCCTGGAACCGCGCTCCTTGAACTCCTTCACCGTCGCACCGCGCTGAGGGAGGCCGCCGGCCCAGCGGGCCGAGGCATGGACGAACTCGTTTTGTTAAGGATAGGCTAACCATACTTAGGCTTACCTAAGTTCTTAGTCGGGCCGAACCCGGCCCTCCATCCCTAAGCGAGAGCTCACCATCCCCATGTCACGAACCACCCGTCTGTGGAGCGCCGCCGTCGCGGCACTCGGAATCGCAGCTGCCGGCGCACTCGCCGGCGCCACCGCCGCGACGGCCGCCTCGGCGGACCCCGGAACCTACACGCTCGAGACGACCGTCCCGGTCGGCACCACCACGCGCGACCTCGCGGTCGACGACCAGCGCGGTCGCGTCTACGTGCCCGTCTCGAGCGATCCCGGAGCCGTCACGTGGCTCGACAGCTCCACCCGCACCGCCGCCGCGGACGCATACCCGCTCGGCACGGCCAGCCCCGAGAACGTCGTGCTGAGCCGCGACGGATCGACCCTCTACGTCCTCCACTACGGCAACGGCACCCTCTCCGTCCTCGACGCTGCCAGCGGTGCCGTCACACGCACGATCACTGGACTCCCCGCCTACGCCGGCGGCCTGGTCCAGGACACCGACAGCGGCATGCTCTACGTCCTCGACGACGGTCTGACGCCCGTGGACCCGACGACGGGGACGGTCGGCGCCGAGATCCGGATCTCGACCCAGGCGTACCCACTCCTCAAAGACGCGGTGTACGACTCCACCAACCGGATGATCTGGATCGCAGAAGGGCGCGCGAAGGTCGTCACCGGCTTCAGCACCGTCTCCGGGCGCTGGATCGACACGCTCGGCATCCCGATCAGCTCCTTCGCCTACGACGGCAGCCCGCTCGGCGGCCGGCCGGCCCTGCTCGCCGTCGACGAGCAGCTCTCCACCCTCTACGTCGTGGTCCAGTCGACGCTCACGGACAGCTGGGACGAGGACCGCGTCGTGGCGATCGACACGAAGACCACGAAGCGTCTCGGCTCCCCCATCGTCGTCGGCGAGACGGCACGCTCGGTCGAGGTCAACCCGGTCACGCACGAGGTCTACACGCTGAACGGCTTCTCGAACACCCTCTCCGTGATCAGCCCCGACACCTGGCAGGTGTCGCACACCCTCGACTTCACCGCGCTCGGCGTCACCTCCGGCACCGGCACCGCGAACGCGAACGTCTGGGCACTGGGTGTGAGCGGCGACGGCACGACGCTGTACGCGACCCACCCCTACGGCCAGGCGCGCATGAGTGTGATCTCCCGCACCGGCGCCGCGCCCGCCGTGACCGCGCAGCCGGTCACGCCCGGCCAGGACGACACGACCCCTCCGGAGACGCCGGCCAACGACCCGTGGGCGGGGCCGGCCACAAGCAGTGCCACAGCCGCTCCCTCCAGAGCGACGGCGATCGACTCCGCCCGCTTCGCCTGGTCGTTCAACGAGTATGCCAAGGCCTGGACCCGTGAGGGCCTCGGCGGCGTGAGCCTCGACGGCGACGACTTCACGTTCACCGGCGGCACGGGCTGGACGGATCCCGCGACGGGTGCGGCATCCGTCGCGTGGGGCGACGGCTTCCGCTTCCGCCACTATGCGGCGCTCGCACCCGAGGTCGTCTCGACGCTCGGCAACCCCGTCCTCACGGTGGCGCCCGACGGCACCGGGACGTTGACGATGGATGTCGCCTGGTCGGTCTCGGCGGACACCGCAAGCGACGGATACCGCCGTCTGACGGTCGCGACCTTCTCGGGCGTCTCCGTGGCCCGCAGCGGCGGCGACGTCACCCTCACCGTGGCGCCGGACTACGCCGGCCGCTCATACGGCGCCGGTACCGCGTCCTTCCCGGCCGAGTTCATCGACTGGTTCGACCCGTCGATGCGCTCGTGGTGGTACTCGACCGGTGCGAGCATGGACGCGAAGAAGGCGCCCTCCCCCTTCACCGTCGCGTTCCGCTCCGCGGCGATCGGCCAGCCAGGGACCGGCGGCGACGGCGGCAGCGCTCCGGGATCCGGCGACCCGGCGACCGGTGGCGACGACGCGGGCGACGGCACGGCGGCCGCATCCGCCGGAGCCTCGACGGTCTCCGCGGGCTCGCTCGCCAGCACGGGCTCGAGCGTCGCCCTGCCGCTGACCGGCGCGGGCGTCCTGCTCCTCGGCGGCCTCACCGCTGCGACGATCGGGGCCGTGCGCCGTCGGTCGCGGGCCGCCGCGGTCAACTCTCGATGACCTCCACGCCCCAGGGCTCGACGGTCACGGTGTCGCCCGCGACGACGGACGCACCGCGCAGCACGAGGTCGCCCGACACGGGCGCGTCGATGATCACCTCGGCATCCGTGTAGTTGAGGAGGTAGACCACGGGGCGGCCACGACCGTTGGTGCCGCGGCGAACGGTGATCGTTCCGGCGAGCTCCTGCGGCCACGACCAGAGCCCGGCCCGGCGCACGGCATCGGCGAGGAGGGCGCGCACCGCCTCGGACCCGACCCTCGTGGCCAGATAGGTCGCCTCGCCGTCGCCGAAGGCGTTGCGCGTGACCGCCGCATACCCGGACCACGCCCGGTGGTCGTACGCCGCCAGTACCTCCGCGCCGAGCGGTCGCAGCAGCTCGAGGACGGCCTCGGCCGGGGAGTCCGGGATGTCGTCGGCGGCGAAGGCGACCCGGGCGCCGTCGGGGGTGGAGAACTGGTTGTAGGTGACCCCGAACACCTCGGTCAGCAGGTGCGGCGCCCGGTCGTGCCACACCTCGAGGTTCTCGTCGGCGACCGCGGTGCGGAACGTGGAGAAGAGCCGGCCGCCCCCGGCCACGTACGCGCGCAGACGGCCGAGAGTCGACTCCGGAGCACTGTAGAGGGCGGGGGCGACGATGAGTGCGTACCGGTCGAGGTCCTCGCTCTCGGCGTGGACGAAGTCCACCTCGACGTTGAGCGCGAACAGCGCGTCGTACACCCAGCGCAGCACGTCGTTGTACCCGATGGAGGGCCGGAAGACGCCGTCGATGAACCCGGTCTCGAGGGCGAACCACTTCAGCGCGGTGAGGGCCTCGTTCGAGACCATGATCGCGACCCGGTTCCGCTTGCGCAGGTGCAGCAGGGAGGCGCCGTGCTCGGCCCACTCGCGGCCGACCGTCCCCGACTCCTCGTAGGTCGGATTCGGCTCCAGGTCGTGCGAGAGCAGGCCCTTCCAGTAGGTCTCGAAGGAGTGGTGGATGGAATGCCAGTGCCAGTACATGACGCCGTCGGCGCCGCTGGCGAGATGGCTGTAGGCCTGCAGCCGCAACTGACCGGGGTACGGCAGCCAGCCCAGCTGACCCTGCGCCTGCGTCTCGAGCACGAGGTAGTTCGCCCCGCCCTTCACCGAGCGCATCATGTCGCCGCCGAAGGCGATCTCGGTGCCGGTCAGCTTCGACTGGGTGGGGTGGTAGATGTCGACGCCGGCGATGTCGACGGTCGTCGCCGCCGAGAAGTGGTCGACCGAGGGCTGCATGCCGTACGACCATCCCGGGCCCCAGTCGAAGTCGAAGTTCTGGGTGACGAACTGGTCGGTGCGGGCGTATTCGCGCACGATCCCCGCCTGCCAGCCGAGGAACTCCTCGACCAGCGACCGCCGGTAGCCGTCGAACGCCGACCCCAGCGATCCGTTGATGGTGGCGCGCACATCCGGGAAGTCCTCCCAGGCGTCGATGCGGTTGGACCAGTAGTCGAGCCCGAACGCCCGGTTGAGGGCGTCGAGGTCGTCTCCGAAGCGCGCCCGCAGGTGCTTGACGAATCCGCGCTGGACAGCGGGCGAAACGGTCTCGTGGTACTTGGTCTCGTTGTCGATCTGGAAGCCGATGACCGCGGGCCGGCCGGCCGTGTGCTCCAGGAGCCGGCGGATGACGCGCTCGGCGTAGAAGCGGTAGGCGGGATTGGCGATGTCCATGATCTGTCGTGCGCCGTAGTGCCCCGGACCGCTGCGCGTCTCCGCGAGCACGTCGGGGTGCGACTGCACGAGCCACGACGGCACCGCGTAGGTGGGGGTGCCGATGATCACGTCGATCCCCGCCGCCTCCATCGCGTCGAGCGCGCGATCGACGTGGCGGAAGTCGAAGACCCCCGGTTGCGGCTCCAGCGTGCTCCACGTGGATTCCGCGATGCGGACGACCGTGTGCCCGGCCGCCGTCATCATCGCGACGTCCTCATCGATCCGGTCCACCGGCATGTACTCGTCGTAATACGCGGATCCGTACAGCAGCTTGTCCACGGGCCACCCCTTCGTCGTCGGTGACCCCAGCTTACCTAATGGTTACTAGATAGTGGTCCGGCCGCCTACGCGACACCCGTCACGCGCCCGCGCTCGATCAGGTAGCCGACCGCGACCGCCCCGGCGATGCAGAGCATGAGAGGGGCGAGGATCTGGAGGCCCTGGTTGGTGAACTCCAGCACCAGGACCAGCGCGGTGAAAGGCGCCCGCATCGTGACGGCGAGGAAGGCCGCGGCGCCGATGAGGGCGAATCCTGCCAGCGGAGCGCCCGGCCAGACGACGTCCCAGAGGGCGCCGACAGCCAGTCCCAGCCCGGCACCGATGGCGAGCGACGGGGTGAGGGTCCCGCCGGCCGCTCCCGCGCCGATCGTGCCGACGGTCGACGCCGTCTTGACCAACGTGATCGCGAAGATCAGCAGCACCGGCAGGGCCGCGGTGAACGCGAGCTGGCCGAGCGAGCGGCCGTTGCCCAGAATCGCCGGCAGCCAGAGCGACACCACCCCGACGGCGGCGAACACGACGGGCATCACGATCAGGATGCCCCACGACCTCGGCCGGTGCCGCTGAGCGAACCCCACGAGCTTCACGAACCCGACGGCGGCCACACCCAGCACCGGGCCCGCCAGCACCGACCACAGCACGATCGTCGGCGTGAGCGGCACCTGCTCGACCGCGTACAGCGGGTTGGCCGGCACGACGACCCGGGCGACCAGGGCGGCGATGGCCGAGGTCGCGAGCGCGGGGAGCACGGTCGCGAAGCTCACCTCGGCGAGCAGGATCTCGACGGCGAAGACGGCACCGCCGAGGGGCACGTTGTACACCGCTGCGAGACCGGCGCCGGCGCCGCAGGCGACCAGGATCCGACGTTCGCGCGCGGTGACCCCCGCCCGATCGGAGAGCCAGCCGGCCCAGAGCGCCGCGACCTCCCGCGGCGCGACCTCGCGGCCGATCGAGGCGCCGAGCCCGACGATCACGATCTGCAGACCCGCGTTCACGAGAGTCACCACTCCGGGCATCCGCCGGCCTCCGACGGAGGCCTCCACCGACACCACGGCGTGATCGGGGCGCCGCCGCCCCCACAGCCGCAGCAGCCACCAGCCGACGCCGCCGATGACTCCGGCGACGACGAGCGCGACGACCCTGCTGACCGGCGGAGCCTCCAGCAGGCCCTCGAGGAAGGAGCCCTCCGAATAGCCGAACGCCAGGTGCTGGATCGCATGCAGGGCGAGATAGACGAGCGCGCCGCCGATGCCGCCGCCGATGCCGACGAGGGCGGTGACGACGATGAGGCGGATCACCCAGGACGGGGCGCCGGGACGGCTCGCGGCTCGGGCGTAAGGCACGCCCCCAGCGTAACGGAGCAGGTCAGGAGGCCGGAACGAGCGCCTTCACGGTGAGCAGCGAGACGGAGGTCGACTGGCAGGCGGTCACGTCGGCGTCCTTGACGAAGAGGGACTCCGTCGACCCCGGCGGGTAGACGCGGAAGCCGTCCGCCTGCTTCGGGTTGCAGTCCGACTCCGAGTAGTTCATCGCCTGCACGATCTTCAGCGGCGCCTGCGCGCTGCCGCCCGGCTGCAGGGTCACGGTCGGGTGGGGCGAGCTCCGGTCGAGGTCGGCCGCGGCACCCAGCTGCGTGCCGTTGCCGTCGCCGACGAAGGAGACGCCGGGCCAGCCCTGCAGGGAGCACTCCGAGCTGCCGCCGTTCGTCAGCACGAGGGTGACCTCCACGCTGCCGGCGGCACCGCCCTCACCGGGCTGGATGCTGCCCGTGAGCGATCCCGTGTCGCACTGCCCGTCGATCGGCGTCGACGTGCTCGTGCCGGTGGGCCGCGGAGTGGAGGTGGCTGTCGACGTGGACGTGGAGGAGACGGGGCTCGACGTCGGCGAGCCGCCGGCGGCGCAGCCGGCGACCGCGAGCACCAGAGCGCCTGCGGCGAGCGCGGCAGCGGCCACGCGGGAGGCGACGAAGCGGGACGAGCGAATCCGTGAACGGGCCATCACCCCATCCCACCAGCACCGGCGGCCGCCGGCGTGGCAGCGCGCCGGATGTCGCGCGGATCGGCCGCCGACCCGAAAGCGCCCATGTGATGCGGAGACCATGGCTGGCAGGATGGACCCATGAAACCGATCGCATCCTGGCTCGTTCACTATTGGGCGGTCGTCGTCCCGGTCATCGGGGTCATCGCGCTCGTCGCGTTCTGGACGGTCGAGCTTCAGCCGTGGGCGGTCGTCCTGATCGCACTGGTGCTCGGCGGGACCGTTCTCGCCGCTGTCCAGCACGCGGAGGTCGTCGCTCACCGAGTGGGCGAGCCGTTCGGCTCGTTGGTGCTCGCGGTCGCCGTCACCGTCATCGAGGTCGCGCTGATCGTCACGTTGATGACGACGGGCAAGGACTCCGAGACGCTCGCCCGGGACACCGTCTTCTCCGCGGTGATGATCACGATGAACGGAATCGTGGGCCTCTCGCTCCTCCTCAGCTCCGGCCGCGGAACCATGACGTCGTTCAATGCCAAAGGCAGCAGCGCTGCCCTCGCGACCGTGACGGCCATGGCGACCCTGACGATGGTGGTGCCGACCTTCACCGAGACGCCCGGCCCGCAGTTCTCGCCGAGCCAGCTCGTCTTCGCGGCGCTCGCCTCCATCTCCCTCTACGCGATGTTCGTGTTCACGCAGACCTTCGCGCATCGCGACTTCTTCCTCCCCGTGGCTCAGAAGGCGAACGAGGGCAACGGCAACAGCGACGACGAGGAGACGCACGCCGAACGGCCGTCAACCCGCACCGCGCTGATCAGCGTCGGCCTGCTGCTCGTCGCGCTGGTCGCGGTGGTCGGACTGGCCAAGCTCGAGTCGACGCCGATCGAGCGCGCGGTCACCGGGGCCGGCCTGCCGCAGTCGTTCGTCGGCGTGATCATCGCGCTACTGGTGCTGCTGCCCGAAGGCATCGCGGCGGCGAAGGCGGCGAAGCTCAATCGCATGCAGACGAGCCTCAATCTCGCGCTCGGCTCGGCCATCGCCAGCATCGGCCTCACCATCCCCGTGATCGCCGTCGCGTCCATCTGGCTGCCCGGCGCGCTGCACCTGGGTCTGGGCGCGAGTCAGATCGTGCTGCTGGCGCTCACCGTCGCCGTCAGCATCCTGACGCTGATGCCGGGGCGTGCGGTGCGGATGCAGGGCGGCATCCACCTGATCCTGTTCGCGGCCTTCATCTTCCTGTCGATCGCGCCGTAACCGGAACGCCCGGCCGCGCGGGAGGCCTGCGAGCGATCACCGGCCGGCGGCGACCGCCGCGTCGAAGAGCTGCTCGGCCGCGAGACGCGCGGCGAGCGGGGTGCCCCCGCAGAGCGCGGCACTGGCGGAGGCACCGTCGAAGAGCAACGTGAGCTGCACGGCCAGCACGTGGGGGTCGGCTGCACCGGCGGCCACCGCCTGCCGCTCGAAGAAGCCGGTGAGCTCGTTCTTGAAGTGCTGCGCCACCCGGGCCGCGGGATGCTCGCGGTCGCGCAGCTCGGTGGCGACGTTGACGAACGGGCACCCGTAGAAGTCACTCGCCTGCGCCGCGGCATGCAGGGCGTCGTAGACGTGGAGCACCCGCTCCCGCGGGGTGCTGTCGTCGCTCTCGGTGAAGTAGCCGGCGACGACGCGAGGGCCGTACTCGCGGAGCATCTCGGCGACGATGGCGTCCTTACCGTCGAAGTGCTGGTAGATCGAGCGCTTCGATACCGCCGCCTCCTGGGCGATGCGGTCGACCCCGACGGCGTTGACGCCCTCCCCGATGAAGAGCCGGGCAGCGGCGGCGAGCACGCGCTCACGCGGCTTGGGCCGGGGCTCGACAGGAGTTGTGGTCATTGGTCGATTCTAGGGCCGGCGGTGGACAAAGTAAACCGATCTGTGTACATTGCGAGTACACCGATCTGTTTACTTTTGGAGGAACCATGACCGACCTCACCGGGCGCACCGCCCTCGTCACCGGAGCCAACCGCGGACTGGGCGCCGCCTTCGTCCGCGGCCTGCTCGAGCGCGGCGTCGCCACGGTCTACGCCGCCGCCCGCCGCCCTGAGACCGTCATGATCGACGACCCGCGGGTCGTTCCGCTGGCTCTCGACGTGACCGACGCCGAAAGCATTCGCCGTGCCGCCGAGATCGCCTCCGACGTCACCGTCCTCGTCAACAACGCGGGTATCGCAGTGAACCAGTCCCTGGTCTCCGGGGACCTCGACGAGATCCATCGGGAGTTCGACACCAACTTCTGGGGGCCGGTGCTCGTCACCCGCGCCTTCGCTCCCGCGATCGCGCAGAGCGGCGGAGGAGCGGTCGTCAACATGCACTCGGCCCTGAGCTGGCTCGCCCTCGGCTCGTACAGCGCGACCAAGGCCGCGCTCTGGTCCGCGAGCAATTCGGCGCGCGTCGAACTGGCGCCGCAGGGCATCCAGGTCGTCGGCGTGCACGTCGGCTACGTCGACACCGAGATGGCGGCGGGAGCCGACGGCGTGAAGGTGCCGCCCGCGCAGGTCGTCGCCGAAGCGCTCGACGCCGTCACAGCCGGAGACGCCGAGGCGATCGTCGGCGACGTCGCCCGCCACGTGAAGTCGAAGCTCCACGAGGACGTGCGCGCCCTCTACCCCCAGCTGGCCAGGTAGGACGAGGCGGCGAAGCCTTCCGGGCGGATGCCCCAGCGCACAGTCCACTCGTCGCCGGGCTCCAGCCACCGGAGGCCCTGCCCGCTGTTGAGGGCGTTGGCCGGGGCGGTCATGGGCTCGACCGCGAGCGCGACCTCGCCCGCCGGCTTCGTCGCGAACGAGCGATGGGTGAACAGCTGCACATAGGCGAAGGCCGGATCGCTCCAGAGCACCACACGGCGTCCGTCGTCGGCCGAGAGCACATGCTCGGGACGCTCGGCGAGACCGCCGAACCCGTCGTTGACGTCGAGGTCGCTGACGCGGGCACCCGCGGAGAGGTCGTAGCGGGTGCTTGCGACCGGCGTCTCCCCGGTGACGTTGAGCCGGTCGTCGGTCTCGAAGCGCGTGCGCGCGGAGACCGTCAGCGTGAGCTGTTCGGCGGGGACGTCCCCGATCCGGAGGTAGGGGTGGGCTCCGACCGCCACCGGGGCACGGAGACCGCCCCGGTTGACGATCGTGTGGGTCACCGTGAGCCCCTCGGTGTCGAGCTCATGCTCCACCGTGGTGTCGAGCAGGAAGGGATAGCCCGCCTGCGGGTAGATGCTCGCGGCCTGCGTGACCGACGAGTCCGTGCGGGCGACCAGCGTGTACGGCTGGAAGCGCAGCAACCCGTGGCTGGCGTTCCCGAGCTGCGGCTCCGTCAGGGCGAGCTGCTGAGGGGCGCCGTCGAGCTCCCACCGCCCGTCCTTGACGCGGTTGGGCCACGGGACGAGCACGATACCGTCGGCGGAGGGCGGGGTGGCGTCCTCCGCGAAGGGCTCGGTCAGGTCGACTCCCGCGTAGCGCAGGGTGCGGATCCCGGCCGCGACCTGGGTGATGGTCGCGCTCAGGTCGCCGAATTCGAGGTCGTACTGGTCGCCGGTGGGTGCTCGCATGGCGACAGCCTAGGCCCCGGCGACGGTGACCGGCAGACCGGTTTCGCGCAGTGCGGCCAGCTCGTCCGCGGGGGCGGAGGCGCCGGTGATCAGCGCCGAGACCTCGTCGATGCCGGCGATCCGGCCGAGGTGGGTGCGACCGAGCTTGGAGCCGTCTGCGACGACCACCGCGCGCTCTGCGGTGGTCACCATCGCGCGCTTCAGGTCGGCTTCCGGGAGGTTCACGTTGGTGACGCCGCCGGTCGTGTGCACGCCCGTGCAGCCGATGAAGGCGAGGTCGGCGTGGACCCGTTCGAGCAGGTTGGAGGCCAGCGGCTCGACGAGCGAATGCTGCAGCGGTCGCAGGGTGCCTCCGGTGACGACCACTTGGAAGCGCGGGATGGCCCGCTCGAGTTCGAGGGCGATGGTCAATCCGTTCGTGATCACCGTGACGTCGGTCAGGTCGTCGCGGTCGGCGAGGGCGCGAGCGATCGCGGCCGTCGTCGTTCCCACGTCGAGCAGGACACTGCTCCCCGAGACGACGAGGGTCGCAGCGGCGAGCCCGATCGCCCGCTTCTCGTCCGCCGAGGCCTCGAGGGCCTCTTCGAAGCTCGCCTCGCGCATGCCCGTCCCCCGCAGCACCGCGCCGCCGTGCACGCGCCGGATGGCCTGCCGCTCGTCCAGGGCGTCGAGGTCGCTGCGCACCGTGACGTCGGAGACCTGGAACTCTTCGCTCAGCTCGCTGACCCGCACGAAACCGGCACGACCGATCAGCTCGAGCATCCGGTCGCGCCGGAGGGCGACGGGCAGCGGTTCGCGCAGCGGTTCGCTCATACGCCCCATCGTGTTCCGCTTGCGTTTGCTTGTCAATACGAAAGCATTTGAGTAGATTTGCTTTCGGAAACGAAAGGCTGGCATGGCTTCCATCACCAAGCGCCCGCACGTCCTCTCCGACGGCCGGGACCTCATCTACTACGACGACGCCGACACGACGCTCGCCCCGGACCGCGCCCCCGACCTCCGCGAGGCCGCTCCGCGCCCGGCGACGGCGACCATGCGGCAGGATCCGCTGACCGGCGAGTGGGTCTCGATCGCGGCCGCACGCCAGAACCGCGTCATGCTGCCTCCGGCCGAGCTGGATCCGCTCGCGCCCGCCACGCCCAGCAACCCCTCCGAGATCCCCAGCGTCTACGACGTCGCGGTCTTCGAGAACAAGTCACCGTCGTTCGGCCCTCTGCTGGAGGACGCAAACGCCCCCCGCGGCCTCGACGACCTGGCGGAGGTCGGCCTCGGCCGCACCCGCACCTCCGTCGGCCGGTGCGAGGTCGTGTGCTTCAGCCCCGCGACGAGCGGCTCCTTCGGCAGCCTCACCCCGTCCCGCGCCCGCACCGTCATCGAGGCGTGGGCCGACCGCACCGCCGTGCTCTCGGCCCTTCCCGGCGTCCGCCAGGTGTTCCCGTTCGAGAACCGCGGGGAGGCGATCGGCGTCACCCTGCACCACCCGCACGGTCAGATCTACTCGTACCCGTACATCACCCCGCGTACGAATGCGCTCCTGCGCTCGCTGGGCTCCTACGGTCCGACCCTGTTCGCCGACATCCTGGAGCGCGAGCGCGCCTCCGAGCGCGTCGTCCTGGCCGGGGAGCACTGGACGGCCTTCGTGCCGTTCGCAGCGCGCTGGCCGATCGAGATCCACATGCTCCCGCACCGCCACGTCGCCGACTTCGCCGAGACGAACGAGGCCGAACGCGACGAGCTCGCCACCCTCTACCTGCGGGTGCTGCGCGGAGTGGATGCGCTGTACGACTCCCCCACCCCCTACATCGCCGCCTGGCACCAGGCGCCGGTCGATGTGCGCCGCGACGAGATCCGGCTCATGCTGCAGATCACGTCGCCGCGCCGCGCCGCGGATAAGCTGAAGTTCCTGGCCGGCTCCGAAGCCGCGATGGGAGCCTGGATCGGCGACGTCCCACCCGAGAAGGCGGCTGAAGCCCTCCGCGAGGCGGTCGCCCGTGCCGACCGCGAGAACCCGGTCGGGGAGCTCCCCTCCGGCATCTCCGGCCTCGTCACAGCCCCGCCCGTCCCCTCCGACCGCCCCGCCCCTTCCGCCCGAAAGGCCGACCGATGACAGACCTGCGCTCCGGCGTCCGCGACGACTTCGCCGAGGTGTTCGGCCGCCAGCCGGACGGCGTGTGGTCCTCCCCCGGCCGTGTCAACCTCATCGGCGAGCACACCGACTACAACGAGGGCTTCGTGCTCCCGTTCGCCATCAACCGTCGCACGGTCGCCGCCCTGGGCCTCCGCGACGACCGCACCGTGCGCGTCGGCAGCACCTTCGCCGACGAGCTCGTGGAGATCGACCTCGACGCCCTCACGCCCGATGCCCTCTCCGGCTGGTCCGCATATCCGCTCGGCGTCACCTGGGCGCTCGGCGAATTCGGCGCCGACCTGGCCGCCGTGCCCGGTTTCGACCTCCTGATCGACTCGAACGTCCCCGTCGGCGCCGGGCTGTCGTCGTCGGCCGCCATCGAGGGCGCGGTCGCGCTCGCGCTGAACGACGTCTGGCAGCTCGGCCTCGACCGCAAAACCCTCGCCCGCGTCGGCCAGCGCTCCGAGAACGTCGCCGTCGGCGCGCCCACCGGGATCATGGACCAGTCGGCATCGCTGCTCGGCGAGCCGGATGCGGCCGTCTTCCTGGACTGCCGCACGCTGCACTCCGAGATCGTCCCGCTGGGTCTCGCCGAGGCCGGCCTCGAGATCGTCGTCATCGACACCCAGGTGGAGCACGCCCACGCGACCGGCGGCTACGCCGAGCGCCGGGCCTCCTGCGAGGCCGGCGCCGCCGCACTCGGAGTGGAGTCGCTGCGGGACGTCTCCGTGGCCGACCTCGACCGCGCGCGCACGCTCCTCGACGACGTGACGTTCCGCCGCGTGCGCCACGTCGTCACCGAGGACCAGCGGGTGCTCGACACCGTCCGCACCCTGCGCGAGCAGGGCCCGACCGCGATCGGCGAACTGCTCGACGCCTCCCATGCCTCCATGCGCGACGACTTCGAGATCTCCGTGCCCGAACTCGACCTCGCCGTCGAGACCGCGCAGGCCAACGGCGCCATCGGCGCCCGCATGACCGGCGGCGGCTTCGGCGGCTCGGCGATCGCCCTCGTGCCGTCGCACGCGGTCAGCCGTGTGCTGGTCGCCCTCGACGGCGCCTTCGCCGAGCACGGTTTCGGCCAGCCGAACCTCTTCACCGTCGTCCCGTCCGAAGGCTCGCGCCGCGAGAGCTGAGCAGCCCGCATCCCCGCCGTTAACCTCCCGGCAACCCCCCGGGAGGAAGATGGTGGGGATGACGGACCCCGAGATCACCTGGCTGGACGCCGACACCGTGCAGCTCCGGCAGCCGAAGTCGTCGCATTGGGAGGCGCCGTTCCTCTTCCTGCTGTTCGGCCGGCGGCGCGCGCTCCTGCTCGACACCGGTGCCACCGCAGACGAGTCCGTCTTCCCCCTGCGAGCGACCGTCGACCGCCTCACCGATGTGTGGCTGCGACGCAACCCGGCGGTGTTCCTGCGCCCCTACCCGCTGGTCGTCGCGCACACGCACGCCCATCGCGACCACATCGCGGGGGACCCGCTGCTGGCGGCGCGCCCCGCGACGACCGTGGTCGGCACCACGGGGGCCCAGGTGATCTCGTTCTTCGGCTTCCGATCCTGGCCGGATGAGACCGTCGAGTTCGATCTGGGCCAGCGGACTGTCGATGTGATCGGCGGCCCGGGCCACGAGCCGTCCGCCGTCGTGTTCTTCGACCGCGCCACGGGGATCCTGTTCACCGGCGACACGGTGCTGCCCGCGCATCTCTACATCCGGGATCGTGCGCAGTACACCGCGACCATCGACCGGCTGGTCCGCTTCCGCGACACCGCCCCCACGCGGGTGCGCGAACTGCGCGGCGCCCACATCGAGATGTCGCAGGAGCCCGGCGTCGCCTACCCGCCCGGCACTCTCGACCAGCCGGACGAGCCTCCGCTCGAGCTGCCTCCGCGCATCCTCAACCGCGTCCGCGCGGCGCTGGACGACCTCGCCGAATCACCGGACGGTCGCGTGGTCCGCAAGCGCTTCATCGTCGTCGACGAGAGCCGGGATCGGGCCACGCGCGCTGGCTAAGCTGACGGGATGACCCTCGTCACCCTCTCCGACGGCTCCGCACCCCAGGTCTCCCCGGACGCCTTCGTCGCGGCCGGGGCCGTCCTCGCCGGCCGCGTGCGCCTGGCCGCCGGCTCCAGCGTCTGGTACAATGCCGTGCTCCGCGCCGAGGCGGAGGACATCGTGCTCGGCGAACGCAGCAACATCCAGGACAACGTGTCCTGCCATGTCGACGCCGGCTTCCCGCTGACGATCGGCACGGACGTCTCCGTCGGCCACAACGCCGTGCTGCACGGCTGCACGGTGGAAGACGGCGCGCTGATCGGGATGCACGCCACCGTCCTCAACGGCGCGGTGGTCGGGGCGGGATCGCTCGTGGCGGCCGGTACCGTCGTGCTCGAGGGCACGATCGTCCCTCCGGGTTCCCTGGTCGCCGGGGTCCCGGGAAAGGTGCGCCGCGAGCTCAGCGCCGAGGAACGGTCCGGTCTCGTCGCGAACTCGGCCGCCTACCTGCGGCTCGCCGAGGCCCATCCACGGGGCTGAGTCAGCTCTCGACGGCGCCGGGCTCGACGTTCGCGGGCTCTCCGCCGGTCAGGAGCACCAGCTCGGCGAAGGTGGTCGGGAACACCGTGTGCGGGTGCCCGGCAGCCGCCCAGACCTCCGGGTAGCCCGCCAGCGACACATCCACCACCGTGCGCAGCGGGGCGGGGTGACCGACCGGCGCGACGCCGCCGATGGTCTGACCCGTCGCCGCCTTCACCGTTTCGGCATCGGCACGGCGGATGCGCCCGCCCAGCCGCTCCCCGAGGTAGGCGGTGTCGACGCGGTGTGCACCGGAGGTCATGACGAGCAGTGGCTCGCCGTCGATGGTGAAGACCAGCGAGTTGGCGATGGCGCCCACCTCGATGCCCAGCTCCGCTGCGGCGGAGACGGCCGTCGGCGTCGCCGCCTCGAACCAGCGGACCCGCGGCTCCACGCCGGCGGCGAGCAGCGCCGCCTCGACCCGCTCCACGGCGGGATGGGTGCGGTCGGCGCGCTCGTCGCTCATGCCAGAGCCCGCTCCGCGGACTCGACGACGTTCTGCAGGAGCAGCGCGCGGGTCATCGGGCCGACTCCACCCGGGTTGGGGGAGACCCAGGCCGCGACCTCCGCGACATCGGCCGCGACATCGCCCGCGACGACGCTCTTGCCGGTGATCGGGTCCTCGACACGGCTCACGCCGACGTCGAGCACGATCGCACCGGGCTTCACATTGTCGGCGGACACGAGCCCGGCGACGCCGGCTGCGGCGACGATCACGTCGGCCCGCTTCAGGTGCTCGTCGAGATCGACGGTGCCGGTGTGCGTCAGCGTCACCGTCGCGTTGTACTCGCGACGCGTCAGCAGCGAGCCGATCGGCCGACCGACGGTGACCCCGCGGCCGACGACCACGACGTGCTTGCCGTTCAGCTCGATGCCGTGCCGCTCCATCAGTTCGATCACGCCGCGCGGCGTGCAGGGCAGCGGCGTGGTGATGGGCCGGCTGACGTTGAGCACCAGACGGCCGAGATTCGTCGGGTGCAGACCGTCGGCGTCCTTTGCGGGGTCGACGAGCTCCAGGATGGCGTCGGTGTCGAGGTGCGGCGGCAGCGGCAGCTGGACGATGAACCCGGTGCAGTCGGGGTCGGCGTTCAGCTCCTCGATCACGGCCTCCAGCTCGGCCTGCGAGATGTCGGCCGGGAGGTCCCGGCGGATGGAGGCGATGCCCACCTCTGCGCAGTCGCGGTGCTTGCCGGCGACGTACCACTGCGATCCGGGGTCGTCGCCGACCAGGATGGTGCCGAGACCCGGGACGACGCCCTGCTCGCGCAGGCGTGCCACACGCTCGGTCAGTTCCTTCTTGATCGACGCGGCCGTCGCCTTGCCATCCAGAATCTGTGCGCTCATCTGCGCTCCTTACGTGATGAAGCCATCGCCTCCGGACTTATGCACGCCCGCCGACGGCGTGTCGCGTGCACAAGTCCGGACTCGATGGTGCGGGGAGGGGTCAGATGGAGGAGGGCAGCTCGACCGGGAAGGCGTCCTGGCCGGACGGCGTGAGGCCCGGGTAGAGCGGGAAGGCCGCCGTCAGCGCGTCGACGCGGGTGCGCAGGGCTGCGGTGTCGGCTCCGGGCACGAGCGCCGCAGCGATGATGTCGGCCACCTCGACGAACTCGGTGTCGCCGAAGCCGCGGGTCGCGAGCGCCGGGGTGCCGATGCGCAGACCGGAGGTCACCATCGGCGGGCGCGGGTCGAACGGCACGGCGTTGCGGTTGACCGTGATGCCGGCCGCGTGCAGCACGTCCTCCGCCTGCTGGCCGTCGAGCTCCGAGTTGCGGAGGTCGGCGAGCACCAGGTGCACGTCGGTGCCGCCGGTGAGCACGTCCACGCCCGCAGCACGCGAGTCGTCGGCGGTCAGGCGCGAGGCGAGGATCTGGGCTCCGCGGATGGTGCGGGCCTGGCGGTCCTTGAACTCGTCGGTCGCGGCGAGCTTGAACGCGGTCGCCTTGGCGGCGATCACGTGCATGAGCGGGCCGCCCTGCTGGCCGGGGAACACGTTGGAGTTGAGCTTCTTGGCGAGCTCGGTGTCGCGGCTCACGATGAAGCCGGAGCGCGGACCGCCGATGGTCTTGTGCACCGTCGAGCTGACCACGTCGGCGAACGGGACCGGCGACGGGTGGAGGCCTGCGGCGACGAGCCCGGCGAAGTGGGCCATGTCGACCCAGAGCTTGGCGCCGACCTCGTCCGCGATGGCGCGGAAGGCGGCGAAGTCGAGGTGGCGGGGATAGGCAGACCAGCCGGCGATGATGACCTGCGGCTTGTGCTCGAGCGCCTTGTCGCGGACGACGTTCATGTCGACGAGGAAGGTCTCGGGGTCGACGCCGTACGAGACGGCGTTGTAGAGCTTGCCCGAGAAGTTGAGCTTCATGCCGTGGGTGAGGTGACCGCCGTGGGCGAGCTCGAGACCCAGGATGGTGTCGCCCGGGGTCGCGATCGCGGAGAGGACGGCCGCGTTGGCGGAGGCACCGGAGTGCGGCTGGACGTTGGCGTACTCAGCGCCGAACAGGCTCTTCGCCCGGTCGATCGCCAGCTGCTCCGCGATGTCCACGTACTCGCAGCCGCCGTAGTAGCGACGGCCCGGGTATCCCTCGGCGTACTTGTTCGTGAGGACGGAGCCGACGGACTCCAGCACCGCGCGCGGCACGAAGTTCTCGGAGGCGATCATCTCGAGGTAGTCGCGCTGGCGGCCCAGCTCGAGCTGCAGCACTTCGGCGATCTCGGGGTCGACCTCCGCGAGCGGTGCGCCAAACGTAGAGGGAAAGGCGGTCGAGGGCAGGGTGTCGGTCACAACGGTCTCCTTCGGACAGGGATGGACATTCGTACGTATCGACCCAGGCGCGCGGCCGAATCCACCCATGCTTTCGAGGTACCGTCGTCGCTCCCCGATGGTGACCATCTGAGCGCCAGTCGCGACGTGGGCAAGCATAGCAAAGGCGACTGAGGGGCGTGCCCTTGCCCATTAGTTAGGAGGGCTGCGATACTCGCTGATGGCCGCCCGGCGGGGTGGACGGATGCGGCCGCCGCCCGAGCAGTCCCCAGCCGCGTTAGGAGCCTCCGTGGTCGTACCCCGCCCTGTCGAGCTCGAGAGCACGACCGATGCGCCCTTCATCCTCGGGCCGACCGCCCGGATCAGCGTCGCCGGCGCCGGGGCGGAAGGCGTCGCCGCGCTCCTCCGCGACGCCTTGCGCAGCGACTGCCACCGCGAGCTCGTCGTCGTCATCGAACCGCCGGAGTACGGCGACATCGCCATCGTCGTCGCGGACCACGAAGGGCCGGACGGGCATCACGCGGAGGGCTACTCGCTCGATGTGGCTCCCGAGGGCGTGCGCATCGGCGCCGCCACCGCCGCCGGCGCCTTCCGCGGCGTCCAGACGCTCCGCCAGCTGGTCCCGGCCTCCTGCTCCGACGATCCGCTGACCATCGAGGCCGTGCGGGTGCGCGACCACCCCCGGTACTCCTACCGCGGGGCGATGCTGGATGTCGCCCGCCACTTCTTCCCCGTGCGCGACGTCGAGCGGTTCATCGACGCGATCGCGCTGCTGAAGATCAACCACCTGCACCTGCACCTCACCGACGACCAGGGCTGGCGCATCGAGATCGCCTCGTGGCCGGAGCTGACGGGCATCGGCGGCTCGACCGCGGCGGGAGGCGGCGCCGGCGGCTTCTACACGCAGGACGAGTACCGCGGCATCGTCGCGTACGCGGCCGAACGGCACATCACCATCGTCCCCGAGATCGACATGCCGGGGCACACCAACGCAGCGCTCGCGTCGTATCCCGAGCTGAATCCCGGTGGCGTCGCGCCGGCCCTGTACACGGGAACGACTGTCGGGTTCAGCACCCTTCTCACCGGGCACGCGACGACGGAGCGCTTCCTCGCGGACGTCATCGGCGAGGTCGCCGCGCTGACGCCCGGGCCGTTCCTGCACATCGGCGGGGACGAATGCCTCAGCACATCGCGCGAGGACTTCCTGGCCTTCATCGCGCACGCGGCGCGCCTGGTCGCCGATGCGGGCAAGATCCCCGTCGGCTGGCACGAGATGGGTGCGTGCGACACGCTTCCGGAGGGCTCCGTCGGGCAGTACTGGGACTTCCGCCGACCGCGCGGCACCGCGGCGGAGGACATCCTCTCCTTCGTGCGCCAGGGCGGCGCGGCCATCCTGTCCCCTGCCGATGTCACGTATCTCGACATCGTGTACGAGAAGGGCGAGCCGATCGGCCAGGACTGGGCGGACGGCCCCACGACCGTCGTGGACGCCCTGTCCTGGGACCCGGCCCGCATCGTCCCCGGGCTCGGCGACGCGCACATCCTCGGCGTCGAGGCCCCGCTCTGGACGGAGACGGTGACGACGATCGAGGAGGCCGAGGAGATGGTGTTCCCCCGGCTCGCGGCGATCGCGGAGATCGGGTGGTCGCCCGCGCCCGCCGACACCGAGCCGGTGGAGGCCGTACGCGACTTCCCGGAGTTCGCCGGCCGTCTCGCGGCGCTGGCGGAGCACTGGGACGCCTCCGGGACCGTCTACCGCCGGACGGCCGAGGTCCCCTGGCCGGAGAACGCCTCACGCTGACGCGCCCGTCCGAGGGCGCCGCTCACGGGTAGCCGAGGAACCACAGCAGGATCAGCGCGACCGGCTGCAACGCGACCCCCACGGCGAACACGATGGTCCGGGCGCGCGGGCTGTGGGTGAGCCCGCGGGCGCCTCCGAGCGGCGCGAGCGGCAGCAGGAGCCGGAACAGGCTCTGCTGCGGCAGGAAGACGGCGACGAGGTAGAGCCCGTAGCTCGCCGAGTACGCCACGACCTCCGTGCCCAGTGCGCGCACGCCGGGACGCCGCAGCAGCCAGACGAACCCGGCGATGGCGGCGACCACCAGGAGGACCCCGGCGACGCCGGCGTACTTCCAGGTGAAGAGGAACCAGGGCGTCAGCGGCACGAACGACACGTGCCCCACGAATCCGGTCCACCAGGAGAGCTCGGTCGAGACGTAGGCGTCGGGCGTCCCGGTCGCCTGCGAGGCGACGAGCGGCCAGGCCAGCCCGGCCACGGCGGTGATCGCTCCGGCGGCGAGGACGGCGATGCGCTCGCGGAGGCCGAAGACGTCCGTGCCCCTCCTGTTCTGGATCAGGCGGACGACGAAGACGACCGCCAGGGCGAGCGGGATCGCCAGCGCGCCCGGTTTCGCGAACGCCGCGGCGACGGTGAAGGGGATCACCAGCCAGTAGCGCCGCCGGATCATCGCGAGGAGCGCCGCGAACATCAGGAAGAAGAACATGCTCTCGGCGTAGGTGATCTGCAGCACGAACGAGAGCGGGCCGAAGCAGAAGAAGACCGTGGCCCACAACGCGGAGACCGTGCCGCCCCTGGCGTGCACGATGCGGAACAGGACGAGAGCCGCTGCGGCACCGAACAGCGTCGCGACGGCGACGCCGGCCGGAGCGAACGGGAGGCCGGTCACCGCCATCAGCCCGCGGACGACGACCGGGTAGAGCGGCAGGAAGGCCCACGGGTTCTGCTGCACGTCTCCGCCGCCGTCGACCGGAAGCGTCGTGGGATACCCGCCGGTGGCGATCCGCTGGTAGAACGAGCCGTCCCACGACGACGAGAAGGTGAAGAAGGTCGGATCGTGCCGGGAGCTGGCGAACGACCAGTGCCCGACCGTGGCCGCGACGTAGAGGGACAGCATGAAGACCGTCGTGAGGATCCGCGAGGAGGCGTAGACGATCAGGGTCGCGCCCCACCACGGGAGGTCGCGGCCGGCCAGCCGCACCCGGTCTCCGCGTACGCGCGTCCCGGCTCCCGGCGTGGGCGCTGTGGTCGTGATTCCCGCTGACATGCTCAGCCGGATCCTACTCCGGGTGATCCTGTCCGGGTCCGAGGGATGGGATCCTGTACATGTGAACCTACTCACCGACCCCTCCTCCGCTCCGCTGGGCCCCGGAGCGCCGGTGCTCGCCGTCGACGTCGGCGGCACGGACATGAAGGCCGCCCTGATCGATGCGGAGGGCCGGATCGTCGAGATCGTGCGCCGGCCGACCCCGCACGCAGGCGACCGCACGGCGGACGCGGTCGTCGACGCGGTCGTCGCGATCGCCGACGGATTCCGCACGGCCCACCCGGGGACCTCCCCGGCGGCGCTCGGGCTCCTGGTGCCCGGGCATGTGGACGACGAGCGCGGCGTGGGGGTCTTCGCCGAGAACCTCGGCTGGCGCGAGTACCCCTTCCGCGACCGTGCAGCGGCAGCGCTCGGGGTGCCGGTGTCGTTCAGCCACGATGTGCGCGGCGCCGGGCAGGCGGAGAAGCGGCTGGGCGCGGCCGCCCCGTACCGGGACGTCGTGTTCATGGCGATCGGCACGGGGATCGCCGGTGCCGTCTTCCTGGACGGCCGGCTCCTCGTCGGCGGCGGCCTGGTCGGCGAGATGGGCCACTCCCGCGTGGCGGACGGCCCGCTCTGTGCCTGCGGCGGCCTCGGCTGCCTGGAGGCGGTGGCCTCCGCCGCGTCCATCGCGCGCCGGTACAACGCGTCCACCGGCGCGACGGTGCCCGGAGCGCGCGAGGTGCTCGAGCGCGCGGAGGCGAGAGACCCCGCTGCCGTCGCCGTGTGGGAGAGCGCCCTCGACGCCCTCGCGCTCGACATCTCGCACACGGTGGCGCTGCTGTCGCCCGAGGCCGTCGTGATCGGCGGCGGACTCTCCCAGGCGGGCGACGCGCTGTTCGTCCCGCTCGCGGAACGCCTCGAGGGCATCCTCACCTTCCAGCGCCGCCCCGCGCTCCTGCCGGCCAGCATCGGAGAGAACGCGGGGGTCATCGGCGCGGCTCTCCGTGCGCGGGATCTGCTCGACGCGGCGGTGCCGCAGCCCGTGGCCTGACGAGAGGGCGGACGACGGTATCGTCGATGGGATGACCGCGCATGTGATCCATTCGGCCCGTCTCGTCAGCGACGGCCGCGTCGCCCACAACGCCTGGGTCCGGTTCGAGGGCGGAACGATCGCCGCGACCGGGACCGGCGAGGACTGGCGTGCCGGGGTCGCCGGCAGCGATCAGGTGCCGATCACCGACGCCGACGGCGCGTGGCTCACGCCGGGCTTCGTCGACATCCACGGCCACGGCGGCGCCACCGCCAGCTTCGACGACGGTGCCGAGAGCATCCGCCGCGCACTCGACCTGCATCTGCGGCACGGCACGACCCGCGCGGTCGTCTCGCTGGTCACGGCTCCGGTCGGGCGGCTCGCCGCGAGCGTCCGGGAGATCGCTGCGCTCACCCGCACGGACGCCCGGGTGCTCGGCTCGCACCTCGAGGGCCCGTTCCTCGACGTCGGGCACAAGGGTGCGCACGAACCGGGCCTGCTGCGCCCGGCGACGCGCGATGACATCGACCTGCTGCTGGAGGCCGCCGCGGGAACGCTGCGGCAGATCACCCTCGCTCCGGAGCTGCCGGGCGGGATGGACGCGGTGCGCGCGTTCAGCGACGCCGGAGTCGCGGTCGCCGTCGGTCACACGGCCGCCGACTACGCCCAGACGATGGAGGCGTTCGCGGCCGGGGCGAGCATCCTCACCCACGCGTACAACGGGATGGACGGCGTGCACCATCGCGCTCCCGGCCCGGTCGCGGCCGCGACCAGGACCCCCGGGGTGACGCTGGAAGTCATCAACGACGGGGTGCATGTGCATCCCGAGGTCGTCCGCATGCTGTTCGCCGCGGCTCCGGGACGCATCGCGCTGATCACCGATGCGATGGCCGCGGCGGGTGCCGACGACGGCGACTACCTGCTCGGCTCGCTCGCCGTCCAGGTGCGCGACGGCGTGGCCCGCCTCGCCGAGGGAGGGTCGATCGCCGGCTCCACGCTGACCCTCGACGACGCTCTCCGCCGCGCGGTCCAGGACGTCGGCGTCACCGTGGAGGACGCCGTGCGGGCGCTCACCGAGAGTCCGGCGGCGGCCGTGGGTCGCGGCCACGATCTGGGTCGGCTCGCGCCGGGATACGCCGCGGACGCGGTCCTGCTCGACGACGACCTCCGCATCCTGCAGGTCTTCGCGGAGGGCGTGCCCGTCGAGCGCTGAGCTCAGCCGGTGTCCCGGGGCCGGATCCGTGGGTACGGATCCGGCCCTCGAGGATCCCCTCGACGAGGTCGATCGGCGTTCGGGTCGTCGGTCGTCCTCGTGTCGTGCCGGTTCGGGTCCGGCACGGGCGTGGCGGTACGCCCCCTGTGCGGCGGCCACGTCTTGAGAGACCGCGTCTCCCCGATTCCATGACGCGGGTTCGCCGGAATTTTTTCGACGTCCTCGCGGAGGGCGCCTCCACAGCGGTTTTGCGGGCGGCATACGAGAGAATCATGGGATGTCCGACGCCTCCGCCCTCTCCGACATCGACCTCGTCGAGGCGACGCGCGCGGGCGACCGGGACGCCTTCGCCGAGCTCTGGCGGCGGCACGCCCGCGCCGGCCTGACCGTCGCTCGGGCGCACAGCGACCTCGACGCCGACGACCTGGTGGCCGAGGCCTACGCCAAGATCTACCAGGCGATCGCGAACGGCCACGGCCCGACCTCCGGGTTCCGCGCCTACCTCTTCACCACGGTGCGCAGCGTTGCGGCCTCGTGGGGCCGCCGCTCGCGGGAGTCCCCCATCGACGATGCCGACGCGCTGGAGGATCCGGCGTCGAGCGAGGCCGCCGGGCTCGAGGCTCTGGACCGCTCCCTCACGGCGAACGCCTTCCGCAGCCTTCCCACGCGCTGGCAGGAGGTGCTCTGGTACTGCGAGGTCGAGCGGATGAAGCCGGCCGACGTCGCACCCTTGCTCGGGATGTCGGCGAACGCTGTCGCCGCGCTCGCCTATCGCGCGCGCGAAGGTCTGCGTCAGGCGTGGATCCAGGCACATCTGGCCGCGGTGCCGGAGGGCTCCGACTGCCGGTGGACCACCGAGCGGCTGGGCTCGTACGCGCGCAACGGACTCGGCAAACGCGAGACCGCGAAGGTCGAGGCGCACCTGCTCGACTGCGCACGCTGCACCATCGTCGCCGCCGAGGCGAAGGACGTCGGGTCGCGGATCGCCCTGGTGCTCCTCCCCCTCGTCGCCGGGGTGGGCGGCGCCACCGCCTACACCGCGTGGATGCAGGATGGCGCGCACACGGTTCCCTACGCGTTGGGCGCCGCGGGCGCGGCGATGCCGGCGGCCGCGACGAGCGGTGCGGGAACGACGGTCGTGGGAGCAACGGGTGCAGCGGGATCGGGCGCTGCCGGCTCCGCAGGTTCCGGCGCGGCTTCCGGCGGATCGGCGGGTGGCGGATCGGCGGGCGGCGCGGGCGCGAGTGCCGCCACCGTCGTCTCCATCGCGGTCGGCGGAGTGCTCGTGGCCGCCGCGGTCGCCGCCGCCTTCGTCCTCGGCCCCGCACTGTTCGCGCCCACTCCGGCTCCGACCAGCGCCGCCGTCGCCGACCCGTCGACGCCGCTCGCGCCGGGGGCGGCCACGCCGGCGGCTCCGTCCGCGCCCGCCGCACCGCCTGCTGCCGCACCGCCCGTTCCCCCGTCTCCGCCGGCATCGGACGCGCCACCGGCCACCCCGAACGCGACAGCCCCCACGGCACCGCGAGCGGACGCACCCACGACGCCGACCGAGCCCACGACGCCGACCGAGCCCATCACGCCGACCGACCCCACGACGCCGACCGCACCACGGCCGCAGGCCCCCGTCCTCTCGGGCGCCTTCCCCGCCGACGGCTTCACCACCAACGCCCTGGCGCTGGACGCCTCGGGCACCGGAGCCCCCGGCGCCTCCCTCGCCGTGACGGCGGCCCCGTCCGGCACCTCGGGCCGCCTGGCATCCCCTGCCGTGACGGTCTCGCTCGGAGCCGCGACGGTGGACCGGACCGGCTCGTGGGGTCTGGCGCTCGACCTGGCCGCACTCGCCGATGGGAGCTGGGCGGTGTCGTTCGCGCAGACCACGGCGGACGGGACGTCGGACCCGGTCACGCGCACGCTGCTCGTCGACCGCACCGCACTCCCCCCTGTCATCGACACCGTCGACACCGGATCCGGAGAGATCGCGGGCTACGCGGCACCCATCACCTCCGGCACGGCGGAGCCGGGTGCTTCGGTCGACGTCTCCGACGGCGACCGGCTGCTGACGACCGTCACGGCCGCCGCCGACGGATCGTGGACCACTTCCGAACTGGTGTCCGCCGGGCGTTCGTTCGCACTCAGCGCCCGCCAGACGGACGCACTGGGCAACGTCTCGGAACCGTCCGCCGCCGTATCGGGAACCGTCCTGGCGCCCTCCGTGACCGCCACGTCGTCGGTCATGACCATCGCGATGACCGCGTACGGCCGGCCCGGCTCACGCCTTCTCCTCTACATGGACGGTCAGACGACGGACCAGTGGCTGGACACGGCGGCGGACGGCACCGCCGCGCAGACGTACCTCTGGACCGGTGCGCCCGGAGTGCACCGCCTCGGCTTCGGCTACGACTTCGGCGCCCGTCACGGGATCGTGATGGACGCCCCCGTCACGCTGCCGGGTCTGCTGTGACGGACATCCGCCCGACGATCAGCACGAGCACGAGCGAGACCGCCAGCAGCACGATGTAGAGCACCGGCAGCAGCATCAGCCCGCCGGCGTCGAACACCAGCGAGCCGAGCAGGGCGCCGCCGCCGATCCCGATGTTGAACGAGGTCGTGTACAGGGCGCTGGCCGTGTCGCGGAAGGCCGCGGACGACGTGTGCAGCAGTCGGGTCTGCAGCAGCGGCGGCAGGGCTCCGAAGGCCAGCCCCCACAGCACGAAGGCGATCATCGCGAGCACCGGCTGCCCGGCGAAGGCCGCGAGACCCGCCACCGCCGCCCCGGTCACGACGAGGGCGAGCAGGAGGCCGAACTGCGGTCGCGGGCCGAGGACCGATCCCGCCAGCACCAGGCCGACCGCTCCCGCGATCCCGTAGATGAAGAGCAGCGCGCCCACATCCCCCGCGGCGACGCCCATGGGCCCGGTGAGGAAGGGCACGACGAACGTGTAGAACGAGTAGTGCCCGATCATCGTCACAGCGGCGATGAGGCACACCATGATCACCGCCGAGATCGTGCGGTCCCGGGGGCGGGGGACGCTGCGGTCCCGGCGTCCGCCGGTGTCCTCGTCGCGCTCGACGGAGGGCAGCAGCCGCCAGACCAGCAGGGCGCCGACGAACATCAGCCCCGCGAGGATCCCGAACGAGAGACGCCAGCCGAAGACGTGCCCGGCGAAGGTGCCGAGGGGCACGCCGAACACGAACGCGAGCGTCCCGCCGCCGAGGGTGATCGAGACGGCGCGGCCGATCTGCTCCTTGGGAACGAGATGGCCCGCGTACGCGCCGACGATCGACCAGAACATGCCGTGGGCGATGCCGCCGAGGATGCGGGACGCGACCACCCAGGCGTAGTCGGGCGAGAAAGCGGTGAGCAGGTTCGAGAGCCCGAGCACCACGAGCACGCCGACGATCATCCCGTGCCGCGGCCAGCGCTTGGTGAGCGCGGTGAGCGGGGTGCTGGTGACGACGACGGTGAAGGCGAAGACGGTGACGAGGAGGCCGATCTGCGCCTCGCTCACGCCGAGGGAGGCGCTCATGTCGGGCAGGAGCCCGGTCGGGATCATCTCGCTCGTGACCGAGAGGAACACGGCGGCGGCGAGGGCCAGGAGGCCCACCCAGGGGAACTTCGGAACGGTTGCCAGAGGCGACGTTGAAGAGGCAGTCATGACGGTGCTGTCCAACGAACGGCGTTCCCCGCCCAGTCCGGCCGGTCGAGCGGCGATGAGGGCGATCCTCGCTGGAGGACGAGCGGGTCGACTACGCGCTGATGTGCGCGCCCAGGGCCGCGCGGGAACCGCCGACCGCGGACGAGTCTACCGGAGCGAGGCGAGGATCGCCTCGGTGGTCTCGATCTCGATGAGCGGCGCGTAGAGGGCCATGGCGTCGAGGGCACGGCGGTGGTCCGTGTCGGATGCCCCGGCGCAGGCGTCGGACGCCACCCGCACCCGGATGCCCGCATCGGCGGCCGGCAGGGCCGTCGAGAGCACGCAGCAGTCGGTGGAGACGCCGGCGAGCACGATCTCGTCGGCGTCGCCGATCGCCTCCCGGAGCCCCGGCCCCCATTTGCCGAACGTCGTCTCGGTGACCACCCGATGACCGGTGTCCCGGAAGGCGGGCACGAGGTCGTAGAGCGCGTCGTCCGGCGGCACGAGGGCGAACGGCCACTCCTCGTAGTAGCGGACCCAGGCGCCGTCCGGCCGCGCGGGCGCCGTGAACCGGGTGAAGACCGCACGCTCGCCGAAGGCCTGCAGCAACCTCGCGACACCCGTCTCCGCATCGGCGAACCGCGGCGCGCACCAGCCGCTCGCCGGATCCGCGAACACCTGCTGCAGGTCGATCGCGACCAGCACGGGAGCCGTCACCTCTCCTCCTGCGCCCGGATCGACCGGCGGGAGAAGAGCGCCGTGCCGGCGAACCCGACGACCAGCGCGACCAGGACCCCGAGGTTGGCGAACGCCCAGTCGCCCTGCGTCCCGCCGAGGCCGAGGGGACCGAGCAGATAGCCCTGCCAGCCCAGCCAGGGGGCCGCGCTGTTCGTCACGAGGCCCCACCCGACGCCGGTGCCCACGACGATGAGCGCGATCGGCAGCCAGCGGACGGAGCCGTACTGGCCGCGCGGATCGTAGAGGTCGGCCTCCGTGTAGTCCCGGCGGCGCAGCGCGATGTCGGCGACGAAGATGCCGCACCAGGCGGCGATCGGGACGCCGAGCGTGATCAGGAAGCCCTGGAACGGCACCAGGAAGTCGCCGGCGAAGAACACGACGTAGATCGCACCCGCCGTCATGATCACCCCGTCGATCCCGGCCGCGACGTACCGGGGGACGCGCACCCCGACGCTCAGGAGCGCGAGACCGGAGGAGTAGATGTCGAGCACCGCCCCGCCCACCAGGCCCAGCACGGCCACGATCACGAACGGCACCAGGAACCACGTGGGCAGGAGCGACGCGAGCGCGCCGATCGGGTCCGCTGCGATCTTCTCGGACAGCGACGGCGACGAGCCGGCCAGCAGGATCCCGAAGACCAGCAGGATCACCGGGGCCAACGACGAGCCGAACGTGGTCCATCCCACGACCCCGCCGCTGCGCGTGGAGCGGGGCAGGTACCGCGAGTAGTCCGCCGCCGCGTTCACCCAGCCGAGGCCGAACCCCGTCAGCATGAAGACGAAGCCGCCGACCACGTGCGGCACATCGCCGGCGGGGAGCGCGCCGACCGCGCGGAGGTCGATGTGCCCGAGCACAAGCGCGATGTAGAAGAGCGTCAGCACTCCCGTGACGATCGTGATGACCATCTGCATGCGCATGATCAGGTGGAACCCGATCACGCCGCCCACGACGACGAGGGCGACGACCACGATGAGCGCCACGATCTTCGTAGCGACGCCGCCCTCCCAGCCGAGCCGCTCGAACACGGTCGCCGTCGCGAGCACCGCCAGCGCCGTGAGCACGGTCTCCCAGCCGACGGTGAGCAGCCAGGAGAGCAGCGAGGGGACGCGGTTGCCGCGCACTCCGAAGACGGCCCGGCTGAGGACCATCGTGGGCGCCGAGCCGCGTTTCCCGGCGAGCGCGATCACGCCGCAGAGCAGGAAGGAGGCGATGATCCCCACCACCCCGACGAGGGTCGCCTGCCAGAACGAGATGGCGAAGCCCAGCAGGAACGAGCCGTAGCTGAGTCCGAAGACGGAGACGTTCGCTCCGAACCACGGCCAGAAGAGACCGCTCGCGCGCCCTTTCCGCTCGCTCTCGTCGATCGTGTTCAGCCCGTTGAGCTCGACGCCGAACGTCGAAGCGGGTGCGGGAGGGGAGGCGGGCGCCGTCTCGGGCGCGTCCTCGCCGGTGCTGGTCATGCACCGATCCAAGTGCACGCGCCGCGGCCCGTCAACACTCCCGGGGCGTCGCGGACGCCCGGCGGACGACGGCGCTCCCGCAGGACGATATCCTGAGCCGATGACCGCGACCCCCGAGACCCCCGGCCAGGCCAACCACTGGGTGCTGACCTTCAGCTGCGCCGACCGACCGGGGATCGTGCACGCCGTCAGCGGGGCGATCGTGTCCGCCCGGGGCAACATCACCGAGAGCCAGCAGTTCGCGAGCCTCGACACCGGCCGCTTCTTCATGCGGCTCCAGGTGGAGTCGGGCGCGAGCCGTGACGAGTTCGAGAGCGCCCTCGCGCCCGTCGTCGAGCGGTTCGGGATGACCCACCGCGTCGACTACGTCGGCCGCCCCTTGCGCACCCTCGTGCTCGCCTCGACGGCCGCGCACTGCCTCAACGACCTCCTCTTCCGGCAGCGCGCGGGGCAGCTCCCCGTCGAGATCCCGCTCGTCCTCTCCAATCACGGCACACTGCGCGACCTCGCGGGCTTCTACGGCGTCCCGTTCGAATCGCAGCCGGTGACCGATGCGGCGTCGAAGGCGGCGTTCGAGGAGCGCGTGCTCGCCGCCGTCGAGGAGCACGACATCGAACTCGTCGTCCTGGCCCGCTACATGCAGATCCTCTCGCCCGGACTGTGCGAGGCGCTCAGCGGTCGCGCCATCAACATCCACCATTCCTTCCTTCCCGGCTTCAAGGGCGCCAACCCCTACCGGCAGGCGCACGCGCGCGGGGTCAAGCTCATCGGTGCGACCGCGCACTTCGTGACCAGCGACCTCGACGAAGGGCCGATCATCGAGCAGAACGTCGTGCGCGTCGACCACGCCCAGACCGTCCAGCAGCTCGTCGCGATCGGTCAGGACGAGGAGAGCCGCACGCTCACCCAGGCGGTCAAATGGTTCGCCGAGGACCGCGTGCTGCTCGACGGCGCCCGGACCATCATCTTCCGCTGACGCCGGTCGGTAGAATGGCGCGGTGACTCCCGTGCAAGACCAGCAGGCCGCCCTCCGGATCGGACCCAACGACATCCTCCGGTTCGTCCTCGAGCTGTTCGCCGTCGTCACGCTCGGCATCTGGGGGTTCCTCGCCTGGCCGCTGCCGTGGAACATCGTGTTCGGCATCGCGACGCCGGCCGTCGCCATCCTGCTCTGGGCGCTCTTCCGCTCCCCCAAGGCCGTCCTGCACGTCGACGCCTTCGTGAAGGCCCTGGTCGAGGTGCTCGTGATGGGTGCGGCGGCGTTCGCCTGGTGGGATCTCGGTCAGCCGGTCGTGGCCATCGTCTTCGCCGTGATCGCGACCGTCAGCGGCGTGATCAACGGACGACGCGAGTTCTCGTGAGCACGCTCGTCGTCCACGACGCCCGCAAGATCGATGCGGACGGGCTGGTCGACGAGTTCTGGCTGGTCGCCGAGGGCGGCACGATCGTCGCGACCGGCTCCGGCACCGGGTGGCACGAGGCGGCCCGGGCGCCGGGCGCGACGGCGATCGACGCAGGCGGGCACTGGCTGACCCCCGGCTTCATCGACCTGCACTGCCACGGCGGCGGCGGGCACCCGTACGACGACGGGCCGGAGGAGATGCTGGCCGCGCTCGCGACGCATCGCGCGCACGGCACGACGCGCTCCCTCGTCTCGCATGTCGCGAACCCGCTGGCCTCGCTGCGCGAGAGCCTGTCGATCGTCGCCGATCTCGCGCACGCGGACCCTCTCGTGCTCGGCTCGCATCTCGAGGGCCCGTTCCTCGCCGTGGAGCGTCGGGGCGCGCACGACGCCGCGTTCCTGCGCGAGCCGGGGCCTGCGGCCGTGGAGGAGCTCATCGGTGCCGCGCGGGGGACGCTCCGCACGGCCACCATCGCCCCGGAGCTTCCGAACGCCCTCGAGTCGATCGGCGTGCTGATCGAGGCGGGCGTCGTGGTCGGCGTCGGCCACACCGCCGCCGACTACGACCAGGCGGCGCGTGCGTTCGAGGTCGGCGCGCGCCTGCTCACGCATGCGTTCAATGCCATGAACGGCATCCACCACCGCGCCCCGGGTCCGGTGATGGCGGCCATCGACAACCCCGAGGTGACCCTGGAGCTCATCCTCGACGGCCTCCACGTGCATCCGTCCGTCGCCCGTCTGCTGTTCACCACCGCCCCGGGACGCGTCGCGCTGGTGACCGACGCGATGGCCGCAGCGGGAGCCTCCGACGGCGACTACCGCCTCGGCGGTCTGAACGTGACCGTCCGGGACGGGCTCGCCGTGCTGTCGGGCACGTCGACCATCGCCGGCTCGACCCTGACGCAGGACGCCGCGCTTCGCATCGCCGTCGCCCAGGTGGGCCTCGACCCCGTGCACGCGGTCACCGCGCTCACGCACACGCCCGCGAAGGTCCTCGGCGAGGACCACCGCCTCGGGCGCCTGCGCCCCGGATACGCCGCGGACGCGGTCGTACTCGACCACGAATGGCACGTGCGCACCGTCGTCGCCGACGGCCGCCTCCTGAGCTGACCGGTCGGGACGAGGCCTCCTCGGGCCCTACAGCGTCTGCCAGGCGGGCTTGTTCGCGTAGGCGTAGCGGTAGTAGTCGAGGTTGCGCAGGCCCGAGGCCGCCGCTTCGTCGACCAGGACCGTCACGTGCGGGTGGAGCTGGATGGCCGAGCCCGGGTTCGAGGCCGAAACGGGACCCTCCACCGCACCGGCCAGGGCCTCCGCCTTGCCCTCGCCGAAGGCCAGGAGGAGCAGGTGCCGTGCCTTGAGGATCGTGGAGAGCCCCTGCGTGATGCAGTGCATGGGCACGTCGTCCTCGGAGTCGAAGAAGCGGGCGTTGTCCTTGCGGGTCTGCTCGGTCAGCGTCTTCACGCGCGTGATCGAGGCGAAGGAGGAGCCCGGCTCGTTGAAGCCGATGTGCCCGTCCGTGCCGATCCCGAGGATCTGCACGTCGACCCCGCCCGATTCGGTGATCGCCTTCTCGTAGTCCGCACCGGCGTGCTCGATCGTCTCCCGCGCCCCGTTGGGCACGTGGATGAGCGACGGCGTGAGGCCGAGCGGCTCGACGACCTCGCGGTGGATGACGGAGCGGTACGACTCCGGGTGACCGGCCGGCAGGCCGACGTACTCGTCGAGCGCGTAGCCGCGCACGTGCGAGACGTCCACGCCGCGCTCCGGGATCAGTGCGGCGAGCGCCCGGTAGACGGGCAGCGGGGTCGAGCCGGTCGCGAGTCCCAGCACCGCGTCCGGCTTGCCGGAGATCAGGTCGACGATGCTCTGCGCGGCCAGGGCGCCCGCGGCGGCCTGATCCTTGACGACGACGACTTCAGCCATTCGTTCCTCCTACGATCGCGGCCCCGAGGGCGGCGATGGGTGATCCTGGTGGGACGAGGCGCACGCGCTTCGGCAGCGCGAGCGAGGCCAGGAACGGGGATGTCCGCCCCCAGACCTCGAGCACCTCGTGGACATCGCCCAGCAGCCGCTCGCCCAGGTGACTCAGGCCGCCACCGATCACCACGGTGTCGACGTCGACGGTCAGCACCAGGACGCGCACTGCGGCAGCGATGCCCTCGGCCAGCCTAGCCGTGATCGCCTGCGCTCCGGAGTCGCCCGCCGCCGCGGCCGCGAAGAGGGAGCGTGCCGGCAGCGGGTCGTCGGTGCGCCACTGGCGCGCGATGCCCGATCCGCTGGCGACCGTCTCAAGGCAGCCGCGCTGCCCGCACGCGCAGACCGCACCGGAGGGGTCGATCGGGATGTGCCCGATCTCGCCGGCGATCCCGGAGGATCCGCGCCAGAGCCGGCCGTCGACCACGATGCCGGCGGCCATCCCGGTGCCGAGGTTGAGGTAGGCCATCGTCCCGTCGAGTCCGAGCACGTCGTAGGCGCCGAGGGCGGCGGCCTTGACGTCGTTCTCGACGCGCACAGTGACTCCGAGGCGGTCGGCGAGCTCGCCGCCGAGCGGCAGCCGGTCGACGCCGAGGTTGACGGCATGCGCGACCTCTCCCGACGCCGGATCGACGAGGCCGGGGATCCCGATGCCGATCGATGCGAACCCGGGCGCCGCGATGCCCGTGAGCTCGCCGATGCGCGAGACGGCCGTGAGCGCCGTCTCGACCACGGCCTCGCGGCCGAACCCCGTTGCCAGGCGGATGCGGTGAGCGAGGACTCCCGTGTCGTCGACGGCGACCGCGTCGGTCTTGGTTCCGCCGATGTCGATCCCGAGTCTCATGAGCCGCGGAGGAAGAGGTCGAGGAGGGCGCGCCCGAGCAGCCGGGAGGCGCCGAACGTCGCGACGTCGGCGTAGCGGCGGTCGTCGCCGGGCCAGCCCATGTCGACGACGAGCACGTCGCCGCCCGCGGCACGGAGCCGGTCGATCGCCGTGCGCGCGAACGCGTGCCGGTGGTTGTCCTTGCCGATCACGATCACGGGACCGGCGGGCAGTTCCGCCGGGGAGTCGGCTTCGGTGAGGACGACGGCCGGGCGCGCGCGGAAGGTCGCGGCGGCATCGTCGGTCGCGCCCGTGGCGATCTCGGCGAACGGTCCCCAGGGAGCGGTGCCGACGGCGATGTTCGCGACGGTGTCGAGCCGGACGACGGCGGCGTCCGGCTGACCCGATCGAAGCCACTCACGCGCGGCCGGAGTCATCTCGAAGGCGGGGATGACGGAGTCGGCTTCGTCCGCGTCGAGCGGCGCGAGGGCGTCCGGCACACGCGCACCGGCGGTGTCCGGTGACGATTCTGCGCGCACGTCCGCGGCGAGCCGCAGGACGCGGGCCGCCGCTTCCTCGACGCGCGTCGCGTCGAGCCGGCCGGCGTCGATCGCGCACGCCACGGCGGCCACGATGTCCGTCAGCTGCTGGTCGGTGTTCTCCGTGCCGAGGCACAGCAGGTCGCAGCCGGCGGCGAGCGCGAGCACGGCGGCCTCCGGGATGCCCCGCTCGCCGCTCGCGCCGAGCATGTCGAGCGCATCGGTGACGACGACGCCGTCGAACCCGAGCTCTCCGCGCAGCATCCCCTCGATGATCGGGGCGCTGAAGGTCGCGGGAAGGGCCGCGTCGAGCTGCGGCAGGAGGATGTGCGAGGTCATCACCGATCGTGTGCCCGCTGCGACGGCCGCCTGGAAGGGCAGCAGCTCACGGCGGCGCAACTCGGCGACGGACGAGTCGACCACGGGAAGCGCGAGGTGCGAGTCCTGGGCCGTGTCCCCGTGTCCGGGGAAGTGCTTCGCACACGCGGCGACGCCGGCCGACTGGAGTCCTCGCACCCAGGCGGCCCCGTGCTCGGCCACCACCTCCGGCGCGGTGCCGAAGCTGCGCACGCCGATCACCGGGTTGTCGGGGTTGGAGTTGATGTCGACGTCCGGTGCGAAATCGAGGTTCACCCCGACGGCGCGCAGTTCGGTCCCGACGCGGCGTGCGACGCTCTCGGTGCGCCCGGCGTCGCCGAGTCGCCCGAGCACTGCGTTGCCCGGGTAGGGCGAGCCCGTCGCGTAGTGCAGCCGGGTGACGTCACCGCCCTCCTCGTCGATCGCGACGATCGCATCGGGGTTGGCCGCGTAGATCGCGTCCGTCAGCGCGCGCAGCTGCTCGGCCGAGACGATGTTCGGCCCGAACACGCACACGCCGCCCAGCCCGTCACGCAGCCGCCGTGCCAGCCAGTCCGGCAGCGTGGTGCCGACGAACCCGGGGAGCAGGGTCGCGGCGATGCTGCGGGAGAGGCGGGGGTCGATGAGGCGGGGTTCGGCGGCGGCCGTGCCGGTCACCCCTTCACCGCCCCGCTGACGAGTCCGCTGGTCATCCGTCCCTGCACGATGAGGAAGAAGATGATCACCGGGACGGCGACGAGCGTCGACGCCGCCATGACCTGGCCCCAGTCGGTCGCGCGGGAGGCCGACTGCTGGATGAATCCGCGCAGCCACAGCGGCAGCGTCTGGCTGCTGTTCTCCTGCAGGATGACGAGGGCCACCGTGAACTCGTTCCACGCCTGGAGGAACGCGTAGACGCCGGAGGCGACGAGTCCCGGGGCGAGCAGCGGGAAGGTGATCCGCAGGAACGCCTGGGTGCGGCTCAGACCGTCGACCATCGCCGCCTCTTCGAGGTCCGCCGGGATGCCGGCGACGAAGCCGCGCAGCATCCAGATCGTGAAGGGCACGACGGCGGCGATGTAGAGGATGCTGACGCCGATCACCGAGTTGAGCAGGCCGAGGCTCCCCATCAGCTTGTACTGGGCGATGAAGAGCCCTTCGGCGGGCAGCATCTGGATGAGCAGCACGGCGAGCACGAACGAGGTGCGGCCGCGGAACCGGAACCGGCTGATCGCGAGGGCGGCCAGGAACGCGAAGGCGAGGCACACGACGACCGTGATCAGGGCGATCGTGAGGCTCATCCCGAGCGCCGGGAAGAACGTCCCGCCGTCGATCACGGCCGTGAAGTTGTCGAAGGATCCGCCGAAGGGCAGCCAGGTCGGGTTGCTGTTCTGCAGCACCACGTTCGGCAGGAGGGACGAGTTGACCATCCAGTAGACCGGGAACACCCAGATCAGCGCCAGGACGACGGCGACGACGCCGAGCACGACGCGGGAGGGGCGCACCGTCTGGCGCAGCTTGCGGGCGGGTGCCGCGGGGGCGGCGGTGGCGGATGCGGTGGATGCGGTGGTCACGACTCGTCCTCCTTGATCAGCGAGCGGACGTAGAACCAGCTGAGGGCGACGGTCAGGATGAGGACGAACACCGAGACGGCGCTGGCCATCGCGAAGTCGCTCGACCCGACGCCGAGCTGGTAGATGTAGGTGCCGAGCAGGTTGGTCTCGCTGGCGATGGAGCCTTTGTCCTGCAGGAGCTTGATCTGGGTGAAGACGCGCAGGTCCCAGATGATCTGCAGCAGCAGCACGATCCCGAGCACGGGACGGATCATCGGCAGGATGATGTAGCGCAGGCGCTGGAAGCCGCGGGCCCCGTCCATCTGGGCGGCCTCCAGCACCTCGCCGGAGACCTGGGTCAGGCCGGCGTAGACGGAGAAGGCGACGAACGGGACGCTCATCCAGACCACGATGATCATGGCGACGAAGAAGAACGAGAGCGGGTTCTGCAGCCAGTTGTGGCCCTGGAAGTCGAGGCCCCAGGAGCTCAAGACGTTGTTGACGAGGCCGCGCCGCCAGTCGAAGAGCCAGTTCCAGACGGTCATGGCGGCGACGACGGGCATGGCCCAGGCGAGCAGGAGGGCGATCTGGAGGATGACGCGCACGACCGCGTGCACGCCGGTCATCAGCAGGGCGAGTCCGACGCCGATGATCACGGTCACGGCGGCGGTGACGAGGCAGAACGCGATCGAACGGCCGACGACGATCCACATGTAGGGGTCGGAGAACAGGGTGACGTAGTTCTCGAACCAGACGAACGGGGCGGGCTGGCCGAACTGCTGCGCGAGGCCGAAGTGCTGCATCGAGGTGATGATCTGCCACACGATCGGGTAGCCGAGGGCGAGCAGCAGGATGGCGATGGCCGGCAGCAGGAGCATGTAGGGCGCGAGCTGGCGCTTGCGGGGGCGGGGTGCGCCCGGCTTCGGGGGGCGCGCCGGACGGGCCGGGCGGCCGGTCGCAGCGGGGGTCTGCTGGGTGGTGGTCACGTCGGTCCTCCTTCCGAGAATCATGGGGGCAGGAGCGAGGGCGCGGAAGGGGTGCCTTCCGCGCCCTCACCTGCTAGGTGTTGCGAGGGTGAACGACTAGTTCTTCTCGTTGAGGAGAGCGTCGATCTTGGTGTTGTACTCCTGGGCGAGAGCCTTCAGGTCGGACGCGTCGCGGATCTTGGAGAAGAACTCCTCCATGACGTTCGCCGCCTCGACCTTGGCCCAGCCCGGCGCCGCCGGGGTGAGCTTCGAGTTGGATGCGGACTCGATGAGCGCCTTCGCGAACTGGTCGTCGCCGAGCGAGGACATGTAGTCCGAGTTCGCCGGGCCCAGGCCGTTCTTGCCGAGCATCTCCTGGTACTCCTTCGAGAAGATGATCTTCAGGAGGGTCTTGGACAGGCCCGGGTTCTTCGTCTTGGCCGAGATGCCGATGTTCGAGCCGCCGGCGAAGACCGGAGCGGGCTTGCCGTCGTTGCCCGGCAGGACGAAGGTGCCGAAGGTCTGGTCGTTCCAGGTGCGGACCGGCTTGCCGTCCTTCTGGGACAGGTCGCCGATCGACCAGTGCGCCCAGCCCGGAGCCATGATCGTCGCCGCGGCGAGCGACGTGTCGCCCGACTTGTTGCCGTCGGCGTCGAGCGTCTGGTCGCTGTCGTTCAGGTAGATGTACTGGTTCGAGTCCTTGGCGTCGTTCGGCGCCTTGGATGCGTTCTTGTAGATGTCCTGAAGCTGCTGCAGACCCTTCAGCGAACCCTCGGAGTCCAGGGTCGCGACCCACTTGTCGCCCTGCTTCTTGGCGATGTCACCGCCGTTGGCGAAGATCCAGGAGATGCCGTCGCGCCAGTCCTGACCGCCGAGGAAGAAGCCGGAGAAGTTCGGGATCGCCTTCGGGTTCTTGGCGGTGATGTCGGCGACGGTGGTGTTGAACTGGTCCAGCGTCGTCGGGACGGTCGCACCGGCGGCCGCGTAGACGTCCTTGCGGTAGAACATGTAGCGCGAGCCGAAGTAGTACGGCAGCGTGTAGTTCTTGCCGTCGACCTTCCCGGCGTCCACGAACGACTGCAGCAGCTTGTCGCCGCCGAGGTCCTTGTACATGTCGGAGACGTCGAGGAAGGCGCCCACGTTGGTGAAGGTCGGCGACTGGGTGTTGCCCATCTCCGTCACGTCGGGCGTGTTGTTGGCGTCCGGGAGCGACGTGGTGAGCTTGGTGACGATGTCGCCCCAGTCCTGCTGCTCGATCTTGAGCGTCGCGCCGGTCTCCTTGTTGAACTCGGTCTTGAGATAGGTGCGCAGCGCATCAGGGGTGTCCGAGCCGACGAGCCACAGGGTGACCGTCTTGCCCTTCCCGTCGGTGCTGGGCGCCGATGATCCGCCGGAGGCGCATCCCGCGAGCACGAGAGCGGAAGCTGTAGCCACAGCGGCGAGGCCGACGAGCTTTCTCTTCATTGCACTGTCCTTTCATAATGATCGGGCTTTGTTCAGGTGGTCAGTGTGTGCGGTTGCCACACCGTGGTGCAGGGGTCGATGGGTGACGAAAGTGCTGTGTTACGAGACCCCGAGCCGTCCGGAGAGGACGAGTACGGCCGCGCCGCGCAGGACGATGTCCTGCCCCTGCGTGGTCATCCGGAGCGCGAGGTCGGCATGGTTCTCGGCCATCGTCCGGCTCCGGAGCGTGTGGATGGTCGCCTCGGCGAGGGGGCCATCGAGAAGGTCCGTCGGACCGCTGAGCACGATCTCCGACAGGTTGAGGGCGCCCACGACGGGGGCGAGGGCGATGCCGAGCCGCTGGCCGGCCTCGCGGAGGGCCGGCGTGACGTCCGCACCGGAGGCCTGGGCTTCGGCGATGCCGTTGCGCAGTTGCGGGACGCTGAGCCAGTGTTCGAGCACCTGGTCGCGGCTGTAGGTGGCCTCGAGGCCGAGGTCCGTCCCGACCATGACCTGACCGATCTCGCCCGCGGCGAAATGGCTGCCGTAGACGAGGGCGCCTGCGACGATCAATCCGGCGCCGATGCCGTGGCCGATGCGGATGAGCATGAGGTCGCCTGCCGCACCGCCGTAGCTGTGCTCGGCGAGGACGGCGGCGTTGGCGTCGTTGGCGACGATCACGGGGAGGCCGGTGCGGGCCTGGAGCTCTTCCTGGAGTCGCAGCCCGTTCCAGCCGAGGTTCGGCGCGGTGAGGATGGTGCCCGCGAGGTCGACGACGCCGGGCGATCCGACGCCGATGCCGAGGATCGGCGCGGACGCGAGGCGGACGAGGTCGTCGACGAGCTGCTGCACCTTCGCGGTGGCGGCCTCTCCGACGGCTCCTTCCAGAGGAACCTCCGCGGACGCGAGGATGGCGCCGTCGAGGTCCATCACAGCCCCCCGGAAGCGGTCGTGGTCGCTGAGGTCCACCCCGACGATCTGATGCGCGGTCCGGTTGATGTCGAGGAGCACCGCGGGCTTGCCCGGTCGCGCGGACTCGCGCTGGCCGAGTTCGACGACGAGCCCTTCGCCGATCAGCTCGGCGACCAGGTCAGACACCGTCACGCGTGTGAGGCCGGTCTCGCGGGCGATGTCGGCGCGGCTGAGCTCCCCCGAGCGGTACAGGGTCTGCAGGACGAGCGATCGGTTGTGGCTGCGGGCGTGCTCCGGCAGGACCTTGGCACGCGGTCGGAGCGCCCGCCCGGGGACGAGCGCCGCGCCGGTGACGCCGGCACCGGTCGCGCCGGTCGCGGTGCCGGCGACGGTCGCACCGTGCACGGCCACGACGCTCGGGACCACGGTCGCATCGGCGGCGATGGGAGCGGCGGTAGCGGCTTCCATTCCCTGCGTCTTCGTCGTGGTCATGTTTGTTAGTAAAGCTTACGAACAAAAGAATTGCAAGCAGTTCTTCCGACGGAATTCACGTGCCGTTCTCTCGCCCTCGAACTTGCCTGCAATCAGTTAACCCGGTTAACTGATTGCCATGTCCGCTCTCGCCCCCGCGACCCGCACGGTCCTCGCACTGCTCGAGGCGGACGTCGCCGGGGACTGGACGCTCGCCGGGCTGGCCGCTCTCGTCCACCTCTCCCCGTCGCAGCTCAACCGCGTCTTCGTGGCCGACACCGGCCGCACGCCCCTCGTCCGGCTGCACGAGCTTCGCGCCGAGCGCATGGCGGAACTGCTGCGCACGACCTCGCTGTCCGTCCGGGCGGCCGGTGCCCGGGTCGGCTGGACGGACCCGGGCAATGCGACCAAACGCTTCCATCGGCACTGGGGGATGCTGCCGACGGCGTACCGGCGCATCGTCGGTGGGATACAGTTCCAGCGATGACGGACGAGACGACCGACGACGCTGCAGCGCCGACCGACCGGCCCGCAGCCCCGACCGCCCGCGTTCTGGCCGCGCGCTGGGCCGAGGCCGGTCGCGATCCCGTGTCGATCGAGCTGGTGACCCTCCTGCGCCGCGCGGTGGTGGCGACGACTGCCGGCCCGGACCGCGTCCTGGAGGACCACGGCCTCTCCCGCGGCCAGTTCGACGTGCTCGCCGCCCTGCACCGGGCACCGGCCGGCGATGCGGGCATCACCCAGGCGCAGCTCGCCCAGAGCATGATGGTCAGCCCTCCCGGCATGAAGAAGCGGCTCGACGGCCTGTTCGAACGGCAGGTCATCTCCCGCTCGGTCGACTCCGCCGACGCACGGCGGCTGCTCATCCGCCTCACCCCGGCCGGCCGGCGACTCGTCGAAGACTTCCTGGACGCCTTCTTCGACGCCGAGCACGAGGGTGTACGGCCGCTGCCGGAGGCCGATCGCCCCCGGCTGATCGGCCTCCTGCGCACGCTCGCCGGCGAGGACTGACACCTCAGAACGCCCAGTCCTCGTCCTCCGTCTCGACGGCGGTGCCGATGACGTACGACGATCCCGAGCCGGAGAAGAAGTCGTGGTTCTCGTCGGCGTTCGGCGAGAGGGCGGACAGGATGGCCGGATTCACGGCCGTCGCAGCAGCCGGGAACAGCGCCTCGTACCCCAGGTTCATCAGCGCCTTGTTCGCGTTGTAGGCCAGGAACTTCGTGACGTCCTCCGTGAGCCCGACGCCGTCGTAGAGGTCGGCGGTGTACTCGAGCTCGTTCTCGTAGAGGTCCTGCAGCAGCGAGTACGTGTAGTCCTTCAACTCCTGCCGCTTGCGCTCCTCCACCCGTTCCAGCCCGCGCTGGTACTTGTAGCCGATGTAGTAGCCGTGCACCGCTTCGTCCCGGATGATCAGGCGGATCAGGTCCGCCGTGTTGGTGAGCGTCGCCCGGCTCGAGAAGTACATCGGCAGGTAGAAGCCGGAGTAGAACAGGAACGACTCCAGCAGGGTCGAGGCGACCTTGCGCCTCAGCGGGTCGTCGCCGGTGTAGTAGTCGAGCACGATCCGGGCCTTCTTCTGGAGCGCCGTGTTCTCGGTCGACCAGTCGAACGCGGCATCGATCTCGGGAGTGGAGGCCAGGGTCGAGAAGATCGACGAGTAGCTCTTGGCGTGCACCGACTCCATGAACGCGATGTTCGTGTAGACGGCCTCCTCGTGCGGCGTCAGTGAGTCCGGGATGAGCGAGACCGCGCCGACCGTGCCCTGGATCGTGTCGAGCAGGGTCAACCCCGTGAACACCCGCATCGTCAGGGTCTGCTGCTCCGGCGAGAGCGCGGCCCACGATTGCACGTCCCCGGACAGCGGGACCTTCTCGGGCAGCCAGAAGTTCGCCGTCAGCCGGTTCCACACCTCCACGTCCTTCTCGTCCTCCACACGGTTCCAGTTGATCGCGTCGACGCGCCGGATGAGCGCGACCTTCTCTGTCATGGTTCTCCTCGCTGCTTCTGGTGTTTCGTATGCTTCGTGCGATTCGGGTGCTCCGGCCGGCGGCTCAGAGCATGCAGCTGACGCAGCCCTCGACCTCGGTGCCCTCCAGGGCGAGCTGGCGGATGCGCACGTAGTAGATGGACTTCAGTCCCGAGCGCCAGGCGTGGATCTGCGCGCGGTTCACGTCGCGGGTCGTCGCGGTGTCCGGGAAGAACAACGTGAGCGACAGCCCCTGATCGACGTGCTGGGTGGCCGCGGCATAGGTGTCGATGATCTTCTCGGGGCCGATCTCATACGCGTCGCGGTAGTACTCGAGGTTGTCGTTCGTGAGGAACGGCGCGGGGTAGTAGACCCGGCCGAGCTTCCCCTCCTTGCGGATCTCGATCTTCGACGCGATCGGGTGGATCGACGATGTCGCGTTGTTGATGTACGAGATGGATCCGGTGGGCGGCACCGCCTGCAGGTTCTGGTTGTAGAGACCGTGCTCGCGCACGCTCTCCCGAAGCGCCTCCCACTCCGCGATCGTCGGGATGTCGACGCCCGCCTCCGCGAAGAGTCCACGGACCCGGTCCGTGGCCGGTTCCCACGCCCGGTCGGTGTACTTCTCGAAGAAGGCGCCGGAAGCGTACGCCGAGTCCGCGAAGCCGCGGAACGTCTCACCGCGCTCGGCCGCGATCCGGTTGGATGCGCGGAGCGCGTGGAAGAGCACTGTGCAGAAGTAGATGTTCGTGAAGTCGATCCCCTCCTCGCTGCCGTAGTGGATGCGCTCGCGCGCCAGATAGCCGTGCAGGTTCATCTGGCCGAGGCCGATGGCGTGGGCTCCGGAGTTCCCACGCTCGACCGAGGGGACGGCCGAGAGCCGGCTCTGGTCGGAGACCGCCGAGAGCGCCCGCACCGCCGTCTCCACTGTGCGGCCGAAGTCGGGCGAGTCCATCGCCATCGCGATGTTCAGGGAGCCGAGGTTGCACGAGATGTCGGTGCCCACGTGCTGGTACGAGAGATCGTCGGAGTAGGTGCTCGCGCTGTTCACCTGCAGGATCTCGGAGCACAGGTTCGACATGTTGATGCGCCCGGCGATGGGGTTCGCACGGTTCACCGTGTCTTCGAAGACGATGTAGGGGTATCCCGACTCGAACTGGATCTCGGCGAGCGTCTGGAAGAACGCGCGCGCGTCGATCGTGGTCTTCCGGATGCGCGGATCGGCGACCAGCTCGTCGTACTTCTCGCTCACCGGGATGTCGCCGAACGGCACCCCGTAGACGCGCTCGACGTCGTAGGGGCTGAACAGGTGCATCGGGCGGTTGTCACGCGCCAGCTCGAAGGTGATGTCGGGCACCACGACCCCGAGCGACAGCGTCTTGATGCGGATCTTCTCGTCGGCGTTCTCCCGCTTGGTGTCGAGGAAGCGCAGGATGTCGGGGTGGTGGGCGCTGAGGTAGACCGCTCCGGCACCCTGTCGCGCACCGAGCTGGTTGGCGTAGCTGAACGAGTCCTCCAGCAGCTTCATCACCGGGATGACACCCGAGGACTGGTTGCGAACGCGCTTGATCGGTGCTCCGGCCTCGCGGATGTTGGAGAGCAGCAGCGCGACGCCGCCGCCGCGCTTGGAGAGCTGCAGCGCCGAGGTGATCCCGCGGCCGATGGACTCCATGTTGTCCTCCATGCGCAGCAGGAAGCAGGAGACCAGCTCCCCGCGCTGAGCTTTGCCCGCGTTGAGGAAGGTCGGGGTCGCCGGCTGGAACCGGCCCGTGATCATCTCGTCCACCAGGCGACCGGCGAACGACTCGTCGCCGGCGGCGAGTGTCAGGGCCACCATGACGACGCGGTCCTCGAACCGTTCGAGATACGCGTCGCCGTCGAAGCTCTTGAGCGCGTACGAGGTGTGGAACTTGAACGCGCCGAGGAAGGTCGGGAACCGGAAGCCGTGGCTCTCCGCCCGCTCGGTGAGGCGCTCGATCGCGTCGCTGGAGTACCTGCCCAGGACTTCGGGGTCGTAGTAGTCGTTCTCCACGAGGAAGGCGAGCCGTTCCGCCCGGGAGCCGAATCGCGGACTGTTCGGCAGGACGTGCTGGCGGAAGTACTCGCGCGCCGCCTCCCGATCGCGTTCGAACTGGATGCGGCCGTCCTCGTCGTAGAGGTTCAGCATCGCGTTGAGGGCGTGATAGTCGGGCTGTGCCTGGCGGGCGACCTCGGTCGCGTGGTCGGCGGTCAGTGTCGCCACAGTGTCTCCAATCCGTTCTGGACCGCCGCGACATCCTCAGCGGTGCCGAAGAGCTCGAAGCGGTAGTGATGGGGCACGCCGCATTTCGCCGCGACGATGTCGCCGGCGATCCCGTAGGCGGCCCCGAAGTTGGTGTTGCCTGCGCCGATGACTCCGCGCAGGAGACGGCGGTTGCCGGCGTCGTTGAGGAAGCGGATGACCTGCTTGGGCACGGCCGCGCGATCCTCTCCCCCGCCGTAGGTGGGAAGCACGAGCACGAACGGCTCCGTGGCACGCAGTTCGGGATCCCGACCCCGGAGCGGAATGCGCTGCGCCGGCACGCCGAGCTTCGTCACGAAGCGGTGCGTGTTCTCCGACACGGACGAGAAGTAGATCAGGCGGCTCACGGCCCTGGTCACTTCCCGAGCTTCGTCGCGACCCGTCCGATCAGGTCCGGGCGGAATCCGGACCAGTGCTCGTCGTCGGCCACGACGACGGGGGCTTGCGCATACCCCAGGGCCCGCACGCGTTCGAGCGCTTCGACGTCGGTCGTGACATCGACGACCCGGTAGTCGAGGCCCTTCCGATCCAGCGCGGTGTACGTGGCCGTGCACTGCACGCACGCGGGCTTGCTGTAGACGACGATGCTCATGTCCTCCGCCTTTCAGGTCAATGGGATGCCGGAGCGTTAACACTACATATAGGGGCATGGCGACACGCCGAGCACTAGATGATGTGGTTATTTCCGGCGTGGATGTGCGCAGATCGGCAACATCGGGCGCGCGGAACCGGCCCGGGAACGCAGAGAGGCCCGGCGGACCGAAGTCCGCCGGGCCTCCCCGGGAGCGACGTGCAGGCTACGCCATGCGCGCCTTCAGGTTGTCGCTGATCGCCTCGAGGAACTCCTCGGTCGTCAGGTAGGACTGCTCCGGGCCGACCAGGAGCGCGAGGTCCTTGGTCATCTTGCCCTCCTCGACGGTCTTCACGACGACGTCCTCGACGGTGTGCGTGAAGTCGATGAGCTCCTGGTTGCCGTCGAGCTTGCCGCGGTGCGCGAGACCGCGCGTCCAGGCGAAGATCGAGGCGATCGGGTTGGTGGAGGTCGGCTTGCCCTGCTGGTGCTGGCGGTAGTGGCGCGTGACGGTGCCGTGCGCGGCCTCCGCCTCGACGACCTTGCCGTCCGGCGTGGTCAGCACCGAGGTCATCAGGCCCAGCGAGCCGAAGCCCTGCGCGACGGTGTCGGACTGCACGTCGCCGTCGTAGTTCTTGCAGGCCCAGACGTAGCCGCCCTCCCACTTGAGGCTGGAGGCGACCATGTCGTCGATGAGCCGGTGCTCGTAGGTGAGCCCGGCCGCGTCGAACTTGCCCTTGTACTCGGTGTCGAAGACCTCCTGGAACAGGTCCTTGAAGCGGCCGTCGTAGGCCTTCAGGATGGTGTTCTTGGTGGAGAGGTACACCGGGTAGTTGCGGTCGAGGCCGTAGTTGAACGACGCACGGGCGAAGTCGCGGATGGACTCGTCCTGGTTGTACATCGCGAGCGCGACGCCGGCGCCCGGAGCCTGGTAGACCTCGAAGCTCTTCGCCTCGCCGCCGTCGTTCGGCTGGAAGCTGAGGGTCAGCGTGCCCGGGCCGTCGAACGTGAAGTCGGTGGCGCGGTACTGGTCGCCGAACGCGTGACGGCCGATGATGATCGGCTTGTTCCAGCCCGGGACCAGGCGCGGGATGTTCGAGATGATGATCGGCTCGCGGAAGACCACGCCGCCGAGGATGTTGCGGATGGTGCCGTTCGGGCTCCGCCACATCTTCTTCAGCCCGAACTCCTCGACGCGCGCCTCGTCGGGTGTGATCGTCGCGCACTTGACGCCGACGCCGTGCTTCTGGATGGCGTGGGCCGCGTCGATCGTGATCTGGTCGTCGGTCTCGTCGCGCTTCTGGATGCCCAGGTCGTAGTACTCGAGGTCCACGTCGAGGTAGGGGTGGATGAGCGAGTCCTTGATCGCCTTCCAGATGATGCGGGTCATCTCGTCGCCGTCGAGTTCGACGACCGTTCCTTCAACCTTGATCTTGTCCACTGGTTCTCCTGCTTCTCTGCCGTTTTCAGCCGGATACAGCTTACCTGAGCCCGGTAACTATCTTGACATCGAGACACTTTGCCGGTGCGGCGATGTCCGCTACGAGCGACTATGCCCTGTCGCCCGCGCACGTTACCCTTTCGTTATGGCTGAGTTGAGACTGGAAGAGTTGAGTGCGCGCACCGTCGTCGCGGCGAACGCACTCACGTTGAAGCCGGGGCAGGAGCAGTTCATCGCTCCGGTCTCCTACTCGGCCGCGGCTGCCGTCGCCGATCCCAGCACGTCCTGGCAGCGCGTCGTGCTCGACGGCGACGAGGTCGTCGGATTCATCATGGGCGACTTCAACCCGGAGTCGGAGCACGACGAGTTCAAAGCGATCCTCTGGCGTATCAACGTCGACGCGGACGACCAGGGCCGCGGCATCGGAACGTTCGCCGTGCGCAGCCTGGCCGACGAGGCCCGGCTGCGTGGTCATGACCGCCTCTACGTGATCTGGGAGTCGGGCGAGCTCGGTCCCGAGCAGTTCTTCCTGCGCAGCGGCTTCCAGCCGACCGGCGAGACGCAGTACGGCGAGACGATCGGTGCCCTCGCGCTCTGAGGGGGCCTCCGCGGACGATGAGGCGCGCGACGGCGCCGACTCCTTCGTGGAACGGGTGCTCGCCGTCGTGGACTCCATCCCGCCAGGCCGGGTGATGACCTACGGCGACGTGGCGGCCGTGCTCGGGTCACGGGCGGCTCGCATGGTCGGACAGGTCATGGCGTACTACGGCTCGACCGTCCCCTGGTGGCGCGTCGTGCGGGCGAGCGGTCATCCGGCCGCCGACCACGAGCACATCGCGCTCCAGCACTATCGGGCCGAGGGGACTCCGCTGCTCGGCGGTCCGCGCGCGGACGGCTCGGCCACGAGCTACCGCGTGGATCTGCGCGCCGCGCGGCACGAGGCGCGCTAACATCATCCTTCCGGCCGATGAAGCGCCCAGCTTGATGGTGTTGACTGGCTCGGATCGCATTCGTCACAGCCCCAGGAGCTCTCCGTGCCCCGTTCCCGAACCGTCGGCCTCGTCGTCGCGGCGTCCGCTGCCGCCCTCGCCCTGTCCGGCTGCTCGGTCGTCGAAGCCTTCTCGCCGCACGTCGACGCGCAGATCTACGACTCCGCGAAGGAGTTCAAGGCCGTGAAGACCGCCGCGTTCGGCTCTCCGGCGTTCGTGCCCGACGACGCGACGATCATCCGTGTCGACTACGACACTCAGAGCGGTGCGGCGATCCTGACGTACGCCTCCCCCACCCTTCTCGCGAAGGACGTCTGCTCCGGCGAGACGACGACGCCCAAGCCTGCGATCCAGGACAGCTGGTGGCCGGTCGACGGCCTCCCCGAGAAGTCCTCGAAGTGCCCGGGCGGTTGGTCCGCGTTCGCCATCGGCCAGCAGGTGTATGCCGCACTCCCCGCGAAGAGCAAGTAGAGCACTCCCTCAGGAAGCGGGCTCCTCCGCCATCGCCGCGTCGGCGTGAGGCACGGGGATCGTCAGCTCGAGGATCGTGCCGAGCCCGTCCACCGAACGCAGCTCCGCGCGGCCGTTGACCGCTTCGACCCGGTCGCGGATCCCCTCGAGCCCGCCGCCCGGCTCGAACCGGGCGCCGCCCTTCCCGTCGTCCTTGACCACGACCGAGACCGTGTCGTCGCGGCGGGTCACGAGCACCGCGCAGTTGCGGGCGCCGGCGTGCTTGGCCGCATTGGCCAGGCACTCGGAGACCGAGTAGTAGATCGTCTCCTCGATCACGTTGGCGAACCGGTCGGTCGTCTCGACGTGGACCTCGACCAGGAGGTGGCTGCGCTGCCCGAGCTCCTCCAGCGCCGATGTCAGGTCGCCGTCGGTCAGGACCGTCGGGTGGATGCCACGCGCCAGCTCCCGCAGTTCGCGCAGCGCGTCCGCCAGCTGCGTCGACGCGCGCTCGAGGTCGCCGGCGACCTCCACGGCACCGGCCGCCTCCGCCTTCGCCGTGGCGATCCGCAGACTGATCGCGAGAGAGACGAGCTGCTGCTGCGAGCCGTCGTGCAGATCGCGTTCGAGTCGCCTGCGGGCGAGGTACCCCTCTTCGACGATGCGCAGACGCGACTGGCGGAGCTCCTGGATGGTGCGCTCCAGCCGATCACGCAGGCGATCGTTGTCGACCGAGAGCAGGAGGGCGGAGGAGACGGCGTCGAGCAGGCGGTCGTCCTGGCTGAGGGCGATGTCGTGCTCGATGAGGGCGATCGGGCCCTGGTCGGAGTCGATCGCCAGGGTGGACCGGCCGGGCCGCTCGGTCTCGCCGTCAGCGTCGATGCGTTCCCCGTCGCTGGTGAGGAATCCGCCGCCCTGTTCGTCCCACCAGTACACGCGCACGGAGCTGTCGTGGAGCGTGCGCGCGAGGCTCGACTCCCACAGCGCCCTGTCCACCTTGTCCCGGGCGACGATCACCAGGTCGGCGACGCGGGAGCGCAGCCCGCGCGCATAGAAGACGCCGCCGATGAACGCCGGCGGGATCAGCGCGATCGCGAACGGCGGGATGAACTGCAGCCAGCCGCCATCCCACCCGAGGGTGAAGCTCAGGGAGTCCTGCACCGTTCCGTAGCACCACAGGACGATGGCCAGCGGCATCACGAACGAGACGCGGCGGGCGGGCAGGGAGCTGGTGAACCAGCGCACGGCCAGACGGACGGCGATCGTCAGCATCAGGGCGAGCCCTGCAGCGCGCCAGGCGACGCCGAGCCAGAAGTCGACGTCGTCGCTGGGAAGCACCGCATACGCGCTCTGCACGCAGCCGCACTCCGCGGGGGACGGCGACGTGAACAGCAGCGTGCCGATGAAGCGGACCAGGAAGGCGGCGCTGCCGGCGAGGAGCACGACCCGATCGAACCGGGAGAACCGCCCGGTCGGATAGCACAGCACGACGGCGCCGACGAAGATCGCCCACAGATCCGTGACTCCCGCCAGCGGCGGCCACAGCCAGCCGATGCCGCGAGCCAGCGGATACCAGGCTCCCGCGGACCAGAACAGCGCCGCGCCGACCATCAGCCAGCCCGGCACGGGGCTGCGCACCACCCGCCAGGCGACGACGGCGCACACCACGTAGACGAGGGCGACGGCGATGAAGACGATCGCCCAGCCCAGCCCCTCCGGCCTCGGGCCGTAATCGCCGGTCACCCCGCTGATCACCTGGGCGAGGACGTTCGACGCGATCGTGACCGTCACCGCGAGCGCACGGAGCCAGGTGCGCGCGACCCTCACGGCGTTCAGCCGTCCTTGCCGAGGAAGCGCAGCACGGCGAGCACCCGGCGGTGCCCTTCTGCGGAGTCCTCGACGCCGAGTTTGGCCATGATGTGCCCGATGTGCGACTCGACCGTCCGGAGGCTGAGATGCAGTTCGGAGGCGATGCCGACGTTCGACTTGCCCTCGGCCATCCGGCTCAGCACGTCCCGCTCGCGAGCCGAGAGCGCCTCCACCGTGTGCTCGGACGCACGGGACGAGACCAGGAGCTGCACGACCTCCGGATCGACGACCGAGCCGCCCGAAGCGACGGTGCGCACCGCGTTCACCAGGGATTCGCCGTCGGCGACACGTTCCTTGAGGAGGTAGCCGGTGCCGCTCCCGGCCGTCATCGCCCGGATCGCATAGGTCGCCGTGGTGTACATCGACAGCAGCAGGACCCCGACCGTGGAGCCCTCGGCCCGGAGCGCCTCGAGCGCGCGGAGACCCTCATCAGTGTGTGTGGGCGGCATCTTGATGTCGAGCACGACAGCGTCGATCGCGTTGTCGCCCGCCACCACGTCGAGGACCTCCTCGGCTGTGTCGACGGAGGCGACGACATCCACACCGCCCGCGCGCAGGATCTGACCGATGCCTTCGCGGAGCAGGACCGCGTCGTCGGCGATCGCGACCCGTAGCGGGCGGGAAACCGAAGCACTCTCTCCCGCTACCACGGGGCTTACCGTAGCAGACTGCGGATCGCCGGGCCGGTCAGGTCGCCTTTCGTGATGAATCCCTCTGCTCCGCTGTCGGCCACCCGGCGGCCGTAATCGCGGAAGGATCGACTGGAGGTGAGCACCACGGCGGCGCCGGTGGCGTGCATGTCCGCGACGAGGTCGAATCCGCTCGCGTCGGGCAGCCCGACATCGAGCAGGACGACGTCCGGCGCGAGCCGTCTGCTCAGTTCGACGCCGCGGGCTCCGGTGTCGGCGTCGCCGACGACGGCGAACCGCTCCAACTGCAGCAGCTCCGCCGCCTGTGCACGGAAGCGCGCGTGGTCGTCGACGATCACAACGCGGAGGTACATGCGTCAATCCTCACCCGGCGCGTCCCGTACTTCATCCGTGGACGCACGCAATCGGTTCGAGTGGCCCCCCGGATGCGGGGTGCATGAACCCCCGAGGATGATCTGAGGCAAGCTCAACAAACCGAGGAGAACCCGATGCCCGCCGTCACCCGAACCGCCGACCCGACCGGCGCCGCTGCGGCGCCGGCGGCGGAGACGGCGGGCGACCTCCTCGAGCTCCCGCTCGTCGTCATCGACGTGGAACGAGCCGTCGGCCGCTACCTCGACCTCCGCACGGCGTTCCCGTGGGTGGACGTGCACTACGACGTGAGCGCGCTGTCGCACCCCGCGCTGCTCGACGCGATCGCCGTCGCCCAGGGGGCGTTCGAGATCGCGCTGCCGCCGGCACTCGACGCGATCGTCGCCCGGGAGGGGCGCCCGAGGCTCCTCCACACGGCTCCGATCACGCAATCCCGCGATGTGGCGGCCGCGTACCGCGCGGGGGTCCGCCGCTTCGTGGTCGACGGCGGTGAGGAGCTGGAGGCGTTCGCCGGCGCTCCGGACGATGTCCGCCTGCTCCTGCGGGTACGACCGCTCGGCGGAGCGCCATCCACGGACCGCGCGCCGCGCGGTCTCCTCCCCGTCGACGTCGTCCGCGCGGTGCGCGCGGCGTCGGCCCTGGGCGTGTGCGTCGGCGGGTTGTCCCTCCAGCCGCCGGCGCACTCGTCCCCCGCCGCATACGTCGCTGAGATCGTCCACGCCGCAGCGATCACGGCCGATGTCCGCGCCGCGACCGGGGTGCGGTTCGACCTGCTCGACCTCGGTGCGGGGTTCCCGGGACGTGCGGCCGCACGGGCGGCGGAGCAGGCGGAGCTCGCCCGGGCGATCCGGGCGATCGTGGCCCCGGCCACCTCGCACGTCTCCATCGTCGCCGCCGCCTCGCGGGCGGTGACCGCCGGCTGTCTGAGCGTCGTCACGGGCACGACCGAGCACGAGGCCGAGCCCGCGTACGCCAGCGAGTGCATCGACGCCGGCGCCGACGTCCTCGTACTCACGCACGACCTGCGCCCCGGTCTCCGGGAGCGCCTCTCCTTCTTCCGTGGCGGAGCCGAGCGGGGACATCGCGTCCTCCGCCCGCGCCGCGCACGCACGACCTGGTCACCCGCGGGCTGACAACCCCTACCGCGGGGGATCACGGCGGAGGGGCGACGCGTACCGATACGCGCCGCCCCTCCGGAACATCACCAGCCGCCCCGGCTAGACCAGCGAATCCCGCCACGCGGCATGGAGCTGGGCGAACCGGCCCGTCCCGGCGATCAGATCGTCGGGGGTCCCGTCCTCGACCACCCGGCCGTGCTCCATCACGAGCACGCGGTCCGCGATGGCGACGGTCGAGAGGCGGTGGGCGATGATCACCGCGGTGCGGTCGGCCAGCAGCGTCTGCAGGGCCTCCTGCACCAGGCGCTCGCTCGGGATGTCGAGCGAGCTGGTCGCCTCGTCGAGGATCAGCACGGCGGGGTTCGCGAGGAACGCACGGGCGAACGAGATCAGCTGACGCTGACCGGCGGACACCCGGCCGCCGCGCTTGTTCACGTCGGTGTCGTACCCGCCCGGCAGACCCTCGATGAACTCGTGCGCCCCGACGGCCTTCGCCGCCGCGACGATCTCCTCGCGCGACGCCTCGGGCTTGCCGAGTGCGATGTTGTCCGCGACGGATCCGCTGAAGAGGTACGCCTCCTGCGTGACCATCACGATCGCCCGGCGCAGATCCTTCGGGTGCAGATCGCGCAGGTCGACGCCGTCGATCGAGACCTCGCCGTCGCTCGGGTCGTAGAACCGCGAGATCAGCTTGGCCAGGGTCGACTTGCCCGCACCCGTCGAGCCGACGAGGGCGATCGTCTGCCCCGCCGGGATGTCCAGACTGAACTCCGGCAGGATGACGCGGTCCTCCTTGTAGGCGAAGGTGACGTCGTCGAACCGCACGTGCCCTTCGGCCGTCCAGAGGTCGACCGGCTTCACCGGATCGGGCACGCTCGGCTCCTCCTCCAGCACACCCGAGATCTTCTCGAGCGCGGCCGCGGCCGACTGGTAGGAGTTGTAGAACATCGCCATCTCCTCCATCGGGTCGAAGAAGCGCCGCGTGTAGAGCAGGGCGGCCAGCAGCACACCGATCGCGAGCTGGCCCTCGGCGACGCGGAAGCCTCCGACGAGGAGCACGATGCCGACGGTGAGGTTGCCGATCATCACGAGTCCGGGGTCGAAGATCCCGAACAGCTGGATGACCCGCGCGTTCACGTCGCGGTAGTCCTCGACGAGGTCGCCGAACTCCTTCTCGTTGCGCTTCTCCTTGCGGAACGCCTTCACCGCGCGGATACCGGTCATGGTCTCCACGAACTGCACGATCAGCTTGGCCGACGCCACCCGCGAGATCCGGAACAGCACCTGCGACCGCTTCTGGAACCAGCGCGTGAGCAGGTACAGCGGCACCAGGGACACCAGCAGCACGACACCGCTCACCCAGTCCATGACGAACAGGGCGATCGCGATGAACAGCATGTACAGGAAGCCCTGCACGAGCTGGTTGATGCCGGAATCCAGGAGCTCGCGGATCGAGTCCAGGTCGCTCGTCTGCCGCGAGATGATGCGGCCCGACGTGTACGACTCGTGGAACTCGAGGGAGAGCTTCTGCGTGTGCAGGAACACCCGCTTGCGCAGGTCGATCAGGATGGCCTGGCTGATCCGCGCGCTCAGGATCGTGTACCAGGCGATCAGGATCGCCCCGATGATGCCGGTCAGCAGGTAGGCGACGCCGGCGGCAGCGACAGGCATCCAGTCCTGAGACTTCAGGGCGGTGATGCCGTTGTCGATGCCGAACGCGATGATCGCCGGTCCCGCCACCTGCCCGGCCGTGCTGACCACGACGACGATCGCCGTCAGGATCAGCCGGACGCGCAGGGGCTGCATCAGGGAGCCCAGCAGGCGCAGCGAACGCCGCCGGACCTGACGGCTCTCCTCCTTGGTGAGGTCGTTGCGCTCTTCGCCTTCGACACCCAGGACGGTTGCGGTGCTCACAGGTTCACCTCCTGCAGGATCTCTTCGTTCTCGCCGTCCTCCAGGCTGGAGATGACGAATCGGTAGTGCTCGCTCGAGGCGAGCAGGTCGTGGTGGGTCCCGACGGCGGTGATGCGCCCCTCCTCGAGGAGTGCCACCCGGTCGGCGAGCGTCACCGTCGACGGGCGATGCGCGACGATCAGCGCCGTGGTCGAGGCGAGGACGCGCCGCAGCGCGGCTTCGACGAGCGCCTCCGTGTCGACATCGAGTGCCGACAGCGGGTCGTCGAGGACGAGCACGCTGGGCGCCGCGGCGACGGCACGCGCGAGCGCGAGTCGTTGCCGCTGTCCGCCGGAGAGGCTCAGCCCCTCCTCGCCGACCTTCGTCTCCAGTCCGTCGGGCAGGTCGTACACGAAGCCGGCCTGTGCGATCTCGAGCGCCTCGGTGAGCACACGCTCCGCCTCCGGGGAAGCGGGGTCGAGGTCGTCGCGGCCGAGCAGCACGTTGTCGCGGACGGACGCCGAGAACAGCGTCGCATCCTCGAACGCCATCGCGATCGCCTTGCGCAGGTCGTACCGGGTGAGCTCGCGCACGTCGACGCCGTCGACGCGCACGGCGCCGCCGGTCACGTCGTACAGGCGCGTGGTGAGCGCGGTCAGCGTGGACTTGCCGCTGCCCGTCAGTCCGACGAGCGCCATGGTCTCCCCCGGCTCCACCGTCAGGCGGACGCCGTCGAGCAGGTCCGGGAACCGCTCGGGCGAGTCCTGGTAGCGGAAGTGCACGTCGTCGAAGACGAGCTCGCCGCGCGGATCGGTGATCCGCTTGGGTTCGGCCGGGTCGGTGATCGCGTTGACCTCGTCCATCACCTCGAAGAAGCGGTCGGCCGCGGTGCGCGTGTCGAACGTCATCGAGAGCAGGAAGCCGATCGACTCGATCGGGAACCGCAGCACCGTGGCAGTCGCGAAGAACGCGACCAGCTCGCCGACGGACAGCTGCCCTTGCGAGGCCAGCCACACGCCGACCACGAGGCTGATGCCGAACGCCACGTCGGGGATGAGCAGCAGCCAGAGCCAGATGCCCGCGATGGCCTTCGCCTTCTCGATCTCGGTGCCGCGCAGCTGTTCCGCCTGCGACTCGAAGTTCTTGAGGGCGTGCTTGCCCCGGCCGAACGCCTTGAGCACGCGGATGCCGTGCACCGACTCCTCCACGGCCGTCGCGAGGTCGCCGGCCTGGTCCTGGCTGCGGCGGGCGATGATCGAGTACTTCGCCTCGAACACGAACCCGTAGATCCACAGCGGGATGGAGCAGACCAGGAAGATGAGGCCGAGGATCCAGTTCCAGCTGATCAGGATCGCGAAGCCGACGACGATCGTCACGATGTTGACGACGAGCAGCACGATGCCGAACGACAGCCAGCGGCGGATCAGCCCGAGGTCGCTGACCGCGCGCGACAGCAGCTGTCCGCTCGGCCAACGGTCGTGGAAGGCGACGGGCAGGTCCTGGAGCTTGGCGTACAGGCTGTTGCGCATGCGCGCCTCCACGTGCGTGCCCGGGGTGAGCACGAACCAGCGGCGGAGCGAGATGAACACGGCCTCGGCGGCGCCGAGCCCGACGACGAGCAGGGCCGCCGGCCAGACGGCTGCGGGGTCGCCGGTCGACAGCGGACCGTCGACCAGCCACCCGAGCACCTGCGGGATGCTCAGCGCCACGAGGCTGGCCAGCAGTGCCGCGACCATGCCGAGCACGATGCGCGGTGCCGCCGATTTGGCGAACGGCAGGATGCGCAGCAGCGTGCGGATGGTGCCCGCGCGCTTCGTGGTTTCTCTTTGAGGGGGATGCTGATGCGTTTCAGCGACAGACATGAGACTTCCGATTTCTTGTGATTTTCCGACTTCTGCGACGGGTCACCGTAGACCCGGGGAACAGTGCTGAGAGGTCGCCGCCGAGGGTCGCCGAAGGCACACCGATGTGTGCTCGACCCTCGGGAACAGTGCCGTCAGAGGACGGCCGGCGACAGTCAGCCGGAGACGCGATCCTTCCTGGGACCTACCAGGGAAGAGCCGGCTCGGAGGACGTGCGCGCGACAAGCCCGAACACCGTCACGATTCGTGCGTATCCAGTCTTTTTCATTGCGTCCTCCCGGCCTCGATGCGTTCACGTTGTGCCGCGACAAGGCAGCCCTACAGCTTATTGCCAGCCTCGCGTGATCCGCAAGCATTCATTCGAGCGCATGGATGCACCCCTCGGCACGAGTCGGCTCGAGCGGACGTGCCTCAGCGGATCCGGATCGACAGGCAGGTGACGCAGCCCTCGAGCTTCTCGAACTCGGAGATGTCGACCGGGATCGTTGTGTAGCCGAGGTCCTCGAGGAGGGCGGCGGTCTGCGGCGCCGCGGACGAGATGAGCAGGGTCTCGTCGTCGAGGACGACGACGGCGGTGCCGTGCGCCTCGGGGACGGGCAGGAAGCGCTCGAACAGGCGCGGCTCGTCGACGAGGGGCTCGTAGCCGATGACGGTGCCGTCCGGCAGAGCGGTGACCGCGGTCTTCAGGTGCAGCGCCTTCGTGACGGGCACCCCGACGACGGTGTAGCCGAGCGGCGCGACGATCGCGCGCAGCTGGCGGATGCCCTCGCCGTTGGTGCGGCCGCCACGGCCGACGTAGACGGTCGAGCCGATCTTGAGGACGTCCCCGCCTTCGAGCGTGCCGGGCTCCTCGATGCGCTCGAGCCGGAGGCCCTGGGCACGCAGGGCGGCCTCGGTTCCGGTGACCTCGGGCTTACGGGAGTCCGCTCCCGGGCGGGTGATGACGGCGGTGTCGCCGAAGACGACGGCCGTGTCCTCCACGAAGACGGAGTCGGCGAGAGTGTCCGCCGAGGCGACCTCGACGGTCTGCCAGCCGGCCTGCGAGAGAGCGTTCACGTAGCCGTCCCACTGGGTGTCCGCGAGCTCCGCGTCCACCGAGGACCGCTCGAGGTGGGTGACGAGGCCGTCCTGGAGGTTCTTGGCCGGGATGCGGACGAGCGCCACCTTGCGCTCGGACTCGAAGCGGCTGCGGACGCCCTCGAGGATGCGGAACAGCCAGCGGCCGAAAGTCGGGGTCAGGGCGGCGATCGCGATGGCGTAGAGCAGGTTGATGCCGAGCAGCGTGCCGAGCACGGCGCTGACGAACGGCCAGCTGAACGGCTGGCCGGCCGAGATCGCCGTGACGAAGGTCCCGAGCGTCGGCGACAGCACGGCGGCCACGACGCCCGCGATCAGCGCCGTCCACCAGCGGTCGTAGGCGCCGACGGCGCCCGCGACGAAGAGCAGCACGAATGCGATCACGCTCGTCAGCGAGAAGTAGTTGCTGACGGCGACGATCAACGCCCCCGATGGGGCCGACGACCCGGCGAGACTCCCCACGTAGAACGCGGCGATCATCGCCGCGTGCACGACGAGGGCCACCACGAAGGCGGCGACAAGGGATGCGATGAGCCGGCGGCCCCACGAAGACGTCATGGGAACCAACCCTATCGGAGCGTTTCTATGCGTTGGCTGGTTCGCGCAGGCGGGCGAGAGCGAGCTCGTCGGCCGCCTCGAGCGTGGTGATCCCGCGCTCGTCGGCGACGGCGAAGACCTCGGCGACGATGTCGCCGATCCGCTCCACTCGCTGGGCGGTCGCCTCTGCGGACGGGTGCTCCCCGTTCATCATGGCGAGGAAGATCACCCCGCCGGCGTTGACGACGAAGTCGGGCGCCCAGAGGATGCCGCGGCTCGCGAGCCTCCCCGCACCCGACCGGCTCGCCAGCTGGTTGTTCGCCGGTCCGACGACGGCCTTCACCCGCAGCTCGTCGATGACGGCGTCGGTGAGCACCCCGCCGACGCCGGCGGGCACGAACAGGTCGCCCTCGACACGGTGCGCCTCCGCGGGCTCCACCCACGTCGCGCCGAGCGCGTCGGCGAGCGCGCGCTTCGCCGGGTTCACGTCCGTGACGGTGAGCACGGCGCCCTCGCTCGCCAGCCGCATCGCCAGGAGCGATCCGACGTGGCCCAGGCCGAGCACCGTGATGCGGCGTCCGGCGACCGACCGCGTCCCGACAGCACGCTCGAGGGTCGCCAGCAGACCGGCATAGACCCCGGCGGCGGTCGCGTCACTCGGCTCGCCCACGCCGCCGTCGGCCGACGGGAGCCCGCAGACGTGCGCCGTGCGCGTGGCCACGACCGCCATGTCCTCGGCGCTGGTTCCGACGTCCTCCGCCGTCATGTAGCTGCCGCCCAGGCTCTCGATCGCGTCGCCGAGGTCGAGCATGGCCTGGTACCGGAGCGTCGGGGTCAGCTCGACGTCGCGCGGCACGTAGACGACGGTCTTGCCACCGCCGCGGTTCAGTCCCGCGGCTGCGTTCTTGAGCGTCATCCCCTCGGCGAGGCGCAGGGAGTCCGCGACGGCGTCGAGCCAGGAGTCGTACGTCCACACCCGGCACCCGCCGAGGGCGGGGCCGAGCACGGTGGAGTGGACCGCGATGCTGATCGTGAGACCGCTCCGCCTCCCCTTCACCACGTGCAGTGTTTCGTGCGGCAGGTCGGTTCCGGTGGTTTCGACCAGGGCGGCGGGCAGGACGGACATCGATGTCTCCTCGTGGGATCGCGGTGGAATCTGTGCGGTCTTGTGGACCGCCAACCATTCTCCCGTGACCCCACGAGGGGCGCAACGTCAGTGGAAGAAGTGACGCTCTCCGGTGAAGTACATCGTGACGCCGGCCGCCGTCGCCGCCGCGATCACGTCCTCGTCGCGGATCGAACCGCCCGGCTGCACGATCGCCCGCACGCCGGCGGCGATCAGGATCTCGGGGCCGTCGGCGAACGGGAAGAACGCGTCGGACGCGGCAACCGATCCGGAGGCGCGCTCCCCTGCACGGCTCACGGCCAGGTGGCACGAGTCGACCCGGTTCACCTGACCCATGCCGACGCCGACCGAGGCGCCGTCGTTCGCGAGCAGGATGGCGTTGGACTTGACGGCACGGCAGGCCTTCCAGGCGAACTCGAGGTCCGCGCGGGTGGCCGCATCGGCCTCCTCGCCCGAGACGAGCGTCCAGCCGGCCGAGTCGAACGCGTCGAAGCGGTCCGCATCCTGCACCAGCACGCCGCCCGAGATCTGGCGGAACTCGGTGGTCGCACGGGTGTAGGCCTCGGGCAGCTGGAGGATGCGGAGGTTCTTCTTCGTCTGCAGCAGTTCCAGCGCCGCCGGCTCGTAGCCCGGGGCGATGAGCACCTCGGTGAAGATGCCCTTGACGGTCTCGGCCATCGCGAGGGTCACGGTGCGGTTGGCCGCGATCACGCCGCCGTACGCCGAGACCGGGTCGCACTCGTGCGCCTTGCGGTGTGCGTCGGCGATGTCGCCGGCGACGGCGATGCCGCACGGGTTGGCGTGCTTGATGATCGCGACGGCGGGCTCGGCGAAGTCGTAGGCGCTGCGGAGTGCAGCGTCGGCGTCGACGTAGTTGTTGTACGACATCTCCTTGCCGCCGAGCTGGGTGGCCTGCGCGATTCCGCGGCCGGTGGGGTCGGTGTAGATCGCCGCGGCCTGGTGGGAGTTCTCGCCGTACCGCAGGGTGTGCGCCAGCTCGGCGCGCACCTCGAAGCGCTCCGCGAAGTCGTCCGTGCTCGGCGCCTCGCCGGCGAACCAGGCGGCGACCGCGCCGTCGTACGACGCCGTGTGCGCGAACGCCTGCGCCGCGAGCGCCCGGCGCTGCTCGAACGACGTCCCTCCGGCGGCGATCGCGTCGGCGATGCCCGCGTAGTCCGCGGGCGACACGACGATCGCGACGTTGGCGTGGTTCTTGGCGGACGCGCGGACCATCGCGGGTCCGCCGATGTCGATCTGCTCGACCACGTCGTTGGCGACGGCGCCCGAGGCGACCGTCTCCACGAACGGGTAGAGGTTGACGACGACGAGCTCGAAGGGCTCGATGCCGAGATCCTTCAGCTGCTCCTCGTGCGACGCGAGACGCAGATCGGCGAGCAGGCCGGAGTGGATGGCCGGGTGCAGGGTCTTCACGCGGCCGTCGAGCGACTCGGGGAAGCCGGTGACGCTCGCGACATCGGTGACGGTGTGCCCGGCATCCCGGATCGTCTGGGCGGTGGATCCCGTCGAGACGATCTCCACGCCCGCGTCGGCGAGCGTCTTCGCGAGGTCGAGGAGCCCGGTCTTGTCGCTGACCGAGATCAGCGCGCGACGGATGGGGACGACGTCCCGTTCGCGGTAGAGGCTGGCGTCGTGGCGGGGTCCGCTCATGCTCGGGAAAGCTCCTTGAGATCGATGTGTCCGTTGGCGATGTCGAGGACGGCGTCGATGAGAAGCCGTCGCTCCACGGGTTTGATGCGTTCGTGCAGGGCGGCCTCGGTGTCGCCCGGCAGGATCGGCACGCGCTCCTGGCTGATGATGGGCCCGGCATCCACACCGTCGTCGACGACGATGAGGCTCGCCCCGGTCTGCGTCGCACCGGCGGCGAGGGCGTCGCGGACGCCGTGCGCGCCGGGGAACTCCGGCAGGTAGGCGGGGTGGGTGTTGATGAGGTTCGGCGAGAATGCCTCCACCACACGCGGCGGCACGAGGCGCATGAAGCCCGACAGGATCACCAGGTCGGGCTCCCACTGCCGGATCTGGGCGAGCAGTTCGTCGCCCCAGTCCTCGCGGTCGTCGAACGACGAGAACGGCACCGTGAACGACGGGATGCCGAACTCCTCGGCGTGGGCGAGCCCGTCCGCGTCGCGGTCGGCCCCGACGGCGACGACCCGGGCGGGGAACTCCGCGTCCTGGGACGCGTCGAGCAGTGCGCGGAGGTTCGATCCTCCACCGGAGATCAGCACGACAATCGAGAGCACGCGACCAGCCTACCGGCGCTCGGATGAGCAGTCAGACCAGCCGCAGCCTCCACTTGGCGGGAGCGATCGTGTAGATCTGGCGGAACACGGCCGTCCCGACGAGCACGCCGAGCGCGATCGACACGATCGAGCCGAGCAGGTTCGGGACGCTGCTGGCGTCGAAGTCGACGCCGCTGGCGCTCTGCGTGAGACGGATGAGCCCGGTGGCGCCCGGCACGAGCAGCCAGAAGGCGGGCAGGAAGCAGACGACGGCCGGAGGGGCGCCGGGCACCGACTGCACGAGGTAGGCGACCACCGTGAGGGCGAACGCACCGAAGAAGCCGCTGAACACGTTGCCCATCAGGAGGGCGCCGACCAGCTGCGCGCCGTAGGCGACCAGCAGCACCAGGGTCAGGAAGTACACCGAGCGCCGCGGGCCGCAGTAGTAGAGGAAGATCCCGACCGAGAACAGCAGCACCCCGATCCACGGCTGGAAAGCCCCGAGCGGAGGCTGCGTGCTCAGCAGCGCTGCGGAGGCGGGGACGCCCGTGATGGTGAGCGCCGCCAGTATCCCGATGGCCAGGAAGCCGAGCTGCGCGATCCCGGACACGAGTCGGCTGGAGCCGGCCACCATGTCTCCGGCGGCCAGCTCCTGGATGCCCGTCGTCAGCAGGGCACCCGGCAGCAGGGTGACCAGCGGCGGGATGAGCACCTGCAGCGGTTCGCCGACGACGACGGTGTTGCCCAGGGCGAAGACCAGGAGCGCGAGGGCGAATGCTGTCGCGACCGGGAGCAGGATCGCGGCATAGGTGCCCGGCCGGACGAGCAGCTTCGCCGCGCCGACCAGCATCCCGAGCACGAGTGCGTAGAGCATGCTCGTCGTCTCGGCGCCGAGCAGCACGAGAGCGACCCCGGCCGCGGCGACGCCGTGCCCTGCCACCCGCACGAGCCGGTTGAAGCGGGGCTTCGTCGCGATGACCTCCTTCACCGCCGCGATGCCGTCCGCTGCGGTGATCTTGCCCTCCAGCGCGAGATCCACGATGCCGTAGATGCGCGCGGCGCGGTCGAACCGCACCTCTCCTCCGGTGGGCATCGCCACCTCGAACCGGGTCTGCGACTCCCCCGGCATGCCGACGAAGATCAGGGTCGGGAAGACGATGAGGCTGGCCTTCGGCGATCCGAGGGCGACGGCGACACGGGTGAGGGTGTGCTGGATGTCGGTCGACGCCGTTCCGATGGCGAGCAGTGCACTGCCGAGCAGCACCAGGAACTCCTGGAGCTGGGCGGACGGCGTCTCGACGAGCTGGTGCGCGTCGATCGACCGTCGGCGGAGGGTGACCTTCGGCAGGTGCAAGCGCGTCAGCCACGAGCTCATCTGCGCGCCCGCCCTCCCGTCAGGAGCCCGATGGCCGCTGACACCGCGACCTCCGCCGCCGCGACCGCGCCGACCAGCCACGGGTTCGGTCCCACGTCGTGCAACCGGCCGGGGCCGAGTGCTCCGGAGGACCACCAGGCCAGGAGTCCGAGCTCGATGCCCGCAACGATACCGATCCCGACCGCCGTCAGGAAGAGCGGAAGCACTCCCTCGGGAAGCCGCAACCGGACGCGGGAGCGCAGCAGCACCGCGGCGAGGAACCCGGCGAGGAGAGGGACCACCACGCCCACCAGACCGAACGCGAAGCCGCCCGGCGGGATGACGCCGAACAGCGGCAGCGCCGGCAGCGGACCGAGCTCGGTGCCGATCGGGGTCACGGACGATCCGGTGCCGATGGCGAAGCCGGGGCCGACGAGCCAGGAGGCCATCCAGATGACGAGGTTGGGCAGGAAGGCCAGCTGGCCCAGCGTGAGCGCGACGCCTCCCAGCGCGCCCGCCTGGAGCTGCTCGTACATCGTGATGATCGTGCCGTAGTTGCCGAAGATGAGGAGCGCGAGGATCAGCGCCGCGCCGCCGATGACGACCGCGGTCGCCGCCGATCCTGCCCTGGCCGCGGCCAGAGCTCCGGAGCGCACCGCGTCGGGCACGGACCGGAAGCGGTCGCGTACGGCCGCCACCACCGCGGGAACCGCCGCAGGAAGGGGTGCGCCCGCGTCGTCGCCGGATGCCGGCCGGGCCGAACGCAGCGCCGCGAAACCGAAGCCGACGGCGATCCCGACGGCGTAGACGAAGGGCGGGAGCAGGATCCCCTGCCACACCGACGGCCGCACCGGGGCGCTTCCGGCGGTCAGCGTCACGATGATCGCGATCGCGGCGAAGGCCGCGAGAGCGCTCAGCGCTCCCGTCAGTCGGTAGGGGGTCTCGGCGGCCCGCGATCCCGTGCGCACACCGAGTCCGGCGGTCAGCACGGCGAAGCCGAGGAGCGCGATGGTCACCTGGAACGGTGCGGCCGCTCCCGGCAGCCCGAGGGTCGCGACCGTCTGCGGATCGAGCGTCACGGTGAGGTTGGTGCCATGCCCGACCAGCCAGATGTCCGCCGCGGCACGCCAGACGACCAGCCAATCGGCGCCGAGCTGATACTGCGCAGCCCAGAGGATGGTCAGAGGGACGACGGCGATCCCGAGCCCGATCGCGGCCACGATGACCGCCTCCAGCGCGGCGAGCAGGGCGACGGTTGTGCGATTCATGACCGGATGGAGCCTACCGGGCGCGCGTCGCCGCCCCGTCGCGACACTTCGGCGGTCAGGAGACGGTCATCACCGGCGTGTCCTCGTCCGCGTTCTCGGGCACCGTGATGACCGGGCGCTGCACGAGCTCCAGCACCGCGATCACGAGAGCGGCGACCACGAGCGTCCAGACGATCAGCGGGGTGGTGAGTGGACGCACGAAGAGCACCAGCGCCGCGGCGATCACGGCAACGAGGGCGCGGAGCAGCACGCGCTGGGCATAGATCCACTCGCCGGTCCGGCCCGTGCTGATTCCGTGCCGTTCCGCCGACTCCCGGATCCAGGTGACGCCGGCGCCGAAGAACCCGCGCAGCTTGCGCGGCACCGCGAACGGTCCGGCGTACCACCCGACGACGGCCACGACGATCGCCAGGACGAGGACGGCGACCCCCGTGTTCTGCATCGCCGTCGTCAGCGTGGCGTAGAGGGTGTTCGCGACCCCGGCGGGCAGCAGCGACGGCGACACGGATCCGACGAAGACCAGGCGCCCGATCCCGATCCCCGCGACGACGACCACCATCGACAGGGCGAGGGCGACCGACGCCCACACGAGGGCGAGCGACCGGCGTCGCGCCACGACCACGCCGAGGACGAGGAAGGCCAGCGCGATCCACTGCAGCCACGCGCCCGCGGCGACGGCGACCCCGTAGAACAGCTGGATCGTCGGGATCGAGGAGTTCTGCGCGATCGTGATCGTCCGGTCGATCGTCGGGATCTGCGAGGCGAACGTGAGCCCCTGATCCACGAGCAGCTGCTTGACCCGCTCGATGATGGGGGCGAGCTGGATGCCGACGGACCCGTCTGCGCCGATCGCGACCGCGGCCTTCGGATCGTTCTGCATCGTCGCGACGAGCTGGGTGTGCGTGGCACGCAATGCCTCCTGCCACACCTGGGCGAAGGCGTCGGACGAGACGAAGTTGCCCACCGTCGTGTGGATGAGCGAGACGATGCCCTGGGCGAGCGGCCCCTTCAGCGCTTCGAGCGCCTTCGTCGCCACCGGCCCGGTTCCGAGCTCCGTGATCCCGTCCACGACCTGCGAGGTGACCTCGGGGATGTCGACGTTCTCCTGGATGATCGTGACGGCCTGGTCCGTGACGTACGCCTGGACGGACGGATTGCTCGCCAAAGGGGCGTAGGTGTCGACGAAGCTCTGCGTGTCCGTCAGCTGCACCTTCGCCCAGGAGGCGACCACGGCGACAGGAGCGAGGATCGCACCGATCACGATGAGGACCGTCGCGAGGAGGGTCCATGCCCAGCTGCGCGTGTGCTTACGCGCCGGAGCCGGCACCGGCGCGTTCGAGTCCGAGGCCCCCGTCGCAGCGTCGCCGAGCCCGTCGCGGAGCGCGGCGTTCTCGGCCTCGAGCGCGGCGATGCGCTCCAGCAGCTCGGCGTTGGTCGATCGCGGCATGAGGTCCCCTTGTGCGCTCAGGTACAGCTCGAATGCTGCTCACTGTAGCGTCGGGGCGCGCCCGGCGTCAGAGGCCGTTTCGCTCCGAGACGGCAGGAGGCCGGATCCCGTCGGGATCCGGCCTCCTGCGTCGTGCGTCGTCGCTTACAGCGCGGCGTAGACCTCGCGCAGCAGTGCCGCGGTCTCGGACGGCGTCTTGCCGACCTTGACGCCGGCGGCCTCGAGGGCCTCCTTCTTGGCCTGCGCGGTGCCGGCCGAGCCCGAGACGATCGCGCCGGCGTGGCCCATCGTCTTGCCCTCGGGCGCGGTGAAGCCCGCCACGTAGCCGACGACCGGCTTGGTGACGTTGGCCTTGATGAAGTCGGCTGCGCGCTCCTCGGCGTCGCCGCCGATCTCGCCGATCATGACGATCGCCTTGGTCTCCGGGTCGGCCTCGAACGCGGCGAGCGCGTCGATGTGGGTCGTACCGATGATCGGGTCGCCGCCGATGCCGATGGCGGTGGAGAAGCCCAGATCGCGGAGCTCGTACATCATCTGGTAGGTGAGCGTGCCCGACTTGGAGACGAGACCGATCGGGCCCTTGCCTGTGATCGTCGCCGGGGTGATCCCGACGAGCGATTCGCCCGGGGTGATGATGCCGGGGCAGTTCGGGCCGATGATCCGGGTCGTGTTGCCCTTCTCCTTGGCGTAGGCCCAGGCCTCGGCCGCGTCCTGCACCGGGATGCCCTCGGTGATCACGACGAGCAGCGGGACCTCGGCGTCGATGGCCTCGACCATGGCGTCCTTCGCGAACGCCGGGGGCACGAAGATGATCGACACGTCGGCGCCGGTCTTCTCGATCGCCTCGACGACGGTGCCGAAGACCGGCAGCTCGACGTCGCCGTGCGTGACCGTGGTGCCCGCCTTGCGGGCGTTCACGCCGCCGACCACGTTGGTGCCCGCCTTCAGCATGAGCGCGGTGTGCTTGGTGCCCTCGCCGCCGGTGATGCCCTGGACGATGACCTTGGAGTCCTTGTTGAGGAAGATAGACATTCTGTATCGCGCCCTTACTTCGCAGCCAGCTCGGCGGCCTTGTCGGCGCCTTCGTCCATGGTGAGTGCGAGGGTGACCAGCGGGTGGTTCGCCTCGGCGAGGATGCGGCGGCCCTCCTCGACGTTGTTGCCGTCGAGACGGACGACCAGCGGCTTGTTGGCCTCGTCGCCCAGGATCTCGAGGGCTTTGACGATGCCGTTCGCGACGGCGTCGCAGGCGGTGATGCCGCCGAAGACGTTCACGAACACGCTCTTGACCTGCGGGTCGTTGAGGATGACGTCCAGGCCGGCGGCCATGACCTCGGCCGAGGCGCCGCCGCCGATGTCGAGGAAGTTGGCGGGCTTGACGCCCTTGTGGTTCTCACCGGCGTAGGCGACGACGTCGAGGGTCGACATGACCAGACCTGCGCCGTTGCCGATGATGCCGACCTCGCCGTCGAGCTTGACGTAGTTGAGGTCGGACGCCTTGGCCTTGGCCTCGAGCGGGTCGGCGGCGTCCTTGTCCTCGAGCGCCTCGTGCTCGGGGTGGCGGAACGCGGCGTTCTCGTCGAGGGTGACCTTGCCGTCGAGGGCGATGATGTCGCCCTCCTCGGTGAGGACCAGCGGGTTGACCTCGACGAGGGTCGCGTCCTCGCCGGTGTAGACCGCGTACAGCTTGACGAACACGTCGGCGACCTTCGCGACCAGCTCGTCCGGGAACCCGGCGGCCTTCGCGATCTCGGTGGCCTTCGCGGTGTCGAGCCCTGCACCCGGGTCGACCTCGATGCGCGCGAGCGCCTCGGGCTTCTCGACGGCGAGCTGCTCGATCTCCATGCCGCCCTCGACGCTCGTGAGCGACAGGTAGGAGCGGTTGGCCCGGTCGAGGAGCACGGAGAAGTAGAACTCGCGTGCGATGCGGGCGCCGCCGGCGACCATCACACGACGGACCACGTGGCCCTTGATGTCGAGGCCCAGGATCGCCTGAGCCGCTGCTTCGGCCTCGTCCGGGTTCTTGGCGACCTTGACGCCGCCGGCCTTGCCGCGGCCGCCGACCTTCACCTGAGCCTTCACGACGGTCACCCCGCCGAGCTTCTCCGAGGCCGCGCGCACCTCCTCCGGTGTGTCCGCGACGATGCCCGGAAGGACCGGGACCCCGTACTTCTCAAACAGGTCTCTGGCCTGGTACTCGTATAGATCCACGGTTATCCAATCCGCTGCTGGGCCGGGCTCGCTGTGGCGATTCCGGTTGTCATCTGCTGGGCGGTCGACGCGAGAGAATAGCTCGACGCCGAGATAAATTCGCCAGTGAAAACCTTAGCGCCTCCGACTGTGCGTCCCGTAAACGGGAGGCGTCGGGTTCTCCCCAACCGCTGACGGAGCTCCTCTTTCCACCGGTCCCGGAGAACGGCCTCGTCGACGCCGCGCCACGGCGAGGGTGGGGCCATGACACACCGGATCACGCATTTCATGACCGCGATGGCCTTGACCGGCCTCGCCGTCTTCATCGGCGTCCTTCAGGCGCTCGTCCCGGCCGCGAGCGCGCAGGCACTCAGCGGCATCGGGCACGGACCGGGCTACTTGTCCCAGGACGGCTGGTGGCTCGGCACGTACCGTCTCGACGACGGCGCCCAGGGTTTCTGCCTGCACGCGGGCAGGCCGAGCCCGACGGGCCACACGCTCGAGTACGCCGACGGCGACGCTCTGGGCTGGTTCTCGGCGGACCAGGCGGCCCGCCTCGCGTACATCTCGCGCACCTGGGCCGGCACCGACGATCGTCTGACGGCGGCCGCCGGCCAGATCGCCACGTGGATGGTCGCCGGACTGGGCGGCCGCACTCCCGAGAGCTATGCGGCCCGCGCCGGCAGCGACGCCGGCGCCGTCCTGGCGCTGGCCCACTCGATGGCCGACGAGTCCGCGCGCCTGGCGTCGACCGCCGTTCGGGCGGAAGCCGTCGTCGAGCTCGCCACCACGGGGCCGGGGCGGGTGCGCGTCGAGGTGACGGCCGAACGCCTGACGGGGAGCGAGCTGCTGCCGGCGGCCGCCCACTCCGCCACCGTCGCCCTCGACGGCGCCAGCTTCTCGGACGGCACCACGACCGCGACGATCGAGACGGGCCGCGACGTCCCGATCATCCCGAGCGGCGAGGAGTCCAGCGTCGCCGTGCTGGCGACGGCGACGTTGGACGGCCTCCCGTACGGCACCGGTCTGCGGATCGCCGTCCCGCACGGGGACGCGCAATCGCTGCTCATGGCCGTCCCCGCGAGCACGACGGCCAGCGCGGGGGCCAGTACCTCCGGGCCGTCGCCGTTGCCGTTCCAGCCACGGGTCGAGACCGTCACCAGCGCTCCCGTCGTCACCGTCGGCGACCGGATCTCGGATCGCCTCCGGGTGTCGGTCGACGGCGGGGAGGGGCTGCTGCCCACCTGGGGCGTCCACGCGTCCGACGAGGGGTTCCTCCCTGTCGAGGCGGTAGTGGAGAGCAGCCTGCTCGGACCGTTCGCGGAGCCCATCGAGCCGGCCGAATCCGCGCCGGCGGATGCGCCCGTGGTGTGCACGGTCGAGACCGTCGTGACCGGGGTCGGTGAGTACGAGACCCCCTCGTGCGTCTTGTCCGAGCCCGGCTACTACGTGTGGATCGAGCAGATCGATCCCGAGCGCCTCAGCCCGGAACTCGGCGGGACGAGAATGCGGCCCTGGCACTCGAGCTTCGGTGTCGCCTCCGAGATCACCCGGGCGATGCCCGTGGTCGCTCCGGCATCCGCCGCCACGACCCTCGCCGCGACCGGTGCCGACTCCGGCGTCCTCCTCGGGTGGGGTGCTGCGGGTCTCGCCGCCGTGGGGTTCGGACTCGTCGCACTCCTGGGGCCGCGCCGGACGCGACGCCCGGCACCCCTGCATCGCGCCGGCCGCGAGCTTCCCGGCGCATGAGTGCCTCCCCCGCTCCCTCGCAGGCAGACCCGGCAGGATGTCGTCGTGGCGAAGAGAACACGGAGGGATCGCGTGGTGCGTCCGCCCGTCGACCTGCGGACGGTGGCGGCGGAGGCGCTTCCGCTGGTAGGGGGCGGACGCGCACTGCTCCTGCAGGTCGCCTTCCCGTCCGTCGGGCGTGGCGTCGTCGAGCACAGCGATTTCGCCGAGCGGGCGATGGACCGCCTGCACGCGACCATGACCTTCATGTGCGCGGCCGTGTTCGCGACACCGGAGGAGTTCGCGGTCGTCCGGCGTCGGGTGAATCGGGCGCACGCCCCGGTGCGAGCGGAGGCGACCGCGGCCGCACCCGCGTACAACGCCTACGACCCCGAGCTGCAGCTCTGGGTGGCGGCGACGCTGTACCGAACGATGACCGACCTCCACGAGACGGTCTTCGGCCCCCTCTCCCCCGCGGAGCAGGAGGGTGTGTACCAGGAGTACACCCGGCTGGGCGCGAATCTCCAGGTGCCCCCGTCGAGCTGGCCCGCGAGCAGGGAGGCCTTCGACGCGTACTGGGAGTCGATGCTGGAGCGGCTGAGGGTCGGCAACGCGACGCGAACACTCGCGAAGCAGATCCTCTACCCGAGGAACGTCCCGGGCTGGGTCCGCCTGCTGCTCCCGGATGCACGACTGGTCACGGCCGGGCTGCTGCCGACCGCGGTGCGCGAGCAGTACCGCCTGCCCTGGGGCGAGCGGCAGCAGCGGCAGTACGACCGGTGGATGCGACGCCTCGCGCGGTGGTACCCCCGAATGCCGCGCCGGCTCCGGCACGCGCCGCGCGACGCGTACCTGCGACGCGTCCGGCGCCTGGTGCGGGAGGAAGCAGGCGCGAACCGCTAAGCGGTGATGCCGCGCGCACGCTCGACACCCCGGGCGAGAAGCACGAGCACGATGCCGATCCCCGCGCCCAGCACGGTCTCGAGCACCCGATCCACCACCAGCACGCCGATCGGTGCGGGACTCGCGAGATGCGAGACCGCGAGCGCCATCGGAGTGATGAACACGAGCGCCGAACCGTAGTGGCGACCGACGAGCATCTCCGCGAAGAACTGGCAGACGACGATGACCAGGATGACGACGAGCGACAGCGGGGACCAGACCAGCACCGCAGCGGCGACGACCACCCCGGCGACCGTGCCGAAGATGCGGTGCAACGAGCGCGAGATGGAGTGCGCCGCCCGAGCGGGTGGGATGACAGCCACAAGGCTGACGACGGCCCAATACGCGTGACCGAGTCCGAAGAGCAGGGCGACGCCGCCGGCGAGCAGCACGCCGACGACGTTCTGCGCGACCGTGAGCCAGACGCGAGGATCGCCGATGGCGGTCCTGTCGACCATCGGACGCCTGCGCAGTTCCTTCAGCAACGGCGACGTCCGGTCACGCGCCAGGCGGCGCACCAACCAGCCGGACATCGTCAGCAGCCAGGAGAAGACGGCGACGAGCGCTGCGAGACCGATCCGGGGCCACGCGTCCGCCACGGTCGTCGGGACATTCGCGCAGACGAGGAGGGCGAACACGAAGAAGAGCGGCTGCGACGGCAGGAGCTGGAGGGAGGTGACGAACATCGTGCCGCCCGCCACGACGATCACGAGGGCGACGGCCACGAGCGCCAGCGGCTCGCCGAGCACGGCCAGCCACACGCCGAGAGCGATGCTCGCGAGCAGCGCGACGGCGGCGGCAGAGACGCTGCGGAGGCGCAGCCGATACGGCTCGTTGCGACCGTAGAGCGCGGTGAACGCGCCGAAGGTGGCATAGGCCGCCAGGTCCAGCCGTCCCACCCACCACAGGATCAGCAGCGGAAACGCGACGGCTGCCGCCGCCCGGAACCCGACCTCGACGCTCACCGAGGCGAGCCGCGAGGGCTTCACAGTTTGTCGATCGGCGCGATCTTGATGAGGAGCTTCTTCGCGCCCACCTTCTCGAACTGGACATGGGCGACCCGCTTGGCGCCCTCGCCGGTGACGGCCGTCACGCGTCCCTCACCGAAGTCGGCGTGGTTGATCCGGTCACCGGGTGCCAGCTCCAGGTCTCCGTTGTCGCGCACCTTGCCGGTCACGCGGTTGGGCCATTCCGCCTTCGGACGCTCCGGCGCCGAGAACCCGCCGGAACCGAAGCTCTCGTTCCAGCGTCCACCGCCCGAGCCCGAGCCCAGACCCGGCTTGCGCGCGTTGAGCGCACGGGACTGCGTGCCCCCGCGACCGTTCGCCGTGCCGGGCGACTGCCGCCAATCGACCAGATCGGCGGGGATCTCTTGCAGGTAACGACTCGGCATGGCCACAGCGGTCTCGCCGAACTGCGCCCTCGTCATCGCCAGCGAGAGGAAGAGGCGCTTCTTCGCACGGGTGATCCCGACGTAGAAGAGGCGACGCTCCTCGGCGGGGCCGCCCGGCTCATTGGCCGACATCCGGTGCGGCAGGAGGTCCTCCTCCACTCCGGTCAGGAAGACCGCGTCGTATTCGAGCCCCTTGGCCGTGTGCAGCGTCATGAGCGAGACGGAACCGCTCGAATCGTCGATCTCGTCCGCCGCCGCCACCAACGACACCTCGGTGAGAAAGTCGATCAGGGTTCCGTCCGGGTTGTTGCGCGCGAACTCGCGCGTCACCGCGACCAGCTCCTCCACGTTCTCCGCACGCGCCTCGTCCTGCGGGTCCCGGCTGTTGCGCAGCACCTCCAGCAGCCCGCTGCCGTCGAGCAGGAACGTGAGCACGTCCGCCACCGGCGAGACTCCGGCCGGGTTCTCGGGGTCGGTCTTCGCGGCCGCCTCGTCGAGCAGCGTGGAGAGCTGCAGGATGGCCGCGGTCACCTTCGGGCCGAGGCCGAGGGAGCCCGCGTCGCGCATGGCATCCCGGAACGTCATCCCGTTGTCCTCGGCGTAGCTCGCGAGCTGCGTCTCCGTCGCCGGGCCGATGCCGCGCTTGGGCGTGTTCAGAACGCGGCGCAGTGCGAGCGTGTCGTGCGGGTTGGCCGCGGTGACGAGGTACGCCATCGCGTCCTTGATCTCCGCACGCTCGTAGAACTTCGTGCCGCCCATCACCTTGTACGGCAGCGCCGACCGGATGAAGATCTCCTCCAGCGCCCGGGTCTGAGCGTTGGTCCGGTAGAAGACCGCGATGTCTTTGTAGTCCATGCCGGCGCCGTGGAGCTTCTCGATCTCGTCGGCGACGAACTGGGCCTCGTCGTGCCCGGAGTAGCCCGTGTAGCCGACGATCTTCTCGCCGTCGCCGACCGCGGTCCACAGGTTCTTGTCCTTGCGGTCGAAGTTGTTCGCGATGACGGCGTTGGCAGCGCTCAGGATGTTCTGCGTCGAGCGGTAGTTCTGTTCGAGCAGGATGACCTTCGCACCGGGGAAGTCGCGCTCGAACTCCACGATGTTGCGGATGTCCGCGCCACGGAACGCGTAGATGGACTGGTCGGAGTCGCCGACGACGGTCAGGGAGGCACCCGGGATGACGCCGACCGCGTCGCGCATGCGCTCGACGTGGTGACCCTGCGCCTCCAGCTCGTCGGCGATGTCCGGGGCGATCGGCATCGTCAGCTCGCGGATGAGCGAGTACTGCGCGTGGTTCGTGTCCTGGTACTCGTCGACCAGGAGGTGGCGGAAGCGCCGCTGGTACAGCGCGGCGACCTTCGGGAAGGCGCGGAACAGGAACACCGTCTCGGCGATCAGATCGTCGAAGTCGAAGGCGTTCGCCGTGCGGAGCGCGCGGGTGTACTGCCGGAAGATCTCGAGGAACATGACTTCCTGCGGGTCGCTCAGGTTGGCCGAGCGGGCGTACGCCTCGATGTCGGTCAGTTCGTTCTTGAGCTTGGAGATGCGTCCCGCCGCTCCCGCGACCGTGAAGCCCAGCGTGTCCGCGGACAGCTCCTTGATGATCCGCTTCAGCAGAGCACGCGAGTCGCCCGAGTCGTAGATCGTGAAGCTCTGCGTCTTGCCGATGGTCTCGGCCTCGCGGCGCAGGATGCGCACGCACGCGGAGTGGAAGGTCGAGATCCACATGCCCTGCGCACGACCGCCGAGCAGCCCCTCGACGCGCTCGCGCATCTCGTTCGCCGCCTTGTTGGTGAACGTGATCGCCAGGATCTGGCTCGGCCACGCCTCGCGGCTCTCGATCAGCCCCGCGATGCGGCGGGTGAGCACGCTCGTCTTGCCGGAGCCGGCCCCGGCAAGGATCAGGAGGGCGGGGCCGCGGTACTCCGCAGCCTCGCGCTGCTGCGGGTTCAGCCCCGCGAACAGGCGGTCGTCAGCTGTAGACGGGCCGCCGTTCGCGGTGCCGCCCGCGCCGCTGCGAGCGCCGCCGGAGCGGTCGTCTCCCTCCCAGCCGTCGAGGATGATCGGCACGGAGGAGGTGGTGCCGGCGTGGGCTTCGGGAAGGCTCGTCATGTCTTCATCGATTTTAGCCGCCGCCACCGTCATCCGCAGCGGCCGATGGCCCTCAGAGGCCGTCGCGGACCGCGACGGCCAGATCCGGATGATCGGCGAAGACCCCGTCGACCCCGGAATGGAGCAGGATCGAGAAGAGCCGGCGCCAGTCCCCCCACTCGTCCTCCCGACCGTCGCTGCGGAACTGCGGGGGGAGCATGGCGTTCTCCGGCCGAAGAGTCCACGTGTAGACGCCGAGGCCCGCCGAGTGCGCGAGGTCGACCAGGTCGGACGTCACCGCGCCGATGTCGATGCTCCCGTCGTCCTCGTCGAAGAGCGAGACGGAGACCGACCCGGACGAGAGGACGAGCCCGGTCTCCACGCTGATCCCGTCGACGCGGGCAGCATCGGACGCCGCTCCCGACCCGAGGGCGTAGAGACCCCGGAGTGTGAGATCGGTGTCGTAGCCCGCGGCCTCCGCCCCTGCGCTGGCGACGCGATCCGCGGGAGCGCCGACGTCTTCGAGCAGGTAGACCCGCTTGCCCGCGTAGCCGCGGTCGTGGAGCTGACGCAGCACGGTGGGCTCGAAGCTCTCCACGACGAGCCCTCGCCGATCGCTCCAGCCCGCCTCAGCGAGCTCGGCCACCAGGAGTTCGTCGAGCGGCAGGCCGGCAGCCGCCAGGTGCGTCGCGTGCTTGACCTCGGCGACGACCCCGAGCGGCCGGCCGGCATCGTCGGAGGCGCGATCGACCAGGTCGAGCAGGTCGCGGAACCGGAGGATCGGATACCGATCGTCGAAGGTGGCGCTCGCCTGCCGAAGCTGCGGCAGGCGCTCACGCGCGTGCAGGGTGGAGAGCTCGGCCCAGGTGAAGTCCTCGGTGAACCATCCTGTGAGAGCGGCACCGTCGACCTCCCGCGTCGTGCGGCGCCCGGCGAACTCGGCACGGTCGGCGACATCGGTGGTGCCCGAGATCTCGTTCTCGTGACGCACCACCAGGACGCCGTCCTTCGTGGCGACCAGATCCGGCTCGACCGCATCGGCGCCGAGGGCGAAAGCGAGCTCGTACGCCGCACGCGTGTGCTCCGGACGGTACCCGGGCGCTCCCCGATGTCCGATGACGAGTGGGGCGGGACGAGCACGCATGGAGCGATCCTAGCCCGCGGTCGGGGGCTGCCCGCGACCCCACTGCGGATGACAGAATCGTCGGGTGCCCGCTGCCGAGAGCGCTCCCCGAACCGCCGTCTGGCGCGAGCCCGCCTCCCTGCTCCCGCTGCGCTGGGGCTCGTACCGCCCCCGCGTGGTCGCCGGGCTCGCCATGCTGTTCGTCGGTACGGGCTGCATCCTCATCACGACCGCGTACAGCCTGCCCTTCCTCCTGCTCGGCTCGCTCCTGCAGCCCGCGGCCTGGGCCGTCCTCCCGTCGACGATCGGCCGTCGTGTCGCCGTGGCCGTCCCCGTGCTCGGCTTCACCTGGCTGATGCTCGGCGGCTCCGGGTTCGCCTGGTGCTACGCGGTGACCCTCACCGCCTGGCTCCTCGTCCGGATGCGCCCCCTGGTGAGCTTCGCCGCCCTGCTGCTGCCGATCGCGTCGAGCATCGTGATCCCGCTCTTCGTGACCACCTACGAGCAGGGTTGGATCACGGTGTTGGTCAGCACGGCGGCGGTCGTCGCCGGCGCCTGGGCCGCCCGAGGCATCGCCGTCGGATGGGATTCATGGCAATCTGTCAGAACTCTCAGAAAATCCACCGACTAGATTAGATGGACGGCGATCTTCGCCCCACTCCCCGATCAAGCGAGGAACCCCATGGCACTCACCAACCCGGCGTTCTCGACGAACCCGGCGTTCAAGGAAAACGGCCAGGCCCAGACGGCCGCGACCCTGAGCGCTGAGAACCTCGAGCAGATGTACGACGCGCCGTCAGCGACGTCGACCCACACCGACCGCATGACCGTCGAAGACACGATCAACAAGACGGCGATCTGCTTCGCGCTCCTCGTCGCCGGTGCCGTCGTGGGCTGGATCGTCCCGGCGCTCGCCCTTCCGGCCGGAATCATCGGTTTCGTGCTGGCACTCGTCAACATCTTCAAGAAGCAGCCGAGTCCGGCGCTGATCCTCAGCTACTCCGCCGTGCAGGGCGTCTTCGTCGGTGCCATCTCGATGGTGTTCGAGGCGAGCTGGCCCGGCATCGTTCTGCAGGCGGTCATCGGCACGCTGGCCGTCGTGGGCGTGACGCTCGCGCTCTTCGCATCCGGCAAGATCCGCGCCTCGAAGAAGGCCACCAAGATCTTCCTCATCGCGATGTTCGGCTACCTCGCGTACTCGATCGTCAACGTCATCCTGGTCTGGACCGGCGTCACGAGCAGCGGCTTCGGTCTCAGCAGCGACGTCAAGATCTTCGGCATCCCCCTCGGCGTCTTCATCGGCGTGCTGGTCGTCATCATGGGCGCCTACTCGCTGGTCCTCGACTTCGACTTCGTGCAGCGCGGCGTCAAGAACCGCGCCCCGCGGATCTTCGGCTGGTCCGGCGCGTTCGGCATCATGGTCACGGTCATCTGGCTGTACCTCGAGATCCTGCGCCTCCTCGCCATCAGCCGCGACTGACCCACACCCTCGCGACAACGAGAGAGCCCGGGATGCGACAGCATCCCGGGCTCTTCTCATGTCGCGGGGATCACTCCCACTCGATGGTTCCCGGCGGCTTCGACGTGACGTCGAGCACCACACGGTTGACACCGTCCACCTCGTTGGTGATGCGGTTGGAGATCTTGGAGAGCACGTCGTACGGCAGGCGCGTCCAGTCGGCGGTCATGGCGTCCTCGCTGGAGACGGGGCGCAGCACGATCGGGTGACCGTAGGTGCGGCCGTCGCCCTGCACGCCGACCGAGCGGACGTCGGCCAGCAGCACCACGGGGCACTGCCAGATCTCGGCGTCGAGGCCGGCCGCGGTGAGCTCGGCGCGGACGATCGCGTCGGCGTCGCGCAGCAGGTCGAGACGCTCCTGGGTGACCTCGCCGACGATGCGGATGCCGAGGCCCGGGCCGGGGAAGGGCTGGCGGCCGACGATGACCTCGGGCAGGCCCAGCTCGCGCCCGATGGCGCGCACCTCGTCCTTGAAGAGGGTGCGCAGCGGCTCGACGAGCTCGAACTGCAGGTCTTCCGGGAGGCCGCCGACGTTGTGGTGGCTCTTGATGTTCGCGGTGCCCGTGCCGCCGCCCGACTCCACCACATCAGGGTAGAGCGTGCCCTGCACGAGGAAGCGGATGGGGTCGCCTTCGCCCGCGGCCTCGGCGATCAGGTCGGCCTGCGCCTGCTCGAAGACGCGGATGAACTCGCGGCCGATGATCTTGCGCTTGGTCTCGGGGTCGCTGACGCCGGAGAGCGCGTCGAGGAACTGCTTCTGCGCGTTCACGGTGACGAGGCGGACTCCGGTCGAGGCGACGTAGTCGACCTCGACCTGCTTCGCTTCGTCCTTGCGCAGGAGGCCGTGGTCGACGAACACGCAGACGAGCTGGTCGCCGATGGCCTTGTGGACGAGTGCCGCGGCGACCGCGGAGTCGACGCCGCCGGAGAGCGCGCAGAGCACGCGGCCGGTGCCGACCTGGGCGCGGATCGCGGCCACCTGGTCGGCGATCACGTTGCCGCTGTTCCAATCGGCCGGGATGCCGGCGGCGCGGTGCAGGAAGTTCTCGATCACGGCTTGGCCGTGCTGGGAGTGCTTGACCTCGGGGTGCCACTGCACGCCGTACAGCTTGCGTTCTTCGTTCGCGAACGCCGCGACCGGGGTGTCGTCGGTCGAGGCGAGCACCTCGAAGCCCTCGGGGGCGCGGGCGACGGAGTCGCCGTGGCTCATCCACGCGGTCTGCTCGTCGGGCTGGCCCGAGAGCAGGCCGTTCGCCTGCTCCGCCGCGCCGTCGAAGACGCGCACCGCGGTGGAGCCGTACTCGCGGCGGCCGGTCTTCGCGACCTCGCCGCCGAGCGCCGTGGCCATCACCTGGAAGCCGTAGCAGATGCCGAGCACGGGGACGCCGAGCTCGAGGATCTCCTCGTCGAGGCGCGGGGCGCCCTCTTCGTAGACGCTCGACGGACCGCCCGAGAGGACGATGCCGGCAGGGCGCTTGGCCGCGATCTCGGCGGCCGTGACCGTGTGCGGCACGATCTCGGAGTAGACGTTCGCCTCGCGCACGCGGCGCGCGATCAGCTGCGCGTACTGCGCACCGAAGTCGACGACGAGGACGGGACCGGTCGGGTTCGCGGCGTCGGCCGCTCCGAGCAGATCGGTGAATGGTGCGTCGGTGCTAATTTGTCGCCTCCACGAGGTTCGCGGCCTCGGCCTCACGGCCGGCCAGATAGGTCTTGACCTGCTTGGTGATGCGGGTCTCCACGAAGAACGAGAGGAACGGCACGACGCCACCGAGGGCGATCATGACGAACTTCGTGAAGGACCAGCGCATCAGACTCCACAGGCGGAAGTCGGAGAAGAGATACACCACGTACAGCCAGCCGTGCGCGATGAGGATGCCGGTGCTGAGGTCGACGCCCGTCGGGGCGACCGCCGTCTTCACCGGGACGAAGGTGAGCACGCCGTAGTTGCTGAAGGCGAAGAGCTCGTAGCCGAGACCGTACTTGACGATCATCTCGGCGCACAGCAGCAGGAGCATGATGCCGGTGACGTACGCGAACACCTGGTAGAACCGAAGGGCCCCCCGGATCTTCGGGAAGTCTTCGAGCTTGGGAGCGAGGGGCATGGGGCTATTCTACTTTGCCCGTGACGGCTGCCGACCCGGCCGATGCGGAGGCTGCGGCCTCCTCCTCCGCGAGCTCGCGGAGCTCGTCCTCACGCTGCTTGGCGTCCTTCACCAGCCGGTACCAGAGGAAGATCGCGAACCCGGCGAAGATGATCCACTCGGCGGCGTAGAAGATGTTGAGCCAGTTGAGCTCCGTCTCCGCGATGGGCGGCGGCGAATAGATCGCGTCGAGGCCGTCCACCCCGCCGCGCTGCACGACGTACGCGGAGTAGACGTCCATCCCGTCGACGCCGGTCCAGAGGTTGTAGAGGGCGCCGATGCCGACGGTGCGCATCTGCGTGGGGTCGCTCTTGTCCTGCGGGACCTCGGGCTGCTCGTCCGGGAGGATGCGGCCCACGATGCCGGCGGCGCTCTCGGGCTCGGCCGAGAGGCGTGCGACGGCCGACTTCGCCGTGGCCTCGTCGGGCGCCCAGCCGCGGGCGACCGCCATCGCGACCTCGGTGCCGTCCGGCTCCTCGAGGTTCACGTGGCCGATGACCCACCAGCCGGTCTTGCCCTCGTTCAGCCGGCCGTCGAGGATCTGGTAGTCGCCGGGGACGAAGGTGCCCGTGAACTCGACGAGCTGTCCGACGGCCTTGTCTGTGATGGGGCCGCCGGGCTTCGCGATGTCGGCGAGCGGGAGGACCGTCTCGCTCGGCGCCTCGACGGCCTTGCCCGATTCGAGGGCGCGCTCGAGCTGCCACTGGCCGAGCGCGGCGAAGCCTGCGGCGAGTGCGAGGGCGAAGACGAGCGCACCGATCCAGCGGGGTCGGAGCATCATCCGGAACAGCGTGGTCTCGCCCGTCGTCGACGGGCGGCCGGGGGTCGTGTCTATGGGTCAGTCCCGCTTTCGGTCGCCGCTCGTGTCTTCTTGTCCCATGGCCTGCTGCTGCATGGCCTGCTCGACGATCCGGTCGACAGCGGCGCGGGTGTGTCCCGCGCTCGTGTCGTCGCGTCGCGTGTCGGAGTCGAGGTCGGCGGTGGCCGCCTCCACGAGCGCGATCTCCTCGTCGAGCATGGGATCGCGCTTCTTCTTCCGGTCGCGTCGCTTCGACTTCTTCCCGGTCCGTAGGATCATCGCACCGATCCGCTCGGAGTTCGCTGCGAGGATGGGGCCGAGCACGGCCATGATGAGCACGTAGAGGCCGGCGAACGGCTGGATGCGCGCATCGAGGCCCGCGCTGAGCGACAGGGTCGCGAGGATGAGCGCGAACTCGCCGCGGTTCTGCAGGATCACGGTGGTGTTGATGCCGGCCTGCGCGCCCATCCCGTTGATGCGGGCGACGAACTGGCCCGCGAGCACGTTCAGCACGATCGTCATCGCGACCGCGATCAGCACGGGCCCGAGCACCGAGGGGAACTTCGCCGGGTCCAGCTCGAGGCCGAAGTTGAGGAAGAAGAACGCCGCGAACACGTCCCGGAGCGGGATGGCGATGTGCTCGATCTTGTTGCGGTACTTCGTCGCGCCGAGCACCAGGCCGATGAGGAATGCGCCGATCGCGTCGGTCACGCCGAGGATCTCGCCCACACCGGCGAACAGGACCGCGAGCCCGAAGAACAGGATGGTGAAGAGCTCGTCGTCTTTGGTCCGGAACAGTCGCGAGACGTATTTGCCGCCCCATCGGGCGAGCGTGAACATCACCACGAGGAAGGTGAAGGCGATCGCGAGCTTGGCGACCACCGGCCAGAAGTCCGTCTCGCCGCTCAGCACCACCGAGACGATCGCGAGGTAGATCGCGATGAAGATGTCTTCGACGACCGTCACGCCGAGGATCATCGGCGTCTCGGTGTTCGGCAGTCGCCGCAGCTCGATGAGCAGCTTGGTGACGATCGCCGACGAGGAGGTGGCGGTGATCCCCGCGATGATCAGGGCTTCGCGGGTGCCCCAGCCGACCCAGAAGCCGAACGCGAGCCCGACTCCCATGTTGATGAGGATGTACGAACCGCCGGAGATGATCAGCTTGCCGAAGTTGCCGAAGAACTCGTCCTGGTCGAACTCGAGTCCCAGGTTGAACAGCAGGAGGATGAGCCCGAATACGGCGATCAGCTCGATGTAGTGGCTCTCGAAGTCGAGCGGGAACCATCCGGTGTGCGGGCTGGCCAGCAGCCCGACGATCATGTAGATGGGGATCGCGGGGAGACCCACCAGCTTGCCGAGGCGACCCAGCACGTACGCGACGAGCAGGAGGAGGCCGAGAACGATGAGGTCTTCGCCGAGATGCATCGGATCAGCCTCCCGGCGGAGCGTCGGCGGTCACGCGGACGGGCATCTCGCCGGTGCGGAAGAACGCGAACGCCTTCGCCACCTTCTCGGGAGTCCCCGCCACGACGAGGGTGTCGCCCGGGAAGACCTTGAAGTCGGGGGCGGGTGCCGGGTTGGCGGAGTCCCCGCGCACGACGGCGACGACGGTGAGACCGACGAAGCCGCGGTCGCCGGGCGCGCCGAGCTGCTGGCCGGCGATGTGGTCCTCGTAGTCGACCGTGAACCAGTCGATGCTGAGGCCCGGGATCTGGTCGAGTGCGGTGAGCGACTCGGTGATCTGCGTGCCGCCGAGCAGCTCCGCGAGCGTGTGCGCTTCGTCCTCGTTGAGGCGGAGGGACACCTTGGTGACGTCCGCGCCGTCCTCGTCGTCCGAGAACGTGATGAGGTCGCTGTGCCCCGAGCGGTGAGCGATGACGCCGACTTTGCCGCCGTCGTCGGTCACGAAGGTGTGGAGCACCCCGACCCCGGGCAACTTGACCCGTCGAACGTCTACCATCGTCCGTCTCCATCCGTCTGAGGCGATGTTTCCAGCCTACCGGAGGCTTCCGGCGCGGCCGCCCGAGGTCGCGGAGAGCGAACGCCGGTTCAGCCGGCGACGAGGGCCTCCAGATTGTCCAGCTCGTTGCCGCGTCCCGCGAGCAGCCGCTCGGTCCATACGGCATCGTGCATCGGCTCCACCCGCATGATCACTCGGGTGCCGCCCTCGACCGGCTCGAGATCGACGATCGTGAGCTGCTCGTACGGCGCGTGGTCGGGCACGAAGTCCACGAGCGAACGGTACGCGATCCTCCGACGCGCGTCGAGCTCGGTGAACACCTTGCGGGACTCCGTCGCAAGCGGCATCCCGTACTGCTCCAGGAACGCGATCTGTTCGGGGGCGACCGCGGTCATCGTGTAGACGAGGTCGCCTCCCGGGCGGAGGTCGAGCTGGGTGACGTCCGTCCGGAAGCCGTCCGGAGCCCACCACGACGAGATGCCCTCGGCGGTGGTCCAGAGCTCCCAGACGCGGGCCGGGTCGGCGCTGATGGTTCGTTCGATGGTCTCCACGATCGTCTCCTTCTGAATACGTGTGCACCGCAACGGTGCGGATATCCACACGTTATATTCGTCTAGACGAATGTGTCAACCACTATTCTGGAGGCATGACGATGGATGTGCAGCAGGCCCTCGCGGTCATCGGCGAGCCGACGCGCTACCGCATCGTCCTGCTGCTCGCGGAGGCGCCCCGCACCGTCGGCGAGGTCGCGGAGCAGCTCGGCGCGCTCCAACCGCAGACGACCAAGCACCTGCAGGCGCTGGAGGCCGCGGGTGTGGTGCGCATCCACCGGCTCGGCCGCCGCCGCGTCGCCCGCCTCGACCGCGACGCCCTCGCGCAGCTCGCCGCGCACCTGCACGCCCTCGCCCAGGCGACCACCGCGACCCGCACCGACGACGCGACGCTCACCGACTACGAGCGGGCGATCACGACGGAGGAGGGCACGGATGCCACGGAGCATCGCGTCCGATTCGAGCGGCTGCTGCCCGCTGCGCCTGACCGGGTCTGGACGGCGTGGACCGATCCTGCCGTGGCGGCGACCTGGTGGGCGCCCCGGCACTTCGAGGTCGTCGAGACGCGCGTCGCCCCGACCCCGGGTGCCGACGTGCGACTGGTCCTCCGCGAGGGCGGGGGCGCGGAGTACACCTCGACCGGGCACGTCGTCGAGGCGGCCGCCCCCGCCCGGTTCGTCTTCGAGCTCGCGCCGATCGACGCCGCCGGCACTCCCCTGTTCCGTGCGGTCCACACCGTAGGACTCGCACCCGCATCCGATGGCGCGGCCACTCTCCTCGTCTTCGACATCGACGTCACCGGGATCACCGACGCGGCAGCGCCCGCCGTCGCCGGGCTCCGACCCGGTTGGGATCAGCTCCTGGACCGGCTCGTCGCGTTGGTCGGTCGCGCATAGGGGCGGCGAAACCGCCCACGAAGGTGTCATACTGATCGGCTATGTCCGACGCCGCCGCCATCCCGATAGCCGATGTGCTGCGCGCCGCCCGAGCGGCATCCGGGTACACCCGCGAGGCGGCCGTGCGGCACCTGATGACGATGCCGGACGATGTCGCCGTGCCCGCGCTCGCCGAGCGGACGGCCGACTGGGTCCCCGAGGTCAGGATCCTGGCACGCGAGGCTCTCACGGCGCGGTTCGAGCGCGATGCCGAAACCGTGTTGATCGCCGGACCAGCGGCGATGGCGCTCTCCGCACGGGCGCGAGGCGATTGGCTGGTCGATCGCGTGACCGCGTCGGTGCCGCAGCTCGACGACGCCGGCCTGCGCAGAGCCCTGGCAAGTGTCGATACGTCCTTCCGTCGGTTCGTCGTCTCGATCGTCGTCGACACGGGACGCCTCGAAGGGGATGACCTCGTCTTCCTGGCCGAGCGCGATCCCGACTCGCGGGTGCGGGAAGGCGCGGCATCGGGCGTCTTCGATCGACTCCCGAGCGCTCACGATGCGCGCTGGCTCCTCCGCAGTCGCGCGGGTGGCCTGCGCTCACGTGCAGTCACAGCGCTCGCAGAGGTCGGCGAACTCGACGCCGCCCGCGCCGCGCTCCTGGACCGCACGAACGTGGTCCGCAACAGTGCACGAGTGGCGCTGAGAAGGGCCGGCGAGTCACCGGCCCCGTGCTACCGGGTCGCTTTGCAGGGCCGCGTCGCGCTTCCCGAGGCGATCACCGGTGTGGGAGAGACCGGCTCGCCTGACGACGCGCCTCTCGTGCGGCGATTCCTCACACATCCCACTCCGCGCGTCAGATCGGCTGCGCTCCGCTGCCTCGTCGCCTTGGGCGCCGCCGACGCAGGCACCCTGTCGGCCTTTTTGACCGACCCGTCACCGAGCGTCGTCTCCTGTTCCGCACGCCTCCTCCGACCGCGGGCACGCGAACTCGAGACACGGGACTTGCACGCACTGCTCGACGCATCCCGCCCCGATCCGACGCGCCGGGCGGCGCTCCGCCTGCTCGTCGCGCGCGACCATGTCACCCGGCTCCTCACCGACCTCGCCGTGACCGGCGACCCACTCCTGGGCGATCGGGCGCGCGACGACCTGCGCACCTTCGTGGAAGTCGACCTTCCGCGCTCCTACCTGCACCTCGAGCCGAAGGAGGTCGCCCGGGCGAGCGAGCTCCTGGCGCTCGGGACCCACGGCCTGGCAGCGCGTAGGGAGTCCGACCTGCGATCGGCGATCGGGCTCCCGCCTGTCGCTCCTCCCGAACCGATGCCGCGCATCGGTGGGGTGTTCCGCCGGTTCGGCCGTTCGCCGAACCGGCGGTGACCCGACTATCCGACCGCGCTGGTCAGCTCTCCGTCGGCGTCGCCTTCGGCGCTCGCGTCCGCGGCGCCTTCGGAGCGGGAGCCGCAGCGGTCGCGGCGAGGGCGGCCATGTCGACGTCGACGATGTCGGGCGCCTCCAGCCGCACCCGGTCCGCCGACTGGTCGTCCGGCTGCAGCTGACTCTCGCGCTCCGCGATCACCCGCTTGAGATAGGTCTGCACCTCGCGCTCCTCGCGCGCCGCGTCCCAGCCGAGGACCCCCGCCATGAGGGAGGCCGCGACCGGCGCGGCCGAGACCCCGCGGTCCCAGGCCTCGATGGAGATGCGGGTGCGGCGGGCGAGCACGTCCTCCAGGTGGAGCGCGCCCTCGTGAGTCGCCGCATAGACGACCTCGGCACCGACATAGTCGTCCGCACCGGGCAACGGCTCCGCCAGGGAGCGGTCGTCCCGGATGAGGGCGAGGATGTCCTCGGTCATCGTCCCGTACCGGTTGAGGAAGTGCTCGACCCGCGCGATGTGGAGGCCGTTGTCGGCGGCGATCCGGCCGCGACGGTTCCACGCCGCCTGATACCCCTCGGCGCCGACGAGAGCGATCTCGTCCGTGGTGCTCTCCGGGATCTTGCCGTCGAGAGCATCGACCGCAGCGTCGATCGCGTCCTTGGCCATGATGCGGTAGGTCGTCCACTTGCCGCCCGCGATGACGACGAGGCCCGGAACGGAGTGGGCCACGAGGTGCTCGCGCGAGAGCTTGGAGGTCTGCTCGGACTCGCCGGCGAGCAGCGGGCGCAGACCGGCGTAGACGCCCTCCACATCCTCCCGGGTCAACGGCACGTTCAGCACCTCGTTGACGTGCGCGAGCAGGTAGTCGATGTCAGCCGCGGTCGCCGCCGGGTGCGCCTTGTCGAGGTGCCAGTCGGTGTCCGTCGTTCCGATCAGCCAATGGCGGCCCCACGGGATGACGAAGAGCACGCTCTTCTCCGTGCGCAGCAGCAGGCCCATCTTCGACTGGAAGCGATCGCGCGGCACGACGAGGTGGATGCCCTTGGACGCCCGGACCTTGAACTGGCCCCGCTCCCCCACCATCGACTGGGTGTCGTCGGTCCAGACTCCTGTCGCGTTGACCACCTGCTTGGCGTGGATCTCGAACCGCTCGTCGGTCTCGAGGTCGCGCGCCTGCACGCCGACGACGCGCTCGCCGACCTTCAGGAACCCTTCGACGCGCACCCGGGGGGCCACGTGAGCCCCGTAGTGCGCTGCCGTGCGGGCGAGGTTCGCCACGTACCGGGCGTCGTCGACCTGCGCGTCGTAGTAGGTGATGCCTCCGACGAGCGCGTCGGGCGCGATGCTCGGGATGGCCTTGAGCACCTGGCGCCGGCTCAGGTGGCGGTGGTGCGGGACGCCCGGCGGGCGCAGGCCCGTGTAGGAGAAGATGTCGTAGAGCATCATGCCGGCACCGATGTAGAGCCGCTCGTACACGCGCTTGTGCAGCGGGTACAGGAACCGCACCGGCTTCACCAGGTGCGGGGCGACGCGCTGCAGCAGCAGGCCGCGCTCGATGAGGGCCTCCCGCACCAGGCGGAAATCGAGCTGCTCGAGGTAGCGGATGCCGCCGTGCACCAGCTTCGAGGAACGACTGGAGGTGCCGGAAGCGAAGTCGCGCGCCTCCACCAGCCCGACCGAGAGCCCCCGGGTGACCGCGTCGACCGCACTCCCCGTGCCGACGATGCCCCCGCCGACCACGAGGATGTCGAGTTCGGTCTCCTTCAGCGCGGCGATCGCCGCGGCTCGTTCGGCCGGTCCGAGCCGTGACGGGTATGCCACAGCGGGGTCGGACGTGGATCGTGATTCAACCATCGTTGCCTCCCTCTCCTCGGCCGCCATCGGCCGCGGGTCTAGTGCGCTTGGTACGGTGCGACGACCACCTCGACGCGCTGGAACTCCTTCAAGTCCGAGTATCCCGTCGTCGCCATGCTGCGGCGCAAGGCTCCCACCAGATTCGCAGTCCCCTCGGCCACAGGTGCCGGGCCGTACAGGATCTCCTCCAGGGGAGCGACCTGGCCGACGTGCACGCGGTTGCCGCGCGGGAGGTGCGGGTGGTGCGCCTCGGCGCCCCAGTGCCAGCCGCCGCCCGGCGCGTCCGTCGCGCGAGCGAGCGTGGAGCCGAGCATCACCGCGTCGGCGCCGCACGCGATCGCCTTGACGATGTCGCCGGAGCTGCCGAGGCCGCCGTCGGCGATGACGTGCACATAACGGCCGCCCGACTCGTCCATGTAGTCGCGGCGCGCGCCGGCGACGTCCGCCACCGCGGTCGCCATCGGTGCGTGGATGCCGAGCGTCGAGCGCGTCGTGGAGGCCGCACCGCCGCCGAAGCCGACGAGGACGCCGGCCGCGCCGGTGCGCATCAGGTGCAGGGCGGCCGTGTAGGTGGCGGCACCGCCGACGATGACCGGCACGTCCAGCTCGTAGATGAACTTCTTGAGGTTCAGGGGCTCGACGTTCTTCGACACGTGCTCGGCCGAGACGGTCGTGCCGCGGATGACGAAGAGGTCGACGCCGGCCGCGACGACGGTTTCGTAGAGGTCCTGGGTGCGCTGCGGCGACAGGGCGCCCGCGACGGTGACCCCCGCCTCCCGGATCTCGGCGAGGCGGCGGGTGACGAGCTCGGGCTTGATCGGCTCGGCGTAGATCTCCTGCATGCGGGCGGTCGCCTTCGCGGCCGGGAGCTCGCGGATCTCTGCGAGCAGGGGCTCCGGGTCCTCGTAGCGGGTCCAGAGGCCTTCGAGGTCGAGCACGCCCAGACCGCCGAGCTGGCCCATCATGATCGCCGTGGTGGGCGAGACGACCGAGTCCATCGGGGCCGCGAGGAACGGGATCGAGAACTGGTATGCGTCGATGCCCCAGGACACCGAGACGTCCTCGGGGTCGCGGGTGCGCCGGCTGGGCACCACCGCGATGTCGTCGAAGGCGTACACGCGGCGGGCGCGCTTGGCGCGCCCGATCTCAATCTCCATGCTCACCAGCCCAGTCTATGGCCCGCCCCTCGACCGGCCCACCTGTCGCCTCCGGGACAGGCCTGGCAGAGTGGAGGGATGAGTGTCGACGCCGAGCCCCTGGACCGCCTCCGCCAGCGCACCAGCGAGAAGTGGCGCGCGTATCCGGCCGACGTCCTGCCGCTGTTCGTCGCCGAGATGGACTACCCGTTGGCCGAGCCGATCGCCGCGGCGCTCCACGCGGCCGTCGACCGCTCCGACACGGGATACGTCGGACCGGAGCGCGGCATGGAGTCCGCGTTCGCCGAGCACGCGCGCGAGCGCTGGGGCTGGAATGTCGCTCAGGCACAAGTGCGCACGTCCACCGACATCGGCGTGGTCGTCGTGGAGGCACTGCGCCGGCTCATCGCCCCCGGCGACCGGGTCGTCATCACGCCTCCGGTCTATCCACCGTTCTTCGCCTACGTGCCGGAGGCGGGAGGGGTCGTCGAAGAGGTCCCGCTCGTCGACGACGGCGCCACGTGGTCGCTCGACCTGCCGGGGCTGGAACGGGCATTCGCGGAGGGGGCGCGTGCGCTCCTCCTCTGCAACCCGCACAACCCGCTCGGCCTGGTGCACCCGCGGGAGGACCTCGTCGCGGTCGCCGACCTCGCGAGCCGCTACGGTGTCCATGTCGTGAGCGACGAGGTGCATGCCTCGCTGACGCACGGGGACGCGGCATTCACCCCGTTCCTGAGCGTGTCGGACGCCGCGCGCCGTGTCGGCATCGCTGCCCACTCGGCCAGCAAGGCCTGGAACCTCGCGGGACTGAAATGCGCCTTCTTCGTGACCGCCGGCGACGAGATGGCAACACTCGTCCGCGACCTCCCCATCGAGATCGAGGAGCGCACGAGCTTGTTCGGCCGGATCGCGACCGAGGCCGCCTATCGCGAGGGGCTGCCCTGGCTCGACGGCGCGCTCGACGCGATCGAGGGCAACCGCCGCCTCCTCACTGCCCTGCTCGCCGAGCACGTCCCCGAGGCGCGCTACCGCGAACCGCGCGCCAGCTACCTCGCCTGGGTCGACCTCCGTGCACTCGGCTGGGGCGACGATCCGGCCCAGCGGATCCTCGCCGAGACGAAGGTGGCGCTCGGCAACGGCCCGGCGTTCGGCCGGCCGGGCATCGGGCACGCACGGGTCAACCTGGCGTGCTCCCCCGAGGTGTTGACCGAGGCCGTGACCCGGATCGGGCGGATGCGCGACTAGCGCGCCCGCGCGACCCGGGCCTCGTCCCAGACGGGCTCGTCCGCCTCGTAGACCTCGCCGTCGGCGCCGAACACCAGGAACCGGTCGAAGCCGCGCGCGAACCAACGGTCGTGCGTCACGGCGATGACGGTGCCCTCGTACTCGGCGAGGCCCTCCTCGAGCGCCTCCGCCGACACGAGGTCGAGGTTGTCGGTCGGCTCGTCGAGCAGCAGCAACGTCGCGCCCGACAGTTCGAGGAGCAGGATCTGAAGGCGCGCCTGCTGGCCACCCGAGAGCGACTCGAAATTCTGCTCGGCCGACGCAGCGAGGCCGTACCGGTCGAGCACCCGACTGGCCGCCTCCCGCGGCATCCCGTCGCGGCGGTCGTCACCGCGATGCAGGATATCGAGCAGCGTTCGACCGACGAGCTCGGGATGCTCGTGGGCCTGGGCGAAGAGCCCGGGGGCCACGCGTGCGCCGAGCTTCGCCACGCCGGTGTGCGGGACCCGCGCGCCCGCGTGCTCGGCGGAGGCGAGATGGCCGGCCCCGGGATCCGGATCGGTGCCGCCCGCGGCGAGGAGGCGGAGGAAGTGCGACTTGCCGGAGCCGTTGGAGCCGAGTACCGCGACCCGCTCGCCGAACCAGATCTCGCCGTCGAACGGCCGCATGAGCCCGGTCAGCTCCAGGCGGTGCAACTCGGCGACCCGGCGGCCGGTGCGCGCGCCGGTCAGGCGCATCCGCACGTTCTGCTCGCGCGAGCGCGCCTCGGGCGGACCTGCGGCTTCGAACTTCGCCAGACGGGTCTGAGCCGCCTGGTACGCGTTCGCGAGGTCGGAGTTGTATTTCGCCTTCTCTTTGAACCGCAGCACGAGCGCCTTCAGCTTGACGTGCTCCTCGTCCCAGCGCCGGCGCAGCTCCTCGAGGCGCGCCATGCGCTCCTCCCGTGCCTGGTGGTAGCCGCCGAAGCCGCCGCCGTGGGTCCAGGTGCTGTTGCCCGCTGCCCCGAGCTCCAGGGTCACGATGCGATCGGCCGCGTTGGCGAGCAGCTCGCGGTCGTGCGAGACGAGAAGGACCGTCTTCGGGGTCGCCCGCAACTGCTCCTCCAGCCAGCGCTTCGCCGGCACGTCGAGGTAGTTGTCCGGCTCGTCCAGTAGGAGCACCTGCTCCGGGCCGCGCAGCAGGGCCTCTAGCACGAGGCGCTTCTGCTCGCCGCCCGAGAGCGTTCGGACGGAACGGTATTGGGCCCGCTCGAAGGGCAGTCCTAGCGCCGTCACCGTGCAGTTGTCCCAGACGACCTCCTGCTCGTACCCGCCTGCGTCGGCGTATTCGGCGAGGGCGTTGGCGTAGCGCAGCTGGGTGTCGGTCTCGTCCCGCTCGATGATGGCCTCTTCGGCGGCGTCGAGCGATTCGGCCGCGCGGCGCACGGCGGCAGGCGCGACGCCGACGAGCAGGTCGCGCACCGTGCGGTCGTCGCGCACGTGGCCGACGAACTGATCCATCACACCCAGCCCGCCGTCGATCACGACGCCGCCCGACTCGGGGCGGACCTCGCCGCGGATGATGCGCAGGAGGGTGGACTTGCCGGCGCCGTTCGCACCGATCAGAGCGGAGACGGTGCCGTCGCCGACGCGGAACGAGACGTCGTCGAGCAGCGGACGGCCGTCTGCGAGCGTGTACGAGACGCCGGAGACGTCGATGTGACCCACGGTGGAACTCCTGGAGGACTGGTGGCGATACGCCTCGCCGGTGGGCAAAGCCTTCCAGGATAGACGAAGCCGCCGCCTGCGTCGAGGGCAGGCGGCGGCTTCGAAGTGCTCGGTCTAGCGGCGGTAGTTCGGCGCCTCCGAGACCATCTGGATGTCGTGCGGGTGCGACTCCTTCAGGCCGGCGGGCGTGATGCGGACGAACTTCCCCTTCTCCTTGAGCTCGGGGATGGTGCGCGCACCGACGTAGAACATCGACTGGCGCAGCCCGCCGAGGAGCTGGTACGCGACGGCGGAGAGCGGGCCACGGTACGGCACCTGACCCTCGATGCCCTCGGCGATCAGCTGCTCGTCGCTCGGCACGTCCGCCTGGAAGTACCGGTCGCGGGAATACGAGGTCTTCTTGCCGCGGGTCTGCATCGCACCGAGCGATCCCATCCCCCGGTAGTTCTTGTACTGCTTGCCGTTGACGAAGACCAGGTCGCCGGGCGACTCGGTGGTGCCGGCCAGCAGGGAGCCGAGCATCACGCTGTCCGCGCCGGCGACGAGCGCCTTCGCGATGTCGCCGGAGTACTGGAGCCCGCCGTCGGCGATCAGCGGAACACCGGCGGGGCGGGCGGCGAGCGACGACTCGTAGACGGCCGTGACCTGCGGCACGCCGACGCCGGCGACGACGCGGGTGGTGCAGATGGAGCCGGGGCCGACGCCGACCTTGATCGCGTCCGCCCCCGCGTCGATCAGTGCCTGGGCGCCCGAGCGGGTCGCGGCCTGGCCGCCGATCACGTCGACGTGCGAGGCGCGAGGCTCGTGCTTGAGTCGGCTGATGATGTCGAGCACGCCGCGGCTGTCGCCGTTCGCGGTGTCGACGACGATGACGTCCACCCCCGCGTCGATCAACGTCATCGCCCGATCCCAGCCGTCGCCGAAGAACCCGATCGCGGCGCCGACGCGCAGCCGGCCCTCGTCGTCCTTCGTGGCGAACGGGTACTTCTCGCTCTTGTCGAAGTCCTTCACGGTGATGAGACCGCGGAGCTTGCCGTCGGCGTCCACCAGCGGCAGCTTCTCGATCTTGTGCTCGGCGAAGATCGCGACCGCGGAGTCCGGGTCGATCCCGACCGGCGCCGTGATGAGCGGCTGGCGCGTCATGACGTCGCGCACCAGCGTCGTCGAGCGCTCGAACGGCGACACGAACCGCATGTCGCGGTTGGTGATGATGCCGACGAGGGAGCCGTCGCTCTCGATCACGGGCAGACCGCTCACGCGGAACTGACCGCACAGCAGGTCGACCTCTTCGACGGTGGCGTCCGGAGTGGTGGTCACCGGGTTGGTGATCATGCCCGACTCGGAGCGCTTCACCTTGTCGACATGCGCCGCCTGGTCCTCGATCGAGAGGTTGCGGTGGATGATGCCGATGCCGCCCTGACGTGCCATCGCGACCGCCATGCGGGACTCGGTGACGGTGTCCATCGCGCTCGAGAGCAGCGGGGCGGCCAGTGAGATGCGCTTGGTCAGGCGCGTCGAGGTGTCAGCCTCGCTCGGGATGACGTCGGTGTGCCCGGGGAGCAGCATGACGTCGTCGTAGGTCAAACCGATGAATCCGAACGGATCCGCCTGGTCCATTTCACCCCTATCAAGATGCGCGTATGTGGATGTCCCATGGTAACGGCTCAGCCTGGCGCTCTATTCCGAATCGGCTGGACGTCGGCCGTCAGAGCACGCGGGACAGGAAGTCGCGCGTGCGCGCGTTGGTGGCGCCGTCGACCGTGAGCCGGTCCGAGGCGCCCGTCTCGACGATGCGCCCGTTCTCCATGAACACGAATCGGTCGCACACCTCCCGCGCGAAACCGACCTCGTGCGTGACGATCACCAGGGTCATGCCGGTCGTCGCGAGCCCCTTGATCACGTCAAGGACCTCGCTCACCAGCTCGGGGTCGAGCGCACTGGTCGGCTCGTCGAAGAGCATGAGCTTCGGGTGCATGGCCAGGGCGCGGGCGATGGCGACACGCTGCTGCTGACCGCCCGAGAGCTGCGCCGGGTAGGCGTCTGCCTTGTGGTCGAGCCCGACCTGGCGGAGCAGGTCGTGCGCCTCGGCGAGCGCATCCGCCTTCGAGCGCTTCAGGACCCCGACCGGCGCCTCGATCACGTTCTGCAGCACCGTGAGGTGGGCGAAGAGGTTGAAGCTCTGGAACACCATGCCGATGTCCTGACGCTGGCGGGCCTCCGCACGACCGGAGAGCTCGCGCATGACGCCCTTGCGCGGCTTCCAGCCGAGCTCCTCGCCGTCGAGCACGATGCGCCCGCGGTCGATCCGCTCGAGCATGTTCATGCAGCGCAGGAGGGTGCTCTTGCCCGCGCCGGACGGGCCGAGGAGGACGACGGTCTCCCCCCGCTCGACCTCCAGACTCACATCGTCGATGACGCTCACGTCGTCGTATCGCTTGGTGACGTCGGTCACCTGCAGGAAGGGGCTCATGCGCGGTTCTCCTTCGTCGTCGTGTCGGGTTGCGCGCTCTCGGCGGCGGTGTCGTCCGGGGTGGCGGAGTCCGGGAGGATCGGGTCGACGTCGATCGCGCGCCGGCCGACGCGCGACGGCGACGAACGGAGGGCGCGCTCGATGAAGAACTGCCCGACCGACAGGATCGAGACGACGATCATGTACCAGAGGGTCGCGACGATCAGCAGCGGGACGATGCGGAAGTTGGACGAGTAGATCTGCTGGACCGAGTACATGAGGTCCGGCACGGCGATGAAGGCGACGAGCGACGTCGACTTCAGCAGGTTGATGGTGTCGTTGGCGATCGGCGGGAGGGCGACCCGGAACGCCTGCGGGAACACGATCTTCATCATGGTCCGGGTGCGCGTCATCCCGAGGGCGACGGCCGCCTCGCGCTGTCCCGTGGGAACCGACTGGATGGAGGCCCGCAGCACCTCCGATGTGTACGCCGCCTGCTGCAGGGAGAACGTCACGATGGCGGCGACCATCGGGTTGATGAGCTCCTGCGTGTTGATCGAGAAGAACACCGGCCCGTACGGGATGCCGATGTCGATCGTCGGCCACAGCAGGGACAGGTTGAAGGTCAGCACCAGCAGCACCAGCAGCGGGATCGACCGGAAGAACCAGACGTACAGCCACGCGAGCCCGCGCAGCACCGGGTTGTCGGAGAGCCGCATGGTGGCCAGCAGCGCCCCCAGGACGACGGCGACGACGATCGAGACCGCGGTGATGAGCAGCGTGCGGCCGAGACCGGCCAGCACGTCGTAGTTCAGGAAGTACTGCCCGATGGTCGGCCAGTCCAGGGCCTGGTTGAACGCCAGGCCCTGGAGCCAGCCGAGCAGGAGGAGCACGAGCAGGGCGGCGACCACCCAGCGCGCGATATGGCGGTTGGGGATGTGCGGCGCGAGGGCCGCCGATCCCTGTTCGTGTTCGGGCATGATGGGACTGTTACTCTCCGACGTTGGGGTCCGGGTTGACTTCTGCCTTGTCGATGGCGTCGCCCTCGACCCCGTACTTCTCGAGGATCTTCTTGTACTCGCCGTTGGCGATGAGCTCGTTGATGGAGTCGGCGAGCGCCTGCGCCATCCCGTTGCCCTTCTTCGTGGCGATGCCGATGAGGACGAACTGGTACTTCGGGCCGCCGATCGTGAACTGGCCGGAGGACTGCTTCGAAATGTACCCGAGGTTGGTCAGGGTCGCGGTGGTCGCGTCGACCTGCTTGCTGCTGACCGCGAGCGTCGCGGCGCCCTGGTCGGCGAACGTCTGCACGCTGATCTCCTTCTTGCCCGCGGCCGTGCACTTCGCGGACTGCGCCTGGAGCACCGGGATGGCGCTGTCGGCGGCGACCACCGAGATCTTCAGACCGCACAGGTCGTCCAGGCTCGACCCGAGGTCGGCGCCCTTGAGGCCCATGAACTGGTAGTGGTCCTCGAGGAACGAGACCTGGTCGAACGTCTTCTCGCGCTCCGCGGTGACGTCGGCCCCGAAGGCGCCGAAGTAGGTCCCGCTGTTGACGCCGAGGAGGGCGTTCTCGAACGAATCCTGCTTGAGGGTCACCGTGGTGCCCCAGGGGCCTCCGACGGCGGTGGCGAGGTCGGTGCTGATGCCGACGATCTTGCTTCCGTCGAGGTAGGCGTACGGCGGGTAGCCGGTGACGGCCGGCGCCACCAGGTCCTTGCCCGCGAAGGACGACGGCAGCTGGACCGTCGCCTTCGAAGGGGTCGAGGATGCGGAGTCCGACGAAGAGGCGGGGGTGCTGCTGCATCCGGTGAGCACGGCGGCCGTGACGGCCGCGATGCCGATGCCCGCGGCGAGGGGGCCGCGAAGCCGTGAACGTGTGATCGTCATTCGATTCTCCCGATGGTGAGTCGCTTCAATCCGATGGTGCGGGTCTCCTGGCACGCCGCGGCGAACTCCTCGAGTCCGCTGGTGATCGACGCCCAGATGGTGCAGGGTGTCCAGCCGAGCGGGCCGAAGATCCGGCCGCCCTTGCCGTAGAAGATGCCGACCTCCCACAGCTCGAAGTCCAGCCCGGCCATGAGCTCCTTGGGCTGGAAGAACCAGACCAGGTCGCCCGCTGCCGGGATGACCTGCTGGTTCTCGGCGGGGAGGGCGGTCGGGTCGAACGTCTGCGCGCTCTGCGGCAGCCCGAACATGATCTCGGGACCGGCGTACATCGCGTGCATCACGTCGTCGCTCACGGGCGACTCGAGGGCGCTCCAGATCGCCTCGGCGGTCTTCGGGGCGGCGTCGAGCAGCAGGGTGGCCTCGGCGCGCGGACCTCCCTCGAACTCGAGGAAGATGCGCTTGGGGGTCGTGCTCACACGAACTCCTTTCTGGGTGGGATGGATGCGGTGCGCCGACGATAGGCGTCGGCGGCCGCGATGAAGGGCGCGAGCAGACGCGTCGCGTGGGCGCGCCCGTCGACGCCGGGCATCTTCTCCGGGTGCCACTGCACCGCCCGGAGGAAGCGTGAGGTGTCCGTGCCGGCCACGGCCTCGATCGTGCCGTCATCGGCACGCGCCGCGACGGCGAGGCCGGCTCCGAGCCGGTCGATCGCCTGGTGGTGGATCGAGTTGACGATGCCGTCGGCGGGGAGGGAATCCGCGACCCAGCCGGCAGCGTCCACGATCCGATGCCGGCTGAGCCGCTCCTCCCCGTTCCCGACAGCGGGGTGGTCCTGGGTGTGCGGGAGGTCGTCGACGAGCGTGCCGCCGCGGTGGACGTTGACGATCTGGAGGCCCCGGCAGATGCCGAAGACAGGCATCCCGATGCGCTGGGCCTCGGCGAGGAGGGCGCGTTCGGTCGAGTCGCGTGCGCCCTGCGCCACATCCTGGCCGCCCGAGAGGAGCAGCCCGTCGACCCGCCCGAGGAGGGCGGCCGCATCCGGTTCGACGACGTCGGGGACGAGCAGGGGGATGCCGCCGGCGGCCTGCACGCTGTCGGCGTATTCGCCGCCCAGCGTGTAGAGGTCCGTCTGCGCACCGAGCCCGGTCGCGAGTGCGCGGCGCCAGACGGTGACGGCGATGATCGGGCCGGTCATGCGCCCAGCTCGATCCACGTGCTCTTCACGTCGGTGTACTTGTCGATCGCGTGCGCACCCTTGTCGCGTCCGAACCCGCTGTCGCCCACGCCGCCGAAGGGCATGGACATGTCGCCCTCCTCGTAGCAGTTGACCCAGACGGTGCCCGCTCGAAGCCGCCGCGAGACGCGGTGCGCGGTGGAGAGATCACGCGTCCAGAGCCCGGCTCCGAGGCCGAAGGGCGTGCCGTTGGCGACGGAGACCGCCTCGTCGACGCTGTCGACCGCGAGCACGGAGAGCACCGGGCCGAACACCTCGACCTGGGCGATCTCCATCTCCGGGCGCACATCCGTGAGCACGATCGGCGCGACGTAGCTGCCGCGCCCGGTGCCGATGTCGTAGCGGGATGCCGACCCGGCCGCGAGCACGGCCCCGTCGGCCAGTGCACGCTCGACGAACCCCAGGATGCGCTGGAGCTGCCGCTCGCTCACCACCGCGCCGCTCGGTGCGTCGCCGCTCAACGGGTCCGCGGGCGCCATCGCGGCGGCCTGGGCGACCGCGGCCTCCACCGCCTGGTCGTGCACGTCGCGCAGCACGACCATCCGCGACGATGCGCTGCACATCTGGCCCTGGTTGTAGAAGGCGCCCCAGGCGCTCGTGCGCCCGGCCGCCGGGATGTCGGCGTCGCTCAGGACGACCGAGGCCGACTTGCCGCCGAGCTCCGGCCAGACGCGCTTGCCGTTCGACTCGGCCGAGTAGACGAGGAAGCGGCGGCCGACGCCGACGGAGCCGGTGAAGGTCAGCACATCGACGCCCGGGTGCCGGCCGAGCGCTTCGCCGACGGTGTCGCCACGACCGGGGACCACGTTGAGGACGCCCGCGGGGAGCCCGGCCTCGAGTGCGAGCTCGCCGAGCCGGAGCGCGGACACGGTGGTCTGCTCGGCCGGCTTGAGCACGACGCTGTTTCCCGCGGTGAGCGCCGGGCCGAGCTTCCATGCGGTCATCGTCAGGGGGAAGTTCCACGGCACGACCGCTCCGACCACTCCGGCCGGTTCGCGCGTGACGAGGGCGAGGGCGTCCTGGGTCGCCTGCGGGGCTTCGTCCGGGAGCTTGTCGGCGAGCTGGCCGTACCAGCGCAGGCACTGCGCGACGGCGCGCAGCTCGACGCCGAGGGCGTCCTGGACGGGCTTCCCCATCTCGAGCGAGATGCGCAGGGCGAGCTCCCGGGCGTTGGCCTCGACGAGGTCGCCGAAGCGGATCATCGTGCGCCCGCGCTCGATGGCGGATCGGCGGGACCAGACGCCGCTGTCGAAGGCGGATCGTGCCGAACGGACGGCGGCATCGATGTCGGATGCGGTCCCGTCGGCGACGACCGCGAGGACGGCTCCGTCGCGAGGACTGACGAGGTCGAACCCGGCCGCGGCGTCGGAGAGGAGACGGCGCCCGCCGACGAGCGGCGCCGTGTCCCAGTCCAGGTCCTCCGCCTCGTGCTGCCAGGTGTCTCGCATGTCCGCCCTCTCTCCATTGGTTGAAGTGAGGTTATGCGTTAACGGCCACTATCGCAATCACAAATTAAGGTTTCGGCCACTTCTGCAACAAGATGTTTACAAATCAGCCACATTCGCTAACTCGGCGACGAGCATCGGACCGCGTCGGACGGGCTGCAAGACGACCGAGGTCTGCGCCTGTGTCACGCCGAGCGCCGCGACGTCCTCCGTGAGGAAGCGGTACAGGGCGTGCTCGTCCTCGACGACGCAGTCCACCAGCACCTGCGTGGCTCCCGTGCAGGCTGCGCAGAAGCGGACGGACGGGTGCCTGCCGAGCGCCTCCCCCACCTCCTCGACCCTGTCCGGCGAGACCTGCAGCCAGGTGAGCGCCTCCACCCGAAGCCCGTGGAGAGCAGGGCTGATCTCCGTGCGCACATGCAGCACCCCAGCTGCGAGCAGCGCATCCAGCCGACGCTTCACGGTCGGCGGCGTGACGCCGATCCGCTCGGCGACATCGCTGGCCGTGGCCCGGCCGTCCTCCGCCAGGACGGCCACGAGACGGTCGTCGTCGGCCGAGAGGGTCACCCGGCCACTGGCTCGCGGCACCTCCTCGTCGCCGTTGCGCAGCTGCGCGAGCACGGCGGGAGGCAGCGGGATGGCCGTCCAGTCGAACCCGGATCGGAAGAACTTGAGCACCGTGCCGACCCGCACCGACACGAGGTGGTCGAGCTCGGGGAGGTCCTCGACGACCAATCGGGCGCTGTCCTCCGGGGTGCGCGGCATGAGCTGGCAGATCACATCCGCGCCGCTCTCGAGCACCGAGACGCTCGACGCGTCCGGGCGGGAGGCGAGCGCACGCGCGACGGCCAGGGCGTGGCCGGGCCGCGTCCCGATCTGGATGACGAGCGGTCGCGCATCCCCCACCATCGTGGTGTCCAGGTAGGTCGAGACGCGCACGGCTCCGCCGTCGAGCAGCCGCTGACCGCGGCGCGCGATCGTGCGGACGGGTGCGTCGAGCACCTTGGCGATGAGCCCCCAGCTCGCCCGGCCGTTCGCTTGGAGCGCCGCCGCGATACGGGAGTCGAGTTCGTCGAAGTCGGTGGAGATGGCCACGGCCCTACGCTAGCCGCGCATCCCGCCGCGTGGCGCGCGCTGAGGCGATCATGTCGGTACTGAGCACGATCAGTGCGAGCCAGACGATCCCGAACCCGAGCCAGCGCTCGGGCGGCATGGCCTCGTGGAGCACGAACACGCCGACCAGGAACTGGATGAGCGGGGTGATGTACTGCACGAACCCCATGTAGACCAGCGGCAGCCGGCGCGACGCCGCGGCGAAGAACAGCAGCGGCACCGCGGTGACCACTCCCGCTCCGGCGAGCGCGACCGTGTGCCACACCCCGTACTCGCCGAGGGTGATCCCGGTCGTCATGCCGACGACGACGAGCTGGACGACGGCGACGGGCGTGAGCCACATGGTTTCGAGGGTGAGGCCGGAGACGGCGTCGACGGTGGGGCCGACCCGCTTCTTGATGAGCCCGTAGAACCCGAACGAGAAGGCCAGCACGAGCGCGATCCACGGGAAGGCGCCGTACCCGACCGCCAGCACGATCACGGCCACGGCGCTCAGGCCCACCGCGACCCACTGGGCGGGACGCAGGCGCTCCCGTTGCACCAGCACTCCCAGCAGGATCGTCACGATGGGGTTGATGAAGTAACCCAGGGCCGCCTCGACGACATGGCCGGTGACGGTGGCGAGCACGTACGTCTGCCAGTTGACGTAGATCAGCGCTCCGGCGAGCGCCATCGTGAACAGGACACGCGGCGTGCGGAGCAGGCCGACGAAGGGACGCCAGGCCCGGGTGACTGTCAGCAGCACGGCGCAGAACACCAGCGAGAACACGACCCGCCAGGCGACGATCTCCCACGCCGTGGTCGGAGCCAGCGCGATGAAGTAGAGGGTGAGCACTCCCCACAGCACATGCGCGGAGAGGGCGAAGATCAGCCCGGAAGAGCGCTGGTCGGTCGAGGGGGGATGGGGTGCCACCCGACCGACTCTAGCCACTGGGTGCGACGTAAAAGACTTTCGGCCCGGTCGCCATCAGGCGACCGGGCCGAAAGTGAAGCGGGGTGCGTCAGCGGACGACGACCGCGAGCACGTCGCGGGCCGAGAGGACGAGGAGGTCCTCGCCGCCGAACTTGACCTCGGTGCCACCGTACTTGGAGTAGATGACCTTGTCGCCGACGGCGACGTCGAGCGGGATGCGGTTGCCGTTGTCGTCGATGCGGCCGGGGCCCACGGCGACGACCTCGCCCTCCTGCGGCTTCTCCTTGGCGGTGTCGGGGATGACCAGACCGGACGCAGTGGTCTGCTCAGCCTCGACCTGCTTGATGACGATGCGATCCTCGAGCGGCTTGATGGAGACCGACACGTTGACCCCTTTCCTTGACGAACGGTGTCTTGACAGAAGACGTGAGTTAGCAGCCTCGCACTGCGAGTGCTAACGAGAGTCTAGAGGGTGCGTTAGCAGTCCCGCAACGTGAGTGCCAAGAGGTAGCGTGAGGGTCATGGAACGGTCCGAATTCGTCGAACTGCTGAGCCCGGAAGGGCTCCGGCTGCTCGATTCCCTGCCCCCGTATCGGACCGAGAAGGACATCGTGCGCCTCGTCGCCGATCTGCGCAAGAAGGGGCACTCCCCCGGCCTCGTCGCCGCCGTCCTGACCCAGTCGAAGCTCCGCCGCAAGGCCGTGGCCAAGTTCGGCGATTTCGCCTCCCGGATGCTCTTCACGGAGGCCGGCCTCGAGCAGGCGACCCGGCTGGCCGTCGCCGCACGGCACGCCGGCCGCTTCCGGAACGCAGGCCTGACCCGCGTCGCCGACCTCGGCTGCGGGATCGGCGGCGATGCGCTGGCGTTCGCCGCGATCGACCTCGAGGTCACCGCGGTCGAGGCCGACGAGGTCACCGCTGCGATCGCCGCGTACAACCTCGCCCCGTTCCCCACCGCAGAGGTGGTCCACGGCCGCGCCGAGCAGACCGACCTCCGCAACGTCGACGGGGTCTTCCTCGATCCGGCCCGCCGCACGGCCGGGCACGCGCAGACGGAACGGCTCACGGACCCCGACGACTACACGCCGTCGCTCGGCTTCGCCTACGAGATCGCGACGGGAAGATCGGTCGGCCTGAAGCTCGGTCCCGGGTTCGACCGGGACCTCATCCCGTCCACCGCCGAGGCCCAGTGGATCTCGTCGGACGGCCAGGTGGTCGAGCTCGGCCTGTGGTTCGGCGCCCTGGCACGACCGGGCGTGCGCCGTGCGGCCCTCGTGCTCCGCGGCGACGAGTCGCACGAGCTGACGGCCGACGCCGACAGCGAGGACGCCGAGACGGGCGAGCTCGGCGAATTCGTCTACGAACCGGACGGCGCGGTCATCCGCGCCCGCCTGATCGGAGATCTCGCCCGCGGACTCGGGGGCCGCATGGTCGCGGATGGGATCGCATACATCACAGCGGACACCGCCGTCGAGACGCCCTTCGCGTCGGGCTTCCGCGTGCTCGAGGCGCTGCCGTACGGCGAACGCGACCTGAAGCGCGCGCTGCGGGAACGCGGCATCGGGACTCTGGAGATCAAGAAGCGCGGCGTCGACGTGGACCCTGCCGCGCTCCGCAAGCGCCTCGCGCTCAGCGGGCACCGGTCGGCGACCCTGATCCTCACCAGGATCGCCGGCCGGCACACCGCGCTGCTGGCCGAGCGGCTCTGAGGCCGCCGGGGAACGTCAGTACGTGTTGTAGCTGGCGCTGAAGCTCGCGAACAGAATCGCCAGGCCGATCCACACGATGATGGCGATCGCGATGCTCACGAAGCCGAGGATGAGTCCGGTGAGCCAGAAGCCCTTCGCCTGCGGCTCCTTGCTGCGCCCGAGGAATCCGAGGACGACGGCCGCGATGCCGAACAGCACGCCGACGCCCCAGGCGATGTTGAGCACGATGCCCAGGATGCCGCCGATGAGGGACAGGATGCTCAGGATCGGCGACTTGGCGGGAGCCGCGTACGGCTGCGCGTACCCCGGCGCCGGCTGACCGTAGGCGGGCGCGCCGTATCCCGGCGCCGCGGGCTGCTGGCCGTAGGGAGCCTGGCCGTACGGCGCCTGCGGCTGCTGACCGTACGGCGCCTGCGGCTGCTGACCGTACGGCGCCTGCGGCTGCTGACCGTAGGGCGCCTGCGGCTGCTGGCCGTACGGAGCCTGGGGCTGCTGGCCGTAGGGCGCAGGAGGCTGCTGGCCGTAGACGGGAGCGGCGGGCGGCGCGGGAGGCGCCACCGGCGGCACGGCGCCGGCGTCGGGCGCCGGAGCGGCGGGAGCGGCAGGAGCCGGAGCGGCGGGGGGAACAGGGGGCGCAGCGGGCTCCTGCGCGGCCGGGACGACGGGCTCCGCGGGCGGGACCGCTCCGTTCTGGGCGTCGGGGTCCGTGGGGCCGGCGGGCGCGTTCGGATCGGTCATGTTCCGCATCTCCTTCTAGCTACGGGAGTTTCTGGGAACTCCCTGGGCCATCCCATCGTCCCAGCGCCGCTGCGGGGTGTCAACGACGCAGCGCCCGCGACGACACAGCGGTCGGCGGCTAGCGGGCCACCTGGATCTCGGTGACGGGAAGCGTCGAATCGGCGGCGAAGGTGAGCTCGCTGGGCTCGTGCCCCGCCATCACCAGCTGCGCGCCGAGGGCCGCGATCATCGCGCCGTTGTCGGTGCAGAGCGACAGCGCCGGGATGCGCAGCTCGATTCCTGCATCGCGCGTGCGTTCGGCGGCCAGCTGGCGCACGCGCGCGTTCGCGACGACTCCGCCGCCGAGCAGCAGCCGCGGCACGTCGTGGTCGCGGCACGCGGCGACCGCCTTCGTCAGCAGCACGTCCACCACGGCCTCGCGGAAGGAGGCGGCGACGTCGGCGACGGGCACCTCCTCGCCGGCGTCCTGCCTCTGCTCGACCCAGCGGGCCACCGCCGTCTTCAGCCCCGAGAACGAGAAGTCGTAGCGATGACGCTCCAGATCCTTCGGCTTCGTCAGCCCGCGCGGGAATCGGATCGCCCGCGGATCGCCGTCGACGGCCACCCGGTCGATCTGCGGGCCGCCGGGGTAGGGCAGGCCCAGCACTCGCGCGACCTTGTCGAACGCCTCCCCGGCCGCATCGTCGATCGTCTCGCCGAGCAGCTCCACGTCGGAGACGAGATCGCGCACGAGGAGCAGCGACGTGTGACCGCCCGAGACGAGGAGGGCGATCGTCGGCAGCTCCACGGGGTGGCCCGGGCCTCCCGACGCGTCGAGGAGGTCGGCGCCGACGTGGCCCACCAGGTGGTTGACGGCGTAGAGCGGCTTGCCGAGGGAGACCGCGAGCGCCTTCGCAGCACCGACCCCCACCATCAGGGCGCCGGAGAGGCCGGGTCCGCTGGTCACGGCGATCGCGTCCACGTCCGACAGGTCGATCCCCGCGTCGGCGACCGCGGTGCGCAGGGTCGGGGCGAGGGCCTCCAGGTGCGCCCTCGCGGCGACCTCGGGCACGACGCCGCCGTACCGCGCATGCTCCTCCATCGAGGAGGCGATCGTGTTCGCGAGCAGGGTGGTGCCACGCACGATCCCGACACCCGTCTCGTCGCAGGACGTCTCGATACCGAGGACCAGGGGTTCGTCGCGGTTCATGCGATCGTCGTCTCCGGGGTCGGGACGGTCAGCCGCATCACGATGGCATCGACTCCGTCCGGCTGGTAGTAGTGGGGACGCACGCCGATCTCCTCGAAGCCGAGGGAGACGTACAGGGCCTGCGCACCCGGGTTGTCCGCACGCACTTCGAGGAAGATCTCGCGCGCCCCGCGCGAGCGGGCCTCCCCGATGAGCGCGTTCATGAGTGCGCGCGCGAGCCCCTGCCTGCGTGCATGCGGCGCGACCGCGATGGTCTGGATGTCGCCCTCGCCCGCGCCCTGCGGCGCGAGGAGACCGGCGTAGGCATCGATCCTCTCCGGCTCGCCCGGAGGGAAGGCGACGAGGTAGTAACCGTGCTGGCCGGTGACCTCGGAGCGCATCGACCGCTCGGACCAGGCGTCGTTGACGAACAGGGCGTGCTCGAGCTCCATGATCGCCGGCACGTCGGCGTCCGCAGCGCGCCGGAACTCCCAGGCGGTCACGCGGTCACCCGCTTCGGGCCGGCCGACAGCGTCACATCGGGAGAACGCAGATAGAGGGGCTCGTCCGGGTCGAACGGACGCTTGTTGGCGAAACGGATCTCGGCGATCATCCCGAGCAGCCCGGCATCGACCACCGTCGCGTCGACACGAGCGATCCCCGGATGCGGGAGCTCGTCCGGCCGGCCGAGACCGGGTCCGTCCGACCTGATCGGCAGACCCAGCTCATCGATGCCGGAGTACGCCGTCCAGTAGCGCTCGCGCCGGCGCGCGTCGGTCACCACGAGAAGCGGCCCTCCGGCCCCCGTGCGATAGTGCCCGGCGGCGATCGCGTCGTGGCTGACCACGGGGACGAGCGGCCGCCCGGCACCGATCGCGAAGGCCTTCGCCGCGGCGATGCCGACGCGGAGTCCGGTGAACGGCCCCGGGCCCATGCCCGCGACGACGCCCGAGAGCGCGGACACCGGGACCCCCGCGAGGTCGAGGGCTTCGCGGATGAGCGTCCCGATCACCTCGGCGTGGCGCATCGTGTCGGCCTCGACGACCTCGGACAGCACACCGGCGTCCCGGTCGACCACGGCGACGCTCGTCCCGGAGGAGGTGTCGATGGCGAGAAGCATGTCTCCAGCCTAGGCGGGTCGAGCCGTCCAGCGCGGCCCGAAGCCCGTGATCGCGACGGTGCGGGGCTCGTCCGCGTCGAGCTCGTCGTCGTGTTCGTCGCCGCTCCCCAGGTCGGCTCCGGCGGACGCGTCCGCCCCCGTCGGACGCTCGATCGCGACCTCCAGCCAGGATTCGGCGACGCCGTCGAGCATCCCGCTGCCCCACTCCACGACGACGACCGAGCGGGCGTAGTCGATGTCGAGGTCGTCGAGCTCGAGCGCGCTCGACAGACGGTAGGCGTCCACGTGGACGAGTGGGGCGCCGCCGACCAGGCTCGGGTGGGTGCGCGCCAGGACGAAGGTCGGGCTCGTGACCGGTCCGCGGACGCCGAGACCCTCGCCGATCCCCCGGGTGAGAGTGGTCTTGCCCGCACCGAGCGGTCCGGACAGCACCAGGAGGTCGCCCGGGCGCAGGATCGCGGCCAGCTCGACTCCCAAGACGTGCATGTCCTCCCGCGTGGCGACGGTCCGCGTGATCGGCGGCACGAGGGGTGGCATGCCGCTCATCGTTCCCCTCGGAACGTCCGCTCCACGCGTCCGTCGAGCCGGGTCACGATCTCCCAGCTGATCGTCCCGCACGCTTCGGCCCAGTCGTACGCCGACGGGACCCCGGAGTCGGGATCCCCGAAGAGCACGACTTCGTCGCCCACGGCCACCTCGTGGTCGCCGACGTCGACCACGAACTGGTCCATCGCCACCCGACCGGAGATGCGGAAGGTGCGGCCCCCGATCGAGACGGGCGCCGTATTCGAGGCGCTCCGCGGAACGCCTTCCGCGTACCCGAGCGGCACGAGCGCCAGAGTGGTCTCCCGATCGGTGCGGTACGTGTAGTCGTACGAGACGCCCTTGCCCGCGGGTACGCGGCGCACGGCTGCGACACGACCACGGACGGTCATGACCGGGCGCAGGCCGATCTCGCGCGCGGAATCGGCGCCGTACGGCGAGAGCCCGTAGATCGACAGGCCGAGCCGCACCAGGTCGTAGCGCGACTCGGGGAGCGCGATGGCGGCGGCGCTGGCCGCGATGTGCCGCAACTCGGGCTCGATACCGGCCGACGCTGCACGGGCGAGCCCGCGTTCGAAGACCTCGATCGCCGCGCGATCGTCGTCGTCCGACGCGTTGGAGAGATGGCTGAAGATGCCGCGGACGCGGATCGTCCCGTCGTCCTGGAGCTCACGGGCCCGGCCGAAGACCGTATCCCAGTCCTCCTCGGCGACGCCGTTGCGGCTCAACCCGGTCTCGACCTTGATGTGCACGGCGAGCGGCGTGACGGTGCGTGCCGCACGGGCCGCGGCCTCCAGCTGCGCCAGGGAGGAGATCCCGACGTCCACGCCGGCCTCGGCCGCCAGCCGGAAGTCCTCGTCCGGGGAGTGCAGCCAGGCCAGCACCGGAGCGTCGATGCCGGCCCGGCGCAGCTGCATCGCCTCGTCGAGGTCGGCGACGCCCAGCCAGTCGGCGCCGCCCGCCAGCGCGGCGCGCGCCGCAGCGACGGCGCCATGGCCGTAGGCGTTCGCCTTGACGACGGCCATGACGTGCGGCGTGCCGACGAGGGCGCGCATCCGCTCGACGTTGGAGGCGAGCGCATCCAGATCGACCTCGAGCTCGCGGAAGGCGCTCACGGGGCGGTCTCCGCTATCACGAACGCGGTCGCGATCCCGGCGTCGTGCGACATCGAGACGTGGATGTGCGCGATGCCGCGCTCGCGCACCTGACGTTCGACCACGTTGTGCAGCACAAAACCCGGGTTCCTCTCCTCATCGGGGACGATCTCCATGTCGTGCCAGCGCACGCCCTCGGAGCCTCCCAGCGCCTTGATCAGCGCCTCCTTCGCCGCGAAGCGCGCTGCGAGCGAATGCACCGGCAGGCCGCGCTCGGCCGCGGTGAAGAGCCGCTCGCGCAGCTTCGGCGTCCGCTCCAGCGACCGGGCGAACCGCGCCAGGTCCACCACGTCGACGCCGATGCCAGCGATCACGTCGCGACGCCTTCTGCTACTCGACGGTGACGGACTTGGCGAGGTTGCGCGGCTGGTCGACGTCCAGGCCCTTGGCGGCCGACAGCTCCATCGCGAAGATCTGCAGCGGCACGACGGCGAGCAGCGGCTCGAAGAGCGGCGCGGCCAGCGGGATGCGGATGACCTCGTCGGCGAACGGCAGGACGGCAGCGTCGCCCGCCTCGGCGATCGCGATCACGCGGGCGCCGCGCGCGCGGATCTCCTGGATGTTCGAGACGACCTTCTTGTGCAGCTCGTCCGACCAGCGCGGGCTGGGCACGACCACGAAGACCGGCTGACCCGGCTCGATCAGGGCGATCGGGCCGTGCTTCAGCTCGCCGGCGGCGAACCCTTCGGCGTGGATGTACGCGAGCTCCTTGAGCTTGAGCGCGCCTTCGAGCGCGATCGGGTAGCCGACATGACGGCCGAGGAACAGCACCGATCGGGTGTCCGACATCCAGCGGGCCAGCTGGGCGATGGTCTCGTGCGACTCCAGCACGGCGGCGATCTTCTCGGGGACGGCGGCCAGCTCCTCCACCGCGTCGCGCTGCTGCGCGTCCGAGAGGGTACCGCGCACGCGGGCCAGGTGCAGTCCGAAGAGGTACAGGGCGGTGATCTGCGCCACGAACGCCTTCGTCGAGGCGACGGCGACCTCCGGGCCGGCGTGCGTGTACAGCGCGGCATCGGACTCGCGCGGGATGGTCGCACCCTGCGTGTTGCAGACCGAGATCGCCTTGGCCCCTGCATCACGGGCGTACTTCACGGCCATGAGGGTGTCCATCGTCTCGCCGGACTGGCTGATCGAGATCACGAGCGCGCCGTCCGTGATGACCGGCTCGCGGTAGCGGAACTCGTGGCTGAGCTCGACCGTGACGGGAACGCGCGCCCACTTCTCGATCGCGTACGAACCGACGAGGCCTGCGTACGCCGCGGTGCCGCAGGCGACGACCGTGATCCGGTCGATGCCGGTGAAGAACGCATCGCCCAGGGCCTCGAGCTCCGGGATGTGCACCTCGCCGTCCGCGACCCGGCCCCGCAGGGTGTTCGCCACGGCGTCGGGCTCCTCGGCGATCTCCTTCGCCATGAACGACGACCAGCCGCCCTTCTCGGCCGCGGAGGCGTCCCAGGCGACCTCGAAGGGCTCGACCTCCACCGGTGCGCCGGCGAAGTCGGTGACGGTGACGGCGTCGGGCGTGATGGTCACGATCTGGTCCTGCCCGATCGCCATCGCGCGGCGGGTGTGCTCGACGAAGGCCGCGACGTCGGAGCCGAGGAAGTTCTCGCCCTCGCCGAGGCCGATCACCAGCGGGGAGTTGCGGCGCGCGCCGACGACGACGTGCGGCTGGTCCTTGTGGAGGGCGAGGAGGGTGAAGGCGCCCTCGAGCCGCGAGACGACGCGCTGGAACGCCTCTCCGAGGTCGCCGGTGGTGCGGTACTCGCGGCCGAGCAGCACGGCGGCCACCTCGGTGTCCGTCTCGGACTCGAACTCGAAACCGTCGGCGAGCAGCTCGTCCTTGAGCGTCGCGAAGTTCTCGATGATGCCGTTGTGGATGACGGCGAGCTTGCCGTCGTCGCCGAGGTGCGGGTGCGCGTTCCGATCGGTCGGTCCGCCGTGGGTCGCCCAGCGGGTGTGCCCGATCCCGGTGCTCCCGTTGGGGATGGGGTTGGCCTCCAGCTCGCCGGTCAGAGCAGCGAGCTTGCCCGCCTTCTTCGCGGTGCCGAGACGTCCGTCCGGACCGATCACGGCGATGCCGGCGGAGTCGTACCCGCGGTACTCCAGGCGCTTCAGCCCACCGAGAAGGACCTCGACGCTCTTATCGGTACCGACGTACCCCACGATTCCACACATGGACCCGATTCTAACCTGGGGCACCGCCTAGACTTGTCGCCTATGCGTGACAACGGCGCCGGTCGCGGCGAACCCACAGGCGGCGACTCCAGCACTCCTTTCGTCGAGCTGGACCGGGCGGATTGGGCCGAACTCGCGCAGAACACGCAACTGCCGTTGAAGGAGACCGAGATCGTGCAGCTGCGCGGTCTGGGCGACCCGCTCGACATGCGCGAGGTCGAGCAGGTCTACCTTCCGCTTAGCCGCCTGCTCAACCTCTACGTCGGCGGGGCACGGCAGCTGCACCGGGTGACGAGCGACTTCCTCGGCGAGCGAGCCGAGCGCACCCCCTTCGTCATCGGTGTCGCCGGATCGGTCGCCGTGGGCAAGTCGACGATCGCCCGACTCCTGCGGGAGCTGCTGTCCCGCTGGGACGACACCCCCCGGGTCGAACTCGTCACGACGGACGGATTCCTACTCCCGAACGCCGAGCTCGAGAGACGCGGCCTGATGGAGCGCAAGGGGTTCCCCGAGTCGTACGACCGGCGCTCCCTGCTGCGGTTCGTGACGGCGATCAAGAGCGGCGCACCCGAGGTGCGCGCACCGTTCTATTCGCACCTCAGCTACGACATCGTGCCCGACGCGGAGGTCGTGGTGCGGCGGCCGGACGTGCTGATCGTCGAAGGCCTCAACGTCCTCCAGCCGGCCGGCGGGGGCAACCGTCTCGCCGTGAGCGATCTCTTCGACTTCAGCGTCTACGTCGACGCCCGGACCAAGGACATCGCCCGCTGGTACCAGGAGCGGTTCTTGAAGCTCCAGCGCGGAGCATTCGCCAACCCGCAGTCCTACTTCCACCGCTTCGCCGACCTCACGGAGGAGGAGGCGAGGGAGCGTGCCGGTTCGATCTGGTCGCGCATCAACGAGCCCAATCTGCTCCAGAACATCCGGCCGACCCGCTCGCGAGCGAAGCTGGTCCTCCGCAAGGACGCCGACCACACGGTGAGCTCGGTCCTGCTGCGCAAGCTCTGAGGCGATCCTGAGGCACTCATGCCTCTGGCGCGTGCGGCTCACGTGCCGGGACTCTGGTCTGCGAATCGTCACTCCCGTAGTCATGAGGCATGGCTACACCGCGATCGAAGGCCGCACGACTGTTCGGCGAACGGGTTCGGGCGGCGCGCATCGCCCTGGGCGTCAGCCAGGAGGACATCGCGAACCTCGCCGACATGCACGTGACGAACTACGGTCGCATCGAGCGCGGCGAGGCGAACTCCGAGCTGCACACGATCGTCCGTCTCGCGACTGCGCTCGACACGGATCCCGCACGGCTCCTCGCCGGCCTCTACGGAGAGACGATGCTTCCGGAGCGCGAGCGCGCCTACTCCGTCGCCGACTTCATCGCGGCCCGGCGGGCGCAGGAGTCATGAGGCATGTGCACCTCATGCTCTGATGCCTGACGCCCTCACCCACTGGCCTGATAGATCCGGGGAGCGGATGCTGAGAGCATGTCGCGCCAACGCTCCGAGGCCTCCCGCGTCTTCGGGGAGCGCTTGCGCGCACGCCGCATCGAACTCGGGTGCTCCCAATACGACATCGCCCACCTCAGCGGTGTGGATCTGGCGAACTACGGCCGCCTCGAGCGCGGGGCGGGCAATCCGACCCTGACGACGATCGTCCAGCTCGCGATGACGCTCTCGCTCGATGTCGGCACCCTGATGTCCGGGCTCGCCGACGCGGGCATGCTCCCGGAGACCGAGCGACCGTACTCGGCGCTCGACTACATCGCGGCACGCCGGCAGCAAGAAGGCCGCTGACGCGGAACGCCGCGAACCGCTCGGCGGATCAGACCGTCAGTCGATCGCGCACGACGTCGGCGAGCTCCTGGGCCAGGCGCTCGGCCGTCGGCTGGTCCGCCGCCTCGACCATCACGCGCACCAGAGGCTCGGTGCCGGAGGGGCGCAGGAGCACCCGTCCGCTGTCCCCGAGCGTCTTCTCCACGGACGCGACGGCCGCCTGCAGCTCCTCGTCGGTGTGCACCGCGTGGTGGTCCACGCCCTTGACGTTGACCATCACCTGCGGGTAGATCGTCATCGCCTTCGCGAGCTCGGACAGCGGCTTGTTCTGACGGGCCATCTCGCTGAGGAGGTGCAGGCCCGTGAGGATCCCGTCGCCCGTCGTGGCAAACTCGCTCATGATGACGTGGCCGGACTGCTCCCCACCGAGGGAGTAGCCGTTCTTGTTCATCTCTTCGAGCACGTAGCGGTCGCCGACCGACGTCTCGACGATGCGGATCCCGGCGTCGCGCATGGCGAGCTTCAGCCCGAGGTTGCTCATGACGGTCGCGACGAGCGTGTCGTCCTTGAGCTTGCCGCGCTCCTTCATGCCGAGCGCGAGGATCGCCATGATCTGATCGCCGTCGACCACGTTGCCGTCGGCGTCGATGGCGAGGCAGCGGTCGGCATCGCCGTCGTGGGCGATCCCGACGTCGGCGCCGGCGGCCAGGACGGCCTTCGCGAGGTTGTCGAGGTGGGTCGAGCCCACTCCGTCGTTGATGTTCATGCCGTCCGGGGAGTCCCCGATGACGGTGACGCGGGCGCCCGCGTCGGTGAAGACCTCGGGCGAGATGCCGGCGGCGGCGCCGTGGGCGCAGTCGAGGACGACGTGGATGCCGTCGAGGCGGTGCGGGAGGCTGCCGAGCAGGTGCACGACGTAGCGGTCCTCCGCGTCGGCGAAGCGGCGGATGCGTCCGACATCCCCGCCGGTGGGGGTCAGCTTGTCGAGGCCCAGGTGCTCCTCGATGCGGTTCTCCACCTGGTCGGGGAGCTTCGTGCCGCCGCGGGCGAAGATCTTGATGCCGTTGTCCGGGGCCGGGTTGTGCGAGGCCGAGACCATGACGCCGAAGTCGGCGTCGAAGTCGGCGATGAGGAAGGCGGTCGCCGGCGTCGGGATGACTCCCGCGTCGAACACGTCGATTCCGGAACTGGCGAGGCCCGCGGCGACGGCCGCAGACAGGAATTCGCCCGAGACGCGTGGGTCGCGGGCGACGATCGCCGTCGGCCGTTTGCCGGCGGCACGCCGCGCCTCCGCGCTGCGGCCTCGCGTCAGGACAGCAGCAGCTGCCTGAGCGAGGCCGAGCGCGAGGTCGGCGGTGAGGCTACCGTTGGCGAGTCCGCGGACTCCATCGGTTCCGAAAAGACGTGGCATGATCGGCAGCCTAAACGCTCGGAGTCGTTAGCGCTTGGAGAACTGCGACGCCTTGCGGGCCTTCTTGAGTCCGGCCTTCTTGCGCTCGGTGACGCGGGCGTCGCGAGTGAGGAAGCCGGCCTTCTTGAGGGACGGGCGGTTGTTGTCGCGGTCGATCTCGTTCAGAGCGCGCGCGATGGCCAGACGCAGGGCGCCGGCCTGACCCGAGGGGCCGCCACCGGTGATGCGGGCGACGACGTCGTAGGAGCCGAGCAGGTCGAGCACCTTGAACGGGTCGTTGATCAGCTGCTGGTGCAGCTTGTTCGGGAAGTAGTCGGCGAACTCACGGCCGTTGACCGTGATGGTGCCGGAGCCGGGGACCAGGCGCGCACGCGCGATGGCCTCCTTGCGGCGGCCGACGGCTCCGCCGGAAACGGAGAGGACGGCGCGCGGGGCGGCCGGGGCCTCGGTGGCCGGGGTCTCGGTCGAGTAGGACTCGACGTTCTCGGCCTGGACGTTCTCGGCCTGAGCCGAGTCGATGCTGTCTGCGATCTTCGCCACGATGGTGATAATCCTTTGTCTCTGTCAGTCGTGAAGGTCTGGAATCGCCTACTGGGCGACCTGGCCGAGCGTGTACTGCTTCGGCTGCTGGGCGGCGTGGGGGTGCTCGTTTCCGGTGTAGACCTTCAGCTTGCGAAGCTGGGCGCGACCGATGGAGTTCTTCGGGAGCATGCCGCGGACGGCCTTCTCGACGGCGCGGATCGGGTTCTTCTCGAGGAGCTCGGCGTAGGTGGTCGCCTTGAGCCCGCCCGGGTAGCCCGAGTGACGGTAGGCCTTCTTCTGAACGGCCTTCTGACCGGTCAGGGCGACCTTCTCCGCGTTGATGATGATGACGAAGTCGCCCGAGTCCAGGTGGGGGACGAACGTCGCCTTGTGCTTGCCGCGCAGGAGGGCGGCGGTGTGGCTGGCCAGACGGCCGAGCACGACGTCGGTCGCGTCGATGACGACCCAGTCGCGCTGGATCTCGTCTGCCTTCGGGGAATAAGTGCGCGTCACAGTAGTGGCTGCTTTCTGTATCGAACGGAGGAGTTCGTGAATCCCACTCCGATGGGGGTTCTCGTCTCGATGAGGCGGGAACCGTGCCGGTGGAGGGCTCACGTTCGCATGCCGCGCCGCAGGAGGCGCGGACACCAAGGGTCAATACTACGCGACACGCCCGGGGCCGGTCAAACCGGTGCTCCCCGCGGGCGGGGCGTCTCCGCCCTGGGGAGGATTTCGGTGCGATTCGGCCGTTCGGGCGCCGGCCTCCCCCTAGCGTGACCGGTATGAGATCGTTCCTCCTCCGAAGCCGCTGGCTGCTCGAGCCCGTCATCGCCGTGGTCTACTTCACGTTCTGGGCGATGGCCGAAGTGGGCAGGCACCAGCTGGGCCCGGGCACACTCCGCACCACGGTGCCCTTCTGGACGGCTCTTCTGCTCGTCGCCGTCGCCATCGGTCTCTCACGACTCCAGCCGATCGTCGCGATGGCCGTCGCGACGGCCGTGCTGTTCGGCCAGCTGCTCTTCCCCGCCGGGATCTTCGACGAGCCGCTCGCCTATCTCGGCTACGCCGTCGTCATCCTGGTCGTCTCCGCGACGGTCGAGGGGAGGATGCGGGTCGGCGCGTTGGTCTTCGCCGTCGGTGCCGGGCTCTCGATCGCCGGTCTGCTCGCCTGGTGGCTGGGGGTCGGGCGGGCGGATGGGTCTGCCCGGGCCTCGTTCTTCGTCCTCTGCGCCGCCGCGGGAGCGGTCGCGTGGCTCATCGGCACGCTCATCGGGGTCTGGGGAAGGAAGCGCGACGGCGAGCACGAGCTCGCCCGTGCGACGGCCGAACTCCGGGTGGCGGAGAGCGAGACGATCATCGCGGAGGAGCGCGAGCGGATCGCTCAGGACGTCCACGACATCATGGCCCACTCCCTCTCGGTGATCCTGGCGCAGGCGGACGGCGCACGCGCTCTGGCCGGCGAACGGCCTCAGGCGATGTCGCAGTCGCTCGAGACCATCGCCGTCGCGGCCCGCACCTCGCTCACCGAGGTGCGCATGCTGATCGAGACGCTCGTCGCGGAGCCGGACGGCGGATCGACGCCGGCCGTCGACGACCTCGAACCGCTCATCGACCGGATGCGCGATGCCGGGCTGTCCGTCTCCGTCGAGCGGTACGGAGAACCGGACGGCCTGACCGCCGTGCAGGAGCTCGCCGTCTACCGGATCGTGCAGGAGGGGCTGACGAACGCGCTGAAGCACGGCGGTGCCGATGCGACCGCGCGGGTGGTGCTCGACGCGCGCGGCGGTGGCATGACGATCTCCGTCGCGTCGTCGTGCGCCGCCGCTCCTCCGGACGCCGGAGGGACGGCGGACGGCGGCCGCGGCCTCCACGGGATGCGGGAGCGGGCACGGCTCGCGGGAGGGTGGCTCGAGGCGGGGCCGGATGACGGTGATGGTAGCGACGACGGGCACGGCTATCTCGTCACGGCCTTCATCCCCCGCGTGCAGGCGGTGAGCGCGTGAGCATCCGCGTCGCCGTGGTCGACGACCAGCCGCTGTTCTGCTCCGGCATCGGCATGCTCCTGGAGGCGCAGCCCGATCTGGAGTTCGCCGGATCCGCGCACGACGGCGAGGCGGGTGTCGCGCTGGTCGTGCGCGACCGCCCCGACGTCGTGCTCATGGATCTGCGCATGCCCCTGCTCGACGGCATCCACGCGACGGCGCGCATCCGCGAGACGGTCACGGGCGAGGACGCGCCCCGCATCGTCATCCTCACCACCTTCGAACGCGACGAGGCGGTCGCCCGGGCGATGCGCGCCGGGGCGGACGGCTTCGTGATGAAGGACACGACGCCCGACTTCCTGCTCGCCGCCATCCGCACGGTCCATGCCGGCCACTCCGTGATCGCACCGAAGGAGACGGCCGCGCTCTTCGGCGGCGAGCGCGTGCGGCCCCCGCGCACCGAGGCGATCGCCGCCCTCTCGGCCCGGGAGAAGGAGGTGTTCCTCCTGGCCGCCCGAGGCCTCAGCAACGCCGAGGCCGGTCAGGTCGCCTTCATCTCGGAGACGACCGTCAAGAGCCACATGCGCAGCATCCTGCAGAAACTCGGTCTCGCCTCGCGCGTTCAGCTGGTGGCGTTCGCGTATGAGAACGGTCTCGTGCGCTGACACCCGCCTGAGCGTCCTCGAACGTTCCTGAACGGTTCCACAGCCGGACGGCGCGCGTTCGCGTCCCGTCCCCCGCCCGGTCACGCCGTCTCCGTAGCGTGCCGGCATGCACTCCCCCGTCCGCGTGGTCGCGGTGATCCCGGCCCGCGCCGGCTCCAAAGGAATCCCCGGCAAGAACCTGACGCCGGTCGCCGGACGCAGCCTGGTCGCGCGTGCCGTTCACGCGGCCGTCGCCGCGGAACTCGTCGACGCGGTCTACGTCAGCACCGATGGGGCCGCGATCGCAGCTGCCGCCGTCCAGGCCGGAGCGGAGACGATCGAGCGGCCCGCTGCGCTGTCGGGAGACGAGGCCTCCTCGGAAGCCGCCCTGCTGCATGCTCTCGACACGCTCGCCGAGCGCGGGGTGCGCCCGGAGGTGCTCCTCTTCATGCAGGCGACGTCCCCGTTCGTCGACCCGGCCGATCTCGACGCGGCCGTGTCGCGGGTGCTCTCCGGTGGCGCCGACGTGGTCTTCGCGGCGACCGCCTCGCACGCGTTCCTCTGGCGGGTGGCGCCTGACGGCACGGCTGCAGCAGTCAACCACGATGCGACGGTTCGTCCCCGCCGCCAGGACCGTGCAGCCGAATACCGCGAGACCGGCGCCTTCTACGCGCTGCGCGCCGACGGGTTCCGCGCAGCCGGGCACCGCTTCTACGGGCGCATCGAGCTCGCCGAGGTCGACCCGCGGGGCGCGATCGACATCGACGACCCGGCCGACCTCGTCGCCGCCGAGGCCGTCGCTCCGCTTTTGGACGTATCGCTGCAGGCTGACCCGCTGCTGGATGACGCCGTGGCGATCGACGTGGACGCCGTGGTCACCGACTTCGACGGCGTCCACACGGACGACCGGGCGACCGTCAGCACCGACGGCACGGAGAGCGTGGTCGTGAACCGGCGCGACGGGATGGGCGTTCGCCTGCTCCGGGAGGCCGGCGTGCCCCTGCTGATCCTCTCGACCGAGACCAATCCCGTCGTCGCCGCCCGCGCGGCGAAGCTGCGGGTCGACGTGCTCCACGGCATCGACGACAAGGCCGCGGCGCTGCGGGCCTGGTCGGAGACGACCGGCATCCCGCTCGACCGCGTCGCCTACCTCGGCAACGACGTCAACGACCTCGGCGCACTCGGAGCGGTCGGCTGGCCCATCGCCGTCGCAGACGCCCATCCCGCCGTGCTCGCCGCAGCCCGCCACGTCCTCGCCCGCCGCGGCGGGGACGGCGCCGTGCGCGAGCTCGCAGACCTCGTCCTCACCCAACGGAACGGAGCATCATGACCGTGCACATCGGCCGCTCGCACATCGGCGACGGCAACCCCGCCTACCTGATCGGCGAGATCGGGCTCAACCACAACGGCGACGTCGAGATCGCCAAGCAGCTCATCGATGTGGCCGCCGACGCCGGCATGCAGGCGGTGAAGTTCCAGAAGCGCACCCCGGAGATCTCCACCCCCGAGCACATGAAGGCCGTGCCGCGTAGCACGCCGTGGGGCGACATGACCTACCTCGAGTACCGCTACCGGGTCGAGTTCGACCGCGACCAGTACATCGAGGTGGGCGACTACGCGACCATGCGCGGCCTGGACTGGTTCGCCTCCCCGTGGGACGAGCCCGCAGTCGAGTTCCTCGAAGATCTCAACGTCGTGGCGTACAAGATCGCGTCCGCGTCGGTGACCGACCTCGGGCTCCTGTCCGCCGTCGCCGGCACCGGAAAGCCGGTGATCCTGTCGACCGGGATGTCGACTCTGGAGCATGTCGACCGCGCCGTCGAGACCCTCGGAACCGACCGGCTCGTCATCCTGCACGCGACCTCCACCTACCCGCTGCCGGCCGAGGAGGCCAACCTCCGGACGATCGGGACTCTGGCGGCGCGCTACCCCGGCGTGCCGATCGGGTACTCCGGTCACGAGCCCGGGCTACAGATCTCGCTGGCCGCGATCGCCCTCGGTGCAACGGCCGTCGAACGGCACATCACCCTCGACCGGACGATGTGGGGCTCCGATCACGCGGCGTCTCTCGAGCCGCACGGCGTGCAGACCCTCGCCCGCGACATCCGGATCATCGAGACCGCGCTCGGCGACGGCGTGAAGCGCGTCTTCCCCGGCGAGCTGGCCCCGCTGTCGAAGCTGCGCCGGGTGGGTGCGTGAGGTGACCCGGCGCGTCCTGGGCGTCGTCGACACGGACTCGTTCGCCAAGTGGGGCGCCCACCTGCTCTCCGCCGCGCCTGCGGAGTGGCAGCTCGACCTCGTGACGATCGCGACGCCGACGGCCGCCAGCCCCGAGCAGCTGCGCTCGGCGTTCCACGGCATCGATCGACGCCTCGCCGCGGTGGCCGCCGACCCGCCGGCCGCCGTCACCGTCGACGCCGTCGTCGAGGCGGTGCGAGCCGATCCGCCGGATGCCGTGCTCGTCGCCACCCTCGGCCCGGTCGCGGAACTGCTCATCGATCAGCTCCACCGGCGGGTGCGACGACGGCCGGTCATCATCACCGGGCTCCCCGGGATCTCGTACCCGGCGAAGTGGAAGGGGCTCTTCCTGCGCGCCCGGGCCGATGTCTTCGTCCTCCACAGCCGCCGCGAGGTGCGGGAGTACGCCGCATTGGCCGAGGAGGGAGGAGTCGCCCCGCACTTCGCGCTCGCGACGCTGCCCTTCCTCCGGGCGGACCGCGGCGCCGCAGACCGCGGCGCCGCCGAGCGGGGCGCCGCCGAGTCGTCGAGTGCGACCCGCCGCGACGCGATCGTCTTCGCGGCTCAGCCCAGCGTCCCGGCCACCGAGGAGGACCGCCGTGCGCTGGTCGGCTGGCTGTCCGACACCGCCGTCGCGCATCCGGAGTGGCGCGTCGTCATCAAGACGCGTGCGGTGCGGGGCGAGCAGCAGACGCACCGCGAGGCCTTCCCGTACGCCGAACTGCTCCCGCCGAGCGCACCCGCCAACCTGACGGTGGAGACGGGTCCGATGGACGCGCACCTCGACCGTGCCGTCGCCCTCGTCACCGTCAGCTCGACCGCGATGATCGAGGCCCTGGGGCGCGGCGTCCCCGCCTTGACCCTCACCGACTTCGGGGTCTCCCGCGGCCTCATCAACGAGGTCTTCGTCGGCAGCGGCACAGAGGGTTCGTCGGAGGACCTGATCGCCGGGCGTTTCGGCACGGTGCGAGCGGACTGGCGCGACGACAACTACTTCCATCCCCGCGCCGACGACGACTGGGCCGAACGCACCGAGACCTTGATGACTGCGCGCGACGCCGGCCTCCTCCTCGACCGTCCGGCCGTCCGCCGGAGCCGGGGAGGGGCACTCCGGCGCGCGTGGGAGCGCAAGATCGCACTCGGGCCCTTCGACCGCAGCCTTCTGGGCGGCGTCGCGCTGGCCATCGGCCTCCCGATCCGGTCGTCGAAGCGTGTCGTCCGACGGATCCGCCGCCTCAGAGCGAGCGCATCGCCCGTGTCTGCTCCGCCCGCAGGGACAGCTGCGCCGGTTCGGGGTAGCCGACCTCCAGCAGGGTCAGACCGCGCGCCGGCATCACTTTGAACGCGTTCGTACGGCGCTGCCCGTCGCGGAGGTCGACGAGGTCGCCCGGTTCGAGCTTCCCTTCGCCCACTTCGACGCAACCGCCCACGAGCGCCCGCACCATGCTGTGGCAGAACGCATCGGCGACCACATGCCCCACGAGGACCCCGTCGTCCTCGCGCCGCCACGAGAAGGCCTGCAGGGTGCGGATCGTCGTCGCGCCCTCGCGCGCCTTGCAATAGCTCGCGAAGTCATGGAGCCCGAGCAACCCGTGGGCGGCCATGTCCATCCGCGTCTCGTCGAGCTCCGACGACACCCAGGCGATCCGGTGCCGCTGCAACGGGTCGCGGAACGACGTGCGGTCGGCGACCCGGTACTCGTAGCGGCGCCACACGGCCGAGAACCGGGCGTCGAAGCCGGGCAGCGCCTCCGTCGCGCGCGTCACGATCACATCCGCCACCGGACCGAGCACGCCGTTCAGGCGGCGGGCCAACGCCTCGTGGGGGGCGAGAGGCGGACGCTTCCCGTGCGGCTTCCGCAAGAGGGCGACCTGGTCCGGCGCGAGATCGACGTGCGCGACCTGGCCCATCGCATGGACTCCGGCATCGGTACGACCGGCGACCGTGAGGGAGGGAGCCGTCCCTGCCCGGCGGAAGATCGTCGCCAGCGCCTCCTCGAGAACCCCTTGGACGGTCCGGAGGCCGGGCTGCCGGCCCCACCCGTTGAACTCGGTGCCCTGATAGGCGATGTCGAGCCTGAAGCGCGTCACCAGGTCGGTCATCCTTCGATTCTAAGGAGCCGACCGGCCACGCGGCGCGCCCGCCCGCATGAGCCGACTGTCAGGCGCGATTGCTATCGTGGGCGCTTCCGTGCCTGCACCGGCACGGACTCACCCGCACCCGCCTCTCGACCGCCTCTGTGATCGCCTTGCCTCTCCTCACCGTCCAGCCCGCCGTGGTCGTCCAGCCCACAGCGGCGCCCGTCTCCGGCCGTTCCGGTTCGGCCCCGGTCCGCTATGCCGGACTGGACGGCCTGCGCGCGTTCGCGGTCGCCGTGGTGCTCGTCTACCACCTGTTCCCCGGTGTGCTGCCCGGCGGATTCATCGGCGTCGACGTGTTCTTCGTGATCAGCGGCTTCCTGATCACGAGCCTGCTGGTGCGCGAACGGCGCGGGAGCGGGCGCATCGATCTGCGACGGTTCTGGATCCGGAGAGCCAGGCGACTCCTCCCCGCCATCGCCGTGCTCGTCATCGTGTGCTCGAGCGTCGCCCTGGTCCTCGGCGGCGACGTGCTGGTCGGTCTCCCGCGGCAGATCCTCGGCGCCTTCACCTTCAGCGCCAACTGGCTCTCGATCGCGGCGGACTCCAGCTACTTCGCGCAAGGCGCGCCGGAACTCTTCCGCAATCTCTGGTCGCTCGCGGTCGAAGAGCAGTTCTACCTGGTCTGGCCGCTGATCCTGCTCGCACTCGCGTTCCTCCGCCCGTGGTGGGCGCGATTCGCCATCGTCCTGGCCTCCGCCGCCGCGTCGGCCATCTGGATGGCCGTCCTCTACGTCCCCGGCGAGGACCCGACGCGGGTCTACTTCGGCTCGGACACCCACAGCTTCGGCCTGGCTCTCGGAGCGGCCCTCGCCCTCCTCGCGGTGCGGATGCGTCCCCTGGATCTCGACGCCGGCGAGAGCGCGCTCCAGGCGTTCGTGCGGCGCGCTCTTCCCTCCCTCGGCGCTCTCGCCGTCCTGGGCCTGGTCGTGTGCGCCTACGCCATGGACGCCGACGCCGCCTTCACCTATCGCGGCGGCCTCGTGGTCGTCAGCCTGCTCAGCGCCGTCGCGATCTGGGCGGCGATCGTCCCCCGCTCCTCCCTCGGCCGCACCCTCGACCTGGGACCGTTGCGCTTCATCGGCGCCCGGTCGTACGGACTCTACCTCTGGCACTGGCCGGTGTTCGTCCTCGCCTGCGCGTTCGTCCCGGACGAGAACGAACCGGTCGCCGCCCTCCTCGTGGGCGCCGGCTCCCTCGCGGTCACCGCGGCGGCGGCGTTCCTGTCGTACCGCTATCTGGAACAGCCGATCCGCACGCACGGACTCCTGGGCGCGCTGCGCCGTGCCCGCGTCCGGATGCGCGCCTCGCAGCCTCTCCGCATCGCCGGGATCACGGGCGCGACGATCGCCGGGCTTCTCACCGCCGCGACCGTGGCCGCGATGATCGTGGCCCCTGTTGCGACCGGTGCCCAGCGGCTCATCGAACAGGGGGCCGCCTCGCTGAACGGCTCCGCGCAGGGCGGCACACCCACGGCGCCTCCGTCGTCTTCGTCACCGCTGCGCATCCCGCCCGACCCGCACCCGATCGCCACGGGCCCCGACATCTCGGCCTTCGGCGACTCGGTGATGCTCGCCTCCGCGCCCGCGCTTCAGGAGACCTACCCCGGCATCGCCGTCGACGCGGTGGTCTCCCGGCAGATGAGCAAGGCGCCGGAGATGATCGCCGGGGCGGTCGCCGCCGGCGGGCTGCGCGACGTCGTGGTCCTCGGCCTCGGCACCAACGGCTCGATCTCGCGCGACACGCTCGAGGGCGTGCTGGATGCGATCGGTCCACGGCGGCAGCTCGTGCTCGTGAACGTCCAGGCGCCGCGCAGCTGGACGGACGGGGTCAACGGCACGCTCGACGCCTTCGCGACCGCCCATCCCGGCCGCGTCGTCGTCGCCGACTGGAAGCGGACGATCTCCGGGCATCTCGACCTGCTCGCCGACGACCAGATCCATCCCGGGCATCGTGGAGGACTCCTCTACGCGCAAGCGCTCGGCGATGCTCTGCACACCCTCGCCGAGCACTCCACGGTCCGGCCCGCGAACCCGTGGGACCAGGCCGGCCCGCGCCCTCAGTAGGCCCGGACCAGACCCGTCTCCCGCGTCGCCGTCTCGAAGCCGAGGCGCGTGTAGAGGCCGAGTGCGCCCGTCGGATTCTCCGCGTCCACGTCGAGGGTGACCTTCTCCCAGCCGTAACCGACACAGGCGGCGAGTGTCGCGGAGAGGAGCGCGGGTGCGATCCGGCGGCCTCGGTGAGCGCGGACCGTGCCGAGGGCCGCCACGTACGCGCCCGTGAAGCCCTGGCTCGTCCAGTCCTCCTCGTTGACCTGGCTCAGGACGAACCCGGCGACCTCGACGCCCTCGTCCCCCGGCGCGAGCGCGACGAACGACAGGTCTGCACGGAACGTCCCGTCGAGGAACGCCTCCCACTGCTCGTCGCTCATGGGCTGACTGCCCCAGTGGTCGGCGAAGGAGGCGTCACGAGCCCGGTGCACCGCCTCCGACAGATCGGGCGTGTATGGCTGGATGCGCACGCCCTCCGCCGGCTCCACCGTCGGCACGGGCTGCGCGAGATCGCGCTCGAGACCGAGGAAGTAGCGGACAGGTTCGAGGCCGCCCGCCCGCAGCAGCTGCTCCCGCCGCGGCGCTCGCTCGTCCGCGTATCCGACCAACCACCCCGGGAGACGCTCGCTCGAGTCGGCCAGCTTCTGCTCGCCGCGCGAGATCTGCCAGGCGAGCAGCTCTCGCCCGATCCCCCGCCCCGCGAAGTCCGGGTGGACGCCGCCGTTCAAGAACTCGCGCACCAGCGTCTGCTTCCTCGGAGGTTCGACCACGAGCCCCACCGCCGCGAGGCGGCCGTCCTCCGCCACGCCGACCAGCGAATCCCGCTTGAGGTCGACGAAGCTGTAACCGAGGTCTTCGGCGACCTCCTCGCGCGTGGTGATGTAGTTCGGGTGATCGAGGGCGTCGATCGCCTTCATGACCTCCCAGACCGCGTCGACGTCGTCGAGCGTCGCCGGGCGCCAGCGGGCGATCAGGGGATGCCGCGGCGAATACGTCGGCGGAGCGGACACGCGTTCGCTCAGCGGAGGCAGGGACTGCTCGTTCTGCTGCATTCCGTCAGCCTACAAAGCGGAAGACCCCGCCTCCCAGAGGGATGCGGGGTCTTCCGTACAGGATGCGAGAGACTTACGCCTTCTCGGCCTCCGCCTCGGCGGTGGTGTCCTCGGCGCTGACCTCGGCGTCGCCGGTCGTCTCCTCGACGACCTCGGCCTCAGCGGCCGCGGTCTCCTCGGCGGCGGCGTCAGCCGCGGTCTCCTCGACCGGGGCCTCCTCCTCGGCCGGAGCGGCCTTGGGAGCAGCGGTCTTCGCAGCCTTGGCCGGCTTCGCCTTGGGGGTGACGGGCTCGAGCACGAGCTCGATCTGCGCCATGGGCGCGTTGTCACCCTTGCGGTAACCGAGCTTCGTGATGCGGGTGTAGCCGCCCTCACGCTCGGCGACCAGCGGCGCGATCTCGGTGAAGAGCTCGTGGACCACGGACTTGTCGCCGATCACGGCGAGCACGCGACGACGCGCGTGCAGGTCGCCGCGCTTCGCGAACGTGATGAGACGCTCGGCGTAGGGACGCAGGCGCTTGGCCTTGGTCTCGGTGGTCTTGATGCTCTTGTGCGTGAACAGCGCGGCAGCCAGGTTGGCGAGCATGAGGCGCTCGTGCGCGGGACCGCCTCCGAGGCGGGGGCCCTTGGTGGGCTTAGGCATGATCGGTTATCTCCAGTTGTGAAAAGTCGAAAGGCTTGTCGGGAACGACGAGGCCTCAGATGGTGGTCTCGTCCTCTTCGTACCCGCTGTAGAAGTGGGCACCGTCGAACCCGGGAACCGAGTCCTTCAGCGACAGGCCCATCTCCGTCAGCTTGTCCTTGACCTCATCCACCGACTTCTGACCGAAGTTGCGGATGTTCATGAGCTGCGTCTCCGACAGCGAGACCAGCTCGCTCACGGTGTTGATGCCCTCGCGCTTGAGGCAGTTGTACGAACGGACCGACAGGTCGAGGTCCTCGATCGGCATGGAGAGCTCGGAGCTGAGGACCTGGTCGACCGGCGCGGGGCCGATCTCGATGCCCTCGGCGGCGCTGTTGAGCTCGCGCGCCAGACCGAACAGCTCGACCAGCGTGCGGCCGGCCGATGCGATCGCGTCGCGCGGGGTGATCGCGGGCTTGCTCTCGACGTCGACCACGAGGCGGTCGAAGTCGGTGCGCTCGCCGGCGCGGGTGGCCTCGACGCGGTAGGTGACCTTCAGGACCGGGGAGTAGATCGAGTCGATCGGGATCTGGCCCGCCTCGCTGTACTCGTTGCGGTTCTGCTGGGCCGACACGTAGCCGCGGCCGCGCTCGATGGTGAGCTCGACCTCGAACTTCGCCTTGTCGTTGAGTGTCGCGATGACCAGCTCGGGGTTGTGGATCTCCACGCCCGCCGGAGCCGAGATGTCGGCCGCGGTGACCTGACCGGCGCCCGTCTTGCGGAGGTAGGCGGTGATCGGCTCGTCGTGCTCGCTCGACACCACGAGACCCTTGATGTTCAGGATGATCTCGGTGACGTCTTCCTTCACACCCGGGACGGTGCTGAACTCGTGCAGCACACCGTCGATGCGGATGCTGGTGACAGCGGCACCGGGGATGGACGACAGCAGGGTGCGGCGAAGCGAGTTGCCGAGGGTGTAGCCGAAGCCGGGCTCCAGGGGCTCGATGACGAACCGCGAACGGAACTCGGAGATGTTCTCTTCGGTGAGCGTAGGACGCTGTGCAATGAGCACTGTTGATTCCTTTCGGCTAAGTGTCCGCTATATGACACTTGCGTTGAGTGAGGTGGGGTTCGTCACGCCGACAGGCGGCGGCCCGGGTGGACCGCCGCCTGACGGGCGACGTGAAGAGAACTAGACGCGGCGACGCTTGGGCGGGCGGCAACCGTTGTGCGCCTGCGGGGTGACGTCGTTGATCGAGCCCACCTCGAGGCCAGCGGCCTGGAGCGAGCGGATCGCCGTCTCGCGTCCCGAGCCCGGGCCCTTGACGAAGACGTCGACCTTCTTCATCCCGTGCTCCTGCGCCTGGCGGGCGGCCGACTCGGCTGCCAGCTGCGCGGCGAACGGGGTCGACTTGCGCGAGCCCTTGAACCCGACGCCGCCGGACGAGGCCCAGCTGATGACCGCACCGGTGGTGTCGGTGATCGAGACGATCGTGTTGTTGAACGTGCTCTTGATGTGGGCCTGGCCCACAGCGATGTTCTTCTTTTCCTTTTTGCGCGGCTTGCGAGCGGCCGACTTGGGTGCTGCCATTTTTTCTCCTGAATCCTAAGAGCTTCGGGCCGCGGGCCTTAGCGCGCCTTCTTCTTGCCGGCCACGGTGCGCTTCGGGCCCTTGCGGGTACGAGCGTTCGTCTTGGTGCGCTGGCCGCGGACCGGGAGGCCCTTGCGGTGGCGGATACCCTCGTAGCTGCCGATCTCGACCTTGCGGCGGATGTCGGCGGCGACCTCGCGGCGGAGATCGCCCTCGACCTTGAAGTTGCCCTCGATGTAGTCGCGGAGTGCGACGAGCTGCTCGTCGGTCAGGTCCTTGACGCGGATGTCGCCCGAGATCTCGGTCTCGGCGAGCGTCTTGAGCGCACGCGTGCGCCCGACGCCGTAGATGTAGGTGAGTGCGACCTCCACGCGCTTCTCGCGCGGGATGTCGACGCCTGCTAGACGTGCCATGTGTTGGCTTCTCCTGTGATGAGTGGAGGTCTGCAGCGATCCCGGTGCCCCGGCCTCCTCCGAGGGTGTCCCCCGCGCCGCCGTGCGGCGCAGGATCTGGGATCGCCTGTGTTCATTCTTCAGTTATGGGCACTGCTCGACTGCGCGAGCTGCGATCAACCCTGGCGCTGCTTGTGGCGCGGGTTCTCGCAGATGACCATGACCCGTCCGTTACGACGGATGACCTTGCACTTGTCGCAGATCTTCTTGACGGAAGGCTTGACCTTCATAGTGTTTCTTTACCTTTGTTCGCTGTCCTCGTACCTCACCAGGGGCTACCCGATGGTGGGGCCGTTACTTACAGCAGACCTTTACTTGTAGCGGTAGACGATCCGGCCGCGGGTCAGATCGTAGGGGCTCAGCTCCACGATCACGCGGTCCTCGGGGAGGATACGGATGTAGTGCTGACGCATCTTGCCGGAGATGTGGGCAAGAACCTTGTGGCCGTTGGTCAGCTCAACACGGAACATCGCGTTGGGCAGCGCTTCGACAACAGATCCTTCGATCTCGATGACACCGTCTTTTTTGGCCATAGCCTCACTGTCGCTAAAAGTAGTGGTTTGCTGGTCGTGCGTTGAATGGAGTCAGGCATGCAAAAAACGTGCCCAAGACACCAAGGATCAATCTTATGGGATGTTCACCCGATTCGCCAACTCTGGGCTATCATCTGCACCCGCTGAGAGCGAACGCATCCTAGGCGAGAGGCGTCGGCGTGATGCCGAACGGCGCGAGCCCTGCTGCGCCGCCGTCCGAGGCGGTGAGCACCCAGATGCCCCCGGCGTGCACGGCGACGCTGTGCTCCCAGTGCGCGGCGGCCGAGCCGTCCTCCGTCGCGACGGTCCAGCCGTCGTCCTTCACGTAGGTCTCCTGGTCGCCGAGCACCACCATGGGCTCGATCGCGACGACCAGTCCCGGCCTGACCTCGGGGCCCTTCGCGCGCACCCGGTAGTTGAACACCGGCGGCTCCTCGTGCATGCGCCGCCCGATGCCGTGTCCGATGTAGTCGGTGAGGATGCCGTAGTCGCCCTGCGACATGATGTAGTCCTCGACCGCCTCGCCGACCTCGTTCAAGTGGCGCGCACTCGCCAGACGGGCGATGCCGTGCCAGAGGGACTGCTCGGTCACGTCGGAGAGCGTCTGCCGCTGGGCGACGACCTCCGGGCGCGCAGGGTCCGGAACCACGAACGTCCGTGCCGAGTCGCCGTTCCACCCGTCGAGGATGGCACCGCTGTCGATCGACACGATGTCACCGGGCTGCAGCACGCGCGCCCCCGGGATGCCGTGGACGATCTCGTCGTTGACGGAGGCGCAGATCGTGTGGTGGTAGCCCTGTTCGAGCTTGAAGTTGGGTTTGCCGCCGGCCGCCTCGATGGCCTGCTCGGCGACGGCGTCCAGCTCGAGGGTGGTCACGCCTGCCGCGACGACCCCGGCGACGGCGTCCAGAGACGCGGACGTCGCCCGGCCCGGCGCCACCATCAGGCGGAGCTGGGCGGGCGACTTGTAGATCGACCGCTTGAAGACCATCGGAACGCTACGCGACCGACTCGCCGGCGGTGCCGACGACCGGCTCGATGCCGCGCGCCGCGAGAGCCGTGCGCACGCGCTCGGCGACCTCGTCGATCTCGCCCAGCCCGTCGACCTCGATCAAGAGGCCGCGCTGGCTGTACACGTCGACCAGCGGGGACGTCTCACGCAGGTAGACGTCCTGGCGGTGCCGGATCGCCTCCTCGGAGTCGTCGGCGCGTCCCTGCTCGAGTGCCCGCTTTGTCAGACGGGCGACGATCTCGTCCTGGTCTGCGACGAGCTGGATGACCGCGTCGAGCTTCTGCCCCTGCGCCGCGAGCATCTCGTCCAGGTAGTCGACCTGGGCCAGCGTCCGCGGGTATCCGTCGAGGAGGAATCCGTTCGCCGCGTCGTCCTCGGCCAGCCGGTCGGTGACCAGCTGGTTCGTGAGGCTGTCCGGAACGTAGTCGCCCGCGTCGACGATGGCCTTGACCTGCTTGCCGAGCGGCGTCTCGTTCTTGATGTTCGCTCGGAAGATGTCGCCCGTCGAGATGTCGGGGATCCCGTACACGGTGGTGATGCGGGAGGCCTGAGTGCCCTTGCCCGCTCCGGGAGGTCCGACGATCAGTAGACGGGTCAACGCAGAAGCCCTTCGTAGTGTCGCTGCTGCAGTTGCGAGTCGATCTGCTTGACCGTCTCCAGACCGACACCGACGATGATCAGGATGGACGTGCCGCCGAACATGAAGTTCTGACTCGCCCCGATCAGCGCGAATGCGGCGAGCGGTATCAGTGCGATCAGACCCAGGTAGATCGAGCCGGGCAGCGTCACGCGGGTGAGCACGTAGTCGAGGTACTCGGCGGTCGGACGCCCGGCACGGATGCCGGGGATGAAGCCGCCGTACTTCTTCATGTTGTCCGCGACCTCCTCAGGGTTGAAGGTGATCGCCACGTAGAAGTACGTGAAGCCCACGATGAGGAGGAAGTACAGGAGCATGTAGAGCGGGTGATCGCCCTTGGTCAGGTAGTTCGTGATCCAGGTGACCCAGGGCGCCGGTGCCTTGCCCGCGGCCGGCTGATTGAACTGCGCGATCAGGGCGGGCAGATACAGCAGCGACGACGCGAAGATGACGGGCACGACGCCGGCCATGTTCACCTTGATCGGGATGTACGTGTTGTTGCCGCCGTACGTCCGCCTGCCGACCATGCGTTTCGCGTACTGGACGGGAATGCGCCGCTGCGACTGTTCGACGAACACGACGGCCATCACGATCAGGAGCCCGATCGCGAGCACGACCAGCAGGATCTCGACGCCCTGCGACTGGGCGATCGCCCAGAGCGAGTTCGGGAACTGCGCGGCGATCGAGGTGAAGATGAGGAGCGACATGCCGTTGCCGATGCCGCGCTCGGTGACGAGCTCGCCCATCCACATGATGAGGCCGGTGCCGGCGGTCATGGTGATGACCATGAGCATGATCGCGTACCACGAGTCGTCCGTGATGAGCTGGGTGCACTGCGACACGGCGGTGGTGCCGAAGAGTGCGCCGGAGCGGGCGACGGTGATGAGGGTGGTCGACTGGAGGACGCCCAGCGCGATCGTGAGGTAGCGCGTGTACTGCGTCAGCTTGGCCTGACCGGCCTGACCCTCCTTGTAGAGGGTCTCGAAGCGCGGGATGACCACGCGCAGGAGCTGCACGATGATCGACGCGGTGATGTACGGCATGATGCCGAGCGCGAAGACCGAGAGTTGGAGGAGCGCACCACCGGAGAACAGGTTCACCAGCGAGTAGAGACCCGAGGTGTCCTGGTTCGCGTTCAGGCAGGTCTGCACGTTGCCGAAGTCGACGAACGGCGCGGGGATGAACGATCCCAGCCGGAACAGGGCGATGATGCCCAAGGTGAAAGCGATCTTCCGGCGGAGGTCCGGGGTGCGGAAGATCCGCGCGACGGCGCTAAACAAAGTGCGTCCTGCTTCCTGTAAGAGTCAGTCGGGTGGCCGATCTCCCGGCCACCCGACTGCGCTGCTTTACGGGTGGTTACTTGATGGAGCCACCAGCGGCGACGATCTTCTGCTCAGCAGAGCCGGAGACCTTGTCGACCGCAACGTTCAGCTTAACCGCAATGTCCCCGTTACCGAGAACCTTGACCTTCTCGTTCTTGCGGACCGCACCCTTCGCGACCAGGTCGGCGACGGTGACGTCACCGCCCGACGGGTAGAGCTCGGCGAGCTTCTCCAGGTTCACGACCTGGTACTCGACGCGGAACGGGTTCTTGAAACCGCGCAGCTTCGGCGTCCGCATGTGGAACGGAAGCTGGCCACCCTGGAATCCGGGGCGGACCTGGTAGCGGGCCTTCGTACCCTTGGTACCGCGACCGGCCGTCTTACCCTTGGAACCTTCACCGCGTCCGACGCGGGTCTTGTCCTTCTTGGATCCGGCTGCCGGGCGGAGGTGGTGCACCTTCAGGACCTGCTCGCGGGGGGCCGCGACATCCTTCTTGGGCACGGCCTTCTTCGCGGCGGGCTTGGCGGCGACGGTGTCGTCGCTCGTGGCGGCAGCGGCCTTGTCGGCAGCGGCCTTCGCCGGAGCCTTGGCCGGAGCCTTCTTCGCGGCGGCCGGCTTGTCGGCGGCAGCCTTGGTGGTCGCGGCCTTGGTGGTCGCGGGCTTCTTGGCGGCCGGCTTCTCGGCAGCCTCGTTCTTCGGCTTGTCGTCAGCCATTAGTCAATCTCCTCGACCTTCACCAGGTGAGCGACGGTGTTGACGTAACCGCGGTTCTGCGAGTTGTCCTCGCGAACCACGACGTCACCGATGCGCTTCAGTCCCAGACTGCGCAGCGTGTCGCGCTGGTACTGCTTCTCGCTCACTTTCGACTTGATCTGCGTGATCTTCAGACGCGCAGCCATCAGGCACCTGCCTTCGCGGTAGCGGCGGCCTCAGCCGCACGGGCCTCGATCTGCAGCAGCTTCTCGGGCGCGACACGGTCGTAGTCCAGACCACGACGCGCGGCGACCGCACGCGGCTCTTCGAGCTGCTTGAGGGCCTCCACCGTCGCGTGGACGATGTTGATCGTGTTCGACGAGCCGAGCGACTTGCTGAGAACGTCGTGGATTCCGGCGCACTCCAGGACGGCGCGGACCGGACCACCGGCGATGACACCGGTACCGGCGGCGGCCGGACGGAGGAGGACCACACCAGCGGCGGCCTCACCCTGCACGGGGTGCGGGATGGTGCTGCCGACGCGCGGGACGCGGAAGAAGTTCTTCTTCGCCTCCTCGACACCCTTCGAGATCGCGAGCGGAACCTCGCGAGCCTTGCCGTAGCCGACGCCGACCAGACCGTTCCCGTCGCCGACGACGACGAGAGCGGTGAAGCTGAAGCGACGACCACCCTTGACGACCTTCGACACGCGGTTGATGGTCACAACGCGCTCCAGGAACTGGCTCTTGTCCGCGTCGCGGCTCCCGCGGTCGCGGTTCGGGTTGCGCTCCCGGCCACCTCGACGAGGCTCACGCTCGTTCGAGTTCTTGGTCGAGGCTGCGGTCTCGACCGGCTGCGCGGTCTCCACGGCCTGCTCTGCCACGGTCTGCTCCTTGTTGTTTTCGTCGCTCACAGGTTCAATCCACCCTCTCGAGCTCCCTCGGCGACAGCCGCGACGCGACCCGCGTACTTGCTGCCACCACGGTCGAACACGACGGCCTCGACACCGGCGCTCTTCGCGCGCTCGGCGACGAGCTCACCGACCTTGCGGGCCTTGGCGGTCTTGTCGCCGTCGAAGCCGCGCAGGTCCTGCTCCATGGTCGACGCGGACGCGAGGGTGTGACCCTGCGCGTCGTCGACGATCTGGACGAAGACGTGGCGAGCGGAACGCGTCACGACCAGGCGCGGACGAGCCGCGGTACCCTCGATCTTCTTGCGAAGGCGGGTGTGACGACGGTCGCGAGCGGCCGCCTTGCTCTTTCCTCTGGTACCCAGAGCCATGATTACTTACCAGCCTTTCCGGCCTTGCGACGCACGACCTCGCCGGCGTAGCGCACACCCTTGCCCTTGTAGGGCTCGGGCTTGCGGATCTTGCGGATGTTGGCGGCGACCTCACCGACGGCCTGCTTGTCGATGCCGGCCACGGTGAGCTTGTTGTTGCCCTCGACCGTGAACGTGATGCCGACCGGCGGCTCGACCGTCACCGGGTGCGAGAAGCCGAGCGCGAACTCGACCGCCGCACCCTTCTGCGCGACGCGGTAGCCGGTGCCGACGATCTCGAGGCCCTTGGAGTAACCCTCGGTGACGCCGATGATGTTGTTGTTGATCAGGGTGCGGGTCAGGCCGTGGAGCGAACGCGAAGCGCGCTCGTCGTCCGGACGGGTGACCAGGACCTGGCCCTCCTCGAGCTTGACCTCGATCGGGGTGGCGACGGTGAGGCTGAGCTCGCCCTTCGGCCCCTTGACGGTGACGGCCTGGCCGTCGATCTTCACATCAACGCCCGCGGGGACGTCGATGGGCAGTCTTCCAATACGCGACATGGCGGGTTACCACACGTAGGCGAGGACTTCCCCACCCACGCCCTTCTTCTCAGCCTCGCGGTCCGTCAGAAGGCCGGAGGAGGTGGACAGGATGGCGACGCCGAGCCCGCCGAGCACCTTGGGGAGCTCAGTGGACTTCGCGTAGACGCGAAGGCCGGGCTTCGAGACGCGCTTGATACCGGCGATGGAACGCTCGCGGTTCGGGCCGAACTTGAGCTGCAGGGTCAGGGTCTTGCCGACGCGGGCGTCAGCGATGTCCCAGCCGGAGATGTAGCCCTCGGTGGTGAGGATCTCGGCGATGTGGGCCTTGAGCTTCGAGTGCGGCATCGACACGGTGTCGTGGTGAGCCGAGTTCGCGTTGCGCAGTCTGGTCAGCATGTCTGCGACCGGATCTGTCATTGTCATTGCGGTTTTCCTTCGTACACCAGGTTTCGTTCAGCCGTTACACGACTGACGACCTGTGGTGGAAGTGGGCCGGCCGGGACGGCCGGCCCACAAAGAGACAAGGCTACTAGCTTTTCGCTAGTTCGCCGTCTCGGCCGAACGGAAGGGGAAGCCGAGCTGCTTCAGAAGCGCGCGACCCTCCTCGTCGTTCTTGGCGGTGGTCACGACCGTGATGTCCATACCGCGGACGCGGTCGATCCGGTCCTGGTTGATCTCGTGGAACATCGACTGCTCCGTGAGACCGAACGTGTAGTTGCCGTTGCCGTCGAACTGCTTGTCCGAGAGACCGCGGAAGTCGCGGATACGGGGCAGGGCGAGCGAGAGCAGACGGTCCAGGAACTCCCACATGCGGTCGCCGCGCAGCGTTACGTGCGCGCCGATCGGCTGACCCTCGCGCAGCTTGAACTGCGCGATGGACTTGCGGGCCTTGGTGACCTGAGGCTTCTGGCCGGTGATGAGGGTGAGGTCTGCGACCGCACCATCGATGACCTTGCCGTCACGAGCCGCCTCGCCGACACCCATGTTGACGACGATCTTCACCAGACCGGGCACCTGGTGCACGTTGGTGAAACCGAAGTCGCCGAGCAGCTGCTTGGAGATCTCGTTCTTGTACTTCTGCTTCAGGCGCGGCTGGATTTTGCCAGCAGCGGTTGCAGTGTCCGTCATTACAGGTCCTTACCAGACTTCTTGGCGTAACGGACGCGGACCGTCTTGGTGACGCCGTCCTTCGTTACGGTCTCGGTGCGGAAGCCGACGCGGGTCGGCTTCTTGGTCTCGGGGTCGACCAGCGCCACGTTCGAGACGTGGATCGAGGCCTCGTGGGTCTCGATGCCGCCGGTCTTCGTGCCACGCTGCGTCTGGCCGACGCGCACGTGCTTGGTGACGAAGTTGACGCCCTCGACGATCACGCGGTTCTTCTCGACCAGGACCTCGATGACACGACCCTGCTTGCCGCGGTCGCCACCGCGGGCCTGCGAACGGCCCGTGATGACCTCGACGAGGTCGCCCTTCTTGATGTTCGCCATGGCTTACAGCACCTCCGGAGCGAGCGAGATGATCTTCATGAACTTCTTGTCGCGGAGTTCGCGACCGACCGGTCCGAAGATGCGGGTTCCACGGGGGTCGCCGTCGTTCTTCAGAATGACGGCGGCGTTCTCGTCGAACTTGATGTAGGAGCCGTCCGGACGGCGGGTGTTCTTCCGCACGCGGACGACGACCGCCTTGACGACGTCGCCCTTCTTGACGTTGCCGCCGGGGATCGCGTCCTTGACCGTGGCGACGATGACGTCACCCAGGCCGGCGTAGCGACGGCTCGAACCGCCGAGAACACGGATGGTGAGGAGCTCCTTGGCACCCGTGTTGTCGGCGACCTTGAGTCGGGATTCCTGCTGAATCACTTGGCCTTCTCCAGAATCTCAACCAGGCGCCACCGCTTGCTGGCGCTCAGGGGGCGGGTCTCGTTGATGAGGACCAGGTCGCCGATGCCGGCGGAGTTGTTCTCATCGTGCGCCTTCACCTTGGAGGTGCGGCGGAGGACCTTGCCGTACAGGGGGTGCTTCACGCGGTCTTCGACCTCGACGGTGATGGTCTTGTCCATCTTGTCGCTGGTGACGTAACCACGGCGGGCCTTGCGGTACCCGCGGACGAGGGCCTCGTCGGCCACCGTCTCCTCGGCCTTGGCGGCCTTGGCGGACTCAGCCATTACTTGGCCTCCTCAGTCTCGTTCTCGGCGGTGTCGGCGGCCACGGGGGCCTCCTTCTTCGCCTTCGCTGTGCTCTTCTTGGTGGCCTTCGCGTCAGCGACCTCGGCCGGAGCCGGGGTGGCGCGGATGCCGAGCTCGCGCTCGCGGATGACCGTGTAGATGCGAGCGATGTCGCGCTTCACGGCACGCAGGCGGCCGTGGCTCTCGAGCTGTCCGGTCGCCGACTGGAAGCGCAGGTTGAACAGCTCTTCCTTGGCCTTCTTCAGCTCGTCGACGAGACGCTCGTCTTCGAAAGTGTCGAGCTCGCTCGAGGCGAGCTCCTTGGAACCGATCGCCATTACGCGTCGCCCTCCTCGCGCTTGATGATGCGTGCCTTGAGGGGCAGCTTGTGAATTGCACGGGTCATCGCCTCACGGGCGAGGTCCTCGGGAACACCCGAGACCTCGAACAGGACGCGGCCCGGCTTGACGTTCGCGACCCACCACTCGGGCGAACCCTTACCGGAACCCATTCGGGTCTCGGCCGGCTTCTTGGTGAGCGGACGGTCGGGGTAGATGTTGATCCACACCTTGCCGCCGCGCTTGATGTGACGCGTCATGGCGATACGAGCGGACTCGATCTGACGGTTGGTCACATAAGCGGGCGTCAGGGCCTGGATGCCGAACTCGCCGAAGGAGACCTTCGTGCCACCGGTCGCCTGGCCGCTACGGCCGGGGTGGTGCTGCTTGCGGTGCTTGACTCTACGTGGGATCAACATGGTTATGCCTCAACTCCTGCTGCGGCCGGCGCGGTCTCCGTGGCGGGAGCGTTGCTCCGGCCACCGCGACGCGGACGGTCGTTGCGCTCGCGCGACGGCTTGGCGTTCGCCTGCTCGCGAGCGAGTTCCTTGTTCGTGATGTCGCCCTTGTAGATCCACACCTTGACACCGATGCGACCGAAGGTGGTCTTGGCCTCGTAGAAGCCGTAGTCGATGTTGGCGCGGAGCGTGTGCAGCGGCACACGACCCTCGCGGTAGAACTCGGAGCGGCTCATCTCGGCGCCACCGAGACGGCCCGACACCTGGATGCGGACGCCCTTGGCGCCGGCGCGCTGAGCACCCTGCAGGCCCTTGCGCATCGCGCGGCGGAAGGCCACGCGGGCGGCGAGCTGCTCGGCGATGCCCTGAGCGACGAGCTGAGCGTCGGCCTCGGGGTTCTTGACCTCGAGGATGTTCAGCTGGATCTGCTTGCCCGAGAGCTTCTCGAGGTCGGCGCGGATGCGCTCGGCCTCGGCGCCACGACGACCGATCACGATGCCCGGACGGGCGGTGTGGATGTCGACGCGGACGCGGTCGCGGGTGCGCTCGATCTCGATGCGGGACACGCCGGCGCGGTCGAGCGACGTCTTCAGCAGCGTGCGGATCTTGACGTCCTCAGCAAGGTAGTCGCTGTAACGCTGACCCTTCTTGGTGCTGTCGGAGAACCAACGCGACACGTGGTCGGTGGTGATTCCCAGACGGAAGCCGTACGGGTTGACTTTCTGACCCATTAGTTGCTCGCCTTCTTCGTAGCCTTGGCGTCCTCGACCTCATCCGGCGTCGCGAGGACGATCGTGATGTGGCTGGTGCGCTTGTTGATGCGGAAGGCCCGACCCTGTGCTCGCGGCTGGAACCGCTTGAGGGTGGTGCCCTCGTCCACGAAGGCGCGGCTCACGTAGAGGTCCTGCTCGTCCAGGTAGGTGTTCGACTGGTCGGCCTTGACCCGCGCGTTGGCGATAGCCGAGGCGACCAGCTTGTACACCGGCTCGCTCGCGCTCTGCGGCGCGAACTTCAGGATGGCCAGGGCCTCCTGAGCCTGCTTGCCGCGGATCAGGTTGACGACGCGGCGGGCCTTCATGGGGGTGACGCGGATGTGTCGCACGCGTGCGATCGACTCCACCATTTCTCTCCTCCTTTTCGCCTCCGCGTTAGCGGCGGCGACCCTTCTTGTCGTCCTTCACGTGACCGCGGAAGGTACGAGTCGGCGCGAACTCGCCGAGCTTGTGACCGACCATGGTCTCGGTGACGAACACCGGGATGTGCTTGCGACCGTCGTGCACCGCGATGGTGTGACCCAGCATGGCCGGGACGATCATCGAGCGGCGCGACCAGGTCTTGATCACGTTCTTGCTGTTGGCCTCGTTCGCGGCGACCACCTTGCGAAACAGGTGCTCGTCGACGAAGGGGCCCTTCTTGAGACTGCGTGGCATCTTCTCGAACTCCTACTTGCGCTTCTTGCCGGCGTTGCGGCGGCGAACGATGAGCTTGTCGCTCTCCTTGTTGGGGTGACGCGTGCGGCCTTCCTTCTGGCCCCACGGGCTGACCGGGTGGCGACCACCGGAGGTCTTGCCCTCACCACCACCGTGCGGGTGGTCGATCGGGTTCATCGCGACACCACGGACGGTCGGGCGGACGCCCTTCCAGCGCATGCGGCCGGCCTTGCCCCAGTTGATGTTCGACTGCTCGGCGTTGCCGACCTCGCCGATGGTCGCGCGGCAGCGCGCATCGACGTTGCGGACCTCGCCCGAGGGGAGGCGCAGCTGGGCGTAGGGGCCGTCCTTGGCGACGAGGCGCACGGAGGCACCCGCCGAACGGGCCATCTTCGCGCCGCCGCCCGGCTTCAGCTCGATCGCGTGGATGACCGTACCGGTGGGGATGTTGCGAAGGGGCATGTTGTTGCCCGGCTTGATGTCCGAACCGGCGCCCGACTCGACGACGTCGCCCTGCTTCAGACCCTGCGGCGCCAGGATGTAGCGCTTGGTGCCGTCGAAGAAGTGCAGCAGTGCGATGCGAGCGGTGCGGTTGGGGTCGTACTCGATGTGAGCGACCTTGGCGTTCACGCCGTCCTTGTCATTGCGACGGAAGTCGATGACGCGGTACTGGCGCTTGTGGCCACCACCGATGTGACGGGTCGTGATGCGGCCCTGGTTGTTACGGCCACCGGTCTTCGACAGGGGACGGAGAAGGGACTTCTCCGGCGTCGAGCGGGTGATCTCGGCGAAGTCAGCGACCGAGGAGCCGCGGCGACCAGGGGTCGTGGGCTTGTAATTGCGAATAGCCATGTCTGTTTTCCTCTAGTCCTTCGCTCAGCCGACGGCCGTGAAGATGTCGATGGAACCGGACTTCAGCGTGACGATCGCACGCTTCGTGTCCTTGCGCTTGCCGAGACCGAACTTGGTGCGGCGGGTCTTGCCCTGACGGTTCAGGGTGTTGATCGACGCGACCTCGACCTTGAAGATCGACTCGATGGCGAGCTTGATCTCGGTCTTGTTCGAGCGCGGGTCGACGAGGAAGGTGTACTTGCCCTCGTCGATCAGGCCGTAGCTCTTCTCAGAGACGACCGGGGCGATGATGACGTCGCGCGGGTCCTTGTTCAGGGCGGCCATTACGCGTCCACCTCTTCCTTCTTCGGCGCCTTGGCGGCGATGAAGCCTTCGAGCGCGGCCTGGGTGAAGACGATGTCGTCGCTCACCAGCACGTCGTAGGCGTTCAGCTGGTCGTAGGTCAGCACGTGCACGTTGGCCACGTTGCGGACGCTCTTGAAGCCGTTGGCGTCATCGTGCTCGAGCACGACGAGGACGTGCTTCGAGGTCGCGATGCCGTCGAGCAGGTCGACGACGGCCTTGGTCGAGGGGGTCTCGCCGGCCGTGAGCGCCTGAACGGAGTGGAGGCGGCTGCCGCGGGCGCGGTCCGAGAGAGCACCGAGCAGAGCAGCGGCGATCATCTTCTTCGGGGTGCGCTGTGCGTAGCTGCGCGGGGTCGGTCCGTGGACGATGCCACCGCCGGTCATCTGAGGGGCGCGGATCGAGCCCTGACGAGCGCGACCGGTTCCCTTCTGCTTGAACGGCTTGCGGCCGGCGCCGGAGACCTCTCCACGGCTCTTCACCTTGTGGGTGCCCTGACGCGCTGCGGCGAGCTGAGCGGTGACCACCTGGTGGATCAGCGGGATGTTGGTCTGGACGTCGAACAGGGCCTCAGGGAGCTCGATGGAGCCGGCCTTCTTGCCGTTGAGGTCGAGGACGTCAATCGAGGTAGCCATGAACCTAGGCCCCCTTCACTGCGTTGCGGACGAAAACGATGCGGCCACGAGCACCGGGAACGGCGCCCTTGACCAGCAGCAGGCCCTTCTCGGCGTCGATCGCCTGAACCTTGAGGTTCAGGACGGTGACGCGCTCGCCACCCATACGACCGGCCATGCGCATGCCCTTGAAGACACGGCTCGGGGTCGAGGAGGCGCCGATGGAGCCCGGCTTGCGGTGGTTGCGGTGAGCACCGTGCGAAGCAGACACACCCTGGAAGTTGTGGCGCTTCATGACACCGGCGAAGCCCTTGCCCTTCGAGGTGCCGACGACGTCGACCAACTGGCCGGCCTCGAACGTGCCCTCGACGGTGAGCTCCTGGCCGGTGCTGTACTCGGCCGCGTCCGCGGTGCGGACCTCGGTCAGGTGACGGCGCGGCGTGACGCCCGCCTTGTCGAAGTGGCCGGCGGCCGGCTTCGTCACCTTGCGGGGGTCGATCTGGCCGTAGGCGATCTGGACGGCGTTGTAGCCGTCGGCCTCGGGGGTGCGGACCTGGGTCACGACGTTCGGCGTGATCTCGATGACGGTCACGGGGATGAGCTTGTTGTTCTCGTCCCAGACCTGGGTCATGCCGAGCTTCTTGCCGAGGAGGCCCTTGGAGGTCTTGGTATCGATGTTGGACATGGCACTCCCCCTTAGAGCTTGATCTCGATGTTGACGTCCGCCGGCAGGTCGAGACGCATGAGCGAGTCGACGGCCTTCGGGGTCGGGTCGATGATGTCGATCAGCCGCTTGTGCGTGCGCATCTCGAAGTGCTCACGGCTGTCCTTGTACTTGTGGGGCGAACGGATGACGCACACCACGTTCTTCTCGGTGGGAAGGGGCACCGGGCCGACGACGGTCGCGCCGGCACGGGTCACCGTGTCGACGATCTTGCGCGCCGAGGTGTCGATGACCTCGTGGTCATACGACTTAAGCCGAATGCGGATCTTCTGTCCCGCCATGTCTGACTCTCTCTCTTGTTATGGCGTCGTACGAGGCGGATCCTCTCGGAACCGATTCGCATTGGACGCGGTGCGACGATCGCTGGGGAACGCCACTATTCTTCTGTCAACTCTCCGACCCCCGCGCTCGGGCGTGTCGCCTGAATCGAGGACAGAGATAACCCCTGGTCCTCGAGGGTGGTCGATGTGAGCGTGTCCTGCTGCCTGCGGCCTAACCATCTGCCCGCCGGCCTTGGGAGGCCTCGCGGTGGGCTATGCACTGCCTGGCAGTGATCCGGCCGAGACGCGCGTGAGCGCAGCCGTCCGGAATGTTGAACTAGACAAGTTTGCCAGATCCCGAGCGATGCTGCAACCCGGGCGTGTCGCACGGCGTGGCGCGCACGCCGCCGGCGTCGATTGCGGCCCTCTGGGACGTCTGCGCACGCTCGCTGCGGGGCAATCGTACCTAGGCGCAGCAGTCGCCCCAACCGATGCGATGATCAACCGGGAGACCGGCAGCTGCCAGGTGCCCCGCGAGGGCCGTGGGGTCGATCGCGGTCGACCAGCGCCAGCGCACCACCCGCAGTCCGAGGGCTCGCAGCCGGTCCTCTCCCACCTTCTCGTCGAGCACGACCCGCTCTGCCGACCGGCCACCGCGAAGATCTGCATTGAGGTACTTCGCGTCGCCATCCGCCTCGCCGACCATGCCGAGCGCCGGCCATGCGAAGTCGACGCGGCCGATCAGGCCGGCGCTGTCGGAATACGGAACTTGGAGGGCGGGCTGCGGCACTCCCCCGGTATGCATGCTGACTCGGCTCACGGATTCGAGCGGCGACTCCGCGCGCGCATCGGCGAAGGCGATCACCTCCTGGGCCCGGCGATGACCGCGCATCGGTTGGGCGCGGAGCCAGGCTTCGAGCAAGGCCAGGCGCGGCGAACCGTTGCGGACGAGGTGGTCGGCCGCTACGACCGCATCGGCCCGCGGTGCCGTTGCGGCGAGGTCGATGGCCGTGCGAAGGGCAGAAGTGGAGCGGAGGCCGTCCATCTCCACGATGTCCTCGAATCCGACTTCGCGGGAATGCGCGACCACGCCGCGTGCCGAGCGGCCGCCACTCGTGCTCCCGACGGTCACATGGATGCGGTCCGGGACAGCGCCGATCAGGGGATTGCCGTGCAACACGGCGGCCGACTGGTGCGAGAACAGAGGCGAGTGTTTCCGGGTCCGAGCGAACGCGACCAGCCGGAGGCGGTAGCGATCGAGATCGCCCAGTTCGTCCCACTCCCCTCGACTGATGTACGCGCCTCTCCCGACTCGGACTTCACTGCCCGACAGGGCGGCCCGTGCGTGCTGGTGGCGGGTGTCGGCCAGGTCACGCAGCTCGCGGGTCAGAACGAGAGGCAGGTGTGTACGGTCGGTCGTCATCGGTCCGGTCTACCGGCAGATGGTGGCACGCGGGCCCGGCTTACGCGTTCTGTGGACAGGGGCTTCGCTTGACGTCCTGGGAGCGATTCGGTAACTGCTGCGTCGCGGTACGAGAGCGCTGCGTCGAGCGGGGGCGGACGTACCGAGGCGCAGCAGTCGCCCGGGAACGAGGGAGCGGGGCCGGCGATACGCCGACCCCGCTCCAGCAGCGCCTCGCGCCGCTGCTCAGTTGGTTTCAAGACCGCTCACGCGGTGTCCGAACTCTCCGTCCGTGATCCGGTCAGCGGCTTGGGCTGGTTTGCGAGGTACGTGGTTGCCATAGGCGTCTCCCTCCATCGACGGATCCGTCCGGTTGGAACGGTGACTCCATACTGCGCCTCCGGCGCCCGCAGGTAAACCCCGCGTTAACGAAAGAGGGCCGGGCCCGAAGGCCCGACCCTCTTTCGAGTCAGTCGAAGGAACGACTACTTGATGATCTTGGTCACCGTACCGGCGCCCACGGTGCGGCCACCCTCACGGATGGCGAAGCCGAGGCCCTCCTCCATGGCGATCGGCTGGATCAGCTCGACCGTCATGTCGGTGGTGTCGCCGGGCATGACCATCTCGGTGCCCTCGGGCAGCGAGATGACGCCGGTGACGTCGGTGGTCCGGAAGTAGAACTGCGGACGGTAGTTCGTGTAGAAGGGGTTGTGACGGCCACCCTCCTCCTTCGAGAGGATGTAGGCGGTGCCCTCGAAGTTGGTGTGCGGCGTGACCGAACCCGGCTTCACGACGACCTGACCGCGCTCGACGTCCTCGCGCTTGGTGCCGCGGAGGAGCAGACCACAGTTCTCGCCGGCCCAGGCCTCGTCGAGCTGCTTGTGGAACATCTCGATACCCGTGACGGTGGTCTTCTGCGTCGGGCGGATGCCGACGATCTCGACCTCGGAGTTGATGGCCAGCGTGCCACGCTCGGCGCGGCCCGTGACGACGGTTCCACGACCGGTGATCGTGAAGACGTCCTCGATCGGCATCAGGAACGGCTTGTCCTTGTCGCGCACCGGGTCCGGGATGGACTCGTCGACGGCTTCCATGAGCTCGACGATCGACTGGACCCACTTCTCGTCGCCCTCGAGAGCCTTGAGGCCCGAGACGCGGACGACCGGAGCGTCGTCACCCGGGAAGTCCTGGCTCGAGAGGAGCTCGCGGACCTCGAGCTCGACGAGCTCCAGGATCTCCTCGTCGTCGACCATGTCGGACTTGTTCAGCGCGACGAGCAGGTACGGAACGCCGACCTGCTTGGCGAGCAGAACGTGCTCACGGGTCTGAGCCATCGGACCGTCGGTGGCGGCGACCACGAGGATCGCGCCGTCCATCTGAGCGGCACCGGTGATCATGTTCTTGATGTAGTCGGCGTGACCCGGGGCGTCAACGTGCGCGTAGTGGCGCTTCGGCGTCTCGTACTCGACGTGCGAGATGTTGATCGTGATACCACGCTGACGCTCTTCCGGAGCCGAGTCGATCGACGCGAAGTCGCGCTGAACGTTGGTCGCCGACGGGTACTTGTCAGCAAGCACCTTGGAGATCGCCGCGGTGAGCGTCGTCTTGCCGTGGTCGACGTGACCGATGGTTCCGATGTTGACGTGCGGCTTAGTCCGCTCGAACTTGGCCTTAGCCACTGGGTCCTCCTCAGGACTCTCGTGTAGATGTCCCGGTCGATGGATTTCGACCGGCAGACCTACGGGATTGGTTTCTTATGTTACGGGATGTTCCGAAAGGGAGCGACCGAGGTCACTCGCCCTTGCTCTTCTGAACGATCTCGTCGGCGACGGCCTTCGGGACCTCCGCGTAGCTGTCGAAGGTCATCGAGTACACCGCACGGCCCGACGTCTTGGAACGCAGGTCGCCGATGTATCCGAACATCTCCGACAGGGGGACGTTGGCGCGGATGACCTTGACGCCACTCGCCTCCTCCATCGACTGGATCTGACCACGACGGGAGTTGAGGTCACCGATCACATCGCCCATGTACTCCTCGGGCGTGCGCACCTCGACCGCCATGAGCGGCTCGAGGAGCACGGGGTTCGCCTTGCGAGCGGCCTCCTTGTAGGCCATCGATCCGGCGATCTTGAACGCCATCTCCGAGGAGTCGACGTCGTGCGAGGCACCGTCGACGAGCGTCGCCTTGACGCCCACCGTCGGGAAGCCGGCGAGCACGCCGACCTGCATCGCGTCCTGGATGCCCGCGTCGACCGAACCGATGTACTCGCGCGGAACGCGACCACCCGTCACGGCGTTGACGAACTCGTAGGACGTCTCGGGGGTGACCTCCATCGGCTCGAGAGTGATCTGCACCTTCGCGAACTGGCCGGATCCACCGGTCTGCTTCTTGTGGGTGTAGTCGTACTTCTCGACCGTGCGACGAAGCGTCTCGCGGTAGGCCACCTGCGGCTTGCCGACGTTGGCCTCGACGTTGAACTCGCGCTTCATGCGGTCCACGAGGATGTCGAGGTGGAGCTCGCCCATGCCCTTGATGACCGTCTGACCGGTCTCCTGGTTCTGCTCGGTGCGGAACGTCGGGTCCTCTTCGGCGAGCTTCTGGATCGCGGTGCCCAGCTTCTCCTGGTCGGCCTTGGTCTTCGGCTCGATGGCGACCTCGATGACCGGCTCCGGGAACGTCATCGACTCGAGGACGACCTGGTTGTCCGGGTCGCACAGGGTGTCGCCGGTGGTGGTGTCCTTGAGGCCGATGACCGCGTAGATGTTGCCGGCGGTGACGAAGTCGACCGGGTTCTCCTTGTTGGCGTGCATCTGGAAGATCTTCCCGATGCGCTCCTTCTTGCCCTTGGTCGAGTTGACGACCGCGGCACCGGAGTCGACACGGCCCGAGTACACGCGCACGTAGGTCAGACGACCGAAGAACGGGTGGACGGCGACCTTGAAGGCCAGCGCCGAGAACGGCTCGGTGGCGTCGGCGTGACGGAGGATGACTTTCTCCTCGTCGCGCGGGTCGTGGGCCTCGATGGCCGGCACGTCGAGCGGCGACGGGAGGTAGTCGATCACGGCGTCGAGCATCGGCTGGACGCCGCGGTTCTTGAACGCCGAGCCGCAGAGGACCGGGTAGATCTCGCTGTTGACGGTGAGCTTGCGGATGGCGCCCTTGATCTCGGCGACCGTGAGCTCCTCGCCGCCGAAGAACTTCTCGAGCAGCGCGTCGTCGGTCTCGGCGACGGTCTCGAGGAGCGTCTGACGGTACTCTTCGGCCTTCTCGACGAGGTCCGCGGGGATCTCCTCGATGGCGTACTTGGCACCCATCTGCACGTCACCCTTGGCGTCTCCGCGCCAGGTGAGCGCACGCATCTCGACCAGGTCGACGACGCCCTCGAAGGAGGACTCGGAGCCGATCGGGAGCTGGAGGACCAGCGGCTTGGCGCCGAGGCGCTTCACGATGGTGTCGACGGTGAAGTAGAAGTCGGCGCCGAGCTTGTCCATCTTGTTGACGAAGCAGATGCGCGGGACGTTGTACTTGTCGGCCTGGCGCCAGACGGTCTCGGACTGGGGCTCGACGCCCTCCTTGCCGTCGAAGACGGCGACCGCGCCGTCGAGCACGCGGAGCGAGCGCTCCACCTCGACGGTGAAGTCGACGTGTCCAGGCGTGTCGATGATGTTGATCTGGTTCTTGTTCCAGAAGCAGGTCACGGCCGCGGACGTGATGGTGATGCCGCGCTCCTTCTCCTGCTCCATCCAGTCGGTGGTCGAGGCGCCGTCGTGCGTCTCACCGATCTTGTGGTTGACGCCCGTGTAGAACAGGATGCGCTCGGTCGTGGTGGTCTTGCCGGCATCGATGTGGGCCATGATGCCGATGTTGCGGACCTTTGTCAGGTCGGTGAGCACGTCCTGTGCCACAGGGTTCCTCCGAAAGAGTAGAGAGTGGAAGGGGCGTCGTCCGGGCGCAGCCCCACAGGGTGCAACGCCCGGACGACGGAAATCATTACCAGCGGTAGTGCGCGAAGGCCTTGTTCGACTCGGCCATCTTGTGGGTGTCCTCGCGACGCTTCACAGCGGCGCCGAGGCCGTTCGAGGCGTCGAGGATCTCGTTGGTGAGACGCTCGGTCATCGTCTTCTCGCGACGACCCTTGGCGTAGCTGGTGAGCCAGCGCAGCGCGAGGGTGTTCGCGCGGTGCGGCTTGACCTCGACCGGCACCTGGTAGGTCGAGCCGCCGACGCGGCGGCTGCGGACCTCGAGGGTCGGGCGGATGTTGTCGAGCGCCTTCTTGAGCGTGACGACCGCGTCGTTGCCCGACTTGGAGGAGACACCTTCGAGCGCGTCGTAGACGATGCGCTCGGCGAGGCCCTTCTTGCCGTCGAGGAGGATCTTGTTGACGAGCTGGCTGACGACCGGCGAACCGTAGACGGGATCGGCGACGACGGGGCGCTTCGGAGCGGGACCCTTGCGAGGCATTACTTCTTCTCCATCTTCGCGCCGTAGCGGCTGCGAGCCTGCTTGCGGTTCTTCACGGCCTGGGTGTCCAGGGCGCCACGGACGATCTTGTAGCGGACACCCGGGAGGTCCTTCACACGACCGCCGCGGACGAGCACCATCGAGTGCTCCTGCAGGTTGTGGCCCTCACCGGGGATGTACGCGGTGACCTCGGTGCCGTTGGAGAGCTTGACACGCGCGACCTTGCGGAGCGCCGAGTTCGGCTTCTTCGGGGTGGTGGTGTACACGCGGGTGCAAACACCGCGCTGCTGGGGGTTGGCCTTGAGGGCGGGAGCCTTGGTCTTGGTGACCTTCGGCGTCCGGCCCTTTCGGACCAACTGCTGAATGGTAGGCACTACTTCTCCTTATATGGACTGCACGGTGACAGTTGTTGCTTGTCCCATGACCGATCAGCCCGTCTCCGGGCGTCTCAGTCGTCTGGGGAATCGACCGGCGAACGAAAGCCCGCCGCCGATATGCCGTGGGGGCCGGGATCCCGTGCGGTTTCCCTGCCCATCGGATGAGTACGTGCCAGCTCGCCCGCTCCTCCATCGCTGGTCCCATTTCTGGGCACGGAACGAGCGCGCAGCAGAGCGCACACCCGATAAATGTTATCGTCCGCGCCCTTCCCGGTCAAATGAGCGGGGCTGTGCTAGGCCTGGTTCCGCGCAGGGCGAAACGGCGACCGGGCGTTCACTCGTCGTCGTCGCCCTCCCAGGGCCAGCGCGGACGGCCCCGCTGGCTGAACCGGCCGACGAGGACCAGCTGGTACAGCAGGGTGACGACGAACGCGGCGATCCCTACGAGCACCGCGTACCAGCTCCCGAACTGGCCCCCGGCGAACAGGATGGCGCGGAGCGATTGGGACGGATCCCCGGCGATCCCGGCCACCGCTCCCGCCACCACGTAGACGAGGTAGCAGACGAGGCCGGTCAGCAGCGCACTGCCCGGCGCGACGCGCTGACGGTCCGCCGGGACGCGCGTCCCCCGCCCGATGAGGGCGAGCAGGAGCGCGACGACCGCCGCCCCGACCATCACCGGGCCGACGAGCGACCCGATCGCGGGGTCGGAGATCACCTCGGTGTTGGTCGCGAGCGAGAGCAGCCCGAAGCCGGCGACGATCAGCGCGAGGTAGAGACCCGCGGCGAACAGCGCCACCACGGTCGCATACGCGCGTTCGTCACGCATGACCGCCCGATCAGTACCCCTGCTGCGTGGCGTAGGCGGCGACGGCCTGGTTCTGCGCATCGGCGAGCTGCTGCTCGTAGTCCGCCTGCGCCTCCGCGTTGCGCGCCTTGAGCTTGCGTCCGCGCGCGGCGAGCCACGCGCCGGTCCACACCGAGATCTCGCGGGCGATGACACCGGCGAGCACGGCGAACGGGTTCAGCCAGGCGCTGCGCAGCAGGATGGCGAACTCGGCCGGGGTGCGCTGCCAGTACTGCGCGTCGATGAGGTAGGCGCCGATGAAGGCGAAGTAGACGAAGACCCCTACGACGAGGCCGCCGAGGATGTAAGCCCACCAGCGGGCGCGGTTCACGATCTGCACGAGCACGACCATCCCCACGAAGAACGCGAGGATCGGCACCCAGCCGGCGTAGACCTGCGTGAAGGACTGGAGCAGCACCGTCAACAAGTCGTTGCGCGGCGTCACCAGAGAATCGACGACGACGACCGCGACGCTCCAGAGCAGCGCGAACGCCACGGTGCCGACGAGCACGATCAGGATGCCGACGCCGCGGTTGCTCTTGCGCTTCGGCGGCTCGGGGCGCTGCAGGAAGATCGGGGCGACCGGCTGCGGCTGGAGCGGAACGGGTGCACCCGTCGGCTCGGGAGCCCACGTCGCGCCCGCGACGGGGGCCGTTCCGTAGGCCGCGGTCGCGGCGGGGGCCGCCTGCGTCTGCGTCTCGGCTGCTGCTGCGGCTGCGAGGACCACCGGCGTGGCCGCCTCGGCGGGCGATGCGGTGTCGACGGTGGCGGTGCCGGCGGCGGTCGCCCCGGCCTCCCCCGGCTGTGCGGCCGTGCGTGCGACGGCGGCGGCGATGTCGTCCTCCGTGCTGACGACCGGCTCCGGCTCGGTGACGGGGGTCGCCGACGGTGCTGCAGGCGCCGCGGATGCGGCCGCCACGGGCGGTGCGACCGGGGCGTCGGCCGGCGCCTCAGCGGCCGGACGGTTCACATGACCACGGGCCGAGACCGGGCTCGACGGCGGATCCACGACCTCCGGATCGGTGTCGTGCGCCTCCGCAGCGGCGGACGAAGCCGCACCCGTCGCGGGCTCGACGGGCGTGGCCCGCTGCTCCCCCGTGTCCGCGGACGCGGGATCGGGTGTCGTGTCGCTCATCGTGGCACCTCCAGAGGCCCGGCGGGCCCGTTCGTGGTGCCCACTGTAGCAACGGGGCGCGGGATGTGAAGGGAGGCGGAGCGGGGGCCGGTCAGCCTTTGCTGGCCGACGCATCGGCCTGCGATGCCGACTGCGGCGGCTGCACGGCGGCGGGCGCCGAATCGGCGATCGAGTAGATGAGTCCCGAGATCGTCGCATCGAACATCCCCGCGGCGTTCTCCTCCGTCGACGCCGAGGTCTCCAGGTTCGTCACGAGGAACAGGCGCTTTCCCGTCTGGAGACCCCTCATGAACGCGAGCACGTTCGCATAGCCGCCCTGCACCGTCACGGTCAGCGGCGTCGCGACGAAGTTCTGGTCGGTGACGAGACGGTTCGTCACCGGAGGCGCACCCGGCTCCGGAGTGGACGTCGGCGCCGGCGTCGCCGCCGCGGTGGGTTGCGGGCTCGAGGTCGAGGTCGAGGCGGGTGTCTTCGTCGTCGCTGCGCCGGTCGTCGATGCGAGGGCGTACGGCAAGGAGGCTGCCGTGGTGTAGCCCGTGAACGTCGCCCCGGTCGATGCACAGAGTTCGGTCACCTGGTCGACGAACGTCGGCAGGTCCGTGCCTTGCGGGATCGACGCTCGCAGCGTCGCCAGATCGGACTTCAGGTCGGGCAGTTGCGCGTAGTCGGACTTGAGCTTCTCGAGCGCCGCCGTCTGCTGGGCGTTGACCGCCGCGACCTGTGCGCGCTGGGCCTCGGCGGTGGCCGCCGTGACGAGCTGCGGCTGAATGCCGAGGAACCAGCCGCCCGCCACGACGACCACCATCACGAGCACGGCACCGATCAACCAGAGTCTGTTCTTGTCCACGGCTACTTCCCCTTGCCTGCGAATCGGTCATCGAACGCCGAGCTGTTGACATGCATGGTGATCTTCGCCGTGTACTGGTTGGTCGTCCTGTCCAGGGTGACCGCGTCCGGGGTGGCGTCCGCGAAGCCGGGAAGGGCCGCCAGGGCCGCCAGCCAGGCCGGCAGCTGCGGCAGGACCGGGCTGGTCACCTCGAAGGTGATGGTGGCGACGCGCGGTCCCTGGAGCGGGACGGTCGACTGCGCGAAGACCGCGAGGGGAGTCGACGACTCGATGGTGACCGACTGGATGGCGACGCCGGAGGGCAAGGTCCCTTGGACTTTCTCCAGATAGTCCGTCCATTGGATCTCGGTCGAGGCGCCGACCTGCTGGCCCGCCTGGACCACCGCTACGTCGTCCTGCACCTTCTTCACCTCGATGAATCTCTTCTGCTGGGCCAGGATGCTGCCGGTCTCCGCTTGGGCGGAGATCAGATCGGTCTGCGCCTGTGCGGCGACGAATGACGCACCGCCGACGACTGTCGCCGTCACGACGGCGACAGCGATCACTGCGTAGGTGAGCATCCGCCGGGTGGAACGTCCTCGCTGCGACGCGCGGACCTCCGGAGGGAGGAGGTCGACCCTGGGTTCGCCGCCGATGACGAGGGCACGGGGCTTCGGAGTGCTCATGCCGCCCTCCACAGTGCGAGGCCCAGCGCGACGGCGATCGAGGACCGGCTGTTGCGGAGCTGGTCGACATCGACTTTTCGGGAGAGTCCGATCGAGGTGAACGGATCGCCGTGATCGACGGGCAGCCGGGTCATCTCCGCGAGTGCCGCTGCGAAACCGGGAAGGTCGGCGCCTCCCCCGGTGAGGACGATGCGTGCGATCCGATCGGCCGATCGCGTATTGGCGTAATAGTTGACCGTGTTCCGGAGGCTGTTGAGCAATTCGCCCGTGACCTGGTAGATGACCTCGAGTACCTGCTGCTCGTCCGACGATCGGGCCTCGGCAGCGAGGCCGAGCGCGCGCTTCCTGGCCTCGGCGTCGATCACCGGGATATCGAGGGTCGACCGAAGAGCCTCCGTCAGCTCCGCTCCCCCCGTCGGAATGATTCGCACGAACTGCGGCGCACCCTTCGATGCGATGACAACGCTCGTCGTGTTCGCCCCGACATCGACGAGCGCCACCGCCTCGCGGGGCCCGTTGCCGCCGACCAGGAGTCTGCTCAGCGCGAACGGGATGAGGTCGACTCCGACCGGACGCAGACCGGCCAGTTCGACAGCCTTGATGTTGCCGAGGACGGCCTCTTTGACGGCGGCGACCAGCAGGCCGTTCACCACAGGACCGTTCTCCGTCATCTCCTCGGAGACCGGATAGAAGTCGAGAAGCGCCTCCGCCACCGGAACGGGCAGAAGGTCCTGGACCTGGAAGGGAAGCGACTCCCGGATGTGCTGCATCGACCCCTTCGGCACCGTCAGGTCTCGCGCGAGAACCCTCTGGTTGCCGACGCCGAGTGCGACGTCCTTGGTCCTGAAGCCCCCACGGGACCAGAGCTGCCGCAGAACCGCGGCGACGGTGTTCGGCTCGAGGATCTCGCCCCGCCTCACCGCGCCCTCCGGAATCGGGGCCTCGTGGAACCGGACCAGCCGGGGTTTCCCTTTCGACAGGTCGACCACCTCCACAGCTCTGACCACGCTGCTGCCGATGTCCAGGCCGACGACGCTGTTCACCATGATCTACTCCTACTCACTGCACGAAACCGATGAGCGACATGTATCCCGACCAGAGCGGGCCGCCGATGAAGATCCCCACCCATGCGCCGGCGAGCATCCACGGCCCGAATGCGATCCCCGAACCTTGATCGACCTTGCGGAGGACGACAAGGCCGATCGCGAACGCGCCGCCGAGGACGAACGCGGCGAAGAGGCCGACGATGATGGCGGGCCACCCGGCGAACCCGAGGTACATTCCGAGCACCCCGGCGAGTTTCACGTCACCGAAACCCATTCCACGCGGATACACCAGCCAGAGGACGAAGTAGACGACGAAGGCGATCGCCAGACCCGCCGCCGTGGGAACGAGCACGGCGGGCTGTCCGGAGATCAACGCCGAGGAGCTAAGCAGCACGAGCCCGACGAGGTACGAGGGCAGCACGATCGCGTTCGGAAGCCGGTGCGTGTCGATATCGATGAGGGCGAGGGCGACGCTGATCGCGGCCAGATACAGATAAGCGCTCAGGGACAGGATCCCGCCGACGATCGCGGCCGGGGTCGTCGCGCGCAGGATCGGCGCCAAGGATGCGATGGCGACGGCGAGGAAGAAGACTCCGGTGCCGAGCTCCACCATCGGGTATCGCGCTGAGATCGCACTCCGGCAATGCCTGCACCTGCCCCGGAGCAGCAGCCAGGAGACGATGGGCACGTTGTCCCGCCGCTTGATCTCCGTCCCGCAGGTCGGACATGAACTGGGCGGCCGGGCGACGGAGAGCCCGAGCGGCACGCGGTAGACGACGACGTTCAAGAACGATCCGATGAGTACCCCGAAACACGCGAGGGACGCTGCGAGGATCATGGTCGTCGACGCGGCACCCGTCACGACACTGCCGGTCATCGGGGCGCTCCTCCGGAGGTGAACGCCGAGGCGACCTCCGCATACTGCGTCACTCCGTAGGTCGTCGAGACCGCCTGGAGGAACTTCGGCGGCGCGATGTTGCGCAGACGGACATCGTACTTGTAGTTCTTGGTGTACCCGGTCGGGCGCGAGCCCACCGTGCCGACGGTGCCTCGGAACTTCTGCGCGATCGCGCCCAAGACGTTGAGGTTGCCGCGCGTCGTGCCCTTGTCGTAGTTCTGCACCTGGAACGTATGCGAGACGGAGAGCATCGCGGCGTTGATCGTGCGGGCGGAGTCCGTCAGGTAGTTCGACGAGCTACCGGTGGAGCACGTCGTCCCGGATCGACCGGTCGAACAGGTGGTCGTGGCGATGATCGGGTTCCACACCCAGATCGCGTTCTGACCGACGAGGCCGAGGATGTCGCTCGCCTGATCCGTGTACGTGATGTTCCCGGTGATCCACACGTAGTTCTCCGCCGCGATCGTGACCTGCCCTTTGAGCTGGCCCTTCACGAAGACATCGCCCGCGGAGCATCCGTAGTAGTTCGTGCCGGTGCCCGTCGCCGTGATCGACTCGGTCGTTGTCGTCCCGTTGGTCGTGGGGCTGGATCCGGTGGTCGTCGTGTAGGGGTAACCGATGCCGTTCCCATTGGCCGGGCACGAGAATCCGGAATACGGCACTGCGCCCGGAGCCCAATAGTTGGGATCGGTCGAGACGGCGGGAACCGTCTGGACGTAGATGAGGTTCTGGGCCGGTACCGTGACCTTCTGGCCAGCATCGGATCCGAGCGTCGTCCCGTCGTTGGTCCCACGCCCCGGAGTGCCGCACGCGGAGTTCGTCATCCCCCCTGTCGCGCTCGTGTTGACGAACTTCGTCCACGGAGAGCGGACTGTCATCGTCCCGTCGGAGTTGAACACGATCGAAGTCGGGCCCGTGTACAGGCACCCCGGCCGCGGGACGTCCGTCGCCGTCAGGTCGCCTCGTGTCTCCTGCTTCATCTGAGTGTTGGTCGGCGGCATGACGAGCTTGTCCGCCGGGGCGGGGACACCCTGCTCGAACGTCGCCGTGCCGCAGTTCCGGTAGTAGGGCGCGGTCTGATAATTGCTCGTGACCTTGCCCTTGAAGTCGCCGCCGCAGATGTAGAGCGCGTCGTTCGAGTGGAGCGGTCCGTCGACGACCTCGGACGCGCCGAACTGGATCGCGCCTCCGCAATCGGCGTCCACACGTGCCGGGTAGTACTTCTCACAGGCCGACTGAGAGTAGCCGGTGATCGCAGGATCCTGCACCTCGTAGTCGGTGAAGTAGAGGAAGTCGATGAAGCCCTTCTGCCGGACGGTGGCGAGGATGCTCCGCGTGACGGTCCCGGACCTCCCCGTCGCGAGCACGCGGATGATTCCCTGGGTCGAGTACTTCGAGTTGTCGATCTCGTAGCGGAAGGCGCGGTTGCCCGTCGAGCCTGGGATCGATGCCCACGACCCCCCGTCCGTCCAGCCGAACGCAGGATTCGTCAGTGCCCCGCCGGGGAGCACGAGAGTCGTGCTCCCCGTCGACGCGCTGAACGGCGCGGACTTGTCGCCGTACTTCTGGTACGTGTTGTCGTTGGTGAGCCTGCTCTGGTAGTCGGAGATGCCGGCGTACGCGGCCGCTCCGGCGGCATCCCAGTTCTCGTTGCTCGATGCGTTGGTCGATGCCGTCGTCGCGACGGCGAGTCCCATCGTCACCATGACAACGAGCACCGCCGACATGCCCAGGACGCTGACGAGCGCGACGCCGCGGTCGTCGCGGGCGGCGCGAAGACGAAGAGCACGGAAACCGAGAATGGACATCGTTCAGGTCCCCAATCCGAGATTCGGCAGTCCGACCGTGTTCTGCTCCTCGACTCCGTTCGCGCCGGCGTACCCGCTGCCGTTGACGCGAATGGTGACGAGCACGGAGACGATGCTGTTTCGCTGGGGAGCGCTCAGCCCGGAAGCTCCCAGGGTCATGCCGCCCGACGCCGCGTTGAAGACGAAGAGTGGCGACTTCCCCGACGGCGTCGTCCCGATCGGTCCCGCGATGGTGCGGGACCACGTCGGCACGGCCGTGGTGTAGTTCGGGAACGTGAAGTAACCGCCCGCGTTCGTTGTCGCGGCCCATCGCTTCTCCACGAGCTGTCGAGTGGTGGGGTCGACCGAGAACTGCATGATCATCGGAGCGGTGTTGGTCACCGAAGCGTCGGCGTAGGAATACAGCGTCACCGACTCGGCTGTTCCCGCGAGGACTACAGGGTCGGGGATCGAGTTGTTGAGCACCGGGTTCGGCGCCCCGGAGCGAATGACTTTCGAGACCTCCATCATGGCGCTGGAGACCGTCCCCGCATCGAGCGAGGTGTTGCGTGATTGCATGATCGCCGTCGTGCCACGGAAGAAGAAGCTCGAGGCCATCACGAGGACGATGGCGGTGACGAACGCCGCGATCACCAGCTCGGCCGCAGTCATCCCCTCGTCACGGCCCTCGAGGCCACGGCCCGCGCTCATGGCGTCACCAGCTGTCGAGGGTCCAGGGTGACGACGGCATCGCCGTTGGCGGTCCCCATCGTTCCGCGTGTGACCAGAGCGAGCTGCGACGCCGTCACCTTCGTGGTCTGCGAACCCGACGTCGTCCCGCTGGTCAGCTTCCACGAGCCGAACGGAAGGGCGACGACCGCCGTCCCTGTCGCAGGAAGCTTGATCAGGTAGGTCTTTGGCACGGCGCACCCCGGATTTCCCGAACCCGCGGGGCCTGTGGTCTGCGCGGCGGCGGAGACATATCCGTTCGCAGGACCGGTCACCGCGACGGCTCCCATCGGAACGTACGCATCCGCAGAACCCCCGGGAGCGGCCGCGACGGCGTCCGGACGTTTGCCCGCCCACGTTCCGGTGGCGTCCGTGGCGACAGGCCACGCTCCGGGATCCACGGCGAGGCAGTTGGAGGCAGTCCCCCCGTTGGCCCCGAGCGAACCGGCGAGGACGGCATATCCGGCCGTGAACGGGTGCAAGCGCGTCGGTGTGGAGACCGTGGTGAAGATGCCGTAGGTGTTGACGAAAGTCGTGTCCATCGTGAGCGGGAGGACGACAGCGCCAGCGACATTGCTGGCGTAGTGAGGGATGTATGTCGCGGACTGATCGAACTGGAACGGGGCGGTCGCGGTGGATCCCGCGCTCACGTCGACCGTCTGCTTGGGCGTGGTGGATTGCGCGATGTCGACGGAAGGGGTGGAGGTTCCGGCCTTGCTGATCGAGACGTCGTACTTGCCGGGCGTCACATTGAGGACGTACCCGCAGCCCTGCGCATCCGTCGGATCGATCGTGGCCGAGATCGCCGAAGCACCGTTCGGGGCCGTCGGGTTCGGGACGACCAAGATGGTCACAGCGGCGTTCCCCGCGCCCTGGGCGTTCTTCACCGAGACGATGATCACCCCCTTGTTCACATCGCTGATCCGGCTCTTGGGCGCCACCACCGTGTCCGCTTCTGCGGGGAGGGTCGAGGTGGCCATGCCGTCCCACGACACGACGACCTTCACGGCCTTGTTCAGCAGCGGCCCGGATCCGGAGCTGCACTGCGCGTCCGTTCCCGAGCCGGCACCGGTCCACCGGACGATAGTCGAGATGTGATACTTGCGTCCCGCGACGGTGACATCGGTTGGCGCCGACGATGAGTCCAGCGCCGTCAGGTCGGTGGTGGTCCTGACCTGATCGATTTGGCCGGCAGCCAGGCTGCTCGCGGTCTGCCGGGCGAGCGAGTCGCTCGAGACCTGCATCGTCGTCAGAAGGGCGGAGGCGAATGCGAGGGAGACGACGGCGAAGATGAACATCGCGACCATGACCTCGATCAAGGAGAAACCGGCGTCCGCAGAAGAAGAGTGGGGGCGGGGGCGGAGCTGAATGCGGGACATCGGTCACCTCCCTGATTCGGGTATGGGTGGTGGGGTACGGCCGGTGCGGAAGTACGGGAGCGGAGCGGAGAGCGATTCAGGCTCCCCGCCCCGCTGACCGCACGTGCACCTTTTTACGAGCAGGAAGGGGTGGACTGCGGGGCCGTCTTGTCGGTGACCTTCCACGAGTTGCCGTTGTTGCCGGTGGCGCAGATCGTGAAGGTGGCGGTGGCGCCGGTGCCCGACGAGGTGAGCTTGGGCGAGCCCGTCGTGGAGTAGTTGCCGCCATCGATGGTCACCGAGCTGGTGAGGTCGGTGATGGACGTCGGCAGCGCGCCGCTGTTCGCCGTCTCGTATGCGACCGCGGCCGTCTTGAGGTTCGTGAGGTCGGCCTTGACTGCGTTGTCCTTCGCACCGCTCTGGACCCCCAGGTAGACCGGGATCGCGATGGCGGCGAGGACGCCGATGATGATGACCACCACGAGGAGCTCGATGAGAGTGAAGCCGTTCTCGTTCTCCTCGAGCAGGCCCTTGCGGCGAGCGTTCAGCTTGCCCATGAGTCGGAAGTACATTTCGGTTTCCATTCGGTCGGGGTATTCGGTACGGAAGGGTGCGAGTCCCCGTCCGGTGGCTCGATGGTAATTCGGAGCAAATTCTCGGCAGAATCCCACGATTGGGGGGTTTTTCACTCAAGAATCACCCCAGTTAGAGGGAGCTTTTTCGCAACTGGCCCCCAGGTTGGGCACGTCTACTTGACGACCGTCGCAATCTGGAAGATCGGCATGTAGAGCGCGACGACCATGCCTCCGATGATCACTCCGAGGAACGCGACGACAAGCGGCTCGATCATGGCCGTGAGCTGCTCGGTCGCGGCAGCCACCTCCTGCTCGTAGAAGTCGGCGATCTTCGCGAGCATCGTCTCCAACGAGCCGGAGTCCTCACCGACAGCCACCATCTGCGTCACCATGGCAGGGAAGACCGGTTGCTGGGCCAGGGGCGCAGCGATCGCCTCCCCCTGCCGCACGCCGTCCCGGACGGCCCCCAACGCGTTCTCGATCACCCAGTTGCCACTCGTCTCACCGACGATCTGCAGAGCCCTCAAGATCGGCACACCGGCGCCGATCATGTTCGAGAAGTTCCGTGCGAAACGTGCGATCGCGATCTTCTTGAGCAGCATCCCGAAAACGGGCAGGCGGAGTTTCATCGGATCGATGCGACGCCGCACCGCCTCCAGGTTCTTGTTCTTGTTCCACCAGACGGCGAACGCGATCCCTCCGACTGCGAGGACGGGCACCACCCACACCATCGCGTGGGAAAGCAGGACGAGGATCTGCGTGGGGAGCGGCAGATCCTTGCCGAAACCTTTGAACATGTTCTCGAACACCGGCACGATGAAGATCAGCATCGCGATGACGGCGACGATCGACATGACGAAGACGATAATCGGATAGGTCAAGGCAGACTTGATCGTCGCCCGGAGTTTGACTTCCTTCTCGAAGTTGGCCGCCACTGATTCCAGCGCCCCGTCGAGGAAGCCTCCGGTCTCGCCGGCGCGCACCATGTTCACCATCAGCGGTGTGAAGATCGCCTCGTCCTTGCGCATGGCATCGGCCACCGAGACGCCCGTCTCGACGTCGTCGCGGACTCGTCCCAGCACGGCGGCCAGCTTCTTGTTCTCGGTCTGGTCGGCCAGGATGTTCAGCGTCTTGAGCAACGAGAGGCCGGCACCGATCATCGTAGCCATCTGCCGGCTGGCGACCGCGAGATCCTTGAGCTTGACGCCGGTACCGAGGCTGAGGTTGATCTCCCTGTTCAACCCCGTCGCCTCGGGTGCTCGTTCTATGGCGATCGGAGAGAGCCCCATCGTCCGCAGGCGGGTGGCCACCGCCGCCTCGCCAGGCGCGTCGAGCTTGCCTTTCACGACCTTGCCGTCCGCGTTCCTGCCCTTGTAGACGAACGCGGTCGCGTTGGACATCACTTCACCACCCCGGAGTAGCTGTCGCCGAAATCAGGACCGCCGGAGGCCAGCGCCCGGCCCGACGCCTCGGACGGCGACTCGACGCGCTGGATCAGCCGATGGATGCTTTCGACATCGTGAGCCTTCTCGAGTGCGGCCTTATGGGTGATCGCGCCCGCGTTCACCAGCTCCGCCAGATGCTGGTCCATCGTGTGCATCCCGTCCCCGCGTCCGGCCTGCATGGCGGACGCGATCTGGTAGGTCTTGCCTTCTCGGATGAGGTTGGCGATGGCCGGGGTCATCATCAGGACCTCGGTCGCGACGACGCGGCCGCGGCCGGAGGCGCGTTTGACGAGGGTCTGGCAGACGACGCCCTGCAAGGTTCCGGCGAGCTGGGCGCGCACCTGGTCCTGCTGGTGGGGCGGGAAGACGTCGATGACGCGGTCGATCGTCTGCGGGGCGTCCTGGGTGTGCAGGGTGGCGAAGACGAGGTGGCCGGTCTCGGCGGCGGTCAGAGCGACGGAGATCGTCTCGAGGTCGCGGAGCTCGCCGATGAGGATGACATCCGGGTCCTGGCGGAGCACGTGCTTGAGCGCGTTGTTGAAGCTGTGCGTGTCGTGGCCGACCTCGCGCTGGTTGACGATCGAGCGCTTGTGGGTGTGCATGAACTCGATCGGGTCCTCGACCGTCACGATGTGATCGGCACGGGTCGAGTTCACGAGGTCGACGAGGGCGGCGAGCGTGGTCGACTTGCCGGAGCCCGTCGGGCCGGTCACGAGGACGAGACCGCGGGGCAGCGTCGAGAAGCCGCCGATCTGCTCCGGGACGCCCAGTTCGCGCAGCTGCTTGATCTCGGTCGGGATGAGACGGAAGGCGGCGCCGACGGAGCCGCGCTGCTGGTAGAAGTTGACACGGAAGCGGGAGTTCGCCGAGATGGTGAAGGCGAAGTCGAGCTCGAGCTCGCGCTTGAAGAGCTCGGCCTGGCGATCGGTGAGCAGGCTGGTGAGGGCGGCGAGCGTGCGCTCGTGCCCCCAGGGCTCGGCGTTACCGGCCGGCGTCAGGGCTCCGTCGATCCGGACCATCGGGGGTGCGCCGACGGTGACATGGAGGTCGGATGCGCGCTGCAGCACGACCTCCCGCAGCGCCGCCACGAGCTCGGGATCGGCCTTCGCGAGGGCGTCCCGCTCGGTGGCCGTGAGGGTGGCGACCTCGGCGTCGTAGTCGATGTCGGGATGCGGGAGGGGCGCGGTCTGCGCGGTCGACGCCTGTTCGGCGAGCACGGCCGCCCGGCGTCCCGCCGGGACCAGACGGGGTCCGGCCGGCACCTCGTCGAGCGAATAGACGGTGGCCGCGGGAGGTTCCGTGGCGGGCGTGGCCACCGGCGGCGCGACCGGCGGTGCGACCTGCTCAACCGGCGCCACGTACGTCGGCGGCTGCAGGGGCACGCCCGCGCCGGGCGCCCAGCCGTTCGCCGTCGCCCCGGGCGGGACGACCGGGATCTCGTACAGCGGCTTGACGGTGGGTGCGGGGTAGCCGCCCCAGGCGTTGTCGTCGATCGTCATATGCCCTCCTAGGCGACCACTCGCAGGATCTCTTCCACCGAGGTCAGGCCGAGCTTGGCCTTCTCCCAACCGTCCGCACGCAGCGTGAGCATCCCCTGCTCCTGCGCCGTCCGGGCGATCTCAGCACTGGATGCGCGCTGCACCGCGAGCCGCTCGATGTCCTCGGTGACCGCCATGACCTCGTGCACGGCGATGCGTCCGCGGTAGCCGGTGTTGGAGCAGGTCGGGCAGCCGACCGGCATGTACACCGGCGGCACCGGCTGGTCGTCCGGGACCACGAAACGGAGGCGGCGCAGGTCGTCGGCCGAGTAGCTCGCGGGCTGCTTGCAGCGGTCGCAGAGCCGGCGCGCGAGCCGCTGAGCGACGACGCAGTCGAGGGCGGAGCCGACGAGGAACGGCTCGATGTCCATCTCGGTCAGACGGGTGACGGCGCTGGGGGCGTCGTTCGTGTGCAGGGTGGAGAGCACGAGGTGGCCGGTCAGCGACGCCTCGATCGCGATCTGAGCGGTCTCGTGGTCGCGGATCTCGCCCAGCAGCACGACGTCCGGGTCGCTGCGCAGGATGCTGCGGAGCGCGCTGGCGAAGGTGAGGCCCGCCTTCGGGTTGACCTGCACCTGGTTGATGCCGGGCATCCGGTACTCGACCGGGTCCTCGACGGTGATCACGTTGATCTCGGGGCGTGCCACCGCGTTCAGGGTCGTGTAGAGCGTGGTCGACTTGCCTGAGCCCGTGGGCCCGGTGACCAGAATCATGCCGTACGGCTTGGAGTACGAGGCGCGGTAGGTCTCGAAGTTGCGCTCGAGCAGGTTCAGGTCGCGCAGCGTCATCCCGGTGTTGGTGTTGTCCAGGATGCGCATGACGACCTTCTCGCCCCACACCGTGGGCAGCGTCGCGACGCGCAGGTCGATCTGGCGGCCGCCGTGCACGACGGACATGCGACCGTCCTGGGGCTTGCGCCGCTCGGCGATGTCGATGTCGCTCATGATCTTGAGGCGCGAGATCACGCCGTTCTGGATGGCCTTCGGGGCACTCTGCATCGCGTGGAGCACGCCGTCGATGCGGTAGCGCACGCGCACGTCGTGCTCGGCCGGCTCGATGTGGATGTCCGACGCATGGTCCTGGATGGCCTGGCTGACGAGCAGGTTCACGAACCGCACGATCGGGGCGTCGTCGTCACCGGACTCCGCGATCGCCGTGTCCTGGACGGGAGCGCTCTCCTCCTCCAGCGTCGTCGTGAGATCGCTGAGCTCGTCGTCCGCACGCACGTAGCGGTCGATGGCGGCGAGCAGGTCGGGGATGTCCGCGACCGCGGGCGCGACGCTCATCCGGGACGCCGCGCGCACGTCGTCGATGGCGAACACGTTGCCGGGGTCCGCCATCGCGAGGATCACGGTGCCGTCCTGCACGCCGATCGGCAGCACCACGTGCCGGCGGCAGAGCGGGCCGGGGATGAGTCCGACCGCGAGGCGGTCCACCGGGTAGTCGGCGAGCTCCACGAACGGGACGCCGGACTGCGCGGCACGGGCGCGCGCCACCTGACCGGCCGTCACCGCGCCGCGCGCGAGCAGGTCGCGCACCGTCGATTCGTCGGCGGAGGGCTCGCTGGACACCGTGTCCAGGTACTCGATCGGCAGATGGCCGTGGAGGATCAGGATCTCTGTCATGGACGCCACGGGGGACCTCCTTGTGCGGGGGCTGCCGCCGACCGGGTCGGGTGTGCCGGCGGACCGCGCCGCCACCGGGCGAGATCCGGAGGCGGCGAAGCGATGTCACCGTATTCCCGTGCGTCACACGCGTGACAGCTCCGCTTACAGGTGCCCCGCGCAGGGGTGCCACGCGCGCGGGGGGCAGACGCGACCCACGCGGAGCCGCGAGCGACGGTGAACGTTCAGCCGAAGATCCGCTGCACGAGGCGCGGCGTGTACTCCTCCGGGCCTGCGTTCACCCAGTCGGAGGCGATCCAGATTCCGTCGCGGAAGAACTGAGACTCGCCCTGGACGTTGCCGGTGCCGTCGTTCGTGTTAACGAGACACCAGCGCCCGGCAGAGTAGTCCACGCAGGTCCAACCGGTGTTCGGGTCGGATGCCAGCTCTGCCATCCGGGCGAGCGCGGCCTGCTGCGTCGCCGCATCCACCTTCCGCACCTGAGTGATGAGGAAGACCTCCCCGGGACCGGACGCCTTGCTCCAATCGCACAGCACTCCAGGATCGGCCGAGAGGATCTTCGCGAGCTCGGGATCGAACGTCCCGTAGCCGTTCTCGAGCTTGCGTTCGTTGCCGGGCTCCTGCAGCCACGCCGGATTGAGCGCGAGGAAGCCGTCAGGCGAGATGTACTCCTTGAGGGCGGGCGTGAAGAGATCGTCGCAACTCTTCGGCATCGCTCCGGGAGTGGACGTCAGCGGCGGAGGCGTCGACGAGGTTGGGGTCGCGGACGCCGTCGATACGGTCGAAACCGGGGTTGCCGCGCCGCCCCCGGTACACCCCGCCGCGCCGATCACCACCGTCACCGCGATCGCACCCGCGACAAGTCCTCGAATCCCCACCCGATCCCGCATGCGTCCACCCTAGCGGGACGCTCAGCGGCGGCGCAGGTCTCCGCGTCGGCTCGCCAGGTAGACCAGCACGCCCGCGACCACGGCGCAGCCCATCGTCGTCAGCCAGTACGGGAGGGAGCCCGCGGCGTTGCCGGTGGTCGCCTGCACGATACCGAGCACGAAGCTGACCACGGCAATGAGGAACACGACGCCGGCGCAGCCGACCATCGTGCGACCGGTCGAATCGGTGTACTCGAGGAGCTGGCGCCACATGCCTCCATTCTCCCCCACGCGAGACGACCCCGGAAACGCCGGAAGGCCCCCGGCGCAGTGCGCCAGGGGCCTTCCGGGGTACGGGACCTAGTTGTAGGTTCCGGGGGTGTAGTCGTCCGAGCTGAAGCTGTCGAAGTCGACGAAGCTCAGGTCGTTCTCGCTGAACGCGGAGTCGTCGGCGAAGATGCGGTTGGGGTACCGCTCCGCCTTGGCCTCCTCCGTCGCCTCCACGGTGACGTTCCGGTAGCGCTGCAGGCCGGTTCCGGCCGGGATGAGCTTACCGATGATGACGTTCTCCTTGAGGCCGATCAGCGGGTCGGACTTGCCCTCCATGGCCGCCTGCGTCAGGACGCGGGTGGTCTCCTGGAAGGACGCGGCCGACAGCCACGACTCGGTCGCCAGCGACGCCTTGGTGATACCCATGACCTCCTGACGCGCCGAGGCCGTCTTCTTGCCCTCCTGCAGCGCCGTGCGGTTGATCTCGTTGTACCGCGAACGGTCGACGAGCTCACCCGGCAGCAAGTCGGTGTCGCCGTGGTCGACGACGGTGACCTTGCGGAGCATCTGGCGGACGATGACCTCGATGTGCTTGTCGTGGATCGGCACACCCTGCGAGCGGTAGACGCCCTGCACGCCGCCCACCAGGTGCTTCTGCACCTCGCGGACGCCCTTGACCCGGAGGACCTCCTTCGGGTCGACGGTGCCGACGATCAGCTGCTGGCCGAGCTCGACGCGCTGTCCGTCCTCCACCAGGAGGGTCGAACGACGCAGCACCGGGTAGATGTGCGGCTCGTCGCCGTTGTCGGGGGTCAGGACGACCTTGCGGGACTTGTCCGTCTCCTCGATGACGATGCGACCGGCGGCCTCGGCGATCGGGGACGCACCCTTGGGGGTACGGGCCTCGAACAGCTCCTGGACGCGCGGCAGACCCTGGGTGATGTCGTCCGCGGAGGCCGAACCACCGGTGTGGAAGGTACGCATGGTCAGCTGGGTACCGGGCTCACCGATCGACTGGGCGGCGATGATGCCGACCGCCTCGCCGATGTCCACGAGCTTGCCGGTCGCGAGCGAACGGCCGTAGCAGGCGGCGCAGACGCCGACCGCGGACTCGCAGGTCAGGACCGAGCGGACCTTGATGTCGACCACGCCGGCCGCGACCAGCTTGTCGATGAGCACGTCGCCCACGTCGTCGCCGGCGGCGGCGACCACGGTGCCGTCGGGCGAGACCGCGTCAGCGGCCAGCGTCCGGGCGAACACCGAGTTCTCCACGTTCGGGTCACGGGTGAGCGTGCCGTCCTCGTCGACCGTCGCGATCGGGAGGTCGAGGCCCTTGGTCGTGCCGCAGTCGTCCTCACGGATGATGACATCCTGCGAGACGTCCACCAGACGACGGGTCAGGTAACCCGAGTCGGCCGTACGGAGAGCCGTGTCGGCCAGACCCTTACGGGCACCGTGCGTCGCGATGAAGTACTCCGCCACCGACAGACCCTCGCGGTACGAGGAGATGATCGGGCGCGGGATGATCTCACCCTTCGGGTTGTTCACCAGACCACGCATACCGGCGATGTTGCGCACCTGCAGCCAGTTACCACGGGCACCCGACGTGACCATGCGGTTGATGGTGTTGTCGGCCGGGAAGTTGGCGCGCATGGCCTCGGCGACCTCGTTGGTCGCCTCGGTCCAGAGCTTCACCAGTTCCTGACGGCGCTCGAGGTCGGTCGTGAGACCCTTCTCGAACTCCGCCGTGATCTTGGCGGCCTTCTTCTCGTAGCCCGCCACGATCTGCGGCTTGTTCGGCGGCGTGAGGATGTCGCTCAGCGCGACGGTCACACCGGAACGGGTGCCCCAGTAGAAGCCGGCGTCCTTGATCCGGTCGAGCGCGGCAGCGACCTCCACCTTCGGGTACCGCTCGGCGAGGGCGTTCACGATCGACGAGATCATGCCCTTGTCGGCGACGGCCTCCACGTAGGGGTAGTCGGCCGGGAGCGCCTCGTTGAAGAGGGCGCGGCCCAGCGTGGTCTCCACGATCGCGGTGATCGGCTCGGCACCGGTGTCGGCCGCGTCGGACGGCACGTAGTTGTCGAGACGGATCTTCACGGTCGCGTTGAGGTGCAGCGAACCCTGGTCCTTCGCGAGGATCGCCTCGGAGACCGAGGAGAACGCGCGACCCTCGCCCACAGCGCCCTCGCGGACGGTGGTGAGGTGGTGCAGACCGATGATCATGTCCTGCGAGGGCAGGGTGACCGGGCGGCCGTCGGACGGCTTCAGGATGTTGTTCGAGGCGAGCATCAGGATGCGGGCCTCGGCCTGGGCCTCCACCGACAGCGGGAGGTGGACGGCCATCTGGTCGCCGTCGAAGTCCGCGTTGAACGCGGCGCAGACGAGCGGGTGCAGCTGGATGGCCTTGCCCTCGACGAGCTGGGGCTCGAACGCCTGGATGCCGAGACGGTGCAGCGTGGGCGCACGGTTCAGCAGCACGGGGCGCTCGCGGATGATCTCCTCGAGCACGTCCCACACCTGCGGACGCGAACGCTCCACCATGCGCTTGGCGGCCTTGATGTTCTGAGCGTGGCTCAGGTCGATCAGGCGCTTGATCACGAACGGCTTGAACAGCTCCAGCGCCATCTGCTTGGGCAGACCGCACTGGTGCAGCTTGAGCTGCGGGCCGACGATGATGACCGAACGGCCCGAGTAGTCGACGCGCTTTCCGAGCAGGTTCTGGCGGAAGCGACCCTGCTTGCCCTTGAGCATGTCGCTCAGGGACTTGAGGGCGCGGTTGCCGGTACCCGTCACGGGGCGACCGCGGCGGCCGTTGTCGAACAGTGCGTCGACGGCCTCCTGCAGCATCCGCTTCTCGTTGTTCACGATGATCTCGGGAGCCCCGAGGTCGAGCAGACGGCGCAGACGGTTGTTGCGGTTGATCACGCGGCGGTAGAGGTCGTTCAGGTCGCTGGTCGCGAAGCGGCCACCGTCGAGCTGGACCATCGGGCGCAGCTCCGGCGGGATGACCGGGACGACGTCGAGCACCATCGCGGCGGGCGAGTTGCCGGTCGCGAGGAACGAGGAGACGACGCGCAGACGCTTGATCGCGCGGATCTTCTTCTGTCCCTTGCCGTTGGCGATCTGCTCGCGGAGCAGCTCGGCCTCCGCGGCCAGGTCGAACGCCAGCAGGCGGCGCTTGATCGACTCGGCGCCCATGTAGGCCTCGAAGTACAGGCCGTACCGGTCGATGAGCTCGTTGAAGTCCGCGTCCTCCGGCTTGAGGTCGCCGACCTTGAGGGTGCGGAAGGACTCCCACACGCGCTCCAGACGGGCGATGTCCTCGTCGAAGGACTTGCGGATCTGGCCCATCTCCTTCTCCGCCGCGTCCTTGACGCGACGCTTCTGGTCGGCCTTGGCGCCCTCCTCCTCGAGCGCTGCGAGGTCGACCTCGAGGCGCTGGAGGCGCTCGGCGACCCGGGAGTCGCGCTGGTCGGACAGCGTCTTGACTTCGAGGCGGAGCTCGTTCTCGAGTCCGGGCATGTCGGAGTGACGGCCGTCCTCGTCGACACTGATCACCATGTACGCGGCGAAGTAGATGACCTTCTCGAGGTCCTTCGGCGCCATGTCGAGCAGGTAGCCGAGACGGCTGGGGACACCCTTGAAGTACCAGATGTGCGTGACCGGGGCCGCGAGCTCGATGTGGCCCATGCGCTCACGACGGACGGAGGACTTGGTGACCTCCACGCCGCAGCGCTCGCACACGATGCCCTTGAAGCGGACGCGCTTGTACTTGCCGCACGAGCACTCCCAGTCACGCGACGGGCCGAAGATCTGCTCTCCGAAGAGACCGTCCTTCTCCGGCTTCAGCGTGCGGTAGTTGATCGTCTCCGGCTTCTTGACCTCGCCGTAGGACCAACGACGGATGTCGTCAGCGGTCGCCAGGCCGATACGCAGCTCGTCAAAAGTTGTTGCGTCGAGCAATGTTCACTCTCTCCTGTAAAGAATTCGTCAGGTGGGTCTGGCTGCGGGTCAGATCTCGTCGATCGACGAGGACTCGAAGCGGGAGGAGATGTTGATGCCGAGCTCTTCCGCAGCGCGGAAGGCCTCGTCGTCCGCGTCGCGCAGGCTGACCTGCTGGCCGTCGGCCGAGAGCACCTCGACGTTCAGGCAGAGCGACTGCATCTCCTTGATGAGGACCTTGAAGGACTCCGGGATGCCCGGCTCCTGGATGTTCTCACCCTTGACGATGGCCTCGTAGACCTTGACGCGGCCGAGGATGTCATCCGACTTGATGGTCAGGAGCTCCTGCAGCGCGTACGCGGCACCGTAGGCCTCGAGGGCCCACACCTCCATCTCACCGAAACGCTGTCCACCGAACTGCGCCTTACCACCGAGCGGCTGCTGGGTGATCATCGAGTACGGGCCGGTCGAACGGGCGTGGATCTTGTCGTCGACCAGGTGGTGCAGCTTCAGGATGTACATGTAGCCGACCGAGATCGGGTCCGGGTACGGCTCGCCGGAGCGGCCGTCGAAGAGCTGCGTCTTGCCGGAGGATCCGATCAGGCGGTCGCCGTCGCGGGTCGGGAAGGTCGAGTCGAGCAGACCTGCGATCTCCTCCTCCTTCGCGCCGTCGAACACCGGGGTCGCGACCTTGGTGCCGGGGGCTGCGCTGAACGCGGCCTCGGGCAGCTCGGCGGCCCACTTGGGCTTGCCCTTGACCTCCCAGCCGTTCTGGGCGATCCACCCGAGGTGGATCTCGAGCACCTGGCCGAAGTTCATTCGACCGGGCACGCCCAGCGGGTTGAGGATCACGTCGACCGGGGTGCCGTCCGCGAGGAACGGCATGTCCTCGACGGGCAGGATCTTCGAGATGACGCCCTTGTTGCCGTGACGACCGGCGAGCTTGTCGCCCGCGGTGATCTTGCGCTTCTGGGCGATGTAGACCACCACGCGCTGGTTGACGCCCGAGCCGAGCTCGTCATCGCCGTCCTGCGAGTCGAAGACCTTGACACCGATGATGGTGCCCTCTTCGCCGTGGGGGACCTTGAGGGAGGTGTCGCGCACCTCGCGGCTCTTCTCGTTGAAGATCGCGCGGAGCAGGCGCTCCTCGGCCGACAGCTCGGTCTCGCCCTTCGGCGTGACCTTGCCGACGAGGATGTCGCCGGGGCGCACCTCGGCGCCGATGCGGATGATGCCGCGCTCGTCGAGGTCGGCCAGGAGGTCCGGGCTGACGTTCGGGAGGTCGCGGGTGATCTCCTCCTTGCCGAGCTTGGTGTCGCGGGCGTCGACCTCGTACTCCTCGATGTGGATCGAGGAGAGGGTGTCGTCCTTCACCAGGTTCTGGCTGAGGATGATCGCGTCCTCGAAGTTGTGACCCTCCCACGGCATGAACGCGATGAGCAGGTTCTTGCCGAGCGCGAGCTCGCCGTTCTCGGTCGCGGGGCCGTCGGCGACGACCTCTCCGGCCTCGATGCGGTCGCCCTCGTCCACGATCACGCGGTGGTTGTACGACGTGCCCTGGTTGGAGCGGTCGAACTTGCGCAGGTAGTAGGTCTTGATCGTGCCGTCGTCCGCCTGGACGGTGACCGCGTCGGCCGAGACCTCGGTGACGACACCGGACTTGTCGGCCGTGACCACGTCACCGGCGTCGATGGCCGCGAAGCCCTCCATACCGGTTCCGACGACCGGGCTCTCCGAGCGGAGCAGCGGCACCGCCTGGCGCTGCATGTTCGCACCCATGAGGGCTCGGTTGGCGTCGTCGTGCTCGAGGAACGGGATCAGCGAGGTACCCACCGACACCATCTGGCGCGGGGAGACGTCCATGTAGCCGATCTCGTCGGCGGGGACGAGGTCGACCTCGCCGCCCTTCTGACGGGCGAGGACGCGCTCCTCGGTGAAGTGGCCGTTCGAGTCGAGCGGGGCGTTGGCCTGCGCGACGACGAAGTCGTCCTCCTCCGAAGCGGTCAGGTAGTCGATCTGCTCGGAGACCCGGCCCTCGACGACCTTGCGGTACGGCGTCTCGATGAAGCCGAACGAGTTGATGCGCGCGAACGACGCGAGCGAGCCGATCAGGCCGATGTTCGGGCCTTCCGGGGTCTCGATCGGGCACATGCGGCCGTAGTGCGACGGGTGGACGTCGCGGACCTCGACGCCGGCGCGCTCACGGCTCAGACCACCCGGGCCGAGGGCCGAGAGGCGGCGCTTGTGCGTCAGACCCGCGAGCGGGTTGTTCTGGTCCATGAACTGCGACAGCTGCGACGTGCCGAAGAACTCCTTGATCGCGGCGACGACGGGGCGCACGTTGATCAGGGTCTGCGGGGTGATCGCCTCGATGTCCTGCGTGGTCATGCGCTCGCGGACGACGCGCTCCATGCGGGACAGACCGGTGCGGACCTGGTTCTGGATGAGCTCGCCGACAGCACGGATGCGACGGTTGCCGAAGTGGTCGATGTCGTCGACGTCCAGGCGGATCTCGGCCGGCTGACCGTTGCGGAGGCCCTTGAACGTGGTCTGGCCGTCGTGCAGGGAGACCAGGTACTTGATCGTCGCGATGATGTCCTGGACGGTCAGCACCGAGTCCGTCAGCGGGGCCTCGAGGCCGAGCTTGCGGTTGATCTTGTAGCGGCCGACCTTGGCGAGGTCGTAGCGCTTCGGGTTGAAGTAGAAGTTGTCGAGGAGCGCACGCGCGGCCTCGGCAGCGACCTGCTCGCCCGGACGCAGCTTGCGGTAGATGTCCTTGAGCGCCTCCTCCTTGGTGAGGATGGCGTCCTTCTCGAGGGTCAGCTCGATCGACTGGAAGCCCGCGAACTCGGAGAGGATCTCCTCGCTGGTCAGGCCGAGCGCCTTGAGGAAGACGGTGACGGACTGCTTGCGCTTGCGGTCGATGCGCACGCCCACCTGGTCGCGCTTGTCGATCTCGAACTCGAGCCAGGCACCACGGCTCGGGATGATGCGCGCCGAGTAGATGTCCTTGTCGGAGGTCTTGTCGGCCGTGGCCTCGAAGTAGACGCCCGGCGAGCGGACGAGCTGCGACACGACGACACGCTCGGTGCCGTTGATGATGAAGGTGCCTCGCTCGGTCATGAGCGGGAAGTCGCCCATGAAGACCGTCTGAGTCTTGATCTCACCCGTGAGGTGGTTCATGAACTCGGCCTCGACGTAGAGCGGGGCGGCGTAGGTCTTGCCCTTCTCCTTGCACTCGTCGATCGAGTACTTCTTCTCCTCGAGGAACGGGTTGGTGAAGGAGAGCTGCATGGTCTCGCCGAGGTCCTCGATGGGAGAGATCTCCTCGAAGATCTCCTCGAGTCCGGTGCTACCGGGCAGATCCTGGCGACCCTGTTCCTCGGCTTCGGCGACGCGGGCCTTCCACGCGTCGTTGCCGACGAGCCAGTCGAAGCTCTCCGTCTGCAGTGCCAGCAGATCGGGAACCGTCAGGGTGTCCGTGATCTTGGCGAACGAGAGACGGGATGCGCCTCGGCCGTTCTTGGGTGTCTTGTCAGTGTTGGTTGCGTTGCGCGCAGCAGCCAAGGAAATAACCTCCGTGGACCCCGCCGGGCCCGTTACTGTCGGTCAGTGATGATGTCGGTGTGAGGACGAGCTGTTCGATGAAACAGCGACTCCCAGGGATTCGCGGCGTCGTATCTGACCCGGTTGACGGGCCCAGACGCGCACGGGGAAAGACGAAGCCGACCGCAATATGAAGGCGAAAGATCTGACTGGGAGCGCAAAGAACAACTATATGTCAAAAGGGCGCGCCGTGTCCAGTCTTTTCTTGACCGGGAGTGTGGATGTGCTGTATAACCCCGCGCACGGCTCTCCTATTCCGCTCGGATCCGCGGGATTCCGGGCCTGTCAGCGGCGTGTCGGCAGTGTGTCGATCGTCGCGGCGAGCGCCGTCTCGCGGGATCGCGGCTCCCAGCCGAGCACGGTCGCGGCTTTCTCGGAGCTCGCGCGCCGGCGCACGCCGACGTCAGGGAGGGCGTCGCGGACCGTCCGGCTGACCGGAGCGGCGAGGCGCAGCATCCACTCCGGCATCACCTTCGTCGGCACACGCCGCCCCGCCTCCTCGCCCAGCCGCCCCCGGATGAACCGCGCGACCTGCTGAGCGCTCATCACCTCCCCCGCGATCGCGAGGAACCGCTCGCCGGCCGCCTCGGGCCGGGTCATCGCCAGCAGATGCAGTGCGGCGACGTCGCGCACGTCCACGATCCCGAACCAGACGTCCGGCAGGCGGGGCAGCCGCCCGTCGCGCACCAGCCGGATGAGCTCGACGGAGCTCGAGACGTCGGGGCCGAGCACCGGTCCGAGGATGCCGACCGGGTTGACGGTGGCCAGCTGCAGCCCGCCGCCCTCCTCGCCGACGAACCGCCAGGCGGCGCGTTCGGCGATCGTCTTGGAGCGCGCGTACGGGCTCACCGGCCTGCCGCTGTCGAGCTCCGTCCAGTTCCGCTCCGTGAAGACCCGGTCGGCCGGCTCGTGACCGTAGCCGATCGCCGCGAATGAGGAGGTCTGGACGACGCGTTCCACGCCCGCGTCGCGGGCCGCGCGGAGCACGCGCAGAGCGCCGTCCCGGGCGGGCACGATCAGCTCGTCCGGATCTTTCGGCTGGCGCGCGGGGAACGGGGAGGCCACGTGCAGCACGAAGCGGCAGCCGTCCACCGCCTGCGCCCAGCCCTCGTCGGCGGTGAGGTCGGCGATCGCGAAGGTCAGACGCTCGCCGGGCTCGTCGACACCGGCGACGGCGAGCTGCGCGCGCACATCAGCGGCGCGGGCGGGAGAACGCACCGTGGCGCGCACGTCGTAGCCCGCGTCCAGGAGGGCGGCCGTGCAATGGGCGCCGACGAAACCCGATCCGCCCGTCACCAGTACCCGGTCCGTCATGCCGCCATCCTCCTCCGCGACGGCGGCGTGCGGTAGGCGGACTTCGGTGGGCTCAGGACCGGACGAGGGCGATCGCCTGGGCGCGGTCGCGGACGGCGAGCTTCGCGAAGATCGCGTTGATGTGCGTCTTGACCGTCGCCACGCTGACGAACAGGGCGGCCGCGATCTCCGGGTTGCTCCTGCCGTCGCCGACGAGCGCGAGCACCTCTGCCTCGCGCGGCGTGAGGGCGGGGAAGCGTGCGTGCACTGCGGCGCCGGCGGAGGCCTTCCGGGAGGGAGGGGGCGCGGAGGTCAGCGAGCTGACGATGCGCGCCCCGACCTCCGGCGCGAAGGTGGACTGACCGCTCGCGACCGCCCGGACCGCCGCGGCGAGCTCCGCCCGGCCGGCATCCTTCGTCAGGTAGCCGCGGGCACCCGCCCGCAGCGCCGCGAGGATGGACTCGTCGTCGGCGTACGTGGTGAGCACCAGGACGGCCGTGCCCGGCGCCTCGCGCGAGATCCGCTCGGTGGCGGCGACCCCGTCGACGCCGGGCATCCGCAGGTCCATCAGGGCGACATCCGGCTGTTCCGCGACGGCGAGCGCGACCGCCTGCTCGCCGTCGGACGCCTCGCCGACCACCTCGACGTCCGGCAGCAGCCCGAGGACCGTGACGAGTCCGTCCCGGATGATGGCCTGGTCGTCGGCGACGATCACGCGGATCGTCTGCTGGCCGGCGCCCGCATCTACGCCCATGCCCGCGCTCACGCGAGCCTCGCCTCGGCCGTCACGGCGAACCGGTCGCCGTCGGCGCCGGCCGTGGCGGAACCGCCGAGCGGCAGCGCGGCGAAGCGTTCGCGCATGCCCGCCAACCCGTGGCCTCCCCCGCTGCGGGCGAGTGGAGCGTCGTCGCCGGCGGCGAGCGGGTTCGAGACGTGGAGGGTCACCCGGTCATCCTCCCAGGCGAGCTCCGCCCGGACGGGCTGCCCGGGCGCGTGTTTGCGGGCGTTGCTCAGCGACTCCTGCAGCGCGCGACGCAGTGCGGCGGCCTGCAGGGCGGACAGCGGCCTCGGCCGGCCGAGGACGGTCAGCGCCGCCTCGCCGCCGAGAGCCCGGTGCGCGCTGATCAGGTCGCCCAGGTCTGCGGCGAGCGCCCCGGGGTCGACCGGCGCCGCCGCCGTGGCGGAGTCCGGGTCGCGCAGCGCCGCTACGGCGCGGCGGGCATCGGCCAGGCCGTCGACGGCCAGCCCGCGGGCGTCGATCACCCGGCGCCGTGCCGACTCGACGTCACCGGCCTCCAGCACCGCGTCCACCGCGTCGAGCTGGACGACGAGGCCGCCGAGGCTGTGGGCGAGCAGGTCGTGCAGATCGCGGGCGAGGGCGATCCGGGCGTTCTCCTCGCGCATGGCCGCCTCGCGATCGCGCAGGAGGGCGGCCTGCTGCTCCGAGCGGCGGAACTGCCGGCGGCTGAGGCCGGCGAACACGCCGAGAAGCACACCTGCGAGCTCGCCGAGGACGGCCACGACCGGTGTGTCGAACGGCAGCGCCCCCACGACGATCAGGGCGATGGAGGTCGCGGCCACGACGATCCCGAGCGCCAGCGGGCGCCGCAGGTCGCCGACCAGGGCGAGGATCGCGACGATCACCGGGACGACGGCGATGCCGTCCGTCGCCGGAGTCACGATCGCGCCCGTCGCCGCCGACACGAGCGCGAGCACCAGCGCCGTCCGGCGTAGGTCCAACACCGCGCAGAGGCTGCGCGCGATCCAGGTGGCGACGGCGATCAGCCCGACGACGAGCACCCACACCGGCCGATCGGCCGAGTGGGAGCCGACGATCGAGTACGCGACGAAGCCGGCGCCCACGATGTTGAGCGTGAGCGCCAGCCAGCCGGGCCAGGTCGAAGAGGTCACAGCACCATCATGCTGCGAGCGCGCGGTGACGATCGAGGCGCGCCGCGAAGACGGCCGTCCGCGCCGCACGGTTCGCCGCGAACACCAGCAGGATGACGCCGGTGGCGGCAGCCAGGTGCGAGCCCGCCTGCGCGGCCACGACATCCACCCCGACGCGGACGGCGATGACGCCCACCCACAGCACGAGCCCGAGCACGCCCGTCCGCGACTCGTAGAAGGCGATGTCGCGCCCGTCCTTCCCCGTCGCCATCGGCTGGGCGAGAGGGCGGAACCGGGCGATCGCGCCCATCCAGGCCCCGATGCCCAGCGACAGCAGCAGCTCGCCGACGACCACCGCGAGGTCGAGAGCCGTCAGCTGCGTCGGCTTCACCTGCTGCACCAGCAGCACGGCGCCCACGATGGCGAAGATCGCCGGCCCCCGCCACATGCGCGCCACCACGACGGGTCGCCACACGAGCTGCTTGTATCCCACCCATCCGATGAGCAGCAGGATGAGCACCGCGTTCCCGAGCGTCTGAACCGTCATGACCAGCCTTCCCGGCCGGAGCCTCCGACCTACCCCTCCAGCGTGACGCGCGGCGCCCGCGGGCGGGACAGCCCTGGGGTGGAGACGCGGGTGGAGATCGGCGGGTGGAGGTGGGAGGCGGCTACGCTGGGCCCGTGCCAGAGAACCCGTCGGTCGTCCTGTCCGAGAGCGGCTACACCGCCAGCGTGGAGCCGGACCGGTTCGTACCCGGCGCGTATCAGCTCGTGGTCGACGGGACGCCCCAGTCGCACGTGAATCTCGATGACCCGTCGCAGTTGTTCTTCGAATACGTGCAGCGGATGGGCAACGTCATCGACCTCATCGGCGACCCGGGCGAGCCCATCACGGCGGTGCACCTGGGAGCCGGTGCGCTGACCCTCCCGCGCTACGTCGCCTACACGCGGCCGGGATCGCGGCAGCAGGTCGTGGAGCTGGAGAGCAAGCTGGTGGACCTGGTGCGCCAGGAGCTCCCGCTCCCCCGGTACGCGCAGATCCGCGTCCGGCACGGGGACGCGCGCGAGGTGGTCGGCAAGCTGCCCGCCGGGCTGCGCGGCGAGGTCGACCTGCTGGTGATCGACATCTTCAGCGGGGCGAGGACCCCGGCGCACGTGACGAGCATCGAGTTCTACCGGTCGGCGGTCTCCTTGCTGAAACCGGGCGGGATCGTCCTCGTGAACGTCGCCGACGGGCCGCCCCTCGCGTTCGCGCGGAGCCAGGTGTCGACGCTCGGCGCGGCGGTGGGTCACGTCGCGGCGCTGGCCGAGACGCAGGTGCTGAAGGGCCGCCGCTTCGGGAACGTCGTGCTCGTCGGCTCGAACGCGCCGCTGCCGATGGAATGGCTGCCGCGCCTCCTCGCGAGCGGACCGCACCCGGCGAAGGCGGTCGCGGGCGAGGAGCTGCGCACGTTCGCGGCGAATGCACCGATCGTCACGGATGCGACGAGCGTCCCCTCTCCCCCACCCGCCCGCAGCATCTTCCAGACCGGCAACCGGCGCGACTGATGGAGCGCGGCGTCACGCCCGGCGGAAGGTCACGGCCTGGCCGGGGCGTGCCTGCGCCAGGAGGTCGAGGGAGGCGTCGGCGACCACGGCGATGACGGGGTAGCCGCCGGTGACGGGGTGGTCGGCGAGCAGCACGGTGGGCCGGCCGTCCGGCGAGACCTGCACCGAACCGGCGACCATCGGCTCACTCGGCAGCTCAGCGGCCACGCACCGCTCGAGCAGGGGCGCGGCGTGCCGGCCGGCGGCGGGAGGATCCAGCCGCGCGCCGATGCGGCTGCTCTCGGCGCTGAGCGTCCACGCAGCGTCGTGGAAGGCGTCGAAGGCGGCCTCGGTGAACCAGTCAGCGCGCGGGCCCCGATGGGCGCGCAGATCGATCGGCCCGCGCGTCGGCGCAGTGAGCGGCACGAAGTCCAATGGCGCGACCGCGCCTCGTGCGCGGCCGATCGGCAGCACGTCACCGGACCGCAACGGCTCCGGCCCGAGGCCTGCGAGCGTGTCCCGGGACCGCGACCCGAGGACCGGATGCACATCGAATCCGCCGCGCACGGCGAGGTAGTGCCGCATCCCGTGATCCGGGGCGCCGACGCGGAGCACCGCCCCCGCCGCCGCGTGCACCGCGAGATGCGGGTCGACCGGGCGGCCGTCGAGCTCGATCGCGCCTTCCGCCCCGGTCAGCGCGAACCAGGTCTCCGATTCGAACCGGGCGCTGAACCCTCCGAGCAGCACCTCCACTCCGGCGTCGCCCTCCGCGTTGCCGAGCAGCCGGTTGCCGAGCCGGAGCGCTGCCCGGTCCAGCGCCCCCGACGGGCCGACGCCGAGCGCCGCCCAGCCCGGGCGGCCGAGGTCCTGGATCAGGGCGAGCGGACCGCTCTCCAGCACGCGGAGGCTCATGGCACCTCCCGGAACCGCACCGGCACCCCCGGCCGCAGCAGCGCGGGCGGGTCGGCCTCGGCGTCCCACAGCACCGCGTCGGTCGTGCCGATCAGCTGCCAGCCTCCCGGGCTCGACCGTGGGTAGACACCGCTGAACTCACCTGCGAGGCCGACCGATCCGGCGGGGACGGACGTGCGCGGGGTCGCCCGGCGTGGGATGCGCAGCCGGTCGTGGTCGGTCACCAGGTAGCCGAAGCCGGGAGCGAATCCGACGAACGCGACGTGCCAGGACGAGGAGGTGTGCAGCGCGATCAGCTCCGCCGGCGCGAGGTCCAGCAGCGCGGCGGCCTCGGCGATGTCCGGGCCGTCGTAGCGCACCGGGATCTCGACGACGGCCTGCACCGACCCCGCAGCCGGGACCGGACGAGCGCGCTCCACCCAGGCCTGCGCCGCGGTGAGCGGCAGGATCAGCGGGTCGACGACGATCCCCAGCGTGCGTGCGGCCGGGACGAGGTCGATGACCCCGGCCGGCCGGTCCTGGTCGAGCGCGCGATAGAGGGCGAGGACGTCTTCGAGCCCGTCGAGCTCGGCGAGCAGTGCGCGCTCGCCCGAGGGGAGGATGCGCAGGCTCATGCGAACGCTCCGACCACGACTCCGGCGGCGTCCAGCCGGCCCCGCACGGCGCGCGCCATCTCGACCGCACCCGGCGAGTCGCCGTGGACGCAGAGGGAGTCGACCTCGACGGGGATGTCCGTGCCGTCGGCCGCGACGACCCGGCCCTCGGTGACCAGCCGCAGTGCACGGTGGGCGATCTCGGAGTCGCCGTGCAGGACGGCACCGGGTTCCGTGCGCGGAACGAGGGTGCCGTCCGCCCGGTAGGCACGGTCGACGAAGGCCTCGCGCACGAACCGCAGCCCGGCATCGGAGGCTGCGCGCTCGATCTCCGAGCCTGCGAGCCCGAGGAGCGCGAGGGACGGATCGAAGGCGGCGACGGCCTCGGCCACCGCGCGCGCCTGCGCGGTGTCGCGGACGATCCGGTTGTAGAGCGCGCCGTGCGGCTTGACATAGGCGACCCGGGTGCCGGCCACGCGGGCGATCCCGGCGAGCGCCGCGAGCTGATAGAGGGTCTCGGCGTGCAGTTCGCGGGGAGGGACATCCATCGAGCGACGCCCGAAACCGGCCAGGTCGCGGTACGACACGTGCGCGCCGACGGTGACGCCGCGGGCGAGGGCCGTCCGGCAGGTCGCCAGCATCGTCGCCGCGTCGCCGGCATGGAATCCGCAGGCGACGTTCGCGCTGGTGACGACGTCCAGCAGAGCATCGTCGTCGCCCATGGTCCAGGCGCCGAACGACTCGCCGAGGTCGCAGTTGAGGTCGACGGAGCGTGCCATCCCCCTATTGTGGCGTGCTCGCCCTACCGCGGTGCGCGCGCACCGGCGCGGGCGCGATGCGCACGGACCTTGGCACGGTTGCCGCAGCGCTGCATCGAGCACCAGCGCCGGTTGCCGCTGCGGGAGGTGTCCAGGTAGACGAGCTCGCAGTCGTCTGCCGAGCATTCCCGGATGCGGCCGTCGGCCTCCGGACCGAACAGGCGCACCGCGTCGCGCGCGACGGTGCCGAGGGCCTGGTGCGGGCGGGCGTTGGTGCGGCCGGCCTGCCGACCGCCGCCGGGGAGCACGGGAGGGATGTCCGGGGTCGCGGCGAAGAGGTTGACGACGTCGACATCGTCGGGGGCGAGGGGCTCGCTGCGGCTGGCGAGGCGGGCGAGCCGGCCGATCGCGGAACGCAAGGCCGTCGCGTCACGGAACTCGCGCTCGGCGGCCGTGGGAGCGACCTCGGGGAAGCGGTCGACGAGCCAGTCGTTCAACGCGCCGGAATCGGCAACGGGCTGCGACTCCTCGGGGCGGTCGAGGCCGCCGGTGTAGGCGAAGTCGAGAGCGAGGGAACCGGAGTCGAACCACCAGCGCGGACCGTCGGTGTCCTCCATCCACTGTCCGGTGCCGCGGGGGAGGATGGAATCGGTCGCCATGTAACCAATATATCCGGTTACATCGGGGGCTCTCGCCGGGCCGAGGCCTCCAGAAGGCTACCGCACCGGCGCCCCGCCACCGGAGAGGCGGAGGCACGCGCCCCCTGCGATACTGACGGGATGACCGCGACCCGCCCCGATCCCACCGCCGTGCTCGAGGGAGCCACCGTCCGCCTCCGCGCGCTCACGCTCGACGACCTGCCCGACCTCTTCGACGCCATCGGGCGCCCCGAGGTCTTCGCGGGCGGATGGGGCGGCGGACCCGCCGCCTACCGCGACACCTACGAGGAGTGGCGGGAGTTCATCCTGACCTACCTCGCCTGGGAGACCGGGAACGTCACGGCCGTGACCCTGCGCGACGGCGACCGGATCGTGGGGACCACCACACTGGGCGACTTCGACCTCGCGAACGGCTCCACCCACATCGGCTGGACCGCCTATGCCCCGGAGGTCTGGGGCACCCGGGTCAACGCAGAGACCAAGCGGCTGCTGCTCGGGACCGCGTTCGACCACGGCCTCGAGCGGGTCAAGCTCCAGGCGGACGTCCTGAACGAACGCTCGCGGAACGCGATCCTCCGTCTCGGCGCGCAGTTCGAAGGCGTGCTGCGTCACACGCAGCGCCGCGCCGACGGCAGCTGGCGCGACACCGCCGTGTACTCGATCCTCAGCGACGAGTGGCCGGACGTGCGTGCACGACTCGACGAGCGCCTATCGGCCCAGCCGGCCTAGCGCGCCTGGAACCTAGCGCCACGCGCGGGCGGCCGGATCGCCGACCTCGCGCGCGTCGGCGGCCGCCGTGCGACGCTGAGCCGGCGTCACCTCGCGGTGCTGCCACGAGATGAGGTTCGCCGCGTCGAATCGGCGGCTGCAGGCTCCGCAGGCCAGCGCGCGCGCCGGCTTGCGGTACCGGTAGTGCGTGTGGCCGTTGGGGCACGTGCCGACCCACGGCGCGAGATCGTCCGCGATGGCCCCACCGTGCAGCCGCTTACCCTCGTAGCCGAGATCGAGGGCGATCGCGCGCCACCGCGGCCCGTGACCGGCCCGCGAGCCCGCGAGCGCGTGCGCCACCTCGTGCAGGAGCACCTGGTGGATCTCGTCGTCGTCGTAGCGGGTCGCCAGGTAGCGTGACACGGTGATGGTCTTCGTCGTGTAGTTGCACAGCCCGGCGCGGGTCTTGGCATTGTCGAAGCCGAAGCTCCACGCAGCCGGGTCGAGGTGGAGGGCGATGAGGGCGTCGGCCCACCGGCGCACGCGATCCAGCTCCGCCATCAGCGCCCGGCCCCGTGTGCGCGCACGGCCGTCCCGACGGCGCGGGGGGCGGTGCATCCGGTCATGCCACGAATCCTACGCGGGCGCGCGCGAGCCTTCCAGGCCACGCGCCCGGGCCGTCGACGGTCATTCCGCCGGATCGCCGCCCGCCGCGTGCTGCTCCTCGGACAAGGACTGCACGACCGCGACGGCCGTGAGCGCGCCCTCGATCTCGGCGGGGGACGCCCCGAGCTTCTCGCGGAGGAACACCGCTGCGGTCATGTCGGAGAGGGCGTTGTCGTAGTCCTTCATATCGAAGTAGACCTTGCCCCGGCTCTGGATCGCGAACGCCTCGAGCGCGGTCCACTCCCGCCCGCGGGCCTCCATGACGCAATCGCTCAGCTCGACGACGGCGTCGTCGAACTTGCCGAGATACTGGAGCACCTGCGCGCGACGGATCCGGGCACCGATCAGCTGCTCCCGATCCCCGGTGAAACGAGCCTGCCGCACCGCTTCGGTGCCGATCGTGAGAGCCTCGTCGAGCCGGTCGAGAAGGCGCAGCAGCACGGTCTTCTCGTTGAGCGCGCTCATGCTGCGCAGGTTGCCGAGCTCGTCCAGCCGGTCGCCGGCGGCGCGCAGGTCGACGCGCTCGCGCAAGGTGGACGGATCGTATCCGAGGATGATGTTCAGGGTTCTGCTCCCGAATCGTGCGGTTCGGCATCCAGACTACCTGCAGCGCGCCCGGTCGCCGGGCCACGACCGACCGGTTCAGCCCGGGAGTCGCGCCGGATCCGCCGGAGCGAGGGCGACCTCCAGGAGCCGATCGTCGCCGGACCGCGGATCGCCACGGCCGTCGGTGTTGTTCGTGAGCACCCACAGGCGGTCGCCGTGCGCCACGACGTCGCGCAGACGCCCGAACGTGCCGTCGTAGAACGCCTCGGCCGTGACCGGCGCGCCGCCGGCGGTCGACCACACGGTCCAGAGCCGTTCGCCCCGGAGGGCGGCGATGAAGATCGTGTCCCCGACCACGGCGAGCCCGCTCGGACTGGCCTCGGAGGTGCGCCACTGCTGCACGGGATCGGTGTAGGCGGGATCGCCGCCGATGCCCTCCACGACCGGCCAGCCGTAGTTCGCGCCCGGACGGATGATGTTCAGCTCGTCCCAGGTGTTCTGCCCGAACTCGCTCGCCCACATCGTCCCGCGCGAATCCCAGCCGATGCCCTGCGGGTTGCGGTGACCGTACGTCCAGACGGGCGAGCCCGGGAACGGGTTGTCGGCGGGCACCCCGCCCTCCGGGGTGAGCCGCAGGATCTTGCCGCCGAGGGAGCCGAGGTTCTGGGCGTTCGCGGTGGCGCCGGCGTCGCCGACGGTGACGTACAGCATCCCGTCCGGTCCGAACGCGATGCGGCCCCCGTTGTGGTTCGACCCTTTCGGGAGCCCCGAGACGACGGTCTCCGGGGCCCCGAGCGCGTAGCTGCCGGGCACCCCGTCCAGAGGCAGACGCACCACCCGGTTGTCGTCGGCGGTCGTCTCGTACGCGTAGAGCTGGGCCGGTTCCGATCCGGCCGGGACGGCGAGGCCCAGCAGCCCGCCCTCGCCGGCGTGGACGACCCCGGGGATCGTGCCGACATCCCGCAGTCCGCCCTGCGGCAACCGCTCCCGGACGAGACCGGAGTCGCGCTCGCTGATCAAGGCGGAGCCGCTCGGGAGCGGGACGACCGACCACGGCGCGTCGAGCCCCGTCTCCAGCACGGTCGCATCCCCCGCAGGCTGCAGTGGCACCGCCGCGACGGCCGACGACGTACCGGTCGGGCGCGGCTGCGGAGCGGGGCTGCCGGTGCGCGTCGTGGTCGGCGACGGGGCGGGCGGGGCGCAGGCAGACAGCGCAGCGAGCGCCGCGACGGCCAGCGCCGCTACTCCCGCCGCGCGCGCCGAACGCGCCAAGCGCTTCCTGCTCATGGCGACCCCGACGCCAGGCAGGTCAGTCGACGACCTGGACTTCCTTCCAGAAGGCCACGTAGTCGCTGAAGTCCTTGCCCACGCGGTCGAACGCGGTCGGGTACGGGGTGGGGTAGGACCACGCGCGGTCCTGGAGGAGCGCGTCGCCGTCCTTCACCGAGAAGTACTGGCAGTCGCCCTTCCACGGACAGGTGTACGGGGTGGCGCTCTCGACGAGGTACTCCGACTTGACGCTCGCGGGCGGGAAGTACCAGTTGCCCTCGATGCGGATCAGCTCCTCCTCGGGAGCCTCGGCGATGACGGTGTCGTTCAGGACTGCTTTCATGATGCAACCTCCTCGCAGGGCGGAACGCTCGATCCGGCCCGATCATTCCGTGCGCAGTAGTTCGATTGCGCGCAGCGTACTCCCGCCGACCGCGAAGATGCCTGTCAGCTGGTGGCGGCGCCTGTCAGGCGGTGGCGGCGCGGAGCACGTCCACCTCGTCGACGGTGCCCGCGCGACCGGCGGAGGCGATCCGGGCCGGAGCGACGCCTGCGGAGACGAGGTCCTGCCCGGAGGCGGACGCGGTCAGCAAGTGGGCGACGGCGCCGCGCAGGCCGGTGAACGCGGCGCAGGCGGCGGCCGCCTCGGGCGAGCTGTAGTCGATGCCGACGACGGCGAGCGCGTCCACGACGGCACCGGCCGCCAGGAGGTCTTCGACCGCGAAGCGCGTGGAGCCGCCCGCGGTCGCGCCTCCCGCGGCGACGATCGAGATCATCGCGCGGCGCCCGAGGCGCACCTGCTCGGCGAGCACCCACTCCGCGACGGCGGCGGGGTTGGTGAGGCCGGCCGCGATCACGGCTCCGAATCCGGGGATCGCAGCGAGGTCCGGCGCCGAGGCGTCGATCGCACCGTCGCCGAGGGCGTCCACCCAGACGACGATGTCGGCGTCCTCCGCCACTGCACGCGCCCCCTCAGCCGCCCAGTCGAAACGGACCTGGTACTTGGCCTGGCGGTGGGCTGCCGGAACAGCGGAGGCAACAGCGGTCGGGAGGGTGCTCTGCTCGGTCACCGGGCCATCGTAGTGCGGGGCAGCGGACGCGACGGGCGTGTTTCGCCGGGTGACGGCCGCATCTGACGGCGGATCAGCTCGAAGTCGTGTCGGGAGATCTCGATCATCCCGCGGCGCAGCTGGTACCCCCAGTCGCGGTTGTCCCGCGTGAAGTCGAGGGACGGGAGCAGGGGACGGATCGGGGTCGGGACGGCGTCGTGGTCCCATTCGATCCGACGGCGCCACGGGCGGAAGTCGGCGGCCGGACCGCGCATCGACGCCCCCTGCGTAACCTGGAAGGCTGCGGCGTCGACGACCCGGCCGACGGCCGTGAACTCCTTGAGCGGCTCCCCGTCCGGATACGCCGTCTTGGGCGAGTAGTACACGAAGCCGTCGGCCTCGCCCATCTGCTCGAGCGGCCCGCGCGCACCGTGATTCACTTGCGCGAACCCGCCGGCGACACCGCGGAGGACGTGGTCTCGCTGCACCACACCCAGCCAATAGCGGATCGCCATGCTCCCGTTGTAGCGCATCCCGCCGACACGGCGTGCGAGGCGGAGTCGGGAATGCGCCGGGAACCGCGCCTCGGACGGTCCCGTGGAGCGACGCCGGGGTGACACTGGGGAGATGCGCGTGCTGCTCAAGTTCATCCTCGACTGCGATCCGGACGCCGCCTGGCGGGCACTCCAGAGCCCGACCGCGTTCCGGGAGGTCGCCCTCCCCTGGCTCGACTTCCGCCCCGACGGCGCGACGGCGTTCCCCACCGTCTGGGGTCAGGGCGAGCACCGGGTGAAGGTCCGTGCGCTCGGGGCGTTCACGGTGGGGACCCAAGCCATCCGCCTCGACACCCTGCGGCCGGCCGGCGGCGTCGAACACGGCACCCGCATCCTGCGCGACAGCGGCGGCGGGACCGGAGGCGTGCTGTCGGCGCTCCCCCGCCTCGACCACCGCATGGCGATCGCCGCCGACCCGGCCGGGCCCGGGCCGGACGGAAAGCTGCGCACGCTCTACCGCGATCAGCTGATCGTACGGGCGGGGGCGCTGACGCCGATCGCCTGGTACACGCTCTGGGCGTTCTGGCAGTGGCGGGGCCATCGGCTGCGGGCTCTCGCGCCGACCTGGGCCTACGACCCCGAACTCGATCCCGAGCACGGTAGCGTGACCGGGAGGCCGGAGGAGCCGGACCGCACGGAGGAGGCACCATGAGCACCGTCGAGGACGACCCGGCCGCGGGAGCGGCCACCGCCTCCCGAGCCGTCACCGCGGTGCAGACCGCCGATTGGCGCCGCCGCGTCTTCGCCCTCTACGCGTCGGTGCGCCGGTTGGCCGGCTCGGATCCGATGGCGGCGCACGCCCACTGGATCTCGTGCCGTGACGATCTGTTCTCGTCGCATCCCGCGTCCCCGCTGCTCCCCGAGGACCGCGCGCGGTTCACCGGGCTGCCGGTCGCCGCTTACGACCCCGAGTGGCGGTTCGAGCTGCCGGTACACGCTCCGGCCGAGCCGCGCCGGATGGATGTCGAGACCGGCACCGACGGCGTCGTGCCGTTCGAGCTGCTGGGCACCGTGCGCGTCCCGCTCGCCGGGACCCTGGACGTGTGGCGGCTGTCGTCGTACGGCGGCGGCATCTTCGTCCCCGTGAAGGACGCGCTCGCCGGGCGCCCCGGAGGCACCTACGGCGGCGGACGCTATCTGATCGACACGATCAAGGGCGCCGACCTGGGCCTCGACGCGGACGACGGCGAGGCGACGATCGTGCTCGACTTCAACTTCGCCTACAACCCGTCGTGCGCGTACGACCCGGCCTGGGCCTGCCCGCTCGCTCAGGCCGGCAACACGCTCGCGACGGAGATCCCAGTCGGCGAGCGGTACGCCGGGACGTACGCGTAGCACGCGCGCAGGGAAGCCGAGTGCCGGGAAGTCGAGTGCGTGGCCTCAGCGCCCGACGAGCGTGAGGCGCTGGGTGGGCCGGGTCATCGCGACGTAGAGCGTGGCCGCCCCACGCGCCGACTCGCCCGCGAGCGCGTCGGGGTCGGCGAGGACGACCGCGTCGAACTCCAGCCCTTTGGCCTCGTAGCCGCTGAGCACCGCGATCGGGCGCGTGAGCCCCGCGGCGCCCCGCCCCGCGTGCTCGCCGTACCGATCCGCGATGGCGGCGGCCACGGCATCGACGTCCCGCACCGGGGCGATCACAGCGAGCGTGCCCTGCGCATCGATGCCGCGATCGTGCTCGACGGCGGCCACCACCGCGTCGGGGAGCGGGGCGCCGTCCGCGCTCACCCGGCGGATCGGCCACTCGCCCTCGCGCACCGAGCGCGTCGGCGTGATCGGGAGGCCGGCGGTCTGCGCCAGGCGCTCCGCCTCCTGCGCGATCTGCGCCGGCGTCCGGTAGTTGACCGTCAGCTCCTCGAGCCGCCAGGCCTCCTTGAAGTACGGCTGGAGTGCGCTCGACCAGCTCGACGCCCCCGCCGGGGACGAGACCTGCGCGATGTCGCCGACGATGGTGAAGGACTTCATCGGGCAGCGCCGCACCAGCACGCGCCACTGCATCGGCGAGAGCTCCTGCGCCTCGTCGACGACCACGTGGCCGTACGTCCACGACCGATCGGCGGAGGCCCGCTCGGCCGTCGTGCCGCGGTCCACCTGCTCGGCGAAGCCGTCGGCAAGCTGCTCGGCGCTCACCAGACCCTCGACCCCCATGTTGCGGATCGCGGCCTTGGCGTTCTCCAGGTCGCGCTTGCGCTGGCGGTCGCGCTCGCGGCCCGCAGGGTCGGGCCGGCCAGGGAAGTCGCCGAGCAGCTCCGCGGCCTCGTCGAGCAGCGGGACGTCGGAGATGGTGAACGGCGCCGAGCGCTCCCGCAGCAGCGCAGCGCGCTGCGCGTCGGTCCAGCGCGGGGTCAGCTCGGCGAGCCACGCGGGACGCGCGTACAGGTCTTGCAGGAGCTTCTGCGGCGTGAGCGGGAGCCACGCCGTGTTGAGCAGCACCCGCACGTCGTAGGAGCTGCGCAGATCCTCCCTCAGCACTTTCAGGTCGGCGTCGTCGAGCGTCGAGCCGGACGCCCGCAGCTGGGCCGCGAGCTGGTCCGTCAGCTCGGCGAGCGCCTGCTTCACGAACGTCACCCGGGCGATGTTGTGCGGCTTTCCGGTGCGCTGCGCCTTGGCGATCGCGCGCTGGACGAGGTCGGGCCGGACCACGAGACGCTCGTTGTCGACGACGACGGTCTGCTCCTGCTCCGGCGGCTTCTGCCGGGAGCGGACCGCTCGGGCGAGCAGCCGGGCCATCTGCGCGGAGCCCTTCAGGCGGGCGGCCTCGGCCTCGTCGTCAGCGGAGGCCTCCACTCCCGGGAACAGCTCCCCCAGGGTCTGCAGGACGACGCCGGTCTCGCCGAGCGACGGCAGCACGGCCTCGATGTAGCGCAGGAACGCGGTCGACGGCCCCACGACCAGCACGCCGGAGGAGCCCAGCCGCTGACGGTTCGCGTACAGCAGATACGCGGCGCGATGCAGCGCGACCGCGGTCTTGCCCGTGCCCGGACCGCCCTGCACGACGAGCGCGCCGCGCAGATCGGAGCGGATGATGCGGTCCTGCTCGGCCTGGATGGTCGCGACGATGTCGCCCATCCGGCCCGTGCGCTGCGCGGTGAGCGCGGCCAGCAGCGCGCCCTCGCCCTGCACGGACTCGCCCTCTGCGCGGTCCCCCGCCAGCAGGGACTCGTCGAAGACCTCGTCGTCGATCCGGACGACCTCCCGGCCGGTCATCGTCAGGTGGCGGCGCGCACGCACCCCCATCCGCTCGCTCGCCGTCGCCTGGTAGAACGCTCCCGCCTGCTGGGCGCGCCAGTCGACCAGCAGAGATCGCTGGTCGTCGTCGCGCAGCCCGATACGGCCGATGTAGCGGTGGGCCGACCCGTCCGTGAGTTCGTCGAGGAGCAACCGCCCGAACACGAGGCGGGCATCCACCTCGCGCAACTGCGTGAGTTGATCCTCATATAGCCGCGCGAACGCGTCGCGCTCGCTGCGGGCCTGATGGTTGCTCCCGACGGATTCGCGGCGCACGCGGGTCAGTCGATCGGCCGTCTCCGCACGGAGCACATCCAGTCGCTCGTACAGGCCCTCGACGACCGCTCGCTCGCGATCGAGCTCCGATTCGTGCACCCGATGACCGCCTCTCGATTCCGGGCCGAAAGTCTACGACCTCCAGCCGGGACTGCGCTCTCAGCCACGTCCTGTAAGATGGAGTCACTGTGAGCCATCCGACGGCTCCTGCGTCGTAGAACGCACCGCGCACGCGACGGGCCCAGCCCCGCATGCGCCACTTTCTCACGGCGAACGAAACGTGCATCCCGCACCTTCGCCCTTTTCGTCCCGTGCGTCCGACAGAACACCTGCGCCGGGGCCTTATGCCCGAAAGGCACCAGTGACCACCACGACCTTCGCCGATCTCGGCGTGCCCGCTCCCCTCGTCGCCGTCCTCGCGGCCGACGGCAAGAGCGAGCCGTTCCCGATCCAGGCCGACACCCTCCCCGACACCCTCTCCGGCCGCGACGTGCTCGGACGCGGAAAGACGGGCTCCGGCAAGACCATCGCGTTCAGCCTGCCCCTCGTCGCTCGCCTCTCCGACGGCGCCCCGACCCGCGGCCGCAACAGCCGCCCCCGCGGCCTCGTGCTGGCCCCGACGCGCGAGCTCGCCACACAGATCGCGGCGACCCTGAAGCCGCTCGCCGACTCCGCGGGCCTCGCGATCACCACGATCTTCGGCGGCGTCTCGCAGAGCCGTCAGGTGGCGGCGCTGCGCGCCGGCGTCGACATCGTCGTCGCCTGCCCGGGCCGCCTCGACGACCTGATGAAGCAGGGCGAGATCTCGCTCGACCGGATCGAGATCACGGTCCTCGACGAGGCAGACCACATGGCCGACCTCGGCTTCCTGCCCGTCGTCACGCGCATCATGGACAAGACCCCGAGCGGCGGCCAGCGCATGCTCTTCTCCGCCACGCTCGACAACGGCGTGGACAAGCTCGTCAAGCGGTTCCTGCAGAACGAGGCGATGCACTCCGTCGACGAGGCCACCAGCCACGTCGCGGCGATGACGCACCATGTCTTCGAGGTCCGCGACCCCGATGCCAAGAAGGACCTCGTGACGGCCCTCGCCTCGGGGCGCGGCCGCCGCATCCTCTTCACCCGCACCAAGCACCAGGCCAAGCGCCTCGCGAAGCAGCTGACGGCGTCCGGCGTGCCGGCGGTCGACCTGCACGGCAACCTCTCCCAGCCCGCCCGCGACCGCAACCTGGCCGCATTCGGCTCGGGTGAGGTGCGTGTGCTCGTCGCCACGGATGTCGCCGCACGCGGCGTGCACGTGGACGACGTCGAGCTCGTCGTGCACGTGGACCCGCCGGCGGAGCACAAGGCGTACCTCCACCGCTCAGGCCGCACCGCTCGCGCGGGCAGCGCGGGCGACGTCGTGACCGTGATGCTCTCGGAGCAGGCGGGCGACGTGAAGGTCCTCCTGCGCAACGCAGCCATCACCGTGACCCCGCAGAAGGTGACCGCCGACTCCCCGGCCGTGACCCAGCTCGTCGGCGAGCCGGCCGAGCGCGTCGCACCCTCCGCCGCCCCCGCGGCGTCGGGCGGCGGACGCCCCGGCGGTGCGCAGTCCGGCGGCGGACGATCCGGCGCGCCGAAGTCGGGCGGCCAGCGCCGCTCGCAGGCGTCCTCCGGCGAGTCGGCCGGCGGCGGCCGTCGCCGTCGCGGACGCGGGAACGGCTCGGCCGGTGACGGCCAGGGCGCGGGCCAGCGGGACGGACAGCAGCGCGACGGCCAGCAGCAGAGCGGCCAGGGGCGTCGGCGCGGCGGCCAGGGCGGCCAGGGCCAGGGCGGCCAGGGCAGCCAGAACGGCCAGGGACGCGGCGGACAGTCCGGCAACGGCACTCGCGGCGGTCGCGGACGCGACGCGGTCGAGGGCGGCCGCCACGGTGCCGAGCGTTCGTCGGCGAAGCAGTCGCCGTCGTCGTCGCGCAGCGGCGGCGACCGTCGCTCCGGCGGGCAGATCCGCATGGGCGACCTGGTCAACGGCAGCACCAGCCGCGGCCTCGGTTCGCGCCGCGCGCGCGGCTGAGTCCGGCAACCGGCACTTCTGCTGGAGCGGGGCCGCGGCACGCCGTCCGGTCATCACGACCGGGGCGCGTCGCGGCCCCGCTCTCGTTTCGCCGGGCCACCCCGTACGATCGCGGTGAGAGCGAAGCGCTGAGGCGGCGGTCCCGGTCCCGGCGCCGGCGTGCCCGCCACCGATGCGCCCGCCACTGATGCGAGGGGGAGATCAGGATGTTCGGTTCGAAGAAGAAGCCCGGCCTCGAAGAGATGATGGCCCAGCTCAGGCCCGACCTGAGCCGGGAGGCGCTCGGCGTCGGACCCGCCTTTCCGGGCGTCGCCCCGAACCCGGCCCTGAGCGGCGAGGCACGCAGACGCACGGCGGAACTGCGTACGGGAGCCCTCGCCCTCGGCGTCCTCGTGGACTGGCGGGAGGTCAATCACAATCCACGCCTCGTGCTGATGCTCGACGTGGAGACCGCCGACGGCGTCTCGTTCCGCGGCATCGCCGACGAAGACTTCACGGTCACCGAGCTCACCCGGCTCTCCCCCGGCCAGACGATGCCCGTGCGCTACCGGCCGGGCGTCTTCGACCACTGCGTCGCGCTCGCCCGGGATGCGGACCCCGCCGAGGTCCAGCGACTCACCGACGAGATCGCCCGCCGCAGGCGGACCTAGGCCGGACGAGCCTCCACAGCGTCGTCGGCGCTCATCGCCGCCATCGCCTCCAGGCCCGTAGCGACCACGTCGACCAGGCGGTCGAAGGTGCGGTCGAGGTCGTCCGGGAGGCCGAAGCCGCCGCCCAGCTCCAGACTGATGAAGCCGTGGAGGGAGCTGCGCAGGATGCGGATGGCGTCCACGTTCGCGTCGTCCGGCAAGCCGAAGGCGCGGAGGGCCGCCGACAGCACCTGCAGCGTCTCCGCAGCGCGCTCCGCCAGCTCGGTGTCGGCGGGGTCGGCGAGGTGCGGAGCGACCTGCGTCGCCGCGTAGCGCCCGGGATGCACGCGCGCGTAGCCGCGGAGGGCGACGGCAGCCGCGCGCACGGCCTCCACACCCGACCTGCCGATGGTGGCCGCCGCGAGCGTCCGGGTCAGTTCGGCCACGGCGTCCGTGGCGACCAGTCGGCGCAGGTCGCCGAGGGAGGCGACGTGCTTGTAGAGGCTGGGGACGGCGACGCCGGCCCGCGCGGCGACGGCGGCCAGGGTGAGGCGGTCGAAGCCGGCCACCCCGCCCTCGTCGACGAGATCGAGGGCGACGGCCGTGACCGCGGCGCGGCTCAGGCCCACCCTAGGCACGCGACCCGGCCCATCCCGCCGCGCGACGCTCGTTCAGGAACTCCACGGTCGCCGGCACGGTGACGTCCGGCCGCTGCGCATGCGGGTAGTGGGCAGCGTCGGGGACACGCACCACGCGGGCGCCGAGCGACTCGATCCAGTCGGCCTCTGCGGCGGGGTCCGGGAAGTCCGGATCGAACTCGCCGACGAACGCGAGCATCGGGGCGTGCACCTCCGGCAGCCGCGGCTCGACGACCGAGTGCGTGAGCTGGAGCGCCAGCCGGCGGAAGTCGCGCAGGCGGCCGGGCTCGCGCAGGCTCGCGCGGATGGCCGCGACGTGCTCGTTGAGCCAGGGTGCAGCATGTCCCTTGTTGAGCGGCTTCTTGTAGTAGCCCGCCCAGAATCCCGCGCCCCAGGGCCGGGCGAGGAGCAGGCCGAACAGCATCTTCTGGAACGCGGCGGTCACGCGGCTCGCCGCCGGGTCGCGCAGGAGGGGGCCGTACAGCGAGAGACCCACGATCGCGTCGGGTCGCTCGGCGGCGGCCCAGGCGGCGGCCGCAGCCCCCATCGAGTTGCCGAGGACGACCGCGGGTCCGCCGAGCTCCTCGATGAGAGCCAGCAGGTCGCCCCCGGTGGCGATGTCGCCGAAGGTGCGGAACCCGGTGTCGGAGTCGCCGTGGGAGCGGAGGTCGGTGACCGCGACGCGGTACCCGGCCTCCACCAGCGGGCCGACGAGCTCGCGATAGCTGGAGCGGAGGTCGCCCATCCCGGGGACGGCGACCACGAGCGGGCCGGAGCCCTCGACGGTGTAGCTGACGCGTCCCTCGGGGCGCTGCAGGTAGCGGACCTGCGAGGCGATGGAAGTGTTCATAGCCGTAAAGCTAATACCATTAGCCATCGAATGCAAGCACTATTTCCGCTGAAATCCGACGTCAGGCCGGATCCTCCGGGAGCGGCACCGGGTACTCCTCGCCGGAATCGGCCGAGATGCTCACCGCGCGCCAGACGGCCGCCTCCTCCGACTGGCTCTCGGAGTACGCGAGCGCCATCGTCACCGCGGTCCGGCCGAGCAGCAGGTGCGATGGCTGCCGCTCGGAATGCGCGACCCGCACCAGGATCTCGGCCGCGCGGACGGGATCGCCGGCCATGACGCTCCCCTCGCGCAGAATACCCATCGCGCCCACCGTCGACGCATAGTCGGCCGGGATCTCGCCGACCGACATCGACGACCCGGCCCAGTCGGTGGCGAACCCGCTCGGCTCGACGACCAGCACCCGGACACCGAACGGGGCCGTCTCGGCCGCGAGGACCCGGCTGAAGCCGTCGACCGCGAACTTGGCGGCCTGGTACGAACCGATACCGGCCGAGCCGCCGACGCGGCCTCCCACCGACGAGAACTGCACGACCAGGCCGCCGCCCTGCTCCCGCAGCATCGGGATCGCTGCCGTCGTGACGTTGTAGACGCCCCAGAAGTTGGTCTCGAACTGGGCGCGGAAGTCGCTCGGCGAACCCGTCTCGATGGGCGAGACGTTCGCGTAGCCGGCGTTGTTGACGAGCACGTCGATACGACCGAACCGCTCGCGCGCCGCAGCGAGCGCCGCCGAAGCAGCCACGGGGTCGGTGACGTCGAGCGGGAGCGCGATCACCCGGTCGTCGCCGTATTCGGAGACGAGGTCGGCGAGCTGATCGGGGGTGCGCGCCGTCGCGGCGACGCGATCGCCGCGACGGAGGGCCGCCTCGGCGAGGGCGCGACCGAAGCCGCGCGATGAACCGGTGATGAACCAGGTGAACTCAGTCATGCGAGTTAGTACAACACTGTTTTGTTAATAACGCAACTCAGTTGCGCTAGAGTGGGCCCATGACAGCCCCGTCGTTCGAGCGCGCCCGATCCGCCGACGCCAAACTCGCCCGTGAAGCGGCGATCCTGCAGGCGGCGCGTGCCGAGGCGGAGCGCCAGGGCACGCGCGAGGTCACCCTCACGGACATCGCCGAAGCGGTGGGCATGCACAAGTCGGGCCTCCTGCGCTATTTCGAGACGCGCGAGCAGATCTTCCTGCGTCTCACGGCGGAGGAGTGGCGATCGTGGGCCGGCTGGCTGCTGCCCCTGCTGTCGTCGTGGCGGAGCGCGACCCCCCTGCGCCTCGCCTCGGCTCTCAGCGACACCCTCGTGTCGCGGCCGCTGTTCTGTGATCTCCTCGCCCACACCCCCCTCAACCTCGAGCGGAACGTGTCGGTGGAGACGGTGCGGGACTTCAAGCTCGACGTCCACGTGCGCGTGGAGGCGATCGCCGGGGAGCTGCGCCGGCTGCGACCGGGCCTCACCGAACTGCAGGCGATCGACGTGATCGCCACAGCGACCAGCATGGCCGGCGCGCAGTGGCAGATGGCGACACCGGGCCCGGAGCTCGAGGCGCTCTACCGCAGCGACCCGCGCCTCCGGCACGCGATCGTCGATGTCGGCCCGCGGCTCACCCGGGTGCTCACCGCACTGCTGGCGGGGATGGACGCAGCGGGCTGAACCTCAGGGCGCCATGCGCCCCACGGACGCCATCGCGGCCTTGACGAGGGCACCGCGGCCGCCCTCCAGCTCTTCGGCGACGGTCGGGGAGACGGCCTCCTCCGGTGTCATCCAGGTGAGCTCGAGCGCATCCTGCCGGGGCTCGCAGGTGCCTGTGACCGGGACCACATAGGCGAGGGAGACCGCATGCTGACGTTCGTCGGTGAAGGCCGTGACCCCCGGCATCGGGAAGTACTCGGCAACGTGGAAGGGCACCGGGCTGGCCGGCAGCAGCGGGAACGCCATCGGTCCGAGGTCCTTCTCGAGGTGCCGGAACAGCGCCTCCCGCAGCGTCTCGCCGTACATCACGCGACCCGAGACGAGGGTGCGCGTGATCTCGCCCATCGCGTTCGCGCGCAGCAGGATGCCGACGTGCGTCACCTGACCGAGGCCGTCGACGCGCACCGGCACCGCCTCGACGTATAGGAGCGGCAGCCGCCGCCGGATCTGCTCCAGCTCGATGTCGCTCAACCAGGCCGGGCCCGGCTGCGCGCCGTCGCCGGGCAGCGGATCGGGGGTCGGATCGGGATCCGGGGTGCGCACGCTCATGGGTCGATAGTACGGAACGCGCAGCCGGGTGACTCCACAGAACCGGGTATCTGTGCAGAGGCGACACGCGATCGGGGGCTGTGAAGCGGTTCACCAAGGGGGACAGAATGGTCGGTGTGCCGTTTCCCACACCCGACCTCCACATCGACCGCGATGCCGTGCTCTGGTCAGCCGGCGAGAAGGATCGGGCGGACCGACCCCTCCTCGTGCTCCTGCACGGCTACGGGTCCGACGAGGCGGACCTCTTCGGGATCGCGGCCTACCTTCCGCTCGAACCCGTGATCGCCTCGCTGCGCGCACCCATTCCGGAAGGGCCGGGTTTCGCGTGGTTCTCGCGGTTCACGAACGTTCCGAGCGATCCGCTCGCGGGCAATGCCGATGCGGCCGCCCGGGCGGTGCTCGACTGGCTGGACGAGCAGCCGGTGGCCCCGACCGGGCTCCTGGGCTTCTCGCAGGGCGGGGCGATGGCCCTGCAGCTGCTGCGCCTGGCTCCCGAACGCTTCGACTACGCCGTGCAGCTCTCCGGCTTCGTCGTGCAGGGCGAGCAGGAGGGCGACACGGCACTCACACGCGACCCCGTCCCGGTGTTCTGGGGGCGCGGCACGCTCGACGACACCATCCCGGCCGCATCCATCGCCCGGACGGCGGAGTGGCTGCCCGGGCATTCGACGCTCGACGCGCGGATCTACGAGGGCATGGGCCACGGCATCTCCCCCCTGGAGCTCGGCGACATCTCGACCTTCATCCGCGCCCGGCTGGCCCGCTGACCCGGCCGCCGGCAGCAGCCCCACCTGACACTGTCAGGGGTCGGGGGCAGGATGGGGTGGATGGGCGACGTGCTCGAGCGGTTCTCCCCCGCGACCCGTGAGTGGTTCCGTGGGGCGTTCGCCGCGCCCACGCCCGCCCAGGAGGGCGCCTGGGAGGCGATCTCGCACGGCCGGCACGCGCTCGTCATCGCCCCGACCGGGTCGGGCAAGACCCTGGCCTCGTTCCTGTGGGCGATCGACCGGCTCGCGAGCGACGAGCGCCCGCCGGACGCGCCGAAGGGCACGCGCGTGCTCTACATCTCGCCACTGAAGGCACTGGGCGTCGACGTGGAGCGCAACCTGCGAGCGCCTCTCGTGGGCGTGACCCAGACCGCGAAGCGGCTCGGCGCCGAACCCCCGCACGTGACGGTGGGGGTGCGTTCCGGCGACACCCCGTCCTCCGACCGCCGTGCGCTGGTCACGAACCCACCGGACATCCTCATCACGACTCCCGAGTCGCTGTTCCTCATGCTCACCTCCCAGGCGCGGGAGACGCTGACCTCGGTCGAGACGGTCATCGTCGACGAGGTGCACGCCGTCGCCTCGACGAAGCGCGGGGCGCACCTCGCCCTGTCCTTGGAGCGGCTCGACGCCCTGCTGCCGAAGCCGGCGCAGCGGATCGGCCTCTCGGCGACGGTGCGCCCGCCCGAGGAGGTCGCGCGCTTCCTCGGCGGGCGGGGCCCCGTCGAGGTCGTCGCGCCGCCGTCCGGCAAACGTTTCGATCTGCGTGTCGTCGTGCCCGTGGAGGACATGAGCGAGCTCGGCACGTCCACTTTCGCGAGCGGCAACGACGACGGCTCGCCCCCGCAGGCGGGATCGATCTGGCCGCACGTGGAGGAGGCCATCGTCGACCGCGTCGTCGAGCACCGGTCGTCGATCGTCTTCACGAACTCGCGGCGACTGGCCGAACGGCTGACGGCGCGGCTCAACGAGATCTATGAGGAGCGGGTGCTCGGCGGTGCGCTCGACGGGAGCGCCGTGCGGCGGCCTCCGGCCGAGCTCATGGGCGGCTCGGGGCAGACCCGCGGAACGCAGGCGGTCGCCGACGACGCGGACTCCCTCGTGCTCGCGCGGGCCCACCACGGCTCGGTGAGCAAGGAGCAGCGAGCGCTCATCGAAGACGACCTGAAGTCCGGGCGTCTGCGCTGCGTGGTCGCGACCTCCAGCCTCGAGCTCGGCATCGACATGGGCGCCGTGGACCTCGTCGTGCAGGTGGAGGCTCCCCCGTCGGTCGCGAGCGGTCTGCAGCGCGTCGGCCGGGCCGGGCACCAGGTCGGCGAGATCAGCCGCGGCGTCGTCTTCCCGAAGCACCGCGCCGACCTGATCCACTCGGCCGTCGCGACCGAGCGGATGACCGCGGGACTGATCGAGACGCTGCGGGTGCCCGCGAATCCGCTGGACATCCTCGCCCAGCAGACCGTCGCCGCCTGCGCACTGGAGCCGCTCGACGCCGACGACTGGTTCGACACCGTGCGCCGCAGCGCCCCCTTCGCGACCCTCCCCCGCAGCGCATACGACGCCACGCTCGACCTGCTGGCCGGCCGATACCCCTCCGACGAGTTCGCCGAGCTGCGGCCGCGCGTGGTGTGGGACCGCGACACGGGCGCGATCACCGGCCGTCCGGGTGCGCAGCGCCTCGCGGTGACGAGTGGCGGGACCATCCCCGACCGCGGGCTCTTCGGCGTGTACATGGTGGGCGAGAAGGCCAGCCGGGTCGGCGAGCTCGACGAGGAGATGGTCTACGAGTCGCGGGTCGGCGACGTCTTCGCCCTCGGTTCGACCAGCTGGCGCATTCAAGAGATCACCCACGATCGCGTGCTGGTCACCCCTGCGTTCGGCGAACCGGGGCGGTTGCCGTTCTGGAAGGGCGACGGGCTCGGGCGGCCGGTCGAGCTGGGGCGCGCGGTCGGCGCGTTCCAGCGCGAGGTGAGCACGGCCTCCCCCGCCGACGCGGAGCTGCGCTGTGTGGAGGCCGGCCTCGACGCGTGGGCGACGAACAACCTCCTGTCGTTCCTGGCCGAGCAGAAGACCGCGACGGGCTACGTGCCGACGGACCGAACGCTGGTCGTCGAGCGCTTCCGCGACGAGCTCGGGGACTGGCGGGTCATCCTGCATTCCCCGTACGGCATGCAGATCCACTCGCCGTGGGCACTGGCGGTGCAGGCACGCGTGCGCGAGCGCTACGGCATCGACGCCGGCGCCATGGCGGCGGACGACGGCATCATCGTTCGTATTCCCGACACGGAATCCCAGCCGCCCGGCGGCGAGCTCTTCGTCTTCGAACCGCAGGAACTGGACGAGCTCGTGACGAACGAGGTCGGCGGTTCCGCCCTCTTCGCGTCCCGCTTCCGCGAGTGCGCCGCCCGTGCGCTGCTCCTGCCGAAGTACAACCCGGGCAAGCGTTCGCCGCTCTGGCAGCAGCGGCAGAAGGCGTCGCAGCTGCTGGACGTCGCGCGCAAGTACCCCAGCTTCCCGATCATCCTCGAGACCATCCGCGAATGCCTCCAGGACGTCTACGACCTACCCGCCCTCGACGAGATCGCCAAGCAGATCGAGCAGCGGACGATCCGCATCGTCGAGGCGAGCACCGAGACCGCCTCACCGTTCGCCCGCTCCCTGCTCTTCGGCTACGTCGCCGCCTTCATGTACGAGGGCGACAGCCCCCTGGCCGAGCGCCGAGCCGCCGCACTCTCGCTCGACACCGGGCTGCTCGCCGAGCTACTGGGGCGCGCCGAGCTCCGCGAGCTGCTCGACCCGGCCGTCATCGAGCGTGTTGAACTCCAGTTGCAGCGACTGGACCCCGAGCGCCGGGTGCACGGGCTGGAGGGCGTGGCCGACCTGCTGCGGCTGCTCGGCCCGCTGAACGTCGACGAGGTCGCGGCGCGATCGGAGGACGAGGACCGCGCCGTCGCCGCGACCCACCTCGCCCAGCTCGTCGACACCAAGCGCGCACTCGCCGTCACGATCGCCGGGGTCGACCGCTTCTCCGCCATCGAGGACGCGAGCCGGCTGCGCGACGCCCTCGGCGTGCCGCTGCCGATCGGGGTGCCGGTCGCGTTCATCGAGCCCGTCGACGATCCGCTCGGCGACCTCGTCAGCCGGTTCGCCCGCACGCACGGCCCCTTCGAGACGGCCGACGTCGCGGCACGGTTCGGCCTCGGCACCGCCATCGTCCACGACGCCCTCCGCCGGCTCGCACACGACGGGCGCGTCGTCGAGGGCGAGTTCCGTCCGCACGCCCACGGCAGCGAATGGAGCGACGCGGAGGTGCTCCGCCGGCTGCGGCGGATGTCCCTGGCCGCGCTGCGCCACGAGGTCGAGCCGGTCGACACCGCGACCTTCGCGCGGTTCCTGCCCGACTGGCAGCACGTCGGGTCCACGCTGCGCGGCGTGGACGCGGTCGCCTCGGTGATCGAGCAGCTGGCCGGCGCGCGCGTGCCCGCGTCGGCGTGGGAGTCGCTCGTCCTGCCGAGCCGTGTCGCCGACTACAGTCCGACGATGCTCGACGAGCTGACCGCCACCGGAGAGGTCATCTGGGCGGGCGACGGCTCGCTGCCCGGCTCGGACGGCTGGATGAGCCTCCACCTCGCCGACTCCGCGCCCCTCACACTGGCCCCGCCAGGAGAGCACGAGCCGGACGAGCTGCAGCGCGGGGTCCTGGACGCCCTGTCCCGGGGTGGGGGCTTCTTCTTCCGCCAGCTGTCCGACGCGATGGGTGCGGCCGCGGGCGGTCCGGTCGACGACACCGCTCTGGTGACGGCGCTGTGGGATCTGGTCTGGGCCGGGCTCCTGACGAACGACACCCTCGCGCCGCTGCGCACGCTCACGGGCGGTGGATCCGGCGCGCACAAGCGGCCCCGGCAGCCGACGCGGGCGCGCATGTACCGCGGGCGCGCCGCCGCGCGGTCCGCGATGGTCACCCGGATGGGACCGCCGACCGTCGCCGGCCGCTGGTCGCTGCTGCCCGAACGCGATCTCGACTCCACGGTCCGCGCGCACGGCCAGGCGGAGACCCTGCTCGACCGATACGGCGTGGTGACCCGCGGCTCGGTGATGAACGAGGGGACGCCGGGCGGGTTCGCGCTGGCGTACAAGGTGCTCAGCGGCTTCGAGGAGACGGGGCGCGCCCGACGCGGCTATTTCGTGGAGACGCTCGGGGCCGCGCAGTTCGCAACGGGTGCCACCGTCGACCGGCTCCGCGGTTTCACCCGCGATCCGCTGCAGTCGCGCGAGCACCGGGCGCTCGCGCTGGCGGCGACCGATCCGGCGAACCCGTACGGTGCGGCGCTGCCGTGGCCGGCAGTACCCGCAGAGACCGGCACCGGGCATCGGCCGGGCCGCAAGGCCGGGGCGCTGGTCGTGCTCGTCGACGGGGAGCTCGTCCTGTACGTCGAGCGGGGAGGAAAGAGCCTGCTCTCGTTCGCCGACCCGGAGGATGCCGACGCGGCACCGGCCCTCACCGCCGCCGCGCGCGCCCTCGCCGGGCTCGTGACCGCCCGACGCGTCGACAAGCTCGCCGTCGAGACCGTGAACGGCGGGTTCGTGCTCGGAACGCCGACGGGCGACGCGCTCGCGGACGCCGGATTCCTGCCGATCCCGCGCGGACTGCGCCTGCGCTCATGAACCGCGAAGCGACGAGGCCACGTGCCCGAGGGTGACACCGTCTTCCAGGCGGCGCGCCGGCTCCGGGACGCGTTGGCGGGGCGGGTGCTCATCGCCTCCGACTTCCGCGTGCCCGCCTACGCGACCGTGGACCTCGCAGGCGAGCGGGTCGACGAGGTGGTGAGCCGCGGCAAGCACCTGCTCATGCGCGTCGGCGAGCACACTATCCACTCCCACCTGAAGATGGAGGGATCGTGGGAGGTGTACCGCGAGGGCGAGCGCTGGCGGCATCCCGCCTTCCAGGCCCGTGCGGTGTTGCGTGCCGACGGGGTCGAGGCGGTCGGATTCCTGCTCGGGATGCTCGAGGTGCTCCCGCGAACACGTGAGGACGAGGCGGTCGGGCATCTGGGGCCTGATCTGCTCGGCCCCGACTGGGACGCGGAGGAGGCCGCCCGACGGATCGCCGCGCACCCCGGGACTCCGATCGGCGTGGCCCTGCTCGACCAGCGCAACCTCGCCGGTCTCGGGAACGTCTATGCGAACGAGCTCTGCTTCCTGCGCGGGATGCTGCCCACCCGTCCTGTGGCGGAGGCGGACGTGCCCGCGGCCGTCGACCTGGGCCATCGGCTGATCACGGCCAACCGCGACCGGCCCGTGCGGGTCACCACGGGCGACACCCGCCGCGGCCGCAACACCTGGGTGTACGGCCGCGGCGGGCAGCCCTGCCGGCGCTGCGGGACGCGCATCCGCCGCACCGAACTCGGCCGCACCGAGCTCGAGGAACGCGTCACCTACTACTGCCCCGTCTGCCAGACCTAGTGCTGGACCGCCGGCGCCGAGGCGGCACGAACTGCACGCTTTCTCGCCGAGAGGGCGGATAGTCCGCCCTCTCGGCGAGGGAGGGTCAGGCGGCGGCGTCCTCGGCGGCGGAGCCGGCATCGGCGCGGACGGCCTCGAGGGCGGTCGACCAGGACTCGAGCTGCTCGAAGAGGGGCGTCAGGCCGGCCTCCTGCTGGGCGGTGGGCTTGAGCGACCAGTTCTCGAAGTCATGCGCGAGGCTCAGGCCGACGAACGCGCTGACGGTCGCGACCTGCAACTGCGAGAGCACCAGGCGCAGGTGCTCGACGGCACGGGCCCCGCCGAAGACGCCGTAGCTGACGAAGCCGGCGGCCTTGTTGTACCACTCGGCGCCAACGTAATCGATCGCGTTCTTGAGCGCGCCGGAGGTGCTGTGGTTGTACTCGGGGGTGACGAACAGGTAGCCGTCGAACTCGGCGATCTTCGCAGCCCACGCCTTGGTGTGCTCGTTCGCGTACTGGCCGGCGGCGGCGGGGATCGCCTCGTCGAGGTGCGGCAGGTTCCACTCGGCCAGGTCGACGAGTTCGTACTCGACGCCGGCGCGCTTCGCGGCATGCTCGTAGACCCAGCGGGCGACGGCCTCCCCGTTGCGGCCCGGCCGGGTGCTTCCGATGATGATCGCGATCTTCGTCATGGTCCATCCTTCGTTTTGGGTGACGTGTCACCGAATGCGAACCGCGCGAAGCCCCCCGTCATTCCCGCCGTCCCGTAGGCTTCTGCCATGCCTCCGCGGGATGACGACCGGCCCGACGACACGCGTCTGCCCTCCGATGCGACGGAGGAGGAACGCCGTCAAGCGGGCGACCGGCTCCGCGAACGCATCTACGCGACCTTCACGGCACTGGCCGTTCTCGTCGCCCTCAACGGGCACGGAGAGCACCTCGACGCGTTCAACGTGCTGTGGACCATGGTCATCTCGGTGGTCGGCGTCCTGCTCGCAGGGCTCGCCTCCGACTTCGTCTCGCACATGATCGTGCACAACACGCTGCCGACAGTCCTGGAGTTCCGGCACATGGCGGCCGTCGCCTCCCGAGCGCTCGCCGTCCTGGTCGTCCCGGCGATCATGCTGCTTCTGGCGGCCGCCGGCGTCGTGGAGGTGCACACGGCGATGACGGTCGCGATCGTCGCCCTGATCGCCTCGCTCGCGGTCGTCGCGCGGATCGGCGTCTCGCGCACCGGTCTGGCCGGCTGGAAGCAGCTGATCGTGCTGGCCGCGATCGTCGCGCTCGGCGTGCTCGTGGTGTTCCTGGAGCAGCTCGCCCACTGACCCGAGGACGCGCGGTCCCGTGCCGGCGCGCCCGTGCAAGGATGTCGTATGGCCACCGCGCGCACCCGACCAGACCCGCGCAAACTCAGCGACGACGAAGAGCGGCTGTTCCACGCCTTCTACCTGATGCGACGCGGATTCGACCGCACCCTCGACGTTCAGCTGCAGCACGACAACGGCATCTCGATCTCTGAGCTGGAGGTGCTGATGGCCCTCGTCCGCTCCCCCGGACGGCGCCTGCGCGTGCGCGACCTCGTCGCCCTCACGGGCTGGGAGAAGAGCCGCGTGTCGCATCAGGTGACGCGGATGGAGGGGCGCGGGCTCGTCGAACGCCAGGACTGCGCGGAGGACCGCCGGGCCAGCTGGGTGCACCTCACGGGCGAGGGCCGTCGCGTGGTCGTTCGGGCGCTGCCCGAGCACACGGCGACGATCCGCCGCATCCTGTACGACGCCATCACGCCCGAGCAGCAGGAGTCCCTGCTCGCGATCTCGGAGCGGATGACGGCGGCGATGGACGCGGGTGACGTCGCCGGAGAGCCGCACCCGGCCGGCGACTCGGACTGAGGGTTCTCGCAGGGCAGACGCGCCCCTCCTGAAGCCCGCCTGGGAGGAGGGAGGCGAAACCCTGGCGATTCGTCGGGAACGCCGCGGAAACCAGGCCCTCTTCAGGCGGCGCCCTCTAGCGTTCTGGTGTGCGACGACCCAACCTCCCCGAGAATCCCGGCGCCGGCGACCGCGGTGAACCCCGCGAGCCGGCCACCGAGGTCTTCGGCCGCGTGCCCGCGGCGGACCCCCGGCGCCCGGTGCGCGCGACGCGTCCCGCGTCGCAGGTGCGCTCGGGCGCAGCAGGCGGCGGTGCGGCCGCAGGCGGCGGGTTCGACCCGTTCGGCGGCGACGCGTTCGGCGCGGGGAGCGGGGGCTCCGGAAGCGGTGGCGGTCGCGGCGGCTCCGGCCGTGGCGACGGAGGAAGCGGTGGCGACGGCGGCTCCGGAGGCTCCGGCGGCTCCGGCGGCTCCGGCGGCTCCGGCAAGCGTGGGCGCAACCCGCGGCGCCGGCGCACCAAGCGGATCATCGCCTGGACCGCCGGCACACTCGCGGTGCTGCTGGTGGTGCTCGGCGGCTACGCGGCTTACAGCTACTTCCGTTTCGTCAACGGCGTGACCCACGTCGACGTGATCTCGAAGTCGGGCACGGATGTCGACGGCACCGATCAGAACATCCTGCTCGTCGGCGACGACCACCGGCCCGAGGGCGCCACACAGGCGGAGCTCGATCAGTTGAGCACCACCGACGACGGCGGCGGCACGAACACCGACACGATGATGATCCTGCACATCCCCGCCGACGGGAAGTCGGCGACGCTCATCTCGCTGCCGCGCGACTCGTGGGTCGACGTGCCGGGCCACGGCATGAACAAGCTCAACGCCGCGTTCTCCCTCGGCGGCGGGGCCACGGACTCCACCGGTGGCGCCAAGCTGCTCATCCAGACGGTCCAGAACCTCACCGGTCTCTCCATCGACCACTACGTCCGCGTCTCCCTGCTCGGGTTCTACACGATCGCCCAGGCGCTCGGGCCGGTGCAGGTGTGCCTCAACGAAGCGGTCGACGACCCGTACTCCGGGGCGAACTTCCCGGCCGGGGTCTCGACCCTCGACGCCAAGCAGGCGCTCTCGTTCGTGCGTCAGCGCCACGGTCTGCCGCGCGGCGACCTCGACCGCGTCGTGCGCCAGCAGTACTTCCTCTCGGTGGAGGCGCACAAGTTCCTCTCCGCCGGCACGCTCCTCAACCCCGGCAAGCTGACGAACGTGCTCGACGCCGTCAGCGGGTCGCTCGAGACGGACCCCGGGCTCAACTTCCTGCAGCTCGCGGCACAGCTGCAGGGGCTCACGGGCGGCAAGATCCAATCGGCGACCATTCCGATCTCGGGGACGCCGACGATCACGGTCGACGGCCAGGACCTCTCGATCGTCGAAGTGGACACGGCGGCGATGCCCGCGTTCATCCAGAGTCTGATGGGCACCCCGAGCGCGTACGAGAAGGCGACTGCTGCGAAGCCCGCCGACACGACGGTGACCGTGCTGAACGGCGGCAGCCAGAACGGTGCGGCCACGACCGCCACCCAGGCGTTCGCCGCCGCCGGCTTCAAGACCGGGACCCCGGGCGACGCGGACACGACGGCGACGACCACCATCCAGTACCCCTCCGGCCAGGAGGCGCAGGCGAAGGCCGTGGCGGCTCTGCTCCCCGGCGCGGCCGTGCAGCAGACGAGCAGCGTCTCGGGCGTGACCGTGGTGCTCGGCGACGACGGCATCATGCCCGGCGCGAGCGGCGCCTCCGGCGGATCGTCGTCCGGCTCCGGCTCCGGCTCGTCCGGTTCCGGCTCGGCGCCCGCCTCTACGCCGACCCCGTCCGGACCCGCGACCAGCTACAGCGACACGGTCTGCATCAACTGAAGCCGGGCGCTGCTCGCGGGCGACTGCTGCGTGGCGGTACTTCTGCGGCGGTTCGCCGCGCCGCAGAAGTACCAGGCGAGCGCAGTCGTCCGCGCGGCGTCAGTCGAAGAGACGCCGGAAGATGTTCGTGTCGGCGAGGTCGACGAGCTCGTCGCCGCGGCCGGACATGATCGTGCGCAGCGCGTAGAGGGTGAAGCCCTTGACCTGCTCGGCGGTGATCGCCGGCGGGATGCTGAGCTCCTGACGCGCGGTGACGACGTCGATCAGGGCCGGCCCGTCGTGCGCGAACGCCGTGCGCAGCGCGCTCTCCAGCTCGTCCGGCTTCTCCACCCGCTGCCCGTGCAGACCGATCGCCTGCGCCACCTGGGCGAAGTCGGGGTTGTCGAGGCCGGTTCCGAAGTTGACGAAGCCGGCCGCCTTCATCTCCACCTCGACGAAGTTCAGCGAGGAGTTGTTGAAGACGACGATCTTGACGGGCAGCTTGTTCTGTCGCAGGGTCAGCAGCTCGCCGAGGAGCATCGCGAGCCCGCCGTCGCCCGCGAGAGCGACCACCTGGCGGTCGGGGAACGCGGCCTGCGCGCCGATCGCATGCGGGAGGGCGTTGGCCATCGAGCCGTGGGAGAACGAACCGATGAGCCTGCGCTTGCCGTTCATCCGGAGGTAGCGGGCCGCCCACACGACGGGCGAGCCGACGTCGGGGATGAAGACGGCGTCGTCGGTCGCCAGCTCGCTGATGAGCCGGGCGACGTACTGCGGGTGGATCGGCGTGCGATTGCGGTCGTTGACCGCCAGCTCGTCGAGGCTCTTGCGTGCCTTGGCGTAGTGGGCCGTCGAGGAGTCGAGGTGCTTGGTGTCGGTGCGCTCCTTCAGGAGCGGCAGGAGGGCCTCCGCCGTATCCTTGACGCTCCCGACGAGCCCCAGGTCCACAGGGGTGCGGCGTCCGAGATTCTCGCCACGGAGATCGACCTGGATGATCGTCGCCTTCGACGGATAGAACTGCTGGTAGGGGAAGTCGGTGCCGAGCATGAGCAGCACGTCGCACGACTCCATGGCGCGATAGCCGGACGAGAACCCGAGCAACCCGGTCATGCCGACGTCGTAGGGGTTGTCGTACTCGATGAACTCCTTGCCGCGCAGCGCGTGGACGACGGGGGCCTTCAGCGCGCCTGCGAGACGGAGGAGCTCGGGATGGCCGCCCTCGACGCCCGCACCGGCGAGGATCGTCACCTTCTTCGCACCGTTCAGGATGTCGGCGGCGGCCCGCAGCTCGCTGTCGGCAGGCCGGGTGACCCGCGGCGAGTACAGGATGGGCGCCGACTTCCGGCGCCCCGCGCTCTCTTTCAGGAAGATCTCCCCCGGCACGACGACCACGGCGACACCGCGCCGCTCGATGGCGGTGCGCATCGCGATCTCGAGCACGCGCGGCAACTGCTCCGGGACGGAGACCAGCTCGGTGTAGACCGCCGCCTCGCGGAACATATCCTGCGGGTGGGTCTCCTGGAAGTAGGTGCTCCCGATCTCGGGACCGGGGATCTGCGCGGCGATCGCGAGCACGGGCACCCGGCTGCGATTGGCGTCGAACAGCCCGTTGATCAAGTGCAGGTTGCCGGGCCCGCAGCTGCCGGCGCACACGGCGAGCTCGCCGGTGAGGGCGGCCTCGGCGGCCGCCGCGAACGCCGCCGCCTCCTCGTGCCGCACGTGCTCCCACGTCACCTCGCCGTCGCGCCGGAGCGCGTCGGTGAACCCGTTGAGGGAGTCGCCCGGGATGCCGTAGACGCGCTTCACCCCCGCGTCCCGGATGATCTCCACGATGGTGTCGGCGACGGTCGGCATGGCGGTGCTCCTCACGGTCAACGGGCGATGCCCTCACGCTACGCCCGCGCCCGGCGGGTTGACGAGGGCCGACCTGTCGGGGTGGCCGGAGCGCCGACGGGGACGCGTCCGCCGGACGGATAGACTGGCCCCTGGGGAACGTCCCGCGCGGCGGGGCGACAGTTGTTCGGGGAGGTGTCCGGGGATGTCGGCACGCAAGAAGCAGTCGAAGCGAGCCGTCATGCGCCTCGTCTACATCGACTTCTGGTCGGCTCTGAAGATGTCGTTCCTGGTCAGCCTGATCGTGGCGGCCATCACGGTGCTCATCGCCCTCCTGCTCTGGGCCGCCCTGGACAAGTTCGGCGCCGTCGGCGCCGCGCGCACCTTCCTCGAGAGTGTCGCCGGCTCGCAGGGTGCGCAGTTGGTCGCCGGGATCACGTTCCCGAACTTCATGACCTTCACCCTCGTCGTCGCGCTGCTCGAGCTGATCGTCGTGTCGGCGCTCGGCGCGATCTTCGCCGCGCTCTTCAACCTCGCGACCAACGTGGTGGGCGGCTGGAAGGTCACGTTCGGAGGGGACTGACCTCGCCCGACCGCAAGCGCTCGAGACCGCCGACGAACACGTCGGCACCGAACGCGAAGTCCGCCGCGGACGCGTCACCCGCGCGGGCTCCCGCGTCCGCAGGATCGGCCGGGTCGGCGAGAACGCCGATGCTGTCGTACTGCAGGCGCTGCTGCTCGTGCGAGACGTGGCCGAGCACGAAGTGCAGGAGGGCGGTCGCGCCGCGCCGCGCCGTGGGCTCGTCGAATCCGCCGAGGGCGACGGCGGCGGTCAACCGGTCGAGGGCCGTGCGGGATCCCAGCCCCAGCGCAAGGGTGCTGGCGACGACCTCGGCGCCGTCGCGATAAGCGAGCAGCGCATCGCGAAGGGCGAGCGCTTCCGCTCGCACGGCATCCGTCCACTCTCCCGAGCCCGCCACGGGATCGGCGACGCCTTCAGGGCCTGCGACGCGCTCAGGGCCTGTGACGCGCTCAGGGCCTGCGACGATGCGGTCGGCGAGCTCGGCCAGGAGCGACTGCTTGTTCGGGAAGTGCCAGTAGAGGGCGCTCGCCTGTACGTCGAGCGCTGCGGCGAGGCGGCGCATCGTGAGGTCGGGCAGGCCGTGGTCGTCGAGGATGCGCAGCGCGGTGCGCGCGACGTCGTCGCGAGTGTGTCTGCGTCCGCTTTCGATCCCTGCCACGATCCCACTATAGTGAACGCTGTTCAGGTGAACAGTGTTCAGGTGAGGATCCGACCATGACCAACGCCCCCGCTCCCGCTCCCGCAGGCGATGACCGCGGCAACCGTGCCGACCGCGCCATCGCGCGCCGCCGGGTCGACGCGACCGACCTCGCCCGCGTGGCGGTCTTCGCCGCCATCGTCGCCGTGCTCGGCCTCCCCGGCGGGTTCACGTTCTTCGGAGGCGTGCCCATCACCGCGCAGACGCTCGGCGTGATGCTGGCCGGCGCCATCCTGGGCCCGTGGCTGGGCGCCCTCTCGATGGCCGTGCTGCTCGCCCTCGTCGCAGCGGGTCTCCCCCTGCTCGCCGGCGGTCGCGGCGGCATCGGCGTCTTCCTCGGCCCGTCGGCGGGCTATGCGCTCGGCTGGATCGTCGGCGCGCTCGTCATCGGCCTGATCGTCCACGCCGCCGGCCGCAAGCCGGTGTGGTGGCGGACGCTGCTCGGGATGATCGTGGGCGGCATCGTCGTGATCTACGCCGTCGGCATCCCGGTGCAGAGCCTGGTCACCCGCCTGCCACTCGGCGAGACCGCCCTCACCAGCCTGGTCTTCCTGCCCGGCGACCTCGTGAAGGCGGTGCTCGCGACGCTCGTCGTCACGACGCTCGTGCGGACGTACCCGCGGGCCTTCCGCCGCACCTGGCGGTCACCGGCCCGTCCGGTCGTCGTCGAGCCCGTCTCCGTGGGCACGCCGGCGCCGTGACGGCCGGCCGGATCGTCCCGCTCCGCGGCCCGGCGCGCACCCTGCCCGACCGGGTGCGCGCCGTGCGCGCGGCGGGCGGAGTGCCGCTCGTCGGGGACGACCGTGCTCCGGAGGCGCAGTGGGAGGCGCTCGTGGCCGCCGCCGGGCGCCTCGTGCCGCATCCGGACACCGCCTGGGCGACGCTCACCTCCGGCAGCAGCGGGACGCCCCGGATCGTGCAGCGGTCCGCGGCCTCCTGGGCCGACTCGTTCGACGCCGTCGCACAGCTGCTCGACGCGGGTCCCCACGACGCGGTCGCGCTCCCCGCCCCGCCGGCGTCGTCGCTGACCCTGTTCTCGCTCGCCCACGCCCTCGCGGGCGGCCCGCGCCCGATCCTGCCCCGAGAGCATGTGCTCACGGCCGCGGACGCGGAACCCGCGACCTGCTTCCACGGCACACCGCTCGCCCTGCGCGCGCTGCTCGACGCTGGCGCACCTCCGCGCCTGCGTGCAGCGCTCGTCGGCGGCTCGCACCTGGATCCTGCACTGCGCACCCGCGCGGAGGCGGCCGGCATCCGCGTCGCCGCCTACTACGGCGCCGCCGAACTCTCCTTCGTCGCCCTCGACACGGGCGACGGGCTCCGCGCCTTTCCTGGCGTCGACCTGGAGGTGCGCGGCGGCGAACTGTGGGTGCGGTCGCCGTACACCGCCCTCGGCTACCTCGAGGCGACGCCGGGAGGCCAATCGGCCGGACCGCTACGCCGCGCAGGCGAGTGGGCCTCCGTCGGCGACCGCGCCGAGCTGGCCGACGGGCGGCTGCGGCTGCTCGGCCGGGCCGACGACGCCATCCTGAGCGCATCGGCCACGGTCGTTCCCGAAGAGGTGGAGGCCGTGCTGCGCGCCGTGCCCGGCGTGCGCGACGCGGTCGTGTTCGCCCTCCCGCGCGAACGGGTGGGCGCGCTCGTCGCCGCGGTGATCGAGCCCGAGGACGGCGGTGCGCCGAGCCTGGCCGCGCTGCGGACGGCGGCCGACGAAGGCCTCGCGCCCGCTCACCGGCCGCGCCGCTGGTTCAGCGCCGCCCTGCCCCGCACCGCCTCGGGCAAGCCCGCGCGCGCCGAGGCCGCGCGGCGCGCCGTCGCCGGGGAGGTGCCCGCACTTGGCTGACCCCGTGATCGTCGCCGCACGCCGCACCCCCATCGGCACCCGCGGCCGCGCCCTCGCCGCCCTGCGCGTGGAGGAGCTCGCGGCACCGGTCATCCGGGCAGCCCTGGAGGATGCGGGCCTGGAGGATGCGGCCGGGCGCGCGCCCGCCGTCGCCGACGTGATCCTCGGCAACTGCATGGGGCCGGGAGGCAACCCGGCGCGCGTCTCCGCCCTCGCGGCCGGACTGGGCGCGAGCGTGCCCGGCGCGACCATCGACCGCCAGTGCGGAAGCGGCCTGGCCGCCATCATCGACGCGGCGACCGCCATCCGCGCCGGAGACTCCCGCCCCCGCGTGGCCGGAGGAGTCGAGAGCGCGTCGACCGCCCCCCTCCGATCGGTGAACGGCATCGCCTACGACCGCGCCGCCTTCGCGCCCGCCGGCTGGCCGGACCCCGACATGACCCGGGCCGCCGAGGACCTCGCCCGTCACGACGGCATTCCGCGCCTCCGGCAGGACGCGCACGCCGCACGCAGCCACGCCCGTGCCCGGGCCGCGCTGATCGCCGGACGGTTCACCGGCGAGATCGTCCCCCTCGCCGGGATGACCGCCGACGACGCGATCGGGGGCGCCGAGCGCCTCCTGAACCGGATGCCCGCCCTCTTCCCCGGCGGCACCCTCACCGCGGGCACCTCGACGCGCATCGGAGACGGTGCCGCGGCGGTCGTCGTCGTTCCGGGCTCCGAGACGGACGGCCTCCCGGGCCTCGCCGTCCGCGCGCACGCGATCGTCGGATGCGACCCGGCCCTCCCCGGGGTGGGGGCAGCGCCGGCCGTGCTCGCCGCGCTCGAGCTCGCCGGCCTCCGCGTGCAGGACGTCGCCGCCTTCGAGATCGTGGAGGCGTTCGCCGCCCAGAGCCTCGCGGTGCTCGACCGGCTCGGGATCGCCGACGACGACTCGCGGGTCTGCGCCGACGGCGGCGCGCTCGCCCTCGGGCACCCGTGGGGCGCCAGCGGTGCGGTGAGCGTCGTCCGTCTGTTCAGCCGACTCGTCCGGGCGGGCGCCCCGGCCGGGACGATCGGGGTCGCCGCAGCCTCTGTCGGCGGAGGACTCGGCGTCGCCGCCGTGCTGGAGGTGGTCCGGTGAGCGCCATCCACCTCGACGCCGTCTCGGTGCGGCTCGGCGACACCGACATCCTGCACGGCGTGGACCTTGACCTCGACGCGCGCACCGTCGCCGTCGTCGGCGAGAACGGCTCCGGCAAGTCGACCTTCGCGCGGCTGCTGGGCGCGCTGACGCCGGCCTCCTCCGGCACGGTGCGGGTGCTGGGACTCGACCCGGTGCGGCAGGCGGCCGAGCTGCGGCGGCGGGTCGCGGTCGTCTTCAGCAACCCCGACGCGCAGATCGTGCTCCCGACCGTCGCCGAAGACGTCGCCTTCTCACTCCGTGCCGAGAAGCCGTCGCGCGCCGAGGCCGCCGAACGGGTCGCCCACGCACTCGAGCGATTCGGGCTGACGGCGCTCGCACAGCATCCGTCCCACGACCTGTCCGGCGGGCAGAAGCAGCTGCTGGCGCTGTGCGGCGCGTTCATCCGGGAGCCGGAGCTGGTGATCGCCGACGAGCCGACCGCGTACCTCGACGCCCGCAACGCCCGCCGCGTCGCCGACCACCTGTTCGCCGAGGAGCACGGCCATCGGCTCGTGCTCGTCACCCACGACCTCGCGCTCGCCGAGCGCTGCGACACCGCCGTGCTCTTCGCCGGGGGACGGGTCGCCGGTGTCGGCTCGCCCGCCGAGATCGTCGCGGAGTACGAAGCCAGCCTGCGATGGTGAGGCCGGGATGGTGACCCTCTACCGGCCGGGCGACGGCCTCCTGCACCGGATGCCCGCGGGCCCCAAGACGGTGCTGCTGCTCGTGCTGGTGCTGGCCGTGTCGCTCCTGCCTTCGGTGTGGTGGACGGCTGCGGCCGCCGCGACCGTGTGCGTGATCGCCTACCTCGTCTCGGGGCTCGGCCTGCGTGAGCTCGGCCGGCAGGTGGTCGCGGTGCGCTGGGTGGTGGTCGTCACCCTGGGCGGCCAGCTGATCTTCCTCGGGACGGAACCGGCCGTCGCCAATACCGCGCGCGTCACGGCCGCGGTGGTGTTGGCCGCGCTGCTCGTCCTGACGACGCGGGTCACCGCCCTGCTCGACGCCATCGAGCGCGGGCTCGGGCCGCTCGAGCGCCTCCGCCTCGACCCGCAGCGCGCGGCCCTGCTGCTGACGGTGACGCTGAGCACCATCCCGGTGCTGGCGCGCCTCGCCCACGACGTCCGGGAGGCGCAACGCGCGCGCGGCGGGCGCGCGAGCCTCCGGCTCTTCGCCGTGCCGTTCCTGGTGGTGGCGCTCAAGCACGCCGACCAGCTCGGCGACGCGCTGACCGCGCGAGGCGTGCGATGAGGCCCCGCGTGCTCGGGCCGACGGTCGACGACCAGACCCGGTGCATCCACTACCGGACCGCGCTCGACGTGATCGCCATCCGCTTCGCCTGCTGCGGCGAGTACTACCCGTGCCATCTGTGTCACGCGGAGGCGGCCGACCATCCCGCGCGCACGTGGCCGGCCGACGCCGGAGCGGAGCGCGCCGTGCTCTGCGGAGTGTGCGGGGAGGAGCTCGCCATCGCGGACTACCTCGGCGCGGACGCGTGCCCCGCGTGCGGCGCCGCGTTCAACCCCGGCTGCAAGCTCCACCGCCACCTGTACTTCGACTGACGCGTCGGCTCTCGGCGAGGCGGCGGACAGTTCGCCGCCTCGGGCGTTTCCCGTGCAGGTATCGCCGTCTCGACGACCCGGTGACTCGGAGGCGCGGTGTGTTAATTATTCTTGACATGGAGTCGAGAGTGTTTTACTTTGTCGATGTCTGGTTTTCTTGACATGCGAGGTGGATGATGTCGTTCGACGAAAAGAACGCGTGGGTGTTCCTGAGCACGGCCGTGCTCGGCTACGCGGTGTATCTGGTGCTGCTGGCGGCGCTCGGCATCGAGCCGTACGCGGCGCTCCTGCTCTGGACGGTGGGCGGGGCGATCGCGGCCAACATCCTGGCCCGCATCGTCCTGTCGATGATCTTTCCCCGCGGGTCGCGCGAGCGCGATCAGCGCGACCGGCAGGTCCTGGCGTTCGGCGAGCGCGTCGGGCAGGCCTTCGTGATCCTGGGAGCCGTCGCGGCCCTCCTGCTCGCACTGATCGAGACGCCGTGGTTCTGGATCGCGAACGCCGTCTACCTCGGGTTCGTGCTCTCCGCGGTGGTCGGCTCCATCGCCTCCCTCGTCGCCTACCGCACCGGGCTGCCGTCATGGTGAAGCCCACACGCGTGACCAACCGCATCCGCACGCTCCGCTTCGAAGCGGACGAGATGACACAGGCCGCTCTCGCCGAGCGCATCGGCGTCACCCGGCAGACCGTCATCGCCATCGAACAGGGCCGCTACTCGCCCTCGCTCGAACTCGCCTTCCAGATCGCCCGGGTCTTCGGGGTCCCGCTCGACGACGTGTTCCAGTACCCCGACGCCTGACGAGGAGATCGTGATGGAGACCATGCGTGCCGTGGTGCAGGACACCTACGGACCCCCCGAAGCCCTCGGTGTGACCCGCATCCCGGTGCCGGTCGCCCGGCCCGACCAGGCGCTGGTGCGGGTACGCGCCGCCGGTATCGACGCGGGCACCTGGCATCTGACGACCGGCGAGCCGCTTCTGATGCGCGTGATCGGGATGGGGTTCCGCGGCCCGAAGGCGCGGGTGCGGGGGCTCGCCTTCGCGGGCGAGATCGTGGAGACCGGGGAACGCGTCTTCGGCGTCGCACCGGGCGCGCTCGCCGAGTTCGTCGCGGTCGACCGGTCGTCCCTGGTGGCGATGCCGCCGGCTCTGACGTTCGACGAGGCCGCGGCCCTCCCCGTCTCCGCGGTGACGGCGCTGCAGGCGGTGCGCGCAGCGGCCCCGCGACCGGGCGACGGCATCCTGGTGCTGGGAGCGGCCGGAGGGGTGGGGCACTACGTCGTGCAGCTGGCCGTCGCGGCAGGAGCGCACGTCACGGGGGTGTGCAGCGCACCGAAGGCGGCGTTCGTGCGCGAGCTCGGTGCGAACGAGACGATCGACTACGCCACGACCGATGTGCTCGCCCTCCCGCGGCTGTGGGATGCCATCGTCGACACCGCGGGCGATCGTCCGCTCGCGGCGCTGCGCCGCATCCTCGCTCCGACGGGTGCGCTCGTGCTCGTCGGCGGGACGGGCGGCCGGATCCTCGGCGGAACGGATCGCGTGGCCGCGGCGGCGATGCGCAACGCGTTCGCCCGGCAGCGGCTGGTCGGCCTGCTCTCGCGCGACACCGCGGCCGACCTCGCCGAGGTCGCCTCGCTGGTCGCGGACGGCTCCCTGCGTCCCGTGCTCGATGCGACCTACCCGCTCGAGGAAGCAGGAGCCGCCATCGCGCAGGTCGGGGCCGGCCGGGCGCGGGGCAAGGTGGTCGTCACCGTCTGAGCCCCGGCGCGCTGGCTAGGCTGACGGGATGCCGCACACCTTCGACGACGCCGCCCTCGCGGACGTGCTCGGCCACATGAACTCCGACCACACCGGCGACAACCTCCTGATCGTGCGTGCCGTCGGCCGGCCCGAAGCGGTCTCCGCCACGATGACCGGCTTCGACGGCGAGGGCGGCGACTGGCTGGCCGAGCTCGCCGACGGCACGACCGCCGAGCTGCACGTGCCGTGGCCCGGTGGCCCGATCACGGAGCGGCCCGAGGTGCGCCGGGAGGTCGTCGCACTGCACGACGAGGCGGTCCGCCGGCTCGGCTGAGCGTCGGCACGGGAGGGGATCCGCACGCACCGACTCCGCAAACGCGAGGAGCGGAGGGGATTCCCACCGATTCGGGTGAGGATCCCCTCCGCTCGTTCACGGGGTGATCAGCTGATCAGGTGATCCTGCAGGTCACCAGCCGAACAGCTTGTGGAACCAGTTCCACAGCCAGCCGAGGTCGCAGATCCAGTCGAACCAGCCGCCCGTCGACTTCACCTGGAAGGCGCTCCAGCCGACCACGCCGTCCGAGGCGTTCTGGACGGAGAGCTTGTGGTCTCCCTTGTCCAGCTTGGCCGGGAGGGTCAGCTTCAGGACGCCGTCGGCCGGCACCTTCACCCAGCCCGCCGAGATGTTCTTCGGCGTGGAGTACACCCAGACCGAGACCCACTGGCCGGCGAGCTGCTTGCCGACGGTCACCTGGACCGCGTCGCCCGCCTTGTAGCTGGTCTTGTCGAGGCTGATCTTGCCGAACAGGGCCTTGGTGAGGGCCGACTCCTTGGCGGCCTTCGGGTCCTTCGTCGGCTTCGGGTTCTCCACCGGCTTGTCCGCGACCTTCAGCGCCACCGTGACGGTGGTGCCGGAGTCGGGAGCGGTCAGCACGAGCGTGCTGGCGCCCGCGGCGTCGGCGGGGACGGTGAACGCGACCGTCGCGGTGCCGTTGGCATCGACCGGGACGCTGCCGAGGTCGGTGCCGCTGCCCGTCCACGAGAGCTTCAGCGAGGTGTTCGCCGGGCTGCCGAGGGAGGTCAGATTCAGCTTCGAGACGGTGAGCGTCACCTGCTGGCCGCGCTGCAGGGTATCGGCCGGCGTGCCGCTGACGGCCACGCCGCGGCGGGCGAAGCTCGGCGACACCGGGCTGTTGTTCTGCAGGTAGCTGATCCAGGCGTCCCGGTCGATGAGACCGGAGTCCTTGGTGTCCGTCCCGGCCGCGAAGGCACGGAAGTTGTCACCGCCCTGGACAAGGAACGAGAACGAGCCGATCCGGTACGGCTTCGCCGGGTCGATGGGCTTCCCGTTCACGAGGATGCTCGTGACCCGGTCGCCCGCCGCACGGCTCGCGTCGTACGTGTAGCTGACGTTCTTCGACAGTCCGAGGTTGAGGAACGGCCGGCTCGGCACGGTGCCGTCGGCGTTCGTCTGCCACTGCTGCTCCAGCGCCTGCTTGAACTGCGCGCCCGTGAGGGTCGTCGTCCAGAGGTTGTTCACGAACGGCAGCACGGCGTTCGCCTGCGCGTAGGTGATGGAGCCGTCGGTTCCGTACAGCAGCTCGGCGCGCAAGCCGCCCGGGTTCACCACACCGATCTCGGCGCCGCCGAGCTCCGCGGGCGAGAGGGTCGACAGCAGCGAGTCGGCGACGAGGTTGCCCAGCGTGGACTCGCTCGCGCGGTCGTCGCGGAGGCCGCCGGCGTACGCCGTCGTGATGTCCTTCGTGACGGAGCCGATCTTCTGGTTGCCGATGACCGCCGCGTCGGCGAGGGCCTTGTCGACGATCGTCTTGACCTGCGCGACCCGCGGGTACGCCGCCACGAGGTCCGCGTCGGCGTCCGTGGTGCGGGCGACGTTGCGGAGGGTGTGGGCGGTGACCGTGTCGGTCTCCGGGTCGACCGTGAGGGTCACCTGGCCGATGTTCTCGCCGTAGCTGCCGGTCTGGACGACGGGACGCGTCGCGCCCTCGACTCCCGGGACCGGGGCGTCCCACGCGTACTGCTTGTGCGTGTGGCCGGTGAAGATGGCCGAGACCTTCGCGCTCGTCTTGGTGACGATGTCGGCGAACGCGCCGCCCGCGGCGACCTCCTGTTCGAGCGTCGCGCCATCCGGCGTCCCCGCTCCGGCACCCTCGTGGTACTCGGCCACGATCACGTCGGCCTCGCCGTTCGACGGGTCGCCGTCGGTGAGCTCGCCGGCGACGCGGTTGACCGCCTCCACCGGGTCGCCGAAGTCGAGCGTCGAGATGCCGCCCGGCGAGACGAGGGTCGGGGTCTCCTGGGTGACCGCGCCGATGACGCCCACCTTCACGCCGTTCACGTCGAACACCGCGTACTCGGGCAGAGCCGGGTTCTTGGTGCCCTTCTTGTAGACGTTGGCGCCGAGGTAGCTGAAGTCCGCCGCATCCTGCACGCGACCGGTCAGGTCGGAGAAGCCCTTGTCGAACTCGTGGTTGCCCACGGCGCTGGTCTTGAGGCCCAGCGCGTTCAGCACGTCGATGGTCGGGATGTCGCCGGCCGAGGCCGAGGCGAACAGGGAGGCGCCGATGTTGTCGCCGTCCGAGAGGAAGAGGGTGTTGTCCTCCCCGCCCTCCGCGCGCAGCTTCTCGATCGTGCCGGCGAACTTCACGGTGTTGGCGTCGATGCGCCCGTGGAAGTCGTTGATGTTCAGCAGGTTGAGTGTCACCGGCTTCGCCGCGAGGCCGAGGCCCACCACGATCGGGTCGTGGTCGCTCGACCGGTACGGGTCGGCGGCGTAGAAGTTCGTGACGTTGTAGTTGTACCGGCTGTACTCCAGCGCGATGGACTCGCCCGAGTTGATGTTCCACACGTCCGCGCCCGTGATCGCGGCGTTGGCCGCGGGCGAAGCGAACACGTGGTCGAGGGAGCCGACCGTGCCGCCGAACGAGTAGGTGTGCTTGCTCGTGCGGGTGCTCACCTGGTCGACATAGCCCGCATCGGTGAGGACCTTGATCGGGTCCTCCTGCAGGTACGCGTTGAAGTCGCCGATCAGGAGCACCTTGTCGAGGCCGAGGGTGGCCTTGCGCTCATCGGCGAACGCGACGAGTGCCTTCGCCTGCTTCACGCGGGACGCGTTGGACGCGCCCTGGCCGTCGCCCTGGTCGGCGTCCGCGCCCGTGCCGGATCCCTTCGACTTGAAGTGGTTCACGATGGCGATGAACGCGTTCGCGTCCTTCGCGCCGACCTTCTTGAAGGCCTGCGCGAGCGGCTGGCGTGCGTTCGAGAACGCGGCGTCGTCCAGGATGCGGGAGGCGCCGACCGGCTCCGCGACGGCCTTCTTGTAGATGAAGGCGGTGCGGATGACGTCCTCGGAGGACGGCACGGTCGACGGCGACTTCACGTACGCCCAGACCTCGCTGCCCGCCGCTGTGTTGAGCGCGGCGACGAGGATCTTGAGGGCGTCGTCGCGGTCCTGGCCGAAGCGCGCCGAGTTCTCGATCTCCTCGAGGGAGACGACGTCGGCGGTCAGGCCGTTGATCGCGGCGACGATCTTGTCCTGCTGGCGCTTGAGGTTGGCGGCGTCGGCGGCGCCACGGGCGTCGCATCCGCTGTTGACGGTGATCTTGTTGCCGTCGCGGTCGGTGTAGAACGTGCAGCCGCTCAGCTGGTCGCCCGTCGTGGTGAAGTAGTTCAGCACGTTGAAGGTGGCGAGCTTGAGGTCGCCGCCGACGTTCTCCGGGGCGGCGGTGCGGGTGTTCGCGAAGGTCGCCGGCTGGACGGTCGCGGCGGTGGCCGGGGTCAGCTCCGCCGTCGGCTGGAACTTCCAGGCGTCGTTGCGGTAGTCGAGGATCACCGGGGTCGTGAAGGTGACCGGGGCGCCCACGCGGACGGGGTTCGTCAGCGACACGTACGGCAGCGGCTTGGACTTGTTGGCCGCGCTGAGGAAGTTGGTGGAGGCTCCGTCGTCGAGGATGACCCCGCGGGCCTTCACATCGGCGACGGCGGCGGAGTACTCGGCGGTCCCGGGACTCGCGACGTCGGTCGGCTGCAGCAGCGGGGTGTCGCCGGCAGCGAGGCCGATCTCGCCGTACTGGTTGGTGGAGTAGGTGTCGGTGACCGCGAACGCGCCCTGCGGTGCGATCAGCATGCCCTCGAGGCTCTCGCGCTGGGCGTCGGTGGCCGGGAGCGCGACGGTGGCCGGGGCCGGGGCGGTGACGGTGCTCTTGTCGAGCTTGTCCACCTTCGAGGCGGTGATCTCGGTGAGGCCGTTGAACTCGCTGACGGCGCCGGTCACCTGCACGTAGTCGCCCGCGGCGACCGCGGCGGCGTACGAGGAGCCGTAGACGAAGACGGCGTCGGAGGCGGTGTGGGTGGCGAGGTCGACGGCGCCGCCGGTGCCGGGGGTCTGGATGTAGAACCCGTTGAAGCCGCCGGTCGCGTACTGTGCGGTGACGACGCCGACGGTGGTGACGGTCTGGCCCGCCTTCGGGCTGGTGTCACCGGTTCCCTGGATGTCCGAGATGGCGATCGCGTCGCCGGGCGGACCGGGGTCGGTTCCCGTGCCGGGGTCGGTCCCCTCGCCCGGGTCGGTCGTGCCGCCTCCCGGGGTCGAGGCCGAGTTCTGCGGGGTGATGGTCGCGCTCAGGGTGAAGTCGGCGCTGTTGTCGTCCGTGTCGGTGAACGAGGTGCGGTTCAGCGACTTGACGTCGGTGTTGGCGGTCGGCGCGGGAGCTTTCGCCTTCTCGAACGTGTTCGACGTGCCGTAGCCGAGGAGGTCCACGACGCCGGCCGCACCGGTGACCGAGCCGGCGGGCAGGGTCAGCGCGGTGGCGGAGCTGGACAGGATGAGGGTGCCGGTGGTGCCGCTCGGGTTCAGGCCGTTGCTGGCGACATCGGGCGTCGGCAGGGCCGCGCCGTTCGTGCCGTTCGAGCCGCCCGCGACGAGGTAGTACGCCTTCGCCCCGATCGTGCCGGTCAGCGGGACGACGCCGTTGGCTGCGCCGGTGCTGGTCGCGGAGCGGTACTGCACGCTCCATCCGCTGAGGCTGACGGGCGCGTCGCCCGGGTTGTAGAGCTCGACGAACTTGTTCGAGTAGGCCGCGCCGGCGCTGCCGCCGGACAGATAGGCCTCGTTGATGACGACACCGGTGCCGTCCGTGCTGGCGAACGCCGGCGTCGCGACGAGGGCGCCGGCTGCGAGCCCGGCTCCGACGATCGCGGCCGTGGCGGCGCGCCACACCCTGCCATTCCTGATTGACATTGTTCTCCCTGGTCGGTGGAAGTGGGATGGATCCGACGGTCAGAGTAGGAATCGCGATCGTCGGGACTCTGTCTCTTGTGTGAACGTACAGAAAACTCGTTCGGGGGTAGACCGCTCATTTGAGCAGTCTTCGGGGGTGGTCCTGATCGACCACCCGTGCATGGGTGCCATCTCCAGCGGTCGGAACCAGCCTGCCGGAGCGGTCGTGCGCCATGATGGGTCACATGCGGATCGACGAGATCGCCCACTTCCGGGCGCTGGCCACCGAGGGGCATCTGGCGCTCGCAGCGCAGTCCCTCGGGGTGTCGCAGTCGACCCTCTCGCGCTCGCTGGCGAAGCTGGAGGCCGAGGCCGGCGTGGAGCTGCTGGATCGCCGGCGCGGCCACCTCGAGCTCAACCAGTACGGCGAGATCCTGCTCGCGCACGCGGCGCGCGCCGAGATGGAGTTGGAGAACGCGCGGGCCCGCATCGCCGCCCTGCGCGATCCGGCCGCGGGGATCGTCTCGATCGCGTACGTCTCGTCGTTCGGCGGATGGCTCATCCCGCGCGTGGTCAGCGAGTACCGGGCGCTTTTCCCCGACATCCGGTTCGTGCTGCGCGGCGGGACGGCCGACACGGTCCTCGATGCGCTGCGGGAGGGGTCGGCCGACGTGGCCTTCCTCAGCCCCGACCCGCGCGACCCGGAGATCGACTGGCACCCGCTCTCGGCCGAGCGGCTGGTGCTCGGGGTCCCGGCCGGCCACCCCCTCGCCGGACGGGAGCACGTGACCGTCGACGACCTCGCGCCCTACGAGCTCGTCTCCCTGCGCCCGGGCTCGGGACTCCGCCACATCGCCGACGCCTACTTCTCGGCGCACGGGGTCGTGATGACCCCGGTGATCGAGGTGACCGAGCTCGCGACGCTGCGCGCGCTCGTGCGCGACGGGGTGGGCGTCGCGCTCATCCCGGACACCCCCGCCGAGCCGGGGATCGTTCCCGTGCCGCTCACCGACGAGGCGACCCGCGTCATCGGGCTCGCCCGCAACCGCACACGCTCGGAGTCGGCGGCGGCCGCGCAGTTCGCGCGGTTCGTGCGTGAGGAGCTCGGTCCGCTGGAGTGATCGTCGCGGCGGGGGGCTCGATCGTTCTTTGCTTAAATACAACAGCACTGTTATAACAGCACTGTGACGAATTCTTCCTCCGGCGACCCGACGCGCATCCCCGCACGCTGGGATGCGCTGTTCGCCCTACTCCGCCGGCTCGACGACGACATCGACGGCCTCTACGCCCGCCGCGGCGTGACCGGGATGCGCTCCCGCTTCGCCCGGCCGATGATGCGCCTCGCCCACGAGGGGCCGCTGACGATCCGCGAGCTGGCCGCCTCCCTCGAGCGAACCCACTCCGCCGTGAGTCAGACGGTCGCCGGGATGCGCCAGGCCGGCTTCGTGACGACCGCGCCCGGCCCCGACGCGCGCACGCGGGTGATCAGCCTCACCGACCGCGGCCGGGAGATCGTCCCGCTGCTGGAAGCCGAGTGGCGCGCGACCGACGCGGCCATCGCCGAGCTCGACGACGAGACCGCCGTGACCCTCTCCTCCGTGGTGGCGCAGCTGGAGCGCGCCATCGATGCCCGCTCGATGGCGGACCGGCTCGACGCCCATCTCGTCGAGCCGGAGCCGCCGGTGCGCGCGTGAGCCTGCGCGCACATATCACCGACCTGCGTCCGCTGCGCTCGAGCCGGCCGTTCCTCGCACTCTGGGCGGGCACCTCCCTCGCCGGCCTCGGGAGCCAGATCGCCTCCGTCGCCGCACTGGCCCAGGTGTGGGAGCTGACGAAGAGCCCGGTGTGGACCGGAACGCTGGGTCTCGCCAGCGGCGTCGCGATGCTCGCCTTCGGTCCGCTGGGCGGCAGCCTCGCCGACCGCCTCGACCGGCGCGCGATCGTGCGCCTCAGCACCGCGGGCCAGGCCGTCGCCGCTCTGGCGCTGACCGCGCAGGCCGCGCTCGGGCTCGACTCCGTCCCCCTCCTGCTGGCCCTGATCGCCGTGCAGTCCGCCGCCGGGGCGTTCGGCGCCCCCGCACGCCGGACCCTCCCGCCCCGGCTTCTCCCCGCCGGCGAGGTCGCGGCCGGGCTCGCGCTGCAGAACCTCGCCTTTCAAGGGTCGATGCTCGCCGGGCCCGCGATCGGCGGCCTCCTCGTCGCATGGTCCCTCCCGGTGGCCTACGCCGCGGAGGCGATCGCGATCGGTGTCTCGCTGCTGTGCCTCCTCGCCCTCCCCGCGCTCCCGCCTCAGCTCACGCCTGCGGCCGGGTCCACCGCCGCGGCGAGGGGAGCGCGCCGCGGTCCGCGGGCGGAACGGGGCGCGTGGACGTACGTCCTGCGCCGCCCGACCCTCTGGGGCGCGTTCGCCGTCGACCTCGCGGCGACCGTGCTCGCCATGCCGATCGCGCTCTTCCCCCTCGTCAACGAGGAACGCTTCGGGGGCGACCCGCGCACGCTCGGGCTGTTCCTCTCCGCGATCGCGGTCGGCGGGATCGTCGCCGGGGCGCTCTCGGGGACCGTGACGCGCGCGCGGCGATCGGGACTGCTCCAGCTCGCCGCCGCCGCGGTGTGGGGCGTCGCCCTCGCCGGCTTCGGGCTGGCCGGGCCGCTCTGGCTCGCCCTCGCCTGCCTGGCCGTGGCCGGGGCGGCCGACACCGTCTCCGTCGTCACCCGCGGAGCGCTGGTCCAATTGGAGACGCCGGACGGGTTCCGGGGGCGGGTCTCCGCGGTCGAGCACGTGATCGGCGTCGCGTGCCCGCAGATCGGCAACTTCCGCGGCGGCATGCTCGGCGGACTGGTGGGCGCCCCGATCGCCCTCGCCATCGGCGGCCTCACCGCGACCGCGGCCGTGCTCGTCGTCGGCGCCGTCAACCGGCCGCTGCGCACCTACCGGATGCCGGACGTGCGGGTCCAGCCGGATCTCACCGAGGTCGACCGAGAAGCGGGTCTGCTCCCCGGAGCGGGCACCTGACGCGGCGCACCGGGAGGCAATGGCACCTCAGCCGGCGATGACGTCCCAGAGACGGGACGCGTCCTCCACCAGGCCGTCCAAGCGCCCGCGCTCGTCCGCGATCATGTAGGCGCCGAAGAAGGCCTGCACCGCGACGGTCGCGAGGGCCTCCGGGTCGGACCCGGGCGGCAACTCGCCTGCCCGCACGGCCTCGTCGAGGTATCGGCCGATCAGCGCCACCCAGCGGACGTACGGATCGTCCTCGGGAGCCGGCGGCAGGATCGTCTGGGTGAGCTTCATGGCCGCACGGACGTGCGCGTCGGTCGCGAACACCACGGCCACGCGGCGGCTCAGCTCGCGCGCGGCAGCGACACCGGTGAGCCCTGCCTCCTCGACCTCCTGGGCGGCGGCGGGCCAATTGCCGTACTTCTCGGCGACGAGCGCCTCGGCGAGATCGTGCTTGGAGCGGAAGTGGAAGTAGACGGCGCCCTTGGTCAGCTGGGTGCGCTCGATGATGCGATCGAGCCGGGCGCCGGCGTATCCGTGGGCGTCGAACTCGTCGGCGGCGGCATCGAGGATCTCGGCACGGCTGCGCTCGGCGCGTTCCTGTCGTGGCATGAGGCGGGGGTCCTCCGGTCGATGAGACGTGCAGCGTCCCCCGGCGGCAACTGTACCGCCCGGGACAGAGGGCCGCGCCGGACACGCCGCGTCACACATCCCGCCTCCTGTGCCCGGAATGCGGTTGACTATGCGCGCCCGACACCGACCCGCCGGGCGCGCGGCGGGGGATGCCGACATCCTCCTGTGCGCTGCACCCTGAGAGGAAACCGTCATGAGCTACGAACAGCCCGCACCTCCCGCACCTCCCGCCCCGGCGACCGGACAGGCCGTGCCCCTCTGGGCGCCGCTCTACGGAGCGTCGTTCGGCGCCGCCATCAAGCGCTCCTTCACGAAGTACGCCGACTTCACCGGTCGCGCGAGCCGCAGCGAGTACTGGTGGTGGGTGCTGTTCGTGTTCATCGTCGGCGTCGTCCTCGAAGGGCTCGGCCTCGCGCTCGGCTACGCGGGCGCGACCACCAACGCCGACGGGACCACGACGCCGGGTCCGCTCTTCGCGGTCGCCGGGATCCTCATCGTCCTCTGGTTCCTCGGCACGATCATCCCGCACCTGGCCCTGATCTGGCGCCGGCTGCACGACGCGAACTTCGCCGGTCCGTTCTTCTTCCTGTCGTTCATCCCGTTCGGCAGCATCGTGGTGCTCGTCTTCACGCTGCTGCCCTCGAAGCCCGAAGGCGCGCGCTTCGACCGTCCGCGCCCGTAGCCGCTCCGCGCCTAGCAGGAATCGGCGAACAGCCTCCGGGGCCGTGCGGGGTCCGCGTCGTCCAGCAGGACGGACGCGACCTCGCGCGGCGCCCCGAGCGGATCCTTGCGTCCGGTGGCCACGAACGACCAGTCCGCGCTGCGCTCGGGGTCGTGCTCGACCCAGAGCGAGAAGTTCCAGAACCCGCGGAAGACGGGTGTGAGCAGGTCCGGTCCGTCGACGACGAGGACGCCCTCCCGCTGCCGGAACGGCGCGACGACCTCCGCACGGAACGCGTCCGCGTCGGTGCCGGGCGCGGCGCTCACGCGCTCGACGGTCTCCCCCGCGGCGCGCAGGGCGTCGGCGAGCGCATCCGCCCCTGCCGCGGCATCCGCCTCCGGGACGCCGGTGACCGCGACGAATCGCGGGCCGCGCGTGTAGTGCTGACGGAACTCCGCTGCGATGCCGTCGTAGAACGCGCCGCGCTCGGTGGTCGTGCTGCCCATCGTGGCCTCCTGCTGTCTCTCACCGGGAACGCTACGCGCGCCTTCGCGATTCCACAGCACGAGATTCGGCCCAAATGTCGGGAAAGCGCGAGCGAATCCCGACATTTGGGCCACATGGTGCAGGCGGTGAGCGGTCGCTACTTCAGCGGGCCGTAGAGCGGTGCCGTCGCGCGGGCGTGGGTCGCCTGCTCGAAGGCATAGGCCAGACCGATGATGCCGCTCTCGTCGTAGTCGCGCCCGAGGAACTCGAGGTTGACGTTGGCGCCGACGATCGGGTTGGTGCCGTCGGTGGCGATGGCCTGACCCATCGGCACGGTGATCGCCGGCATCCCGGTGTTCGGGCTGAGGCGCATGTTCGTGCTGATGGTGTTGTACGGCGAGCCGCTCGGGTACACCAGCGAGTCGAGCCCGTTGTCGTTCATGAGCTGGGTCACCGTGGCCGTGCCGGTCGCGATGGCCGTCGTGTGCGAGCCGGTCGGGCCCGCCCAGGCCTGGTACTGGGCATCCGTCACGTTGTTCCGCGAGGTGTAGATGCTGTTGCGCGACGTGACGTTGCGGCCGGTGGCCAGGATGTCGGCGATCGATCGGGCGGTCACGGTCGGCGCCAGGTGGTTCTGGATGTAGACGTTCAGGTCGTGCTTGAACTCGTTCGTGCTGCCGCTGCCCTCGTTCAGGGTCGCGGTGAACGCGGTCGGGACCGTGCTCAGCTCGACGACGGTCGCACCCTGGGCCTGGAGCGTCGCCTTCGCGTTCGCCCACAGGCGGGTGACGGTCGCGTTGGTGCCGATCATCGAGGTGACGATGCCGATCCGCTTGCCCTTCAGCGCCTCCGGGTCGAGGGCCGCCGTGTACGACGTCGGCACCTTGCCGGTCTGCTCCGCGGTGATCGGGTCGGCCGCGTCGACACCGGTCACGGCGTCGAGGGCGACGGCCGCATCGGTGACGCTGCGGGCGATCGGGCCGCCGGTGTCCTGGCTGAGCGCGAGCGGGATGATCCCGTCGCGGCTGGTCAGGCCGACGGTCGGGCGGATGCCGACGAGCGAGTTGTACGTCGACGGGACGCGGATGGAGCCTCCCGTGTCGGTGCCGAAGCCGATGCCCGCGAGGTTGGCGGCGATCGCCGCACCCGTTCCGCCGCTGGAGCCTCCGGCGGTCTTGGTGGTGTTGAGCGGGCTGGCCACGAGGAGGGTCTTGCCCGCATCCTGGAACGACGAGAACTCCGACACGAAGCCGTACGCGAACTCGTCCAGGCTCGCCTTCGCGAGGATGACGGCGCCGGCCGAGCGCAGGCCCTTCACCATCGTCGCGTCGTCGCTGGTCTGGTTGCCGTCCCAGCAGCCGCAGCCGCCGGTGGTGGGCATGTCGACCGTGTCGTAGTTGTCCTTCACCGCGATCGGGACGCCCAGCACCATGCTGGTCATCCCCTTCTGGGCACGCGTCGCATCGGCCTGGGCGGCGATGGTGAGCGCCTGCGGGTTCTTCGAGATGATCGAGTTGAGCGCGCGGCCGCCGGTGCCCGTGTCGACGACGGTGCGGTCGAGGGCGGCGATCCGGTCGAGGTACTCCTGCGTGATCTTCACCGAGGTGGTGACGCCGGCGTTCATGGCGGCCTGCATGTCGAGGGCGGAGGCCTCCACCAGCTGGAAGGGACCGTCGTCGTAGATCATGCGCTGCGAGAGCGCGGTGAGGTCCTTCACGGTGACGGTGCCGTCGCCGTCGATGTCCGCCGCCGCGGACCAGCCCGCCGACGCGGACGTCTCGCCGAGGTGCGTGGCGAGCACGTCGAGGTCCGCCGTCGTGACCTGTTCGTCCCCGGTCAGGTCGTGGGCTGTGTAATAGGGGGCGAGGAAGGCGCCGGTCGCGGCGGCAGGGGCGGCGGGAGCGGGGGCGGCGGCGGCCGGGGCGACGACCGTGCCGGTGGCGATCAGTGCGGCTAGCGCGGCGGCGGCGCCCGTGGCGGTCGCGACGCGACGGCCGGTGGATCGGGTCTGCATGACGGAGGTGCTCCTCGGGTTCGAGCGGCGGGCGGTCATCGGAGGTCTCCCGCGCGGCGGCGGCGGACGGTGAGCAGCACGGCGGCCGAGCCGACGGCCAGCAGCGCGAGGCCGGCGATCACGTACGGGACGGCGTTGGAGCCGGTGGAGGCGAGGTCGTCGGCCGAGGTGGAGGCCGAGGTGCTGCCGGTCCCGCCACCTCCCGAGCCGGCGACGCCCGTGCTCGGGGTCGGAGTGGGCGTCGGAGTCGGGGAGGTCACCGCGGCGGGAGCGACGGCGACGACCGGGCTGGTGGCGGCGTCGGTCGAGGCGGTGACAGCGGATGCCGCGTCGACCAGCGACAGGGAGCTCACGGTGAACGCCGTGGATCCGGCCGCGGTCGCGGTGAACGTCAGGGTGTAGCTGATGTCGCCCGAGAGCGCCGGCGAGGTGCCGAGTCGTGTGTAGGCGAGATCGACGGTGCCGGACCCGGTGCGCACGGTGTCGAAGCCGCCGGCCGTCGTGACCGCGCTTCCATCGACGTACGCGACCACCGCGGGGTCGAAGGCGAGGACGGATTCGTAGCCGTAGACGTCGCTCGCACCGGCGAGCGTCACCGTCACGTCGAAGGTGTCGCCCGCGGTGGCGGCCGTGGGCGACGAGACCGAGACCGTCGCGACGGCGGGCGCGGCCGTGGCCGGCGCAGCGGCGCCGATCGCGAGGCCGAGGCCTGCCAGGGATGCCGCGGTGACGGCGAGGAGGCGCACGAGTCGCCTGGGATCGTGATGCATTCGGGTGGTGCCTTCCTCTGGGGGCGAAAGGGGACGCCGATGCGTCCGCCGTCAGCGGGGAGGAAGGGGAGACTCGAGGCGCCGAGGGTGCACGACTGCGAACGGTCCAGGGCCGGCTCCGGGGGTGGGCCAGCGGCTGAGGTAGCGGCTCCATCGACAGGAGCGACGTTACGGACCCGCTGTTTCACGCAGGCCGCGATCGTGTTTCTGAGACGTTACACAGGGTGGGACCCCACAGATTTGGCCCAAATGTCGAGAAAGCGGCGGGCATTCGCGACATATGGGCCAAATGTGGGGGCGGGAGGAGCGGGGACGACGCTACCGGCGCGCGGACTTCCAGTAGCCGCAGAAGAGGATGTCGCCTTTCGCGACTCCGGCGGCGACCCAGTGCCGGCGCATCGCGATGGCGAGGGCGGACTCGCCCACCGCCCACCCGTAGAAGCGCTCGACCGGGGGCGGCAGAAGCCGCGCGCGGGTCCCCGCGAGCACTCCGGGGACGGCATGGTGGTCGTCGCGGACGACCCACTGCACGTCGACGCCGGCCGGTCCGGTCAGCTGCTGGGCGTCGTCGGAGTGGGGGATCTCGAGGAACGCGGTCCCGCGGACGTCGGGGTCGAGCGAGGCGAGGATGTTGGCGGCCGCAGGCACACCGGTCTCGTCGGCGACGAGGCGCACGTGACGGACGCCTGCCGCGGGCGCGAACGAGATGCCCTCGTCGATGATGGCGACCGCGTCGCCGATCGCGCACGTCTCGGCCCAGCTGGCCGCCGGGCCGCTCGTGCCATCGACGGCGGAGCCGTGGAGCACGAAGTCCACGTCGAGTTCCGGCCCGTCGGCCCCGTCGGGGCGGTACGCGCGGACGGAGTAGTTGCGCAGCACCGGACGCACGGCTTTCGACATCGTCAGATAGCGCGCGTACGCGAAGGTGTCGAGCTTGGCTGGAAGTCGGCTGAGCGCCCCCTCCCCTCCTCCGACCGGGAGGAAGAGCCGGAACCACTGGTCGAAGCCGAGGGGCGCGAAGCCCGCGATGTCGCCGCCGCCGAGCGTGATGCGGACGAACCCGGTCGAGATCCGTTCCCGTCGGAGGACGTGCAGCACCAGCAATTCCGAGCGCTCGGGCTTGACGCGTGTGGATTGCATATTGGTGCGAGCCATGGGCTGTCCCTCCAAGACGGGTCACGGAAAAGGGTACCGATTTAGGTAAGGCTAACCTAATACAACTAAGGGTGTACTTGTCGTATCACCCGGACGGGGTGATGGCTTCATCCGCTCAGCGCGCCTACCATCCGAACCACGTGGTCTGTTTGCATGACGCCTTTCGTCGGGGGATGCGGATGATCGGATTCGGGAACGCAATGACGCCTAGCGGAGCCTCTGTGGTGGATCGCCGGAGTCTCCGGCGCGTCCTCGACGACGGCGAGGGGCGCGGGGCGGTCGTCTCGATCGTGGCGTCCGGCGGCACCGGCAAGACCTCCCTGCTGCGTGCTTGGTGCGGCCTCGAACCGGGAGAGCGCGTCCTGCTCGAGGTCGGCGACGCGTCGTCGCGCACCGTCGGGCCGCGACGGAACGACTGGCGGGATCGGCTCGACGCGATCCGGGAGCAGCGTGCGGGCACGACGACCGTCATCGACGGCATCGAGCGCATCAGCACGCACAGCGATCGCGAGCTGCTGCAGGAGGCGGTCGCATCCGCACGCAGCGCCATCGTGCTGAGCGGGCGCGCGCAGCCGGTCGCCCTCGACGCCCTCGCGCCCGAGCGCGCGCTGATCATGGTCGGGGTGTCCGACCTGGCGTTCGGTCAACGCGAGACCGACGAGCTGCTGCGCGCGGCCGGTGTGCTCCTCGCTCCGCAGGACGTCTTCGAGCTCCTCGACCGCACCGGCGGGCGGGCTCTCACCCTCACGCTCGCCGTCGCCGCACTCGCGCGGATGGCCGATCCGGGCGACGCCGTCCGGCGGCTGGCGCACTCCCCCAGCGGCCCGGACGAGTACTTCGTCACGGCCCTCCTCGCCACGCTCGACCCCGCCGACGCCGACATGCTCCTCGCCCTCGCCGCGGTCCCCTCGTTCAGCGTCGGCCTCGCGGCCGAGCTCACCGGGCATCCCGACGCCGGGAGCGTCGTCGAGAGGATGCGCGACGGCAACGACCTGCTGCAGAGGACCGACGGCGGCGAGGAGGGCAACGACTACCGCTTCGACGAGACCCTGCGCCGCACGCTCCTCACCGAACTGAACCGCCGGGACGCGCGCCGGCTCGACGAGCTGCGACGCACGGCGGCGCACTGGTACCTCGAGGGCGGCGACGTGCACGAAGGGCTCGCCCACGCCGTCGCGTCCCGGTCGACCGATCTCGTCGAGGAGATCCTCCGCCGCCACGGGCTGGGCATGGTGTTCTCGGGCGACACCACGCCCGTCCGCGAGGCGCTCTCCGCACTCGAGGACCGCGGCGTCATGTCCGGCACCACAGGCCTGCTCGCCGCCCTCGTCACCTCTCCGACCCGACTCGACTCGGTCCGGATCGACCATTTCGTCGCCCTCGCGGAAGAGGAGGCGGCGCGATCGCCGGAATGCGAACTGGTGCTCGCGAGCATCCTGGGTCTGCGCGCCGACGGCGAAGGACAGGCGGACCGCGACCGTTCGCTCACCCGGATCGACAACGCCGTGCGCCTCTCCCTGCGGCGGCCGTCCGGGGAGGGCGGACCGCTGGCGGTGCTCGACGCCCGCATCTTCGCGGAGGCGGCGCGCGCCTCCCTGCTCCTGCGATCGGGGCGGCCGGCCGAGGCGCTCGCGATCGCCGAGGGCGCGGCCGCGAGCGCGGAGGAGACGGGGCTGCCGTGGCTGCAGATGCTGGGCCTGGAACTCGCCGCCGGCGCCGCAGCCGCCCAGCGCTCCTGGCCGATGGTCCACATGCTGGAGCGCCGCCTGGCCGGGCTCGCGGGCGCCGAACCGCGCACCGACAGCATCGTCGCCGCGAGCGCGCTGCTGCGCTCGGCGGCTGCCGCGTACCAGTCGTGCGAGCCCTTCCGCTCGGCGCACGTCGCCGACATCGTCCAGGCGCGCTGGCGCGGACTCGACACCGGCGACGTGATCGGCCCGCGCGCCCTCCACCTCCTCTTCCGGCTCGACGAGGAAGAGGACACGCGCGCCATCTTCGAAGAGATGGAGCACCTCTTCACGGTGGCTCTGCGCCGCAACCCGCGCACCATCGCGGTCGGCTCGTTCCGGTTCCTCGACCTGACGATGCACTACCGCGGCCGGGCCGACGTCCGTCAGCTGGTGGAGGTCCTGGAGGCGATGCTCGGGGCGCGATCGCTCGAGGCAGCCCTCGGCGGCTCGATCGCCCGCGAGGGCACCGTGACCCAGGATGCCGACGACGGCACCCTGGAGATCCTGCTGCGCACCGGCGCGACCGCGTGGCACGGGAGCAGCATCGTGTTCGGCTGGCTCCTGCTCGCGGCGCACGCGGACGAGCGGGGCCGCGGCGACCTGGTGCAGTCGCATCTCATGGAGGCGCTGGACGCGGGCGCGCGAATGGACGCCCGGCGCCCGTTCCTCGCGCGCGGGGGCGCGTTCGCCCGGCTCGTGACCGACCGCCTGGGCGGTTTCGGCGCACGCGAGGACTTCGCGCGCTCGATCGTCGCCGTCGCCGACACGTTCGGGTCCCGCGGCGACGCGCTCGAGAGCTCGCCGCCGCTCACGGCGAAGGAGCGGGAGCTGCTCCGCGAGCTCCCGCTGCACCAGAGCATCGGGCAGATCGCGGCGAAGCACAGTGTCAGCGCCAACACGGTGAAGACGCACCTGCGCTCGATCTACTCCAAGCTCGACGCGCGCGACCGCGCCCACGCCGTCGAGAACGCCCGCGCGATCGGCCTGCTCTGAGCGTCGCGGCACCGCCGCACTGTACCCCGAGATCACCCGTTCCGGGCGATTGAGACCCCTGCTCCCGCCAGCGAGAGTCCGAGGAAGGTCTCTCAATCTCGCTGGGGGTAAGCATCGTGGTATCGGGTCTCGACGTCGGCAATGGAGCACGCAGAGCGCACGAAAGGAGAAGAGGGGGCGGAGGGCGCCGCAGGCTGCTCGGCACCGCCGCGGCCGGCGCGACCGTCGCACTGACCCTCGCCGGTGCCGGCCTCTGGGCGATCCCCGCCCAGGCCGCTCTCGGCGACACCTCGAACGCGACCGGCCAGTATCTCAGCGGAACCCTCATCGGCCTGAACGCCGGTCTCGTCGCATCCCTGGGCGGCGAGACGGCCGCCAGCACCGGGAGCGCGGATCAGACCAACGCGAACAACCTGAACGTCGGCGTCCTCGGCGTCGTGAACATCGCGGCACCCGGCGGCATCCAGATCCCCCTGGACCTCGGCGGCGCGGGAGTCGTCTCGCAGTACGCGTCCGCGCTGCAGAGCGGCTCGTCGGTGGGCGCCTCCGGCCTCACCTCCGCCGCCGGCGACGTCGGCACCGGCATCACTCCCAAGCCCGGGATCGCCCCGGGCCCGCTGCACGTCAACCTCGCGCAGGCGGTCTCGTCGCTCGGCCTCCCGACGGCGACGCTGAACGAGCTCGCCCAGCTCGACCTCTCCCTCGGCGTGACCGGCGCCCGCGCGGCGCAGGCCGCGCCCGCGGCTCCGACCGGCGCCTACTCGATCGCAGGCGCAGGACTCAGCTTCCACAGCGCGACCGTCGCGGGACTGACCGGCGCGATCAACAGCCAGGTCACCACGGTGCAGAACCTGGTCAACGGTCTCGCAGGGGCGAACGGCACCCTGGCGAGCGCGCTGAGCATCCTCAACATCCCGGGCGTGCTCAACACGACGGCGACGGTCACGGCCTCCAACCTCCAGGGCGCGGTCGCACCGCTGCTCGCCGGCGACATCACGAACCCGGCGTACCCCGGAGTGACCATCAATCTGGGCACCGGGACGGTCACGGTCGATCTCTCGCAGATCACCGGGCTCGAAGGCCAGGCGCCCAACACCAACGTCCTGAGCGCCGCCGTCATCAGCGAGATCGGAAACCGGGTCACCGGCATCGTCGGCGGCCTGATCACCCAGATCCAGACCGTCCTGACCAGCACGACCAACGCACTCGCGATCAACCTGTCCGCCTCGGTGCTCGGGCTTCCCGTCGTCACCGTGAACGAGACGATCGGACAACTGCTCGCCGGCAACACGAGTGGCATCAGCGTCGCGGGCATCGCCGTCGGCATCCCGCTCACCACGGTCCTCTCCGCGCTGCTGACCCCGCTGAACGCGATCGGCACCGCGATCACCGCCCTCGGGCCGGCGGTCCTCGCCCCGGTCGCCGGCACGCTCGTCCCGGCTCTGAACCCGGTGCTGAGCCAGGTCGTCGGACTCACCGTGAACAACCAGTCCACCAGCGGCGGCGTCTTCACCGAGACGGCGTTGCGCGCCTCCGTGCTCCCCGGCACGCAGGCGCTGACCCTCAACCTGTCGTCCGCGTCCGTCGGACCGAACGCGCTCGCCGTCCCGCCGGTCATCGGCTCGCTCACCCCGACCAGCGGGCCGGCGACCGGCGGGACCGCGGTGACCATCACGGGATCGGGCTTCACCGGCACCACGGGAGTCACCTTCGGCGGGACCGCGGGCACCGGGTTCACGGTCGTGAACGACACCACCATCACCGTCACCACCCCGGCGCACGCCGCCGGGGCGACGAACGTGGTCGTGAACGGCCCCAACGGCAGCTCCGGGCCGGGCACCTTCACCTTCCTCGCCGCACCGACCGTCAGCTCCCTCTCCCCGACCAGCGGGCCGGAGACCGGAGGAACGGCCGTCACCATCACCGGCACCGGCTTCACCGGAGCGACCGGCGCGACCTTCGGCGGGACCGCGGGCACCGCGTTCACGGTCGTGAACGACACCACGATCACCACGACGACCCCGGCGCACGCGCCTGGCGCCGCGGACGTCGTCATCCAGAGCCCCAACGGGAACTCCGCGCCGGGTACCTTCACCTTCGTCGCCCTGCCCGCGATCTCCTCGATCGCTCCGCCGAGCGGCCCGGTGACCGGCGGCACCCCCGTCACCATCACCGGCACCGGCTTCACCGGAGCGACCGGGGTGACCTTCGACGGGACGCCCGGCGTCGGCTTCAGCGTCACCGGTGACACCACGATCACCGTCGCCAGCCCCGCACACGCGCAGGGCCCGGTGAACGTCGTGGTCCAGCACCCGATCGGGAACTCCGCACCGGGCACCTTCACCTATCTGCCCCTCCCGGTGATCACCGGCGTCGCGCCCGGCAACGGGCCGGAGAGCGGAGGCACGGCCGTCACCATCACCGGCACCGGCTTCACCGGCGCCACGGGCGTCACCTTCGGAGGCACTCCCGGCGCCGGCGTGACCGTCGTGAACGACACGACCATCACGGTCACGACCCCGGGGCACGCCCCCGGGACGGTCGACGTGATCGTCACGACCCCGGCCGGCCCCTCGGCACCGGGCGACTTCACCTTCGACCCGGTGGTCGGTCCGCCGACCATCGGCACGGTCGCACCCGATCACGGACCGGAGACCGGCGGCACGGCCGTCACCATCACCGGCAGCGGGTTCGCGGACGCGACCGGAGTGACCTTCGGAGGCACCGCGGGCACGGCGTTCACCGTCGTGGACGCGAACACCATCACGGTCACGACTCCCGCTCACACGCCGGGCGCCGTCGATGTGGTCGTGCAGGGCACGGACGGCGACTCGGCCCCCGGCGCCTTCACGTTCGACCCGATCCCGGCCATCTCCTCCGTCGCTCCGGCCTCCGGACCGGAGATCGGTGGCACGGCCGTGACCATCACGGGCACCGGGTTCACCGGAGCGACCGGCGCGACGTTCGGCGGCGACGCGGGCACCGCGTTCACCGTCGTGAACGACACGACGATCACCGTCACGACCCCGGCGCACGCGCCCGGTGGCGTGGACGTCGTGGTGCAGCACCCGAACGGCGATTCGCAGCCCGGTGACTTCACCTTCCTGCAGCTGCCGGCCATCACCTCGCTCGCACCGACCAGCGGACCCGAGACCGGAGGAACGGCCGTCACCATCACGGGCACCGGGTTCACGGGAGCGACCGGGGCGACCTTCGGCGGCGACGCAGGCACCGCGTTCACCGTCGTGAACGACACGACGATCACCGTCACGACCCCGGCGCACGCGCCCGGTGCCGTCGATGTCATCGTGCAGCACCCGAACGGCGACTCGCAGCCCGGTGCCTTCACCTTCCTGCAGCTGCCGGCCATTGCCTCACTCGCACCGACCAGCGGACCGGCGGCGGGCGGAACAGCCGTCACCGTCACCGGAACCGGCTTCACGGGAGCGACCGGAGTGACGTTCGGCGGCACGGCGGGCACCGCCTTCACCGTCGTGGACGACACCACCATCACCGTCACCAGCCCGGCGCACGTGCCGGGGGCGGTCGACGTGATCGTGCAGCACCCGAACGGCGACTCGCAGCCCGGTGACTTCACCTTCCTGCCGGCGCCGGCCATCCTCTCCCTCTCGCCGACCAGCGGGCCGGAGACCGGTGGCACGGCCGTCACCATCACCGGCACCGGGTTCACCGGTGCGACGGGAGCCACGTTCGACGGCACCGCGGGAACGGGCTTCACGGTGGTGAACGACACGACCATCACCGTCACCAGCCCGGCGCACGCGCCCGGCGCGACCGACGTGGTCGTGCAGAGCCCCAACGGCGCCTCGGGCCCGGGGACGTTCACCTTCGTCGCCCTCCCGGCGATCGGATCGCTGGCCCCGGCCAGCGGCCCGGTGACCGGCGGCACCCCCGTCACCATCACGGGCACCGGCTTCACGGGAGCCACCGGGGTCACCTTCGACGGCCTCCCGGGTGTGGGCTTCAGCGTGACGAACGACACCACCATCACCGTCGCCAGCCCCGCTCACGCGGCGGGACCGGTGGATGTGATCGTGCAGGCGCCCGTCGGCGACTCCGCCCCGGCGACGTTCACCTACGTGGCGCTGCCGTCCATCACCGGGGTCTCCCCGGCCAACGGCCCGGAGACCGGCGGCACCGCCGTCACCATCACCGGCACCGGGTTCACCGGCGCCACCGCGGTGACCTTCGGCGGCACTCCCGCCACCGGCGTCACCGTGGTGGACGACACGACGATCACTGCGACCACCCCGGCGCACGCGCCGGGCGCCGTGGGCGTCGTCGTGACCACGCCGGTCGGTCCCTCCGAACCCGGCGACTTCACCTTCGACGCCGTCCCGGCCATCACCTCGGTGGCGCCGGCCGACGGTCCGGAGACGGGAGGCACGGCGGTGACCATCACGGGCACCGGGTTCACCGGGGCCACGGGTGTCACGTTCGGCGGCACGCCGGGCACGGCCTTCACCGTCGTGAACGACACCACCATCACCGCGACGACCCCGGCACACGCCCCGGGAGCGGTGAACGTGATCGTCCAGCACCCGAACGGCGACTCCCAGCCCGGCGACTTCACCTTCGTCGCCGTGCCGGCCATCGCCTCCCTCACCCCGACGAGCGGCCCCGAGGCGGGCGGCACGGCCGTGACCATCACGGGCACCGGGTTCACGGGGGCGACGGGAGCGACCTTCGGCGGCACCGCCGGAACGGCGTTCACCGTCGTGAACGACACCACCATCACCGTCACCACCCCGGCGCACACGCCCGGTGCGGTGGATGTCGTGGTGCAGCACCCGACGGCCGACTCGGCACCGGGCACGTTCACCTTCCTCGCCGCTCCGGCGATCACCTCGGTCGCCCCCGACAGCGGCCCGCAGACCGGCGGCACCGCCGTCACCATCACGGGCACCGGGTTCACCGGCGCCACGGGAGTGACGTTCGGCGGAACCGCGGGCACGGCCTTCACGGTCGTGAACGACACCACGATCACGGTCACCACCCCGGCGGGCACGCCGGGAACGGTCGGGGTCGTGGTGCAGAGCCCGGCGGGCGACTCGGACCCCGGTGACTTCACCTACCTGGCCGTCCCGGCGATCACCTCGATCGCCCCGAGCAGCGGCCCGGCGACCGGAGGCACCGTCGTCACCATCACCGGGACCGGGTTCACCGGCGCCACCGGGGTCACCTTCGGAGGCGTCGACGGCACCGGCTTCACGGTCGTGAACGACACCACGATCACGGTCACGACGCCGCCCGGGACACCAGGGACCGCGGAGGTGGTCGTGCAGCATCCGAACGGCGACTCGCAGCCGGGCGACTTCACGTACCTCGCCGTACCGCCGGTCATCGGCTCCATCGTCCCGGACATCGGGCCGCAGACCGGAGGGACGCACGTGACGATCACGGGCACCGGGTTCACCGGCTCGACGGCGGTCGTGTTCGGCGACGTGCTCCGCACCCCGCCCCTCGCCTCGGTCGCGAGCCTGGCGGCCCCGTTCGCCGCAGGGACCCCGGGGACCGACTTCACCGTGGTGAACGACACGACGATCACCGTCACGACCCCGGCCCACCTGCCGGGAACCTACGACCTGGTGATCGAGAGCCCGAACGGGGACTCCGAGCCGGCGCTCTTCACATTCACGCCGGTCGAGGGCGCGCCGACGATCAGCGGCATCGCGCCGGACCACGGCCCGACGGCCGGCGGCACGCCCGTCACGATCTCCGGGGCCGGGTTCACCGGGGCGACGAGCGTGACGGTCGACGGGGCGGAGGTGCCCTTCACCGTGGTGGACGACGGCACGATCACCATCGTGACGCCGCCTCACGCGGTGGGTGCCGTGCCGATCGTGGTGACGACCCCGGTCGGCCCCACGCCGGCCGCGACCTTCACCTACCAGACCGGCACGACGATCGGGACGGTCGACCCGGGCCACGGCCCGCAGGGCGGCGGCACGACGGTGACCATCACCGGCAGCTGCTTCACCGGCGCCACGGCCGTGCTCTTCGGTTCGAAGCCGGCGACGTCGTTCACCGTCGTGAACGACACCACCATCGCGGCCGTCACCCCCGCGGGGACGGGCACCGTCACCGTGACCGTCACCGGGTCCGCGCAGTGCGGCTCCGACACCCTCGCCGGCGGCTTCCGCTACGACGACCCGGCCGCGACCACCGGCGGCGGCCTCGCCGACACCGGCTCCGACGCCGGCGGCTTCAGCCTCCTGGGCGGCATCGCCCTGCTGCTGATCGCCTGCGGCGCCGGCTTCCTGATTCGACGCACCCGCCGAGCCTGACGGCCCGGCCTGAGAAAGGAGAAGTCGATGACCGAGACACACGTGGCGCCCGCACCCAGGCGGGGCCGCAAGCTGAAGGCCGTGCTGGCCGCCGGGCTCGTGCTCGGCGCCGGCGCCGCCGTGACGCTCGCCGCCTGGAACGACTCCGAGTTCGCCCGGGGGACGTTCACCGCGGGCACCTTCAACCTCGTCGGCAGCATCGACGGCACGACCTACACGGATCACGCGACGGCGGGCTCGCCCGCGACGCTCGGGTTCACGGTCAACGCCGCGACGCTCTCGCCGGGGGCGGTCACCGCCGCGCCGTTCGCGGTCGAGCTGGCCGCGAACACCACCAACCCCGCCGTCGTGACCGTCTCGAGCGCGGCGACGACGGGGACCGTGACCAACCTCACCTACGAGCTGCTGCAGACGACGACGTTCGGCTGCACGGCGAGCACGACGGGCACCGACCTCGTCCCCGCAGGGACGGCCCTCACCACGGTGCCCGGATCCACCACGTTCCCCCTGACCCAGGGCACGGGAGGCGCGGCGGGGGCGCCGGTCTTCCTGTGCTTCAAGGTCACCGGCGGAGCGGGCCTCGCACAGGGGCAGACCGGCACCGCCACCTGGCAGTTCCAGGCGGCGAGCCAGTAATCCCATGCGGGAGGGGCAGCCGTACCGCAGCCGGGGAGTTCGGGCCCCCCGGCTGCGGGCGGTGCTCGCCTCGGGACTCGTGCTCGGGGTGGGCGCGGCCGTGACCCTCGCCAGTTGGACCGACCAGGAATACGCCACCGGCTCCTTCCAGTCGTCCGTGTTCAACACCCAGTCGAGCGTGAACGGCGGCGCGTACGCCGACAACTCGGTCTCCCCCGGGGCGACGGTCACCGTCGGCGGACCGTTCGCACCGGGCGTCTCGTCGTACTTCCCCGTGCTCATCCAGACCACCGCCAATTCGGTCGCCGGCACCGCCGTCCTGAACGGCGCCGTGCTCGGCGGGACGGATGCGGCCACGCTCGGCGCGGCGCTCGTCTACCGGGTCGTGCGGACGACCGCGACCTGCAACGCGGCCGCCTTCACGGGCACGCCGGTGTTCGTCGTCGGTGCAGCGGGCACGACGCGTGCATTGACAGCAGGGCAGGAGACCGGCGTCACGAACTCCCTGGCCGCCGCGACCAGTTCGGCGCCGGGAGCCGCCACCGGGTTCTGCTTCGAGGTGACCCTGCCGACGGGAGCGCCCAACAGCCTTCAAGGCAAGACGGCGACGGCCACCTGGCAGTTCGTCACCACATCGAATTGACACGCCGGGCAGGGAAGGAGGGACGGTGAGCATCCGGGAGCAGAGCGGCCTCGAGGCGCGGCACACCGAGCCTCCGATCGCCCACGCCGCCGCCACGACGGCCACCGCGCAACGGCGCACCGCGGGACGCGCCGCCTCCCGGGCCGGCGACGTGCTGCTCACCCTCGCCTCCGTCGCGGGAGCGCTCTGCATCGTCGGAGCCGTCGCCGCGGCCGTCTTCCACATCACGCTCATCCTGTTCAGCACGGGATCCATGAGCCCGACCATTCCGGCCGGGGCGGTGGCGATCGTGCGCGAGATCCCCGCGTCCGAGGCGCGCGTCGGCGACGTGGTCACGGTCGACCGGCCCGGAGCCCTCCCGATCACGCACCGCGTCGTCTCGGCCCAACCGCTCGCGGGCGGCCGCACGGAGCTCGTCCTGCGCGGCGACGCGAACGCCGAGAACGACCCTGCCCCATACGACGTGACCCACGTGCGGCTGGTGCTGACCAGCGTCCCCGGCGGCGCCCAGGTGATCGCGTTCTTCTCGAACCCGCTGTTCCTCGGCGGGGCCACCCTGGCGGCCACCGTGCTCGTCGCCTGGGCGTTCTGGCCGCGCGACGGAGACCGCACGTCGCGCCGGGAGGACCGGGAGGGCGGGCAGCGCCGTCGCGCACGCCGATCCGGCCGACGCGCAGGCGGACCCGGCGGCGCGCTCCTGCTGCTCGCCGTGGCGGGCGGGGCGGCGGTGCCCGCCGTCGCGGCGCCTGCTCCCGCGCGCGCCGACGAGTCGGTGTCGTCGAGCCGGTACCTCACCCTGACCTCGATCGCCGACCCGGCGGCGTTCGCCGAGCTCCGGCCCGGCGTGCCCGTCCGGTGGGAGGTCGGGGTCGCCGCGGCGACGCCTGCACCGGCGACCGTCGGGCTCGGCCTCGCTTCGACCGGTCCCCTGACGGCCGCACTCGATGTCGCCGTGCTCTCCTGTCCGGTGCGCTGGGTGGGCGGCACCTGCGCGGGCTCCGCCCAGACCCTCGTGGCCGCCACGCCGCTCCCCACGCTCCTCACCGGCAGGGGTGCCACCACCGCCCTTCCCCCCGCACCCGCCGGTGTCGCCGCCATCGGCGGGATGCCGTCGGGCGAGCAGCGCTGGCTCGCCGTCGAGGTCACCCTGCAGCCGGGGGCGTCCACCGGTTCCGCCGATCTCGAGGTCTGGGCCTGGACCTCGGCCGACGACGCGCGCGCGGCCGCTCCGCCCGTGGCCCTCGCGGCCACCGGATCCGCGCCGCCGCTCCTGGCACCGCTGCTCGCGGGCGGCGCCGTGGTCGCCGGTGCGGCCATCGCCGGGACGGCGGGAGCCCGTCGCCATCGCCTCGAGCGGGGCGGCACGCCATGAGGGGGGCACTGCGCTCCGTCGCCGCCGCCGTCCTGGTCCTGCTCGCGGCCGGCGTCCTCGGAGTCTCCGGCGGCTCCCCCGCCCGCGCGGGATGGTCGCGTTCGGTCTACGTCACGGGCACGATGAACGCCGGGGTGCTCGGCGCGGTGCCCACGGTCGCGTGCGGCTCCGCGGGCGGCCTCCTCGCCGCGAACATCCCGATCACGTGGACGGCGGCGCCGACCGGCGGCAACGCCCTCCCGCCGCAGAGCTACACGATCACCTGGACGGGGACGGCCGGCTCCGGGAGCACGACCGTGGCCGCGCCCGCGACGACAGGGAACGTCACCGGTGCCACGCTCACCCTGCTGGGGACCAGCACCGTCACCGTGACCGCGAACTACGGCACCTGGACGTCGCCGGTCTCACTCCAATCGCGGACCATCACGACGGTGCTCGGCGCCCTCAGCCTCATCGTGGCGTGGACGTGCGCCTGATCCCCACCGCGGGCAGCAGGATGTCGTCCATGACCGAGAGCAGGAACTCCCGGTCGACCGGCTTGCGCAGGATGAGCGTGCGGTAGGACGCCATCGCCGGAGCGATGAGCGCGAGCTTCTCGATGTCGGCGTCGGCCGGGATCTCGCCGCGCTCGATCGCGCGACGCAGGAACAGCCGATTGACGGAGACGCGCGGTTCGACGATCGCGGCGTTGACGGCGTCGGTGAGCTCCGGATTCTTCGCCAGCATGGAGACCAGGCCGGCCATGACCTGCAGCTTCTTCTCGGCGTCGACGATCGTGTGCGGCTTCATCATCGCCACGAGATCCCCCCGCAGCGTGCCCGTGTCGGGCAGCGCATCGAAGTCGATGTCGTCCTTCTTCATGCAGGCGACCGCGTCGATGACGAGATCGGCCTTGGACGCCCAGCGCCGGTAGACGGTCGCCTTGCCGGCCTTGGCGCGAGCGGCGACCATGTCGATCGTCATGCGGTCGTACCCGGTCTCGGCGAGCACCGCCAGGGCGGCGTCGAGGATCTCGGGGTCCCGGGTGTGGTCCCGTTTGCGCCCGAGCTTCGTCGCGGGGGCGGGTGCTTGGATGTCCATCTCCTCCAGTGTAGATGAATTTCTGAACAGAATAGATCCGGAACTGGTTCGTTTCGTATATGCTGGCGCTCATGTCGCAGACCACCCCCTCCCCCTCGAGCGCCGCACCCGACGCGGCAGCGCCCTCCTCGCGCCGCTGGTGGACGCTCGTCACCGTCGCCCTCGCGCAGCTCATGGTCGTGCTCGACTCGACCGTCGTGAACATCGCCCTGCCCTCCGCGCAGGCCGACCTCGGCTTCTCGAACGCCGACCGTCAGTGGATCGTCACCGCCTACTCCCTCGCCTTCGGCAGCCTGCTGCTCTTCGGCGGCCGCCTCTCCGACCTCATCGGCCGCAAGCGGGCCTTCATCATCGGCCTCATCGGATTCGCCGGCGCCTCCGCCCTCGGCGGCGCCGCCGGAACGTTCGGGATGCTCGTGGGCGCGCGCGCCCTGCAGGGCGCGTTCGGCGCTCTGCTCGCCCCGACCGCGCTGGCCGTGCTGACCACCACGTTCACCGTCCCGAAGGAGCGGGCGCGCGCGTTCGGCATCTTCGGCGCGATCGCCGGCGCGGGAGGCGCGGTCGGCCTCCTGCTCGGCGGCGTCCTGACCGAGCAGTTCGACTGGCGCTGGAACCTCTACATCAACGTCGCGATCGCGATCGTCGCGGTGATCGGCGCCTCCGTCTTCGTCACCTCCATCGTCCGCACTGGCCCCCGGCCGAAGCTCGACGTGCCCGGCACCGTCCTGGTCTCCGGTGCGCTGTTCTCCCTGGTCTACGGATTCTCCAACGCCGAGTCCGACGGCTGGGACTCGCCGCTCTCTTGGGGCTTCCTCACGGCGGCCGGCGTGCTGCTGATCGCCTTCGTGCTCTGGCAGCGCCGGGCGACGCACCCCCTGCTGCCGCTCTCGATCGTGATCAACCGCAACCGCGGGGCGTCCTACAGCGCCATCCTCATCGCGGGTGCCGGGATGTTCGGGATCTTCCTGTTCGTCACGTACTACCTGCAGGCCACCCTGAAGTTCACGCCGATCCAGACCGGGCTCGCGTTCCTGCCGATGATCGTGATGCTGGTCACCGCGGCGCAGTTCTCGACCAACGTCTTCGTGCCGCGCTTCGGGCCGAAGGTCATGGTCCCGATCGGCATGACGATCGCGGCGACCGGCATGGTCTACCTGACCCACCTCGGCGTCACCGCGAACTACGCGGCCGACCTCCTGCCGCCGCTGATGATCCTCGGCCTCGGGATGGGCTCGATCATGCCCGCGGCGATCCAGACGGCGACGCTGGGCGTCGACCGCCGGTTCGCCGGAGTCGCCTCCGCGATGGTCAACACCAGCCAGCAGGTCGGCGGTTCCATCGGGACCGCGCTGCTCAACACCCTCGCAGCGACGGCGGCCACCGACTACGTGGCCTCGCACCTGCCTCCGTCGGCAGCGGTCGCGGCCGAGGCGGCCGTGCACAGCTACGCCACGGCGTACTGGTGGGGCGCGGGCTTCTTCGCCTTCGGAGCCGTCCTGACGGCCTTCCTCTACCGGCGACGTGCGGCGCTCGCGCCGGCCGCCGCTCCCGCCGGCGCGGCCGATCCGGCGGGCGCTCCCGAGCCGGTGGTCGCGCACTAGCGAGTCCTCGCTGCATGCAGAACGCCGTCCCCGCCGAGGTGAGGACGGCGTTCTGCTGCGACGGACGGGTGTCTGCGGCTGGTCTCAGGCGACCGGTTCGGCCTCCGCCTCGCGCAGCGCCTCCTCGACCGCCTTCTTCACGCGCTCGTCCTCGCGTGCCGCGGCGACCTTCCGGCGGCGGCGCAGCACGATCACGGCGGCCACGACGGCTGCCGCGATCAGCAGGACGAGCACCACGAGGGACCAGGGCACCGCCAGGGCGCCCGCTTCGGCCGCGACGCCGTCGACTCCCGGAGTCGACCCGGTGACCGTGGGCAGCTTCGGGCTGAGCGCCGCCTTGGCGGTCAGCCAGAAGGCGGGGACGACGCCGTCGACCGGGACCGCGACCGTCCAGGACTCGCCCGGGAGCAGCTCCGGCACCGCGGCGACCTCGCCGGTGTCGACCGGGAACCAGCCGAACGGCCCGGCCAGCGTCACCGTCTGACCGGCCGAGAGCCGCACGTTGCCGGTGTTGTGGACGGTGTACGAGACGGTCGCCGATCCGGAGCCGAACGGGTTGAAGGTGCCGGAGTAATCGACGTGCATCTTCTCGACGGCGATCGCCGGGGCCAGCTCTCCGTCGACGCGCACGTGCATGCGGATGCCCAGGCGACGGTCGACGCTGATGCCGTCCTCCTGGGTCGTGTGCGGCAGTGAGGTCAGGAGCCCACCGGCGTAGTCGCCCGGGGTGGCGTCCGCCGGCACGCTCACCGTGAACGGCACCTCCACGGAGGTGCCCGGCGCGATGGTCACCCGTCCGCTCTGGAGGGAGGTCCAGGCGCCGACGGCGACGGAGTCCGTGTCCTGTGTGACCAGGTCGAGCTGGCCGCTGGTCGTCGTGAAGCCGTCGGCGGCGTACACGTCGAGCTCGAGCGGGGTGGCGGCGTGGTTGCTCACGACGAGGGCGTCCGAGATCTGTTTGCCGGGCTCGATGCGGTAGGCGAAGTTCTGACGGTCGGCGCCGTTGTCGTTGGCAGCCGTGCGCACGCCCCAGGTCACGTCGCCCTCGCCGGCGGCGACGGCAGGGGCGGCGGCACCGCCGACGGCGAGCGCCGCGGCGACGAGGAGCGCCGGCAGCAGCCGGGCGAGGGATCGCATCGGCGCGATGCGAGGGGATCGAACTTTCATGGCCATCCTGGGTGTGGGGATCGAAGAGTGCGTGGGGAGCCCGGGGCGGGTGCTGACGCGCACCCGCCCCGGGCGGTGGAGCAGTGGCTAGCTGAGCGCCGTGAGCGTCAGGGTCGCCTGGTAGGTGCCGTCAGTGACGTCGACCGGGATGTTGAGATCCAGAGCGGCGCCGAGCTTGGCCGAGCCCTTGGCGTGACCGGCGGCGGCGGAACCGAGGGCGGACGACTTCGAGAGACCGTCCCCACCGGTGAAGCCGGACTGCACGCGGTCGCCGGCCTTGGCGTCGCCGCCCGCCTCGGTGACCGACGGCGTCCAGCCGAGGTACTTGCCCGAGAAGGACTTGGCGCCGGAGGTGAAGTCGCTCACCTGGGCCGAGAGCGACCACTGCGGGCCGGCGGTGCGGGTGTCGGTCACGCGGATCGGGTTGATCGAGCCGACAGCGGCGTAGTGGTCGCCCGCCTCGACGGCCTGGCCGAGGTTGACGAGGCCGTTGGTGCCATCGACGTTCCAGACGAACTCGCCCGGAGCGGCCTGCGGGACGGTGACCTGCAGCTGCTGCGAGTCGGTGTCGGGCTTCGCCTCGCGGGTCAGGGTGACCTGGTCGACGATGCTGTTCACCGGCTTGTCCGTGCCGTTGGCCTGGCTGCGGAGCGTCTTCACCGTGATGGCGCTGCTGGTGATGCCGATCGCGCTGTAGTTGCGGACCTTCTCCTGGTTCTGGACCGAGAGCCACCAGAAGCCCTTGTTCTGCAGGTCGTAGTACTTCGACCCGGACGCCGAGTTGGCCGTCACGTAGAGCACGCCGCCGGGACCGGCGACGACCTGGTCGGCGCCGGCCTGCTCGTCCGCGTTCGCCTTCTCACCGTTGTGGATGAGGTAGCTGCGGGCGTAGCTGTGGTCGTGGCCCTGCAGGACGAGGTCGATGCCGAGGTCCGAGATGGCGGTCGGGAGCACGTTGCGGCGGTCGAGCACGTCGCTGTCGGTCGCGTGCGGGCCGGGCGAGTAGATCGAGTGGTGGAAGGCGAGCACCTTCCACTTCGCCTTCGCGCCCTGCTCGGCGACGACCTTCTGCATCCATGCGATGTGGGAGGCGTCACGGCTGTTCGAGTTGATGTCGAGGAACAGCGTGTCCTTGTAGATGAACCAGTAGTCGCCGCCCGAGCCGGAGCCCGTGTTGGCGCCGGCGGTGCGGTCGACGTTCGGGGTGTTGAAGTGCTGCTCGTACGCCTTGGAGCCCACGTCGTGGTTTCCGTTGGTGGCGACGAAGGGGATCTGGCGCAGCTTGTCCGACTGCAGGAACGCCTCGTACTGGGTCTCGTTGTTCGCCGTCTCGACCTGGTCGCCGGCCGAGAAGAGGAGCTCGGCGTTCGGGTAGGCGGAGGTGGCGACGTTCAGCGTGTCGACCCAGCCGGCCGAGTCGTTCGGGACGTTGCCCGACGAGCCGATCTGCGGGTCGCCGAAGAACAGGAAGTTGAAGTCGCCGCTGAACTTCTGGGTGCGGAACGTGTACGTCGCCGACCAGTCGCCCTCGGTTCCGACGCGGTACACGTAGGAGGTGTTCTCCTTGAGGCCGGTCACGGTGGCGAAGCGGTTGTACTCGTTGCTGGTGGTGAGGCCGCCCGTCGCCGGGATGCTCTTCACGACCTGCGGGAACGCACCGCCGACGACGTCGGACGCGTAGCCGACCTGGACGACCTGGGCCACGTCGGCCGCGGAGTACCAGGAGAAGTTGCGCTGCGATTCGTTCGAGCCCACGCCCAGGACGATGTCCGTCTGGTTGGCGGAGGCGGCGAAGGCGGCGGGGGCGGCGAGAGCGCCGCCTCCGAGCATCACGCCGAAGCAGACCGCTGCGGCGGCGAGGCGTGTGGTGGTGCGGTGACCGGGCTTGGCGGCCCGTCTGGTGTCGTCACTCGACATGGAGTCCGATGCCTTTCTTGGTGAGGTGCCCGCGGATGCGCGGGTGCGGGTCCCACCGTCGTGGCCACTCGTGAATTGTGAGTGAATTCACAGAGTTCAACGAATGGACGCCAGCGGAAGGTCACCCCCATTCGAGGCCCAGGACCCGCCCGACGAACCAGAACAGGGCGACCGCGGTCACCACCGCGGCGACCGCGATGCCGACCCAGAGACCGACGCGCGGGGCGCGCTTGCGGAGCAGCACGAGCAGGGGGAAGACCACGGCGATGATCCCGAGCTGCACCGCCTCGATCCCGACGTTGAAGATCAGGAGCGACCACAGCAGCGTCCACGACCACGGCTCGTCGATGCCCAGCGCGCTGGCGAAGCCGAGACCGTGGACGAGGCCGAACAGGAAGACCACGCCGAGGCGCAGCCAGTCGGCGCGGTCGAGCCCGAGCGGACCGGTGGGCGTCGGACGCAGGTCGAGCGCGAGCTCGGCCGGCGTCATCGTCACCCGGCGCCGCACCGACCACAGGTACCAGGCGGCGACGACGGCGATCGAGAGCGCGATGACCGGTTCGACGACCGCCGCGGGCACCGTGACGAAGCCCAGGGCGGCGAGCAAGAAGGTGATCGAGTGCGCGACCGTGAACGTCGTCGCGGCGAGCACGACGTCGCGCAGCCTCCGGGACCCGACGATGAGCGCGAGCAGGAACAGGATGTGGTCGATGCCGCCGAGGAGGTGCTCGGCCCCCAGCAGGAAGAACTCCCCGAACCGTTCGCCGCCGGTCTGCTCGGTCGAGAACGTCGGGTGCGCGGCGTCGAGCGCGGCACTGCCGTCCTTGCCGTCGAGGTCGTACGTGACGATCGTCTTGGTGTCCTTGACGTAGTCCTCGGAGTCGGGGAACAGCCCGCTTCGCAGCTCGTGGCCCGCGGTGTGCCCGCCCTCGCCGCACGAGTGGTCGAGCACGAGCGTGGCGTACGGCACCGAGTCGCGCTCGTGCACGGCGATGTCGCCGACGCGGGAGGCCGTGCACGGCTCGCCGCCCGCGCTGACCGTGAACCGATCGGTGACGTACGCGACAACGGTGTCGGCGTGGTCGTTCATCGCGGTGGCCTCCTCCCCGGTCTGGAAGAGGTCCATGCCCTGCTCGAACAGGCTCTGGTCCTTCTGCTTCTCGGCAGCGGAGACGACGAGCAGGTCGTACTCGAGGTCGAGCGTGGTGCGCACCGTGCCGTCGGCGCCCGCCGGGGCCGCCGTCGCGTCCACATAGACCACCGACGAGAAGCCGTGCGCGCCGGCCGCCGTGGCCGGCAGCAGCACGCCCGCGACGGCTGCGGCGAGCGCCGCGAGCGCGATGGCGAGCGCGCCGGAACGGCCTCGTGGGCGGCGGGGACGGGCGGGACGGGCGGCTGTCTGGTGGCGGAGGTGGCTGCGGATCACCCCGTCAACGTGTCCGAGGCGGGTGAACGCGATGGGACGGGGACGGGAACGGCGAGGAACGCGATGATCGCGCGGACGCCGTGCGCGACCGACTGTTTCCCTCCCGTTCACCGTCCCGGCGCTGCGGGGTCATCGGGTCGCCCCGCGGGTCGGGGAGCGTCGGAGCGTGCCCAGGTCCCGCCCCCTCCCCCTGCTCGTCACGGCATTGAGCGTCGCCGCCGGCCTGACGCTCTCGGGGTGCGCGACGGCCGCCCCGGCTCCCGTCGGCACGGGCGATGCGTCGTTGCATCCGCTGGGTGCCGGGTTCCTCGGCAGCGTGACGACGCCGACGCCCGAGGCGACGATCGACCCGAAGCCCGGATCGTGGAACGGCGTGGAGCCCCCTGCGGGCTACGAGGTCGTCCTGATCACCGCGGGGGACGACGCCGCGACGAAGACCCTCGCGAGCGGGGTGACCCAGTGGGCCGGCCGACGCGACGTCGTCTTGACCACCTTGACGGCGACCGGCGACGACGAGGTGCAGACGCAGTTGCTGCGCGCGATCGAGAAGTCCCCGGACCTCATCGTCGGGGCCGGTGCCGGAGTGGTCGACGTCTTCTCCCTGATCACGGCGCAGAGCCTCCACCAGCAGTTCCTCGTGGTGGGCGCCGAGCTCCCCGAGCCGACCGGCAACGCCACCTCGGTCGTCTGGCAGGGCGCCAGCTTCCGCGGGACGGGCATCAGCACCGACGACGACCGCGTCCCGTCGTCCGTCACCCCGGCCCGCGCGGCCGACGCCGTCTCGGCCGGAGTCGCGAGCGTGCTGCACGGGCTGACGGGGATCGTCCTCCACTTGGGGTGACCAACAGCGACAGTATTACTGCATTTCAGCAAAACATCTCTTCCGCTTTGCCGCTTTGCCGTAAAATGGACAGCATGACCTTCCATGGATTCGTTGCCATGCAGGGGCGCGGCCTCGTCGCCCTTCCTGCTGAACTGCGTCGTCGCCGCGGTCTGGACGGCGCCGGTGTCCAGATGGAGATCACCGAACGTGAAGACGGCGTGATCGAACTGCGGCCCACGGTTCCCGTGCCCGCCGACCAGGCGTGGTTCTGGACGGATCGCTGGCAGCAGCGCGAGCGCGAGGTCGACGAGCACGTCGCTGCCGGAGCGATCAGCACCGATGCGTCGACCGACGACTTCCTCGCCTCCCTCGACCAGCTCGCCCGCGAAGAGCACCCCGCTCAGTGAAGTTTCAGCGGACCCCCTCGTTCGACACCGATTTCAAGCGTCTCAAGACCGAGCACCAGAACACGTTCCGCGACGTGATCCGGACGAGCTTCGCTCCCGCGTGCGACGCATTCGCAGCGAACCCCGCCGGTGGATGGCCCGCGGCTCTCCGAGTGAAGTCGATGCGCGGGGCTCCCGGGATCTACGAGATGACGTGGTCTTTCGCCTCTCCCGACGGCCGCGCCACCTTCGAGCTCGTCACCGTCGATGGCGAACTCCACTGCCGCTGGCGGCGCGTGGGCGACCACAGCGTGTATCGCAAGCCGTGAGGTGAGGCCGGGCGTACCCGCGGCGACTTATCATTGCTCAGAACGGATCCGTGCGACGGGGAGGGCGATGCTCGACGACTCCGCACCCTCCGGTGGCGACGCGTACAAGGCAGATGCCGACCGCCGCTCCGGCCGCCCGGCCACCCTGAAGGAGATCGCCGCCCTGGCGGGCGTCTCCATCCCGACCGTCTCCAAGGCGTTGAACGGTCGCGCGGACGTGCGCAAAGAGACCCGGGAGCGGGTCCAGGAGGCCGCTGCACGCCTGAAGTTCACCCCCAACTCGCTCGCGCAGGGGCTGCTCGCGGGGCGCACCGGCACCGTCGGGCTGCTCACGAACGACCTCGAGGGCCGCTTCTCCATCCCGGTGCTGATGGGCGCGGAGGACGCGTTCGGCGCCGGCAGCATGTCGGTGTTCCTGTGCGACGCGCGCGGGGACGCGATCCGCGAACAGCACCACATCCGCGCCCTGCTCTCCCGCCGCGTCGACGGCCTGATCGTCGTCGGCGACACGACGAACCCACGGGCGTCCCTGGGCGACCTCCCGGTGCCGGTCGTCTACGCGTACGCGCCGTCCCGCGACCCGCGCGACATGTCCGTCGTCAACGACAACGTCAGCGCCGGGCGGATGGCCGTCGAGCACCTGGTCGCGTGCGGCCGCACCCGCATCGCGTACCTCTCGGGGGACCCGTCCTTCACCGCGGCGGGCGAACGGGTGGCCGGCGCACGCGAGGCGCTCCGTGCCCACGGAATGGACCTGCTGGGCGGCGACGCCCTCTACGGCGCGTGGAGCGAGATCTGGGGGCGCGCGGGCGCACGCTCGCTGCTCGCCCGGTTCCCCGAGATCGACGGCATCGTGTGCGGGTCCGATCAGGTCGCCCGCGGCGCGCTCGACGCCCTCCGCGAGCTCGGCCGGCACGTGCCGAACGACATCTCGGTGATCGGCCACGACAACTGGGAGCTGCTGGCCACCCAGTCGCGCCCGCAGCTCACCACGGTCGACTCCAACCTCCAGGAGCTCGGCCGCACCGCCGCCCGCCTTCTCGGCGAGGCGATCGAGGGACGCCCGGCGGGCGGCACCCACACGGTCGCCTGCCGCCTCGTGGTGCGCGGATCGACGCTGGGCGCGGTGTAGCAAGCAGCGATCGCACGTTCTAGAAGCGGGTCGGCCGATGGCCTGCAAGGGTGCGTGCCCGACTCTCGACAACCCGAGGAAGTCGGGAGTGCGAAGCGATCCACACGCGGAGTCCGGGATCGACGTATCCAGCGATCTCGCACATGACTCGATGATCCACCTGGAGGTCGCGTGCATATATCGGCTCGTGGTGCGCGGCCCGATTCCGCAGAAGCCGAAGCCGCTCCAAACGGGCGCGCAACTCGCCGCGTCGACCGTCGAAGTGCGGGAAGGCACGTCGCAGCCCACGCTCCCAGAGAGAAGCGTGATATCGGTTCACGAGGAGGCCTTCCCAGAAGGCAGATCTCAACTCCGCCACAACGTGTCCGGTGCCCCACCCGCCTGCGCCTTTTCGACGGTCGAGATGAACTGTCACCTCCTCGAGATGAGTCCGCTCGTTGGAGCGCAATCCCGCCGCGTGCCACCAGTCGGGCCTGCCGTGCATCGCGCCCAGCTGGGTATGCATCGCGTTGCGCACGCCGACCTCGAGCGCCGCGTAAGCGCCGAGCACCGCGGCGGAGGCCTCGATGTTCCAGCAGTAGAGCCGCCACGCGGAAGCCTCCGACCGCTCCGAGTCGTCGACGTAGACGGCGAACCGTTCCGGACCCACGAGGTGTGGAAGAGCGAAGGGGACGGACGTGCCCAGAATGAACATCGAATACCTCAGGGGAGCGACACAAGAGACTGCGCCGAGCGGAACTTCCTGATAGCATTTCACATGTAAGCCCCGGTCGAGGCGCCTCGTGCGTCGGCGCACCGGGGCGATTACGTTCGGCCGGTGCTCCTTCCCGAGCCTGCCCGTCGCAGCCGCAGGGCCGCACCCGCGACGAGAAGCAGCAGGGCGAGGCCGATCGGCACCGTCGCGTCGACGCCGGTCCGGGCCAGGGCGGCCGGGTCGCCGGCCGCTGCTGCCGCGACCGGGCCACCGGTGCCGCCCCCGACACCGCCTCCGTCGCCGACGACGACGGCCGGAGCCACGGTGAGCGCGAACTCGGCGTGCAGGCCGGCGCCGTCCGCGGTGATCGTATGCGCCCCCGGGGCGAGGTCGGCGGGGATCACCACGGTGACGGCGAACGCGCCGGCGGCGTCCGTCGTGGCGCGTGCCAGCTCGATCGGGTCGGAGTGGATGGCCACGACGACCTCCGAGCGCGGAGCGAAACCGGTGCCGCTCAGCGCGAGCGACCCTCCCGCTATGGCGGTCATGCTCCCGGCGGTCACGGCCGGCCCGGCCGCGACCGGGATGTCGACGGCGATGGTGCGCTGCGCCTCCACGTTGCCTGCCACGTCCACCGACCGGTAGGCGAGCGTGTGGATGCCCGGCCCGGTCACGACGACCCCGCCGGCCGGAACGGCCGCCCAGTCGCCGCCGTCGGCGTACTCGGTGCGGGCGACGCCGCTGGACGCGTCCACCGCGGTGAACGCGGCGGTCGCCGATCCGTCGGCCGATGAGGACACCGTGGCCGTCGTCACCGGCGCGGTCCGGTCCACCCGCACCGTGGAGGAGGAGGTCGCGGACACGTTCCCGGCCGCATCGGTCGCACGGAACGAGACCGTCGCGACGCCGTCGGCGCTCACGGTGACCGGTCCGTCGTAGGCGGTCCACCCGGCGGCCGCGTCCGAACCCGCGACCATCTTCTCGATCGACGGCGAGGCATCGCGGTCGTCCGCCGCGGACGCGGTGAGGACGACCGGCGTCGCGTACCAGCCGGACGCGGGCGCCGACGGCGCGACCTGCACGTCGACGGTCGGCGCAACCGTGTCCGCGGGCGGTTCGGCCGCACGGGCCGACACTTCCCACAGGCCCGACGACCCGCCGGCGGAGGCCGTTCCCCACGCATCCATCACGAGCCGCACGCGGTCGGTCGAGACCGCGGTGAAGCCGACCGTGTTGTAAGCGTCGCGCACACGCATGTACGCGGCGGCGTCCGCGTCCACGTCGACCCAGGCGCCGGTCGCGAGGTCGTAGTACTGCACCGTCCAGGACTTCGGGGGGATGACACCGCCGTTGGCGGAGTCCGCCGAGTCGGCGAAGAACAGGGCGCCGATCTGGTCGATCGTGACGATGCGCTTCCACTGGAGCTGCACCCATTGCCGGCCGACCTCGGGCCAGGTGCCCCAGTTCGCCGCGGTGTCGGAGCCGTCGTTGATCGCGCCGACGGAGGTCCACGGCGAACTGTACGACGCGGTCGCGGTCGCGAGCGGTGCGATGTTCCCGCTGAGCGGCGTGGCGTCGTCGGCCGGGAGGGTGACGGAACCGATGCCCGAGACGTTGCCCGCCGCATCCGTCGCGCGGTAGTTCACGACGTGCGCGCCGCGGTCGAGCGGCACCGGAGCCGTATAGGGCTTCCACGAGACGCGGTTCTCGAGCGAGTACTCGACCGAAGCCACTCCCGAGCCGGCGTCCGACGCCGACAGCGCGACGGTGCGTGCCGCCACGTTCAGGGCGGGTGTCACGACCGGCGGCGTCGCATCGATCCGCACGGAGGTGGAGGCCACCGCCGAGACGTTGCCTGCGGCGTCGGTCGCTCGAGCCCGCAGTGCGGTCGTCCCCTCCGCGGCGATCGGCACGTCGACGAAGCGGACGTTGTCCGTCGCCGTCCACGCGCCGTCGCCGATCTGCACCTCGATGCGGGTCCGCAGGTCGACGTCGTCGATTGCGGAGGCACGCACGGTCGCCGCCGAACGGTACCAGCCGTCCGTGCCGCCGTCGCCGGTGACCGTGAGCGCGACGGTCGGCGCCGCCGTGTCCGGGCCGGTCGGACCGTCGCCGACCACGGTCACCTGGGCGCTCACCCGGCCGGCCGCGTAGCCGGGGGCGAACCCGGTCACCGTGAAGGAACCGGGCCGCGACACCTCCACCGCATCGATCGCGTCCCAGGTCACGGGCGAGCTGGTCGACCCGCCGCCGGGCAGCACGAAGGTCACCGAGGCGGGAAGCGTCGGCAGCTGACCCACGGTCGCGCTCACGGCGATCGGTGCGTATCCCGTGGGCTGGACGGCGTTCACCTTCCACTCCTCGACGGCGACGCCCGAGTAGGTCGTCGGCGTCGCCGTGCCCGGGGCGGCGTTGATCACGGCGCGCATCCTGGTCGTCGTGACGGCGTCGAACGTCGTCTTCTGCAGCTGCGCCGTGCCGGTCGCGTACCCGCTCGGGTGCACGACGGGCAGCCAGGACGAGCTCGCATCGTCCCAGTACTGCAGCAGCCATGACGCAGGGTCGGAGACTCCGTTGCCGGTGCCCGGAGCGGTGTCACGCCAGAACTTGATCTCCGCGCTGCTCACCGTCACGGGCTGCGGCCAGGTGTACTGGACCCATTCGGAGGCCGGACGGGTGCCGGTCCAGTTGCCCCACATGTCCGGCGGCAGGGGGTTCGGGCGGACGATCTCGTCGTTCAGGGCCTTGATCCAGTACTGCGACGGGACGGGCTGGTTCGACGAGCTCGCGGCGGCCCAGGGGGCGACGTTCGCGCGCGGTGTGAGGTCGGCCCCCTTCACCGGCGTCGGCGTCACGAGGTTCATCCGCGCCGGGCTGACGGAGTCGTCCCAGGTGACCTCGTCGATGGCGACGGAGCGGCGGAAGTGGTTCCCGCCTGCCGCATCGGCCGTGTGGTAGACGATGTACCACCGGCCCTTGAACTCGGTGATCGCCGGGTGGCTGGTGGTCGAGGACACCGGCGGCAGCACCGTGCCCCCGAACGTCCACGGGCCCAGCGGGCTGGAGCTCGTCGCGTACTCGATGCACGCGTGATAGACCGCGGGGGTGCAGGTCGAGCCCACGTTGTTGCCGGCGTACGCCAGGTAGTAGGTGGCGCCGCGCTTGAACAGCCAGGGCGCCTCGAAGAACCCCGGCAGACCCGCGATCGTCTTCGGCGCGCCCACGAGGGTCTTCATGTCGGGCTTCAGCTCGATGGCGCGGAGCTGCCCGAATGTGCCCCAGTACATGTACACCCGTCCGTCGTCGTCGGTGAAGACGGTCGGGTCGATGTTCTGTATGTCGTTGCCGAGCAACGCCTGCGACGCGATCGGCGCCCCGACGTAGTCGGTCCACGGCCCCAGCGCGGTGTCGGAGACGGCCACGCCGATCGCGAACGCGTCGGCCGAGCCGGGAGTCTTCTGCGCGACCGGGACGTACCAGTAGTAGCGTCCGTCGGCTCCGATGACGACCTGCCCGGCGTAGGCCCGGCCGGGCGTCGCCCAGGCGAACACGTCTTCGGGGCGCATCAGGCTCGGATAGTGCTGCCAGGCGCCGGCGTCCGGGTCGGTCGTCGAGAACGCCTGCCATTCGTTCATCACGAAATCGTTCTGCGTCGGGCCGGCCTCATCGCGGCCCGCGTAGATGTAGAGGGTGTCGCCGTCCACCAACGTGGCGGGGTCGGCGGAGTAGGAGCTCCCGTCGCCCAGGATGGGATTCTTCGTGACGGCGGCGGCGGGCGAGACCCCGGCCAGCGCGACGAGTGCGGAGCCGGCCAGTGCGACGACGAGCGCAGCGGCGGTGAGACGGCGGTTCAACGGGAGGCCTCCTTGCGTTCCGTGGTGCCCGCCGCGACCGCGGGAGGCAGGGCGAGGGGAGGTGCGGGCCGTCGCCGGACCGCACCTCCCCTGCTGCGCTCAGTGCCGGTCGGCTCCGAGACGGCGGCGGCGGATGATCACCGTCGCGGCCAGGGCCAGCACACCGAGCAGGATGGCGGCCGCACCGAGAGCGCCGGGCGCCGTCGGGTCGGTCGTGCTGCCGGTCGAGGCGAGTGCCTCGTCCACCGTGGCGCCGGGCGCCGCGACGATCACCGTCGCCCGGTAGGTGGTGCCATTCAGAGTGACCCACACCTCGTGGGTTCCCGAGGGCACGTACGCCGGGATGGTGAACAGCGCGGTCCCGGTGCCGTCCTGTCCGATCGTCAGCGTGCCGAGCACGATCGGGTCGGAGTGCAGCTCCACCTGGAACACCGCTCCCGCGGCCCCGCCGGTGACGGTGACGGCCAGCTGACCGCCCGGTGCCACGCGTGTCGAGCCGAGGTGGACGACCTCCTTGCCGGTGACCGTGCCGGTGCCCGGCCCGTCCGTCGGCGGGGTGGTCGGCGGTGTGGTCGGGGCGGCCCCGACCGCGGTCGTGCCCACCGTGCTCACGTTGCCGGCGATGTCGGTCGCGCGGTAGTCGATCGTCACCGCGGAGGCGCCGAACGCGATGGCCGCCGTGTAGGGCGTCCACGCTCCCCCGTCGAGGCGGTACTCGATCGAGGCGACACCGGAGGCGGCATCCGTCGCCGAGAGGGTCGCCGTGCGGGCTGTCGCGTCGGCCTTCGCCGTGACCTGCGGCCCATCCGTGTCGCGCTTGACCTCGACGGAGACCGGCTCGGACTGGTTGCCCGCTGCGTCCTTCGCACGGAACGACACGGTGGAGACGCCGTCCGTCTTCACCACGACGGGCGCGGTGTAGGCCGCCCACGCACCGTCGCCGACACGGTACTCGAGCGCCGGGGCGCCGTCGTGGTCGTCCAGCGCGGTCGCGGTGACCGTGACGTCGCCCGTGTGCCAGCCGGAGACCGGAGTCGCGGGGGCGACGCCCGTCGTGACCACCGGGGCCTGCGTGTCGGGGACCTCGGCGGTCGCCTCCCACACCTGCAGCTCCTTGACGCCGACGCTCCCGTTGCTCTCGGTCGTGCCCACCGGGGTGAGGTTCATCCGCAGCTTGGTCGTGGTGACCGGCGTGAAGGTGACGACGTTGAACTGGTCGGCCTTCGCACCGTAGGAGGAGGCGTCGACGACGTCCGCCCAGGCGCCCGCCGTCTCGTCCCAGTACTGCAGGTTCCACGCCTTCGGGAGGTCGATGCCGATGCCGTTCGCATCCATGTTGGACACGAAGTAGGCACGGGCCTCCCCGACGGTGACGGGAGCGCTCCAGTCGTACTGGACCCACTGAGCGGTGACCTGCGGCCACGCGCCCCACACGTTGGCGTTGTCGCTCGGCGTGACGTCGCCCGACTTCGTCGGAGTGACGTCGTCGTTGAGCCCGCCGACCGCGTTCCAGGCGGCCGTGTAGGAGGCGGTCGGCGTGGCCGTCAGCGCGAGGTTGCGATGCGCCGTGCCGTCGTCCTTCGGCAGGTCGACCTTCGCCTCGGCCGAGACGTTGCCCGCGACGTCGGTCGCACGGACGGAGACGCTCACGGCGTCCAGCCCGACGACGACGGTGCGGGTGTACGGCTGCCACGCGCCGGTGTCGCCGACCCGGTACTCGACGCCCTTCACGCCGGATCCGGCATCGCTCGCCGTGGCCTTGACCGTCCGCTCCGATGCGTTCGCGACCGGAGTGACGGCCGGCGCCGCGGTGTCGATCTTGAGAGTCGCCGAGGCGACGATCGAGACGTTGCCCGCGGCGTCGGTCGCCCGCGCCTGCACCGTGTGCGTGCCGTCGCCCGAGACGGCGATCGCAGCGGTGTAGGGCTTCCACCCGGCGGCGTCGACGTTCGCCTCCACCGTCGGGCTCGGGTCGGTGTCGTCCTTCGCGGTGACCGCGACGGAGACCGGGCCCGTGTACCAGCCGGAGGCCGGAGCCGCCGGGTCGGTGGCGATGACGACCGTCGGCTTGGTCTTGTCGTCAGTCGGAGCCGCGGTGACGGTGACCGTCGCGACGGCGTCCTGCGGCGAGCCCGCGACGGTGCCGGACACCGTGAAGGTGCCCGCCGCCGCGTACTGCGACGCGTCGATGACCGGCCAGGTCACCGCGATGCCGCTCTGCTTCGAGCCGTCGTTGTACTGGACGGTGACGGTGCCCGGGAGCACGGGCTTCACTCCGGCCCGCGTGCTGACCGCGACCGGGTTGACGGTCGTGATCTGGCCGGGCGGGGTGGCGCGGACCCATACCGTCGCCGTCGCCGGGATCGGCGAGCCGTCGACGATGCCCGCGACGGGGAAGCTGCCCTCGGCCGCGACCTGGTCTGCCGTCACCGGCGACCAGCTGACCGGGAGCGCCTGGCGCGAACCGTCGGAGTAGACGGCCTGCACCGTGGCGGGCAGGGCCGGCAGGGTGCCGACGCTGGTGCGCGCATCGATCGGATCGATCGAGACCGGGGCCTCCGCGTACACCTCCCACTCGCTGACGCCGAGCGCCGCGTTGGTCGAGCCGTTCGACACGGCCGTGAAGGTCGCGCGCAGCTTCGTCGTCGTCACCGGGTCGAAGTTCACCGTGTTGGTGGCGTCCCGCTTCACCGGATAGGCGTCGGGATTCGGCACGTCGACCCACGCGGAGCCGTCCCAGTACTGCACCTTCCACGACTTCGGCACGGCGACGCCGTCGCCCGCCGTCGTCGAGGCGGTGTCGTACCAGAAGGCCACCGAGGCCTTGTCGACGCGGACCGGGCTGGTCCAGTCGTACTGCAGCCACTGGGTCGCCGGACGGTTGCCCGACCAGGTGCCCCAGAGCTGCGTCTGCGCGCCGCCGGAGTAGAGCACGTCGCCGTCGTTGACGGCGTTGACGTTGTTCCAGCTGGCCGTGGCCGAGGCCGTCGGCTTGGCCGACGGGGCGATGTTGACGCCGCCGGAGGCGACGTCGCCGGTGACCGTCAGATCCTTGGACGCCGACTTCTCGCCGTCGCTCGCCGTGAGCCGCAGCACATAGTCGCCCGCCGCGGTGAACCGCACCTTGGTGGTGGCGGCGGCCGGGTTCTCGAAGATCGCCTGGCCACCCTCCGGAGCGCTGACGACCGACCAGGCCGAGGTCACCCCGGTGCCGGGGAGGCCGTCGTCCTTGACCGTGCCGACCAGTGTCGCCTGGCCGGGGATCACGGCGCCCTGCTGACGGTACGCGTCCACGAACGGCGCCGCGTTGGTCGAGGGCGGGGCTGCGATGCCGGTGTCGTACAGCTGCACCTCCTTGACGCCGGTCTTGGCGCCGGAGGCGTGGTTCACCTGCACGCGGATCTTCTGGGCGGTGATGGACGGGAACTGGATGTCGTTGTAGTTCGCCTGCGGGTACTGGGGCGAACGCGCCTGCGCGGGCACTGGTTTCCACGTCGCGCCGTCGAGGTACTGCACGGTGAACGACTGCGGCTCGGAGTATCCCGCGACCGTGGCGGACGACGACGACTGGTAGAAGTACACGCGCGCGTCGTCGATCGCCTTCTGCGAGCCGAGGTCGAGCTCGATCCAGTCGGACGCGTTCGGCGATCCGGCCGTGCCCCAGAAGGGCTCGTTGATGGTCGTGCCGTCGACGGCGCCCGCCGGACCCCGGCCGGTGGCCGAGAACGACGCGGTGACCGCGGCGCCCGCAGCGAGGTTGACGTTGCTCTTGCTGGCCGGGTCGATGTTGGCGCCGGCCTTGGCGAACAGGTCCACGACGCGGTCGGTGGCGGCGAACGCCACCTCGGCCGGAGCCTTGACCGAGTCCGTGTTCGCGGTGAGCACGTTCACGCCGCTGGGGACGGTGACCTTCCCGGTGGTCGGGTCGTAGACGACGTGCGAGAGCTTGTCGACCGTGAAGGCCAGCTTGCCGTCGAGGAACACCGAGTACCCCTCGGGGACCGCCGAACCGTAGTGGCGCGTGCCACCGGGCTGGTCCCACGTGATGGTCAGGTCCTTGTCGCGGTACCGGATGTTGTTCGCGGTGAAGTGGTCCCACTGGATGTCGATCGGGTCGAGTTCGATCTTCGCGTCGTCGCGCTGACGGAGGCCCATGGTGTCCTCGATCATCGTGAAGTTCGTCGCACCCAGGATCGTGTGGTGGATCCACGACCGGTAGCCGATGTTCTGCGGGTCGGCCGAGCCGTCCGCCCAGAACTCGTTCTGGTCGGGCAGGCGGTTGTCGCCGCCGTTCTGGTAGTGCGCCCAGGCGTTCCAGTAGAGGAGCTTCTTGTACGACTCGGCCGTGATGGCATCGGTCGGGTAGTCGCGCAGCACGGACGAGAACATCCGGAACAGGACGGTCGAGTTGATGACGGAGAAGTTGTTGCTGCCCGGGAAGCCGGCCGCGGCCGCCTCCTTCTTGTCCGCCTGGTTGGCGGTGAAGAACGGGAAGATCGGGTACTGCGCGTCATCGGCGAAGAGCCGGAGGGCCGCCGTGTAGTCCTGCGTGTAGTCGGCGTCGCCCGGCTTGGGCACGAGGCCGACGGTGAACGGGTAGTAGTTGTTGGTCTCCTTCCACTTCGCCAGCTTGCCGTCGCTGGTGAAGCGGTGCTTGAACAGCTTGTCGTTCGGATCCCACAGCAGCTCGAGGACCTTGGCCTTGATGTTCGCGGCGAACGTGTCCATCTTGGTCGCGTTCGCCGTGTCGCCGGCCTGACGGAAGGCGTTGGCCGCGGCGAGCGCGTTGGAGTAGAGGTACGCGTTCTCGGTGCGGTCCATGGAGGCGCCGGGGCGCTCGTCGAACGACACCGCGTCCGCGTCGTTGCCCGTCATGGCGGCCCAGTTGTAGTCGATCAGGCCGTCCTTGTTCGTGTCGTACGCCGCGATGAGCCCGGTGACGTCGTTGGCGGCGTAGGTGCCGAGGTTCTCGGCGATCGGGGTCGGGCCGCCGTGCAGTTCGTAGGAGCGCCAGGCGGCCTCCGAGATGTACTGCGTGTAGCTGTTCGACCAGTTGGCCGGGTCGCCGGGGTTGTCGACGTACTTCGCGCTCTTCGCGGTCTCGCCCGCCGACACCCAGGTGCCGTACGAGTAGGCCGGGTCGCGGAGGTACTTGAGGTCGTCGAGGAACATGCCGGCGGTGAGCACGATGGCGTTGTTGTAGCCGAGAGCGCCCTCCACGGAGGTCGGGAACTGGAACGTGTTGCCCGGCATGTTGGCGTCGAGGTAGTTGAACCTCATCAGCCACCAGCGGTAGAACAGCGTCTTGTCGATGTTGTCCTCGGGGGTGTCGAGGTAGGGCACGTTGTCGGCCCACCACTTGTTGTACGCGGTGACGTGTGTTGTGTACGCCGCCTGCGGGGTGGCCGCCCGGTACGCGTCGTAGTCGGGGCGCGACTGCGCGATCTCCGGGGTCACGAAGCCGAGCTGCACCTTGGTGGTGGCGCTGCCGCCGGCCGGAACGGCGACGGTCGCGCTGAGCTTGCCATCCGCGGTGGGGGCGAACCCGTCACCCGAGAAGCGCGGGTAGATCGTGGTGAGGTTGTTGAAGGCGCTGACCACGCCGGTGAGCTCCCCGCCGTCGGCGGTCGTCGCGTACGGGGAGGCCGCGGTGAGCGTGACGTTCTTCGCGCCGCCCGTGCTGCTGAGCTCCACCTCGGTCACGGCGACGTTGGCGTCGGTGATGAACTTCGTCTCGGTCACCGTCAGCGACGAGTCGCTCGTGCCGAAGACGCTTCGCCAGTAGCTCGGCGTCTGCTTGCGCTGCGCCGTCTTCTCGGTGAGCGTCACCGGGTTTCCGCCGACGTTCACCGTGATGGCGTACGCACCGCGGTTGTCGATCGTCTCCCAGTAGGCGACCTGTCCGCCGAAGCCGAGCACGGCGGGGTCGTGCTCCTTCATGAATGCGGCGCGTCCGCGTGAGAAGAGCCATTGGTTGTTGTCGCCGAAGGATCCGCTCGTGCCGGTGCGCGCGAGGATCTTGTCGAACCAGAAGTCGGTGGACGGCGAGCTGCCGGCTCCCGCTGCGACGTCGGCGTCGAAGATCGCGCCGAGCTCGTTGTGCGGGTCGTAGGTCACCCCGGTGTCGGGCATGGGATTGGCCGACCCGGTGAAGGTCGGGTAGCCCAGGTCGCTGTTGGCGGCCTGGGCGGCGGGAGCCGACAGCAGGCCGGCCACCGAGAGCGCGAGGGCGGTCGAGGCGGCGACGAGGCCGCGGATAGGGGAACGCTTAGGTGGGTGCGTCACTGCACAGACCTCTCCAGAGGGGAACGGATTCTCTGGGAGGCTAGCGGGCCGTCGAACATCGACGCAATGCTTTTCGGAAAGTTTCGGAAATGGATCACTCGATCCACCGATTCAGGCCTTTCCGGGCTCGATAGACTTTCGAAACCTCTTTCGCTGGAGCTAAACGCGAACGTGAGGGAGGGGTGTACGGGCGACCGGGCGGCCCTAGGCTGATCGATGTGACGTCCTCACCGCTTCCCGCCTTCGTCGCGGGCCACGCCATCCGCACGAACAATGCCGCCGAGGCGACCGATGGGGGTCTCATCCCCGGCGTGTGGCAGCGGACGGGGGCCGACGCCGGCCTCCTCGCGCTCCCCGGCCGTCGCGGAGACGAACTCTACGCCGTGCTCTGCGACTACGAGTCCGATCAGGACGGCGCGTACACCCAGGTCGTGGGCGTCGGCATCGACGATCCCCGCGAGGTGCCCGTCGGGCTGGTCGTGGTGGCGGTCGATGGGGAGGCCCGGGTCGCCTTCGAGGCCGCCGGCGAGATGCCGTCCGCCCTCATCGGGGCCTGGGGGTCGGTCTGGCAGCAGTCCGCCGACGGGACGCTGCGCCGCACCTTCACCGTCGATGTCGAGGTCCACCGGCCGGACGGCACGGCGACGGTCTTCGTCGCCGGTACGCGGGTGCCGACCGCCTGACGGGTCCGATTCCTCGCGCCGGGCGGCCTCCCATCCCGCTTCACCGCCCGGTCGGGGCGGACGGCAGCTCCGGGACCGCGACGACATCGAGATCGTCGAGGTGGGGCAATGCGGCTCGGGCCTTTCGCAGCGCATCGTCGGCGATCGCCCGCGCCTGCGGCAGCGACACGTCCCCGACGGCGATCGTCACCGCGCCGTGGAGCCGGTGGCCCGTCCAGCGCAAGCGGGGCGACGCGGAGGCGTCGACACCCGGCGTCCCGTCGATGGCGTGCTCGAGACGATGCGCGAGCTCGGGTTCGATGCCGTCCATGAGCCGCCGGCCGATGCTGCGGACCGTTCCCGCGAGCAGGACGACGATCGCAGCGGAGATCAGGAGGCCGACGATCGGGTCGGCGAGCGGGAATCCGAGCAGCACTCCGATCGCCCCGACCACCACGGCCAGGGAGGTGAAGCCGTCGATGCGCGCGTGGACCCCATCCGCGACGAGCGCGGCCGAGCCGATGCGCTGGCCGACCCGGATCCGGTAGATCGCGACCGCCTCGTTGCCGAGGAATCCGATGACGCCGGCCGCGATCACCCATCCCAGGTTGTGCAACGGCTGGGGACTGAAGAAGCGCTCGACCGACTGCCAGGCGGCGATCACGGCCGACGCGGCGACGACGACGATGATGAAGAGCCCGGCCAGATCCTCGGCGCGCCCGAAGCCGAACGTGTACCGACGGGTCGGCGCACGCCTCCCCAGCACGAACGCGACCCAGAGCGGGATGGCCGTGAGGGCGTCGGAGAAGTTGTGCACCGTGTCGGCCAGGAGTGCGACCGAACCGCTGATGAGCACCACGACGAGCTGGAGGACCGTCGTGCCGAGCAGCAGGAAGAGGCTGATCTTCAGAGCGCGGACGCCCTCGGTGCTGGCCTCCAGCGCGTCGTCGATCGAGTCGGCCGCGTCGTGGGAGTGGGGCACGAACAGGCCGTGGAGCACGCCCTTCAGTCCGGAGGGGTGGGAGTGAGCGTGGTCATGAGCGTGGTCATGAGCGTGGTCGTGAGCGTGGTCGTGGCCGTGCTCGTGCGTCACTCCGCATCCGTTCCCGGCTCGCCGTCCTGCCGGTGGTGGTGGCGCGGGGTCCCGCCGAGGGAGTGCTCGGCCTGGAGGATCGCGTCGGACACCAGGCGGCTCGCGTGCTCGTTCTCGAGACGGTAGAAGACTCGCTGGCCGTCCTGGCGCGTCGCGACGATCCTGGCCAGGCGGAGCTTGGCCAGGTGCTGCGAGACCGCCGCCGGGGATTTGTCGACGATGTCGGCCAGATGGTTCACCGACAGTTCCCCGGAGTCGCGCAGCGCCAGGACGATCCGCACCCTGGTCGCGTCGGCGAGCATCCCGAACACCTCGACCGCGAGTTCCACGTACTGACTATCAGGGAGACGCCCGCATATCGGCTTATCTGCATGCATACGCAGATTAAAGATCACTGCGCCGTCAGATGCAAATCAGCGCAATCCTTCGATCCGGGTGAGGTCCTCGCGGAACCGCTCGGGCTCCTCGTCGGCAGCCGGCGCCGGCGCGTCCAGCGCTCCCTCCAGCGAGCCGTCGGCGTCCGCGGCGAGCGACGCGAAGACGGGATCGAGATCCCGCTGCTCCTCCCCTGTCTCAGCCGAGAGCTCGAAGGTCTTCCGCACGGCGTCCGGGCTGCTCAGGCTGTCGACCAGCACGCGGGCGATCTCGTCGCGGGCGATCACGCCGTCGGCGGGGGTGCCCGACTGATGGAGGTCGCCCTGCAGCATGACGATGCGCCGCTGGCCGGCGTCGTTGTAGTCGAACCAGCCGGGCCGGACGATCGTGTAGTCGTTGCCGCTCGCGCGCACGAGCGCCTCGCCGCGACGCTTCCACGCGGCGTACGGAACACCCGGACGGGTGGTGCCGACCGCCGTCATCAGCGCGATGCGCACCCGTCGGTCGCCGAGTGCGTCCAGGATGTTCGCGACGCCGGCGTAGTCGATGTCGCGGACATCCTGCTCCCGCGTGGTCGAGCCGTGGGTGAACACGATCGCGTCCACACTCGCGACGGCGTCGGTCACGGTCGCCGGCAGCGTCAGGTCGCCCACGACGACCTCCACTCCCCCGGGCAACGTGCGCGCCCGGGCAGGGTCGCGCACGAGGGCACGCACTGCGAAGCCCCGTCGCACGGCCTCCGCCGCGACCAGGCGGCCGATACTTCCCGTGGCGCCGACGAGGAGGACGGTGGGGGGCGGTGTGGTCATGGCTGGTCCTTCCAGGTCTCGTGTCGAGGTTACGCTGCGCCCCGGCCACGTGGGAGGCCCTGCCGTTACCGGGGGCGGGACTACGGCCCACGGCACCCGTGACTAGAGCATCGTCTCCTGCGGCACGCGCCCCGGCGTGTACGACTCGATGCTCCAGGACCCCGGCGCGAAGTCGTCGGTGATGAACTCGCTGATCTCGCCCGACGCGGCGATGTAGAAGCCGTCGTCGCGGATCTGCTTCCAGGCGGTGGAGGCTTCGTTCACCGTCGCGTAGACGCCGAACGAGACCTGCATCTCGCCGGTGTACTGCCAGAGCACGTGGACGTCGTGTGCGCGCATTCTCGACCCTTTCGGACGCACGGGTTGGATGGGCGGCCACGTCGATGTACGCGTCGACGGGCCAGGACCCGTGCGCGAGCGAGGTGCGCGATCGCTCGATGCTCCCGGGCGAGGTCTGGGCCCGGTGTCCGACAGGGTACGGCACAGCGACGGTCCGGTGGAAGAGGCACTGGGAACGACCCTCCGATCACCCCGCGAGGTCGATCGCGGCGAGACGCAGGGGGTCGGCGAGCACCTCGAGGCCGACGATGCGGCCCGCGGCGTCGAGCTCGAAGGCCATGAGCGAGACCACGCGGCCGTGCAGCACCGCCGCGACACCCGGGCGGCGGCCGATCAGCACGGGGACGGAGTGCGCGGCGAGGCGCGCCGCTCCGGTCGCGGAGGCGGCGATCTCGGCAGCGCCGTCCAGCCGCACCGTCGAGGAGCCGTAATCGGCGGTCAGGACGGCGCGCTCGTCGAGCAGGCTCAGCAGGCCGGCGAGGTCGCCGTCCTGCACGGCACGGAGCCACGCCGCGACGACCTCCCGGCTCCGAGGGCCATCGGTTCGCGGTGCGACGTCGTTCGCGCGCACGCGCCGTCGCGCCCGCGAGACCAGCTGCCGGGTCGCAGCCGGCGAACGACCGACGATCTCCGCGATCTCGTCGAACGGCTGACCGAACACGTCGTGCAGCACGAACGCGAGACGCTCCGTCGGCGAGAGGAGGTCGAGCACGGTCAGCAGGGCGACGGCCACGCGCTCGTTGCCCGCGACGATCGCGGCGGGGTCGGCCTCCGGCCCCGCGGCCGAGACCGAGACCTCCCACGGTTCGACGGCCCACCGATCGGTCTTCACGACCCGGGCGGAGCGCAGCACGTCGAGACTCAAGCGCGACACGACGGTCGTCAGCCAGGCGTCGAGGTTCTCGATCGCGTCCGTATCGGCGAGGGCGAGCTTGAGCCACGCGTCCTGCAACACGTCGTCCGCCTCGGCCGACGAACCCAGCATGCGGGTCGCCACGGCGCGCAGTCGGGGACGCCGGAGCTCGAAAGCCTCGGCGAGCGCCTCCTCATCGATCGACATCGTCACATTCTCCTTCGTTCGCCCGTCCCTCCATAAGACGGGGCGCACGGCCCCGATGTGACGAAGGAGAGACCATGACCCGCACCATTCTCGTGACCGGCGGCACCGGCAACCTCGGCCGCCACGTCGTCCCGCTGCTCGTGGGGCGCGACCTGCACGTCCGCATCCTGACCCGTCACGCCCGGCCCGCGACCGAGGGCGTCGAGTTCGTGGTCGGCGACACGGTGGCGGGCACCGGCCTGGCCCCGGCGCTGGCGGGTGTCGATGTCGTGCTCCATCTGGCGGGAGGCCCGAAACACGACGACGTCGGCACCCGGCATGTGGCGGAGGCCGCGCGCACCGCCGGTGTCGGGCACGTCGTCCTCATCTCGGTGATCGGCGCGGAGAGCATGCCGATCGGCTACTTCCGGCGCAAGGCCGAATCGGAGCGCGTGCTCGCAGAGTCGGGCGTTCCCTGGACGGTGCTGCGGGCCGCGCAGTTCCACGACTTCGCACGCGGGATGGCCGGCGGGATGGCACGGCTCCCCGTCGTGCCGATCATGAAGGACGTCCGGCTCGAACCGGTCGCCGTGGAGGATGTCGCCGCGCGTCTCGCCGCGCTCGCGGTCCAGCCTCCCGCCGGGCGCGTGCCCGATCTCGCGGGACCCGAGGTCCGCACCCTGGAGGAGCTGATCGACGACCTGCCCGGACGCCGCCACCCCCACCTCCGCTTCGGACTGCCCGGCTCCGTGGGACGCGCCTACCGCGCCCAAGCCAATCTCGCGGGCGCGGACGCCGATCGGGGGCCGGGCACCTGGCGCGAGTACCTGGAGGCGTTGCCTGCGTGAGCCCGACCGGGATGCACTCTCCGGTCTAGGCTAACGCCGCCGGCGACACGGCGTGCGCCACCCGCTCGACGACGAGGACGGCGCCGATCCCGATCATCGCGAACCCGGAGACCCGCGAGACGACGCGTGCCGCGAGCGGTCTGGCCGACAGCACCCGCTCGGCCGCGAATCCCACGGCGAAGTAGACGATCGCGCAGTTGACGACGTGGACGGCGCCGAGGAGGGCGATCTGGGCGGCGACGGGAGCGGCGGCCGTCACCGAGGTGAATTGCGGCAGCACCGCCAACGTCAGCAGGAGCAGCTTGGGGTTGAGGGCGCTGACACCGAACCCGCGCACGAGCCAGTGCCGCGCGGAGCCGTCGTCCACCGCGTCGGCGGCCCGGGGCGCGGAGCTGCGACGCAGCACGCCCCACCCGAGCCACAGCAGGTACACCGCACCGGCGAGGGTGAGCACGGTCAGCGCCATCGGGAACCGGGCGATCACCGCGCCGACGCCGGCCGCCACGATCGCGATGACCACGACATGACCGAGCAGGAGCCCGCAGACGGCGGGCACGACGCGGTGCCTCAGACCTCCGGAGATCGCGTACGCCCAGTCCGCCCCCGGCGTGACGATGAACAGCAGCGAGATGCCTCCGAACGCGACGATCGCCGATACGGACATGTCCACTCCTTCCCCGAACCACGGTGTCGAGGGAAGATTAGGTGGGAATCGGCAGAAGGTGGTTCCAAGTTTTGTGCGAAACCAGCCCAGGAGTGGAAACAATGAGATGATCGACGCGATCGACTGGAAGATTCTTGCCGAGCTGCAGCAGGATGGCCGGCTCAGCATCACCGAGCTCGCCGAACGGGTCGGCCTGAGCACCTCCCCCGCTCACCGCCGGCTGCGCACACTCGAAGCGGACGGAGTCATCTCCGGCTACCACGCCGACGTCGATCTCACGCTGCTCGGCTTCGGTTTCGAGACACTGCTCTTCGCGACGATGCGCGTGACCGACAAGTCGAGCATCGAAGCGTTCGAGTCCGCCGTCGCGGAGGTCCCCGAGGTGCTGCAGGCACAGCGTCTCTTCGGCGACCCCGACTATCTGCTGCGGGTGGTCTGCCTCGACCTGACCGCTTTCCAGGAGCTGTACGACAGGACGCTCTCGAACCTCCCGGGCGTCGGCCGGCTCGAGACGACCCTCGTGATGAAGAACGTGGTGGCGGGGCGTTCGCTGCCGCTCCGGCCGTGACGTCGAGCCCGGGGTCCCGCCGCCGTCGCCGTCGCCGTCAGCGACCCGAGAGGTCCTCCCGCAGGCTGCCGAAGATCGTCCAGACCGAGTTGCGCTTGTGCGGGGTGTTCGCATCGCTCATCGGGATGACGAGCTCCAGCCCGTCGCGGTAGAGCGCGCGCACGGTGAAGCGGCCGGGCCACTCGGCCGTGTCGTCGGCTCCGACGGAGGGGGCGCCTCCGGAGACCTCCAGCCGCTCGAGGTCGGAGCGCCGGTGGACCCGCGTCGTCACGTCCGCGTTGCGGCTGAGCCGCGAGAACACGGCCTCGATCGTCGTGACCGTGCCCGCGGTGAACGCGCCGACGCGCACCCGGACGATCTCGGCGGTCGCCTGGCTGCTCGCACCGAGGTACGTCACCTCGCTCTCGCCGACCGCGAGCGCGACCCCGGTCACGATGGAGCCGAGAAAGGTGGGCGGGGTCCCGTCCAGAGCCGTCGGCCCGATCTCCTCCGAGATCATCCGGCCGATCGAGTCGCGCGAGATCTGCATCGTGTGTCCTTTCCCGGCCGACCTTGCATCGGCTCCCAGACGAGTATCCGCCCTCTGCCCGCCTCGGAGAAGCGGCTCCCGGCCTTCTCGGTCTCTCAGGCTCCCGGGCGGTACGCCAGCAGCTGTGCGAGGAGGACGGACGCGGGGTCTCCGTCCACGGCCGTGACGACGTCGATGTTCGCCGGTCGTGCGCCGTCCGGCGAGGTGCGTCCACGGGTCGCCTCCCGCGACGTGTCGACGTCCAGGCCCGTCACGCGCACCTCGCTCGGCACGCTGTCGCCGGTGACGATCATCGAGGCGAGCGGGTCGTGGAGGGCCGCTCGGCGCACCGCGGTGACACTGGCGTAGAAGTCGAGGTAGCGGTCGAGCATCGCCGCGAGCGCCGAGTGATACGCAGTGCCTGCTCCCGCGAGGGCGCGCTGCGCCTCCACGTCGAAGCCGTGCTGCAGGGTGACATCGAGCGGCACGAGGGTGATCCGCCAGTCCGCGGCGAAGACCGCCTCGGCCGCCTCCGCGTCGTTGTGGATGTTGGCCTCGGCGGCGGGAGTGATGTTGCCCGGCACCCAGACCGCGCCGCCCATGATGGTGAGGCTCTTGACCAGTGCGGGCAGCTCCGGGTCGAGCTCGAGGGCCCTCGCGAGGTTCGTCAGCGGCCCGATCGCCAGCACGTCGACGGCGCCCGGGTGCTCACGCACCGAGGCGATCAGCAGTTCGGGCCCGGTGAGGTCGCTCACCGGCTGGGCCGCCTCGGGAAGGACGACGTCGCCGACCCCGTTGCCGCCGTGCACGTGCGGCGCTCCCCCGTGGAACTCGCCCGCGAGCGGGTGGTGCTCGCCGATCGCGACGGGGATGCCGCCCTCGGCCCCGGCCTCGGCGCCGGCCAGCGCGAACAGGCCCAGCGTGTTGGCCGCCGCTTGAGCGGCGGAGGTGTTGCCGCTGACGGTGCTCACTCCGACGAGCTGCACCCGGGGATGCGCGAGGAGGTGGGCGATGGTGAGGGCGTCGTCGATCCCCGTGTCGCAATCGAGGTGGACGAATCGGGTTTCCGGCATGGAGGACACCCTAGAGGAACAGGGTGCCCGCCGCCGAGACGACACCGGATCCGGTCAGGGCGACGCGATCCCCGTCGACGGTGACGAGGATCCGGCTGGCACGCCCCATCGACCGGCCCTGCTCGATCACGATGGTCGAGGCGCCGGCCGTGCGGCCGCCGGACGCGAGACCGTCGCGCACCAGCCGCGCGGCCAGGGGACCCGCTGCGGTGCCCGTAGCCGGATCCTCCGCGATGCCGACGGTCGGGTTGAAGAAGCGGGCGTACGCGTGCATGCCCGAAGCACGGTCGACAGCGGTCGTGTACAGGTAGCACCCCTCGGCGCCCGCGCCCGCGAGCACGGCTTTCAGAGCGGCGTGGTCCGGCACTGCCGCGTCGACCGCCTGCACGCTCGACGCGGGCACGAGAAGGTGCTCGGCGCCGGTGGATCCGACCTCGGGCCGACCGTCGGCGGAGAGGCCGTCGACACCGATTCCCAGGGCCGCGGCGAGCGCCTCCGTCGGTGCGGTGCGCCTGGGGAACCGCGGCGCGGACTGCTCCATGGTCACGCGAACGACGCCGTCCGCTCCTCCGACGGTCGCGTGCACGGGGAGCAGGTCGTCGCCGATCTGCTGCACGAAGTCCGCACGCCCACGTTCGAGACGTCCGCTGCCGGCCAGCCAGATCCAGGCGCCCATCGCGTTGTGGCCGGCGCCGCCGACCTCCACCCCCGCGGGCGTGAAGGACCGCAGCCGCACCTCGGCCCGCGGGTCGCCCGGGAGGCACACGAACGTGGTCTCGGACTGGTTGAACTCGCGGGCGATGGCGCGCAGCTGCTCGTCCGTCAGTCCGTCGGCGTCGGGCACGAGCGGGAGGGGGTTGCCCTCCAGCGGGCGCTCGGCGAAGACGTCGATCCAGAAGAACGGGATTTCCATCGCCCTATCCTGCCCGCCCGTGCCCGTCTCCGCCTCAGCTCCGGCGACGGCGCGTGCGCATCGACGTGCGTGCGATCAGTCCGAGCCCGACCAGCAGCGCGCCGAGCAGTGCGAGCGGCACGAGGTCCGACCCCGTGTCGGAGAGCGTCGCCGCCTCCGGATCGAAGGTGTTGGTCACCGTGATGTCCACCGCGACGCCGTCGCCGACCGTCACCGTGCCCGTCGCCGTGTCGCCGCTGTTGGGCGTGATGGAGGTGGAGGCCGCCCCGCCGGCATCCGTCTCGGTGAGACTGCAGCGGGCGCCGGTGGGCAGATCCGTGTAGGTCGCCGTCAGTCCGGGGCGCGCGAGGGTGCGGTCGGCGCCGCCCGGGATGACGACGGGAGCGGGCAGGCCGTCCACGGTCGCCGTGCAGACCAGGTGGACGACGAACGGTCCGGTCGCGTTCGCTGCGCCCGCGCCGTCCAGCTTCTTCGTCACCGTGATGGACCCGACGTCGAACGTGTTCACAGCGGTCAGGGTGACCGTCTCGCCCGGCACCACGGTCACGGGCCCGGCGGGCTGCCCGTCCGCATCGAGCACGGTGCTCGCGGTCGCGCCGCCCGTTCCCGTCTCGCGGAGGATGCAGGTCGCGTCGGCGGGGAGCAGCGTGTAGTCGGCCGCATACCCGTTCGCGTCCTCGAGGGTGCGGGTCGCGCCGCCCGGGATGACGACCGGCGCCGGGAGGCCGTCGACCGGACGGACACAGGTCAGGGTCACCGTGAACGGTCCGGCACCGTAGAGCGCAGCACCCGGGCCCTGACGCACTTTGTCGACGTGGATGGAGCCGGCGAGGAAGGTGTTCGTCGCCGTCACCGTCACGGTCGTGCCGTCGCCGATGGTCACCTGGCCGGGGTCGACGACCGAGGCGTTCGCCCCTCCCGTGCCCGGCTCGGTCACGGCGCAGACGGATCCGGCGGCGATGTCGTCGATGGTGGCCTGCAGCGGGCGGTTGCCGCCGAGCACGACGGGTCCGTCCCAGGTGGTCCGGCTGCCCGAGGCGTCGTCGAGCGTGCAGGTGACGTGCAGGAGGAACGGCCCGGCTCCGAAGTCCGGGGCGCCCGGACCCTCGACCGCCTTGATCAGCTGCAGCGAGCCGACGCCGAACGCGTTCGCGATGGCGACGGTGTTCGTCGGGTCGCCTCCCGCGTCCGGAGTCAGGACGACGGTCGTCGCTGTGCCGTCGGTCGGTCCTGTGGTCCCGCCTGACGTGGTCGTGGTGACGGTCGTGCTCGTCGCGCCCTTCGCGTCGGTCTCCGTCACGACGCAGGACGCTCCGGCGGGCAGGCCGCCGAGCTCCAGCGATCCGCCGTCGGAGAGATCCGCCGTCATCGGCGTCGTCGGGCCGTAGCCGGTCGCGTAGACGGTATCGCCGAGGTACGTGCACTCGACGGTGACCGTGAACGGGCCGTACGGGATCGGGGTGCCGTCCTGGTCGACGGCGGCGGAGTCGACGGCCTTGGTCACGATCAGACCGGCCAGCTCGTAGACGTTCGTGACCGTGATCACCGCCGCGGGGTCCGCATCGGTTCCGACCGTGGCGGTCGTCGAGGTCGTCGAGGTCTGGCCCGCGTCATCCTCGACGAAGGTGCACTCGGCGCCCCACGGCAGCCCGTCGATGGTCGTCGGCGTGCCGGGTGTCAGCGTCACCGGGACGGGATCGAGGGTCACGCCCGCCGAGACGCACTGGAGCGTGCCCGTGAAGGTCCCCGGCGCGAAGCCGGCGCCCGCACCCGTCACCTGCTTTTCGATCGACAGCGGTCCGGTGGCCAGTTCGACCCCGACCTTGTTGCCCTCGGTCTGGGCGGTGACCGTCGGAGTGCCGTTGATGTTGACGACGCCCGCGACGGCGACCGTGTTCCACGCGATCGGGTCGTCCGTGCCGGTGGGCGGCACCGCCGGGGTCCGGGTGGTCACGTCGATGCCGATCGCGCCGCCCGGCGCAATCGTCGGCGCGAACGTGACGACGAACTTGAGGCCGGTCACCGTGGCCGGGTCGGCGGAGCCGTCCCAGAGCGTCCACGCCCCGGGCGGGCACGCGGTGCCCGTGGTCGCGAGGTCGTCCGTGCAGGGCTGCGCGTCGGTCGTGTAGTACTCCTCCATCGTCGCGCCGGCAGGTGCCGAGGCGAGCGTGGAGGTGCCGGTGTATGTCGGCCGGAATTCGGAGCCGCGGGGCAGCGGGGTCAGCGCGCCCGTGTCGCCGGGGGTCGGCAGCTTGTCGATCGCGACCATCCTGTCCATCGGCAGGGTGCCGGTGTTGATCAGGTTGAGCCGCCACACCTCCGTGCCGCCCGGCTTGGTGATGGGGACGCAGGGGCCCGCGTAGAAACCGTCGGCGTCGGCGACGCAGTTCGGCACGGCGGGGTTCGTCGGGTCGACGCCGAGTTCGGTGTCGGTCGCCCGCACCGTCTTGATGCCGCGGAGCGCGCCGGCCGTCTCCACCGTGACCGTCGTATCCGTCGAGCACGCTCCGGTCGTGGGGTCGAGGGTTCCCCCGCAGGAGTCGAACGGCCGATCGCCCGCGACGTCCAGCGTGTTGGTGACGTTCGTCCCCGCTGGCAGACCGGTGCGGAACATCAGGGCGACGGTGATCGTGTAGGTCTGGCCGACCTCCAGCACCGTCCCCGGCGGGAACGTGAACTGGATGCGCCCGCCGGCCTGGCTCACGGTCGCCGTCACCTGCGAGCCGTCGGTCGGCATGGGCGGACCGCTCGGCGGCACCGGTGCCGCCCCGGCGAGGGCGTATGTGTACGGAGAACTGCCGGGCGCCGCGAACGGGTCGAACACGAGCAGCGGCCCTGTGGCATCGGTCGGGATCTGGTCGGTGATGACCGGATCGGTGACCGCGATCGCGCCGGTGTTCGTCACCGTGAGGGTGTACGGGATGACCGAGCCCGGTTGCTGCACGCCGGCCGGCGTCTTCGACACGTCCACCGAGCTGACCGCGTGGAGGTACTGCTCGGTCGCCGTGGCGGAGTCGGTGGCACGGAAGGGCGGGCCTCCCGCGTCGAACGTGCCCTGAACGGAGGCTTCCAGGGTGTTGGTGAACGTGCCGGCCGCCGTCTCGCCCGGCGCGGGCGTGTTCGTCGACAGGTCGCTCGGCACGGCACCGCCGGTGTGCAGGTCGGCCCGGCGCTGCATGCTCAGCTCGACGGACTGGGTCGGCGTCGGCTGTAGCAGGTCGCCGTTCTCCTGCGCGAAGAAGAACCACAGGCCTTCGACCTGGTCCGGGGTCACCCCCGGCGGCAGCGGGTTGGCGTTGGCCTCCGCCTCGGTGAGGATCGAGCCCTGCACCCAGCGGCCGCCGTCGTTCTCGCAGTCCGCGGTCGGGTCGGCCCAGGTGCGTCCGACGCAGGCGTCGATGACCACGCGGTCGATGGGCGAGGTGAGGACGAGCGGTGTCGCGAATCCCTTGAAGTCGAAGGCATTCCAGAAGGTGCCGGTGTCGTCGATGAGCGTGATCGTGCGGGCGCGGATGGTGCCGCCCGGGGTTCCGGTCAGCGTGACGGTGACCGGCGAATCGTCCGGCTCGGTCTGCTGAGCCGGGCTGATGGTCTTCTCCGCCGTCACGGTCAGCGTGCCGTCGTCGAGCTGGATCGACGCCGACGCATCCGTGGTCGGCGTACCGCCGGGCGCACCGCCCTGGTCGGCGACCCCCGCCTCGGCCGTGTTCGGCACCGGCGAGTCGTCGGCCGCCGTGACCGGGGCGCCGCCGGTGCGGTGCGTCGCGCGCAGCCGGGTGTCGAACACGACAACGGAGGTCGCCCCCGCGTCGATGCGTCCGGTGCTGGCGACGCGCACGCCCACGACGTCCTGCATGTCCTCCGGCGTGAGAGCGAGAGCCTCGTCGATCGAATACGGAGTCTCCACACCGACGGCGTTCGTCAGGTACACGGTCGTGCTGGTCGCGCCGGAGGGCACCGAGATGCTCTCGAACTTGACCAGATCGAAGATCTCGAACGGGTTCGACGCGCTTCCGGGCGAGGGATCGGTGATCGCCAGGCTGTCGACGTTCGACGCGGTGGTGTTCGTCGCGGTCAGCGTGATCCGGCCGGACGGATAGAGGGTGGGGTCCGTCCCCGCTTGCGGGATGCCGAGCGGACCGCCCTGCCAGGTCTTGTCGAGGGTCACATTGAGGGGCACGTCGAGCAGCCGGACGATGTCGGAGGCGGTATCGGTGACTGTCGAGCCGTCGATCGACGAGGTGCCCGTCGCACGCGCAGTGTTTGCGATCTCGCCGGCCAGGTCGGTGTTGTAGATCCGCGTCGCGACCACCGGGTCGGGGTTCTTCTGCGGAGCGCGTACGTCGTCGCGGAGCTGGAACGTCAGCACGATCGCGCGGTCGTTGCCGGTCGACCGGGCGACGCCCGAACCGACCGGAGGCGCGGTCGGGTCGCCGGCCGAGGCAGCCGCACGCGCCGGGCTCTCGGCGTACGTCATCCGCACCCCGACGGTGGAGGCACGCTCGGCCGCGGTCAGGGTCACGCCGGGGAACGTTCCCACGCAGGCCGACGGGCACGGGTCGTTGGCCGCGTCCACCCACGCTGTGCCGTTGTAGAGCTGCACGGAGGTGATCTGGTCGTACTTCAAGTGGGGATCCTGTGCGGCGGAGATCGCCGGGATGCCGACGAGATCGAACGCGTTGAAGACCGACTGCGAGACCGGGGTGGTCGTGGGATCCGCTGCGTCGGAGATGACCATCGACGACAGGTTGGCGCGGCCTCCCGTCGACCAGTTCAGCGTCGCGGTGGTCTGGGCGTCGCTGCGCGCCGTGAGCACCTTCGGCGCGGCCCACGCCTTGTCGAGGAAGTCGTCGCCACCCGGCAGCCCGCCGGCGATGAGGTCGACGACGGGGCACGGCGACGGGATGACGGCGTTCGCGGTCTCGCCCCCGACGCCCGTGGCCGACGAGGCGGCACAGTTCTCGATGGTCTGGTCGGTCCCGGTCGCAGGTCCCGTGCCGTCGCGCAGCTGGTCGCGCAGCGACATCGTCACGTTCGGCTGCACCGTCGTGCCGGGAGGGAAGGTCGTGCCGTTGATCGGGGTGTAGACGAAGCGCAGACCCTGGATCTGGTCCTGGAGGCCGGCGGGGATGTCCATCGAGAATGCAGGAGGCGTGGTCGGTCCGGTGATGCCGACCGCGCCCGGCAGGTCCACCCACTGCGTGCCGTCCCAGTATTGGATGGTCATGCTCGCGTTCGCGGGCACCGCGGTCTGCGTGATCGCCGTGGCGTCGAAGTGGTTCCACCAGTCGGTGAGCGCGGGCGGGTCGCCCGGCGGGTCCTGCACGATGATCGTGTCCGCATCCACCGTCGACTGCGGGAACGGCGCCGTCGACGCCGGGAGCTGGACGGTGACATACTCCCCCGGGCTCGACGCGATCTCGTTCGGGCTGATCGTCTTGCCGATCGTGGTGTCCAGGCGCGTGGTGTAGATGGTCAGGTCGGCGGTCGCGTCCGCGGTGCCCGTCGTGTTCTGCTCCGATGTGCCGTCCACCGTCTGCGTGTTCGTCAGGGTGAGCTGATCCGTCGTGATGGACTCGTCGGTGTCGAGGGTGAACGGGATGCTCGCGCTGGCGCCCGGCGGCATCGATCCGGTGAAGGTGACCGAGAAGCGCGTGACGGTCTTCGCCGGATCCGGCGGCGGGATCGTGCCGGGGTTCGGGGAGGTGATCTCCTCGTCCGTGCCGTCCGCGTAGTAATAGTGGACGGTGACCCCGGTGGCCCCCGCGGGCGCGGTGATCGTGCCGAAGCCGCCGAACGACGTCCCGGCCGGGAACGTCCCGCCGGCGGACGGCTCCGTGAAGGTCAGGTCGGTGAGCGGCACCGCGCTCTGGTTCGTCCCGCCGAGGGTCACCGTCGTCGGTTTGCCCGCCACAACGGTCGACGGGGAGAACGCCTTGGTCGCACCGACCGTGACGACGCTGGACTGGATGGTGTAGTCGGCGTCACCGGTCCCGGTCGCCGTCTCGCCGCCCAGCGCGACCTCGCTCTGCACGGTGTTGTCGACCACCACGGCGCCGGGCAGTTCGGAGACGTTCTCGCGCTGCTCGAGGTTCACCTGCGCGGACGCGGTCGACCCAGCGGGGATCTTCTCGCCCGTCGAGCTCGTGAACGTGTAGCGCACTCCGAACACGCCGTCCGCGGGCGGACTCGACGGCAGCACCGCGGTCGGGCCCGGTGTGCCGAGCACCCACTGCGTGCCGTCCCACACATCCACCTGCACCTGATCGGTGGGAGGCGGGAAGGTCACGGCGCCGAGCGACGTCGCCGCCAGGTGATCGAACGGGTTCGGGGTGGCGGTCGGGTCCGGCGGGTCGGTCAGCACGATGCTGTCCACTCCCGCGTTCGACGTGTTGGTCCCGTTCAGGGTGAGCGTCGTGGGCGTGCCGGGGTCGGCGGGAGCACCGGCCGGGTCGTACGCCTTGGTCGCGGTCGTGGAGAGGTCGAGCGGGATCTGCGGCGTCACCGGCGCGGAGGAGTCCGCCGGCGCGATCTGGTTGGTCGCGGTCAGCTCCCCGTTGTTGGTGATCGGGACGCCGTTCTGCTCGTACGGGACGTCGTCGCGCAGGCGGACGGTGATGGTCACGACGCCCGTCGCGGACGCCGGCAGGCCGATCGCGCCCGGCGGGTCGTCGAGCGGCGAGTTGAAGACGACGGTCACATCCTGACCCGAGACGACCGGCTCCTCCGCGTCGAGACCCGTCCCGACCGAAACCCCGACGATCTCGAACTCGGGCGGGACCGAGTCGGTGAGAGTGGCATTCGTGCAGCCGGTGCCGACATCGACGGCCGAGCACCCCACCTCGAGTGTGTAGGTGAACGTCTGGCCCGGCACGACGACGGTCGCGGATGCCGTCTTCGTCAGCGAGAGCTGGCTCGGCCCTTCGGCGGATGCGGAGACCGCGGCGAGGGGCACCATCGCGATCACGAGGAGGGCCGCGAGCGCACCACCGGCCCACCGGGCCGCCCGGGATCGTCTTCCCAGCCTCATCGCCATGCCACCGAACCCCCGTTCGTGTCACCGTTGCTCGGAAGCCTACGAGCACCCACGACGGTCGATCTAGACCCCTATCACCGGTCGCCTCCCACTCAGCAACCTCCGCTCAGCAACCGACGCTCACGGCAGCACGATCTCGAAGTCGGGATCGCCGGCGTCGAGCACGGCCGTCAGCTGGTCGAGGATGCCGAGGTCGCCCTCCACCGCCAGCCCGTCGGAGGTCGTGTCCCCGCCCGCGAGGCGCAGGAACCGCGGCTTGCTGAGGCTGAGCCGCAGCGGCGTCGTGCCGTCCGGCTCCTTCTCGACGTAGATCAGGACGCCGTTGCGGAGCGTGATGTGGAAGCTGCGCCCCAGGTCGGTGAAGGTGACGTCGAACGCGAGGTCGAGGTCCCACGCCTTCGGCCCGTCGACCGTGATGGAGACCGCGTCGAATATCTGCTCGGGCGAGAGCTGGGCGAGGATGGCGGGCGCGTCCGTGGTCGTCGGCGTGCCGAAGTTGCCTTCGCGCAGCTCGGTCGCGCCGGAGAGGAAGAAGTTGCGCCACGTCCCGTTCTCCGCGCCGTACCCGAGCTGCTCCAGGGTGTCCGCGTAGAGCGTCTTCGCCGCCGCGTTGCCCGCGTCGGCGAACACGGCGTGATCGAGCAGAGTCGCCGCCCACCGGAAGTCGCCCTCGTCGAAAGCCTGCTGCGCCAGCTCGATCACCCGCTCCACGCCGCCGATCGCCGCCACGTAGCGTTCCGCCTGAGCCTGGGGCGGGTGCGGCCAGAGCCGGGCCGGGTTGCCGTCGAACCAGCCCATGTACCGCTGGTAGATCGCCTTCACGTTGTGCGAGACGGACCCGTAGTAGCCGCGCGTGCTCCATTCGGCCTCCAGTGCCGGCGGCATCCGGAAGTCCTCGGCGATCTCCGCCCCGGTCAGGCCCTTGTTGAGCTGTCGGAGCGTCTGGTCGTGCAGGTAGCCGTAGAGATCGCGCTGCACGCCGAGGAAGTGGACGATGCGGTCGCCGCCCCAGGTCGGCCAGTGGTGGGAGGTGAACAGCACGTCCGCCCGATCGCCGTAACGCTCGATCGCCTCGGAGAGGTAGCGCGACCACACGTGCGGGTCGCGCACGAGGGCGCCGCGCAGCGTCAGGAGGTTGTGGAGCGTGTGCGTCGCGTTCTCCGCCATGCAGAGCGCCCGATAGCGCGGCAGGTAGAAGTGCATCTCGGAGGGCGCCTCGGTGTTCGGCGCCATCTGGAACTCGAACTCCACCCCGTCGATGGTGTGCGTCTCCCCGGTGTCGCGGACATCGATCGTGGGGACGAGGATGCCCGGGGTGCCGGTGGAGGTGGTCTGCCCGAGTCCGGCGCCGACCTGTCCCGAGGGTCCGCGGTCGAGCGCGGCCCCGTACATGTACCCGGCACGGCGCGCCATCGCGGTACCGGCATACACGTTCTCGGCGATGGCGTGCTCGAGGAAGCCATGCGGGGCGATGATGTCGACCCTCGGGCTGTCGGGGTCGGCCGGGTCGACGATGCCGAGCACCCCGCCGAAGTGGTCGATGTGGCTGTGCGTGAAGACGACGGCGACGAGCGGGCGGTCCCCGCGGTGCTTCCGGTACAGCGCCAGCGCCGCCTTGGCGGTCTCGGCAGAGATCAGCGGATCGACGGCGATCACGCCGCTGTCCGACTCGATGAACGACATCACCGACAGGTCGAGCCCCCGCACCTGGTAGAGGCCCTCGACCACTTCGAACAGACCATGTCTGGCGACCAGCTTCGACTGCCGCCACAGGCTGGGGTTCACGGTGCCCGGCGCCTCGCCCTGCACGAAGTCGTACGTCGACGCGTCCCACACCACCTCGCCGGCCTCGTTGCGGATGGCCGGATCGTCGAGCGTCCCGAGGAACCCGCGCTCGACCGCATCGAAGTCCGCGGTGTCGGCGAACGGGAGGGAATCGGAGAGGCCGCGGTGCGCGGCCTCGATCGACGGGGTGGGGTCCTTCTGCTGCATGCCGGCTCCTTCATCGAGAGTGCTTGTGCCGATCATCGCCAATCGGGGCGGAGAGCGTCTAGTGGCTGATCCCAACTCATAAGGTGGATGGGTGCACCCGTCAGAGAACAGTCCCGTGACCACACCTGACGTGTCCGCGGGGCCGCGCGTGCCGCAGGTCTTCTGGATCGGCCTCGTCGCGTGCGTCGTCTACGTCGCCCTCGCCGCCGGTGTCGCCAACCTCCTGGGCGACCTCTTCGGCGGCGGGTCCGAAGCCGGCGACTTCGCGCTGACGCACTACACGGTGCTGCCCGTCCTCATCGTCGGCGGCCTCCTGTTCCTCCGCTGGTCGGGGTGGTGGGCGCAGACCTGGTCCGTGCCGTCCGCCGGGCGGACGCAGCCGCGCCGGTGGTGGATGCTCAGCATCCCGGTGCTCCTGCTCGCGCAGTCCGTCATCGTGCTGGCCATCGCCCCCTGGGGTGCGCACAGCGTCGGCACCATCGTGGTCGTCCTGGTCGGCACGGCGATGGTCGGCTTCGGTGAGGAGCTGTTCTTCCGCGGCATCCTGCGCGTGAGCGTGCGCGCCCACCACGGGGAGCTCGTGACCCTGCTCGTCACGAGCGCGCTGTTCGGTGCGGCGCACGTGCTCGGCAGTGTGATCGCAGGCCTCCAGCCCGCGTTCATCCTGTTGCAGGTCACCACCCTCGCGATGGACGGAGCCCTCTACTACGGCGTCGTGCGGGCGACCGGCCGGCTGTGGATCGCAATGGCGCTGCACGCTCTGACGGACTTCTCGCTCTATGTGAGCGGCAGCGACGTGTCGCACAGCGGATCGACCGACGCGAACATCTCCCCCGCGAACGTCGTCATCCAGTTCGTCCTGGGAGCCCTGTCGCTCGTACTGGTGATCAGCTGCATCCGTCAGGACCTCCTCGAGCGCCGGAGGCGCCGCGAGGCCACGACCGTCTGACGTCACCGGGCGCCCCGGCTTCTCCCGTCGAGGCCCCTCCGCTACCGTGGAACCCGAACACATCGGAGGGGGATCTGGATGGTGCACGCTCGGCGAGGGAGCACTCGCAGGACGATCTGGGCGCGGGTCACGGGATCGGCGCTGTCGACCCTCCTGGTCGCCGGAGCGCTGATCGCGGGAGCCGGTGCATCCCCGGCGAGCGCGGACTTCACCTCGCAGTGCGCCGCCCCGACCCGCACCGTCGCCGCCGGAGCCACCTCGATCAGTGTGGCCGCCGGTGAGACCGTGCTCGTCGCCGCGGACTTCACCGGCGGCGTCGACGCGCTGCCGGCGGGATCGACCCTCTGCGTCGGCGCCGGTGCGACGCTCACCGGCTCGTACCTGAACAACCCCGCGGGCGCGCTGGTCGTCGCGAGCGGTGCGACGCTTGTGATGCCGAGCGTCGCCGTCAACGCCGGGTTCTCGCTCGACGTCGAGGGGACCGCGACCTTCGCCGGCCTCGCGATGAACGGCAACGGGATCGTGACGGTCGCCTCCGGTGCCCGCTTCACCGTGAACGGATCGCTGTCGTCCGCCGCGGGCTCCTTCCAGAACTCCGGGACCTTCACGGTCCAGGGCGCGTTCGACCTGAACAGCGGTGTCGCGTTCGACAACAGCGGCATCCTGTCCGTGCACGGCGGCGCCGCGATCAGCGGCCCCCTGACGAACTCCGGGATCGCCGGCTTCCAGCAGGGGCTCACCATCAACAGCTCCGGCGCTCTGCAGAACACGTGCGCGATCAGCGCGACCGGGGACCTGATCAACAACAGCGCGAACGCGAGCAACGCCGGGCTCGTGATCGCCAGCGGCGTCTTCACGAACAACGGCGGCGCGACCTGGGCGCAGTCGAACCGCGGCGTCGCGCGCGCTGCGGGCCTCCGCGACGACGGCGCGATCGTCGGGCTCGGCCGGTACAGCTTCAGCGGCACGACCTCGGTCCAGGGCAGCTTCACCGGTGCCTCCGCCGCCGATCCGATCACCGTCCAGTCGGTCGCTCCCGCGGGCCAGATCTTCGACACGGCGACCGGCTCGGTGACGAACACCGTGCGCGGCACCGTGAACCTGCTCGACCCGTTCCCGAGCTGCGGGGCGTCGACGACGCCGTCCGCCGACGTCGAGGTGCAGAAGGTCGGCCCGGCGACAGTGCTCGAGAACGGCACCGTGACGTACACCGTGACCGTCGTGAACCACGGACCCGGCGCGGCCGACGACGTGGTGCTCAGCGACACCCTCCCGGCCGGATTCGCCCTCGACCCGGCGTCGACCACCGGTACCGTCAACGGCGGCGTGCTGAGCTGGCAGGTCGGCACCCTGGCATCCGGGGCGAGCGCCACCTTCACGTTCTCCGGCACGGCCACGGCCCCCGCCGGGACCGTGCTCGTCAACACAGCGCGCTCGACCTCGTCGACCCCGGACACGGCGCCCTCCAACAATGACGGTTCGTCCGCGGGCTCCACCGTCGACACCGAGGTGATCGCCGTCCCGCCGCCCGTGAACAACCCGCCGGTGGCCGACGATCTGGTCCTCGACACCTCGACCGGACTGCTCGCGCTGGGCCGCGTGACCGCGACCGACCCCGACGCCGGTCAGAAGCTGACCTACAGCACTGTCACCCGCCCGGCGCACGGGAGCATGTACTTCTCCAGCACCGGCGGCTTCGTCTACGTCTCCGACAACGACTTCAGCGGCGTCGACACCTTCGAGTACCAGGTCTGCGACAACGCCTCCCCGACGCCCGCGTGCGACACCGCGACGGTGACGATCAATGTGTACCCGCGGGCTCTCGCGGACGCTGCGCAGACGTTCGAGGACACGCCCGTCACCATCCCGCTGACGGACAACGACACGGCGGGCGCGCCCCTCGACGGCACGGTCGTGACCGGCCCGCTACACGGGACGGTCTCGCTCGATCCGGCCACGGGCGACGCGGTCTACACACCCGATGCCGGATACACCGGCCAGGACGCCTTCGACTACCGCATCTGCTCCCCCACCGCGCCTGACCTGTGCGCGACGGCCCACGTGACGATCGACGTCCTCCCGCCCAACGTCCCGCCGACGATCGACCCGTTGACGCAGGTCACCACGACGAACGTCGCGACGACCGACACGGTGACCACCGACGACGCGAACCCCGACGCCGTGCTCACCGATTACCAGGGCGTCCCGCCGCGCAGCGGTGTCGCGTCCGTCGCACCCGACGGGACCGTGGTCTACACGCCCCGCACCGGCTTCGCCGGCCGTGACGAGTACACCGTGATCGTCTGCGACGACGGCACCCCGCAGCTCTGCGCGACCGGGGTGGTCCACGTCGAGGTCTATCCCGTCGCGACGCCTGACTCGGCCGTCACGGCACCGGGCACCGCCGTCGACATCGACGTGCTCGGGAACGACGACGGCACCGTGGATCCCCCGACCATCGCGACCCCGCCCGGACACGGGACCGTGACCTTCACCGGTGGCGTCGCGCACTACGTGCCGGCGCCCGGGTTCTCGGGCACGGACACCTTCCGCTACACGATCTGCGCCAACGGCCAGCCCGACCTCTGCTCGACCACCACGGTGACGGTGACCGTGCAGCCCGCGGTCGTCGTCCCGCCGGTCGGCCCCGGCGGATCCGGTGGATCAGGAGGTTCCGGGCCGGCAGGCGGCACCGGGAGCGGTCTGGCCGACACCGGCTCCGACGCGACGGGGCCGCTGGTCCTGGGCCTGACCGTTCTGGCGGCCGGGATGGTGCTGGTCGCTAGTCGACTGCGGCGTCGCCGCCGCGCCTGAGGCTCCGGGCTCTGAAGACGCCGAAGCCGGCGAGCGCTTTCACGGCGAACGACGACCCGAAGACGAGCCCGAGCGTGATCATGAGCACACGGTTGTGCCGCGTGAGCCATCCGGACAGGGCGTCCAGGATGACCGCCGAGCGGCTCGGCGCGAGCTGCACGGGGACGACGGCAGCGCCGACGATCAGAGGTGCGAGCGTCGTCCACAATCCCACGCCGGCCGCTTCCCTCCCCCGAGTCGTCCACAGGCCTAGACGGCCGGGTGCGCAGGGTGCTCGAATTGCGACGATACAAATCTCGGGCATGGAGGAGCGGCACATGGCGATCTCGGACGACGTGGCGAAGGACGCGTACCTGTACGCGTACTCGATGGACAAGGCCTACGGCTTCCTGCATGAGACGACGATCGCCCCCGGCGTCCGTCTCAACGTGTTCCAGAAGCTCCGCGACCTCGCCGACGACACCTACACCGCGCACCCGACGATCAACAACGACACCCTCCACCTGCAGGGCTGGTTCGACGTGGCCGCCGAGCCGGTGGTGGTCACCGTTCCCGACGTCGACGGCGACCGCTACTGGATCCTGCACACGATGGACATGGGGCACTACACGACGGCGATGATCGGCTCCCGCACACGCGGATCGAAAGGCGGCACGTTCCTGTTCGCCGCGCGGGAGTGGGCGGGAAGCGTCCCCGACGGTGTCGACGACGTGGTCCGCTCCGACTCGAACCTCATCAAGGTCATGGGCCGCATCATGACGACCGGCGGCGACGACCTCGAGACCGCGCGTGCACTGCAGGATCGGTGGCTGCTCCGGACCCTGTCCGAGCACCTCGGTGAGCCCTCCCCCGCCCCGGTCGTCCGAGAGTTCCCCGATCCTCGGGCCACGAGCTGGCTGGAGAGGGTCGACTTCCTTCTCGCCGACGGTTCGATGGCCGCCGCCGATGCCGAGTGGCTCGACGGGCTCGCGGCCATAGGGCTGGAGCCGGGCCGCCGGGACTTCAGCGACGAGCAGCTCGCCGCCGCCGACCGCGGCGAAGCCCTCGCGACGACGCATCTCGCCGAGCTGGCGCCGACGGTGACCAGCTCCAAGGGTGCTCTCGGCACGCGCGAAGAGTTGCAGCATGCGCCACGCGACGTCTTCGACATCGGGACGATGCTCGGTCAATGGGGGCTGCCTCCCGTCGAGTCCGTGTACATCAAGATCGAGACCGGCTCCGACGGGACACCGATCAACGGTTCGGCCGGCCGGGAGTACCGGGCGCGATTCCGGGCACCCGACGTCTCGGAGTTCTGGTCCTTCACCGTGTACGGCGACGACGACCGACTGATGGCGCACAACACCATCAACCGGCACAGCCGGGGTGACCGCACGCTGACGCCGGACGACGACGGGTACTACTCGATCCTGCTGAGCGCAGACGTCGACCGGCACGCGGACGACCCGCACTTCCTCCCGATTCCCGAGAAGGACTCCTACCTCATCCTGCGGCTCTACGGCCCGAGCGAGGCCATCCAGAACGGGGACTACACCGCGCCGGTGTTCGAGGTCACGACCGGGTGATCCGCGGGCCGCTTCGCGCTCGCGAACGTCCAGAACACGAACACCAACGCCAGGATCTCGCCGGCGACACCCAGGAACAGGCCGACACTCGGGCCGACCGTGCCGTGCCCGGTGGCGAAGGTGGTGAAGTCCCACGCCCCGTGCAGCACCATCGCCCAGATCAGGCTGCCGGTCACCCGACGCACGATGTAGAACGCGGTGCCGCCGAGGAACGCCAGCACCACCTGCTGCATCGTCTGCCCCACCGGGGCGCCGCTGATGATGTTGGTCGCGTGCATCAGCCCGAACAGCGCGCTGGTCGTCAACCACACCCAGACCTCGCGCACGCTCGCACGCATCCCGGTCAGCAGCAGGCCGCGCGTGACGAGCTCTTCGTTGAATCCGACGAGGACGCCGAGCGTGAGGAGGCCCGCGAGGTAGCCGCCGTCGATCCTCGCCCAGTCCACCGTCGGCAGGCTGATCAGGATCGAGAGGGCCATGATCGCCGGAGCGATGATCGGCCAGCGGTGCCTGCTGCGCTCCCGCTCGAACAGCGCGCTGCGCCACCAGCCGAGCACCGTCGTGACGATCGCCAGGTACACGGCCCCGATCGCCAGGAACAGTGCGGCGCCCCGGAAGAGCGTCTCGGCGGAGTCCCCGATGTGGTCGTACCCGACGCCGGAGAGCGCGCCGACCACGGTGACGATGACGACGTAGCCGAGCCAGACGGCGATCCCGATCCACGGGCGAGGCGACACTTTCATGAACTGCTCCAGACGTGAGGGTGGGGCAGCCGCCGCCGGAAGCGCGATCGGCTCTGCGCACATGCTAACGGCGGGGTGGGTCAGCCTCGCAAGGTCTCGCCCGGGTTCTCTCCGAATGCGTCACGGTAGTAGTGGGCGAACCGCGGAAGGTGGACGAACCCCCAGCGGTGGGCGATGATCGCGACCGTGTCGCCGGCCTGCGCTGCACGCAGGTCGGTGCGTGCAGCCTCCAGCCGAAGGTCTCGCAGATACCGCATCGGCGTGGTGCCGAGAAGGCGTTCGAACGCGTTCTGGAGGCCGCGCGGCGAGAGGCGCGCGGCGAGGGCGATGTCCTCGACGAGGATCGACTCCGCGATGTGCTCCTCCATGTAGGCGACCGCTCGCCGCAGCGCTGCGGGCAACGCCGTGGCCCCGTCATGCGGGAGCGCGAGGTCGAGAGTGTTGTTCGGAAAGGTGCGGAGCAGGCTCGCCACGAGGAGCCCGTATGCGTGGTCGCGGATCAGATCGTTCTGCAGGAGCTCGTCGTCCGCGACGACGTCATCGCGGACGAATCCGCTGACGGCCTCCCACGAACGCTGCCTCTCCGCAGTCACGGGGGAGTTGCCGGAGAAGTGGACATGCAGCCCGGGGACGCCGAAGTGGTCCGCCGCATAAGCGTCCATCGAGCCGATGTCCAGCTGCGTCCCGTTGACGCTGAACGACTCCTGCCAGCGAGCCGTCGCCGGGAGGGGCGGGAACAGGCACGGGCGGGACGTGTCCGGCTGGGTCCGCCCGATCATCGAGTTCCATGCGCCGTCGATCACCTCGACGACGATCACCACCGGTTGCGGTTCCATCTCGAAGCGACCGCTCGCCGTCCATCTCTCGCGGAGCGACGCGAAGCGGTCGTCGCCACCGGCCGACACCTCGAGCGAGAACGCCTCCGGGTGCGGGTCCATGTCCACCCCCGAGTAGAGCTCGTTCAGGAACGTCATCGCGAAGTCCGACTCGCGCGTCTCGAGAGCCGTGCGGAATGCGCTCATTCGACCCTCCTTCGGTCTGGACGTATTTTCACGCGACTCATCGCGAACGTCGAGAGGGCATCGGAATCTCCCGTCCGTGCCTATCCAATTCGCGCGAAAGGGAGGACCATTGCGCACAACGACGGCTATCTGCCGAAACTCTTCACCGCACTGCGCCGCCGGCTGGACCCAGCGGCGCGCGATCGGGACGCGCGCCGCTGGCCACCGGACAGGGGTTGGGGTCCGGTGCGCAGAGGGTACGCCTGCCGTCGGCGTGGTGGCCAGTGTGCGCTCTTCAGTTCTTTACCATCCGGATGGTAAAGTCACCTCCATGTCCACCACACGACCGACATCGCGCACCGACGTCCTCGACAGCACCCTCGGGATGCTGCAGGGGGGCGAATCGATCTCGCTGGAGAGTGCCGCGCGCGCCGCCGGGCTGACCAAGCCGGGCCTCATGTACCACTTCCCCACCAAGGAGGCGCTGATGCTCGCGCTCGTCGACCACGTCGTCGATCGCTGCGAGCAGGCGATCGTCTCCCGCATCGGCGACCCGGCGAGCGCCACACCGCGGGAGCGCGCCGCCGCCTACGCGACCTGGTCGATCGAGGGCCCGCACGACGCGAGCGAGCTCGTCGTCTTCGCCGACCCCCGCCTGCGCGACGAGCTCGTCGCGAAATGGGGCGAGCGCCTGCGCCCCTACATCGAGCTGCCCGACGACCTCGCGCCCGATGTCCGAGCCCGACTGCTGGCCGTGCGGTTGCTGGCCGACGGCGCCTGGTTCGCCTGCGCGTCCGGGCTCTTCCCGCCGGTGGGCGACGACCTCGCCCGGTTGAAGGGCACCGTCGACGACCTGCTCGGAGGGATCGAATGAACCGCTGGCTCTTCCTCGCCGGGGCGATCCTGTTCGAGGTGACCGCCTCACTCTCCCTCAAGGGCGCGCTGACGCATCCCGCCCTGTACGTCGTGGTGGCCATCGGCTACGTCGCCTCGTTCGCCTGCCTCGGCGCATCGCTGCGCGCCGGCATGGCACTCGGCGTCGCCTACGGCATCTGGGGAGCGACGGGCGTCGCACTCACGGCCGCACTTTCCACCGCCTTCTTCGGCGAGCCGTTCACCCCGCTGATGGGAGTCGGCATCGCCCTCATCATCGGCGGCGTGCTGCTCGTCGAGTTCGGATCGCAAGCGGCGCATCGCCGCGCGGCATCGACCCCGACCGCGGCCGAAGGAAGCCACGAGTGATCGTCTGGCTCGCCCTCGCCGGCGCCATCGTCTTCGAAGTGTCCGCCACCATCTCGCTGCGGATGGCGACGACCGGGCCGTCGCCGAGACGCATCTGGTACCTGCCTGTCGGCGTCGGGTACGTCGTCGCGTTCGCCCTGCTCTCGGCCACCCTCGCCCTCGGTCTCCCCCTCGGGATCGCCTACGGGGTCTGGGCCGCCGTCGGCGTCGCCCTCACGGCGATCCTCGGTCGCGTCCTGTTCCGCGAGCCGCTGACCGCCGTGATGGTGCTCGGCATCCTCCTCATCGGAGCCGGAGTCGTGCTGGTCGAGCTCGGCTCGCTGCACTGACCCGCGGGGTCGGTGCCCGTCGCGGTCAGAGCCAGTCGCGGTCAGTGCCAGACGGGCGTCCGCCCCTGGGCGTAGCGTGCGCCGAACCCTCCGGCAGGAAGGATCTCGTCGATCCGGGCGAGATCGGCAGCGGAGAGCACGAGGTCGGCGGCGCCGACGTTCTCCGCGACCCGTGCCGCGCTGCGGGTGCCGGGGATGGGGACGATGTGCTCGCCCTGGGCGAGCAGCCACGCGAGCGCGAGCTGCGCGACCGTGGCGCCGAGCGTCCCGGCGAACTCGCTGAGCTGCCGGGTCGCCTCCACGTTCTTCTCGAAGTTCCCGGGCTGCCAGCGCGGGTCGGTGTTGCGCATGTCCGTCGGGTCGTACTCGCCGGCGGGCTTCGCCGTGCCGGTGAGGAATCCGCGCCCGAGCGGCGAGTACGGCACGAAGCCGATGCCCAGCTCGGCCAGCGTCGGGAAGAGCACCTCGACATCCCGCTCGAACAGCGAGTACTCGGTCTGCAGCACGGAGACCGGCTGCACGGCGTGGGCGCGCCGGATGGTCTCGGGCCCGGCCTCGCTGAGACCGAAGTACTTCACCGTGCCCGCATCGATGAACTCCTTGACCGTGCCCGCGACGTCCTCGATCGGGACCTGCGGGTCCACCCGGTGCTGGTAGAGCACGTCGATGTGATCCGTTCCGAGGAGGCGGAGGCTGTTCTCGACCACCTCGCGGATGTGCGCGGGCCGGCTGTCGAAGCCGAACTCGCGGGTGAAGCCGAACTTCGTGGCGATCACGATCTCGTCGCGGTAGCCCGCGACCGCCGAACCCACGATCCGCTCGTTCTCGCCCCAGCCGTAGAGTTCGGCCGTGTCGAAGAGGGTCACACCCAGATCGTGGGCCGCGTGGATGGCCGCGACGCCCTCCTGCTTGTCCCCCGGCCCGTAGGCGAGGGAGATGCCCATCGCCCCGTACCCCAGCGCGGAGACCTCGAGGCCCTGTCGGCCCAGCGTTCGCTTCTGCATGTCTGCGTCCTTCCGGCGGTAGGGCATCAGACTACGCCGCGCGTTTCGCGTACCGTGTCGGCAATGAGCATCGACGACTTCCGCATCCACGTCTCCGACGACCTGCTCGACGACCTGCGGTCCCGGCTCGCAGCGACCCGCTTCGTCGAGCCGCTCGGTTCCGCGCCGTGGGACGCCGGGGTCGGGGGCTCCGTGCTGCGCGACCTGGTGGACTCCTGGCTCGCGTTCGACTGGCGAGCGCAGGAGGCGCACCTCAACTCGTACGACCAGTACCTGGCCGATGTCGGCGGCCACCGCATCCACTTCGTGCGGATCCCGGCCGCCGGTTCGGCCGAGACACGCATCCCCCTCCTGCTGCTGCACGGTTGGCCGAGCGCGTACACCGAGTACCTGCCACTGGCGGAGTTCCTCGCCAACCCGGCCGGTTCGGGTTCGGATTCGAGTGTCGCCTTCGACGTGATCGTCCCGTCGCTGCCCGGCTTCGTCTTCTCCGAGCTGCCGGACGGGCCGCTCACCCGCCAGGCGATCGCCGACGACCTCCACGAGCTCATGACGACCGTGCTCGGCTACGACCGGTATGCGGCGTTCGGCGGCGACATCGGAGGCGGCGCGGCGACCTGGCTCGGCGTCGACCACGCCGATCGCGTGATCGGCGTCCAGCTCATCCATGCCCCGTTTCCGGCCGACGACAAGCCGCACACCGACGAGGAGCGCGCCTATCTGGAGGCGGTCGACGCCTACGACGCGGCCGACGGCGGCTACAGCGAGATCATGGCCACGCGTCCCGACACCATCGCAGCCGCCCTCGCCGATTCCCCCGCCGGCCTGCTCGCGTGGATCGCCGACAAGTGGCACGACTGGGTCGACGGCGACCTGGACCGGGTGATCCCGCGGGATGTCCTGCTCACCATCGCCACCCTGTACTGGGCGACCGGCAGCATCGGCACCTCCTTCCGCCAGTACTTCGACTACGACGCCAACCCGCCCCGTCCGACGATCGCCGCGCCCGTCGGTGTGCTCCTCAGCCGCGAGCCCGTGATGGAGGGCTTCCCGCGCTCGCTCGCGGAGCGCGCCGCCGCCGACCTGCGCGCGTTCGAACGGGCGCCGGTCGGCGGGCACTTCCTCGGGCTGGAGCAGCCTCGCCTGGCCGCGGACCGCATCCGGGAGTTCTTCGCAGGTCTCGCCTGAGGCTTGCCGCGCGCGACGGTTCGGCGCATCCTGTTGCCGTGAGACGAGATGGCACCTAGGTCTCCCCGGGGCGGCGGTGATCGGCTTGGTCGTCACCTCAGTCACCGCCGAGCGCGAGCCGTAACACGAGAAAACCCCCGGACCCCCGTAGAACGGGGATCGCGGGGGCTTGCACGTGGCGGTACCGGTGGGATTTGAACCCACGGTGGGCTTTCACCCACACAACTTTTCGAGAGTTGCACCTTCGGCCGCTCGGACACGGTACCGCGGATAATCTTAGGCGAACTTTCCGCGCCCCGCCAATCAGCGTGCGTCCAGCGAGTGCACAGCCGGTGCCCACGGGGGCCTCACGGTACTCGGAGTACGCTGCTCGCATGAACACCACGGGTCGCGTCGTCACCACCGTCGGCATCGCGGGCGCCGTCGCGGGCGGCGCCGCGTACGCCTGGGGCCGCATCCAGCAGAAGCGCGCGTCGATCGCGGCCGGCAAGGTGCGGCTCAACGAAGCGCTGCCGGTGCACTCCAAGTGGTGGCGCGACTTCGCGAAGGGCGAAGGCGAGATCCTTTACGTCGCGATCGGCGACAGCGCCGCCCAGGGGATCGGCGCGTCGCAGCCCAAGAACAGTTACGTCGGGGTGATCGCGGACCACATCCACGCCGCCACCGGCCGCACCGTGCGCACGGTGAACCTCAGCGTCTCCGGTGCGACGGTCGCCCTCGCCGTGGCCGATCAGCTCCCCCGGTTCGAGACGCTGAAACCCGACATCGTGACCGTCTCGATCGGCGCGAACGACATCGCGGCATTCGATCCGGCGACGTTCCGCGAGGGGATCCGGCGCGTGTTCGCTGCGCTCCCCGGCGATGCGGTCGTCGCCGACCTCCCCTACTTCTACCTTCCCTGGAACGAGAAGAAGGTGGCGCAGGCCAACGCGATCCTGCGGGAGGAGGCGGCGAGCGCCGGTCTCGAGGTCGCGCCGCTGCACGAGTCGATGAAGCGGGAGGGGATCCGCGGCGCCTTCACCCAGTTCGCCGAAGACCTCTTCCACCCGAACGATCACGGCTACCGAGTGTGGGCGTCGGCGTTCCTGCCCGCGGTGACGAAGCTGGCGGCGGCGAAGTTCCCCCGGCGCCCGGCGGCGGGTGCCGCGTCAATCAGCGCATCGACCCCGGCGCCAGATGCGCCAGCACCCTCCCCCACGCCGGCACGATGACGAGGTGCCCGGTTCCCGGGACCATCTCCATGCGCGCGTCGGGCACGGCCTTCTGATACCAGGCGGCATGGGCGTTGCCGGCGATCGCGTCGCCCTGGCCGCCGACGATCAGCGTCTTCGCCCGCACGTCTCCGGGCTCGAAGCCCCACGGCCTCGCCGTGTACGACAGGATGTCCGCGGCAGCACCGGTCGCGCCCTGCCGGAAGGCGTCTTGCAGCATCCGCCCCAGGCGATCGTGGACGCCCGGACCGGAGAGCACGGCGTCATCGACCGCGGTGGCCCCTACCGCGTCGGCGGGCACCTCACCGGGTTCGCCCGCGGCGAGGACGGCGTCCGCCTGCGACTGCAGCTGAGCGCTGAGCTGCTGCACCGCCTCCGCCGGCGGCAACGCCCCCAGCCGATCGGACTCGGCCTGCAGCTGAGGCGGGATCCACGGCACGGCCTCGTTGGGTGCGGGCGTCGCGACGATCGCGACGCGCTCGGTCAGCTCGGGATGCCGCGCAGCGAAGGCGAGCGCGACGCGGCCGCCGGCGGACCAGCCGGCGATGCCGACCGTGCGCGGGCGGCCCACTCCGGCCGCACTCTCTGCGAGCGCCACCGACCGCAGGTACTCGGCGATGTCGTCGGCCGCGCGGGTGATGCTCGGCCACTCGCCGTACGGCCACGGATCGCTCGACCCGTAGCCCGGCCGGTCCAGCGCCACGATGTGGACGTTGCGCGTGGCCGAGGCGTCGGGATCGGGGTCGAAGGCGGACGAACCGGGTGCGGAGTGGCAGAAGACGACGATGCGCTCCGCATCCGCATCGCCGAGGGTGGTGACGCCGACACGTCGGCCGGACCGCAGGGTGTACGTCAGGTTCGCCATGCGGCCCATTCTGCTCCGGCGGGCTCGGGCGCAGAACCCTCCACAGCGGGCGGGATGCCCGGGAGCTCCCCCGATCCCCGCGATCCTCCCCGCAGTGACGGTGGCCGCCCGTAGTGTGGGTGACGGATCGAGGAGGTGCCGTGGCGAAGGCTCACGTCAACTATCGCTGCACGGAGTGCGGCTGGACGGCGGCCAAATGGGTCGGCCGCTGCGGCGAGTGCCAGGCCTGGGGCACGGTGGAAGAGGCGGCAGCCCCCACGGGCGTGCTGCGCGCCCTCACTCCGGTGACGATCGGGGCGGGGCGCGAGGCCCGCTCGATCGCGCATATCGAGACGGAGGCCGCGGGCCGCACCCCGAGCGGCATCGGCGAGTTCGACCGGGTGCTGGGCGGTGGGATCGTGCCGGGGGCGGCCATCCTGCTGAGCGGCGAGCCCGGGGTCGGCAAGTCGACTCTGCTGCTCGAGGTCGCCTCGCGTGCCGCGGCGCAGCGGGCACGGGTGCTCTACGTGAGCGCGGAGGAGTCGGTCGGCCAGGTGCGCATGCGCGCCGAGCGCACCGGCGCCCTCCACGACGAGCTCTACCTCGCCTCCGAGACCGACCTCGCGACGATCATCGGGCAGATCGACGCGGTCAAGCCCTCTCTGGTGATCGTCGACTCGGTGCAGACGGTCTCCAGCGGCAGCATCGACGGCATCGCCGGCGGTCCCAGCCAGGTGCGGGAGGTCGCCAGCACCCTCATCCGCATCGCCAAGGAGCGCGAGCTGCCCATCCTGATCGTCGGGCACGTGACGAAGGACGGCTCGATCGCGGGACCCCGCCTGCTCGAGCACCTGGTCGACGTGGTGTGCCAGTTCGAGGGCGACCGGCAGACCTCCCTCCGCTTCGTCCGCGCCCTCAAGAACCGGTTCGGGCCGACCGACGAGGTCGGCTGCTTCGAGATGACGGGCGACGGCATCGCCGAGGTCCCCGACCCGAGCGGGCTGTTCCTCAGCCGCACCTCCACCCCCGTCTCGGGCACGTGCGTGACTGTCGCGATGGAGGGCCGCCGCCCTCTCCCGGTGGAGGTCCAGGCGCTCGTCGTCGCCACCGCCGCCCCGAACCCGCGTCGCGTCACGAACGGCGTCGACAGCTCGCGCGTGGCCATGCTGCTCGCCGTGCTCGAGCGGCGCGCCGGCATCAAGCTCGGCGACAAGGACGTCTACGTCTCCACTGTCGGCGGGGTGCGCCTCACCGAGCCGGGCGCCGACCTCGCGATCGCCCTCGCGGTCGCATCGGCGGCCTCCGACCGCGCCATCCCGCACACCCTGGTGGCGTTCGGCGAGATCAGCCTGGCCGGCGAGATCCGCCCGGTGTCGAACGGCAAGCAGCGCGCCGCCGAAGCCTCCCGCCTCGGTTTCGCCACCCGCGTGGACGACCGCAGCGCCTCCATCCGCGAAGCCCTGCGCCTCGCGTTCACTGCCGGATCGACCGCGCGCGAACGGGAGCTCGACGCGGCCTTCTGACCGGCACCCGTCACCGTCCGGTCAGGACGCCAGCGGCTCGGCGGCTCCGGACGCGGATTCCGAACCCTCGGACTCGCTGATCTCCGCCCACACCGCATCCAGCGAAAGCCCCAGCACGGCTGCGATGGCGGCGATCGTCGGGAAGGCGGGCGTCGCCACCCGGCCTGACTCGATCTTCCTCACCGTCTCCGGCGAGACGCCGGCATCGAGCGCGACTGTCAGCATCGACCGCTCGCCACGCGCCCGGCGCATCAACGCACCGAGGCGCTGACCGCGCGCGATCTCATCCGGCGTGAGAGGCAGTCTGACCATGAGCCCATACTAATACCGGGATACTCATACCGGTATAGTTATCGGCATGATCGAGATCCTGACCCCGGCCGAGCTGACCCGGGCGCGCGCCACCGGCGCCGTCGTCGGCAGCATCCTCCAGACCCTGAAAGACCGCGTCGGCATCGGCACCAACCTCCTCGAGATCGACCGCTGGACGGCTGCGATGATCGCCGACGCCGGAGCCGAGTCCTGCTACGTGGACTACGCACCCTCCTTCGGCCGCGGCCCGTTCGGTCACCACATCTGCACCGCGGTCAACGACGCGGTGCTGCACGGGATGCCGCACGACTACGCCCTCGCCGACGGCGACCTCCTCACCCTCGATCTCGCCATCACGCTCGACGGCATCGCGGCCGACGCCGCGATCAGCTTCATCGTCGGCCCCACGCGCGCATCGGCCGATCTCGCGATGATCGAGACGACCGAACGCGCCCTCGCCGCCGCCATCGCCATGGCCCGCCCCGGGGCGCGGATCGGGGACCTCTCGGCAACCATCGGCACGGTGCTCCGCGAGGCCGGCTACCCGGTGAACCTGGAGTTCGGCGGCCACGGCATCGGCTCGACCATGCATCAGGACCCGCACGTCTCCAACGACGGCCGCGCCGGCCGCGGCTACCGGCTGCGCCCGGGCCTCCTGCTCGCCCTCGAGCCGTGGGTGATGGCCGACACCGACGAACTCGTCACCGACGCCGACGGCTGGACCCTCCGCAGCGCGACCGGGGCACGCACCGCTCACACCGAGCACACCATCGCGATCACCGACGACGGCGCGGAGATCCTCACGCTCCCCTAGCGCCGTCCGCCTCCTCCCTTCCCGAGCCGGCGAACTATCCGCCCCCTCGCCCGAAAAGCGTGCACAATCCGCCGCCTCGGCGAAAATGCGTGCACTTCGGCGGGGTGCGGTGGCGCCAGCGCGGAGCGCGGCAGCGCCCAGCGCCCGCTACTGCAGGATGAACTGCTTGGTCTCGGGTGACGCGATGCCGTCGACGGTGGTCGTCAGATGGTACGACGCACCGGCCGCGGGCACCTGCTCGCGGCTCGCCTGGCAGGTGGAGGGGTCCGAACGGGTGCGGTCCCACGTGATCGGGGCCTGCGACGAGATGGTCTTGCCGGGCTGCAGCAGCACCTCGGCGTCGACCTTGTCGGTCTGGCAGTCCGTGGACTTCCAGTAGACCTCGGAACCGCTCGTGATGGTGAAGAGCTGCTGGGCCGTCCCCGCGTCGATCTTGCACGCGTTCGAGCCGGTGTTGGTGATCGCGACGGACAGCTGCGGGAGCTCGCCGGCGGCGTAGGTGGACTTGTCCGTGACCGCCTCGACGCGCACGTTCGCGTTGTCGCAGGCGGCTCCGCTGGCGGAGGTGCTGGCGGTCGGGATGCTCGTCGCTGGCGGCGTCGTCGTCTTCGGAGCACTGGTCGTCGACACGGGTGCGGGCGCCCCGTCGGAGGCGCCGGGACGCACGATGATGAGCACGACCACGAGGATCACGGCGAGCAGACCGAGTCCGAGGATGAGCCGGCGTCGCCAATAGACCTTGCTCGGCTGTGGGCCGACAGGATGCTTGAACGTCGACATGCCCGCAGCATATCCGCGACCCGCCGGAAAGCCGGGCGCAACGCGCTCAGAGGCGCTTCAACATCCTTGTATTTCCCAGGGTGTTGGGCTTCACGCGGGCCAGATCAAGGAACTCGGCGACACCTTCGTCGTTGGAGCGGACCAGCTCGGCGTACAGAGCCGGATCGACCGACTCCTCCCCCATGTCCTCGAACCCGTTCCGCTCGAAGAAGCCGACCTCGAAGGTCAGGCAGAACAACCGGCTGAGCCCGAGCTCGCGCGCATCCGTCTCGAGCCGCTGGAGCAGTGCGCGCCCGACCCCTCGGCCGAGCCAGCCGTCCGAGACCGCGAGGGTGCGCACCTCGCCCAGGTCGCTCCACATCACGTGCAGTGCGCCGCAGCCGATGAGAGTGCCGTCGGCGTCCTCCGCGACGCGGAACTCCTGCACCGCCTCGTAGAACGTCACCGTCTCTTTGCCGAGCAGGATGCGTCGTCGAACGAGCGGCTCCACGAGCTCCTGGATGCGTGCCACGTCTCCCGTGCGCGCCCGTCGGATCCGGACCGCGCCTGCCTCACCACTCACCGTCCCACCCTACCGACATGCAGAAACCGCCGGACACTCGTGTGTCCGGCGGTTTCTGACGGGGGACGGATCAGTTGTTGGCGGCGAGGTCCGGGGTGGCCGGGCCGGTGCCGATCGCGGCCGTCGCGTTGACGCCCGCACCGATCGCGTCGGCGCGTGCGGTCGTGGTGAACACGAACTCCCCGTCGCGGAAGTCGACGTGGACGTGGTCGCCCGCGTTCAGCTCGCCGTGCAGGATCTTCTCGCTCAGCCGGTCCTCGATCTCGTGCTGGACGGCGCGGCGCAGCGGGCGGGCGCCGAGCGTCGGGTCGAACCCGACCTCGATCAGCCGCTCCTTGGCCGGAACCTCCAGCTCGATCGTCATGTCGCGGTCGAGCAGACGGTCGGACAGGCGCTTGATGAACAGGTCGACGATCTGCAGCAGCTCGGCCTTGTTCAGCTGCGGGAAGACGATGATCTCGTCGACGCGGTTCAGGAACTCGGGCTTGAAGTTCTTCTTCAGCTCCTCGTAGACCTTGCCGCGCATCCGCTCGTAGCCGGTGGTCGGGTCGCCCTCGATCTGGAAGCCGACGGGGCCTCCGGAGATGTCCTTCGTGCCGAGGTTGGTCGTCATGATGATGACCGTGTTCTTGAAGTCGACGACGCGACCCTGACCATCGGTCAGACGTCCCTCTTCCAGGATCTGGAGGAGCGAGTTGAAGATGTCCGGGTGCGCCTTCTCGATCTCGTCGAACAGCACGACACTGAACGGCTTGCGGCGGACCTTCTCGGTGAGCTGGCCGCCCTCTTCGAAGCCGACGAACCCGGGAGGGGCGCCGAACAGTCGCGAGACGGTGTGCTTCTCGCCGTACTCCGACATGTCGAGGGAGATCATGGCCGACTCGTCGTCGAACAGGAACTCGGCGAGCGCCTTGGCGAGCTCGGTCTTACCGACACCGGTGGGGCCGGCGAAGATGAACGAGCCGGAGGGCCGCTTCGGGTCCTTCAGGCCGGCGCGGGTGCGGCGGATCGTCTTGGAGAGCGCCGCGATGGCCTCCTCCTGACCGATGACCCGCTGGTGCAGCGCCTTCTCCATGAAGACGAGACGTGCCGACTCCTCTTCGGTGAGCTTGAACACCGGGATGCCCGTGGCCTGCGCCAGGACCTCGGCGATCAGGCCCTCGTCGACCTCGGCGGTGGTCTTCACGTCACCCGAGCGCCACTGCTTCTCGAGGCGCAGCCGCTCGCCGAGGAGGTTCTTCTCCTCGTCGCGCAGGCCGGCGGCCTTCTCGAAGTCCTGCTCCTCGATCGCGGCCTCCTTCTGCGAGCGCACGGCCGAGATCTTGTCGTCGAACTCGCGCAGCTCCGGCGGGGCCGACAGGATCGACAGGCGAAGGCGGGCGCCGGCCTCGTCGATCAGGTCGATCGCCTTGTCCGGGAGGAAGCGGTCCTGGATGTAGCGGTCGGCGAGGTTCGCGGCCGACACGATCGCGCCGTCGGTGATGGACACCTTGTGGTGCGCCTCGTAGCGGTCGCGCAGCCCCTTGAGGATGTTGATCGTGTGGGGCAGCGACGGCTCGTTGACCTGGATGGGCTGGAAGCGGCGCTCGAGCGCGGCGTCCTTCTCGAAGTGCTTGCGGTACTCGTCGAGGGTGGTCGCGCCGATGGTCTGCAGCTCGCCGCGGGCGAGCAGCGGCTTCAGGATGCTGGCCGCGTCGATCGCGCCTTCTGCGGCTCCCGCTCCGACGAGGGTGTGGATCTCGTCGATGAAGGTGATGATGTCGCCGCGGGTGCGGATCTCCTTCGTGACCTTCTTCAGGCGCTCCTCGAAGTCGCCGCGGTAGCGGGATCCTGCGATGAGCGAGCCGAGGTCGAGGGTGTAGAGCTGCTTGTCCTTCAGCGTCTCGGGCACGTCGCCGCGCACGATCGCCTGGGCGAGGCCCTCGACGACGGCGGTCTTGCCGACGCCGGGCTCGCCGATGAGGACGGGGTTGTTCTTGGAGCGGCGCGACAGGATCTGCATGACGCGCTCGATCTCCTTCTCGCGTCCGATCACCGGGTCGAGCTTGTTGTCGCGAGCGGCCTGCGTGAGGTTGCGGCCGAACTGGTCGAGGATCTGGCTACCGGCCTGCGCGGTGGTCTGATCGTTGCCTCCGACCTGGACCTGCTCTTTGCCCTGGTATCCCGAGAGGAGCTGGATGACCTGCTGGCGCACGCGGTTGAGGTCGGCGCCGAGCTTGACGAGCACCTGGGCGGCGACGCCCTCGCCCTCGCGGATCAGGCCGAGGAGGATGTGCTCCGTGCCGATGTAGTTGTGGCCGAGCTGGAGTGCCTCGCGGAGGCTGAGCTCGAGCACCTTCTTGGCGCGCGGGGTGAACGGGATGTGCCCGGTCGGCTGCTGCTGACCCTGGCCGATGATGTCCTGGACCTGCTCGCGGACGGCGTCCAGCGAGATGCCGAGGGACTCGAGGGCCTTCGCGGCGACGCCCTCGCCCTCGTGGATCAGGCCGAGCAGGATGTGCTCCGTGCCGATGTAGTTGTGGTTGAGCATCTTGGCCTCTTCTTGGGCCAGGACGACGACGCGACGGGCGCGGTCGGTGAATCTCTCGAACATGTCTACTCCTCGCGACGCCTTGCAGGGTCGGCATCGATACAAAGAGAGTAACCACCGCACCCGGCCCGCCGGGTCTCTGTTCGCCGTGGGCGTGAAGGGGGTTGCGCGCGCCCACGGCCCGGGCGTGGTGCCTCAGCCCTGCAGGCCGGGGATGGTGAGGGTCGTGTCGGGGAGGGTGATCGTGACGTCCGAGGTCGTGGTGACCGAGGACGGCGTCGTGAAGACGGTGGTGTGCGGGACGTAGTCGCGCGTGCAGACGCCCCCGGGCGCCGGCGAGAGGGTCGCCTTCAGCTGGTTGTCGCCGGTGACGCTGATGGAGGCGACCGTCGGCGGGCAGGTCGAGCTGCCGTAGAGCACGATGCCGAACTGGCGGCCGTCGTCGAGCCACGCGGCCCAGGATGCGCCGCCCGCGCTGCTGGCGGGAGCCTCCACGCCGGTCGGCTCGCCCGTGTAGTCCTTGACGGGCTGCTGCTGGGTCTTGACCCCGCAGCCTGCGAGCGCGACCAGCACCAGCATCCCTCCGGCGAGGGAGGTCAGGGGGCGGGTCGCGGATCGGGGCACGCGTCCATTCTAGGAAGGCGACCATGTGAAGAGGCGCCGCGTACCCGCGCGAAGCCTAGGATGCCGCTATGAGCAACCTGGAGCGCGACCCCGCCGAGCTGCTGGCGGTCGGCACGGCGGTCGCCGAGCCTGCTCCCGCGGCGGGCGGAGACGTCGAGGTCCTGGAACCCCGGGATGTGCCGCTGGGCGGCCCGCGCGCCATGAACGTGCGGCGCACGCTTCCTCAGCGCCGCCGGTCCCTCATCGGCGGCTGGTGCTTCATCGACCACTACGGTCCCGATGACGTGGCGGCCACCGGCGGGATGCGCGTGCCTCCGCATCCGCACACCGGTCTGCAGACCGTGAGCTGGCTCTTCGAGGGCGAGATCGAGCACCGGGACAGCGTGGGCAGTCACGCGGTCGTCCGGCCGGGCGAGCTGAACCTGATGACCGCAGGCCACGGCATCAGCCATTCTGAGGTGTCGACGCCCGAGGCGCGGGTGCTGCACGGCGTCCAGCTGTGGGTGGCGCTGCCCGCGGCCTCCCGGGAGGTCGCCCCGTTCTTCGAGCACCACGTCCCGGTGCCCGCCGTCCTGGGCGAAGCCACCGTACGGACATTCGTCGGCGCGCTGGCCGGCAGCGGCACGCCGGCGACCGTGTTCTCGCCGCTCGTCGGCGCAGAACTGGTCGTTCCCGCCGGTGCGACGGTGCGCATCCCCCTCGAGACGGCGTTCGAGCACGGCGTGCTCGTGGACACCGGCTCCGTGACCGTGGCGGGCACGGTCGTCCCGCTCGCTCATCTGGCGTACCTCGCCCCCGGCCGCGATGCGGTGGAGGTCGTGGTCGGCGACGGCGGACCGGCGCGTCTGGTGCTCCTCGGCGGGGAGCCGCTCGGCGAGCAGATCGTCATGTGGTGGAACTTCATCGGGCGCAGCCACGACGATGTCGTCGCCGCACGCGCGCAGTGGCAGGACGAGGTCATCGCGGGCGCGGATCCCGACGGCCGCTTCGGCACGGTCGAGGGCTACGACGGGTCGGCGCTCCCCGCTCCGGTGCTCCCCACCGTGCGGCTCAAGCCGCGCGGCTGAGCGCACAGGCGGGCGCGGTACGATGAGCGCGTTATGAACGACATCATCGGCGGAATCGTGTGGTCGCTGGCGCCGACCGTCCTGGTCGGGCTGCTCTTCTGGCTCATCATGCGCAAGATCGTGCATGCCGACCGCACGGAGCGGAAGGTCTACGCACGCATGGAGGCCGAAGAGCGCGCGCGCCGCGGCCTCACCCCCAAGCCGTAGCCTCCATCACCCCGCACTACTGCAGCGCGGAGGTCAGGCGGGCCAGGTTGTCGAGCACCGTCGAACGCAGCGGCTGCTTCATCCACTCGTCGAGCGTGAGTTCCCGGCTGTCGCGGCGATAGCCGTCCTCGACCTTGCGCATCTCCTCGACGAACGAGCGACCCCGCACCATCAGCGACACCTCCATGTTCAGCAGGAACGAGCGCATGTCCATGTTGCTCGACCCGATCACGGCGACGTCGTCGTCGATGGTGAAGTGCTTGGCGTGCAGGATGTACGGCGCCTTGTACATCCAGATCTTCACTCCGGCGCGCAGGAGGGCCTCGTAGTACGAGCGCTGGGCGTGGTAGACGAGCGCCTGGTCGCCGATCTCGGAGACGAACAGCTCGACCGAGATGCCGCGCTGGGTCGCGGTGGTGATCGCGGTCAGCATCGACTCGTCGGGCACGAAGTAGGGCGACGTGATGACGATGCGCTCCTGCGCGTAGTAGAGCAGCGCCAGGAAGAGCCGGAGGTTGTTCTCGCCGGCGAATCCGGGACCGGACGGGACCACCTGCGCGTCCAGCTCCTCCGGCTGGATCTCGTCGGTGATCGGCTCCGTCTCGCGCCGGAGCAGCTCGTCGGTCTCGCTGTACCAGTCGGTGATGAAGATGGCGTTCAGACCGGCGACGATCGGGCCCTCGAGCCGCACGATGAGCTCTTTCCACTTGAGCCCACGGCGGATGTTGGACTTCTTGTTGTAGCTGCGGTCGATGATGTTCTGAGAACCCATGAAGGCGACGCGGCCGTCGACGATGAGCAGCTTGCGGTGGTTGCGCAGGTCGGGGCGCTGGTACTTGCCCTTGAGCGGCTGCACCGGGAGCATCAGCTGCCAGCGCGCCCCCATCTCGGTGAGCCGCTTGATGGTCTTCTTGTAGTCGCGGGTGCGGACGGACGCGATGTGGTCGAGCAGGACGCGCACCGTGACCCCGCGCTGCACGGCGTCGGCGAGGGCGTCGAAGAACGGCTCCGTGGTGTCGTCGAGCGACAGGATGTAGAACTCGACGTGCACGTACTTGCGGGCCGCTCGGATCTCGGCCGTCATCGCATCGAGGGAGCCCTGGTAGTCCCCGTTGAGGCTCGCCCGGTTGCCGCCCACCAGCGGCATCGCGCCCAGGTTGCGGTTCAGCTGCACGACCGATTCCAGCCACGGCGGCCACGGGTGGTCGCGGCGGACCCGCTCGATGCCCTCGGTCGACTCGATGATGAAGTTGTTGATCTCGATCTGCTTCTCGCGGCGCCGCTTCGGGAGCTTGTAGCTGCCGATCAGCAGGAAGAACAGCACGCCGATGTACGGGATCAGGAAGATCGCGAGCAGCCACGCGGTCGCCGACGTCGGCTTGCGGTTGCGCGGCACGACGATGATCGCGATGACGCGGATGATGAAGTCGATGAGCAGTGCCACCACGACGATGGCGGTGCTCAGAAAGCCTGCGTCCATCCCGTCCTCTCGGTCGCAGGCGCGCTCGGAGCGAACCACCTACAGGGATACCGTAGCGAAGCGGAGCGACAATGGGGTTCCACCACCCGGAACGGAGTCCGTCACGCCTCCCGTCATCGACTACCTCACGACCTGGTCGTTCGACCCGGCCGCCGCCGTGCTGCTCGTCGCGGCGGGCGTGCTCTACGTGGGCGGGGTGCTCCGGCTGCGGCGCCACGGCCATCGCTGGCCCGCCCGCCTGACCGTCTGGTTCCTGCTGCTCGGGCTCGGATCGTACGCGTGGATCTCGTTCGGATTCCTCGGCGCCTACAGCACGGAGCTGCGCTGGGCGTTCACGACCCGGATCGCGCTGCTGCTGTTCGTCGTCCCGGCCCTGATGAGCCTGGGCCGGCCGATCGCGCTCGCGCGGGTCGCTCTGTCGACGACGGGTCGCCGGCGCACCGAGCGCGTCCTGCGCTCGCGCCCGGTGCGCGTGCTCGGGAACGCGATGTTCGCGCCCGTCTTCGCGTGCGCGGTGTTCCTGGTGTTCCTGACGCCGGTCGCCGCCGTACTGCGCGACTCGGTCTGGTCGGAGTGGACGATCTCGATCCTCGTCCCCGTCGCCGGGATGCTGCTGGTGCTGCCGATCGCGGCGCATTCGGTGATCCGCACGGGGTTCTTCATCACCGTCGAGTTCCTGCTGGCGTTCGTCGAGCTGCTGCTCGACGCCATCCCCGGCCTGCTGCTGCGGCTCAACGACAGCGTGCTGGACGGCGCGGCGCGCGTGACCGGGCCGCTCCCGTTCTGGTTCCCGAACGCCCTGCACGACCAGCACCTCTCGGGCGATCTGCTGTGGTTCATCGCCGAGTTCGCCGACGTGCCGATCCTGGTCATCCTGTTCGTGCGGTGGATGCGGCTCGACCGGCGCGAGGCGAAGAAGGTCGACGATCTGACCGATGAGCAGCTGGAGGAACTCACCCGCGCCCACCTGCAGCGGCGCGGCTGAGCCCTACGTGACCAGCGGCGCTACCTGACCAGCTGCCCTACTTGACCAGCGGGAAGAGGATCGTCTCGCGGATGCCGAGGCCGGTGATCGCCATGAGCAGGCGGTCGATGCCCATGCCCATCCCGCCCGTCGGCGGCATTCCGAACTCGAGCGCGCGCAGGAACTCCTCGTCGAGCCGCATGGCCTCGTTGTCGCCGGCCGCGGCGAGCTTCGCCTGCTCGACGAAGCGCTCGCGCTGCACGACGGGGTCGATCAGCTCGGAGTAGCCGGTCGCCAGCTCGAAGCCGCGGGTGTAGAGGTCCCACTTCTCGACGACGCCCTCGCGCGAGCGGTGCGCGCGCACGAGCGGGCTGGTGTCGACGGGGAAGTCCATCACGAAGGTCGGGCGCACGAGGTCGCCCTTCACGTGGTGCTCCCACAGCTCCTCGACGTACTTGCCGGCGAGCGGGTGCTCGATCTCGATCCCGGCATCGGCCGCGAGCTCGCGCAGGCGGGCGATCGGGGTCTCGGGCGTGATCTCCTCGCCGATGGCCTCGGAGAGGCTGTCGTACATGCGGATGCGCTCCCACTGGCCCCCGAGGTCGTACTCGGTGCCGTCGGCCCAGGTGACCACGTGCGAGCCCGAGACGGCCTGCGCGGCGTTCTGGATGAGCGTCTGGGTGAGGTCGGCGATCGAGTTGTAGTCGCCGTACGCCTGGTACGCCTCGAGCATCGCGAACTCGGGCGAGTGGGTGGAGTCCGCGCCCTCGTTCCGGAAGTTGCGGTTGATCTCGAAGACGTGGTCGATGCCGCCCACGACCGCGCGCTTGAGGTAGAGCTCCGGGGCGATACGCAGGTACAGGTCCGTGTCGAACGCGTTGGAGTGGGTCACGAACGGGCGGGCGGACGCGCCGCCGTGGATGACCTGGAGCATCGGGGTCTCGACCTCGACGAAGCCGCGGTCGGCGAACGTCGAGCGCAGGCTGGCCATGGTCGCCGCGCGGTCGAGCACCGTCTTGCGGGCCTGCTCGCGCGCGATGAGGTCGAGGTAGCGCGAGCGCACCCGCGTCTCCTCGCTGAGCTCGTTGTGGAGGTTCGGCAGGGGCAGGAGCGCCTTGGACGCGATCTCCCAGCCCGTGACCATGATCGACAGCTCGCCGCGGCGGCTCGACGCGACCTCGCCGGTGACGAAGACGTGGTCGCCGAGGTCGACCAGCTCCTTCCATGCGATCAGCGACTCCTCGCCGACGGCCGCGAGCGACACCATGGCCTGGATGCGCGTGCCGTCGCCCGACTGGAGCACGGCGAAGCAGAGCTTGCCGGTGTTGCGCAGGTGCACGACGCGGCCGGCCACGCCGACCGTCTCGCCGGAGGCCTCGTCGGCGGCCAGGTGCCCCCAGGTCGCGCGGACCTCGGGGATGGTCGTCGTGACGGGAACCTGCACCGGGTAGGCGCCGCCCGCGGCCGTCTCCGCCTGCGCGATGAGGCGTTCGCGCTTGCCGAGCCTGACCGCCTTCTGCTCGCTGATCTCGTCGTCCGTGAGGTCGGCCTGGGGGGTGGGGGCGTCGGTCATCGGTGTGTCTTCCGTTCGGCGGTCTGCGTCGTGCGTCTGTTCGTCGTGCGTGCGGTGCTCAGGGGATCGTGATGCGCCGGTTGTCGATGAGGCGCGTCGTGCCCACGCGGGCCGCGACGAGCATCAGCGCCGGGCCGTGGTGGCCGGGCGCCGCCTCGTGGAACGAGGGCTGGTCGACGATCACGAGATAGTCCAGCTTAACGGCTGACTCGGTGTCGATGCGCGCCCGGGCGGCGGCCAGCGCGGCCTCCACCCCGCCGGCTGCGGCGTCGGCCCCCGCGCTGAGCGCCTGCGACAGCGCGACTGCTGCGGCGCGGTCCGGGCCCGCCAGGTAGCGGTTGCGGCTCGAGAGGGCGAGACCGTCGTCCTCTCGCACCGTGTCGACGACGGCGAGGGTCAGCGGGAGGTTCAGGTCGTCGATCATCCGGCCGACGAGATGCACCTGCTGGGCGTCCTTCTGGCCGAACACGGCGACGTCGGGCTGGACGATGCCGAACAGCTTGGCGACGACGGTCAGCATCCCGTCGAAGTGGCCGGGCCGGGAGGCGCCCTCGAACAGCGAGCCCCCCTCGCCCGCCGTGACGCGGGTGGAGGACTCCCCCTGCGGGTACATCTCGGCGGCGGTCGGGGCGAACACGATGTCGGCGAGGCCCTCCAGCGCGGCGACATCGGCGTCGAGGGTGCGGGGGTAGCGATCGAGGTCCTCGCCGGGGCCGAACTGCAGCGGGTTCACGAAGATCGAGACGACGACGACCCCGCCGAGGTCACGGGCGCGCCCGACGAGTCGCAGATGGCCGTCGTGGAGGGCACCCATGGTCGGCACGAGCACGACGCGTCCCGCCGGATCCCCGGACGGCCCGGATGAATCGGCCTCGCGGCGAGCGCGCGCGACGAGCGCGCGCAGTTCGGCGATGGTGGTGACGACGTGCGGCATGCTCTTTCCCTCCGGCCGCGGCGCGCGTGCGGGTGGCGCCGAGCGATGGCCGGAGTCCAGGCTACTCGCCGCGGAGGTACCAGCCGCGCCCGTCGTCGTCCGGGTCGCCGTCGCCGGGCTGCGCCGCCGGGTCGTCGCGGAGCGCCTGCAGCACGTCCTCGACGTCGATGACGGGCGCGGCGCCGGCCTGCGTCAGAGCGTTGTCGACGGCCGAGCGCACGAGGGAGCTGAGGAACGAGCCCGGGTTCTCGACGCCGATGTCGCGCAGGAGGCCGGTGGACTGCTCCACGATCGAGCGGGAGAACGAGGTCGCGGTCGCGATGGCCTCCGCGTAGGCGGGACGGTCCTTCTCGGCGACGACGACCGGCTCGCCGCCCATCTCGACGACCAGGGCCTGCGCGATCGGGAGCACGGCAGTGGCCGCGGTGACGGCGAACCACGACTCGGCCAGACGCGCCAGGTCGAGGCTGGTGCCGGTGAAGTCGAGGGCGGGGTGCACGGCGAGCGGGATCGCTCCGGCCGCCGCCGCCGGCCGCAGCACGTCGACGCCGAACCCCGGAGCGGTGTGCAGCACGATCTGTCCCGGCTGCCAAGTGCCGGTCGCGGCGAGACCGGCGACGAGATCCGGGAGCTCCCGGTCGGGCACCGCCAGGATCACCAGTTCGCTGCGCTCGACCAGGACCGGAACTTCGAGCACGGGGGCCTGCGGGAGCATCGCCTCCGCGCGCTCCCGGCTCGCGGCGGAGACCGCGGAGATGCCCACGACCGCGTGCCCCGCCCCGGCGAGCGCAGCGCCGAAGACCGGGCCGACGCGTCCCGCACCCACGATTCCGAGGCCGAGGCGGCCCGAGCGCTGGATCGGGCTCATGCGGACTCCCCCCATCGGTGGCTGCGATCCGAGCGGCCCGCAGCGATCGCGTCGGCCGACGCCCGCTCGAAGAGCCGGATGCCCTCGGTCGCGTCCATCGCCGCCAGCCGCGGGTGCACCGGGCCCGACACGGTGTGGAAGTCCACCTCGGCCAGACCGAGCAGGCGATCGATCGGGCCCTGCTCGAGCTTGATGCTCTGCAGGCGGGCCAGCGGCACGATCACGAGCTGACGCCAGACGAATCCGTGCCGGAGCAGCACGGCGCCGTCGACGCTGGTGTAGCCGGTGCGCTGCCATGAGAACGGGCGCAGCCAGATCGCCCGCCGCGGGCTGCCCGTCCACTCGTCGCGTCCGCGGGAGGTCATCCCGGCGCGGACGAGGTCCCGGTGCTCCTCGGTGGCGAGACCGGGCAGGATGAGCGCCAGCACACGCTCCACGTCCGTCGCGTCGCCCACCGGGAGCGTCGTCGTATTCGCCTGTCCCGCCGCGCCCTTCTCGTGCGAGTGCCCGGCGGTGTTGATGCGGATCTGCCACCAGCCGAACGGCCGCCACAGGATCGGCTGAAGCACCTGGACGGCGTGGATGCGCCCGGGGGGCAGCGTCTCGTTGCTGGTGCTGAGCAGTCCGAAACCGACGCGCACCCCGTCCGGGGTCCCCGCGATCGAGTACCGCAGCGATTTCGTGAAGCGGTTGATGTAGAAGCTCGCGGAGCCGATGAGGCCGGGCAGCACGATGAGCGCGAGCCACAGCCAGCCGGTCGCGGCGCCGATGGCCGTCAGTGCGACAACGACGACCACGAACACGGTGAAGCCGCTCATCAGCAGCGATCCGAGCAGCCGCAGCGGCGGGATCTTCACCACCGACTCCGGCGGGGCGGCGGAGGGGTCGAGCTCCGGAGCGAGGAACTCGTTCACGCGGCGGTTCAGGAGGTCGCCGACGGCGGCGGTGCGGGAGGCGGAGGCGACGTCCGGCGCGGTGGCGCCGCGTGCCGCATCCGCCGCGTTCTCCCCGGCCGCCGCCTGCGCCTCCGCGGCGCGCACACCGGAGGCGAGGCGGAGCACGTCCGACCGCAGGCCGTCGGCGAGCGACGACCCGAGGTACGCGAGCTGCAGGTTGGCGTCGTGGCCGGCGGCCGTGATGTCGAGCTTCGCCGCTCCGAAGAGCCGCGCGATGAGCGGCCGCACCACGTTGATGCCCTGGATGCGGTCGAGGCGGGCCTTGCGCTGCGTGCGGAACAGGATGCCGCTGCGCACCTCCACCGTGTCGCCGGTGATCCGGAAGGTGTGCATCCGCCACGACAGGTAGAAGGCGCCGAGGCAGAGGAGCAGCACCACGGCGACGCCGAGCAGGGCCCAGCCCTCCCAGCCACGGTTGTAGATCTCGTCGAGCGGGTCGCCGCCGTAGTCCGGGGCGCCGACGAAGAAGCCGACGAGCCGTTCGCGAAGGTTGGAGAGCACGAAGCCGAGCACGGCGATGAAGACGATGCCGCCGCGCAGCAACGGGGTCGCGGGATGCAGCCGGTGCCACTCGCCGTCCGTGAACCGCTCGGCCGCGCGCTCGACGGTCGAGAGCGGGCCACCGGGCAGCGGTTCGGTCACAGCCCGGCCCGCCGGCTCTCGGCCAGGTCGACCAGACGGTCGCGCAGCTCGGCCGCGTCGGCCTCGGGCAGCCCGGGGACCACGACGCCGGTCGAGGCGGCGGCCGTCACGAACTTCAGGTCAGCGAGGCCGAGCATCCGCCCCACCGGTCCCCGGTTGATGTCGATGAGCTGCATGCGGCCGTACGGCACGGAGACGAACCGCTGGTACATGATCCCGCGGCGGAAGAGGAGGTCGTCCTGCCGCTCGAGGTAGCCGATCGAGCGGGCGCGCCGCGGTGCGATGATCAGGGCGACGATGGTGATGACGCCGATCGCGATCAGGGCGATCCACGCGAGCGACCAGCCGGCGACCAGCCAGAGGAAGGTCGCGATGGCACCTGCCACCACGCCGCTGATCAGCGTCCCGACGATCACCACCACCACGTACTTGGGCGAGACACGGCGCCAGTCCCCGACGTTCAGGTCGATACGGGCTCGGGAGGGCTCAGCGGGGGTCGACATGGGCGGTCTCCGAGTCGTCGGCGTCGTCGTCTTCGGGCGGGAGGCTGCAGAAGCTCTCGGCGATGAGACCGGCGACGAGCAGCACCACGGCGCCCGCCGTCGCCAGGACGGTCAGCAGGATCGCGCTGCCCGTCGGGAGCACATCGCGGCTCAGGAGGTAGGCGAGGAGACCGATGCCCGCGCCGGTCAGCAGCGCACCGCTGAGCCCGCACGCCTTGGCGAGCACGACGATCCGGGTGGCCTGGAACGGGTCGATGCGGCGCGAGCTGCGGCCGCGCACGGCCCGCCGGATCGGCACGGCGAAGGCGACGATGATCGCGGCCACCGCGACGAGGGTGATCGGCAGGGTGAGCGGCGGGATGAAGACGGCCATGCCCGTGGCCGACGCCCCGAGCTCGCCGAGGAAGCCGACGACGAGACCGACGATCCCGAGGCCGATCAGCGAGGTGGGACGGGTGCGGTTCATCGGTCGCCCTCCTCCGGGTCGAGTGCTTCGGCCGGGTCGAGTGCCTCGGCGCCGTACGGCGTCACCGGATCCGTCGCCTGCGCCGCCAGGGCGGCCACCGGCCCGTACCCGGCGAGCACGGCGCCCGGGTCGACGTCGAGCCACGGCACCAGGACGAAGGCGCGCTCGTGGGCCCGCGGGTGCGGGAGGGTCACGCGCTCGTCGTCCGAGACGACGCCGTCGTAGTCGACGATGTCGATGTCGATGGTCCGATCGCCCCAGCGCTCGGCCCGCAGCCGGCCCAGGGCGTCCTCGATGCGGTTCACGGCGGCGAGGAGGGCCAGCGGGTCGAGGACGGTGTCGATGCGTGCCACCGCGTTGAGGTAGGTGGGGGCCTCCTCGTCGATGCCGTCGAGCTTCAGGGCGGGCGTCTCGTAGAGCCGCGACACGGCCTCCACACGGACGCCCGGCTCGGCGCGGAGGGCGTCGAGGGCCGTGCGGATGGTCGCGGCGCGATCGCCGAGGTTGCTGCCGAACGCCAGCACGGCCGGCGAGCCGATGCGCATGCGCTGCGGTCGTGCCGCCCCCGGGGTCATGAGCGGCCCCGCACGATGCGGACGGCCACGTCGGCGAACGGCACGGAGATCGGCGCATCCGGCTTGTGGACGGTGACCTCGACGGAGCGGACCGGCGGATGGGCGAGCACCACGCCCGCGATGCGCTCGGCGACGGTCTCGATCAGGTCCACCGGGTCGCGCTGGACCGCCGCCACGACCTCTTCGGCCAGCACACCGTAGTGGACCGTCTGCGTGAGGTCGTCCATCGCCGCCGAACGCGCGAGGTCGAGGTGCGCCGTCACGTCGATCACGAAGTCCTGCCCGTTCTCGCGCTCGAAGTCGAAGACGCCGTGGTGGGCGCGCACGCGCACCCCGGTCAGGATGATCGCGTCGGCCGCCTCGGTGCTAGTCATCGCGTCCAGCTTGCCACGCCCGCACGACATCCAGGGCGAGTCGCGTCGAAACGACGTCGTGGACCCGCACCGCCCACGCTCCCGCCTGCGCCGCAAGGGCGGAGATGACGGCGGTCGGCGCGTCCCGGTCGGCGACCGGCGCGCCCTCCGGCAGCAGCGCGCCGAGGAACCGTTTGCGGGAGGCGCCGATGAGGACCGGATACCCGAGCGTCTCGATCTCCTGGAGCCCCGCGAGCACCTGCCAGTTGTGCTCGCCGGTCTTGGAGAACCCGAGGCCCGGGTCGAGGATCAGCTTCGCCGGGTCGATCCCGCGGTCGAGCAGGTCGGTGATGCGCGCGGAGAGCTCGGCACGCACCTCCTGCACCGTGTGGGTGTAGACCGCGAGCGAATCGGACGAGTCGAGGCGTCCGCGCCAGTGCATGAGTACGTACTGCAGGCCGGTGGCGAGCACGGCATCCGGCATGCCGGAATCGGCGAGGCCGCCCGAGACGTCGTTGATGATCGCCGCGCCCACGTCGGCGGCTGCGCGAGCGGTGGACGCGTTGAGCGTGTCGACGCTGACGGTCACCCCGCGCGAGACGAGGGCGTCGATGACGGGCACCACGCGGGCGCGCTCCTCGTCGGGCTCGACCCTGAGGGCACCCGGCCGGGTGGACTCGCCGCCCACGTCGATGATGTCGGCGCCCTGCTCGATCAGCTCGAGAGCGTGGTCGACGGCCGCCTCCGGCTCGAGCCAGAGGCCGCCGTCGCTGAACGAGTCCGGCGTCACATTGAGGACGCCCATGATGAGGGTCACGCCGGGCCGCGCCCGATGAGCGCCATGAGCTCGGCGCGGGCCACCGGATCGGTGAAGGCGCCGCGGGAGGCGACCGTCACCGTCGTCGCGGCCGTCTGACGCGGACCGCGGGTGGTGACGCACGCGTGCGAGGCGTCGAGCACGACGAGCACGCCGCGCGCACCGGCGCCGCGCTCGATCGCGTCGGCGATCTGCTCGGACAGCCGCTCCTGGATCTGCGGGCGGGCGGCCAGGGCATCGATGACCCGGGGGATGCGGCCGAGCCCCACCACCGACTCCCCCGGGAGGTAGGCCACATGGGCGACCCCGAGGAACGGCAGGAGGTGGTGCTCGCACACCGAGCGGAAGGCGATGTCGCGCAGCAGCACGGTCTCGGCGCGGTCCGACTCCAACGGCACGGGTTCGCCGAGCTCCGCCGCGGCGTCGACGCCGAGCCCGGAGAAGAACTCGGCGTAGGCGTCGGCGACGCGGGAGGGGGTGGAGACGAGGCCCGGACGCGACGGATCCTCGCCGATGGCGGCGAGGATCTCGGCGACGGCCGCCTCGATGCGTGCGCGATCGAAACCGGTCATGCGGTTACGCGACTAGGCGGTCGCCGGCCGCGGCTTGATCGCCGGCGAGCGCTTCGGCTTCGACGTCGGCTCGGAGTCGACGCCTCCGTCCACGGCTCCCGCGTCGATCGGCGCCTTGGCCTTCGGGAAGTCGATCGGCGGGACGTCGGAGATCGGCCGCTTGTCGCTCGAGAGCCACTGCGGACGCTCCGGGAGCTTCTCGACATCGCTGAAGATCTCGGCGATCTGGTTGTGATCCAGGGTCTCCTGCTCCAGCAGCGACGCGGCCAGACGGTCGAGGATCGCCCGGTTGTTGTTGAGCACCTCCCACGCCTCGTCGTGCGCCTTCTCGATGAGCTCGCGCACCTCGGCGTCGACCCGCTCGGCGATCCGCTCGGAGTAGTCGCGCTGGTGGCCCATGTCGCGGCCGAGGAACATCTCGCCGTTCGCCTGGCCGAGCTTGACCGAGCCGATGTCGGCGCTCATGCCGTACTCGGTGACCATCTTGCGGGCGATGGAGGTCGCCTTCTCGATGTCGTTCGAGGCTCCGGTGGTCGGGTCGTGGAAGACGATCTCCTCCGCGACGCGGCCGCCCATCGCGTACGTCAGCTGGTCGAGCAGCTCGTTGCGGGTGACGGAGTACTTGTCCTCCAGCGGCATGACCATGGTGTAGCCCAGGGCGCGACCGCGCGGCAGGATGGTGATCTTGGTCACCGGGTCGGTGTGGCGCATCGCGGCGGCGGCGAGGGCGTGGCCGCCCTCGTGGTACGCGGTGATGAGCTTCTCCTGGTCCTTCATGACGCGGGTCCGCTTCTGCGGTCCGGCGATCACGCGGTCCACGGCCTCGTCGAGCGCGCGGTTGTCGATGAGCTGGGCGTTCGAGCGGGCGGTGAGGAGCGCGGCCTCGTTGAGGACGTTGGCCAGGTCGGCGCCGGTGAAGCCCGGCGTCTTGCGGGCCAGAACCTCGAGGTCGACCGACGCCGCCAGCGGCTTGCCGCGGCCGTGCACCTCGAGGATCTTCTTGCGGCCCTGCATGTCGGGCGCATCCACGCCGATCTGCCGGTCGAAGCGGCCCGGGCGCAGCAGCGCGGGGTCGAGGATGTCGGGACGGTTGGTCGCCGCGATCAGGATGACGTTGGTCTTCGGGTCGAAGCCGTCCATCTCGACGAGCAGCTGGTTGAGCGTCTGCTCGCGCTCGTCGTGTCCGCCGCCGAGGCCGGCGCCACGGTGACGACCGACGGCGTCGATCTCGTCGATGAAGATGATGGCCGGCGAGTTCTCCTTCGCCTGCTGGAACAGGTCGCGCACGCGGCTCGCGCCGACGCCCACGAACATCTCGACGAAGTCCGAACCCGAGATGGAGTAGAAGGGCACGCCCGCCTCACCCGCGACGGCGCGGGCCAGCAGGGTCTTGCCGGTGCCGGGAGGGCCGTACAGCAGGACACCCTTCGGGATGCGGGCGCCGACCGCCTGGAACTTGGCCGGCTCCTTGAGGAAGTCCTTGATCTCCTCGAGCTCCTCGATGGCCTCGTCCGATCCGGCGACGTCGTCGAAGGTGACCTTCGGCGTCTCCTTGGTGACCATCTTCGCCCGGGACTTGCCGAACTGCATGACCTTGTTGCCGCCGCCCTGCATGCCCGAGATCATGATCCAGAAGAACACGCCGATCAGGAGCGCCGGGATCAGGAAGCCGAGGATGTTGACGAGCCAGTTCGGCTGCGGCACCTCGTCGTCGTAGCCCTTCGGCAGGTTCGCGTCGTCGACCGCCTTCACGACGTCGGCGCCGCGCGGGGTGACGTAGTAGAACTGCACCTGCGTGCCCAGGGAGCCGTCGGCCTCCTTGAGCGTCAGGTCGACGCGGTTCTCACCGTCGACGATCTTCGCGCTCGAGACCTTGTCGTCCGAGAGCAGCTCCAGACCCTTCTGGGTCGAGACGCCCTTGAACCCCGACATCGTGATCAGGCTCGAGCCGATCCACACGGCGATGATCGCAAGCACGACGTAGAGAATCGGGCCGCGGAAGATCTTCTTGACGTTCATGGTGCGACCACAGTACCGCTTCGCCTCTGTGGGTCGGCTGCGTGTTCGCTCTGGGCGCGCAGTACGTCGCTCCGCCGCAACACGCCCGGGATCGCACCACCGTCGCGCAGCAGAACGCCGAGGGGGCGAATCGTCTGCCCCCTCGGCGTTCTCACGTGCACATTCCGCCGCGTCAGCTGTAGACGGAGGGGGCGAGGATGCCCACCCCGCGCAGCGTGCGGTAGCGCTCGTCGTAGTCGAGGCCGTAGCCGACCACGAACTGGTTCGGGATGTCGAAGCCGACGTACTTGACGTCGATCTCGACGCGCGCCGCGTCGGGCTTGCGCAGCAGGGTGAAGATCTCGATCGACTCGGGGCCACGGCTGTGCAGGTTCGCCAGCAGCCACGACAGGGTGAGGCCCGAGTCGATGATGTCCTCGACGATGAGCACGGTCTTGCCGCTCAGGTCGGTGTCGAGGTCTTTCAGGATGCGGACGACGCCGCTCGACTGCGTTCCGCTGCCGTACGAGCTGACGGCCATCCAGTCCATCGTGACCGGGAGCTTCAGCTCGCGCGAGAAGTCGGCCATCACCATGACGGCGCCCTTCAGCACGCCTATCAGCAGCACATCTTTGCCTGCGTAGTCGCGCTCCACCTCGCGTGAGAGCTCGGCGATGCGGGAGCGGATCTGCTCCTCGGTGATCAGAATCTCGGTCAGGTCGTTCGCGACGTCCGTGAGTTCCATGGGGAGGGTGCTGTCCTTAGCTGTTGGGGTGAAACGTGAGCAGCCCGTTCTGCCTCACAACTCTAACGCCTGGCAGGCTGAGCGGACCCTGGCCGTGCCAGTCCGTGATGAGCTCGGCGACGGCCAGCGTGTGCGCCCTCGTGAGGGAGACGCCGAACTCGGCCGAGACCACGAGCCGGATGATGCGCTGCCGGAGGGCGGGAGGGTCGGCGGCCAGCCCGCGGACGTCCAGGGCGACCGCGCCGTCGTCGGTCTGGCTGACGAGCTCCAGCGCCCATTCGAGGGCGAGGCCGTCGAGCGCCTCGTCGTCTTCGCGCAACTGCTCGGCCGTGCGGGCGAGCGCCTCGGCGACGCCCGGGCCGAGCTCGCGCTCCAGCACGGGCAGCACCTGATGGCGCACGCGCACCCGGGTGAAGACGGGATCGTCGTTGTGCGGGTCGTCCCACGCCTCCAGCCCGGAATCGTTGCAGAACGCGCGCGTCGCCTCCCGGCGCAGGCCGAGGAAGGGGCGCAGCACGGCACCCGTGTCCGTCAGCATCCCCTGCAGGCTCCCGGGGCCCGACCCGCGGGCGAGGCCGAGCAGCACCGTCTCGGCCTGGTCGTCGAGGGTGTGGCCGAGCAGGATGCGCTCGGCACCCGTGTGCGCCCGCGCGCGATCGAATGCCTCGTGCCGGGCGGTGCGGGCCGCATTCTCGGGGCCTCCGCCACCGCCGACGGTCACGCGCTCGATCAGGACGGGGTCGAGCCCCAGCTCCCGCGCCTGCGCCGCCGCGCGTTGGGAGACCGCCGCACTCCCCTCCTGCAGGCCGTGGTCGACGATGACAGCCCCCGCCCGGTAGCCGGCACGCGGAGCCTCGAAGGCCACCGCTGCCGCGAGCGCCAGCGAGTCCGCTCCTCCACTCAGGCCGACCAGCACGAGGGCGCCCGCGGAGAGGGGGTGCGGACGCCGCGGCCCGTGGTCGTCGTGCGGATCCGGGGCCGGCAGTGCCGCCGCCGCGGCGAGGGCGGTACGGACGGCGCGACGGGCGTCCGCGATCGGAGGCGTGAGCCGGGGGCGACGCTCAGGGGAACCGTTGACGTGCATCCAGTAACGTTATTGCAGTCTTTCCGAGAGCTAAGGAGAACGGCACATGGCCGCATACGACGTCGTCATCGAGATCCCCAAGGGGAGCCGCAACAAGTACGAGGTGGATCACGAGACGGGCCGGGTCTACCTGGACCGCGTGCTCTTCACGAGCTTCGTCTACCCGACGGACTACGGCTACTTCGAGAACACCCTCGGACTGGACGGCGACCCGGTCGACGCGCTCGTCCTGCTCGAGTACCCGGCCTTCCCGGGCGTGGGCGTCAAGGTCCGCCCGGTGGGCGTGCTGAACATGAGCGACGAGGCGGGCAGCGATGCCAAGGTCGTCGTCGTTCCCGCGAAGGACCCGCGCTGGACGCACATCCAGGACATCACCGACGTGCCGGAGCAGACCCGCAAGGAGATCGAGCACTTCTTCGCCCGCTACAAGGACCTCGAGCCGGGCAAGTTCGTCAACATCGAGGGATGGGGCGACGCCGCCGAGGCCGAGAAGATCGTCGAGGCCGGCTTCGAGAAGCTCAAGGCCGAGGGCCACTGAGCGCAGCCGCCTGAGCGCAGCCACGCAGAGCATACGAGAAACGCTCCCGATCGAGACGATCGGGAGCGTTTCTCGTATGCCGACGGGCGGTCAGGCCGAAGGGCGGGCCACCTGGTACCAGGGCGAGCCCCAGACCGACTGGATCTTGACGACGTCGCCCTCGGTCGGAGCGGCGATCATCTGCCCGCCGCCGATGTAGATGCCCACGTGGTAGAAGTCGCCGGGACCGCTGCCCCAGAAGATCAGGTCACCGGCCTGTTTCGCTCCGTAGGAGACGAGCTGCCCCCTGTTGCGCGCGGTGTAGTACTGGTCATTGACCGAGTGGGCGCCGATGTACACACCCGCGTAGGCGTACGCCTTCATCGTGAGGCCGGAGCAGTCCCACGTGTTCGGTCCTGCGCCGCCGAGCACGTACGGCTTGCCGCGCTGCGCGTAGGCGAAGTTGAGCGCGGTCTGCACGATGTTTCCGTTCGGCGGAGCAACCGTGCCCCCGCCTCCACCCGACGACGAGCCGCCTCCCGACGAGGACCCTCCGCCGCCGCCCGAACTCGCCGGGGGCTGGGCGGCGGCAGCCGCCGCCTCGGCCGCCTTGCGCTGTGCCTCGGCCGCCGCCGCGGCAGCCGCCTTCACCTGCTCGCCCTGCAGGTACGCCGCCTCCACCTGGGCGGAGGTGTTCTTCAGCGTCGCCAGCTGGGCCACGAGCTCGGTCGACTTGCTCTGCTGGGTCGCGAGAGCCGCCTGCGCGGCGTTCTGCGCAGACTCGGCCGCGGCGAGGGCGGTGTCCGCCTGGGTGGCGAGGTCCTGGCGGGCCGATTTCGCCGAGGTGGCCTGCGCCTTCAGCGACTCGGCCGCGTTCTTGTCTTTCGTCGCCTGGTCGTAGACGGCCTTGGACTGCTCGGTGAGCTTGCTCATCGTGCCGAGCTGGAACAGGAGCTTGTCGGCCTCCGTACCCGCCCCTCCCCCGTTGAGCATGAGCTGGCTCGTGACGTCGCCGCCGCCGGACTTCGCCAGGTGGGAGGCGAGGAGACCGGCGCGCATCTGCGAGGTCTTGGCCTTGTCGGCTGCGGCGGTCGCCTGCTTCTGGAGGTCTGTCTCCTTGGCCGTCGCCGTGTCGAGCGCGATCTTCGCCTCGAGGTAGGCCTCCGCCGCCTTGGCGGATTCGATGCGGGCGGCATCGACGCTCGTCTGCAGAGAGCCGATGAGCGAGGTGAGGTTGGCGACCATCGCCTGCTGGTTCGCGACGCTCGATTTGGCCTGCTGCACGTCGTTCCACGACGGGTAGTCGACCGCCTGCGCGGGGGTGACGATGCCGATCGATGCGGTGACGGCGCCCATGACGCCGGCACCGATCGCCAGTCCGGTCCTGGTGCGCGACGACCGGTCGGTGGTCGCAGTCTTGTCGTTCTCAGCCAAGGGGAGCCTGCCTGTCTCTCATGAACGGGATGCCGTCGATCTTCTCGTCGTTGATGCGCACCTCGTAGTGGAGGTGGCATCCCGTGGACGCTCCGGTCGTGCCGACGCGTGCGATCGGCTGACCGGCGCTCACGGACTGGCCGATGCCGACCAGGATGCCGCCGTTGCGGATGTGTGCGTAGCCGGTCTTGATGCTGCCGCCGTTGTCGATCAGCACGAAGTTGCCGTACGAGCCGTTGGGGCCCGCATAGATCACGGTGCCGCCGTATGCGGCGTAGATCGGCGCGTTGCACGACGCACCGATGTCGATGCCCATGTGGTAGGTGCTACCGACGCCGCCGGGCGACGGCCGCGAGCCGAAGCCGTCGGTGATGGGTCCGGCGGCCGGGACCGCCCACCCCTGGGGACCGACGTAGCCTCCGGGGAGCCCGCCCGAGCCGCGGGCCGCCGCTGCCGCTGCCGCTGCTGCGACTCCGGCCTCGTAGCCGGCCACCGTCTTCGAGGCGGTGTCGGTCAGTGCGGCGAGCTGCGCCTGCATCACGACGATCTGCTTCTGCTGCTCGGCGAGCTTGTCCTGAGCGGTCTTCGCGGCCTCGATGGCCGCCTGCATCGCGGCCTGCGCCGCGACCTGCAGCTTCGCCCGCTCCGCCTTGGCGACGTCGGCCTGGTCTGACAGTGCGTTCGCTGTGTTCTGCGCGGCCTTCGCATCGGCATAGACCCGGTTCGACTGCTCGGCCAGCTTGGACATGCTGCCCAGATCGGAGAGGAGCTTGTCGGGGTTCGTGCCCGAGGCGCCGTTGCCGCTCAGGAAGAGGTTGGCGGTGAGGTTGCGCCCACCGGTGCGGTAGAGCTGCGCGGCGACCTTGCCGGCCTGCGTACTGGCGTCGTCGGCCTTCTTCTGGCTCGCCGCCGCCTGGCTCTCGAAGTTCTTCGCCTCCATGTCGGCCTTATCGAACTTCGCCTCGGCGATCTGGAGCTCTTCGCCGCGCTTCTCGGCTTCGGCCTGCGTCGCGGCGACCTCGCCCTTCAGCTGCGAGATCAGGCCGTTGATCTTGTCCACCTGGGCGGAGGCGCTCGCCTGGTTGGCCTTGGCGTTCTGGACGTCCTGCCAGCTGGGGTAGTTGTCCGCGTAGGCGGGGGCGACGGAACCGATGACCGCCAGGGCGGCGACGGCGGCAGCGGCGATCCCGGTGCGCAGCACCCTCGAGCGCCGCCTGGGGACCTTCTCCCCGAATCCACTCGTCTCGCGTCTCATCGCCACCTCGAACCCGCTTCGCTCACGTATCGGTCTTCGTCTCGTTCGTCACACCAGTCGCACGGGTATCGCTAGTCAACTCGTGCAACTTTACCAACATGCGCCCGAGATGCCCAGGGTCGGTGGGCTGCTGCAGGGGTCGGCGGCGCGTGACTCACGCGGACGGCGGGGGGAGCCGTCGCTCGCAATCTACCCACGACGACCCGCCCGACCCGGGCATTTCCGTGGGGCGTCGCCCGATCGGATCCTCCGCGCGCGCGTGCACTTCTAGGCCTGACCCGCCCGGGATGCAACCCCGATTGGCAATCCGCAAACATCTTCCGTATGCTTATGCGTCGGTGGTCGTCGAGAAACGAAAGTGGATCGAGACAACCCGGCCCCATCGTTTAGTGGCCTAGGACACCGCCCTTTCACGGCGGCAGCACGGGTTCGAATCCCGTTGGGGTCACCCGTCCTCGCAAGCGGTGGACGTCGAATACAATGAAGAATGAAAACTGAATACACCAAGTAAGGCCCTGTAGCGCAGTTGGTTAGCGTGCCGCCCTGTCACGGCGGAGGTCGCGGGTTCAAGTCCCGTCAGGGTCGCCATGGCGACTAGCCCTTCCCTCGGAAGGGCTTTCGTCTATCACCGCCTCGGCGGTGAGGCTCTGTAGCTCAGTTGGTAGAGCGTTCGACTGAAAATCGAAAGGTCACCGGATCGATGCCGGTCGGAGCCACCAGACTTCTCCCCTACTCTCGTCTACGAGGTAGGGGTTTTGTCATCTCGGG